>CBDHFQ010000034.1:0-49664 GCA_965262565.1 Bacteroidia bacterium
GATCAAAAGTAGCAGTTGTGATATCTCCTGGAAAAACAGTATTCGGAGTGAGTCTGAAACCTGACATACTTAAGTCAGATGGAGCTGGCAAGACAGTTACAGGAATAGCTTCGATATTATTTGCTTCATCATTTTCTGCCACTACATTTTTGCAATCTGCCTCCATGATGATAAAATATTGTCCTGCTGCTGTTCCTAACGGAATTAAAACATCATTTTCGTCAATTTCCTGATTACCAGCAGTTAGGCCTGTAGTAGCAAATTCTCCCAGTGGTATTTCTGTTCCATCCAACGCGTTATTAGTCGATAAATAGGCACAAGTAGTAGAAGGTCCAGCATTTCCATCCCCTGAATTACTTATTTGATATCTTATGTTAATAAAGTCTCCAGGAAATACAGTATTTGGATCAGCTAACGAATTGGTAAAAACTAAATCGGGTTGCGGTTGGGCGATGTTAATAGGTACAGTTACTTCATTATTCGTCTCATTACTCTCGCCTATAACCCCTTTACAATCTGCCTGAAAGATAATAAAATGATTTCCGGCTACTGTGCCAGCAGGAATAGTCAGATCTTGGGTTAAGTCCAATTTATCCCCAGCGGTAATTGCCCCAGCAGCTAGCTCTCCCAAAGAAAAATCATCCGGACTAAAAAAACTCATCTGTTGACAGAATAAAACAAACAGTGGAATTTGCCGCATCTCCTAATCCAAAGTTACCTAATTCAAAGGAAGCAGTTGTAACATCCCCCGGAAATACAGTATTGGGGGTAATTGTTTCACCAGAAAAAGTTAAATCAGATAGCGGCGGATTAATATTGATCGGTGCAAAGGTGATATTATCAGTCTCATCACTTTCAGTTACTACATCTTCGCAATCCACCTTGATAATGACAAAATAATTCCCGGCTACAGTTCCAGGTGGGATAGGAACTTTCTGATTAAGTGGTCCTCCGACTCCCGCAGATAAAAAATCTAGCGGTCTTTGGAAAAGAAGTATATCAGTTCCCGTATCAAGTTGATTATCTGGCGATAAGTAGAAGCAAAGGGCATTCATCCCTGACTCTGACTGCCCTCGATTGAAGACTTCATAATCGATAGAAATTGTATCTCCCGGAAATAAGGTATTAGGTGTCAATGCTGGATTTTCGACAATTAAATTCGGAAGCAGGGGGTTAATAGTCACAGGTATCACCGTATCGTTATTTGTTTCATCACTTTCGGTGATATCAAAACCACAATCAGCCTGAAATAAAATAAAATAATCGCCAGGTAAGGTATTAGGTGAGATAGAAAGCAAAGCGCTGAGATCGATAAAATCGTTATCAAGAAGTGAAGGTACCGTAATCTGTGCCAATAACGGATCATCATCATCGAAACCATTGTTTGTAGAGAGATAAATACAAACAGTAGAGGTGGGTACATCTCCCAAATTTTCTACAGAAAAAGTAGCAAAAATGGTATCGCCAGGTAAAAAGGTAGTTTGGCTGATGAATGGAGAAGTGATGGTTAAATCCGGCAGAGGTGGATCAACGGTTAAATTAATCAGAATGATATTATTTGTTTCATCAATTTCTGTCAACTCATTTTTACAATCCACTTCTATTATTACCCAATAGTTTCCAGGGGCAATACCTTGAGGAACAGTAAATTTACCATTTAATCCAAATAATTCTCCTGCAGTTATTGCACCAGTTGGCAATTCTCCTACTGGTATGTCTACCGGATCTAATATATTATCCAATGATAAAGTCAGACAGGTTGTTGAGATATTGGCACCAGTATTCCCTACATTCGAAATTTGAACACTCAAGTCAACTTCTTCCCCAGGAAGCACGTTCTTAGGCGTCACAATAGGATTAGCGATAGTAGGGTCTGCTACAGATAAATCCGGCAGAGGTGGATCAACGGTTAAATTAATTAAAATGATGTTATTCGTCTCATCACTTTCGTTCAAGCCATTTTTGCAATCTACTTCAATGATAACCCAATAATTGCCAGGAGCAGTTCCCTGAGGGATAGTAAACTTTTCATTTAAACCAAATAGTTCGCCAGCTGCTATGGATCTGGTAGGCAATTCTGCTACTAGGATATCTGTTGGATCTAATATATTATCCAATGATAAAGTAAGACAGGTAGTCGATATATTCGCATCGGCATTACCTACATTCGAAATTTGCACACTCAAATCGACTTCTTCCCCAGGAAGCACATTCTTAGGCGTCACAATAGGATTAGCTATGGTAGGATTGGCCACAGATAGATCTGGTAGAGGTTGCTGTACTGTAATTGCTGCAGCAACTGCATTATCCGTTTCATTAGTTTCTGCAACTAAATTTTGACAGTCAATTTGTACCACCACAAAATAATCCCCCGGAGTTGTTCCGACAGGAATAACAAGATCCTGCAATAAGGTAGCACCGGACCTGGCTGTTAATGCCTGTAAAGGAAGTTCGTCAAGTAAAATATTAGCATTTCCATTATTTAAAATGCTGTCCGTAGACAAGTAAAAACATAAAGAAGTTGCCGCAGCATCTCCAGGTCCCTGGTTTGATAAGGAATATTCAAGCGTTGTCGTATCACCTGGAAATACTGTATCAATTAACAGAGAAGGTGCTATAGTAGTCAAATTAGGCAGTAAAGGATCAATCGTAATAGCAACAGAAACTTCATTATTTCCTGAGTCGCTTTCGATAAAACCCGAATCACAATTAGCCTTAAAGATGACAAAAAAATCCCCCGGAGTAGCCAATTCCGAAATAGGAACAATCGAACTAAGTTCAAGAAAATCTCCACTTTGGAGAGCAGGAATATCCACATTTGTTATCAATCCGTCATCAGCATCAAGCACATTATCGTTAGAGATATAAACACATACTTGAGAAACAGGAGCATCCCCAGTTCCAATACTGTTTATTGTAAAAGACACTTTAATACTATCTCCTGGTTGAAAAGTAGGTGGATCTACAAATTCGTTGGTTATAAATAAGTCTGGCAGATTTTGGGTAATAACAATGGGCTTAGCCACTACATTATTAGTTTCATTACTTTCATTTTCAACCTCATCACAATCTGCTTGAGCCAAGAGGAAATAGTTTCCCGGTATATAAGGGTTAGGAATAAATTGAGTGCTAATCAATCCTAAGCTTTGACCTGCTAATACAGCAGAAGCATTCTCATTGCCCAAAAGTAAATCATCCTCATCCAAAAGTTCATCATCCGAAAGGTAAAAACATAATGCAGTAAGACCAGCATCGGCATCTCCTTGGTTTACATACGTCACTCCTAACTCTACGCTCCCTCCCGGAGCTAAAGATGCTGGAGTTAAGCTTAGGTCAGTAATGGTAAGATCAGATTGGGGAAGTACCTCAAGAGGAACGAAGCCGAGATTGTTGGTTTCATCACTTTCCAAAATCACCTTATCACAATCAGCCTCAATAATAATTTGATAGGCACCTGGTAAAGTGAGCAATGGAATACTAATATCCCGATTAATTTGATCTATTTCTCCCGGCCCCAGTAAGTTATTTGTGGTAGGAATATCAAGTTCTCCTAATGGTATATCTAATACATCAATTACATTATCTTTCGATAAATAAATACAGACATTCGTTTCATTTGCACTCGAATTCCCATTATTTTTTACATCAAAAGTAAGACTAAAAATTATTCCAGGTAAAATCGCAGGGACAGCAGCGTTCGCATCCTGAATAATTAAGTCAGGTGCTGGATTTTGAACGATGATCTTCTTTTCATAAACTACTTCATTATTATTTTCATCCGATTCTATGATTCTTCCATTAGGTAATTCTGATGTCCATGGATCTGTAACTAAAATTAAATAATACTCTCCTTCGGGTACTGTTATGCCATCTTTATTAATTGCTAATTTCTCATCCCTTACACTCGTTCTACCTGGAGTAAAAATAGAATCAGGTCCAAATTGATCTCCTCCTACTTCAAAGTCATCAGGATCATACAAGATGTCTTTAGAGAGAAAAAATTTAGTAAAAAATCCTTCATTATCTATAAAGTTCAGTGCATCAGCTGTTCCTTGATTGGTCGTTCTTGCATTAGAATCAAAGACATCAGTAGGCGTGTATACAGGTTTATCCTCTACAAATTCAATCTTCGGTATTAAGTCCGGTAAATTACCGTTTTTAACCCTTATTTTTATATCGTATATAAATTGATTATTATTTTCATCAGCTTCCGTGATCTGACCAATAGGGAAATCCTTCTCAGGGGCGTCAGCAACACAAATTAAAAAATAGTCCCCATCAGGTACAACGGATTGACCTTTAGAAATATCTAACTCTTCATCTGCTGTTACACTATCGCCTGAGGCAAAGATAATACTGGGGTTGAATTGTTCACCACCAATAAAAAAATCTTCACCAACCCTGAATTTTGAGTCTTTGGATAAATAAAAACGTGTAAAAAAGTCTGATGCATCGGAAGTACCCAGGTTTACGGTTGTAGAAGTTACATTGAATTTAGTCTCTTTCTCTAAGTCTGTTTTTTCTACAAAATCAATTTCACATATCAAATCAGGTCCGTCTAAGTCTTCATCAATACCTACCGTTATTTGAGTACCATAAACAAATACATTATTATTTTCATTGCTTTCAGGAATGATACCAAGAGGAGTTCCACCGCCTAGAGGATCGACCACCAGAATTAAATAGTAAATACCAAAAGGAATACTGTTGGTGGGTAAATTAAGTTGTTCGATCAAAAATTCGCCAGGCGCTAAAACAGTTGTATTTGGATATGGGACTCCATTTAAATATATATCAGTGGCAGGACTAAAATTTTGATCTGCAGATAAATAATAATCAATTATTATGGAAGCGGGTCCTGAGGCATCTGTGCTTCCTGTACCTATGTTCTGAACGATACCTTCTACCTCAAGCACATTTCCCTGATTTACCACTACGGGAAATGCATAGTCAATCTGAACAGTTAAATCAGGTAAATTGACGACTTGAAGAGGATGATCGTCAGCTTTAATAGTCAAGTGCTGAAAGAAAAGAAGAGAGCAAATTATGTGTATAATGAAGAAGGTAGATGTAATAGAAAACGGTGTTTTGAAAGGGGTGGACACGTGTTCCATATATGTGAGGTCTTTTCTGAAAATTGATTAGAAATTGTATTTAAAAAAAATTACAGGCATAAGACTATATATTAATACTATGTATTAACTAAAGGTCATCACTACCAATAATTTTTAAATAATTGTCCGATCAATTTCTGCCCCAATTTAATAAATTAAGTTTAACATAGATAAAGATCACGGTGTGAATAGTTAGAATTTAGATAGATATTAGAAAAATATTAATTTTATGGTTAAACTTGATAGGTAAAAATCACGTAAATTCATTATATTTTACTATTAATTTATATAACCCTAATTAATTATTGTTTAACTAAATAAAACTAATTTGAGAAGAAAGAGAAGACCCTTTTCACATCCCGTAAGAAATAGAAGAGAACATCAGATTAACGATGAAATCCGAGCAAAAGAAGTGCGCATTGTAGAAATCGATGGGGAAAAAGCGAATGACGTACTTACCCGAAGTCAGGCACTTGATTTAGCTGAGACGCGCGAGTTAGATTTAATTCTAATATCCAAGCAAGCAAATCCTCCTGTATGTAAAATCATGGAGTATTCTAAATTTGCTTATGATTTAAAGAAAAAACGTAAGCAGCAAAAATCAAATCAGCATCAAGTGGTGATGAAAGAGATTCGTTTTGGTCCTAATACAGATGACCACGATTTAGACTTTAAAACAAAACATGCTGAAAAATTTCTTACCTCTGGGAACAAATTAAAAGCTTATGTTCAGTTTAGAGGTAGAAATATCATTTATAAGGACAGAGGAAGAGAACTGCTAGAACGTTTTGCCGATAGGCTTTCAGAACATGCACAAATTGAATCAGCTCCTAAAATGAATGGAAAGCGCATGATTATGATCATGGCCCCTAAATAATACTATCTAAGTTATCACAATATATATGGGATGCCTTAATTAGTAAGTCATCCCAACTTTTCTGTATGTATCAGCGCTACCTCTAACCACACTTATAATAAAATCTCTTCGATCGCATATAACAAGTAGAAGAATTTGTCCCTATAATCTACTGTCTTTCCTTTGATCCCTAATAATCTATGTAAATTGGCGGAAATACAATTTACCTATGCCAACATCCGCAAAAGATCAATATACATCAGATCAGCCAGTATTTACAATAGCTATGATTAGTGATATCCAGTATGCTGATGCAGAACCTTTTATGAATAGATATTTTAGAAATAGTTTAACTAAACTACGATCGTTTATCCATGCAGTACATCAAGAGCAAATATCTTTTGTCATTGATTTGGGAGATGTCATCGATAGGGATATAGCTAGTTTCGAAAAAGTATTACCCATATATGATCAACTTAAATTTCAGCGTTATCACGTATTGGGGAATCACGATTTTCAGGTAGCTGAAGATCAAAAAAAATTGATTCCGTCAATATTGAAGATGCCTCATCCTTATTATAGTTTTACGCATGCCAATTGGAGATTCATCCTGCTAGATGGAAATGATATCAGTCTACATTCCTCATTAGAAGGCACATCACAAAGGGATATAGCTGTCCAATGGCTGACTCATCTTCAGCATAAAAGGGCGCTGAACGGGAATGAATGGAATGGTGGAATAGGTAAAACTCAATTAAATTGGCTGGAGAATGAGTTATTAGAAGCGCAAAAAAAAGGACAATATGTAATAATTTGTAATCATTATCCCGTATATCCTCCTAATTCACATAATCTATGGAATAGTCAGGAAATCCTGGATTTAATAACGTCTTATGATATAGTAAAAGCATATTTTAGTGGACACAATCACGAAGGTAATTATGGTCAATCCCATCATATACATTTCATCAATGTAAAAGGAATGGTAGAAGACGAAGAAGGTCTGGCTTATTTGTTGCTAGGTCTTTACGATGAAGAGTTGATCATCAAAGGAATGGGAAAAGAAACGAATAGAAAGCTTTCTATCTCTTAACAACATCATTCTTGAATGAATAAAAATTCAAGATTTATATAACTTAACAAAGAGAACTTATTTTTTTTTAAATAAAAACAAATCTGGTTATTTTTAATTTTTGTCATACTAATTTTCGACCTTTAATTAACTCTAAGATCGAATTAATGAGAGGCAGATAAAAGTCCAGGTTGATCTGTGCGTTTCATTTTAGTGTAACTAAATGATAAATAATGTATCTAAGTTGAATTTACTCCGTATTTTGATGATATATTATTTTTATTGGAATGGCAACTTCACTAGATTTGCTCAAATATAATTTATTCTATGAAGATAAGTGTTTTAGCAATAGGCATATGTTTGTTAGTGAGTACTACTCATGCAGAAGTAAATGATATTGTAATTGACTTTGCTGGCCCTGGAGATTCTACTAATAGCATTCCTCAAAATTGGCATCATCTCGATCCGTCTGAAGGCAGTTATAAAGGAATCAGCTTACTGAAGGCCTATGAGGAAAAATTGAAGGGAAAAGAATCGAAAAAGATCATCGTTGCAGTGATTGATTCCGGGATTGATATAGAGCATGAGGATTTAGATGATGTTATATGGGTCAATGAGGATGAGGTTCCTGATAATAATTTAGATGATGACGGAAATGGATATGTGGATGATGTAAATGGTTGGAACTTTTTAGGAGGAAAAGACGGACAAAATATCAGTCATGAATCATTGGAGATCACTCGTCTGTTAGTAAAGTTTGACAAAAAATACAAAGATGTAGAAAAAGCTGATCTCTCAGGAAAGAAAAGGAAAGAATACGAATATTATCAGAAGATTAAGAAAGCCTTTGATAAAGAAGTGGCTGAGGCGGAAATGAGCTATGCTAATATTCAGCAATTATCCCAAACTTACTTTCAAGCTAGAGAAATTCTGGAAGAAGAATTAGGAGATAAAGAATTATCTCTTGAAATGATAGAGAATTTGGAAGTAGAAGGACAAGAAAAAGAATACGCTAAAAATTTTCTCATCATCGCGTTGAGTAATCAGCTAAATGATGAAGAGCTAAAGACATATGAGGAAGTTTATCGAAACAAACTCGAATTTCAGTTAAATCCCGAATTCGATGCAAGAGAGATTGTAGGAGATGATTTAGATGATCTGAGCCAAAGAAATTATGGCAATAATGATGTCATAGGTCCTGACCCGAAACACGGAACACATGTGGCAGGAATCATTGCTGCGGAAAGAAATAATAGTTTAGGAGTAGATGGAGTTGCTGATAATGTGAGTATAATGGTGGTAAGAGCAGTTCCCGATGGAGATGAAAGAGATAAGGATGTAGCAAATGCCATATATTACGCTGTAGATAATGGAGCACACATCATAAATATGAGCTTCGGTAAATCGTATTCTCCCAATAAAAAGGTAGTAGATAAAGCAGTAAAATATGCTCAGAAAAAAGGCGTTTTATTAATACATGCCGCAGGAAATGATGGAGAAGATATAGATGAAGAAGATAATTTTCCAACGAGATATTTAAAGACTTCTCATTCGGGAAAAGAAGTAAAGAATTGGATAGAGGTAGGAGCATCTTCTTGGCAATCATCTGGAAATTTTGTGGCTCCGTTCTCAAATTTTGGAAATAATTCGGTGGATGTGTTTGCACCTGGAGTACAAATTTATTCTACTGTTCCTGATCAACAATATGCCAATCTGGACGGTACCAGCATGGCAGCACCGGTAGTTTCTGGTCTGGCTGCTCTACTTATGTCTTACTATCCGGATTTGGACTATAAAGAAGTGAAGGATATCATTATCCAGTCTGCAGCTTTATATAAAGATGATAAAGTTACACAACCCGGTTCTGAAAATATGATTTCTTTTGGCAATCTTTCCCAGACTGGTGGAATTATTAATGTCTATAATGCTGTTTCACTAGCGGAAAAAAGAGCGAGTAACTAAGAGAAAAATAATAAAAAAACCTCCTGAAGGTTTTACCTTTTGATGATTTATTTAGGATGGAGGTTTTTACAACCTCCATTCATTTATATAGAAGTGTATTCAACTATTTATGAGTGGGCAACATTCGCCATCATATTTTTCCAGTCAAGAATATCCGGCCATGTATAGGCTGGTACTCATAGCATTGGCTATTATAAGCTTGGCAAGTGGCCTCACCGTAAATATCCTGGCTACTGGTTTACATCTACCCCACTATATTTATGCACCCGTAACTTTAGCCTGTCTTGGCTTAGCAATAGGCTCCCTATACAATACGAGAATATCGACCAATCTTTTTGAATATGCCTCTTATTGTTATCTATTTATCTATTTGGGAATCATTTTTCTTACCTACAGAAATAACTTTGATATACATTTTGTTATCGTTCTCGTAGCGGCTCATGTACTTTATGCCCTATCATTTAGGAACATTGTAGAATTTTCCATATTCGCCATCTCTAGCCTTTCTTTACTGGTACTCTGTACTTTCATGTTGGATAATATACCCTTCAACAAGTATGTATTCAATTCCATCCTTTCTATCTATACATTGTTTGCCGGACTTCATACATGGTATAAAGAAAATAAATATGAAAGCGATAAGAGGCATGGACGATTCTTGAAATCTTTACTGGACTCTGAGGATTCAGGCATATTTTTAATAAATTCAGATGCTACCTTCATTTATTATCGTAATCCTGCAGCCATTTCTCTAAGTAAGTCCTTATTCCAAACGCCTGAAATAACTATCTCAGAGTTATGGGATTTACTCCAATTAGATAAGCAGTTTATTGTAAATAAATTGAAAAATGCGGAGCCAGGAACTAAAGAGCATGGATTGTATCATATGACCAATGATGCTGGCAATACGATAACCCTCGAAATGATCTTTCAAAAGCTCCGAACTTATCAAGGAACGGCACTCTTATTACAATTAACTGATATTACCCAAACGAAGCTAGAAGAAGAAAGACTTGTTTATTTAGAAACCTTGGATACATTCTTTTTTAAGAGGCATTTGCGCTACAGTATTATCGTAGATATTAAAGAAAATGTAAAACAAATTTATGTCCCAAATTCTAATAGCAATTTACCAAAATCATTCATAGATAAACCGCTCATCCATTCAGCTCCAGAGTTTTTTCCTCATTCGGCTATTAATCAAATCAGAGGTTGCATACATAAGCTTAAAGAAAGTTCTCAATCACAAAGTACGATCATTGAGCATGTAGGAGGAAACAAAATTTCGGGATATACTCAAGTACATATCCTTTCTCCGCCTGCCATCAGGCCAGACATTATTTTATTATTTGAGGATATAAGTCAAAAAGTATTCCTGGAAAAATCGCTAACAAACGTAGCTCAGGATTATCAAAGTCTCTTCCAGGCGAATAATCAGGGAATTATTATTGCAGATGTTGAGTCAAAGTCCATAACAGATATGAATATGGCAGCTTACCATTTCACAAAATTCACACCAGAGGAAGTTGCTTCACTACATATTACAGATTTATTTATAGATGAAAAAAATGAACTGGAAAAAAATATTCAGGAATTACCATTGAATGAATCTATTACTTCAATGGTAAAACTTCAGACTAAACACCCAGAAGATCAGCGCATTCAAATAACGATCTATAAATCAATTTTACAGGAAAGAGAGCGCCTGATAAGTATGTTTTCTCTCATGTCTGCTTCTTTCGATGAAAAGCAGGATCAAGAGCATAGTTCCTATCACATAACCTTTAGGGAAATGTTCACCCATGCGCCTCATGCGATGATCATACAGTCGCTTCAAGGAGAAATCTTTGAAATTAATCAGGTGGCATTGGGGTTATTTCAACGACCTAAAACAGCTTTGATAGGAAAAGAATTTGCTGAATATGTCCTCCCCTCTCAAAAAACAAAACTCCTTCAACGATTGCCTTCAGTGCTTCAAGGAAGTATTCCATACATCGAGACTGTCATTCTACTTGAAAATGGGACGGAAATCCCCGTTGAGTTAAAAGCTGCTCCTTTTAACTGGAACAATAAAATGGCTACTATTCTGCACATAAGCCCTATATCAGCCAGAAAAGAGGCACAACTCGCCCTGGCACAAAGTGAAGAAAGATATCGAACGCTGATTGAGAAAATGAATGAAGGTTTGATCATGACTGATCTTTCCGGCATAATCATTTTTGTAAATGATAAAATGGCTTCACTGATGAACAAGCCAAGATCGGAAATTATAGGCCAAAAATTTCATCAGATACTCTGGCCCATAGATGCTTCAAAAAATAATGTTTCTTTCAAGGATGTTGAAAGTAGCCATCAATACGAGATCGAATTTCAAAGCTTAAATGAGAACAGTATATGGGTATTAATTACTCAATCGCCTCATAAAAATAGCAAAGGAGATACTATTGGGACCATTGCAATTATTACCGATATTACTGATAGAAAAATAACTGAGCTAAAATTAAAAGAGAAAAATCAAGAGCTGGACTCTTTTGTCTACAAAGCTTCTCATGATTTAAAAGGGCCTTTAGCTTCGATCATTGGAGTAACGAATATTGCCCAGTCGGAAGTGAAAGATGAAAAAGCAAATAAATATTTTCAACTCATTTCACAAAGTACCCAAAGATTAGATTCTATATTGGTCGATTTAATTGATGTAACACGACTCAGTAAAGCACAGACGACCTATCAGTCTATAGACATAGAACAACTTATCAATGAGATTATTGAAAGCCTACAGCATCTTCCCAACTCCAAGGAAATTGAGTTTAAGGTAGAAGTGAGTTTAAAAGATGCCTTTGTTTCTGATCCCAAACTACTGATTTCTATTCTTCAAAATCTGATTACCAATAGTATAACCTATTTTGACTCTACTAAAAAACAGTCTTTTATCTCTATAAAAGCATACCAGCGAAATGATTGCGTAGAGTTCATTATAAGTGATAATGGAGTAGGTATTTCTGAGAAGATACTGGGAAAGGTATTCAACATGTTTTACAGAGGAAATACTAAAAGTAGAGGCTCAGGCCTGGGACTCTATATTGTCAAAAATGCTGTGGAAAAACTTAACGGAATTTGTAAGTTATCCTCTGAAGAAGGAGTAGGAACGACCTTTTCTTTTTCTGTACCTAGTCAAATGGTTAATGAGGAATCATTAACCCTCACCACAGAGAAGACGAAATAAGTCTTTATTTGGTTATGAGTGATCATAATCTCTGTTCAATCAAATAATGTTTCTTATGACGTCCTTCTGGGAAGCCTTGGCATTTAGTAAACGCCAGAAAAAAGGCATTACTGTATTTCTTGTTCTTCTCACTTTTCTGATGCTACTAAAATGGATCATAATGCCTCATTCAATTGATCTGTTTTATGGAGATGATCTGCCACATTTGTCTCCCGACATATTTGTAAGGATAGATTCTTTCGAAAAAAACACTTCTCCTAGCCTTCTTACCAATTATATAAGGTTCAACAGCAAACACAAAGTTAACACTTTGGAAAGCCATATACTGGAAATCAATACAGCAGATAGCATGGAATGGATATCAATAAATGGAATTGGTCCTGTGTTAAGCGCCAGGATTATTCGATTTCGTGAATCACTTGGGGGGTTTCATTCAGTTGACCAACTTCAGCATGTATATGGCCTGTCAGAAGAATGTTTTAATCGGATGAAGCCGTTACTTTGGCTGGATTCTACGCTTATTCCGAATCCGTCACATCCTAATGCTAACTTCTCTCCCAATACTTATCTTCATTTTGAAAATGGAAATAAAAATAATCATTCACGGTTAAACGGTGTTAAAAAATATAACAGTAATTTTTCAATAGAAATTAATACAGCCGATTCTATAGAATGGAAACAGCTTCCTGGAATTGGCTCAGTTCTCAGTAAAAGAATTGTTAAGTATAGAGCCGCTAAAAGAGGATTTAAACAAATAACAGAGGTTGGGCAGGTGTATGGATTAGATCAAGAGGTCTTCAAACACATTTCCATGCACCTATGGATAGATTCCACGCTTAACTTAGACTCTCTTTTTTATAAAAATCCACTTTCAACAACGACATTACTAAACGATACCATAAATAATACCGGCCACAACAAGATAATTTCAACAATGGATACATCTGTTCATTTCGATGATAAATGGATGCATGAAGAAATAGATGTGCTAGAGTTAAATCAGGCCGATTCTGTTAGTTTGGCAAAATTACCAGGAATAGGTCCCACGCTAGCGCATCGAATAATCAGTTTTAGAAAAATTATTGGGTTCTATGCTTCTCTGGATTTACTTCAACATGTTTATGGGCTTTCCGAAAAAAACTTTTTATTAATGAAATCCTATCTGTATGTAGATACAGAAATTGATTATGAAAAGGTAGATCTTAATACCGTATCACTAAAAAAACTAAGTTATTATCCATGTATGAAAGATGGGTTAGCAGAAAAATTAATGAATCTCCGTAAGCAACTGGGCTACTTTAGTTATTGGGAAGAAGTAGCACAATTAAAAGAAATAGGTCCGCAGTGCCTGGAATTATTACAACTGTATTTTGAGATATAACGATTCGATAAATCCATCATTCTTGCTACATAAAAATTAAGATTTTTTGAAAAATTTTATCTCTTTCTTATATTTTTTATATAATGCCGTAAAATTGGTAACCTTATATACCGAGGTCAGTATACATAGAAAGGTTATATGTACTTCTAATTCTTAATACCATGTATATACCCAAATATGCTTGGTGGTTGCACAGGGGAATCATGCTTATCTTATTGATAATCATTTCCTTCGCTATTACCAAGTCTCAACCCATCAAAGATCCTTACACGATCTATCTAGAAAGAGAAAATGCACAACTAAAACAGACCGTGGTCAATTTGCAATATGCAAATGAGCAACTTCAAAGAGAAATGAACGAGTATAAGATTCGAAATAATGAACTTTATACACAGGTAAACCGATTACAACAGAGTAACTCAGCTACCAGCAGAGGGATTAATACTACTGCTAGATATGATATAGGTACTCGTTCTATTCAAAATAGTACCACTTATCAGGCTCCCTGTAGACTTCAACAAGGAAATCTTATTTCAGGTGGGGTGTACACTACTGATTTGACAGAAGTAATGGCCCAAGGATGGGTTATTCAACTTTATTCTTCCAGAGATCTTTGTAACGCCCTAAGTGAAGCCCAGAAATTATCTGCCAGCTTTGGTTATCAGTACGTTTATCTACATTCAAAAAGAGTTAATGGTGTTGATTATTATGCTGTTATATATGGGATGTATCCCAGTAAATCAAATGCTCAAATTGCCTTAACTGATCTATCGAATCGGTATAGTGATATTAAAAGGAGAAAAGCATATGTAACATTCCTTTAATAACAATTTCTCAAGGTAAAAGAATATTTAGCTAATACGAAGCGTCTGCCAATCGAGGATCTGACTTATATAACAATTTATTGGCACATGTCATTTCGATGCTACATGTGCCAAATTCTTCTGTTACTTTACCTGTTATTTTGTATAGAGCTCTACCCGAAAAGGCATATTTACGATTGACATCTGGAAACAGAACAACATCAAACATATCTCCTTTTTCATCTATAAAATTGGCAAACTGCATTAATTCTTTCTTCACCGTACGAGTCTCCTTGCGCGTTACCAGGTATCCAATGATATTGACAGTTTTTCCTACATATTCGTATAACTGAGCTGAAGTGATACATTCTTCATGTGTTCTTAACTGTAAATCGAAAGGTGAGCATAGAGGGAAACCTAATAGTTCCATTTCATCATAAGCATCTTCTATCGGATTCTGAGGAAGTTCGGGTATAAAAAAGTCTTCATTACCGGCATCAAATAACACTTCCTTCTGACCATTTTGCTGTTTACCCTTAATTCTCATTTTTTGCCTCCCACATCAAGTTGGCCTTACTTTTTCCAGTAAATCGTAAGCCTCCGACCCTGATCAAACGTATCAATTGGTCATGCGTAACCCCTACCCTACGCATAAAATCTTCTAGATGCCTAAATGCACCATTGGCCTTTCGCTCTCTTAACAATATTATGTCCCAACTCCTGTTCCAATATCCTTTATGTGGGTGAATCCTAAAAAAATATTCTTCTTCATAAGGTGAGTGAGATAAAGAGACCGATTCACACAAGGTGCTTGAATCACCCCTCCTAATTGGCGGGCTTCATGCAAATACATTTCCGTATCGTAAAAACCCCCAAAGTTATTGACTACTGCTACCATAAATTCCAGGGGGAAATATGCTTTCAGATACCAAACTCTGAAAGCTCTCCCACAGCAAAACTCGCTGAGTGTGCTTTAGAAAAAGAATATGCAGCAAAACCCTGAATTTGTCTCCAAAGTTCTTGTATGATATGTTCCCGGATACTTACGATCGCGACAGTTAGAAAAAAATATGGCTGAAAGTCGATCCAATTCGCGTCGAGACCTGAATTTTCCACTCATCGCCCGCCTCAGTAAATCCGCTTCTGCCAAGTCTAATCCCCCAAACTCATGGGCTACTTTAATCACATCTTCCTGATATACCATTACCCCATAGGTTTTCTTGCAATAACTCCTGTAGATGAGGATGAGGATAAGAGAAAGCTTTTCCATTGTGCCGTTCTACATACGCACGCATCATCCCTGAATTGGACACTCCAGGGCGAATGATGGAACTCGCAGCTACCAAGGTAAGATAATCTTCGCAATCCAGTTTTCGGATAAGTTGGCGCATAGCCGGCGATTCAATGTAGAAACAACCAATGGTCTTTCCGCTACGCAATATACGAACGAATACGGGGATCTTGCTTTAATTTTTCTACCCGATGAATATTAGCAGCTTTATCCTGATTTTTTTTGTACCAATTCCACACAATCCCGAATATGCCCTAACCCCCTTTGGCTAAGGATATCAAACTTATGTAAACCTATTTCTTCTGCTACATACATATCGAAATGGGTAATGGGAAAGCCCTTAGGAGGCATATCTGTCGCAGTATAAGCGTGAATAGGCCCTTCTGATATCAGTACTCCTCCTGCATGTATGCTAAGGTGATTAGGAAATCCCTGTAAACGCTCACTGTATCTCAACACCCAACCAGAAACTTTATCTGGTGCGTGCTGGGATGGAACCGGATGGGCAGCTAATTGATCCATTTCCCGCTTAGTCATCCCAAATACTTTTCCCAGTTCTCGAATTAACCCTCTATATTGAAAGGTTTGATAAGTCGCTAATAAAGAAGTGTGATTAGAACGATAGCGTTTAAAAGCATAATCTATTACATGATCCCTGGCTTTCCACGAAAAGTCAATGTCAAAGTCGGGTGGCGACGTTCTTTTAGGATTGAGAAATCGTTCGAAATACAAATTCAATTCAATCGGGTCAACATCTGTAATGCCCATACAATAAGCGGCAATACTATTTGCTCCACTCCCTCTGCCTACATGAACGTAAGCACGCGATTTACCATATTGAATAAAATCCCAGGTAATCAGGAAGTAGGCATTAAAATCGAGTCGATCAATGATTTCCAATTCTCGCCTCAATCGCTGCACAACATCAGAACGTTCCGTCCCATAACGCGCTTCAGCCCCTTCCATCGCCAACTTTTCCAACAACAACATGTCTTCATATTTATCTCCGGTAAATGTTTGGCGCGACCGCCTTCGATTAAACGCAAAGTCGAAACTGCATCTTGCCAAAAGCTGCTCAGTATTTGTCTTGATTTGGGGATAGTCAGCAAACGCTTTATGTAACATATCTGGAGGTATAAATATCTCTGCTTGAGAAGCATGCTGACTGGCACTTAGTTTACTCAATAAGGTATTATGCTCAATGGCCCTGAGCAAACGATGCATGTTAAATCCCAGTTTATTCTCAAAACTAATAGGCTGGAGAATGACTAACCTATCTTGATGATGGCGATATCTCGACCGAAATATCTGGCCTACTTCATTTACCCGTACTCCTAACCACTCATGTTCATTTAGGCTGGTCTGACTTTTCCTCTCCCATGGATAAATCACATATACCTGAGACCAGTAAGGAGGTAATTCAGGGAAAGGGAGACCTTGCATGGCATATTGAGAATAAAAAGAATTAATCTCCTGAAATCCATCCAAATTTCTTGCTATAGCGATATATAACAACTTCCCTTCACGCCTGAATTCCATGCCTACCACTGGATGAATATCATTCCTCCGACAGGCTTTGACGAAATCATAACAAGCAGAAGAATTGTGAATATCCGTTAACGCTAATGCCCGGATACCGTATTTCTTAGCAAGTGATATTAACGCATCTACAGAAAGGGTTCCATATCGAAAGCTGAAATAAGTATGACAATTCAAATACATATGGGCTTTCCTCTATTCCTTTCCTCGCTCAAATGAATATTCTTCCACATCATTGACATTACAATCCGATAATAACAATAATATTAGCAAATAATACCAAACAAAACTAATAATATTGGATTTTGGAACATCTCTTCCTCTTTCGTAAATAGCAAGTGATTAGTTGTTACCTTTTTTATTCGAAGTAGACGATTGTGCTTATATGAAACGAATAGTTTGTTTTGGTCCAGGCCCTCAATTTAAAGGGGGGATAGCAAATTATAATACCTCTCTTGCTCGGAGTCTGGATCGAATGCCAAATACAGAAGTGCATATAGTTTCCTGGACCCAACAGTATCCCGCTATTATTCCTCGAGACTTTATAGATCGGAGCAGCAAGCATAACTTTTTAGAAGGAACCTCTATCAGAGTGACTTACCTGACAGACTATAATCGCCCTGCTAGCTGGAAAAAGACATACACATTTATTAAACAACTTAAGCCGGATATAGTCGTGTTCCAATGGGCCATAGCACTCCAGGGGCTCCCACTGGGGTGGATCGCCAGAAAGTTATACCGCCACTCGGAAATAGAAGTCATTTTTGACCTACATGTATTAGTTCAAAAGGAGGCTAGTATATTGGATCAATTTTTCACTCGATACGGATTAAAAGGAGCTCCTACTTATATCGTTCACGCATATAAAACAGCCCACGAACTTCGCGAACTATTCTCGGATACTTCATTTGTACTAAGAGAAGATGGGAAAAGAGCAGATAAACCCGAAAAAACGATTATCAAGTTATATCACCCAGTATATGATCTGTTTCAAATAGATCCAGACTTCAGTGTTGAAGCTCATAAACGCGAATTAGGATTAAAAAAGAATGTGTTCCTGTTTTTTGGTTTTATCCGAAAGTATAAGGGATTGCATAATGTTATTCCAGCATTTGCTAAAGTCCTGGAGCAACGAAAGGACGTGTCTCTTCTCATCGTAGGAGAATCATTCTGGCAAACGCTGGACCAAAAAAAGTTCACTACAAGGCTTAAAAATGCCATATTCGGTATAGCGAAAGCTATATTCGTCAGAAAAAGTGATGACGAACGGCAGTACGATCCCCTAAAGCTCATTAAGGAGTTAAATATAGAAGAACATACAGTACTTATAAATCGATTTGTTCCCAATGAAGAGGTTCATCGCTATTTCCAGGTGAGTGATTGTATAATAACATACTATTTGACAGCTACGCCATCAGGAGTGGAATCTTTAGCCTATAATTTTCGGCTTCCGGTATTAGCAACCAGAGTGGGACATTTTCCAGAAACCGTACAGGAGGGATTCAATGGGTATCTTGCGGAACCCGAAGATATAGACTCTATGGCGGGGACTATGCTTAAGTTTTTAAAACATCCATTGTCAGGGGAAAATGTGGCTAAAGCGGCAAAAAATATGAGTTGGGAAAACTATGCTCAAGCAATTCTCTTTACAAACTGATGTCGGTTTCTATGTTCCGGTTTTCCCAATCTCCCATTCCAATAATGGACAATTTGAGAAATTAATACCACAAAATCAGTGTAAGAAAAAGGTTTTACGACATAATTATCAGCGAGTAAGTTAAAACTCGATTGAATATCCTGCTCAGATTCCGAAGTGGAAAAAATAATCACAGGAATAAACTTCAACACCGAATCCTGCTTGATCCGGGCAAGGATTTCCTTCCCGTTTCTTCTAGGTAAATTAAGATCCAGAAAGATCAAATCCGGAATGTCCGCGTCGGTATATTCTCCCAGACGAAACAAATACCTGATAGCGCTATCACCATCTGTAACTACATCTAGTCGATAGCGAAGATCTACTCCTTCTTCAAGTGCTTGTTGTGCCAATAATACATCTCCAGGATTATCTTCGATTAAAAGTAATTTCAATGGAGAATTCTGTTCTTTCACTTTACTTATCCACATTTCCAAATACTAACAATTACTAAATCAGCAATATTGAATAATTTGATTACAATTAAGCGATTTTCGTGGAAAAAAACGCATTCAAATAAACGAAATCTAACATTTTTAAAATGCAATTATTTTAATATTTAAATTACCTGAAGCGGGTAATAAGTCTGAAATTGATAAGACGTGCAGATAGTCGGTTGGGGATGGCATACTGATTATTATTTAGATCCTGAATCCAGACATAGGAAACGGTATTTTCGCGTTGGAACAAGTTAAAGATTTCAATAGTGGCCCAAATAGATTCAAGACCGTGTTTTTTTCTACTTTCTGCTTTAGGCCTGAAAGTGATTAATTTACTAAATCCTATATCCACTCTGTGATAAGCAGGGAAATCAAAAGCAGTACGGTTGTCAAAGACCCTGGGAGGACCAAAACGCATTCCACTACCAAAAATATAATTTACATGCACTTTATAAGTGGGGTTAACTGGTAGCTCATCCTGAAAATACATAGAGAAAGTGACGCGTTGGTCTGTAGGCCTTGGCACGAATTCTCCTCCATTTCCCAAAATTTTCTCCTCCGTCTTCAAGATGCCAAGACTTACCCATGAATCAACTCCTTTAATAAATTCCCCACTAATTCTGGCATCCCACCCATAAGCATATCCATCTGCCACCTCATCCGGGTAGTAGCGTATTCTCACATTTTGAACCTCATAGGGAATTAAATTGGATAGTCGTTTGTAATAGACTTCGGAAAACAGTTTGAATGGTCTTCCCCAGGCAGTAAATACATAATCTAATCCCAAAATACCATGAATGGATTGTTGCGGCTCAATATCCAGGTTAAGCGTACCATCAAATCTTCGAAACTCTCTGTAAAAGGGAGGCTGCTGATATACCCCAGTAGCTAACCTTAATCTGAGACTATGCGTTTCTTTGGTCAGTTGGGGTTTGTATATAAATTGAATCCTTGGACTGAACATCCATTCGTCTATCAAGTCGTAGTATACCAATCTGGCTCCTGAAACTAGGGTTTTAGTCTTATCCAGATTCCATTCGTGCTGTACGAAGCCATTAAGCAACATACTATTGAGTTCCGCTTCCCCTCTCACAGACTCAACGACATTAAACTGACTCAATTCATTTACAACAAAACCTGCGGAATCTAAAAAGCTGAACTCCTTTAGGTTATCATCTATATATTGCTGTTGCGCTTTGAAACCGAATAAGATTTTGTGATTATCAGAAACTCCGGGATACCAATAACCATTGGCTTGTCCACTAAATACAGTAGCAGTCAGAAAATTTCGTGCATGTCTATATTGAGAGCCTATTCCTAAATCAAAGTCTGATTCATTGAACTCATCATCTCCAAAACTCGTGTTAACCTCTCCCAATAGATATCCTCCTTCCACATCAAAAAGCTCACTTTCTTCTGTGTAAAAAGCTGTGAATATGTAATCCATGCTCAACCTCAGAGAAGGCCGATAAGTTAGTTTAAGTGCACCTAAGCCTGTAGTGTAAGAACTTATCTCTCTTCCTTCAAAAGCAGTTCTGATTCTAAATGCCTGATTGATGGTTCCAAAGGTAGATTCGCGAGAAGTGGGTTCAAATAAATACCTATTCCTGGTTGCAGAAACAAAGGCACTCAACTTTAGACGTTCGATAGGAAAATACCTGATAGCTGTAGTGTCCGATCCCGATACTTTATACTCAGCTGAACGAACGGATGATTTAGGAGTAAAAGTGAATAGTCCTTGAAAGTCAAGAAAATTGGGACGATATTCTCCGCGAGTTTCCAGACTGTTGAGCAGATAGGTAGTACTAAAGCGTCTGCCACCCATTAAATAAGTGAATTTCCTTTACCACCTTCATTTCCCTCTTGATTACTTCCTTCAACGTGTATCGTAGAAGTAATGAATCCCAATTCTGCTGTTCCCCTAAATTGATCCGGTTCTCTGTAAGTTACATCTAGTACTGAAGAAAGTTTATCTCCGTACTGAGCTGGAAAGCCACCAGTACTAAATTGAATTTCCTTTGTCATGTCTGGATTGGCAAAACCTAATCCTTCCTGCTGTCCTGAGCGAGCTAAAAAGGGGCGATATATTTCGATCCCATTAACGTAGACCAAATTTTCATCAAAGTTTCCTCCCCTCACCTGATACTGGGAAGAGAATTCGTTGTTGGACGCCACGCCAGGCATATTTTTCATTACTGCTTCTACTGAACGGTTGAAACTTGGCATTAGTGCCAGTTCCTCTGGCTCGAGTGGAAATAGTTGCATCTGAGCAGGTTCATCTATAAGTTCCCGCTCATCTGTTATAAGCGCCTCATCCAGCGTTAGCTCTAACATTTTGATGGGCTTATCATAAGTATACCCCGCTTTTACCTCCAAAAATAACTGTGCCTGCTGATGAGTAGGATGGGTGAAGCGTATAGTATATTTACCCGGGGTCAACGTGATATTATAAGTTCCGTCTTCCTCCGAACGCGTTTTTATACTAGTATTCAGTACCTGTATGGATACGTTTTCTATAGGCCTGTTTTCGGGATTAATTACTTTTCCTTTTACCGTTCCCTGCTGTGCGAAAACACTTGAACTACATACGCTACTAATACTAAGCAAGAAAAGGAAGATATAACAGCTTTGCTTCATTGATTTACAAATATTAAGACAAATATAAGAGGAATTCACTGCCATGAAGTAGGCAAATTTTGAGTAACTCAAAGATTCATACGCTATCGGCTGGCACGGGTAAAAGGCTTTACAGTCAATTCTGCAAAATCTCCTGCCAAGTATTTGTAATGTCCTGCCATAGCAATCATCCCAGCATTATCTGTACAGTAAGCAAAAGAAGGTATATATGCCTCCCAGTGATGTTGATGACACATCTCTTCAAATCGCATTCTAAGTAGCGAATTAGCCGAAACTCCTCCTGCAATAGCTAAATGCGTAATCTGATATGCTTGTGCAGCACTTTTCATTTTTCCTAACAACGTATGAACGATGTGATGCTGATAGCTCGCGCAGATATCATACAAGTTTTCTGAGATAAAAGAAGGATTTTTCTTCATGTTCCTTTGCAACAGATATAAAAGCGAGGTTTTAATTCCACTAAAGCTGTAATCGAATTTTTTTACTGAAGGAATAGGAAAGGAAAATGCTTGGGCATCTCCCTGCTTGGCATGTTGATCCACAGCAGGCCCACCGGGATAAGGAAGTCCTAATAATTTGGCAGCTTTGTCAAAGGCTTCACCTGCAGCATCATCTATGGTTTGTCCTATAATCTCCATGTCCAAAAAATCTCTCACAATGACTAATTGTGTATGCCCACCCGAAACTGTCAAACACAAAAAAGGAAATGAGGGAGTTGGGGGCTCTATAAAGTTAGCTAACACATGAGCTTCCATATGATTAACGTCAATCAGCGGAATTCCGAGGCCAAAAGAAAAGGCTTTTGCAAAACAAGTACCGACAAGCAAAGAACCTAAGAGTCCCGGTCCGGAAGTAAATGCTACTGCGTCCAGTTCTCTTTTATGAATCTTCGCAGATGAAATTGCCTCTCTTACTACCCGAATTATTTGCTGCTGATGAAGTCTCGACGCAAGTTCCGGAATTACTCCACCATAAACACTGTGTTGTAGTTGTGAACTAATTACATTTGATTGTAACTTCCCTTGCTTAATAACGGCCGCAGCTGTTTCATCACAGGATGACTCAATAGCTAATATGTTAGGCATAAATTATGTTAAGCGTAATATATCCGTTCTTCATTTGGAGCTTTCTATTCACGAAGGATAATCAAATAGATACAATTGTAAAATATTTGCCAGCAAAGATACACAATTATCTTTGGGCATTCGTATAGCAGCATATTAACCCTTGATCGATACAATAGAGAATGAGACACGTTGTCAAACATGTAGCTCGTGGCGTATTATCCTTGATTGTAGGGATAACCGTTGTCTTATTCTTTTTGGGATTAAGCCCCGTTCAAAATCAACTTATTCGTTTGTTCCAAAATGTCATTGCCCGCGAATTAGCGACAATGGTGGAAATAGAAAAAGTCGATTTGGCCCTCCCTGCCCAGGCAGTACTATCAGGAGTAGATTTTTACGATCAGAAAGGCAACATTTGGCTTCACACAGACGAACTTCAAATGAATGTTCTGAATTTTTCCTTCTTCAATTTTGTTTTTCAACGAACGCAAACTAATACCCTATATATAGATTACATTAAATTGACCAGGCCTCAACTTAGGATCTATCAGATGCCGGAGAATAATGGCACTAATATTCAGTATCTCATTGATATGTTCTCCCAAAAAGATACTACAGCGGTAAATACTTCAACTAATAAACCATTGGTGTTACAATTCCCCAAAATCAGAATACTGGAAGGGAATCTGGCATATCATGCATCTGCTACTTATGCATATGATTCATCAGAAGTGCAGAGGCTAGATCCTAAATACATGGATCTCATTATTCCCAAGGGGGATGTTTCTCTCTTCTTTTATCCTGAGCGAGAACTTAATCTGGTGATTGAAAAACTTCAGCTGGAAGAAAGCAATTCTGGCTTGAAAATAGATCAGCTTGAAACCCAATTATTATTTGGATTGGCTCCTCACCTCTCATCGGTACAATGCGACAATTTATCCATCGCCGCTCCCCTCACTGATATAGAAATGTCAGGAAAAGTAAAAGGAATGACGCTATCTGACATTTTCCAAGGAAGTTTTACAGAACCCTTCCAATTTTCTATTAACAATTCAAGAATAGATCCTGCTATTTTTTCTAAGCTATTTCATGCAGATATACCTTTGAAGCGAACCGTTTCTTTGAGTGGAACATTAGAAGGAACAAAAGAATGGATAAGAAGCCCCCAGTTAAGCATAACATATGAAGATAGCACAAGAGTCTTTGCGGGAATCCATTTAAAAGATTACTTGATTCCTGATACAGTACAGACAAACATCCAATTGTTCAATAGTTACATCAACGGACCTGACCTCGCCGAAATGTTCCCAACCTTAAATCTACCTAAAGAACTGGGAAAGCTTGGCTTTTTTACTTCTTCTGGAATTTTTCAAGGATTTCAAGATACTTATTCGGGAAATATTCGCGTTTCCTCCAGGTATGGAAATGTAAGTGGAACCTTATCTCTTAAGCTTCCCCAAGAAAATACTCCCATTATTTATAAAGGAGACATTAATACAGACAGTCTGAACATCAATCACTTTTTAAAAGAAGGATCGAGAATTTCCAGCAATTTAAATTTCAAAGGTCAAATTAAAGGATCAGGACTTACGCTGGAAGCCTTGGATACCGATTTCGAAGGATTGATTCAAACCTCAGACTATAGGGGATATCTTATAGATTCTATACTGCTAGATGTTCATGTTAAAAATCAGCGAGTTACAGGTGGAGTAATTGTGAAGGATGAAGAAGGAGCAGCTGATGTGAACATAGAATTAAATATGAGTGAAAAGCCAGCTCAGTATAATATTCAAGGCTTACTCTCTGATATTGACCTAAAACACTACCAATTTACAGATCAGGAAATCGAGTTAGGATCACAAGTATATATCAATGTATTTGGGGATTCTTTGGAATTGCTGAATGGAGAAGTACAATTGTTTAATACACAACTTCATAGACCTGATACAAATACCAGCTTATTGTTACCAGATGTCTATTTACGGTCAGATCAGAACAAAACCACCTACAAAAATCTACAATTGAGAAGCGATTTGGGAGACATGGATCTCGTGGGCACTTTTACCTTCCAGAAAGCATCGCAATTGTTCCAAAGACTGTTGTATGAGGGCCAACTTTACTTTGGCAACAATGATAGTCTTATTCAAGCATATTATGCATCCAAACCTCTGGATACTACTGATGTACAAGTAAATATGAAATTTACTCCCCGAGACAGCATCAATAGACTGTTGGATTTTCTTTTCGTTCCACTTCACGTTACCCCTCATGATTCCATTCTGGGAAATATGTATTTTTCTCGCACAGAGTATGCGGAAGTAAGTGGAGAAATGGATTCTGTAGTATATCAGGGCCAGACATTTAAGCAAACAAATGTAAGTATAAGTGTTGCTAAGTTTGCAGACCAACCGGAACTGAATATCGCAAGCGGTATTGAAATAGATACTTTTTTAGCTGGAAATGTTTTAATGTTGGAAGATGTAAGTATTGACCTGGATGGATCAGAATCTCAAATAGAAACGGATTTATTTTTCCAACAAAGAGAAGCAGGAAATCGATTTCAATTAAAGGTCCAATCCGTGTTTTTTCCGGATAAGATTGTCTCTACTATAGACTCTGTCCCATCTATGTTCATTTTGCAAGAAGATACATTAAGGGTGAGTGAATGGAACGTTGGTACTTATCAAAACCAAGGCTTTCTCATCGAAAATTTGAAGGTTTCTGGAATTGATCGATCCGTTACTCTAGCCGGAGAAATTTCTCGTGCAGAAGAGAGTGAGTTCTTCATTGATGTTAATGAATGGAACATAGGAGTGATTTCAGATGTATTAGATTTATCCTATGAACCTGGAGGAGTTCTGGTAGGTAAAGCGACCATTAAGCAGCCACTAAACAACTCGTATGTTGACTGGAAAGGGAAAATTACAGATTTCTCTATAGGCGATTTTATTTATGGAAATATTAATTCAGAGATAAGCTGGGACAGGTCTCTAGAGGTATTAAGGCCTGATATTCGTCTCATCGATGAGAATCTGGAAAAACTCAGATTGGTGGGAAATTATTATACCGATACAACTACTTCTCCATTGGAAATAAATCTTATTACTCAACATCCTTTCCCTCTTAATTATATTAGCCCATTTACTAAAGATCAATTATATGGAATTGAGGGGAATGTAGCCTTAGAGTCCTTTCAAATTTTGGGAAATTGGGATGATTTACAAGTGACAGGTACGGGACATTTTGAAAATGCAGTCGTAGGTATCGATTTTTTTCAGTCTATTTATAAGTTTAATGGAAATATTCAATTTGATGAAAACCGAATAAATTTTCCCAGAATTACTTTATATGATCCTGGTAATCATACTGCAGAATTTTATGGAGACATTTACCACCAAGGATTAAAGGATTTCAGTTTCGATTTACAGCTGGAGGAGATGAATAATTTCCAATTGATGAACACTGGCCCTGAAGATCAGGAAGCATTTTATGGAAAAATTATTTTGGCAAATGGGGTGGCAGCAATTACTGGGGACCTTTCTCAATTGGATATTGAGGCTTATGTGATGACAGGCCCACAAAGTACCTTAAAAATACCTGTTTCGGATTATGAAAAAATTGAAAAGCCGGATTATATTCAATTTTTAAGTGAGGATGAGTTAGATAATACAGAAACCAGTACCACATTGGAGGGATTCGACCTGAATTTAACTGTTTCCGCTACTGAAGCAGCAGAAATAGAATTAATTTTTGATGAAAGAGCAGGAGATATTATTAAAGGTAGGGGAAATGGAAACTTAAATATGCTGATCAATGAAGAGGGCCAGATATCCCTTTCAGGTTCTTATGAGATAACTGCTGGTGAGTACTTATTTACTTCTCAAAACGTCATTAATAAAAAATTCACAGTAAAACCTGGAGGTACGATTAATTGGTCTGGAGATCCGTATGATGCGCAATTAAACCTGGAAGCTATATACACGCTTTCTGCTACGCTGCCTATTACAGAAGCTGGCGCCAGCACACAGGATAATGGATTTTCTCCCAGAGTTCCAGTAAATGTTCTCATGGCCATGAAAGGTTCTTTAGGACAACCCGAAATTAGTCTATCCATCGAGCTACCCAGTGTTACAGAACAAGAAATAGGAGCTATTGCTTCCTATTTTAGAGCTGTTAAGTACGATGAACAGGAATTAAATAAACAAGTCTTTAGCTTATTGGTATTCAATAAATTTGCTCCCGCTGGTGGTCTGCTCGATAATCAGGCAGGCGGAAGTGGAGTAACGACCAGTATTTCGGAATTGATTTCAAATCAGATTAACTATTGGTTATCTCAGGCCATAAATGAAAACTTAAATGTCAATGTTAGCACACAAAATTTCCAGGATGTTAACTTACTCATTTCCGCTAAATTATTTAATGAGCGGGTGATCGTCGAACGAAATGGCTTAATTATTGGCTCACAAAATGATGGATCAAACTTTCCTATCGGTGATCTAAGCCTTATTATTAAGCTTCTCCCATCCAGTCGCCAATCTACCGCGTTTAGAAGATCCGGTGAATTAGTATTAGAAGTATTTAACAGAGCTAATTTTGCTGAAATTCAACGTCAAATAACCAGTGCTAATCAGACAGGTCTGGGAATTTTCTTTAAGAAAGACTTTGATAATCTACCGGATCTTCTCAAACAAAGAAAGAAGGATTAAGCTATCCTCCTTCATCTGAATTATTCCTAAATCTCTTCATTAAAAGGGTATATACATAAATTATCAAATCAGGCAACAGGTAAATAAATTATGCCCAAGCTAATTCTATATCGAAACTTCTTCAATAATTACAGCATAATAATCTAATAATCAGCTTATTAAAATTAGCTTACTTATTGTTATATGCACATATAAAAATAGATCAGATCATTACTGACCTCTTAAATGTTAATAGTAGGCTTTTTTTCAATAAAATTAAATGTAAGACCCTTCGTTTTAATCTCATGTTGATTGGAATTTCTATCTCTATTCTAGAAGTAGATATCTTTAATTCAAATAAACCTGTATGGATTGTTTTAGGGGCCTCTATCAAGGACTTCTTTTATCCCTTGCATTTACATTCGCTTTTTTTCCTTCCTACTCACAGGAATTAGTACCTATATTTTCAGGTAAACAAATGTTACATGCAGAAAGCCAATTGCTGGAGTATGGACAAGTGAGTACAAAACATAAAGAATTAATTGAGAGTAATGTTAACAAATTAACTTCTTCATTTAATCGATTTGATCTCTTTGATTTTCCTACTCGTAGTCTAGATCAATATATATCCCAACATAAAGACACTGTTTCTTTCTATTTAGCATTAGGTAACACTCATAACTGGAAAATTGTCTTATATCCCGAAGATGTACGCGCCTCGAACTATAAAAACGTGGTGGTAGGAGAGCAAGGAGCTGTACAACTTAGCAAGGAAAGAATAATTACTTATAAAGGATATGTTGATGAGCCTGAGGGGGGAGATGTTCGTTTGACTGCCAATGGTTCTTTTCTCGAAGGGTATATTACATACCGGGGAAAAAAGATGTTTGTAGAAAACCTAACTAATATCATAGAAAATGCTCCAGAGGAACAATTAATTGCTTACGACGAATCTGAATATGTTCAAGAAGAAGGACTTAGTTGTGAAACGGTAGGTCATGCAGGTCACCAAGATAAACAACTAGATGAAGGAGGAGCAGAAAAGGCTTGTAGCGATGCCTATGAAGTAGAAGTGGCAATGATGGCATCATATTCCTTATATCAATCCTTCAATGGAAACCGTAATGATGTCATAAATCATATGTTAAGTATTGTCAATAATACTCAAGGTGATTATGATCGCTTTAATGTAAAGTTCAAAGTAGTAGAAACAGTCGTCATTACCTCTGCAAATCAAGGACCCGTTTCCCAAACAGATAGAAACGTCTCTCAGTCCTTAAGACCGTTTACTGATTGGGGACCGAGTGGATTTACTCAAAATCACGATGTAGGGATATGTTTTATCGATGGACCCGGATCCGGTACGATAGGAATTGCCTGGCTTTCTGCTATATGTAGCAGAAGTAGATATAATATCGTAGATAAATTAGGTAGTGCAGGAGCTAACAGAACATTACTCTCCCATGAATTAGGACATAATTTCTCTGCTAACCATGTCGATGGATCGACAAATATTATGCGCCCTAGTCTGAGAGTGACGGATGTATGGGCAAGTCAGTCTATCGGGTCTATCGAAAATCATATTTCAACTCGCAATTGTTTATCCTGTATACAAGGAGATCAGCCGAATGATGACCCACCTGCTGACCCAGACCCACCTGCTGATCCCGATCCACCAGCAGATCCTGACCCCATAGTACTGAGAGACCCAGACACCCCTGAGATTTGTAATCCAGGCCTGATGTATAATTATTATGAAGGCAGTTGGGAATTCCTGCCAGACTTTAGCGCCTTGACACCTGTTAAATCTGGAATTGTAGATAACTTCTCTCTATCAATCAGAGAAAAAGATGGAGATTTTGGTATATCGTATCAAGGTTATATTGAAGTACCTCGGGATGGTGTATATCGTTTTTTCGCTGAGTCAAATGATGGAACTAAACTATATATAGGGGATCGATTAATCGTTGACAATGATGGTATTCACACGACCATCGAACGTTCTGGAACGATAGGCTTAAAGAAAGGAAAACATGCTATTAGGTTGGACTTTTTCTTTGCCCCTATTGCTTCCTTTGCATTGAAAATGTCCATAGAAGGCCCAAATTTAACAAAGAGAGTCATTCCCAATTCATGGCTATGCCAGGATAACAAAGAAGAACCTACCCCTGAACCAGAAGAATGTGTAGATAATGAAGAAAAGCTTATCAACAATTCTGGAGCAGGATATCAGGAAATTGGTAGATGGGGAACAGCTTATTATAGAATGAATGGTGCACTAGAGACCTTCAGACACGATATGGGCAATGGTAAAGGTCAAAAAAGTGCTCGTTATTCTCCTCAATTATCAAATTCCGGCACCTATCAGGTGTACATGTTTTGGCCTAGATTTAGATTGGCTGGTACCAACGTGCCAGTAGACATTCAGCACGCTGGAGGAAAAGACACTCAATTTATCGACCAACGAAATGAAGGTTGGAGCTGGAAATTAATAGGTACTTACTATTTCGACAAAGATCAATCTCCTTATGTAGAGATCAACAATGAAGGAACAAACAGACAGTATGTATTTGCTGATCAAGTGAGGTTTGTATGTGGATCTGCAAATAGTAATACTCAGTTATCATTTTCGTCTCTGGATGAGAAAAATGAGTTAGATGACAGATCCATTACCTTTTTGGAAGTATATCCCAATCCGGTTAAGGATGTCGTTTTTGTCCGCCAATTGGGGCTTTATGAAGGATCTGTGGATATCACCTTCTACGATGTTACAGGAAGAGCAGTCAAAAAACAGTTGATGAATAAAAACAAGGAAGAGGTTACACATGAAATCTCAGTCACAGATCTTAATCCGGGATTGTATATTTTGAGTGTAGAACAGGAAGGAACCAAGATAACTCAAAGAATTCTTATTCAATAACAGCGGTCAAATACATATATTTAGCTCTATGTATATACGCTGAAAAGCGGATGGATTAGAAAAATCCATCCGCTTTTTATTAGTTGATTATTGTATTCAAGGTTTCTGCCTGGCTGATATTTTCTGAATCTATCTGTTTCTCCACCAAATCAGCAAGGCATTCAATAAAAGTAGGAGAATCATTCAATCCCGTTGTATGTTGGAACCCTTTTATTCCTAATTCTTCCGCTACTTCCTTGAATTCAATGCCAATTTCATGTAGCGTCTCAATATGATCGCTGACAAAAGCAATTGGAATTACCAGTAATTGTTCTATGCCATATCCATGCAGTACCTTAAGGAAATCCTCTGTATTGGGTTTAAGCCATTTCACTGGCCCTACCCTACTTTGATAAGAATGCCAATGGTGATAATCATTTTTCCTTAGGCTTACTACCGCTTTGATTGTCTCTTTAATCTGCTTTGAATATGGATCCCCTTCCTCTTCAAAATATACAGGTGTCCCATGTGCGCTAAACAACAGGTTTACCTCATGGCGTATATCTGAATCAAACGTTTCCAGCGTTTCGTCAATACGCAGATTAAGCGCTTCCAGATACTTTGGATGTAAGTGATATTGATATACTACATGGGTTTTCCACTTGTTTTCCAGGTGTCTTGCCCGAATTCTTCTGAACCATTCATTCAAGCTGGAACCTGTGGTGGTGTAAGAAAATTGGGGATAAAGTGGCAAAAGTATAATTTCATCCACTTCCGCTTTCAATAAATTATCTAAGGCTTCATCTGTACTTGGATACCAATAACGCATAGCTGTTACCACAGTAAAAGATACTTGGCCATGTTGCTGATTTAGGTATTTTTCCAAAGCTCTTCTCTGCCATTCTGTGATAGGGTTAGTAGAGGAGCAACAATCGGAGATTTTATTGTTTAAGCGGTTAGTACAGGTTTTAGGTCCAAGGCATCCTTCAGGACAAGCGTTAATCTCTTTATATTTTACACTGACACTTTTAGCACGCCTTTTTGTAATAAAAGTAATCAGACTACTACGAAGTTTTCCTTTGAGGGGAATTTTAAAAATATCATCGTCCATGAAGAGATTGTAGAGAAATGGCTGTACAGCCTCTTCATTGTTAGGCCCTCCGAGATTTAATAATACTACCCCAATTTTTTTCATATGATATTAAATTAATTTAAGATGTTAGGAAACATCTAACTATTACTGTATAAACACCATAAAATACATTTAGTTAGCATATGTACGGAAAAGATAAATTTTCTTACAAATCTCTTATCTGGAAGCCATGGTAAGTGCATAGAATACACTACGAATTCTATGTGTTTGATAAAGTTGAATTATTATAGCAATGTAAGAAATTCCCACTTTTAGAAGGTGTCTTTTAGGGAATATCAAGCAGCTATTTTCTTCTTTATCTCGTTTAAAGTAGTATATAAATGTTTTGAAATTCCAGGTAATCGACTTATCAAGATGAAAGAAATTTTGGCGTCTTTCAATTTTGACGCAAAAAGTAATAATCCGCTGAAATATGCCAGCACTATAGCAAAGAGAGCTTCTTCCAAATTAGTATTGTGGTACTCTCAGGGTTCTATTTTCAACAATGAATCCAGGGATATAACTGAAGACAAACGAGTCAACGGTGAAGAATTCCTGAAATACATGAGATCTTCCAAATCCAGACGAAGAATAAAAAATATTATTTCTCTTCTGGACGAGCAAGGCGTAGATTATGTTTTTCAAGTTCACAGTGGCCATCCTATCAAAGGATTGATTAAAGCGTGTGATGCTGGGAATTATGAACTTCTCATCCTTAGTACTCATTTTGTGGGAAGGTTTTGGAGCTATCTTCAAGACGCTTATATCTCTAAAATCATATCTGAAGTAAAGCTTCCGGTATTTGTTGTTCCACAACAAATAAGATTTAATAACATTGAGCATATCACATATGCCGCTGATTTGACAGAATATGATCCTGCTGTAATCTATCATTTAAAGTCTATTGCTTCTTTATTTGATGCCAAATTGTCTATCGTGCATGTGAACTCTGAGGAAGAGGAACATCAGGCTGGATATGTAACTTGTCTCGAAAAAACTATCTCAGACACTTTAGACTATCCTAAAATTTACTATAAATTCTTTGACGATATAGATCCTTTATCTGGCATAAAGCGATTTGTTCATTTAAACAATGCTAATATGCTAGCCATGATTCATAGGAAAAAATTTTCCTGGAAAGACTTGTTGAAAAAGGGAAGTTTAATCAGAAATATATCTCAGGAATTACAAATCCCCTTACTTTCTTTTGGTCAGCAACCTATGAATATTAACTATGAGTCTGGATACTTAAAGCCTTCTGGAGGATTGTAATTATTTTTATAATCCCATTCACCAGAATCTTGAGTATCGTCGATTTGCCAGGAATATATAGTCTCTTGCCTTATTACTTCCTTTCTGTAGTAAAAGGCAAGAAGAATTCCTGCCAATGCACCGAATAAGTGGGATTCCCAGGAAACGTACTCTTTAGTTGGTAGGATCCCCCACACCATTCCGCCATATAAAAATGCTACCAACAAGGAAATAGCCAGGGATACTTTATCTTTTCTAAACACTCCTGAAAAAAAGAGAAAAAAGGCAAAAGCATAAATTATTCCGCTCGCTCCAATATGATATGAAGGTCTTGCAGCGGCCCAAACCCACAATCCAGTAATAATGATTGCACCTATGATCAGCTGAAGGGATATTGATCTGTAAAAATATAATATCAATGAAGATAGAATAAATAAAGGAATACTATTTGATAAAAGATGATCGTAAGTGGGGGCATGTATCCACGGAGAGGTGAAAATACCGATTAATCCATCCCAGCTACGAGGCCTTATCCCCCAATTAGATAAATTAATTCCCGACCATGCACTCATTATCCAAATAATCCATAGAATGATTATCCAAATCGCTGATATCACCAAGGCTTGATAGAGATGTCGCTTTTCCTTTACCAATTTTTTTTATTCAATGATGTTACTAAAGTTACGTGATTGTTAGTTTCTTGTTTACCTATGTCTACTCCAACTTCTTCCCCATTATTAACTGTAGAACAACTTAGTGTCTCAAAAGGAGATATCAAACTCCTCGATTCCATTCATTTTACCATTATTTCTGGTCAATCTTTAGCGATAGTTGGTCCAAGTGGAAGTGGTAAATCTATTACCTCCCTCGCAATTACTCGCCTGCTTCCACCAGAATTACAGCTTACCAATGGAAATGTATTCTTTTCCGTAGACAAAAATGAGACAGTGAATCTCGCGCATTGTTCCAAACACCAATTAAACCAAATAAGAGGAAAAAAAATCAGTATGATATTTCAGGATCCTGGCCTAGCATTAAATCCCGTATTTACCTGTGGCGCACAAATAAAAGAAACGATCCAAAAACATACTACTGATCTCTCTTCTTCTGCAACACCGAAAGTTTATGAATGGATAGATAGAGTAGAACTTCCCCAAAGAACGTATAATGCATATCCGCACGAATTATCAGGAGGGCAACTTCAAAGGGTCATGATAGCTATAGCTCTTTGTGCTAATCCCACATTATTAATTGCTGATGAACCAACTACTTCCCTGGATGTTTTAACACAATTCCGAATTTTAACTCTCATCGAACAATTAAAAAAAGAGCTAAATATTTCTATCCTGCTCATCAGCCACAATCCTTCAGTAGTCAAGAACATAGCTGATCACATCATACATTTGGACCAAGGAAAGCTCGTACCTCCTCCCCCATCTATTTCTTTCACTACATCAGCCTCTGTAGATCGAAGTAGGCGCAATGATCTCCTCAAGCATCCTATACCTATACTAACAGTAAAAGGGATAACAAAGACCTTTAGAGTGGATCGTAAAAAGAGGCTTAAGGTGTTAGAAAAAGTATCTTTGACACTTTTCAAGGGAGAAAGTCTTGGATTAACAGGAGTATCAGGGAGCGGAAAATCTACATTGGCTAAAATCATAGCGGGATTAATCAAATCAGAAAAAGGAGAAATTATTAGGCACGAACTTCTCAGTAAACAGCAAAAGCTATCTCCAAAGTGGTCATCATTTGTTAGTATGATCCATTCTTCTTTAAGAATAGACAACATTTATCTACAGTATGTTTTTCAGCATGCTGCCAGTTCCCTTAATCCAAGAATGAAAGTAGGAGCAATAATAGGAGAACCCATTCGCTACCATAAACTACTAAGGGACAAAAGCGACATTGAGCGGAAGATTTACAGCCTACTGACAAAAGTGAAATTAAGTCCTGAAGACTTCATAGATAGATATCCCCACCAATTATCAGGAGGAGAAAAGCAAAGGGTTTGTATTGCCAGGTCTTTAGCTATTTCTCCCAGCGTATTAGTATGTGATGAAATATGGTCCTCCTTAGATATATATAGCCAAAATGTAATCATACAATTATTACAAGAACTTACTTCTGATGGTACGCTTTCTTTAATATTAATCTCTCATGATATTCAAACTCTTCTTAACAATTGTGACAGGATTGCAATACTAAAGGATGGGAAAATGATTGACATCGATACACCCCAAAAATTACTCAATTCAGAGCATGTCTACACTCAGGACTTAATACAAGCAGCTTCACAATCATATATCAGATGAAAGTGAAGCCACATATTGTTATTAAAGCAATATCTTTTATTACTTAATTAATATTTTTCTACTTGCCATACCCTCACTAGTAGTGATTTGAAGCAAATATACCCCAGCGGAAATTCCTGTTAATGAATATTCCCTTTTATATTCTAATCCAGCATTAACTTCTTCTTCAATGATGGATCTACCTTGAGCATCCGATAAGTTAATACGAATTCTTTGAGGCGCTTCGAGATTTAACACCATTGTAATCCGATCAATGCCAGGATTTGGAAATACTTCCCATCCGAAAATTCCAGCTGCTAATTCGTCTTCTATACTGGTTACCGTATCTACTACACAAGCAATACCCTCAATAATAGCACTATCAATAGCCGTACATCCATTTGCATCTGTCAATGTAACAGTATAGGTGTCTCCACAAAGACCGGTGTTAAAGGACTGGGTACTTCCATCGCTCCATAATACATCATAAGGATTAGATCCAGCATTAGGCGTACCCCCATTACCCTGAACCACTGCAACTCCTGTAAATGGTGGAGCTTCAGAATTATTAGGAGCTGAAGCTGTCGCTGTAACAGTTAGTGGGCCAGGTTCAACAATAGAGGCTGTGGCAGTAGATGTACATTCATTTTCGTCAGTAATAGTTACCGAATATTCTCCCGCTTCCAGATTGAGAAGCTCAGGAGTCGTATCTCCTGTGGTCCAAGCAAAAGCAATTTCTCCAGTTCCTCCAAACGCTCTCGCAACAATAGATCCGTTTCCTTCTCCTGTACATCTGATATTTGTGCTGGAAAGTGCCAATGAGAAAGAATCTGGCTCTTCAATTTCAACCTGTAATACACTCTCACAATTATTTGTATCTCGAACAACCACCTCATACAATCCCTCGTCCAATCCTGTAAATTGGTTGCTGGTTGCGAAGTTTTCTCCATCTATAGAGAACTGATAACCAGGCGTTCCTCCAGTAGCATTTACAGTAATCTGTCCATTATCATCACCAAAACAAGCTATATCAATAGTATTGGTACTATCTAAAGCAAGTACTGGTGCATCTATATTATCCAATACAATCTGAATTTCATCTGTACAACCTGCATCATCAGAAACAACTACAGAATAAATTCCTGCTGATAAGTTATCGATAGTAGCAGTAGTTGCGCTATCTGCATTGGCATCCCATTGAAAATTAAAGCCTCCAGAACCTCCACCAGCTACGATTTCGATGCTTCCATCCGTTGTGCCACAATTAGGCTCGGTAATATTGAAGGTATTTTCAAATGGACTTGCTTTACAATTGAAAAAGAAATTCTTCTCTTCTGTAAAAGCAGTGGTAGAAGGAACTACAATGTCAGTAACGTAAAAGAAAGAGGCAGGATCAAGCGCTGTAGCACCATCCAAATTGGTAAAAACAGTAGGAAGGGTAAATGATCCTTCGTTTTCTAAGATAATCTCTGGGATTTTGGGTAAAAGAATTAATCCTCCGAATGTTTGGTCATCTTCTGTCCAGCTAAAGGTTGTGCTAAGTAAATCAGAATCCAGATCCAGCACACGACTAAATAAATTTGGTGCTATATTATCAGTAGTCAATCCTCCTGTAGTATCTGTATCTGTCCAGGTGTAAAATATCTTTGAACCTGAAGGATTTCTGCTGATTTGGGGATGCATATCTACCGCAATTTGCTCCTCTTCGGTAGCGTCAGCCGGGAATTCACCTCTGAAAGTAGCCTGACGACTTAAAAATAATAAATTTAAATCTCCAAATTCATCAAATGTGAAATCAACAGTAATTTTAGGAAATCCCGGAAAGATGGAATAGGTAGCAGTATCGTTCAATTGATTAGTTCCAGCTCCAACCAGAGCTAGTATATGTGGATTACCTTCAGCATCTACCACCAAATCATGACTAAAACCTGTAGTAGGCTGCGGAGTAACGATAACTGTATCGAATTCTACAAAATTCCCATTGTCATCCAGAACACTATCTAAAAATGCTAATGTTAATGAATCAGATAAATCAGTATAATCTCTCATATCTAATTCCAAAGGCTCGCTCCAACTCGCTCCAGCGTCCTGACTAGATATAATAACTGGGCTGTATGCTCCATTGACCCCAGTATTTAAATCTCCAAGAAAAGTAACATATCCAATTTGTCCATCCGGGCTGAAGGCAATATTTGGCGTAGTATAATCTGGTCCAGTCGATCCTGCACCTGGTGCTACAAAATGATCAGGACTAATAATTGAACTAAGCTGCCAGTCAATTTGTCCACTTACCTCATCCAATAATCCTTTGTAAATATGAACCCTTCCTAATCCATTATCAGCGGGAGCTGAGTTGCTTACACTTTCCAAAGCGACATACCAAAATTCTCCTGCTACCCTTTGTGTCAAACCTCCATTAACATCTCTAAAGGATCCCTGGAATAGATAATCTTCTTGATCTATTGACAAATTCCCGGCCGGATCATTAAGGGTAACTGCTGCCGCGCCATCCCACTCTCCATTTAGTTGGGTAAGAATGGATCCGATGGCAACCATTTTTAAGTCTTCCACATTTTGGCTTCCTTCGGGAGCATACAATTGAGCCATAGGAAAACGAATGGGGTTTTGATATACAGGAGTAATAGGGCCAATTCCGAAACATGGAAGTTGATCTCCGGTATCCCAGCTTGCTCCGCCGTCTGTTGAAATAGAATACCTTAAAATACCATTATTAACGGTGGCTGCTTCACCTAGTGGATCACACTGAACAATATTTTGACGATATAAGAAGGCAACAGTACCATTTGTCCCAATTCCATTTAAAGCAGCTAAAGGAGGACAAGAAGGATTCAATGTGGTAAATGGATTAGATGCTTCTCCAATTTTAATCACCGTTACGGCATCTGAAGTATAACGCGTTCCAACGGGATCTTGAGAGAAATCACTTGTTATATTGGACGTGGAGGTTCTGTCTAATTTTTCATTGTGTAGTGAAGGAGCTATGTTAACAAACTGAGTCAGTGTTTGCTTGTCGACAATCCTGGTCCGTAATTTACTGGCAGACTGCCCCCAAACATAATTACCGAATATCAGTAAAAGAATTAGCGTAGAGAGATTTCTCATAATGATTCAATTGAAAGAAGTAAACAATAAAGATGATTATTTTAAGCTTAAAATTTATACAAAATTGCAAACTTTCACCCTACTCGAACATCATTTTTATCATTTCTACACTTTTTTCTCGAAGTTAATCAAGCTGTAGTGGAAGATTATCAAGATTTTGGATTATTGCTTTATACCTATCATCTTTTAACTATATTTAAATTCGTAATAAATTAGGCTAATTTTTTCACATATCTCACTTGTGCTGAAGTGTCTGATTAATCAAAAGAACTGATTCAATTAATCGGAATTTTAATTTTTTAAATATTAACAACCATGAGCGAACAACATCAATATCACTTTGACACTCTACAACTACACGCAGGACAGGAAGAAGTAGAGCAAACCACAAGAGCAAGAGCTGTCCCTATATACCAGACAACTTCTTTTACCTTTAAGGATAGTGATCATGCAGCAAAACTGTTTGCCTTACAGGAATTCGGAAATATTTACAGCAGGATCATGAATCCTACCACTGATGTTTTTGAAAAAAGAATGGCTCAGTTGGAAGGAGGTGCAGCTGCCGTAGCTACCGCTTCAGGTCAATCTGCCCAGTTCCTGGCCTTACACACACTCTTAAATCACGGCCAGAATATAGTTGCTAGTTCTCATTTGTATGGAGGAACTTATAATCAATTTAAGGTATCATTTAAAAGACTAGGCATTGATGTAAAATTTGCAGATGGGGTAAATGTAGATTCTTACGAATCATTGATAGACGAAGATACTCGTGTGATATATCTCGAGACGATAGGCAATCCAGAATATAGTGTTCCCGATTTTGAAGCTTTCGCAAAATTAGCAGGAAAATATCAAATACCACTTGTAGTAGATAACACCTTTGGTGCTGGAGGATACATTTGTCAACCTATTCGCTATGGAGCAAATGTTGTGTTACACTCAGCGACCAAATGGATCGGAGGCCACGGAACTACTATCGCTGGTGTATTGATCGACGGAGGAAATTTCGATTACGGAAATGGGAAATTCCCTCAGTTCTCTGAGCCCTCAGAAGGATATCATGGAATGGTGTTTAACGAGATCTTCGGCCCAGGCGGTCCATTCGGCAATATTGCTTTTGCTATCAGAGCCAGAGTAGAAGGCCTAAGAGACTTTGGGCCAGCTCAGTCTCCCTTTAGCTCATTTATGCTATTACAAGGATTAGAAACACTGTCGCTTCGTGTTCAAAGAACGGCAGATAATGCACTTGCCCTTGCAAAGTGGTTAGATGCACATGATCAGGTAGAATTAGTAAAATATCCTGGCTTAGAACACAGCCCATATCACGAAGTAGCTAAGAAATACCTGCCGAATGGTTTTGGAGGAGTATTGAGCTTCAAATTGAAAGGAGATTTCGATAAAGCAGTCAGTTTTGTTAATAATCTAAAATTGATCAGCCATCTGGCAAATGTAGGAGATGCTAAGACCTTGATTATTCATCCAGCATCTACTACTCATCAGCAGCTTAGTCCAGAGGAGCAACTTTCAGCAGGAGTAGAACCTACTACGCTGAGAATATCAGTAGGAATTGAATATTTGGAAGATATCAAATATGATATCCAACAGTCTCTGGATTTGGTTTCAAACCCAGTAGTGGCCTGATTCTAAAACATAAAAATATTCTTTTATATCGGGAAGGAGATATTTTCTCTTTCCCGTATTATTTTATATCATCGCTAAATTGGAAGGTAGTGAAATGATTCTCCTATATGATAAAAACCTTTGTATATGATGCCCCATTCAGGCTTGAACAAGGAGATGTCTTAGCCAAATTTCAACTTGCCTATCATACCTACGGTATACTAAATGCGGAAAAAAATAATGTTATCTGGATATGTCATGCACTAACTGGTAACTCCGACGCAAAGCAATGGTGGTCAGGTATGTTTGGCAAAGGTAAATTATTCGATCCAGAACATTATTTCATAGTATGTGCTAATATTTTGGGTTCTTGCTATGGTTCAACTTATGCCCTATCTGTAAATCCTGATACGAACAAACCCTATTATCACAGTTTTCCACTTGTCACTATCCGAGATATGATAATGGCAATGAACGAATTACGTATCCATTTGGGGATTTCAAAGATAAAGCTGTTGATTGGTGGATCTCTTGGAGGACAACAGGTATTGGAGTGGGGCATCATGTTTCCCGATACCATAGAATATGCTGTACCTATCGCCACTAATGCAAAACACTCTCCTTGGGGAATTGCCTTTAATGAAGCACAAAGGATGGCCATTGAAGCAGATCCTTCCTGGAAAACCAATCATCCTAAAGCGGGATTAGAAGGACTTAAGGCCGCAAGAGCTATTGCCATGTTATCCTACAGAGACTACGCTATATTTGATAAAACCCAACAAGATTCAAATCAAAACATTTGGGATCATTATCGTGCCAGTTCATATCTTAGATACCAAGGGGAAAAGCTAACGCAACGGTTCGATACGTTTGCCTACTATACCTTATCTAAAGCTATGGATGCTCATCATGTAGGAAGAAACAGAGAAAATATGAAAGTAGCTCTTGGAAAGATATCTGCCAAAACACTTGTTTTAGGAATAGATTCAGACTGGTTGTTCCCCCTCAGAGAACAAGCTTTTATACAACAACACATCCCCCAATCAGAATTTATTACTGTTCACTCGATTTACGGACATGATGGCTTCCTGGTAGAAACGAATGAAATATCTTCCATGATTAAAAAATTTATTAGCAATCATCCCAATTTGGAAATAATGTCGTGACTGAGTAACCAACTTTATCCAAATTATAGGTAATTTACCTTAATAATTATTGTATAATAGCTCTAGTTTATGCAACTTTGTTGCAAAAGCAATATTATTGCAGTTATAGATCCGCTAATTCTCTCACTTTGGGTATATTAAGATGTTTAATTCGGTTATTTTCGGTAATTGTCTTGGGACTCCCGAACATGCTTTTCTCCCAACCTAATAACGTTCCTTTACAGGATACTAGCTGTAAATTTTTTATCGAAGGAAGCGTTTATGATAGAAATACAGAACAACCACTCCCCTTCGTAAAAATTAGCATTGAGGGAACAAATATAGGAAGTCTTACCGATGAAAATGGGTATTTTAAAATAAACCAACTGTGTGAAAAAGAACACGACATTATCTTCACTTCTGCAGGATATAAAGCGGGAAAACACCATCACGATTTTCATCATTCCTCGCTAAAAATGTACCTAGCTCCTAATGAATATACCCTTAATAATGTTCTGGTTGAAGCTAAAAGGAATGTACCTGAACTTGAAACCATCATTTCCTCAACTTTAGATGCAGAGGATTTGAAAAAAGTATCTACTGAATCTTTAGCTGCTGTGCTGACTCAGATTAGTGGTGTAAGTATGCTTAGTGTAGGCCAAAATGTGGCAAAGCCTATGATCCATGGACTACATAGCAATAGGGTATTAATTATCAATAATGGAGTAAGACACGAATTTCAAAATTGGGGAGAGGATCATGCTCCTGAAATTGATCCTTCATTGATTGATAAGATTGAAGTAATTAAAGGAGCAGGAACAGTCAGATATGGTCCTGAAGCAATGGGAGGAGTGATTGTTATTCACCCGCCCAAAATGGAATTAAATACGGATCTAGAAGGAAACCTGCAATTAATAGGTAAAACTAATGGACGATCGGGAGAAGGAATCCTTGAATTGAGGAAAGGGTTCAAGTGGTTTAGCCTAATTGGTGGAGGTTCTTATATAAAACAAGGAGATTTGCATGCTCCAGACTATTTATTGACAAATACAGGTAAAGAGGAATATAGTTATTATGGTGGCTTTAATATTCATCCGATAGCTGAGTTGGACTTAGAAGGATACTATAGCCGTTTTAATCAGGAGCTAGGAATTTTAAGAGGCTCCGTTTTTGGAAATCTGGATGATTTAGAGTTGGCCCTATCGAGTGATGTTCCTCTTTTTACGGATGAATTCAGCTATGACATTGCTCCGCCTAGACAAATGATTGAGCATGATCTTTATAAGCTTAAAGCTACGTATACAGGTCGAAATCATATGTTGTCTGCACAATATGGATACCAAAAAAATAGTCGTCAAGAATTTGGAGTTCGGCGTGTAAATGCTCCTAATATTGACCTTGAATTAATAACTGAAAGTGCAGAATTAGCATGGCGGCATCCAGAACTTGGATCAATTTCAGGAAAACTGGGATTTCAATGGCAAAAACAGGCAAATGATAATCTTCCAGGAACAAATACGGTCCCTTTTATTCCTAATTTTGATAGTGAGGAATTTGGAGGATATTTCATAGAATCAATAAAACTTGGATCTAATGTATTAGAACTAGGAGCAAGATTTGATCATTTCAATGCACTGATTATAGGAAGAGAACCGGATAATACTATTTATCAAAATAGAATAGTTTACAATAATGTCAGCGGCACTTTAGGGTACAAACACAAGTTAGGAGAAGCTCTTACTTTCCAGACCAACATAGGAACCGCTTGGCGACCTCCTAACGTCGCTGAATTGTACAGGTTCGGACAACATAGCTTTTTCCTGGAATACGGTCTTTGGAGATACACTATAAATGATCAGTTTGACTTTATCAGCACCAGTCAGGGAATTTTAGATGAAACTGACAGACCTGTACCTTCTGAAATAGCTTACAAATGGGTTAATACTTTTTTGTACCAACGGGAAAATTTCCAACTGGAAGCAACAAGCTATGTGAATTTCATTAGTAACTATATTTACTCCCGACCTGGAGGATTAACAAGAACTCCCAGAGGTTTTTTTGTGTTTTTTTTTATATGATCAAGCAGATGCATTATTCTGGGGAATTGATATAACAGCGGAAAAAGAACATTCAAACCGTTTGGTATCCACTGTAAAAGCTAGTTACCTAAATGCAAGACAACTTAATCCTAGCGATCGATTTGCAGGCCTACCACCTGCAAGAATTAATTATACCTTAAACTACCACCCTAATATTCCGGGGAAGATAGATGTAAATTTAGGCGTTGATCTTTCTTACACCTTTGAGCAATATCAACATCCTAGAATCATCCCTATATCAGAATTTTTGATGCCTACTGAAGAGATAGATCTATTTTCGGGGGAGGCTAATGATTTTGATATATTGCCTCCACCCTCATCTTTTTTCCTTACTCATATACTCGCAAATGTTTCCTGGCAACAATTATCATGGCAATTCCAGGTCAGAAATTTATTCAATACCAGTTACAGGAATTATACAGATCGAATTCGCTACTTTGCTGATGACATAGGGCGAAATATTTCCATCTCAATTGAGTATCAGTTTTAAAGATCATTATTCTAGAGCTCTTTGTCCGAATTCCAACGATACGGACAGTCTACTTCTGCAGAAATAACTCCCAACAGAGAAGTATCTTTTTTCATAACAATTTCACGTTTTCCACTTAGATACATATAAATGTATTTCAGGTGTTGAACCCTGAAAACGCGTTTAGCTTCATCAGTCTCCTGAAAATTTTCGCTACAAACAATTTCTTGTTTGATTTCCTCAATCTCTTGAATCACACTATCCTTAAGGGAATGCAACATCATAATATTAGATGACTGAGTCTCCGGTCTACAGGTTTCAATGGTCCACATTAATACTGCTCCAAACAAGCCTATAGTGAATATACGAAGCGATATTGACCGCTTACTAATCGGCATAGGTTTCATAGGTACCATAATATTGATGGAATTAAATGGAAATTAGTTGGTATGATGAATCAATTAATTATACATATGCTTTGATCATACATATTTAACTGGAATGCTAATCAGGGCAATATTTATGAAGTTTTTCTTACAGACAGTGCAGAAGGAAATAGTATTCTTAGATAGTTTTCAATGTCTCCTTTAGATATATGGCCATCTTTATTGAAATCCAATCCTATATTTTGCCTGTAGTGTTTTGAAGGCGAAGAGAATAAAATGTCGTTAGCATCTACCATAATGGCTTTAGGATACAGAATGCCTAAATAGAGATCCGTTAATGATTGGAATTCACCATATCTCTCCTGCACAATCTCTAAATAGTTCTCTACTAGGGTCAACTGCTGAGTAGCTGACATTTTTTGGATATCATTTAAATACCACTTTGTGCCATATTTCTGGTTCATGTCTTTAATGGAAGGTAGCATAAATTGAATTAAGCCTACAGCACCACTCCCTCTGTAATTTTTTACAGAGGGATTAAACTTGGATTCAAAATATATAACCGCCATCAACCACTCAGGTGGAATATTAAGTCTGGAAGAAATTCTTCGTACTTCTTCCTCAAAACATTGTAAATCCTCAATGTAATTCTGAGCTTTATCAATTAAGTACAGTGGAGTCCCGGAATCACTGATTAAGGTAGCTTTAGGAACATCCTTTTTGAAAATACTATAAGTCACATAATTTGTAGAAATAATCAATAGAGAAATAATTAATAACTGCTTATAGCTAATAAAACTATTGACTGCTTGATCCTCAGAAGTTACTATAGAGAAAAGATTATCTTCCTGGGGATATTTTTGAATTCTAAATTTCCTAAAAAAATTTGCTATTGGGATCATCACAAATAATTTATCTATTATTTTTAGCAAAATAATATAATGACAACACAAAGCAAAATTTTTTAGCAAAAATTTCATTTTTCTCATCTTCTCTATTGAGGGAAGGTTTTGTATCTAATAATATTGGTAATATAAAGGTTTTCGGTCAAAATAGTAGCATTTCCACTTTTCTTTGTTCCTTTCCCCAAAAATTATCTTCTTTCGATATTACATATTAAGCTTTTGTATCTTCATGTTCACCACTTAGCATTCATTAATCCATTACAAGTAATCCAGCGTTACTCTTTTCTATTTATTCGTCTACATATACTGAATGAAAAAGTATCATATTTTATCAGAAATGAATGAATACCTTTTGAAAAATTGGCAAATGCTAACTAAACATGCTCTGAATCCAGGCCTTTCCTTTTATGATCAATTGATTACTTCTTATTCTTCTCCTACAAGACACTATCACAATCTCAAGCATATTCAGGATTTGCTTGAATTGACAGACTTATATAAGGACAACTTATTTTCTCCAGAAACAGTATCTTTTGCTGTATGGTATCACGATGCTATTTTCGATCCTCTGGATACCGAAAATGAAGAGCGAAGTGCAGAATTAGCTCAACAACAACTGAGTGCCCTGCACATTGACCCAACTATTATATCTCATTGCTACTCTTATATCCTTGCTACAAAGACCCATAGCCTAAGCGAACACATCAACCATTTCGATGCTCAATTTATGCTGGACATAGATTTATCTATTTTAGCAGCTAACAGACATGCCTATCAAAAATACCAGCTACAAATAAGGCAGGAATACCACATGTTTTCAGATGAAGCATTCAAGAAGGGGCGGAAAAAGCTACTCAACGAATGGTTATCATTAGATCATATCTTTCACACAGACTTATTTAGAAATGAGTATGAAGAAAAAGCCAGAGAAAATATTTCAATAGAACTAGCTTTTTTATGATCAATTGTCGAAGGATTCTACAGGTTGGATAAGATCCCATTTATTTCCATACAAATCTTCAAAGACTGCCACAGTTCCATAAGATGCATGTAAAGGCGGCCTTATAATCGAAATTTGTTCATCAATAAGATGTTGGTAATCCCTATCAAAATCATCCGTATATAAAAAAAGAAAGACTCTTCCTCCCGTCTGGTTTCCGATTCGTTGCTCTTGCTTCTCTCCATCTGCTTTAGCAAGTAATAAACAACATTCTCTCGAACCTTTTGGAGCTACTAATACCCAACGCTTCGTTTCACTAAGAACAGTATCCTCTATAAGATCAAATTTCAATTTTCGGGTATAAAAGTCTATCGCTTCATCATAGTCTTTTACCAATAAGCTGATATGTCGTATAAATTGTTTCATCACTAAATAAAGCACAAAATACCTATAATCATGGAAAATATTTCAAAGGTAGAAGGCTGGAACAAAAATGAAGAAACCTTCCTATTCTCACAAGAAGGTTTCTCCAAATTAAAGACATGGATCGTTATATAAAATGCTATTACTTCAGCACTGACCTGGCAATGACAATCTTTTGAATTTCTGATGTACCCTCGCCTATAGTACAAAGTTTCGCATCTCTGTAGTATTTTTCTACGGGGAATTCTTTGATGTATCCATACCCCCCATGGATCTGTACAGCTTCATTTGCGATATCTACCGCAGCTTCACTGGTGTATAATTTAGCCATAGCAGAATATTGATTGACTACTTGACCTTTATTAATCATATCAGCTGCTCGGTGAGTCATTAGCAAACCAGCCTGTAATTTGGTATACATATCAACCAGTTTGAAAGAAACTCCCTGAAATTCATATATGGGCTTTTCAAACTGCTCTCGCTCCATAGCATACTTTATGGACGCTTCATATGCTGCAAACCCAATTCCTAACGATAAAGCTGCAATGGATATTCTTCCTCCATCCAGCACTTTCATAGCTTGCTTGAATCCTTGCCCTTCTTCTCCTAACATATTGGCATGTGGTATCTTACAATCCTCAAATATAAGCTCCGTAGTTTCGGAAGCTCTCATTCCCAATTTATCTTCCTTTTTACCATGTCGGAATCCTGGAGTTCCTTTTTCTACCACAAAAGCAGACGAATTATTTCGGGTTCTGGGTTCTCCCGTTCTCACTACCACCACTGCAACATCCCCGGTTTTTCCATGAGTAATAAAATTTTTAGCCCCGTTGAGAATCCAATGATCTCCATCCCGTACTGCTGTAGTACGCATATTACCCGCATCTGAACCAGTATTTGCCTCTGTTAATCCCCAGGCACCGATCCATTCAGCTGTAGCCAATTTGGGTAAATATGTTCTTTTCTGTTCTTCGTTCCCAAACTTTAAAATATGATTTGTACATAGAGAATTGTGCGCTGCCAGGGAAAGGCCTATTCCTCCACAAAACTTCGATAATTCTATAATAGCCGTTACATATTCGTGATACCCAAAACCAGATCCTCCGTATTCTTCTGGAACCAATACCCCCATGAGGCCCATTTCTCCTAATTCTTTAAATATATGTAGGGGAAATTCCTGAGATTCGTCATATTGCTTAACTACCTCTCTTAAATTTTCCTCTCCGTATCGACGTATCATGTCAGCTATCAATAGCTGATTTTCACTGTACTGAAAATCTAGCCCAGCCGGCTTTGCGACAGTAGTATTCATAATTTTATTTTAATTGCTGTATAATTGATAAACGAAGAAAATGCCCTAATGTTAGTCACTCACTATAAGTTATGTGGTTCATTTCTTACGCCCCAGATGACTAACTCTAAATATCCTGGCTCTTCCATATACAAATGAACGGGATGTGAATATGTATCAGTCCTCCTCCAGGCCCATTGTCTACCTTCCCATACACCATCTTGTATTTGTGCAGTATCATCAGCCGAAAAAGCTCCCTTTCCGAGATCGTCTTCGGAATAAAAATGAACAATCCTGTTAACGAGTGCCTTTACATTTTCCACCATATCCGATTTAAGGATGGTATTTGTCATATGCACATTCATTTGATTATCAGAAAAAACTAACAATCTAATTTGATCAAAGATATTCCACTCTGGTTTAGAAGGAGTATAAAGATAAATTCTCAAAAGCTGGTGTTGATCCTGAACTGAGACTTTATCCAACTGACATTGTTTATTGGGTAATGATTTTAAGTCCGTCTCAAACTCATTTAACATCCAGCTTTTAGCCTCCTGTGCTGCCTGACTAACAAAAGCTTCATAGGGATTTAAGCTAGATCTGAAAAATTGTTCCGTTACATTTCCTCTAGTAGCTTTGAAAATTCTGGCAGAACCAAAAGAAGGCATTAAATACAGATAATAGGTGCGTAGGGGTAATTGCGGAATAAGATGCACCCTCATATCCTCTTCACTTCCATCCAATAAATAAATTCGCTTTAGCTCAGACATACTATATAAAAAACGCAAGTCAAGATGTTGGTACAATCTCAAATACAGGTGTGTGATAGAAGCATATTTATCGATAGGCACACTTTCTAATACAGCTTTAGTATAATCGGGAGCAAATCTGGCATATCCCGGAGAACCTTCAGCCTGATGGATAGAATCAAAAAAGAGGGTGATAGACATTTCTGCATAATAATCAGCCATATCCTCTAACCAGTTTTCTTCCAACATGCTCACAGGAAATCTTTTCTCAAATACACCTTTTGCCAATACATAAGACAATATCAGCAGATGGGTAAATCCTATGGAATTATCGGGATACAGACGAATGACATTTCCCTTGATTTTTCTGGGAGATATTTCGTGTTTATGTACCAATTCATGAAATTCAGCCTGAGATAATCTTGGTAACATCCCTTCTTTCAAATGATAATATACCTTTTCAGCAGCATCAAACAACCAACCTCTCCATCCTTCCTGTTCCCTAAATTTACTGGCAGGGCTATCGCTGGCATTTTGTTTGATCCATCTTTCACAAGTTTCCTCCCAAATCTGGTATCTGTAATGGATAGGATTAGAGGACGTTGTTATTTTTGCAATAGCCTGAATGAAAATGGGATACCGTAACTCTTGCTTAAGTTTTTTTGTCTCAACTGGTGCCAAATAAATTTTTTTAAATAACTGAACCTGATCATTCCCTATATAATTAAGCTGCTCCTCATGTATAGCTCCCTCCATATATTCAGGAAAAAACCCAGACCTACAACTGATGAGAACCCTGGCAAACGCTTTTGTATGCAATAACAGCAAATCCATCTTAGCTTTTAGCGACATTATAGCCTCCGGATCTTCATCTAATCCATCCAGCATGAGTATTGTTTGGTGGGGATTAGGAATTTGTCCCAATAAGCTAAATAAGCCAGCATGGGAAATAGGAAAAAGCTGCAGTTCAAAAGGAGACCGTGAATCAAGACCAAAAGAGGATCTGACAAGTTTTATCAATGTAGTAGTTCTTCCAGATCCTGGGGGACCTATCAGCATAAAGTGAGTAAATGCTATGTAGTCCGGATGAAGAAAAGTTCTCTGTAAATAAGAATGTAGAGATAGTTTATCAGTAATTATGCCTTCAACATTGAGCATTTGGAGAGGAATATTTCCGC
>CBDHFQ010000035.1:0-51171 GCA_965262565.1 Bacteroidia bacterium
TATTTATCCCAAGATAATCTCCTGGATGGCTTAGATATATCTTTAGGAGAATTCGCCACTCCTTTGATTCCTCCACCTGGACAGGTTGATCTAACTGAAGAGATGACTATTCCATTAGGTACGGTTCAAGGTAATTACTTCCTGATTATAGAAGCAGATTGTAAAAACGAAGTGGCAGAAACAGATGAAGCCAATAATACAGATGCTATAGGAATTACGGTGAATCAGCCCTTAGCGGATCTGGTGATTACAGATCCATTAATTACACCAAATGCTGTAATAGCTGGTGGGAATACTTCTGCCGGATATATTTTTGTCAACCAAGGACAGGGAGATGCGTTAGCTTCTACTATTTGCTTCTTTTTATCTACGGATAATACCTTGGATCCTGCTGATGTATCTTTAGGGGAGCAAGCTGCTACGGGCCTGGCAAGCAGGAGATACGAGAGCTGCTGATTTTCCATTACCTATTCCTGCAGGAACTGCTGCCGGAGATTACTTTGTGATTTTTCAGGTGGATTGTAAAACTGTCGTTCCGGAAAGTGATGAAACGAATAATGAAGTGGCTGTAGCTATTAGTATAGGCCAACCACAACCTGATTTAGCGGTAGCCAACCTGCTAGCCAACCCCGATACGGTTCAGGCAGGAACCAATATTGATCTAAGCTATCGGATAGATAATTCTGGAGATGGAGATGCAGGTATCTCCACTGGATGTATCTACTTATCAGCAGATAATGTGCTCGATGGAGCAGATGTCTTGTTAGTAGAACCTGTTGTTCCAGGAATTATAAGTGGAGATCAGGCAGAGTTAACAGAAACCATTACCATTCCAGCTGCCACCCTTGCCGGGGATTACTTCCTGATTATAGAAGCAGATTGTAAAAATGAAGTGGCAGAAAGTAATGAAGCCAATAATACAGATGCTATAGGAATTACGGTGAATCAACCCTTAGCGGATCTGGTGATTACAGATCCATTAATTACACCAAATGCTGTAATAGCGGGTGGGAATACTTCTGCCGGATATATTTTTGTCAACCAAGGACAGGGAGATGCGTTAGCTTCTACTATTTGCTTCTTTTTATCTACGGATAATACCTTGGATCCTGCTGATGTATCTTTAGGGGAGCAAGCTGCTACGGGCCTGGCTGCAGGAGATACGAGAGCTGCTGATTTTCCATTACCTATTCCTGCAGGAACTGCTGCCGGAGATTACTTTGTGATTTTTCAGGTGGATTGTAAAACTGTCGTTCCGGAAAGTGATGAAACGAATAATGAAGTGGCTGTAGCTATTAGTATAGGCCAACCACAACCTGATTTAGCGGTAGCCAACCTGCTAGCCAACCCCGATACGGTTCAGGCAGGAACCAATATTGATCTAAGCTATCGGATAGATAATTCTGGAGATGGAGATGCAGGTATCTCCACTGGATGTATCTACTTATCAGCAGATAATGTGCTCGATGGAGCAGATGTCTTGTTAGTAGAACCTGTTGTTCCAGGAATTATAAGTGGAGATCAGGCAGAGTTAACAGAAACCATTACCATTCCAGCTGCCACCCTTGCCGGGGATTACTTCCTGATTATAGAAGCAGATTGTAAAAATGAAGTGGCAGAAAGTAATGAAGCCAATAATACAGATGCTATAGGAATTACGGTGAATCAACCCTTAGCGGATCTGGTGATTACAGATCCATTAATTACACCAAATGCTGTAATAGCGGGTGGGAATACTTCTGCCGGATATATTTTTGTCAACCAAGGACAGGGAGATGCGTTAGCTTCTACTATTTGCTTCTTTTTATCTACGGATAACATCTTGGATCCTGCTGATGTATCTTTAGGGGAGCAAGCTGCTACGGGCCTGGCTGCAGGAGATACGAGAGCTGCTGATTTTCCATTACCTATTCCTGCAGGAACTGCTGCTGGAGATTACTTTGTGATTTTTCAGGTGGATTGTAAAACTGTCGTTCCGGAAAGTGATGAAACGAATAATGAAGTGGCTGTAGCTATTAGTATAGGCCAACCACAACCTGATTTAGCGGTAGCCAACCTGCTAGCCAACCCCGATACGGTTCAGGCAGGAACCAATATTGATCTAAGCTATCGGATAGATAATTCTGGAGATGGAGATGCAGGTATCTCCACTGGATGTATCTACTTATCAGCAGATAATGTGCTCGATGGAGCAGATGTCTTGTTAGTAGAACCTGTTGTTCCAGGAATTATAAGTGGAGATCAGGCAGAGTTAACAGAAACTATTACCATTCCAGCTGCCACCCTTGCCGGGGATTACTTCCTGATTATAGAAGCAGATTGTAAAAATGAAGTGGCAGAAAGTAATGAAGCCAATAATACAGATGCTATAGGAATTACGGTGAATCAACCCTTAGCGGATCTGGTGATTACAGATCCATTAATTACACCAAATGCTGTAATAGCTGGTGGGAATACTTCTGCCGGATATATTTTTGTCAACCAAGGACAGGGAGATGCGTTAGCTTCTACTATTTGCTTCTTTTTATCTACGGATAATACCTTGGATCCTGCTGATGTATCTTTAGGGGAGCAAGCTGCTACGGGCCTGGCTGCAGGAGATACGAGAGCTGCTGATTTTCCATTACCTATTCCTGCAGGAACTGCTGCCGGAGATTACTTTGTGATTTTTCAGGTGGATTGTAAAACTGTCGTTCCGGAAAGTGATGAAACGAATAATGAAGTGGCTGTAGCTATTAGTATAGGCCAACCACAACCTGATTTAGCGGTAGCCAACCTGCTAGCCAACCCCGATACGGTTCAGGCAGGAACCAATATTGATCTAAGCTATCGGATAGATAATTCTGGAGATGGAGATGCAGGTATCTCCACTGGATGTATCTACTTATCAGCAGATAATGTGCTCGATGGAGCAGATGTCTTGTTAGTAGAACCTGTTGTTCCAGGAATTATAAGTGGAGATCAGGCAGAGTTAACAGAAACCATTACCATTCCAGCTGCCACCCTTGCCGGGGATTACTTCCTGATTATAGAAGCAGATTGTAAAAATGAAGTGGCAGAAAGTAATGAAGCCAATAATACAGATGCTATAGGAATTACGGTGAATCAACCCTTAGCGGATCTGGTGATTACAGATCCATTAATTACACCAAATGCTGTAATAGCGGGTGGGAATACTTCTGCCGGATATATTTTTGTCAACCAAGGACAGGGAGATGCGTTAGCTTCTACTATTTGCTTCTTTTTATCTACGGATAATACCTTGGATCCTGCTGATGTATCTTTAGGGGAGCAAGCTGCTACGGGCCTGGCCGCAGGAGATACGAGAGCTGCTGATTTTCCATTACCTATTCCTGCAGGAACTGCTGCCGGAGATTACTTTGTGATTTTTCAGGTGGATTGTAAAACTGTCGTTCCGGAAAGTGATGAAACGAATAATGAAGTGGCTGTAGCTATTAGTATAGGCCAACCACAACCTGATTTAGCGGTAGCCAACCTGCTAGCCAACCCCGATACGGTTCAGGCAGGAACCAATATTGATCTAAGCTATCGGATAGATAATTCTGGAGATGGAGATGCAGGTATCTCCACTGGATGTATCTACTTATCAGCAGATAATGTGCTCGATGGAGCAGATGTCTTGTTAGTAGAACCTGTTGTTCCAGGAATTATAAGTGGAGATCAGGCAGAGTTAACAGAAACCATTACCATTCCAGCTGCCACCCTTGCCGGGGATTACTTCCTGATTATAGAAGCAGATTGTAAAAATGAAGTGGCAGAAAGTAATGAAGCCAATAATACAGATTTTGTAGCTATTACCGTCAATCAGCCATTACCTGATTTGACTGCTACTGATGCAACCGCTTTACCTGCTGCTATATCAGCAGGAGATTTATTACAGATTAATTTTACCCTCAATAATTTAAGTCAGGGGAATGCACCTCAAAGTTTTGTTTGCTATTATTTATCCGAAGACCAACTACTAAATGTTGCGGAGGATGAGTTGTTGGGCCAGACTGAAGTAGGTGCTATGAATGCAAATGAGTTTATTCCGGTAAATTCGAATCTCAATATTCCATTTACTATTATTCCAGGAGAATATTTTATACTCATTGATGTCAATTGTAATAGAATCATTGAAGAATCAGATACAACAAATAATTTAACCGTTGTTCCTTTTATCGTAGATCAACCTCAACCAGATCTTACTATAAGTAATGTTGCTTCTGATACAAGTACGTATTTGGCAGGAGAGACGATGAGTATTAGTTATGACATTAGTAATACTGGTGAAGGAGATGCAAATACCTCTGAAATTTGCTTTTTCCTATCTACTGATAGCGTATTAGATGTTAGTACTGATCGATCCATCGCTGAGAAAATCATCCCTGGGATCACCCTGGATCAAACACTTCCTCAATCTATTGTCATTAGCTTGCCAGGTGATGTCGAACCTGGGATATACTTTGTTCATTCCCTGGTCGATTGTGAGAATGTGTTAGCAGAGCTGAATGAAGATAATAATACAGCCTATTTTATTATTACAGTAGGCCAACCACAACCTGATTTAGCGGTAGCCAACCTGCTAGCCAACCCCGATACGGTTCAGGCAGGAACCAATATTGACCTTAGCTATCGGATAGATAATTCTGGAGATGGAGATGCAGGTATCTCCACTGGATGTATCTACTTATCAGCAGATAATGTGCTCGATGGAGCAGATGTCTTGTTAGTAGAACCTGTTGTTCCAGGAATTATAAGTGGAGATCAGGCAGAGTTAACAGAAACCATTACCATTCCAGCTGCCACCCTTGCCGGGGATTACTTCCTGATTATAGAAGCAGATTGTAAAAATGAAGTGGCAGAAAGTAATGAAGCCAATAATACAGATTTTGTAGCTATTACCGTCAATCAGCCATTACCTGATTTGACTGCTACTGATGCAACCGCTTTACCTGCTGCTATATCAGCAGGAGATTTATTACAGATTAATTTTACCCTCAATAATTTAAGTCAGGGGAATGCACCTCAAAGTTTTGTTTGCTATTATTTATCCGAAGACCAACTACTAAATGTTGCGGAGGATGAGTTGTTGGGCCAGACTGAAGTAGGTGCTATGAATGCAAATGAGTTTATTCCGGTAAATTCGAATCTCAATATTCCATTTACTATTATTCCAGGAGAATATTTTATACTCATTGATGTCAATTGTAATAGAATCATTGAAGAATCAGATACAACAAATAATTTAACCGTTGTTCCTTTTATCGTAGATCAACCTCAACCAGATCTTACTATAAGTAATGTTGCTTCTGATACAAGTACGTATTTGGCAGGAGAGACGATGAGTATTAGTTATGACATTAGTAATACTGGTGAAGGAGATGCAAATACCTCTGAAATTTGCTTTTTCCTATCTACTGATAGCGTATTAGATGTTAGTACTGATCGATCCATCGCTGAGAAAATCATCCCTGGGATCACCCTGGATCAAACACTTCCTCAATCTATTGTCATTAGCTTGCCAGGTGATGTCGAACCTGGGATATACTTTGTTCATTCCCTGGTCGATTGTGAGAATGTGTTAGCAGAGCTGAATGAAGATAATAATACAGCCTATTTTGCCATTACAATAAGTCAACCTAAACCGGATTTAATTATTCAGACACCTTCTGTAGAACCTGTGTCAGCGTTTAGCGGGGATAGTGTGTTAGGATCTTTCGCTGTGATTAACCAGGGTCAAGGTACATCAGTCGCTTCAAAAGTATGTGTTTATCTTTCTGAGAATAATCAATTCGAAATAGCAAATGATGTTTTATTGGGAGAGACCAGTATAGATAATATACTTCCTGAGGGAAATCAGGCAATAAATCTCAATTTACCCATTCCAGTTAATACACTTTCTGGTTCTTATTTTGTGTTATTTGTTGCTGACTGCGAAAATGTGGTAGACGAGATAGAAGAATCGAACAATATTGCCACTACCACTATCACTATTACTACCCCAGAATCAGACCTGATTGTTGAGAATATATCTGTCATTCCCGACTCTGTGGGAGCTGGGGATGAGGTATCATTGACCTATGATATTAGCAATATAGGCCTGGGGATAGCAAGTCAAACGGATGTATGTATTTATTTATCAGTTAATAGCACCTTTGAGCCATTACAGGATATTCCATTAAGGGAACTCCCTCTGGAAGCCATAGAAGGTTCAGGTAGCTTCTCTTTAACTACAAATGCTACCATTCCTCTCTCTACTGTAAATGGTATTTATTTCCTCCTTATAGTGGCAGATTGTGGGAATAATATAGAAGAAGGAAATGAAAATAATAATGTAGGATTTACGCCAATTAAAGTTGGAGACATACCTGATGGGAACGTCGACCTCACAATAACTGATCCAAGTGCGTTACCTGGAACTGTGGATATAGGAGATCTAATCAATGTCTCTTATCAACTTACTAATCTGGGTGATTCAACTGCTGCGAATTCTACCATTTGTATTTATTTATCTGATAACACGACCTTAGAGGCAGGAACAGATATTTTATTAGGCAATGATGAGGCAGGAAGTATTCAACCAGCACAAAGTTTAGCTTTCAGTAATGATTTTGTTGTGCCAGCGGGAATAGATCCTGGAGGTTATTTTATCCTGATCGTTGCGGATTGTGATTCTGCTGTTGCTGAAATCGATGAATCAAATAATATTTCTACGGTAGCTATATCAGTAGGCCAACCTTTAGCGGATCTGGTTATTACGGATATGGATGTATCGCCTGATACCTTGTTAGTCGAGGAGACAGGGTCACTAGCTGTGCAAATTGAGAATATTGGGTCCGGAGCAGCAGGCCCTACAACTACCTGTCTGTTCTTATCGCAAAATAACACCTTTGAAGCATCAGAAGATGTAATCCTTATATCTGTAGATACAGATTCGTTATCAGCAGGAAATATTCTAGCCCTAACGGAAAATATTGAAATACCTGCAAACACCCCTTCTGGAAGATATTTTATTCTGGCTATTACCGACTGTTTAAGAAATGTACAAGAAAGTAATGAAGAGAATAATGTGAGAGCCATTCCTGTAGTGATTATTGGAGATGATCCCATAGATTTAAGTGTCCAAGTGGCAATCCTGGATCAAAATGCTGTTCCCTCGGGTAGCTCTGTTAAAGCTACTACGACTATAGCTAATATTGGGGTAGGAGAGGCCGGTAATTCGACGTTCTGTTTATTTCTTTCCGAGAATGATTCTTTGGAAGAGAATCAAGATTTAAAATTAGCAGAAGAAATAGTTCCTCCTTTAACAGCCCCAGATGAAATTTCAATAGATATCGACTTTCAAATTCCAGGCAATATTGATCCGGGAGAATATACTGTGATTTTCGTAGCTGACTGTGAAAATTCGATAAGTGAAGCGGATGAGTTGAACAATATTCGCACTAGCCGAATTACTGTAGTACCTCCTGATGGAGCCGATCTACTTATTATTAATCATGCTGTTTCTCAAACAGAATTGTCTTCCAATGAAGTTTTTACTACCACATTTGAAGTTGCAAATATTCATCCTGATTTAACAACTAATCCCTCTATCTCTTGTATTTTCCTTTCTAAGGATCCTTCTTTTAATCCAGTAGAAGATGATAAATTAGGAGAGGTTTCCACTATAGGCCTGGCGGCAGGAGATACGACCTCACACGAATTACAAGTAAGTATACCTGACGGGAAAGAGCCAGGAAATTATTTCATCTTATTTGTGGCTGATTGTAACAATGAAATATCAGAAGATGATGAAAGAAACAATATTGCCAGAAGTTCTATCTCAATTACGGATGAAAATCTTCCCGATCTGACGGTAGAAGAACCAGAGTTACCTAATGATATACAACCTGGAAGTGAAATTGATACTAAGGTTACTATTGAAAACGAAGGAGAAAGGGCTGCTTCTACTTTTGATGTATGTGTGTATTTGTCTCAGGATGACATATTCGATTCAAGAGATGTTTTTATAACCGAAGTTATGGTGGATTCAGCAGGTATAGGAGAACAGGTTGAAGTAGATGTGAAATTTCAATCTCCTATGAATATTGATTCAGGAGACTACTTTATTTTTGTTGCGGATTGTGAGGATTTGATAGGTGATGCGGATCGTTCTGATAATGCTGTAGCGATACCTATTTTTGTGGAAGATAAGATAGGGTGTGATGATCTGGGATTTACAAATATGGTTACTCCTAATGGTGATGGAGTTAATGATACATGGCAAATTGCAGATCTTCCTTTAGACAATTCTATTAAAATCTTTGATAGGTGGGGGAATGAAATTTTCAGACAAAGTCCTTACACTAATGGATGGAGAGGACAACAAACCGGATCTGGATTTTTGGCTAAGAAAGGTACGTATTACTATGTACTAGAGACGAATTCGGACCAATGTAAAGGTACTATTACTGTATTGAGGTAAATCTTCTACTGATTTAATTTATCCAAGTTTTAGTAATATTGGTAGGAATTTATTAATTATATCCTGTCGACTAGTTAGCTTTTTCTACTTACATCCTTTATCTAACCTTGCTACACACTATGCATGATCTAATTGTGCCTAACGCTAAAAAGAGTTGGGATATTCAATATATTTCCATCTTGGGTATTTTTCTCATCTACTTTATTTATGTACCTACAGCTTACGCTCAACCCGATTTGGTCTGTTCTATTACTTTCCTAGAAAAAACAGAGCTAGTACCAGGAGAAAAATTCGATGCTGCTTCCAGAACGTTTAATCAGGGGAATGGAAATGCGTTCAATACAGAGGAAGGATTTTTGACTAATTACTATTTATCTACCAATGCATTTTATGAGAAGGATAATGACTTTTTTATAGGAGGAGAATTTTTTGGTACAGATAAAGTATTAGCAGCCGGAGCCACATTCAATGAAGAAGAAGAACTTGATTTGAATAAAGATGGGATCAATGTCCCCAATGGAGAATATTTTTTACTCCTGGTCACAGATCCTTTTAGTAATGAAAAGCCGATAGGTAATATTCAGGAGACCAATGAAAACAATAATGTGTTTGTTTTCGGTACGAAGATCACGGTAGGAAATGCTGCTTTACCCGATTTAGTCTGTTCTATTACTTTCCTAGAAAAAACAGAGCTAGTACCAGGAGAAAAATTCGATGCTGCTTCCAGAACGTTTAATCAGGGGAATGGAAATGCGTTCAATACAGAGGAAGGATTTTTGACTAATTACTATTTATCTACCAATGCATTTTATGAGAAGGATAATGACTTTTTTATAGGAGGAGAATTTTTTGGTACAGATAAAGTATTAGCAGCCGGAGCCACATTCAATGAAGAAGAAGAACTTGATTTGAATAAAGATGGGATCAATGTCCCCAATGGAGAATATTTTTTACTCCTGGTTACAGATCCTTTTAGCAATGAAAAACCGATAGGTAATATTCAGGAGACCAATGAAAACAATAATGTGTTTGTTTTCGGTACGAAGATCACGGTAGGAAATGCTGCTTTACCCGATTTAGTCTGTTCTATTACTTTCCTAGAAAAAACAGAGCTAGTACCAGGAGAAAAATTCGATGCTGCTTCCAGAACGTTTAATCAGGGGAATGGAAATGCGTTCAATACAGAGGAAGGATTTTTGACTAATTACTATTTATCTACCAATGCATTTTATGAGAAGGATAATGACTTTTTTATAGGAGGAGAATTTTTTGGTACAGATAAAGTATTAGCAGCCGGAGCCACATTCAATGAAGAAGAAGAACTTGATTTGAATAAAGATGGGATCAATGTCCCCAATGGAGAATATTTTTTACTCCTGGTTACAGATCCTTTTAGTAATGAAAAGCCGATAGGTAATATTCAGGAGACCAATGAAAACAATAATGTGTTTGTTTTCGGTACGAAGATCACGGTAGGAAATGCTGCTTTACCCGATTTAGTCTGTACGATTGATTTTGTAGAGAAAACTAATCTTGACCCAGGAGATACGTTTAACGCAAGATCAACCACCAGAAATCAAGGTGATGGAGCTGCTTTCAATAATGTTGATGGATTTTTTACTCAGTATTTTCTGTCTACAAATAATACGTATGAAGAAGCATTTGATTTTTTTATAGGAGGAGAAAATTTTGGGATAAATACGGTGCTTCAGCCTAACGCATCAATTACAGAGGACGAGATCTTGGATCTTAATAAAGTAAATGGAGTAACTATTCCCAATGGGGAATATTTTTTGTTGTGTGTAACCGATCCTTTTAAAGATGATTTACCTATAGGATTTATAGAGGAATCGAATGAAAACAATAATGTCTTTGTCTTTGATACAAAAATTATTATCGATCCTCCACAAACTGATCCAGATTTAATCGGTGAAATTACTTTTGTGAATGATACGGAGATAGTTCTTGGAGAAACCATAGAAGCAAATGCAATCATAAAAAATATAGGTGATCTTCCAACCTCAGTAGGGAATACAAGTGGTTTCTTCGCAAATTTTTACCTTTCTGACGATGATATATTTTTTGACCCTCCAGATGTGTTTGTTGGAGGCGTATTTATTCCTCCCTCAGAACCTATAGCGGGAAATAGTGAGAGAAATATCAGCGCTGTTCTCCTAGAAAATGTGGAAGATCTAGAAGGGCTTGTTCCTGGATGTTATTCTTTACTATTCCAAGTTGATCCTTTTGCTAACGGCGCTCCCAGGGGTAGGGTAGTGGAGGACAATGAAGATAACAATACCTTTGTCTTTGGGGAGAAGATTTGCCTGGAATCACCCCTTCCAGATCTTGCATTTCTAGATCAAGCAGCCATTCCCTCGACTGTTTTTCCCGGAAATGGTTTAACTGCTTCCTTTCGCCTTTCCAATTTAGGCATGGGAAATGCAGCACCATCTACCGTATGTTTTTTCCTTTCAAATGATGCAATATTTGATCCAGCTGATATAGAGCTGGGAGAGTTACCTATTGGCATATTTGATCCTGATGATGACAATATCGCTCTTAGTCAATTTTTAACGATACCAGAAACTACCTTACCGGGTAATTACTTTCTCATTTTTGTGGCGGACTGTGAAGAAGTGATTGTTGAAAGTAATGAAACTAACAATATTGCGACTACAACAATATCTATCGCCCAACCCCTTTCAGATTTGACTATAGTTGATCCAGCGTTAAGCCTCACACAACTACTGCCAGGAGAAACAACTACCGCTTCACTGACCCTCAGCAATATAGGAGATGGAGATGCCGCTACTTCGAAAGTGTGTTTTTATCTCTCAACAGATAATCAGTTGGACGGAACGGATATCATTTTGAGTGATCTAACAGCCAATGCGTTGGCCGCTGGAGAAGCATTGGCACTAACTCAAGAGTTGCTGATCCCAGTGGGAACGGTAGCAGGAAACTACTTTATCTTGTTTGAAGCGGATTGTGATCAGGTAATTGCAGAAAGCGATGAGACGAATAACTTATCCATTGTCCCCATATCTATAGACCAACCCCTTTCAGATTTAACTATAGTTGATCCAGCGTTAAGCCTCACACAACTACTGCCAGGGGAAACAACTACCGCTTCACTGACCCTCAGCAATATAGGAGATGGAGATGCCGCTACTTCGAAAGTGTGTTTTTATCTCTCAACAGATAATCAGTTGGACGGAACGGATATCATTTTGAGTGATCTAACAGCCAATGCGTTGGCCGCTGGAGAAGCATTGGCACTAACTCAAGAGTTGCTGATCCCAGTGGGAACGGTAGCAGGAAACTACTTTATCTTGTTTGAAGCGGATTGTGATCAGTTAATTGCAGAAAGCGATGAGACGAATAACTTATCCATTGTCCCCATATCTATAGACCAACCCCTTTCAGATTTAACTATAGTTGATCCAGCGTTAAGCCTCACACAACTACTGCCTGACCCTCAGCAATATAGGAGAGGAGATGCCGCTAGAAAGTGTGTTTTTATCTCTCAACAGATAATCAGTTGGACGGAACGGATATCATTTTGAGTGATCTAACAGCCAATGCGTTGGCCGCTGGAGAAGCATTGGCACTAACTCAAGAGTTGCTGATCCCAGTGGGAACGGTAGCAGGAAATTACTTTATCTTGTTTGAAGCGGATTGTGATCAGTTAATTGCAGAAAGCGATGAGACGAATAACTTATCCACAACTACCGCTTCACTGACCCTCAGCAATATAGGAGATGGAGATGCCGCTACTTCGAAAGTGTGTTTTTATCTCTCAACAGATAATCAGTTGGACGGAACGGATATCATTTTGAGTGATCTAACAGCCAATGCGTTGGCCGCTGGAGAAGCATTGGCACTAACTCAAGAGTTGCTGATCCCAGTGGGAACGGTAGCAGGAAATTACTTTATCTTGTTTGAAGCGGATTGTGATCAGTTAATTGCAGAAAGCGATGAGACGAATAACTTATCCATTGTCCCCATATCTATAGACCAACCCCTTTCAGATTTAACTATAGTTGATCCAGCGTTAAGCGTCACACAACTACTGCCAGGGGAAACAACTACCGCTTCACTGACCCTCAGCAATATAGGAGATGGAGATGCCGCTACTTCGAAAGTGTGTTTTTATCTCTCAACAGATAATCAGTTGGACGGAACGGATATCATTTTGAGTGATCTAACAACCAATGCGTTGGCCGCTGGAGAAGCATTGGCACTAACTCAAGAGTTGCTGATCCCAGCGGGAACGGTAGCAGGAAACTACTTTATCTTGTTTGAAGCGGATTGTGATCAGTTAATTGCAGAAAGCGATGAGACGAATAACTTATCCATTGTCCCCATATCTATAGACCAACCTCTTTCAGATTTAACTATAGTTGATCCAGCGTTAAGCGTCACACAACTACTGCCAGGGGAAACAACTACCGCTTCACTGACCCTCAGCAATATAGGAGATGGAGATGCCGCTACTTCGAAAGTGTGTTTTTATCTCTCAACAGATAATCAGTTGGACGGAACGGATATCATTTTGAGTGATCTAACAGCCAATGCGTTGGCCGCTGGAGAAGCATTGGCACTAACTCAAGAGTTGCTGATCCCAGTGGGAACGGTAGCAGGAAACTACTTTATCTTGTTTGAAGCGGATTGTGATCAGTTAATTGCAGAAAGCGATGAGACGAATAACTTATCCATTGTCCCCATATCTATAGACCAACCCCTTTCAGATTTAACTATAGTTGATCCAGCGTTAAGCGTCACACAACTACTGCCAGGAGAAACAACTACCGCTTCACTGACCCTCAGCAATATAGGAGATGGAGATGCCGCTACTTCGAAAGTGTGTTTTTATCTCTCAACAGATAATCAGTTGGACGGAACGGATATCATTTTGAGTGATCTAACAGCCAATGCGTTGGCCGCTGGAGAAGCATTGGCACTAACTCAAGAGTTGCTGATCCCAGTGGGAACGGTAGCAGGAAATTACTTTATCTTGTTTGAAGCGGATTGTGATCAGTTAATTGCAGAAAGCGATGAGACGAATAACTTATCCATTGTCCCCATATCTATAGACCAACCCCTTTCAGATTTAACTATTTCTAATCCTGTCCTAACTCCGAATAGTGTATTTCCCGGAGAACTCCTTTCTACCCGTTTTTCTCTCAACAATCTGGGTACAGGAGATGCGATGGCTTCTAATATCTGTATCTTCTTTTCTAATGACAATGTGTTGGATGAAACTGATGTATTATTAGAGGAAATGGATGTACCTTCGATCTTATCTTCCACTTCAGAAGAGCTCACTCAAGAGATTACTGTACCAGAAGGAATTGCAGCAGGAACTTACTTTATTATTTTTGAGGCGGATTGTGATCAATTGGTACAAGAAAGTGATGAAGACAATAATTCTATTTCAATAGCTTTAAGTGTAGGTCAACCACAAGCTGATCTAAGTATTGATAGTGAGGCTATTGATCCATCTACATTAGAACAAGGGTCATCAACTACTGCTTCCTTTACATTGAGGAATACGGGTAATGGAAATGCTGCCGCTTCAACTATTTGCTTTTATTTATCAGCTGATAATGAACTGGATATATCTGACTTGCTCCTTCAGGAAATTAATGCAGAGGCTTTAGTATCAGGATCAAGTTCAGAATTACTTGAATCGATCACCATTCCGGCATCTATTGTAGCGGGAGATTATTTTTTGATGATAGAAGCGGATTGTAGAGAAGCTATTCCTGAAAGTGATGAAACGAATAATATCGTAGCCCTTTCTATTTCTATTACAGAACGCCCCAGACCGGATATGATTGTGCAGGAAGCCAGCATCGATCCTGCCTCAGTACTTGCCGGAGAAAGTCCGACTGCTAATTTCACTATTGCAAATCAAGGAAGCGGAAACGCAGAAGCTTCTGAAGTGTGTTTATTTCTATCTTCGGATAATACATTTGAATCAAACACAGATATTGAAGTTGGAAGTTTTGCCATGGATGCTCTCAATAGTAACTCAAGCCAGTCTTTAACCTTAAATATGAGGATACCTGTTAATATTGATCCAGGGGCTTACTTTATTTTGTTGCTCGCGGATTGTAAGGAAGCTGTAGACGAATTGGATGAAACTAATAATCTTTTTGTCCTGGAAATAACTATTGCATCGCCATTACCTGATGTTACCATTGGATCTGTTGAGTTTACCCCAATTGCATTAATGGCGGGTGAAGAAGGATTGGTAAGTGCTGAAGTTAGGAATGTAGGGCAAGCAATCGCGTCATTGTCCAATACCTGTTTTTTTCTATCTTCTAATTCTACTTTCGAAGTTGGGGAAGATGTGTTATTAGCATCTGTGGAAACATCTACCATCGAAGCTAATCTTAGTCAATCTATCCAGCGAAGTGTAATTATTCCAGCTAATACGCTAGCAGGAGATTACTTCATTATTGCTTTTGCTGATTGTCTAAATGAATTGGTAGAAAGTGATGAGGAAAATAATAGGTCGATTACTCCAATTACTATTGAAGCCGCTCCACCTAGCGATCCGGATTTAACGGTCATCAATCCAGCAGTAGTTAGTTTACCAGTACAGATTGGAGCCGAAAATTTAGCGACTTTTGATGTTCAGAATATCAGTACCCAATTTGATGCTGATGCATCCATCACTTGTATTTTTCTTTCTGAAGATGATGATTTTGATGCTATCGTGGACACTCAGTTAGGAGAAGTAGCTACAATACCCCTTGATCCCGAGGAAGTAACTTCTTTAAGTATTCCATTTACCGTGCAGGATAATATTGAGATAGGAGATTATCAATTGTTGTTTATTGCAGATTGTATAGATGGCGTACGAGAGGAAAATGAGATTAACAATGTGGTAAGTATTCCTGTAATGATCGTGGATTCTACGATTGATGAACGCCCGGATCTTACGATACAAGCTCCTAGAGGCCTGCCTAATAATCCTCAACCTCAGCAAGATGTTAATGTCACTGTGTCTATTAGTAATGAAAGCGAAGGGGCTTCGTTACCATTTGAGCTTTGTGTCATTTTTTCTAAAGATGATCAAAGAGACAATCTTGATAGAGAATTAATTAATGCATTAGTAGGTCCCATCTCTGCCAATAGTGATACGACAATTAACCTATCATTTACGCTACCAAGTGATATGGATTCAGGAGATTTTCTCATCTTTGTGGCTGATTGTGATAATGTTAATCAAGATTCGGATTTATCAAATAATTCCCTTCCAGCTGTTTTAGAGGTTCTTCCATCCAGTAGATGTGAAGGATTAAACTTTACGAATATCGTCACTCCAAATGGTGATGGGGTAAATGATGATTGGATCATTACCGGATTACCAGAAGATCATTCCTTAAGAATAGTAGACAGATGGGGAAATGAAATATTATCAACAGGTAATTATCAACAAAATTGGCCAGGGAGTGTAGGAGCTTTTTCAAATACCCCATCAGGTAGTTATTTCTACATGCTATCTTCAGAATCTCTTGAATCTTCCACCCCTTGTAAAGGAGCAATTATAGTGATCAGGTAACTCTTTCTGATGCTTTTAGTTTAATAACTAGAGGTGTATCGTCAACATCGGCTCAGTCCTGATCACTTAATCAAAGCGTATTGATACTCTAAGAGATAAACCCCATAAGTATTTAATTTATCTAAGTTTTAGTATATTAATTGGAATTTATTCAGCCCAATGTGATGACCAAGTTAGCTTAACTAACATTAACCAATATATAACCTTACTAACAGATTATGCCTAATCTAAAGAGTGCTAGTGCGAGAGAGAATTGGGTCATTTCTTACTTACCTGTCTGGAGTATATTCATACATTTTCTCCTATATTCATTTCCAGCTGTTGGACAGCCAGACTTGGTCTGTTCTATTTCCTTTTTGGAAAAGACAGAACTTGAAGCGGGAGAAACATTTAATGCCACTTCCATCACCACTAATCAAGGAGTATTACCTGCTTTTAATAATACTGAAGGATTTTTGACAAATTATTATTTGTCTGAGAACGAAACGTATGAAGTAAATAATGATTTTTTTATTGGTGGAGAGTTTTTCGGAACGGAAGAAGTGCTACTGGTGGGTGGATCTCTGATTGAAGACGAAGAGTTGGATTTAAATAAAGATGGGATCAATGTGCCAGATGGAGAGTACTTTCTGCTTTGTGTAACGGATCCACCCCAAGAGGATACGCCGATTGGTAATATTCTCGAGCTCAATGAAAATAATAACGTATTTGTTTTTGGAACGAAAATAACGGTAGGGAATGCGGGAGCACTACCTGATTTAGTGTGTTCTATTACCTTTTTAGAGAAAACAGATTTAGTGCCGGGAGAAACATTTAATGCTTCTTCCAGAACGTTTAATCAAGGACTTGGAGATGCCTTTAATACTGAAGACGGATTTTTGACAAATTATTTTTTATCGGACAATAACACTTACGAAAGAGATAATGATTTTTTTATTGGAGGGGAATTTTTTGATGAGGATGAAGTGTTAAAGTCTGGGGAGTTTTTTGACGAAGATGAAGAGTTGGATTTAAACAAAGATGGGATCAATGTTCCAAATGGCGAGTATTTTTTACTTTGTGTAACTGATCCATTTAATGCTGATTTTCCCATTGGTAAAGTCGAGGAGAGTGATGAAAATAACAATGTATTCGTCTTTGGTACAAAAATTACGGTAGGCGATCCTCCTTTACCCGATTTGGTGTGTACGATTGATTTTGTAGAGAAAACTACCTTGCAGTTAGGTGAAACGTTTGATGCCACTTCGTCTACTACAAATCAGGGAGATGCGGATGCCTTTAATACTGAAGACGGTTTTCTGACAAACTATTACTTGTCAACAGATAATTCTTTTGAAAAAGACAATGATTTCTTTATTGGTGGAGAGTTTTTCGGAACGGATAAAATACTCAAACCAGGAGAAACTTTTGTAGAAGATGAAACCTTAGATTTAAATAAGGACGGGATTAATGTTCCAGCAGGAGAATATTTTTTACTAGGTGTCACTGATCCTTTTGGGAATGAGGCTCCTACTGGTAACATAGAAGAGAAAAATGAAAATAACAATGTCTTTATATTTGGTACTAAAATTACTGTTGAAGCTCCTTTACCGGATTTAATCATTACTAACCCTGCCTTGACAGATACGGATGTGCTGCCAGAAGAGACAACTACAGCCTCTCTATTATTGAAAAATGAAGGAGAAGGAGATGCGGCAGCTTCCAAGATTTGCTTTTATCTATCTACAGATAATTTGTTGGGAGGAACGGATATACTTATCGGGGAAGTAGCAGCGCCTAATTTAGCATCGAATGGAGAAATTGAATTGTCTCAGGAACTAACCATTCCTGCTGGGACAATTCCTGGAAATTATTTTATCCTTTTTGAAGCAGATTGTGACAAGATTATTATTGAGAGTGATGAAACGAATAATCTTGAAAGTGTGGGAATAAATGTCAACCAGCCCTTTCCCGACCTGGTGATAAATGATGAGTCTGTAAATCCAACTAATTTGTTGCCTAATGAAGTATTGACCGCCACCTTTAATCTACTTAATGAAGGGAATGGGGCAGCAGGGATTTCTACGGTATGTTTTTACTTATCTACAGATAATACACTAGGTGCAGCAGATGTATTACTTGGGGAGGTGGAAAGTCCAGCCATTGCTACTGGTGGTCAGGTCGCTTTGAATAAGGACTTGACGATTCCTATAGGAACGATAGCTGGGAATTACTTTATCCTCTTTGAGGCAGATTGTGATGAAGATGTAGTAGAAAGTGATGAAAATAACAATATCGTAGCAGTACCTATAAGTGTAGGACAACTTCTGGCAGACTTGACGATTTCAACCCCTTCATTAACAGTTACGGAATTATTACCTGAAGAAACAACCACTGCATCACTAATACTCAAAAATGAAGGTGATGGTGATGCTGCGGCATCCAGTGTATGTTTTTATCTCTCACAAGATAATTTATTAGGTGCGGCAGATATATTGTTAAGTGAAATTGATGCAGCAGCTTTGGTTGCAGGAGGGGAATTGACCATTTCTCAGGATCTCATAATTCCTGTTGGCACTGCTCCTGGTAATTACTTTATTCTTTTTGAAGCTGATTGTAAAAAGGCTATTGTAGAAAGTAATGAAAATAACAATGTGAATTCTGTGGGCATAACAGTAGCCCAACCTCTTCCAGACCTGACCATCGAAGATGAAGGAGTTGATCCAGAAATAGCCCTTCCAGGAGAATCCATCTTTGTGTCCTTTATCGCTAAAAATATAGGTGTTGGAAGTTCTGCTGCTTCTTCGGTTTGTATCTTTCTTTCACAGAATGATGTGTTGGAGGAGACAGATGAGTTATTAAAGCAGGTGGCTGTACAAGCTATCCTGGCTGGAAATCAAATTTCCTTTCTAGAGGAAATAATCATTCCAGAAGCTACTCTGCCGGGTAATTATACTTTGTTGATAGAAATAGATTGTAATGAAGAGAATCTCGAAAGCAACGAGAATAATAATGTGATTTCTGTAGCATTCACCGTAGATCAACCTTTGGCAGATCTTAGTATTTCTAATCCTGTATTAACTCCTAACGGTGTTTTTCCTGGTGAATCCCTTTCTGCAAACTTTTCTTTAGATAATTTAGATATAGGGGATGCGCCGGCTTCTACTATATGTTTTCATTTTTCGCAAGATAATATTCTGGATGGAGGTGATCTTTCTTTGGAAGAAGCTAATGCTCAGGCATTACTCGCCTTGAGTTCAGCAGCACTGACACAGGAGCTTACTATTCCTGCAGGAATTGAGCCAGGGACTTACTTTATTATTTTTGAGGCTGATTGTGGAAATGCCATAAATGAAAGTAATGAGGCTAATAATGTGGTTGCTGTAGCGGTAAGTGTGGGACAACCACAAGCTGATTTAATCGTAGAAAATCCAGTTATTGATCCGTCTGTGTTAGCACAAGGAGAGGTAACTCAAGTTACGTTTACGTTGAGTAATATTGGAACAGGTGATGCAGATATTTCGAAAGTCTGTTTCCATTTATCCGAGAACCAGGAATTAGATATTGCCGATTTGCTCATTCAGGAGATAAATGTAGACGACCTAGCTTCGGGTGAGAGTGGAGAAATATTTGAGGAAATTACCATTCCTGCATCTATTGTAGCCGGAAACTACTTTCTGATTTTAGAGGCTGATTGTGGAGAAGAAATTCCCGAAAGTGATGAAAGCAATAATACGATTGCAGTACCCATTACTGTTAACGAACAACCCAGACCGGATTTACTTATTCAAGATGCTAGCATTGATCCCGTAGTAGTACTTACTGGCGATAGTCTACAGGCAAACTTTACTGTTACTAATCAGGGAAATGGCGCTGCAGATACTTCCAAGGCATGCTTGTTCCTTTCTCTGAACAATACATTTGAATCGGCTATTGATATTGAAGTGGGTAGGTTGGATGTAAGCGCACTTCCTGTTAATACCAGCGAGCTGTTGACAACAGCTGTAAACATTCCTGCTAACACGAATCCAGGTACATACTTCATTTTGTTTATTGCAGATTGTAATGAAAGCCTGGATGAAGTAGATGAAGCAAATAATATAGCTACGGTTGAAATTTCCATTGGAGAACCCTTAGCTGATTTAAGCCTTGGATCTATAGAAGTGAGTCCTGATAAAATCACCGCAGGCCAGCAAGGATCTGTCAGCGCGGAAGTAGTTAATCAAGATCAGGCGAATGCTCCATTGTCCAGTACCTGCTTTTTCCTTTCAACCAATGATGTGTTTGAAACTGGTATTGATGTTTTATTAGCAACGGCAGAAACAGCTGTGATAGTACCTAATGGAAGTCAATTAATCCAGGAAACGCTTATTATTCCAGCTAACACTGAGCCGGGAAATTATTTTATCATTGGGGTGGCTGATTGCCAGAATGAAATAACTGAAAGTAATGAGAATAACAATACGCTAAGTACTACTATCACAATAGAAGAAGCACCTGACAACAATCCAGATCTTGCAGTTTTTGATCCAGCCATTAGCAGTTCTATTATTAGAGTAGGAGAAAATAATACGGCTACGTTTAATATTCAAAATCTCAGTGCATCCTTTGGAGCGGATGCTTCTTTAGCCTGTCTTTTCCTCTCCGAGGATGATACTTTTAACCCGAATATAGATATTTCTCTAGCCGATGTGGCAACCCCGCCTCTGGATACCCTGGAAAGCATTCCGTTAAATATATCGTTTTCCATTTCTAATAGTATTCAAGCTGGGAATTATCAATTGTTTTTTGTCGCAGATTGTAATGACGATATTACGGAAGATAATGAAAGTAATAATATTAGAAGTATTCCTGTTGTTGTAGAAGACAGCATTGGTGAAGGAAATCCAGACCTAACTATTGGTTCTCCATCAGGTCTACCATCTAATCCTCAACCTCAACAACAGGTAAATGTAAGTGTAGATATTCGAAATGAAGGAGATGGCGCTTCAGAAGCGTTTGAAATTTGCGTGGTATATTCTGAAGATGGTGTGAGAGATAATTTCGATCGGGAAATCATTGCTGTGACTGTTAACTCCATCGGGCCAAATAGCGATACAACCATTTCTTTATCATTTACTCTTCCCGGAGATTTAGATTCAGGTGATTTCCTGATCTTTGTCGCTGATTGTGATAATGTCAATCAAGATCCGGATTTATCGAATAATGTATTTCCAGCTTTACTGGAAATTATTCCTTCAAATAGATGCGATGGATTAAACTTCACCAATGTGGTCACTCCGAATGGTGATGGTGTGAATGATGAATGGGTCATTACTGGATTACCAGAGGATCATTCCTTAAGAATAGTAGATAGATGGGGAAATGAAATATTATCTACCGGGAATTATCAGCAAAATTGGCCGGGTTCTACAGGTGCTTTTACCAATACTCCTCCTGGTAGTTACTTTTATATATTAGTATCTGAATTATTACTGGATGCTAAGCCTTGTAAAGGTTCGATCTTGGTGATACGTTAGGAGTTTTACATAAAATATATTGGTTAGGAAATAAGAAAAAGTTGAGCCATTCCCCGATGCCAATGGGATTAGGGCCAAGCCTTATTGATTCAACCTAAAACTCAGCAACTCTTCATCATTCCTGGCAATAATTAATACTAGCTGATCATTTTTGCTTTTGATCCAACAAACATCCCTTACTTCTCCTTTTACGGTTACTCCTGACTTATCTGGAGTAACGTATTCTAACTGTCGATTTCCCATACCCTTTAACATTGTCCCTAAACTAGCGCCTAATCTCCCTGCCTCCGGTTTGAGTCCATAAAAATTCCCCCCAAGCCAAATGTCCTTTAGCCCATCATGATCCATATCGGCTGTTGCGATCCCAAACACCGGAGCTATCTGAGCCATTAAAGGCAAAGGAGAAAGTTTAAACTGCAATTCCCCAGTCGAGGATATCCCTTCATTCCACATAATCGTACTTTCTAATGTAGTTGCTGTCAAGGTATAAGCCTTCTTCCTTACTTCTTCGGAAAATAGCGTTTGATAGGTTTGTTCAGCATAAGTATGATAAGCAATATTTGACTTTTTGAGATATGGTAGTTGATTAATGATGTCAGTCTTAGTGGCGAATGGAAAAGCTTTGGTTTCTAAAGGAGGATAATAGGTCAACACAAATTCAGATTTTTTATTATTGTCAAAATCCCCCACATGTAATTTCAATGGCCGCTCAGAAGATGCATTAATTCTTGCATTTAATCCCCAATTTCCCAGGATAGCATCCATATCTCCATCTTGATCTATATCATCTACATGTATTCGAGTCCACCAACCTTCACTATCTGAAAGTTTAATTGGAGCTAAAAGGGCTCCTTCCTGATTAATGAATAGGTAAACAGACATCCAATCTCCTACTACCATTAAATCATCCCAACTATCTCCATTAACATCTACCCAAGTAGCATCTGTTACCATTCCCAGATTTGCAAAAAACTCCTGATGAATAGGAGACCATTGATTATTTCCCTTGTTAATGATCAAAAAACTTTCAGGAATTAATCCATAATTACCAGGAACAGTTCTTCCTCCTATAAATAAATCCATATCACCATCTTGATCTATATCATTCGCCTCAATAGCAGAAAAATGTCCAGCTACTTTAGGACCTTTCTCCGGAGCAGGCTCGAAAGTTCCTTTTCCATTATTTTCATACACCCTGAGCTTAAAATAGTCAAATCCACGTTGGTATTCATTTCCTCCTGTTCCAATGATGGCATCCAAATCCCCATCTCCATCAATATCTGCCAATGAACCACAAACACTTTCTCTATCTCTGGTCAAGTCAAAAGCAGCTTGAGCTTGCTGACTAAAAGTTCCGTTGCGTTGTTGTAAATAGGTTTTATCCGAATATCCGGCAGCGCATAACATCAGTATATCATCCAATTGATCCCCATTTACATCACCTACTAAAAGCCTGGGACTTTCTGTAGAGAGCATTTTAGGAAGCAAGGCTTCATGATCGAAATCGTCGTAAGCATTTTCCGTATGCTTAAGGTCTCCTCGAATAATATCATTGGCTTGTTCGAATAGGGGAGAAGTCGTACCAATGGGCTGAAGCCTGACTTTTTGAGTAGCATTTTCTTGGGAAAGACTAAGAGATTGATTAGCTGGGAGATCGGTAAGTGTTTGTTGCTGTAAATTGGGCCATATGATGATGAGGCTATCTACCTTGGAAGCGTTTCCTAACCCTATGATGATTCCCGGTGCAACGGAACTTTGGAAACTTCGGGAAAGATATTGTTGATAAGATTGTTGTTGGCCGTCGATAAAAGCATGAACGATTGTACCTATGGCCAGGGTATTTTTTTCTCCTCCTTCAAGCTTAAGAGATATATAGTTTGATTGTGTAAGTGTGTCAGAATGATTACGGTAAATAAAGGCGGGTTGATTTTGATTATTGATCACTAAATCAAGGTCTCCATCATTATCTACATCGCCATAGGCAGCTCCATTGCTAAAACTATTTTGTCCAACTCCTAATTCTTCTGCCTGATTTGAGAATCTAAGTGTCTGCTCATTGATAAAAAGATAATTTGGAACAGGACTGGAAGGCATATGAGGGAGAAAATCGCGAATGTCTGATCTTCCTGTCTTTTGGACGATATCATTAACATTTTCTTTGTCGGAAATAAAATCTACAAAATCTAGATCAGTAATATCTCTCAATACGCCATTGCTCACAAAAATATCTTTCCATCCATCATTATCGACGTCAAACAATAATGTTCCCCAGCTCCAATCGGTAGAAGATACTCCAGCCATATGAGCCATTTCCTGAAAATGGGTATTGCCTGTATTAAGTTGAAGACAATTTTGTAAGAGTTGATAATGATAGCTTGCTCGAAACTTACGATTGTCCAGGCGGGCAGGATTAAACTGGGTCATGGTCTTTAATCGACGATTGTCTCCTGGAAGCATGTCGGTAGTCATAATATCAGGAGCACCATCATTATTGATATCAGCGATATCGGAACCCATGCTATTGAGAGAGACCATCGCTGTCCGCTCATTAAGCTCTTCTGAAAAAGTACCGTCTCCACGATTTAAGTACATATAATCCCTTTCCCAGAAATCATTGCTGACATAGATATCTGGTAAATAATCCCCATTGATATCGCTGACGGTAACCCCCAAACCGAACCCAATTTTACTGCTATACAAACCAGCCGCTAAAGTAACATCTGTAAAAGTGTCTCCATCATTCCGCATAAGTTTGTCTCCTCCCAGATCATCAGCTACTTCTCGGGTAGCTCTATATAATTCAATGCGATTGGGATCTTTAACGCTATTATTCAAAAGGTAGCAATCCAGGTCTCCATCTTGATCATAATCAAAAAAGGAGGCGTGGGTAGAATATCCTTCGTTGTTTAAATTCCACTTGGCCGCTTCTTCAGTAAAAGTGAGGTTTTGTTGGTTGATAAATAATTCATTCGCTTTACTTCCTCCAGCTACATCTCCTGAATTACACACATAGATGTCTAACCAACCATCAGCATTTACATCAACCATGCTTACTCCAGTACTCCAAGAAGCTGTACCCTCCACTCTTGCTTTTTCGGTAATATCTTCGAAGCTAACATTCCCTTTATTGAGATATAATTTATTTTCACCCATGTTGGAGGTAAAGTAGATGTCAACCAGACCATCATTATTAATATCTCCTAAAGCGACGCCACCTCCATTGTAAAAATTTCTGTAAGTAAGGATATTGAAGTCTACTTGATCTTCTACGTGATTGACAAAATCTACCCCCGATTGATCAGGTGGTATCAGGGAAAATAGGGTAGGAGATGCATTGGGGTGAGTTTGTTGTGAATGTTGGCAACTTGATAGAAGTAGGATAGAAGATAATAAGAACGATATGGAATAGATTGAATTAAACATCTGCATCTGAGCAATATATTGTTTCTATAAAAATAGTAAACCCGGAAAGAAATAAATATTTCCTTCCGGGAATTCTTATGCTTTAGTATTTATTACCAACCTGGATTCTGTACTAGTCGTTGTTCTCCTTCCACTTCGCTCAATTCAATTTGTTGACTTGGTAGAGGATATAAATCATTACGAGATGTATATCCTTCCGAAGCTGTAAGGTAGGCTCTTCTCGTTTCCTCTACTGCTAGATAAGCATTTAGTACTTCGCTGGCAACTCCCCATCTTCTTAGGTCAAAGAAACGCTGACCTTCTAAAGCCAACTCTAATCTGCGTTCAGTTCTCACAGCTTCTCTGGCAATATTCTGGTCTGTCCAAGGGTCATCATATGTTCCTACTTGATAAGTAGCCCATGTAATAGCTGGATCGTCTAGTGTGGTTGTGATAGCAACACCATCTGGTCCTTGGGCACAAGCATTAGCTCTGGTTCTGATTTGATTAACTATTTCTCTGGCTCTTTCTAAGTTACCTAATTCAACTTCAGCTTCAGCCAAAAATAACAATACTTCAGCAAAACGTAATAAATGACGATTGGAGGAGTGCAATTGAGTATTCTGCCATCCTACCGCGCTTTGAGCATCACTAAATTGAGCATATACATGTTTCTTTGGACTAAAAGGTCCTGCCCAGGAACGGTCTCTAATCCATCCAGGTGCGTGTAATCCCCAATCTATGTAGGGTACATCATCTCTTCCTACAGTCCAATCTAATCTTGGATCCACGGGATCAGCAGCAGTCAATTCAGCGTCATTAAATGAGCCATCTAATAACGGAAGGCCATTAGCATCCACCTTATACGCATTTACCAAATTCTGGGAGGGCTGGTGAAAACCGCAACATCCTAGTGGGCTTCCAGAATGAGGGTGATTTAAACGCTCATGTCTATTTCCATTTTGCCCCGTAGTAGATCCATCATTCGTAGATGCCTGATAAGCCAAGACTGTTTCTGGGCCATTATCAAATTCTACGTTAAAGACATCTCTAAAACAGTCTTGTAAAGCGTACGGACCGTTATTAACTACATCATCCAGAGTAGCTTTAGCACCAGCAAAATCTTGTGCCCACATTTGGTACTTACCTAACATCGCTTTAGCGGTCCACTGAGTAACACGTCCTACCTGATCTTGGGATTCAGGTAATAGCCCAATAGCAGCTTGCATATCTGCAATGATCAACGGAAGTGCATCTGTTCCTGTGTTAGCCTTACGAAAATCTTCATCAGCCTCCGTATAGTAAGGAATATTTCTCCAAACCTGGAATGCGTCAAAATGATAGTGAGCCCTTAGAAATCGGGCTTCTCCTTCAATTCGAGCTCTATCAGCAGGATCAATATCATCCACACTATTTAACAAAGTAATTGTTGCATTTGCTCTACTTACACCTTCGTATACAGCCGCCCACTTAGAATTCATGTAACCGTCTGCTCCACCTGTTCCCCACTGATACAATTCAACATCTGTCATCGGACCTTGGTCTCCAGGTTCTGAACCTTTATAAGCATCGTCTGAGGCCATACTTCCAAAAACGTAATTACTGCCTGCAGCGGACCAAACACCCCCAGGTCGTCCAAAACCATCTAGCATGGAGTATGCTGCTATAAGTGTACCTTCCACACCATTTTGATTTCCAAGAACAGAAGAATCGAGTACCCCTTGCGTGGGAGCATCTAAAAAATCTTCTGAACAACCTAGAATAAATCCCAGCACTATGCCAGAAAATCCTAAGCAGAATAGTATCCTTTTCATGTTTATTGACTTTTTGTTGTTAGTTAGTTTTAATTTCAAAGATAACATATAAAAAGTAATATATGTTTGTTTAGAATCCTAAATTTACTCCTAAAGTATAGATTTGATTATTTGGGAATGTACCGCGATCAATACCGTTACTTTGATCAGATACATTTACTCCATTCACATTTCTACTAATAGATGGTAAAGCAGGATCAATATTCTCATAATCAGTAATTGTAAATAAGTTCTGAGCTTGAACAAATACACGAAGATTATTCACTCCTGCAAATCCTAATGCCCCAGAAGGAATCGTATATCCTATTTGCAAGTTTTTCATTCTCACATAAGAAGCATCTTCAACATAGAAATCACTTACTTGTCTACTGAAAGTATCATTTTGATCTAAACGTGGATACTTAGGATTTAAATTCTGAGGTGTCCAGGAATTAGCTACCAAATCTTCTCTCACATTGGTATTGAACAATCTGAAGATGGTAAATTCCTTAGTTATATCAAATATCTCATTACCGAATGAACCAAAAAAGAACATGTTCATATCAAAGTTTCTCCAATTGAACCCCAGGTTAAATCCTACAGTTGCATCTGGATGATAACTCCCTATAATAGTTCTATCTTCAGCGTTTACTATACCATCACCGTTAAGGTCCACAAATCTAAGTCTCCCCGGAGCAGCACCATCCTGAGTTGCATGAGCCTGTACAGCAGCTTCATTTTCAAAAAATCCATCAGTTTGTAATCCATAAAATGTTCCAATGGGGCTCCCTAGTTCATTAATGACAATGTTACCGTTTCTACCTCCAAAACCTCCGAAAAAGAAATCTTGTTCTCCATCGATTCGAGTAATTTCATTTTGGTATGCACCTAGATTAACGGAGGTATTGATGGATAATTCAGGAGTAATATTTCCTCTGTACGAAATAGAAAAGTCAATCCCTCTATTTCGTACTTCCCCTATATTTTGGAATGGTGGATTAGCACCTCCAGCAGTAGCGGGTTGTTGAGGGGCGAATAATAAACCATCCTGGTTACGCTCATACAAATCAAGTACTACTTCTAATCGGTTGTCTAGGAAAGACGCATCAAACCCTATGTTGGTATTAATATTTTCCTCCCACTGAAGTGCATCATTCCCTACGGCAGTAAGAATGAATCCTTGTACTAGAGAAGTATTTGTCCCATTGATATCGTAGAATGCCTGATCGATTCCACCACCAAACTGATCGCTAGTACGTCCGTTAGGTATTTGCTGGTTCCCGGTTACACCCCAACCCCCACGAATTTTTAGGTCTGACAACCATCCTACATTTGCCATGAAAGGTTCGGAGGATAGTCTCCAACCAAGACTGAAGGCAGGAAATACCCCAAATCTGTTTTCGGATCCAAATCTGGAAGAACCATCTCTTCTAATGGTAAAGCTGGCCAAGTATCTATCATCAAAAGAGTAATCAATTTTACCAAAGATTGAATTCAAGGAATTCAATCCCCCAAAGCTATTGATATTACGTGTATCATTATTCGCTAAAGCAGCATTGATATATCTTGCATTAATATCAAGGGTAATGAAATTTTGAATACCTCCATCTAGCCCTCTATTACTAAAATCAAGCGCTTCATAACCAGCTAAAACATCCAGCGTATGAACACCAAAATTCTTTCTGTAGTTCAATGTATTGGTCCAGGTCCAATCAAAATTAGTTCTCCATCTTTCGGTTAATCCAAAAGCAAAGTTTGGTTCTGAATCTTCAGGAGAAGGTAATACCCAATCGGGCTCAAAACTTGAACTATAGTTAATACCGAAACTAGTTCTCGCTTTAAGACCATCTATAATTTCTACTTCTGCAAAGGCATTTCCAAAGACCCTATTTCCAGTAAATACATCATCCTGGTTCTCAAATAAGATTTTTCGAGGATTCGATCCGTTTCCTAAACCTACTGCTTTTGCTCCAGCAAAATACCCATCTATATCAAAGACAGGAATGACAGGTTGGAATTTGATGATTTGGCCAATGACTGACCCTTCTCCTTGGTTTCCGAAACCACCGTCTACATCCTCAGTTCTGGTAAGAGCAATATTCTCTCCAAACTTAAATCTACCAGCAGTGAATTCACTATTGGCACGGATCGAAAACCTCCTGAAAAAAGTTTCTCTCAGCGTACCATTTTGATCAAAATATCCTGCTGTGATACTAAATACAGAATTTTGTGTTCCACCAGAAATATTCAGGTTGTGATCTTGAACGAATGCAGGATCAAAAGACTCATCCCACCAGTCTGTTCCTTGGCTGGCACGCATGATCAGATTAGCTGTGCTTGCATTAGTAAGATCCAAAAAGTAGGAGCTTTCATCTACGTCTGTAAAGGGAAGATCCTGACTTCCCCCATTTGGCCAGATATAAGTAGGAATAGTAGGATTATTGGGATCTCCAAAAATGTTAATGGGAACAGGTATGTCAGCATTTTCATGTGCCACCCTTACTACCTCTGCGTAATCCAGGGGATTTTTAATAAGGAAATCATTAAATCCACCCACTGGCGTTTGAACTCCTACATAGCCATCATAAGAAACTTTGGTTCTACCCGCTTGTCCTTTTTTGGTAGTGATGATTACTACCCCATTACTAGCCCTTGATCCGTAGATAGAAGTAGCGGAAGCGTCTTTCAGTACCTGAATAGATTCGATATCAGTAGGATTCAGGAAATTACTGAATGCATCCTGTATAGGTACTCCATCGATGACGTAAAGTGGGTCGTTATTACCAAACCCACTAATACCGCGAATTCTTACAGTGGAGCGGCTACCAGGTCTACCATCTGTGTTAATCGTTACCCCTGCAGCTCTACCTTCCAGACGCTGTAAGAAGCTTGCAGAAGTAATTTGATTCAATTCCTCAGCATTTACCACAGAGACAGCACCTGTGATGTCTCTTTTACGTTGGGCCGTGTAGCCTGTAACGACTACTTCTTCCAATTGCATACCCTCCACCATATCAAGGGTAAGATTGGTTTCTTCTCCAAGAGAGATTTGGCGAGTAGTAAATCCGATGTAGGACACGTTTAAGATATCGCCAGGCTTAGCTTCAAGAGAAAACCTGCCTTGTTCATCAGTTAACGTACCTGTAGTAGTACCTTGAATTAAAATAGTTGCTCCGACTAAAGGATCATTTGTTCCCTGGTTAACTACAGTTCCAGAATATGTCTGAGACTGGGCCAGTAATCCTGTAGTGAGCAACATCAAAAAGGCTAGGGTGAGCATAACCCTACCCGAAAGCATAGTGTAAATAGTCCTCATAAGTTATCAATTATACATGTTAATGTAATGCTAACAATGAAATTACATAATAATTCTTCGAGTTCGTAAACCTTTACGTAAATCTGACAGAAATAAGAAAGGACGCTACAGGATGGTATTTACAAATAATAAAAAATTAAGTTTATATTTAATTATTGTTCAGGCTATATGAACATACAAATGCCAGTGGCGCTTGCATCCAGGATTAAAGGGATGGTGGCAGTGGATACAATTGTTAGCATGTTGAATATAAGTTTGGAGGTCAATGAGGTTTTGGCAATTTCCACATAAAATTACCTTTTTCTGAGCGTCCCTTTTTAATGACCATGTCGAAGGTTTCTTTCCATGAATAGCTATAAAGCATTGATAACAAGGATAAAATAACTTATCACCAGGAAATTGGAACGAAACTATATCCTTTTCACTGTGCCAATGAGCACACCTGCCTTTAGCATCCACCTTAATTCCATGGACGCGAATATTACCGATATTAATATAATCTCTGATCATTATTAAATAGTAAATTATTAACCTAACGAGAATATAAGTGATAATCTAATTAAAGAAGTTTAGTAAATTATCCGCATCATCCTATTATCCAACTTATGAGTCAAAAACCCAATAATCGACTACATCATCAAACTTGTATTGTTACTGGTGCTAATTCTGGCATTGGAAAGGAAGTTGCCATTGCTTTAGGAATGGATTGTGGAAATGTGGTAGTGAATTACATTTCCAATCCCGAAGCGGCCGAAGAAGTGGCGGATATCATTGAAAAAAATGATACCGAGGCAAAGGCGATCACTTATAAAGCCGATGTAAGTAAAGAGGATCAGGTAGAAGCGATGTTCCAAACTGCCATTGACACCTTTGGGACAGTAGATATTCTTGTAGCGAATGCAGGAATCCAGAGAGATGCTGCCTTTCATGAAATGACCATGAAACAGTGGCAACAAGTGATAGATGTAAACCTGACTGGTCAATTTTTATGTGCCCGTGCAGCTATCAGGGAATTTTTAAGAAGAGGAATGCGACCAGATATTTCTACCTCCCTGGGAAAAATTATTCATATGAGTTCTGTACATGAAGTGATTCCATGGGCAGGACATGCAAACTATGCTGCTTCTAAAGGAGCCATCGTTATGTTAATGCAATCTCTGGCACAAGAATATGGACGTCAAAGAATCAGAGTGAATAGTATCGCCCCCGGAGCTATCCAAACCCCTATCAATACCGATTCCTGGGAAACACAAGAGGCCCTGGATAAATTAATGCAACTCATTCCTTATAATCGCATTGGTCAACCTCATGATATAGGCGCAGCAGCTGTTTGGTTAGCTTCAGATGAATCGGATTATGTTACCGGAACTACTTTGTTTGTAGATGGTGGGATGACTTGTTATCCCGGATTCACCACTAACGGCTAATTCGTTTTTGTTATTTATTCATTCATTTTCTATTACAAAACAACCTCTCATTCATGTCTGAAACTCATATCATAGCGGAAGAATTACGACTAAAACATCACGAGGGAAATAAAGTAGACTGGAAAAAGTGGGGACCTTATCTAAGTGAACGTCAGTGGGGTACTGTAAGAGAAGATTACAGCCCTCATGGAGATGCCTGGACTTTTTTTCCTCACGATCATGCCAGGAGCAGGGTTTACAGATGGGGGGAGGATGGTTTAGCAGGCATTAGTGATGCCGATTGTAATATTTGTTTTGCATTGGGGATGTGGAACGGCCAAGATCCCATCATTAAAGAGCGCTTATTTGGATTAAAAGGCCCCGAAGGTAATCATGGAGAGGATGTGAAGGAATTGTACTACTATCTGGATAATACGCCTACCCACAGTTATATGAAATACCTGTATAAATACCCCCATCAGGCTTATCCATATGATGAATTGGTACAGGTTAACCAACAACTACCAAAACATGAGAGAGAGTACGAAATATTAGATACAGGGATATTTGAAGATGACAGATATTTCGATGTATTTATAGAGTATGCCAAAGCTTCTCCCGAAGATATCCTTATTAAGATTACTGCCTGTAACAGAGGCCCTGATTCTGCTACACTGACACTTCTTCCCACACTTTGGTATAGAAATTTATGGAAATATCAATTGATCGGGAATAAGCCTTCTTTATTTTATTACCATCAACAAGGAGAGGTTCATTCGGTACATCTGTCTCATGCCAACCAAGGAGAATATTACTTTCATTTTTCGGCACCTCAGCGTATGTTATTTACTGAAAATGAGACAAACAGAGAAAAAATCTTTGGAGAAAAGAATGTATCCCTACTGGTGAAAGATGCTATTAATGATGCTGTGGTCCAGCAGGATTTTTCTGTATTTGAAGGAGTAACGGAAGGAACAAAATGTAGCCCTTTTTATCAAGCTGAGGTTTTTGCCGGTGAATCATGGGAAGTGAGATTGCGACTTTCAAGAGAAAAAGGAGTAGATGATGTGTTAGGTGATTCATTTACTCGCATTTTTGACCAAAGAATCCAAGAAGCGGATGAATTTTATGCGCAATTCATTCCTTCACATGCAGACCCCGAATTAAAGCAAATCCAGCGGCAGGCATTTGCAGGAATGCTTTGGACCAAACAGTACTATAATATTGATATGAATATTTGGCTGGACGGTGATCCTGGGCTACCAACTCCACCAGAAAGTCGCAAAAAACAGAGGAACAAAGAGTGGCGTACCTTGAATAACGAAGATATCATTTCCATGCCGGATAAATGGGAATTTCCTTGGTATGCCACCTGGGATCTTGCTTTTCATACGGTTCCGTTGGCGATGATCGACGCTCAATTTGCAAAGGATCAACTTATTTTGTTCTTGCGAGAATGGTACATGAATCCTCGAGGGCAATTACCCGCTTATGAGTGGGCGTTTAGTGATGTAAATCCTCCAGTGCATGCATGGGCTTGTATGGAGGTGTATAGGATAGATAGGTATAGAAATGGGAAAGCTGATGTGGACTTTTTAAAGAGGGTGTTCCAAAAGTTGACGCTAAATTTTACCTGGTGGGTAAATCGGAAAGATGTCAATGATAATAATATTTTTGAAGGAGGATTTTTGGGGTTAGATAATATTGGGATTTTTGATAGAAGTGCGGGAGTTCCTGGTGGAGGTACACTGGATCAAGCAGATGGGACAAGTTGGATGGCTATGTTTTGTTTGAATATGTTGGATATGGCCGTAGAATTATCTATGCACGATCCCACTTATGAAGATGTGGCTACTAAATTTTTAGAGCATTTTATATATATAGCGGAAGCACTCAATCAATTACATATAGATTATGGAAGTGCCTGGAATGAAGAGGAAGGATTTTTCTATGATATGCTTACCCTTCCTAATGGAGATACCATTCCGCTGAAGATTAGATCATTAGTAGGTCTTACTTCTCTATTTGCCACCTTTGTCCTGAAGAAGGAAGTTTGTGAAAAGCTAAAGGGATTTTCTGACCGGCTAAGGTGGTTTTGGCATTACAGAAGGAGAACCGGTCAATTTCAAGTTATCGAGGAATTGCGAGATAATGAAGATATTTTGCTGTCATTGGTGCCTAAGGAACGATTGATACACTTATTGGAAGCGCTGTTAAATACAAATGAATTCTATTCGGATTACGGAATTCGATCGGTCTCCAAGCTTCACAAGACACCTTATGAGTTGTATATAGATGGGCAAATCTTTAGCTTCCAGTATGAACCAGGAGAAAGTCAAACCAATCTTTTTGGGGGAAATTCCAACTGGCGAGGTCCTATCTGGATACCCATGAATTTCCTTATCATACAATCTTTACGTGAACTGCATACCTATTATGGAGAAGATCTTAAAGTGGCTTGTCCGACGGGAACCGACAGAATCAGATCCTTGGATGGCGTTGCCGATGATATTTCCCTACACCTTATTTCCCTGTTTTTTACCTGACCCCGATACTGGATTAAGGCCAGTACATATTCCTTTTGATGTATATAAAGATAATCCTCATTTTAAAGACTTAATATTGTACTATGAGCACTTTCATGGGGATAATGGAAGAGGGCTCGGAGCTTCACATCAAACGGGCTGGACGGGATTGGTAGCGAGAATGATAGATATATGTGGCTGGAAGAATAGCAGATAAGAATTATTGGAACAGAATATTGGAAGAAGTGCAAAGGTATATGGAGTTTTTGAAGATATGGGGCTTTCATGATTGTACGGGACAGTTTTATAGATTATTGGAAACATACTTACCTTCAATACTATACAACGCCTGCATATGAAATCCTTTTGCCTTTCCTTAATACTCGTCTTTTCTATTTGCCTTATAAGCTGTGATTCTGATAAGCATCAACAAACCTCATTTGCATTTAGCAGTACCGATGGGGAATCTAAATTACCCTTTAGACCAAATATTTTATGGATTGTTGCTGAGGATCTGGGACCGTATATATCTCCCTTTGGAGATTCTACCATCAGTACCCCCAATCTTAGTAGATTAGCTGCTGAAGGAGTTCGGTACACTCATGTTTTTTCTACTTCCGGCGTTTGTTCACCTAGTAGAGCAGCAATTGCCACAGGAATGTATCCTAATCATATAGGAGCAAATCATATGAGGGTAGGGGGGAATATTAAATATTTACCCGAAGGACTTGTGCCATATGAAGCGGTCCCTCCACCTGCAGTAAAAATGCATAGCGAATATATGCGTAGGGCAGGATATTTTACTACAAATAATGCTAAAGAAGATTATCAATTTAAAGCTCCAGTGACTGCCTGGGACGAAAATGGCAATCAAGCTCATTGGAAACATCGACCTGAGGGAAAACCTTTTTTCTCCATATTTAATTTAGGAGTTACGCATGAATCTCGCATTTGGGTAAAAGCAGAAGATTCTTTGTGGATAGATGCCAATGAGGAAGTACCTATCCCTCCTTATTTGCCTGATACAGAATTGGCTAAAAAGGATGTACGTAGGATGTATTCCAACATAAAAGAAATGGATGCGCAAGTAGGAGCATTATTAGATGAACTAGAAGAGGCAGGACTCATGGATAGTACGATCATTTTTTGGTATGCTGATCATGGAGGACCGCTGCCCAGACAAAAAAGATTGCTCTATGATTCCGGTTTGCGTTTACCATTAATTATCCGATTTCCGAATCAGGAGAAAGCGGGAGAAGTAGATAATCAGCTTATTAGTTTTATTGATTTTATGCCAACAATTATGTCCTTAGCTGGTGTTATGCCTCCCGCTCATATTCACGGTCAAGCATTTGTTGGGCCATATCAAGCTACTGAGTCCAGATCTTATATACATGCAGCCGCTGACAGATTTGATGAAAAATATGATATGATTAGAGCAGTCAGGGATCAACGATTCAAATATTTGAGGAATTATCGTCCTGAGCAGGGATACTATCTGGCTGTGAAATATAGAGAAAACATGCCTATAATGCAGGAACTACTGAGATTAAAAGAAGAGGGAACATTGACTCCAGAACAAGCGCTGTGGTTTAGGGAAGAAAAGCCTGAAGAAGAATTATTTGATTGTGAAAATGATCCGCATGAACTTCACAATATAGCCGATGATCCGAACTACAAAGAAGAGTTGGAGCGATTGAGAGCAGAATATGAGAGTTGGATGGAAAACATAGATGACAAAGGATTTGTACCAGAGACTGAATTATTGGAATCGATTTGGCCTGGATTAATTCAGCCTAAAACAAGTAATATAGTCTCCAACAAAACGGAGGGAAGAATTAGCCTGGATTGCGAAACTGAAGGTGCTTCTATTGGATATCAAACAGCTGAAAGTGTAAATGAGTTAACAAATAGTTGGGATATTTACGAAGATCCAATTTCTGTACCTGAAGGTGAAAGTGTATTTGCAGTTGCTCATCGATTAGGATATCAGCCTAGTGATACGTTAGTTTTAGATTAGTATACCCTTTGATTCAAGTCAGCTATGTAGAAGCTTTAGTGGAAAATGTTAATAATCAACCAGTAGTGAACAAATATAGGTTTGATGAGATAAAGGGATAATAATTACTTCGTCAAGTTTGAAAAAATGCGGGATTGATCTAATCCCGCCTACACCTAACTAACTAAACTACTACCAAAACAACACTACAAATTAGCGTCAATTTGCAGATGTTAGTTTATATATTTCATACATGCAGTTTAATTCAAAGCTATATTGAAAATAGACTATTATTTTAAATAATCCAAATAGTCTCTGTATTGAACTTTAAAAAACTTTCATGACTTTTTACCTACTTGATAACTCATAAGATCATTTATAAACTTAGTAGGCGTTTTACCAAATTCTTATTTAAATGGTTTGGTGAAGTATGATTGACTTTGAATTCCAACTATATACATCGTTTGAGTCACCGATACATTTTCTCCATTTTCCAATAATCGAGGTAGCATATCCCACACTTTTAAGGGCTTCAACTAAAGTGATTTCTTCATCTTTCAGTAATGGTCCATCAGGGTTATTACCTCTGACAAAAATATGTCCTGGGTATTTAATAGAGCGAAGGTATTTTTCATTCAACAGTCTTTTTAATGAAAGATAAATGAATCAAGACATTCCCTGATCTTTATCTTTCATTAAAAAGATAGATTGTGGATGGTAGCCAATGGGTGTAATGATATATTTTTTGCTGTATTAACCCAATTCCTGAGAAAACCGGAAAGTCTTAGTTCCATGTGAAGAAATGCTAGGTTGAAAGTAATCTGTGAACTTTGCAATCTCTTCTCTGGACCAAAGCTCTCTAACCTAAGTAGTAGTAGAGAATGAGATAAAAGACATATCAATTGGCAAGAATAAAATACAACTCATTCCACCTTAATTCTTGCTTAAATCGATAGATATCCGTTTGTTGATCTATCAATACAAATTCTACATTGGCGATGTCAGCAAAATCTTCTAATTGTTCCGCTTGTAAATTTTGACTAAAACAGGTATGGTGAGCACCTCCAGCTAATATCCAGGCATGGGCAGCGGTCTGAGAGTCGGGCATAGCATCCCAAAGCACCCTCGCTACCGGAAGTTTTGGTAGTTTGTGATCGGGAGTGAGTGCTGTTACTTTATTAGCTAATATTCTAAAGCGATTTCCCAGATCTATGACAGAAGCATTAAGCGCATCTCCTTCCTCGGTGTCAAATACTAATCTAACCGGATCTGCTTTTCCTCCTATTCCTAATGGATGTAATTCACACTTGGGAGTTCCGGCAGCAATGCTAGGGCAAATTTCCAACATATGCGCACCAAGTACTTTCATTCCATCCGCCCCAAAGTGATAGGTATAATCTTCCATAAAGGAATTGCCCCCCTCCAAACCATGGGCCATTACTTTCATTGTTCGTACTAAAGCAGCAGTCTTCCAATCACCTTCTGCGCCGAAACCATAGCCTTCATTCATCAGACGTTGAACGGCCAGCCCTGGAAGTTGATCCAACCCATGTAAATTTTCGAAAGTGTCTGTGAAAGCGTGAAAGCCTCCCTCTTCTAAAAAAGATTTGAGGCCTAATTCTATCTTTGCCGCTTCCACAAGTGCAAGACGCTTATGGCTATTTCGTTGAAGTTCACTACTAAGCTGATAGGTCGCTTCATATTCATCCAGCAGTGCATTTACTCGTTGTTCTGAAATCGAAGAAATATGAGCCACCACATCGCCCAGACCATATCCATTTACTGAATAGCCAAACTGAATTTGTGCAGAGACTTTATCTCCCTCAGTCACTGCTACATGCCTCATATTATCTCCTATTCTGGCAATTTTCATTTGTTGGGAGTCGGCCCATGCACAAGTAACTCGTCCCCATTGTCCTATTTTTTCCAGTACACTTTCTTCCTTCCAATGGCCCACTATTATTTTTCTTGCTTTCCGCATTCTGGCATTTATAAATCCAAATTCTCTTCCTCCATGAGCTGATTGATGGAGATTCATAAAATCCATATCGATACGCGACCAGGGAATCTCCTGACCAAATTGAGTATGAAAATGTAGAAGCGGTTTATGCAAGATTTTTAAGCCGCCAATCCACATTTTTGCGGGGGAAAATGTATGCATCCAGGAAATAATGCCTACACAATGTGCATGGCTATTTGCTTCTAGGCAGATATTTAGGATGGCTTCGGGAGTGGTAAGTACTGGCTTGATAGCTATGTTAATGGGAATTTGTGAGGATTGATTGAGATAATCTGCTATTGTCTTTGCATGTTGGTCTACTTGTTTGAGCGTGTCATCTCCGTATAAATGTTGACTGCCAGTGATAAACCAAAGTTCGTACGAGGAAAAAGAAATCATAAAAATACGATATTATTTTAATAGGAATTTATTGGCCGTTAAATGAAATCATGATAAAAATAACGATAGCTACGACGATCAAGGAAACCACAATATCCCAAATGTTGTAACTATTTCTATTGGCTTCTTTATGGTCTGAGGTAAGTGTTTGGAAGGTTAATCCACTCAGTTTTTCTTCGGATGGTTTCTCTGTGAGTAAGCTGACAACTACTGCCAGGATCACACAAAATAAGAAGAACCAAGCACTGAAAGTGAGAAATAGCATATCACCCAGAAAAAATAGCAGCGACCCAGGTTCCAGGGAATCTTTCGCTAATTCTAAGCCAATTCTGAAAAATCCGATGAACATCCCTACTACAAGCGTTACTAGCGCTCCTTTTTCATTAATTCGTTTGGAAAAAATACCCAGCAAAAATACAGCAGCTATAGGAGGAGCTATGTAGGATTGGACTGATTGAAGATATTCATATAGAACCCCGGAAATTCTTTGCATCACAGGAATCCATGCTATTCCTGCAATAACTACCAATATAGTGGCAATTCTCCCGATTAGTACTAGTTGATCTTCGGGCGTATTTGGTTTCAGCTTTTTATAAATGTCTACGGTAAATAGGGTAGCACAGGAGTTAAATACTGACGCTAAACTACTCATCAAGGCTGCTAACAGTCCTGCAGCGACTAATCCTCTTAAGCCTGAAGGAAGCACTGAAGTGAGTAGGGCGGGAAAGGCCTGATCAGGAGTTTCCCATTGTAGCATCCCCTTTTGTTTTAGTGCCAATGCGATGACTCCCGGAATGAGAAAAATGAATACGGGAAGTAGCTTCAAAAATCCTCCCCAAATCGTACCTCGTCTTCCTTCCGTAATATTTTTAGCCGTCAATGCTCGTTGTACAATGTATTGATCCGTACACCAATACCACAATCCTACTATCGTACTGGTTATCAGTAAACTGGGCCATGGAAATTCGGGATCACTTATCGGCCTCCACATATTAAAGTATTCTGGCCCTACCGTAGCCTTTAACTCTGCCCATCCTCCTACAGCTTGTAATCCCATGAATGTAAGCAAGCCCGCTCCGATTACAAGAACAATGGCTTGAATAGCTTCGGTATACACTACCGCTCGCATACCTCCTAACACTGTGTAGATCCCTGTCAATACCACTGTCGCCAATGCACCCAGCCAGAAGCTTATTCCCAACAAAGTGGAAATAACGATTCCTCCTGCATACACGGTTACAGATACTTTAGTGAGTACATAAGCGATCAAAGAGAAAATAGATAAAAACCAACGAGAATTTGCACTAAATCGCTTTTCTAAAAATTCTGGCATGGTAAAAACTCCTGCTCGCGCATAAAAAGGGAGAAACACCCATCCCAACACGAGTACCATCCATGCATGTAATTCATAGATTAACAATGGCATTTTATCCGAAGCTCCAGTCCCGGCTAAGCCTACGACATGTTCGGACCCTATATTAGAAGCAAAAATAGAAGCACCTACTACGAACCATCCAATGTTGCGGCCCGCTAAAAAATAATCCTCTGTGGTTTTTTGTTTTTGAAAAATCACCCATACGGCTATTCCACCGAGGATCAGGAAATACAGACCGACAACGATCCAGTCTAAAGTATCAAAATTCCCCATAGTAGTCTTTTAATTTTATTTTTGAAAAATTAGTGGCTAGGTTTTTTGTCCGTAATAAGCGTTCTTTCCGTGCTTCCTTTTATAGTGCTTATTGATAAGGCTATTCTTTAATCGGGGGGCATCAGGTCGAATTTGCCTCGTTAGCCAAGCCATTCTTGCAATTTCCTCCAATACGGCACTATTGTATACTGCTTTTTCCACATCCTTTCCCCAAGTAAAAGGAGCATGATTTGCTACTAATACCATTTCTACTTCTTTTGGAGAGAGTTCTTTTTCTTTTAGCCCATCTATGATTTGAAATCCCGTCATGTATTCATAATTCTCATTAATTACTTCATCTTTCATCACTGGGACACATGGAATATCTACTGTTAAATGGTCGGCGTGGGTAGTTCCAAAAATGGGAATATCACTCTGTGCCTGAGCCCAAGAAGTTGCATAGGTAGAATGAGTATGTACGATACCGCCTATATGTTCCCAATGCTTATACAGCACAGCATGTGTAAGGGTATCTGAAGAAGGACGCAATTCTCCTTGAACAGTGTTTCCCTCGAAATCTACGATAACCATGTCTTCGGGAGCCAATTTTTTGTAAGGAACTCCACTCGGTTTGATGGCAAACACTCCTTTTTTCCTATCTGCAGCACTAGCATTTCCGAAGGTAAATAGGACAAGGTCTAATTCAGGAAGCATCATATTTGCTATATACGCCTCTTGCTTAATGGTTTGAAAATCATCCATGTATTTCTTCTGTTGAATAACTATGATTTATCAGCGCTTCTATCCGATCTCCAAAGGCAGAATACTTTTTATAGAGGGTGTCATAGATTTTTGCGTACTCAGGATCGGGACGATAAATTTTCTTAAATCCACCGCTCATGGCCTCCATGGCATCGGATACATTTTCATACAATCCTGCAGCCGTGGCTGCAAACATGGCTGCTCCTAATGCACAGGTTTGTTCTGATCTTGTAACTTGTATGGGCCGGTTGAGTACATGCGCCAAAGTTTTCATTACAAATGGAGATTTCTGAGCCACTCCTCCTAACCCTATGACGCCTTTTATAGGAATCCCTTCCTCTTGAAATCTTTCCACAATTTTCCTGGCACCGAAACAAGTAGCTTCGACTAAAGCTCTAAATATTTTGGGCGCATCACTTCCGAGAGAAAGTCCCATAATGGCACCTTTTAAGGCTTGATTTGCATCAGGTGTTCGTCTTCCATTTAACCAATCCAAGGCAATGATAGCTGAAGTACTCGGATCAATGTTTTCTGCTGCTTCTGTTAATTCTGGAATGATTCTATAGGCCGCCTCTTCTAATAGCTCCTTTTTAATTTTTTCATCTATCAATTGGGATTTTCCTATAGTGTGTTCCAATCCCCAGAAAATTATATCCTTAAACCAAGCATAAACATCACCAAAGGCGGATTGTCCTGCTTCTAATCCCAGCATTCCTGGAATAATGGAACCATTTACCTGACCGCAAATTCCTTTCACTAGTTTATCTCCTACTTCCTCTGTTGGGGCAACCAACATATCGCAGGTGGAGGTACCCATGACTTTACTTAGAAAATACGGAGGAATTTCCCCTCCTACAGCCCCCATATGAGCGTCGAAGGCACCTACACCTACTACCACCTCTGGTGAGAGGCCTAACTTATCAGCCCATTGTTGAGACAGACAACCCACTGCCTGATCGGAAGTATAGGTTTCTTCGAACATCCTGTCTCTAAGCCCATCTAGTACAGGATCAAGAGCTACAAAAAAATCATTAGGTGGCAGACCTCCAAAATCCTCATGCCACATGGCTTTATGTCCTGCGGCACATCTGCTTCTCTTTATCTCAGATACATGTATATCTCCAACTAAAAGGAAAGGGATCCAGTCGCAATGTTCAACCCAGGAATAAGCAGCTTCTGCCATCTCAGGTTCTTCTCTCAGGGTATGAAGAATTTTGGCCCAAAACCATTCTGATGAATACACCCCTCCTTCATACTTTGTATAGTCTATCTCCCATTTTTTTGCCAATTGGTTAATTTCCTCAGCCTCTTTTATACTGGTATGGTCTTTCCATAAAATAAACATTGCATTGGGATTACTTTCCCAACCAGGAGTCAAAGCAAGCGGAACTCCTTGCTCATTTACTGCACAGGGAGTAGATCCTGTTGTATCAATGGAAATACCTTTGATGTTTTCTATCACATCAGAGGTAGTTCCTTCAAGAGCCATTTTTATAGATGCTTCTAAGCCTTCAAGATAATCTAAGGGATGTTGACGAAACTGGTTAATATCGGAATCACAATATAAGCCATTTTTCCATCGGGTATAGTAGTGTACAGCACTTGCCATAATCCTTCCATTGGAGGAAGAAACGACTAAAGATCTAACAGAATCAGATCCAAAATCTACGCCTATTAAAAAACTTTCATCATTCATTTTTACATGAATTTTTGTTGAAATACAAAATCAATACTAATTGCTGAATATACCTTTCATTTTTTTCTATTGCCCAATGATAAAGGAATTTTGCGTTCATTATTTCCTCGATTAAACATTTAAATGGTCTATGCCCTTAAGCCAGAGCAAATTTTTACCTTAATCTTGCTTTATTCTTTTGCTCTCCCACAGATGTTTGGATATATTTTTAGACCATAGCTCACTCTGCCAGAACCTTAATAAAAGCTATACTACTTTTCAAGCGGCTTATTACTCTTTCTAAACAATAATAAAGGCAGTCTTTGACAGAGGCTAGATTCTTTGGAGGATATTGAGTTGCCGCCTCTAAAAGAGAATAATTTAGAAGATGTTCCAACGATCGGACAACAAATTTCTTCCGGACTGAAAGAGCTAAGTGATTATCAAAGGGTGAAAAATGACCCCCTTCTTTTCACGTATGAAGAAGGGGGTAGTATGCTTTATATTACTCATCCAAGGTAATGGACCAAAACCTGGCAATATCTTCTTTTGTCATAGGCTTTGCAGGCCTTACTAATCTGAACCCTACGAAAGGCGAATCCGTGTTCCACCAAAAACTTTTAGGTAATTGAGGATCACGTCTCTTCCAATCCAAATCTGACTCAATTCTCTCCGCACTTCTCAAGTCTTCAGGATCATCATCATACGTACCTCCTCTTACTGTTCTGGGATGAAGTTTCGTAGGTTTGGACCATGGAAGCACATTGATAGTATCTCCCAAGGTAGCATAAAACTCAGCCTGATATTCATCCAGGGTCCATTCCGCAACATTCCCATGCATATCATATAGACCCCAGGAATTAGGTTTTTTTGTGCCAACTTTATGATATACACCATCACTATTATCATAAAACCACGCATAATTCGTCAAAGAATCTATGTCTTCTCCAAAATGATAAGGGTGATCCGAACCTGCTCTACAAGCATATTCCCATTCTGCTTCTGTCGGTAAGCGATAAAACACTCCTGTCTTTTCTGTTAACCACTTGCAGAATTGTAAAGCAGCATACTGAGTCATACTTCCGGCCGGATAGCCTTCCTTCCCCATTCCGAAAGTCGGATCTTCATAGGGAGGACTGGGTCTGGTAATGGCATCTACATCATATTCCTCATTAGTAGCACTGGTATCGCTGTCAGCATCTTTATCCATAAACAATTCATAAAGTTCATAAGGAACTTCAGTTACTCCCATCCAGAAAGCTTCTATCATTACCTGACGCTGCGGGCCTTCATCCTCATCTCTGTATTCTTCCGTTTCAGGACTTCCCAGCATATATGTTCCTTCGGGAATGGGTGCTAGCTCAAAGGATACTTCTGTTCCTGGTACTGTTTGCGAATATGACTCAAACACCACACTATCAGCATTAACCATTTCCTCTGCATTCGAATAACTGTCTTGTCCCCTAATATTAAACGGTATATGTAATGCCCCAACAACAATGAGTAATATTGTGATTTGCTTCATGTTTTACAGCGTTCTAGTAGTTAAGATTGGGTTAATATTAGTTTTGAATACTTGATTTACTATTTTTTAGTCAAAAAAGCCTAATTACTTTTTGCACTCTCGGCACCTTCCATTTCAACAGCAATCAATGAATAATTAATGGTGATTTCATCACCTGTAACAATCTGACCGAACATAGCAGAAGGCGGTTCAATCTCAAAATCACTCATCTTCATTTGTTTAGATCCTTCGAAAATCCAATCATTGCTTTCACTCTTTTGTCCTGCCAGTATAAGTTTCATATCCCTGATAACGCCACCTATATTGAGTTTTCCATCTGCTTCAATGGATATTTCATCTGAAGCCGCTTCAGGATTGTCTATTACTTTGGCTTCATTTAAGGTATAAATAACATGAGGATGAGTAGTCCCACTTAATGCTTTTACGATCTTATCATTCATCACTTGACCTCTACCTCCATCCATTTTCTGGACAGGAACCTTAATAATGACTGAGTCTATCATTGTCCCTGCAGCTGGACCTGCCTCTGATAAAAATTCTGGTGGTAGAAGGATATTACCCGTTACATCGCTGGTTTTCACTACCCACTCGTGTAAAGTAGAAGTTCCTTGGATACTGAACTGGCTTTCAGAGCTGAAAGTCAACATTTTCTCATCTATAGATACTTCCTGGGCTTTCAGTCCTGATACAGCCAGGAAAAGCATCATAAATGACCATCTAATCATCAACATATTTTGTTTTCTCATGGGATTACTTGATACAATAAGTAAATTTAGTGAACAACCATTTATAGATACAATAGTTGATCATTTTTTCAAAATTTACTATATATTATAGGAAAATCATATCATGGAGCTACAGGATGAAAGATGAGTATATATTAATTATTGTATAATTTAATTATTTAACTAACTGCTAATGCTATGTCGCAAGAATCAATGTCAAGAGCAGATGCTATTAAATGGATAGCTATCAGTGGATTGGGCTTGTCTTTTCCATATGCTTATTCATATCCAACCGGAAAAACAGATGCTAAAATACCTATGAAAGATACCATTAATCAATCAGCATGTAGATGGTGCTACAGAGATATTTCTCTCGAAGATTTATGTGCTGCAGGCAAAGATATGGGATTGAAGTCTATCGAATTACTTGGACCAGAGGAGTGGGAAGTAGCTATAAAATACGGATTAACCTGTGCTATGTCTAACGGAAGCAGTATGGGAATACCAAATGGATTCAACGATCCTGCTAATCACGAACAGCTACAGAAAGAATTTATTGACTTAATACCCCAAGCAGTAGATCATGGCTTGGAAAGAATTATCTGCTTTTCGGGAAATAGAAATGGAATGAGTGATGAGATAGGCCTTAAGAATTGCGTGGAAGGACTTAAACCAGTAATGGAGGTAGCAGAGAAGCACAATATCTTTATTGTAATGGAACTGCTGAATAGTAAAGTAAATCATCCCGATTACCAATGCGATCATACGGAATGGGGAGTAGCACTATGTGATGCTTTAGGTTCAGATAAATTCAAACTGCTATATGATATTTATCATATGCAGATTATGGAAGGAGATATCATTGCCACCATTAATAAATACCATTCATATATAGCTCATTATCATACTGGAGGTGTACCAGGCAGAAACGAAATTAATAGTTCTCAGGAATTAAACTATCCGGCCATTATGAAAGCCATTCTTGAAACAGGATATACTGGGTATGTAGGACAAGAATTTATTCCTACCGGAGATAAGCCCCTGGACTCATTAAAAGAAGGGGTAGCTATTTGTAATGTATAGAATAATTAATCACTTCAGCTAAATTTTTTAATAAATACCATGAACATGGATCCAAAAAAACAGGACAATACTACAAATCAACTTTCACGTAGAAGGTTTATTAAATCATCAGCTGCCGCAGGGGCCGGAATAATAGCCACCCAAGCAATTTCCGCCAAAGCATATATAGATGCAGACGATGCTATAAAAGTGGCACTTATCGGTTGTGGAGGAAGAGGAAGAGGAGCTGCAGCTCAGGCACTAAGTACTTCTCAAAATGTGAAATTAGTAGCGATGGCAGAAGCTTTTCGCGACCGTTTGGATGAAGGATACAATGCGATAAAGGCTGAATTAGAAAATAAAGAAGTGGATCTTAGCAGATTAGATGTTCCGGAAGAGCATAAATTTGTAGGTTTTGATGCATACCAAAAAGCCATTGATTTAGCTGATGTCGTCATTCTTGCTACTCCTCCTGGATTTAGACCTGAACACTTTGAAGCAGCTGTAAAAGCAGGTAAACATGTCTTTATGGAAAAACCCGTAGCTACGGATGCTCCTGGAATTCGGAAAGTGTTGGCAGCAGCTGAAGAAGCGAAAGCGAAGAAGTTGAATGTCGTGGTTGGGCTTCAAAGGCATTATCAAACAGTATATCGCGAATGGGTAAAGCGCATGCATGACGGAGAAATAGGGGATATTTTGGCTTCTAATGTATATTGGAACAGTGGCGGAGTTTGGGTTCGTCCAAGGCAAGAAGGGCAGACGGAAATGGAATACCAAATGAGAAACTGGTACTACTTCAATTGGCTGTGTGGAGACCATATCACTGAGCAACATATTCACAACCTTGATGTATCGAACTGGGTGATGCAAGCTTATCCCGTAAAGGCTCAGGGAATGGGAGGAAGAGAAGTGAGAACAGGGAAGGATCACGGTCAAATTTTTGATCACCATTTTGTAGAATTTACTTATGCCAATGGCGCGACGATGTTTAGCCAATGTCGTCATATTAAAGGATGTTTAAATAGAGTCACAGAGTCTTTTATCGGTACCAAAGGGACAGCTCCTAAGCCTGGTGAATTAATCAATTTACAAGGAGAAACTATTTTCCGCCATCGCGGTAAAGATGATCCTAATCCTTATCAGGTGGAACACGATGAATTGTTCGCCGCAATTGCCAATGGCGAATACAAATATGCAGATGCGGAGAATGGTGCTAAAAGTACGATGACTTCTATTTTAGGTAGGATGGCCACCTATTCCGGCCTAGAAATACAGTGGGATGATGCCATCAATTCGGAGATGAGCATAATGCCTACCACTTATGCCTGGGATGCCGATCCGCCAGTGCTACCGGATGAAAACGGAATGTATCCTATCCCTGTTCCAGGTGAGACTAAGGTATTATAAGTTGATTTTATATAACGAATTTTCCATCAAGTGAAAAATTTTATCATCGTTTGCAGCATTTTCCTATGTGTTATGCTGCAAACGTTTCCTGTATCTGGCCAATTGAGTCGCTTTGTATTCAGCCACGGACAAATGGGGACGGAATTTCGAATCGTCATGTTCGATGAGGATTCTCTTCATGCTTCTACCGCTGCCAAAAAAGCATTTGACAGAGTAGACGAACTGAATCACATTTTAAGCGACTACGATCCCGAAAGTGAATTAAATGCGTTATCTGCATCTGCTGGAAAAGATTCTCTCGTAAAAGTAAGTCAGGATTTATGGAAGGTATTATACAAAGCAAAGGAGATTTCACAACTAAGTGATGGGGCGTTTGATGTTACAGTGGGTCAGATGGTTAGATTATGGCGCAGGGCCAGACAAAAAGAAGAGTTTCCTTCTGAAGATCGGCTGAATGAAGCCAGGGAATCTACTGGATATACCTTCATTGAATTTAACGAAGACCAACAAGCAGTAAAACTTACTCAAGATGGAATGCGACTGGATCTGGGAGGAATAGCCAAAGGGATATGCCGCCCAAGAAGCATATAAGATATTACTCGATGAAGGAATTTCTCAGGCACTGGTAGATGCAGGAGGAGATATCGTACTTGGGAAAAGCTCCTCCAGAAGCTTCTGGCTGGAAAGTAGAGCTTGAATTATTGAGTAATTCCGGGGAACTTCAAAAAACACAGATACTACTTAGTGATGCCGCCATAGCTACTTCTGGAGATACATATAGATATGTGGAACTAGATGGTAAACGATACTCTCATATAGTGGATCCTCATACGGGAATAGGTATGACTGATAGAAGAAAAGTGACGGTGATAGCCCCTAATGGTATGGAAGCGGATGCACTGGCTTCCGCGCTGAGTGTTATGGATGTAGATCAGGGACTTCGCTGGATCAATGAACACAAAGGATTTGAAGCCCTGATCATAAAAGCTGATCATGATTTATTGGTACAATTCCGATCCATGAATTTACTCGATTTTATTCCACCAAAATAAACCCAAGAAAAATGAACAGAAGAATATTTGTTAAACAAAGTCTGGCAGCTGGTGCTGGTGTGGCAGCTTCCACGATTACTCAGGCACATCCGCAAGCATCCAAGAGTACTAATCCTCAAAAATTTGGGATGAAATACGCTCCTCATATAGGAATGTTTAAACACAATGCTGGAGATGATCCCATCGATCAATTGAAATTCATGGCGGATCAGGGCTTTACAGCCTTTGAAGATAATTCTATGGCGAGCAGAGAAGTCGAGCTACAGGAAAAGATGGGAAAAACCCTGGAGGAACTTGGAATGACCATGGGAGTATTTGTTGCACATAAAATTTATTGGCAGGAGCCTACTTTAACAAAAGGAGATGAAGATTCGAGAAATGAGTTTCTGGGTCATATAAAAAATGCTGTGGAAGTAGCTAAGAGAGTAAATGCTACCTGGATGACAGTAGTTCCCGGCTATGTAGATCTCCGTCAAGATATGGGATACCAAACAACCCATGTAGTTGAATCTCTGAAACGAGCGTCAGAAATTTTGGAGCCACACAATCTGGTCATGGTATTAGAACCTTTAAATTTCAGAAACCATCCAGGTTTGTTTTTGAGTAAAGTGTCCCAGGGCTATGAGATATGCAAAGCGGTCAATTCTCCTGCTTGTAAAATTCTGGACGACTTATATCATCAGCAAATCACTGAGGGCAATCTCATTCCCAATATAGATGCAGCTTATGATGAAATAGCCTATTTTCAAATCGGGGATAATCCGGGAAGAAAAGAACCTACTACCGGAGAGATCAACTATAAAAATGTGTTTAAGCATATTCACGAAAAAGGATTTACAGGAGTACTAGGAATGGAGCACGGTAACTTCCATGAAGGAAAAGAAGGGGAAATGGCCCTGATTGAAGCGTATAGAGAAGTTGATAGTTTTGCCAAATCCTAACCCGGATCTTTTAGAATTAATATTGAAGAACGCTGGAAATATGAAAGCATGACCAGATTTGTAGAAGAGTCATGCTTTCTTTATGTTATTTTGACTTATTTTTGTTGCTATGAATTATTGGTATGTTAGTTAATATCCATGCATTTACCTCTTACATCTACCTTTCGAGGGGGTTTATTCATATTAATAACCCTTAGTTCCTCCATCTATTCCTGCACTCAGGAAAAAACATCCGCAGAAAAAGAAAAAGCAAACATATCTGTTATAGATACCAGCTTGATGAGATTTGAAGAAACCATCCAACGCTTTGAAGTCATGGATAGAGATAGCTTCCCTCCTAAAAACGCCATGTTATTCGTGGGAAGTTCGAGCTTTCGGTATTGGGATAGCTTAGCGAAGGATTTTGATCCACATGTAGTCATCAATAGAGGGTTTGGAGGATCTACGATGGCTGAATTGAATTATTATGCAGATAGAATTGTTTTTCCATATGAACCCAGTAAAATTTTTATTTATGAAGGAGACAATGACATTGTAGAAGATTCAGTATCGCCCTCATTAGTAAAAGAACAGCTAATTGAATTTGTAGAAAAGGCAACACACCTCCTGCCAGAAACCGATCTTTATTTCGTCTCTATCAAACCCTCTCCTTCCCGAAAACACCTATTAACAAAAGCGATGAACACAAATGAGTTGATCCAGAATTATGCTGCTTCTGAACCCAAACTTCACTATATAGATATTTTTGGGCCAATGATGAAAGACTCAAATAATATCAATTGGGAACTGTTTAAAGAGGATAGCCTACATATGAATCGGGAGGGATATGTTCTCTGGGCTGAAGTCATAAATGATGTCCTGACAACTAACAATGAATAAGATAACTACGCAAAGAGCTGGCGGGTGTGAAATTAAATTGTTAAATTAACAATAACGCATTCATACTACTAATACTCGCCAACATGGATATCCCCCCAATTCACAATCGTCCCAACGGATGGGAAAAGGTTTATCAATTTTTTGATAATTTATTTCGTCCATTAGAATGGATAGGACATCATATCATTCTCAGGCCTTTTAGTTGGTTTTTGGAAAAACTGGACCCATTGAGCTATAAATTGGAAGGAACGCTACTCAAAAAAATTCTCCAACTTACCATATTTCCTTTATTCATTGTCCTCACGCTTGTCGTAGGATTCAAATTGGTGGAAAATGGATTTACCTTTCGCAGTTTTCTAGGGACCATCGTTATGTTTATCGTATTGGGATTTATTTTTGCTCCTTTAGAAAGGATTATTCCTTTCAGTCGTAAATGGTTGGGGGATAAAGATACTCCTACCGATATTATGATGTTTTTCGGTGGAAAATTGTGGAACGATTATCTGAATAAGCCCTTAAGATTAGCTACTATCGCATTAGTGGTTCAGGAAATTTCTCCCGCTATAGGACAATCTATTTGGCCCAGCTATCTACACCCGGTACTACAGGTCTTTTTACTTCTTTCTGTGAAGGATTTTTTTCGCTATTGGTACCATCGATGGATGCATGAAAATGAATTTATGTGGCGCTGGCACGCAGTTCATCATTCCTCTGAACGCTTATACTGGTTTAATGGAACAAGATCGCATCCCTTAGAAGGATTGGTATCGAGTTTCCTTTGGGGAATTCCACTAGCCTTTATTCAGGCTCCGGTAGAAATTGTGTTTGTAACCGGATTACTGGGGAGAACGATAGGTAGATTTCAGCATACCAATATGGATCTCATCCTTGGCCCATTTGATTATATCTTCTCTTCTCCCAAAAATCACCGTTATCACCATTCGAAAAAGATAGAAGAGGGGAATTCTAATTATGGGGGAGATGTTATTTTTTGGGATATCCTCTTTGGTACGTTTCATTTGCCCAAAGGAGAACAACCCAGTGATGATATTGGAATAGGAGATATGCCTAATTATCCTCAAACTTTTGTAGGATTGATGTTGGCTCCCTTTACATATGGAAAATTAAAAAAAGAA
>CBDHFQ010000036.1:0-283513 GCA_965262565.1 Bacteroidia bacterium
CAAATCTTCTGGCGGATTGTGTTTCCCCATCTTCCTCTCCACCTTTTAGAAGCCAACCAAAATTTTCATCTGGATTATTAATCCAATTTTGGACATCCTCGACTAATCCTTCTCCTGTCCAGGTTACGAAAGTACCAGATTGCTCAGGTACTCCTGAAATAGCACTGGCTTCTTCCGTAAAATCACCTCCTATTTCATTCCATAAGGTATCTGGAAAAAACCTGTGTAACCAGGTAGCATCTCCTTCTTGAGATACAAGCCCCTGGCCTTGTTGACCACCTGCCTGGCTAGGTCCTTCTCCCCAGGAGGAAAGTAGTTTATGTATCCCAATATTTGTCGTATCAGGTCCTTCTGCATTTGCTCTGGACATATGAAGGGTGAGCGCTACGCTATCCACTGAAATGGTAGCATCTGTTGGAAATCCTTCTGAGAAATCAAACTGAATAACACCTCTTCGTATATTGGCTTGTGCATTTTGGCCTACGAAAAAATTTTCCCCTATCCCATTACTCTGAGAACCGTCGTCTGTTTGATATAATGTGTTATCTTGAATAGGTGTAAATACAAGTGTATTTTGACCTCTTAAAGAGATAACTAATCCCACCAAAAATAAGGTAGGAACTATTGATCTCAACGAATAACGGAGAAATATAAAAATGTAATTACGTAATATTTGTTTCATCAGACGACTTAAATAAGTTAACTCTGGAAATCAAGAATGCTTTATTTCATTAAACATAATTAGAATTACGGTTAATTCTAGGACTATGTTATCACATTAATATTTCTTTAACATTCTGATTCCCTAAAAAGCCGTCAAACTTTTTGAGATTTAGGAATTTTTAACTCTTTCATGGTCTTTGAGCCATCGGTTGCAGATCGGTAAGATCACCAATGTTTACGGACTTACCCATTTCTATACTATTTCTGGCGGCAATTCCTACTAAAATAGACATGGCTCCATCACGAGTGCCTGCTGATTGGCGAAATGGATCTTCCATGTCAGGATTGAGAAAAATTTTGTCTTTTAAGCGCGTATCCCCACCTCCATGCCCACCACCTGCATGAGGAATTTGGATCAATTCAGTTTGACCAAAATTCTTTGTCACTCTAATTTCATCATAGTCTTGCCCTTCCCAGGGTTGTCTTTCTTGGATCCAGGCTTCTACCCGCCCTTTCGTGCCATTAAATGCAATTCTGTATCCTTCATAAGGTGAGTAAGTTGTGAGAGAATAACTGACAGTAACGTCATTTGCATATTGAATAGATACATTCATTTTGTCATAAATATCTATTTCTTCTCTCCATACACACCCATCTCTTAAATATCCATCATGCTTTTCATTCTCCACATAAAGCTTCATTAATCGCTCATCTTTTGTGATATCCCAATAAAATTGACATTGATCTTTATGAGGACATGGCCTGCAATGTGAATGTCTAAATTCATTATTTTTTCCGTAGTGTTCCAATTCTCCAAAGGCAAATACTTCTTTTGGTTCTGATTCCAGCCACCAATTCAACAAATCAAAGTGATGGGTAGATTTGTGAACCAGGAGCGTTCCACTTTTATCCCTCAGCCCATGCCATCTTCTGAAATAAGCCGCTCCATGATAGATGTCTAAATACCAATGAAAATCGCAGGAGATTACATCACCTATATCGCCAGATCGGAGTATTTCGTAAATTTTCTGCCTATGGGGAGAATATCTGTAATTGAAAGTTACAGTAGTTATTTTACCCGTTTTTTTCTCAGCATCTAAAATTGCCTGACATTTTTGTTCATCCGTTGTCATGGGCTTTTCTGTAACCACATTAGCTCCCATTTCCATTGCCTTAATGATGAATTCATGATGAGTGGAGTCCACAGTAGTAACAATAACCATTTCTGGTTTAGTTTCATTCATCATTTTATCAAAATCTGTAAAAGTAGGACAATCCACACCCATATATTCTTTAGCTAGTGCCAGTCTACCAGGATTAATATCGCATAAGCCTACAAATTCTACCTGGTCCGAATAGTCCTCTACTACGCTTTTTCCCCACATCGATATGCCTCTGATTCCTGTTCCTACCAATGCAACTTTCTTTTTTTCCACTAATGAATAGGCAGCTAATCCAGGTAGGGGTTGGAGGATGACACTGCCTGCTGCTGCCCCTGTTGTTTTAATGAAATTTCTGCGAGTAACATCATTGTTGTTCATAGTATACGTATTTGGATTTAGGTAAGAAGGAAAATCTCTTTGGCTATATCAATTACTTCTTTTGGTTCTGAAACGTGATAAATCAATTCACCTCCAAGCCGGCTAGCGAAGGAGTGTGTAGCATCATCTGGACGAAATAATATAATGGGTTTCTCTGCTTTAATTCCCAGGGCTAATTCTGAAGCTGTTCCAGGCCCAATACCACAAATGACAATTACCCAACTTGTCAGAACATTTATATTATTTCTTGCATTTCCCATTTCAGTAAAAATAGGGATATCAACATAGCTAGACACTAATGCTTCGTCAGAGTGGGGGAGGATACCGATAGTAAAACCTCCGGCTTCTTTTGCTCCTTTGCTCGCAGCTTCCATTACGCCCACATTTCTGCCTCCAGTAAGTAAGATCCATTTTTGATTTGCAATTTCAGCTCCTATTTGCTCTGCAAAAGAGATATTGGAAGCTTCAGCATGATCCCCTGGCCCCATTACTCCCACAATTGGAATCCGGCCAGAGTGTTTCAAATGTAAATACACGGTTAATTATTAGATTGAACTACCATATCAGTTCCAGGAAGAGATGCCAAATAAGCTAATAAATCAGCCAGTTCCTGTTTTGTCATATGTAAGTGTAAACCACCAGGCATTAATGATTCAGTAATCATTTCTATTTGAATGATTGCCTCTTTATCAATGCGTTGAGTAATACCTCCTGGCATCCTAATGGTCATATCTACTTCTGTCTCGCTTTCTATATATCCACTTAATATATTATCATCTTTCATCTTGATAATATATCCCTCGTATCCAAAGTTTATCCCTGAACTGGGATGAATAATAGATGTATAAATAGCTTCTTCGGAAAGTTTACGACCAATTTCGGATAAATCCGGTCCAAACTTTACCCCTTTTCCATTGACCTGATGACAACTTTGGCATACTCGTTCGAATACCTTTTGGCCATTTTGAGGATTTTCGTTTAAGGCGATCAACGCAGCAAATGCTGGTGCTTCAGCTGCTTCATCAGATATACTTAAATAGTTTTGCGCTTTTTTCCTTAGACTACCATCTATGGCGGACATCAATCTTTCAGCTGCAATGGGTTCAAGCACTTCTTCTAATTCTCCATCTTCTAACATTTTCATAAGTATATGTTCGCCTCTCCAACCTTGTCCCATAGCTCTAACGGCCGAAGAACGTCTTTCCAGAGAAGCCTGCTTATCTAATACCTGTTCCTTGATTAATGATACGGAGGCGTTATTCCCAACAAAGCTCAAGGACATTAAAACCGACTGACGGACTTTATCATCTTTATCATTAAGTTTATCTCGAATAACATCTTCTCTTTCGATTTCCAATATTACATTTGCCGCTTCTTTCCTAAGGTCAATATCTGGATGGGAAAGCATCATTTCTACCAACGCTTCTTCTTGATCTTTCAGGTTTAATTTTTTGATCAAATTCAAATATTCCCTGCTTCCTTTCATAGAAGGAAGAGCTTTTTGTAGAATGGATTGTACTTGTGCGTTTTCTAACACAAATTCTGATGAAAGATGACTAAATGCCACATTGCGAATGTTGGGATTAGATGGATGTAGTTCCTGAATTAAGGATAAGATGAGAAGATCTTTTTGTGGATTCTGATGAAAATCAAATGCTCTTAAAAATTTTTGGCTGGTATGTTCCTTAGAAGCATATTTTTTCACCAGTATAGGTAAGTACTTCAGGTTTTTCTCCGCCCTGACTCTCCAGATGATATCTTCTGCACCGGGGTGGGTGAGTGGTGCTTTCACTTTTTGAAGATAGGCCCCCATTCTTTCGTCTGGATACACATCTGATCCAATCCCCAAAGCTTCTACATACCACCGATCATTTCCCTGGTACTGAACAGCTAGTTCGGCCCAGATTTCATCTGCAATTGGTCCTTGTTGATATCTTAACGCCACTGACACTTCCCGTCTGACCTGAGGAGAAGGATCTTTACTCAGTTCTTTTAAATAGGTTAGTAAATGTTCTGGGTCTAATTGTTTGGCAATCCTTAGTCCAAGAATGCGCATTTCTTCCATTTCATCATTTAGTGCTTCTCGAATATACATTTCCGCTTTCCCTGGGATATCGGCTAACAACCAAAGCGCTCTGGCTCTGAAATGTGGGATCGACTCTGGATACCATACATTCCTCAATTCTTTTTCAGCTTCTTTTCCTTTCTCATGTAGGGATTTCCATGCCAAATATCTAACTGATTGATTGGGACTTTTAAGCGCATCTTTAGCTCCTCCAGGAGACTCAACATCGTGTTTTGGCATAATATAGGGGGTATTAGGTGGGGCAATTCTATACAATCTCCCTTTCTCCCAATCTCCCATTTTATGTCCTCCCACGCCAGGATCATACCAATCAGCTACTATCAATGATCCATCTGGTGCTACACACACATCTGATGGCCTAAACCACTTATCTTGTTCTTGCCAGATAACATTATCAATCTCAGCAGTGTAGCCTGCTCCTGTTTTACTAACCGGATAAGACCTAACTACCTGTTTTCCTGGTTCGCAATGAATCATTTGATTCCAAAAACGTTCAGGTAATAATCTCCCTTCATACACAATCATCCCTGTAGGAGAACCAGCACCAGTTTGAAGTACATTCGGAACTACACCGGGATCATTTAAATGCCAATGTCTTTTGGGAATAGCTTCATGCATACCTGTACGAAATGCTGGCCATCTCTCTCCTGTCATTTCATCGTGATATCCATAATTTCCGTATGCTAATACATAATTAATTCTGGTCCCTTTATTACCATCATCATCATTGTCGGATTGCCACATGCTACCATAAGAATCTACTGCTACTTCATAATTGTTTCTAAAATTGTGAGCAAGTACTTCTACATTTTTTCCATCAGGATCGCACCTAAACACCATCCCTTGTCTTAAATGGCTTTCCCCTTCCTTAATAGGGATACCATTAATATCTATGATTAGATTGCCTTCCTCGTCCTTTAATTGCTGTCCGGCATTTCCAAAGTTAAAATACATCCTCCCATCTGGCCCAAAAGTCATTGCATGAACTCCGTGATCGTGTTGTTCTCCTCCTATTCCTGAGAAGATTATTTTCTTAGTATCTGCTATATCATCTCCATTAGTATCTTCAAATAAAAACACATGGGGGCTCCTTGACACATATACTTTATTATCTAACACGCAAATGCCAAGAGCAGAATTGATATCTGTTCCTTGATAAAACACCTTTCTGGAATCCGCTTTTCCATCCTGATCAGTATCTTCTAAAATCACAATTCTATCTCCTTCTGAGTCTTCTGGATTTCCAGGATTAAGGTTCATTCTATAATTATATCCTTCGCATACCCAAACTCTTCCTTCTTCATCTATGTCAATATTTGTTGGATTAATCAGTAATGGTTCAGAAGCAAATAATTCTACAGCCATACCTTCCCCTACTTTCATCCCAATCATAGAATTTTCTGCGCTTCTGGTATCATTAGTATAGTTCGAATGAGAATTTTCTGTTTGGCAGGAGGTTGCTATTAACAAGCAAAGAAATCCTTTCAACGCTATTTTCAACAAAAAAACTCGCATATGTTTTTTTATAAATCAATATAAGTTTTTTCTTCTACACTTCGATAGGCGGCCTCTATCACTTGAATCGTCCACAAAGCTTCTTCGGCTTTTACAGCTAATGCCTCTCCAGACCTGATCGCATCAAAAATATTATCGTAATAGGAAAGGTAAGAACCGGGAATGCTTTCTACAGTTCCCTGGACATGTAGCCCATCTATATCTGTATTAATCAGTCCATAATTTTCTTGAGACTCTTCTCCCCAGGTAGCCTCATTAGGATATCGTCCTTGTTTTAAGGCAGCTTCTTGAGGGTCTTCCCCATATTTCACAAATGACCCCAAGGTACCATAAACCAAAAATTTGGGCGATTTTCTTCTCACCAAATAACTTGCTTTCAAACTTACCTTAACCTCTGGATAGGCAAGTATTAATTCAAACATATCCGGAACTTCCCCATTGGTCCGAATAATTCTTACATCAGCAAAAACAGCCTTAGGTTTACCAAATAACACCAATGCCTGATCGATTAGATGGGATCCAAGATTGTAGAGTATCCCTGTTCCTGGCCTATTTTCTTCTTTCCAACTTCCTTCTTTAATGTAATTGCGATATCTGTCATAGTGTGCTTCATATTCTACAATCCTCCCAAGCCATTTATTTTCTATCACTTTTCTAACCGTCAAAAAATCTGCATCCCATCTTCTATTTTGAAACACACTTAATAATAGATTCTTTTCTTCAGCCAGGCGAATTAGTTCAGTCGCTTGTTTCGAGGTTACGGTAAACGCCTTTTCAACCACCACATGTTTATTCGCTTCCAATGCCCTGACAGCAAACTCATAGTGGGTTTCTTCAGGAGTGTTTACAACAATTAATTCTATCTCAGGCTTTTGCATCAGTTCATCAAGTTGCTTTATCACTGATACATAAGGATATCTATCAGTAGAGCGATTGGAAGACCGTTCTAAGATACTGTGTATGTGGAAGCCATTGTGGATATGAAGAAGAGGAGCATGAAAAACATGCCCTGACATTCCATACGCACATAGACCTACCTGTATAGGTGGATTCATTTAAATGTAACTATTGGACAAAAGAATCGAACATTTGATTAATTTCCTCTGCTTCTATTTCCACTTCTGAGATAATCATTAATTTATATGTAAAAGTGGTACGCTCTCCAGGCTGAAGAGAAAAGTGTAAAGCTTCTTCACCTTCAGAGAATATCTCTTGGCCTAATGGATTTGCTGCAAATAATCCATATCCTCTCGCATGCCAATAAGTAGGGTATCCGGTGTTTTTAGGATGATCCATTAAAATCAGAGAAATAGGAGTTCCTTCCACCTTCCCACCTAATTTCATCCATTTAGCTCTTTTCCCCCATACATCAACTCCGGTTATTCCTTCACTACTTAAATAGGAACCGCTTACTTTTTCATTATCCATAATTGGTACTTCAGTAGGATTTCCTTTAGCATCCGTTAGTACTATAGGTTTATCGGTGGGGTGTTCCAATTCTCTACGGACGCGTATGGCAACCATTCCCTCTTTATTATCTTCAAACAATACTTCTTTTTCTGTAGCGGTCAAGGTCGTTGTTCTTAGTATACTATATCCGTGATCCTCTATGCTAAAATTGAAGGTAGTAGCCTCTTTCAAAAGTACTTCACCTTCATATGTTAGCCAAGAGGCAGACACAGATAATATAGCTTCCCCCTCTCCAGATGTCAGTTGTTCTATATTATTATGCCGAATTACTCCATATTCAGATTTTTTCTCATCGGGAATAGCATCAGAATTATTCCAAAAATCTAATCCATTTACATCTCCATAATTTAACCAACATCCAGCATGATGAGGATGATCCACTCTTTCTCCCTCTCTTTGTTCAAATGGAAATCCACGTGTTACGGGAATTCCTTCAACCGTATTTACCGGATATAAGACAGGCTTTTCCATTTCATCAGGGAAAAAATAAGCAGTCACTACCTGATCATTGATTTTAACCTGTACTTTTTTTTCTGCTTCTTGATGTATGAGAATAATAGAATCAGAGGGCATAGAAATAGGTTCGTACGAGGGGGTAAAGCTGGGAATTAACAAGAAAAGTAAGGTATACATAAGGTTATTCTATAATTTTCTTAGCCAAATATTTCGAAATTTAATGGGATTACTATGGTCTTGAAGAACTAAAGGTAATTCAGCCTCATGAGCCTGATAACGAGGTAATTCATTGTATTGGGTTGGGCCAATTAACTCTACGTGATTTTGAACTAAAACACCATTATGGAATACCGTCATTGTGGCAGGATGCCTAAGTGTTCCATCTTCGTTAAACGTAGGAGCCATAAATACTACATCATATACCTGCCATTCCCCGGGAGGTCTCATAGCATTTACTAAGGGAATATGTTGCTTATAAATACTGGCTGCTTGCCCATTTGAATACGTTCGATTATTGTAGGAGTCTAATACCTGTAATTCGTATTTCTCCATAAAAAATATACCACTATTCCCTCTTCCCTGACCATCACCTTCTATTTGGGTAGGAGCACTCCACTCTATATGAAGTTGTACATCCCCAAAACCCTCTTTAGTTCTAATAGGTCCGGTTCCTTTGACGACTGTCATCTCATCATCGGAAACTTCCCATTTTATTGGTTCACCATTTACGCTTTCCCAATGGTCTGCAGTACTAGATCCATCAAATAGTATAATCGCATCTGAGGGAGCCTGTTGATTTTCACCTGGATCCACGACAGGTGGTTCTGGCTCCCAAACCTCTGTTAGCTTTGGTTCAATTTTTACGATGGTTTTTTGTTCATCTTCTGAACTGGACTGAGCAGATGAGGAGAGGGATAGTCCCAATAGAAAGATGAAGAAAAACGATTTCAATTTCTTTGGCGAGTAGTATCTCATATAATTACATTTTGAAATAAGTTAATTCCTATCCTATTTTGATGGAATAACTACAGGAATAAACTTATGTAAAATTTATCGAAATGTAAAAGATATGAATTTGCTGAATATAGTTTCTATACAGTTTCTTCATTCACAGAAGCGCAAGGAAGAGTGAAATAAACAGTGGTTCCTTTACCAACTTCTGAATCTATCCAAATTTCCCCACCAGATTTATCAATAATTTTTTTCACTATAGCTAATCCAACGCCATTCCCTACTTGACCATCTTCATAATGCACTTTCTCAAATAATTTAAAAATACTAGCTAGCGCATGCCTGGGTATTCCTCTACCATTATCCATTACCATAAAAGTAATGTATTCTCCTTCTTTATTTGCTCTTACGGTAATTTGAGGAACTTCATGCCTTCGGAATTTAATAGCATTTTGGATAAGCTGTACAAATAATTGAGTAAGAGCCTGAGGATCAGCATATGTTTGAGGTAGCTCCCTTTTATCAATAATTACATCGTGTTTAGTAATAGGCGCATTCAGTTGAACTATAGCCTGATTTAAAGATTCTACTGGATCTATAATACTGCAATTTAATGTTTCAGAACTTACTTTGGTAAATAACAACAAATCATGAAGAATTTGTTCCATCTTACTGGCACCACTATTCGCAGAAGTAATAAAATTTTGGGCTTGTTGATCCAATTTTTCCTTATACCTGTTTTCTACTAATTCCATGTAAGTGCGAATAGTACTAAGAGGTGCTTTAAGGTCTTGAGAAATAGTTTGAGCAAATTTTTCTAAATCGGCTTGAGATTGTCGAATAATTTTGTCTTGTAATTGAAGGGTTTTTTGAGTGTGTGCCAATTTACTGTGCTGAGAGTTTAATTCTTTAGTTTTTTGGGACAACTCATTTTCCTTATCCTTTTTTAATTGATGGCGATTGTATATTAAAATAATAAATAGGACGATAAGGAAGGAAAAAATGAAAAAGCCAATTAATTGCAGTCTCCTTAAAGCATGCTCATTCCTTATATTTTCCAATTCCTGATTTTTTTGAAATATTTGATGCCTTAATTCCAGTTCAGCTATATGTTTGCGCGTTTTTTCATTATAGTATTCCTCTTTTACTTTTATGTATTCTTCTTTGTAGCTCAATGCTTTTCTATGTTGGCCAATTCTTGCATATAAATCTGCCAATCTATTATTCATTTCAAGTATATTCTCTGCATTATTCATTTTTTCTGCAGTTTCCAAGCCTTTCAAATACCATTTTTCCGCATCTTTAATTCTTTGCTGGCCACGTGCAATGTTTCCATAACCCTGATAAGCGTCGTAAAGCCAATCCAAACTATTTTCTTTAATACCGACATCTTCAATTTGCTGGAAGATAAGTTGTGCCTGAGTATATTGTCGAGTAGCAACATAAATATCTGCCATATTTTTTAGGGTGCTGTAGGAAGAGGAGGCCATTCCCAAAGAATTCTTTAGATATAGAGCATTTTCTAAATAAGTCAATGCCTTATCGTACTGGTTAAGCTTGAAGTAATTTAGGCCAATGTTATTTAAAATGCCTGCTTTAAGTTTACTTAGTTTCAATCGTTCTGATTCAATAAGACATAATTCTAAATTTTCTATAGCCTTCTTATTATTCCCCAACTTCTTAAAGATGATTGACTTATTAATCTCGGCCCTTAATACATGACCAGCATTAATATGTTTATAAATTTCGATAACATCTATTAAGTTATCGAGAGCTGCTTCATACTCTCCGGATTGTATGAGTACGATCGCCAGATTATTTTTAATCTTTCCCTCCAATTCCCTATCCTTGATCTTACCTACATACTCTAATCCTTCTTCAGAATAGTTCCTGGCAAGAATTAAATTACCCATTTTCCTGTGTATCCTACTTAGTAAGTCAAAACTGCTGGCAATCAATATAGGTTGATTAGATAGAATAGCGGACTCAGATGCTAATTGACCGTATTCAAATGAAGCGTTTAAATTTGTTCTTTGATATAGGTTGGCGATTTTTATGAAAGTATTAATCTTGTCTCCTTGAGACATATCCTGAATAATGTTTAACAGGCTATCTATTTCTCTCTCAGTAGAATTCTGCCCAAAGCTAAGAGTAAGGATGAAAAAGTATATCAATAGAACAAAAATATTTCTCATTAATCGGCAGCATTGTTGATAATTAAAGGAAATCTACAAAGGAAATTCCTTTCAGAAAATAATCATTTATTGAAAATAATAAGATTTTACTATAAATGATCAATTAACCCTCTAAAATTTAAATATCCCAGTATTAAATATTAAAATGCTTCAAAATTTGAATTAAATTCATCTTATTTTTAATTTACAGGGCCAAAAAAATTAAAGATAACTTATGTATAACATGAAAGGTAATTTCCGCATACGCTTTTTTTTTGTTATAACATAGAGTAGATTAAACAATCGGTAAAATTATTTATTCCATATCTTCCTAATAATCAATCATTCAGATATTTACAATTTGATTTTCAAGTGTTTAAAAAGGATAGTAAGAGCCTCTAATTTTCTAGTTAGACAATAATTCACGGCATGCATAAAATTGTAATATAAACAAACAAACAAATTTTTGCTCATTATTACATTACACTTGAATTATGAAAAAGCTATTTACCGTTAAAACTATCTTATCTTTGATTTTCACTCTATTTGTTTGTGTTTCTATTTCTTTAGCACAATCTAGAGTAGAAGGAGGAGATGATTTTGCAGAGATTGAAGGAGGAGATGATTTTGCAGAGATTGAAGGGGGAGATGACTTTGCAGAGATTGAAGGGGGAGATGACTTTGCAGAGATTGAAGGAGGAGATGACTTTGCAGAGATCGAAGGGGGAGATGACTATGCGGAAATCGAGAATTTCCCTGAGTCTTTAAAGAATGCAAATGGACCAAGTCTTGCAGTGTATCCAAATCCAAATTTTCAGTCGATACTGAAAGTATTCTACAATAAAGTAGGAGCGGATGCTGCAGTAAGTATTTCAAACATGGTAGGGGAGGTATTCGCTAATGTTCAGGTGGGTAACCCAACTACTAGTAGTGGTTCTGTAGAGTTTAATGTTGCTAATCTAAGCAATGGTATTTACTTTGTGAGTTTAAGATCTGGAATTTATAGTACAGTACAAAGAATAGTAATTCAACGCTAGACCCCAATCCATATTAATTAAAGTTATAGGATACTCAAGATTGAGTATCCTAAATTTTTAAATATTCTACTTAACATAATATAAATTATAGGACAACTTTATCATAGGCTTTTAATTAATTAAACATCAAAGTCATTGCTATCTACTTAAAGACTTACTACTTAGATTCACCATAATTATGCTTTTGTAAATTGCTTGATAAATGTTATATTATAAATAAATAGAATGATCATTTATAAATAATCATCTCACAATTAAGCAGCTTATATATAGCGTACCTTTTATTATATAAATATCTGATTTCCTACTTCCTTTCCTCCTTAAATTACTAGCCATTAGTTAATAATATTTCTTTAGCATAACTGGATGCTTGCATTTAAATGGTAAGCGAACTTTTAAAAATGGTAGTCTGAATATCCATGATCATGACCTACTTAACATAATATGTAAGTTGTAATGCAATGGTCTGTATTAATAATGAATCAAGCGTGCAATTTATCAGATAGCATCCGTCTTAAGATAAAACACACTGTTAAATATGTGCAGATAACTGCACTATAAGTTGTCTTTAGCTCTTTAGCATTAAACACACTTGACGATGAAAAAGAAAAAGAATCACACATCTGTAAAAGGAAGGTATACCAAGAAGCCCATAGAGGGAAAAGATTGGATTCTCCTTATCCGAGCCAATGATCAAAGGGCCATGAAAGAGTTATATAACAATCACCTTCAACCTTTCATAAGTTGGGCCGGTAGAAAGTTCCCCTATTGTTCTAGGGAGGATATCGAAGATGTATATCACGACGCTTACTTACAATTATATACCAATGTACTGGAAGGCCGATTAACAGACTTATGGGTAAAAATTGGGGTATACTTATTCGCTATCGGAAAAAATATGCTTAGAAAAAGAGTCGATGATTTTCATAGCAATAACTTACATAAGGAATTGGAGGATAGTCAAAGCTGTTCTATTCTTCCAGCGGTTCAGCTGAAATATCAAAGAGAATATATACACTGGCAGGTCCATGCTTTTTTAGCAGAATTATCGCCAACAGACAAAAAATTATTAGAGCTGGCATATATTTACGCCTATTCTACCTCAGCCATCGCTGAAGCACTAAATGTAAACAATGAAGTGGCAATTCGCGTCAGAAAAGCACGCGCATTAAAAAAATTACGCAAGCGTTGTAGTATAGACGCCTGATAAGGCGTTTATACTTTTGCTTTTAAACAATCTTTTATACGTTACTTGCGTAGTAATCGAAACTTTTCCATTCGTACCGTATTCCTTCACTCCACCCCTACTCTATTCGCTATTTATTCCATGCTTAATTTGTTCTGATAAATGTCATTTATACTTCCTTTTATCTTCGGATCATTGGGCAAAGAATCTATTCAATTCAAGGCATCAAACCTCCACACATTTTCAGTATTCTCCCAAAAATTTCATCATCATTTACTCTTTCATATATGCATTTCCCTCATATATAGAGTCATTCGCTAGTTTGTAGTGTTTTCTCATGGGAAATGATACTAGACCTGACTATATTAGGACATCATTCAGTTAATTGATACGCCTTACTTAACCTAAATGATGAAATAAATTTTCATGAATTATGATAATTAATGCTGAATGGTAATTATTTTATTTCTAACTCTATAACCAATATTATTATGTTTATCACCACAGAACACGAAAACCTTAAAAAAGAATTTGAAATTTTGGAAAATGAAATTGCAAAATGTAACAGCCTTTCTGAGATAATTTCTGATGAAGGAACCATTCTGTATCTAGAAAAATTAATTAATGATACTCGAAAGTTTATTGACCCTAATGATCCTCCTGAATTAGATCCCCCTAAAGGAAAAGGTAAGCCTAAACCAACTGATGATAAGCCTGATTTTTCCTTTTATGAAGCGAAGATTGATTTTGAAAGCATATCTAAATTATCAGTTAAAGATTCGATCGGCAAAGTTTTGTCAATAGGAAAAAATTTAGATATAAATTAAGACACCGTTAAAAGACAAAAATGCAAAATGCATTAATTAAGAATTCGATATTCGGACTAGTATTAATAATCATGTTAATACTAGTCCTATTTATAGGCTACAATATTAAATTTGGGCACACTTTTTTTAATTATTATGGAAAAGTAGTAGATAAAGATTTTCTTCTAAATAAGGTAATTACTCTTAAAGGAATAAATCCGGATAGTAGTTTATATTACGCTGAAGAATTATATCAAATAGCATTTAACGAAAACAACAAATATTTAATTGCTGAAAGTCTTTATTGGCAAGCTTGGTGTAAGATACAAAAATCATTTTATAATCAAGATGGGGAAGTGGCATTAGCGGATGCATTATATAGTTTAGATAAGTTTACGGAATTAAAAAATGAATATGGGATTGTAAAATCTCTTGACCTTGTAGCTTCATGTTACATTTTTTTAAATAAAATTGACTCTTCAAAAATTTATATAGACAAAGGACTAAGAGAATTAGACAACATCTATAGTAGCGATAGTTTAGATAACTACTACCTTGGCGAATTATACAATACATTAGGATTAATCTATTATATAGATAAAAAATTTGATTCAGCATATGTATACTATAACTACAGTGATAGTATATTTAATTTATTAAATCACTCGGAGGGAGTAGCAAAAGTAAATCATAATAAAGGGGTATTATATTCTGAAGAAAATTTTATGGAAAAAGCCTTAGTATCATTTCAAAATTCATTGAAAATTTATAAAGACTTAGGCTGGAATTATGGGATTGCATCGACTCAAAGAAATTTAGGACTACATAAAGTAAAAATGTTTAAAAAATACAAAGTTGACAAATACCTTGAAGATGCGATAACTCATTTAAAGTACTCTCTCAACCATGATGATTTAAATAGTTGCTTCACCTATAACATTCTTGCCTATGCGTATTCAGAAAAAGCTCGGAATCTAGTTGGATTAAACCAAGATAAAGAGAAATATGACGAATACTACATCAAATCTTATCATACATATAAAAGATCTATTGAGGCATCCCGTAGAGGTAAAAATTCCGATTGTTTAACTGAAGAGCTCAAAAATAATGTTGTTAAACTATGTTTATACTTAAACAATTGTGATTCAATTATCCCTGGTTTAATTAATACCACTCAAAGCATAAACCAAATCAGCAAAGAAGAAATAAAAAATGAAAGTCTTCGAATCAGAAAACTAGAAATAAACGAGTTAATTAAAAAAAATCGTTTACAGATATTTAATGTTTTATGGAAAAGCTCTCTTTTAATTTTATCCTTGTTAATTTTAATAGTCTTTTTCTATCAAAGTAGGGAGATAAAGCAAGCCAGAAAGCAACTTCAAATAAAATCCCAGCAATTACGGGCCCAGATGAATCCCCATTTTATTTCCAATTGTCTTAACTCTATTGAATCATTGGTAAATCTGGATAAAAAGAAAGAGGCCTCTAAGTATTTAGTTCAATTCTCTCGTTTATGCCGAATGATTTTAACCAATTCAACCTCTAATGATATTAGTCTCAGTGAGGAGATTCAGGGTTTAACCCATTATCTTTCACTTGCAAAACTACAATTTGAAGACAAGTTGGAGTATCATATTGATATTGCTTCAGCGATATCACTGGATTCCACTCGTATTCCTCCCCTACTCCTTCAGCCCTTTGTAGAAAATGCTATCGAACACGGCATTAAAAATAAACCAACCTCAGGTACTGTAACTGTCCGAATATTCAAAGAGACAGATCTGGTAGGTAAAGAGGAATTGGTATGTGAAGTAGAAGATGATGGTGTAGGGAGAGCCAAGGCTAGGGAAATCAAAGAAAAGTCTGTCATGAAAGATTTAAATAAGCAAAAATCTATGGGAATTAGCATTACTGAGGAGCGGATTCAAATGATAGGAAACATGAAAGAAGCTGAATTTTATATTGAGGACCTAACAAATGAAACCGGAGAAATAGCTGGTACCCGTGTGACTATTCGATTACCTTTAAACTACTTAAAAACTTAGTATGAATCCTATAAAAGCGATCATCGTAGAAGACGTACAAACTGCAATAGACAACTTACTATATAAACTGAAAACCAATTGTCCAGATGTGGAAGTCGTAGCTTCCTGCAATACAAGTGAATTGGCCATTCGTGAAATACCTAAGATGAAGCCCGATTTGGTTTTCCTGGATATCAGATTGGATACGCTAAGTGGATTCGATGTGCTTTCCAGGTTGCAACAGCTTGATTTCGAAGTCATCTTCACTACGGCTTATGATGAATATGCCATAAAAGCTTTTAAAGTAGATGCATTGGATTATCTGTTAAAGCCTATAGATGAAAATGAGTTAATCAATGCAGTTAATAAAGCCAGGATAAAAATTCAGGAGCGCAAACTACCGCTTTCCAGGATCTCTGTACCCATTTCAAATGGTGTGAGGCTATTAAAACCTGAACAAATCATTTATTGTGAGGCTGACAATAATTACACATTTATTCATCTAGATCAAGAGAAGCCAGTTTTAATTACAAAAACGTTGAAGGAAATTGAAAAACAATTACAGGGTCATCATTTCTCTCGGATACATAAAACCTACTTAGTTAACGAGGAGTATATTTCTGCTTACACCAGAGAAGATGGAGGGGTGGTTCATCTGACTAATGGTAAAAAGCTTAAGTTATCCCGTGGAAGAAAGGATCAATTCCTCAAAAAATTATTTTCTGGATTTAGATGGAGATCAACTCCCAGGTTTGTTTAAGTTTCATAGACCCATCATACATTTCACACTTAACCTAACAAAAATCATGAACCGCGCATTGCTCGTTGGCATTAATAAATATGCAAATCCAAAGATATCTTCTTTAAATGGTTGTTTAGAGGATGTTTCACAAGTGAAATCTTTTTTGGAGGCGGGAAAAGTCGAAAGCTTTTTTGACATAAAGATGCTATTAAATGAGCAGGCGAGTCGTGCCCGTATTATTAACGCCTTTGAAGAATTTTTGGCTGATACTCCTCCTGGGAAAATCGCTTTTTTCTATTACAGTGGACATGGTGCCAGAGAAACAAGTGATGAAGGTGTCAAAACGGCTAAATTACATGGAGGGGATATGGAGAACGAAACCATCGTTTGCTATGATAGTAGAACTGAGGCAAACCCATATGATCTGGCAGATAAAGAATTGGCACAACTTATTAATTTATTAGCTCAAAGGAAGATAGAGGTGGTGGTTATGCTGGATTGTTGCCACTCAGGTTCCGGGACCCGATTATTTAACGTCAAAGCTAAACGATTAACTAAAGTAAATGATAGACCTTCAGATTCTTATTACGGATCAGATTCCTCCAGAAGTATTATCGCACCTTCCGCTAAGCATCTTCTGTTATCTGCCTGTAGAAAAGATGAATATGCATGGGAATGTCCCGTCGATGGCAAATCCAGAGGAATATTTACCTATAAGCTGTTCAAAGCCCTGGAAAAAGATCCCAATCTGAGTTATACCCAACTGTATGAATATGGTAAAGTAGCCATTCAGTATCACGAAATGAAGCAGCAACCACAAATGGAATGCTTTGAATATTTCGACCCTAACCAATTGTTTTTGAAACAGATTGTTCTTAATGATCCCAAAACCTCATATTCGCTTTTTCTGGAGAATGGGTTCTGGTGGATAAGGTTAGGTTGGATGCATGGCCTTGCGTTATATACAAAAAGTGAACAAACTTTCTCTGTTTACCATAAAGAGGATACACCGAAAAATCAATTATTAGATAAGGCTAGGATTGCAGAAGTATATCTTGATAAGAGTAGATTAGAATTAGCCTACTCGAATGGTTCAACCATATCCAAGGAATATCCCAAGGATTATATCGCCTATCCTATTCATGTCGATGTAGACAAACTACCTATTTATACCCAGGAACCTTCTTCTCTTCCCCATCCACTGAAAGCGTCAAATATTATTTATTTTGTAGAAGAGGCCAATCAAGCAGATTATGAACTATTGTATGAAGAAGGACAATTTATACTAAGCTACAGGAAAACAGGAGAAATACTTGTAAAACGTTCTCAACCTATAGCATTGGACAATGAGCTGAAAAAAATACGGCAATGGGAACGAACGCTGGATCTGGTTTCTAAAGAGAAATTTATTTCCCCAGGCCAACAAATTATAGCGTCTCAAATTGGTCAACAAAAGGAAATATTCAGTACCCAAGCTATTTATATTACGTTAGATTTACTTATTGATGAAGAGCAAATCCCTTATCGCATTTCTACTTCTTTTAAAAGCTCTGGGGAAAATCAGGTATATGTCAATTTAATGTATCTTTCTCGCACATTTAGCATTAAACCTGTCTTTAGCAATTTTATCAAAGGCAATAATATCAATTACACCTTATTAGATACAGCTTTATCCATTAATGATCCCCATCTTTATCAGGTTTTTGACATTTTCAAACTCATCATAAGTAAAGAACAGGTGGATAGCTTTTTCTTGTCCCAAAACGAAATTTCTGACAGTTCGGAAAATCCACAAATTAAGAGAAAAAGGGCTGATCAAGCCGCTATTAGTCTTGACCCATTGGCACAAAACTGGCAAACTCATACCATCAGCGTTCGTACTTTTAGAGAACTGGGAAAGATCGGAAACGAATCACTCAGCATCTTAGGCGGAAAAGTTCAATTTCAGGCTCATCCTACCTTTACGGCAGGGGTTAATGTCTCCAGTCCCCTACCCTGCAATCAAGGTCCGATAGAAGAGTACGTGCTATATCAAACATTGATTGACGATGGATTGGAATTAGTAGATTGGTCCGATGATGATAAGAAAATCTATATTTTGGAATTACATAATATTGAATGTTCCAAATCACTAAGAAATAATCCTCTCAAGTGTATGTTGACCTATCCTCACAATGATGCCGATGAGTTATTCCCACTCACATACGACGGAGAGAAATTTTGGCGTTTTCCTATTCAACAAACCACTACCCATACGCATGAATTATTGATTCCGTTTATTCCAAAGAATCCCGATGATGGAAGAATGGTCAAAGGCAGGTCTCTTAAACTATTCTTTGTTCTATTGCCCCAAAAAACTATCCAACAATTGAGAGAAAAGAACATGTGGAGCCTTGATGAGAACCAGATGAAAGCTTTAGTTGATGAATAAGTAAGGTGACATAAGTAACCAAGCTTTTCTAAATTATTATAATTGATAATCAATTACTTAAATTTGATTATATACCGTATATTTTGTTTCCACCTACTTAATATCTTCTAAAGGTAGATATATACTTCCTTCCAAAATCAAAACATATTTTTTTTCAGAAAACTTTGTCTAAGCTTCCATTGCCTACTTCATCTCGGTTGTTCACTAGCTGCGGATTGATTACACCTTATTACTAAAGTACATTGTAAACGTGTTTAAAAGAGAGAGGATGTTGATAATGTAGCAGTTAATATAGGTGATTCAACACATAATGGCCAATTTTTCCTATGTAAAGAATCATAATTACAGAATATATACAAGGTAATGTACTTAGTTTAACCATACGAATAGTGAACTATCATGAAAACGACCCTTAACCAACAGCTGTCTCCAATTAAATCAACGCGTATTTCTCAAAACGGAATGGAGGATAACGGCCTTCATTCCCCTTTCAATTCTACTCCCTCTTCCCTCGAGGAAGACCAACTCTGGCTAAATCAATTATTAGTAGGTAACATAAGCAGAGAGAGGGCTTTTATGAGTTTGTATCATAAGTACAGTGAAATTATTACAATCCTCCATAGGCGATTTATCGCTTCTAATTTAAACAAAAACGATATAAAAGCTTGTTACAATGATGCTCTACTCAGGGTAGAATACCAACAGAAAGAAGAAAAATTAACGATTTCTAACAAGACTACTTTGAGGAACATCCTTTATAAGATTACCAAAAATAATATCATCGATACGTTGAGAAGTAAACAATACCAAAAAGCTTTGTTAAATGATGAAATTTCTCGCTATCCATTGCTTAGTAAGCCAGAAAGAAGGCTTGATACAGTAGATATAGAACTATTATATGTCTGTTTCGACTCTCTTGCACCTAAAGCAAAACAAATTTTAAATGACTGGATGGAAGGGTATTCTATGAAAGATATAGCCGAACGAGCAGGTCTTAAGAACGAAAATTCTGCGAGCGTTACTAAGAAAAGATGTTTAATCCAACTGATAACTTCCCTTGAAAATATGGGATTCTTTCAATAGTTATCCTGGGAATTTAGCTTGCAGATTAGAGGAAAAAGTAGCGTAGGACATTTCATCTCTTGACGGTAGATTTTCTTCATAAGTATTTAAAGATTTCTTTCTTCGTTGATTCTTACCATTTGAATTTTTTTACAGAAATTTAAGTTAGTAGCATTGCGATAAGTTGGGTTTAGGTATTTTTTTCTTCTTCAAGCCCTATTTAGTAGTTAGTAAATTCATCTGATAGGTACATCAAATATGAGGTATACCTATAAATATTACTTAAGTACTTATTTAAAAAATGGATTGGCAGGATAATCAGGAGTAGTTAAGTAATTCATAATCTGTACAAAAAATACAAATAAAAAAAGTCATATTTTTCATATCAAAAAGTTTTCTCAGATTCCCCAAATAATAAAGCTGTGTTACAATATTTCCATTCACGAATTAATTATATTGTTAAAATTTTAGTGTTTTTAGATTTAAATTTTGGGATATGATAGTAATATTTGCAGCATAGGTTATAAGAACAGATTTTACATATTCCCTCTGTTCGAGAAAAGTTTTGGTAAATATTGGAATATGATAGAAACAAGAAATATGGGAAAGAAATTGATATTGCTGGTAGATGATAATGATACTGATTTAGAATTAAATTCACTAATTTTAAAACATATTGATAATCAGCTAGAAATACAAACTTTTAAAAATGGCATTTTTGCACTTGATTTTTTAAGAGAATTAAAACGAGTCAATAAAACTCCTTCACTAATGTTGCTTGACTTGAAAATGGCTAATCTAAGCGGATTAGAAGTGCTGGAAATAATACAGGAAGAAAAAATGAAATCTTTTCCTATTGTTATTCTTTCAGGATCAAGTCTTCCAGAGGATTATTCTCGCGCCAGGCAGATGGGTGCAGATGAACATTGTGAAAAACCCTTAAGCTATTCTGAAAATATAGAACTATTTACCCGAATATTGAACAATTATATCAATGAATATGCAGCGGTTCTTTAATAACCGAACATCATTTTTATTTAAATATTTAATCAATTCCTAATATATATTTTTTTTTATTTATACTGTTCCTAATTCAAATTTTTCGACTATTATTTATAATATTATGATCAAAATAGATCTTTGTCTAAAATTAAGTATATATACTTAAAAAATATTGTAATAGTCGAACTATGCAACCTACATTTCCTATAGTTGGTATAGGTGCTTCAGCAGGAGGACTCAAAGCCATAGAAGAAATTCTGCTAGATCTCCCCAAAGATACCGGCATGGCCTTCATCATCGTTCAGCATCTTTCCCGTCGGTATAAAAGTTTAATGCAGGAAATTTTGGAAAAAGATACTGAAATGCCGGTAGTGATGGCTACTCATGGAATATTGATAGAGCCTGATCATATATACCTAATACCTGCCGGATATAATCTTACCATTAATAATGGAGAGTTAATCTTGGAAGATCAGTCCAATGATACTCGACCCTATTTTGTCATTGATAAATTTTTAAATTCATTGGGACAGGATCTCCAATCCAACGCGATTGCAGTCATCTTATCGGGTACAGGTTCTGATGGATCGAGAGGAATAAGAACAATTAAGGAATTAGGTGGAATAGTCATCGTACAAGAACCTAATAGTGGAGAATTTGATGGTATGCCTCAAAGCGCTATAGATACGTTAATTGTGGATTTTGTCCTGCCTCCAAAGGAAATTGCTAATAAGCTGACTTATCTAAGCAAGATTAATTTTAAACCAGCATATGGGAATTCTGTAATTAAAGGTTTGAATGACGGACATGACCACCAGGAAAAGCACAATATTGACTTCGAAAATATTCTCAGTCTCGTTAAAAAGTATTTTGAAGTTGATTTTACTTTATATAAATCTAAAACAGTAAAGCGTAGGATAGAAAAACACATGACTAACCACGATATAAAGGATCTGGTTAGCTACTATCACTTCTTGTCTGGTCAACCCTCTAGAGTGGAAGAATTACTTGAGGAACTACTGATAGGGGTGACAGAATTTTTTAGAGACAAACCTGCTTATCAAGCATTAAGGGATTTTGTATATCCCAGAATCATAAATGAGGATAAAGATAGAAGAGAAGTAAGAGTTTGGGTGTGTGCATGTTCTACAGGGGAAGAGGTCTATTCTCTGTTGATCGATATGGAAGAATATGCCAACGCTCAGGGATATTTCCCAAAATATACTGTATTAGCCACTGATATAGACGAAAAAGCTATAGCTACTGCCAGTAAAGGACATTATTCTCCATCGAGAATGGCCAATATCCCTGAGACTATCATCGATAAATATTTCAATTACAATGGCGAGAAATACGAAGTAAAAAGCTACTTAAGAGATAGAATTATTTTTGCGCGAAATGATGCCACAACAGATCCTCCATTTATTAATCTGGATCTTGTAGTTTGTAGAAACTTACTCATTTATTTGAAACCGATTGTCCAGCGAAGATTACTTCTAAATTTTCATTTTGGACTAAAATTGGGAGGTCTTTTATGGTTAGGATCCAGTGAGAGTATAGGTGATTACAAAAATAATTTTGACACGCTTAACGAAAAATGGAAAATATTTCTAACTACCGGAGAAACACCTAAAAACAGAAAGAATTATGTATTTCACAATCCTAAAAGGAATACCCGTACAGGAGGAGCATCGAGAAATGTGATCAAAAAAGTAGAAGATTTTAATGTCCTACGAAATCCACGTGTATTTTATGCAAAATTATTATTAGATAAATATGCTCATTCCTGTGCAGTAATAGATGAAGACTTTACCCTTCAATATCTAGCAGGTGATGGAGGAAAATATCTCAAGCTTCCCGATATGGAATTGAGCAACGATCTGCTAAATATGGTTTCTGATGAAACAGTACTGGTGATCAGAGACGGCGTCCGCAGATTATTGCTTGAAAAAGGACCTCTGAAATATCCAGATGTGAATGTATTACAAGGCAATCATCAGATTCAATGTGATATTTTTCTCGAAAACTTAGGAAATAAATTGGATAAACAGCTATTTCTTATAGAATGGCACGAAAAAACAAATAACCCTACTGTTCACAAACCAACTACTATTATAGAACAAGTAAAAGTAGATGCAAATGCACATGAAATTATTAAAGACCTTCAGGATGAATTGAGTATTGCACGTCAAGAAGTACAAAATAGTCTCGAGGAACTAGAAACCAGTAATGAAGAATTACAAGCTGCCAACGAAGAATTACTGGCATCCAATGAAGAGCTCCAAAGTACCAATGAAGAATTACAATCTGTCAATGAAGAATTATATACCGTAAACAGTGAATTACAAGCCAGAAATAAAGAACTGACTGATGCAAATTCAACAATAGATAATCTGTTAACCAGCACTGATATAGGAACCCTATTTCTTGATTTGAACCTATACATCAAATTCTTTACCCCATATTTCAAAAAGGTCATAGATTTGGTCGAAGGCGATTTAGGTATCAGTATTACAAAATTTCATATCAATTGGAATTATCCTGAATTTATCGATGATGTCAAATACGTGTTGGAAAAGGGAAAAAGTCTTGTCAAGGAGATTCAGGGAACCGACCTCAACACATTTTATTCTGTTAGACTCAACCCATATATCCGCACAAGCAAACTAGATGGAGTAATTGTTACAATGTTCGATATTTCCGAACAAAAAATCATAGAAAACGATCTTAAGTCGGCAGAACAAAATCAACGTAGGATACTGGATGCCATTCCCATGGATATCTCCATTGTTAATACATCGGGAAAAGTTCTATATTATAATAGATCAGAATATTATGAACAGGTAGAGAACGGACATATGTCTGTAGAGCAAATTGGAAAAAGCATTTTTGAACATCTGGATGAACCCAAAAAAGTTCTCCTAAACGACGCTTTCAAAAATAGTATTTCAAACAGAATTCCAACGACCTATGAAAATGAATTATCGGGGAATAATGGCAGTAATAGATTTAGAAATACGGTCATCCCTTTAGAAGATTCGAGTGGAAGTATCAAGGAACTCCTCATAGCAAGTATTAATGTCACGGAAGAAAGAATCATAAGCAATTCGGATTACCATCATTTAACCCAATCCCAATATATCTTAGAAAACTCTTCTATTATAGCGACTATCAAAAATGAAAATATGAAATATGTATTTTCAAATGATGGATTGACTAAATTTTTGAAAAAGCCGAAACAACATATTATCGGAAGCAACGATTTTGCGCTTTTTCCTGAAGAGATTGCCCGACAACTTCGACACAATGATGAGTGGGTATTACGAGAAAAAAAAGAATTCAGTACCATAGAAACTTATAGTCATACCGAAGATAAGGTGAAAGCAACAGTGCTGAAGTTTCCCATCTTCATGGAAAATGAACGTGTATTTATCGGACAAGTAGCTATATTATTTCATTTTGGCTTATTCAATCAGGAAGATAATGATGCTGATTCTCAATCAAAACTGGAACAGATCGTGGACGAACGAACAGCAGCTCTTATCCAGGCGAATCAGGAACTTCGAACAATTACGAGATCTATCGCCCATGATTTACGGAGTCCGCTTCGCGCCATAAATATGTTTGGGCAAATTTTAGATAAGGAGTTCAAACAAAATTTTGGAAAGTCTGAAAATGAGTACCTTGATAATATTCTCAGGCAGTCTAGCAGAATGGGAACCATTCTGGATGGATTATTGGATTATGTTAAATTAGGTAGTATCGAGGTACGAAAGGAATGGATAGACATGAAAAGTTTAGTTCAGGAAGTATGGGATGACCTTCAATATATGCAGGAAAAAGATGTATGTGAGCTTATTTTCAGAAATTGTCCTCCAGCCTGGGGCGACCTGGCGCTAGTCAAACAGGTAATTACAAATTTATTTTCTAATGCCCTCAAGTACCGCAAAAAATCTCAATCCCTTACAGTCGAATTTGGCGCACATAAAGATCATAAAACGAAAGAATGGGCATATTTTATTAAAGACAACGGAATAGGTTTTGATCCTAAATATGCAGAGAAAATTTTCGGTGTTTTCGAACGTTTGCATGAAGCGACTAAATCTGAAGGACATGGCATAGGGCTTTCCATTGTCAAAAAATCAATAGAACTTCAAGGGGGAACTGTATGGGCCACGTCTCAAATGGGAATGGGATCTACCTTTTATGTAAGTTTACCTGGAAAACCACCAATTTGATACTTGCCTTGATTTAGTCTTCGGTACTTAGAAGTTCCAGGACCTTATGCGCGAATGCTTTTCTATCCTCCTGCGTATAATTCGTAGGTAACACTACCCCACTTGGTGCTTTAAAGTCCAATTTAACTTTATCTACAGCTTTTTGGGCTTTCTCGGAAATTAATCGATTATCCGATAACCCAAATACAAAGTCTATAATTTGCTGGACAGAAGGTTTCATAAATTTGTATTCTCTTTTCTTCTTTGTCAACTTACATGAGGTTGTAAGAAACAAAGTTTACATCTTATGTTAATCATCAATTTCATCAACCAAACCTAAAACGATTCTAAAGAAACGTAATATATGGATGCTTCTCCTAATACGCCACTTCCTTCCAAATTATGGGAACCCAGCGATGAATTTCGATCAAATACCAGATTGATACATTATATGACATGGCTGTCAAAGTCACATAATCTGCATTTTACAACCTATGATGAATTGTGGGAATGGTCGACCAGCGAATTCCAATCCTTTTGGGAAAGTATGACCGAATATTTTGAAATTAATTTCCACCATCCATATAGTGCTATCAGCAGTGAAGATCCTATGCCAAATACCCGATGGTTTCCCGGAGCTACCTTAAATTATGCTGAGCATATATTCCGCCATGCAGATACACCCTCTCCGGCAATTATTTATACCTCGGAAGAAGGAACCATTCACGAAATGAGCTGGATAGAGTTAACAGTAGCAGTAGCAAGCATGGCAAATTATCTGACATCTCTTGGGATTGGAAAAGGAGACCGAGTAGTAGCTTTTATTCCCAATATTCCAGAAGCTACCATTGCTTTCCTGGCTTGCTGTTCACTAGGTGTTATTTGGTCCAGTTGTTCTCCCGATTTTGGTGCAGAAAGTGTAGTAGAACGGTTCCAACAAATACATCCCTCCGCCTTAATCACTGTAGATGGATATCAATATAGAGGAAAGACACACGATAAAATTTCGACCGTCAAGCAAATTATAGATCAATTACCTTCCCTCACCAAAGTTGTTTGTCTGGCACATCTTCAAAAAGATCTATCTGTATTTGTTGAAGGTGGTATTAGTTGGGAAACAATGATGGAGGAATACAGGAAAGAGACAATAGACTTTCTTCCAGTTCCATTTGATCATCCTATTTGGGTATTATTTTCTTCTGGGACAACAGGGATTCCCAAAGCCATTACCCATTCTCATGGTGGGGTATTATTAGAGCACTTAAAGTATCTGGCATTTCATAATGACGTACATCCGGGAGAACGTTTTTTTTGGTTTACGACTACGGGATGGATGATGTGGAATTTTGTACAGGCAGCATTACTCGTGGGAGCCACCATCGTGTTATATGATGGACATCCAGGATATCCCAATTTAGACGTCCTATGGAAGATGGCCGAAGAGATAGGACTACATCATTTTGGTACAGGAGCCCCTTATTTAATCGCCTGTATGAAAAAATCCCTCTCCCCTAAAAGTAAATATCAACTTGATTCATTGAAATCATTAAGTTCTACTGGATCTCCCTTGCCTCCTGAGACTTTTCATTGGGTATATCAAGAAGTTAAAGAAGATATTTGGCTGTGTTCAATGAGTGGAGGCACAGATGTTTGCACCGCATTTGTCGGAGGAGTTCCTATTGAAGCTGTGTATATGGGGGAAATTCAAAGAAGGGGGCTAGGTTGTTCTATGTATGCTTTTGATGATGAAGGGCAGGCTGTGATAGATGAAGTTGGAGAGATGGTTATCACTCGACCTATGCCATCTATGCCTATCTATTTCTGGAACGATCCCAATAAAGAGCGATATATGTCTAGTTATTTTGATACTTATCCCGGAGTTTGGCGACATGGAGACTGGCTTCAAATTACCTCCAGGAATACGCTTATCATATTAGGCAGATCAGATGCTACTCTCAACAGACAAGGCGTGCGCATTGGTACAGCTGAAATATACAGAGCATTAAATTCTATCACTGCTATTCAGGATGCACTCATCGTTAATCTGGAATTGCAAGGCGGAGATCACTATATGCCCCTGTTTGTTGTTTTGGAAAAGGATAAGCAGTTAAATGATACATTGATCCAACATATAAAACAACATCTACGCGATACTTATTCTCCCAGGCATGTTCCGGATGAAATCATAGCGATACCCGACATTCCCTACACAATTAGCGGGAAAAAGTTGGAAGCCCCAGTGAAGAAAATATTGATGGGTAAATCTATAGAAAAGGCTGCTAACAGAGGAGCTATGAGAAATCCAGCATCCTTGAATTTTTTTATTAAATTCAGGGAGCAATTAAAGAGCGCAAAAAATATTTAATTTGCATTTTCAGGTTTTTCATTCTTTCACACATTACTCCTACTCTACCCAAATGAAATATCCAGTTATTTTTATTTGTCTCTCAGCATTATTCTTAAGTGTTTCCCTTATAGCCCCTGCTGATTCTTCGAAGGAAGAAGAGTGGATATCCCTCTTTAACGGAAAAGATCTCAGCCAATGGACCATCAAAATGGCAGGATATCCACCGAACGAAAATTATTTAGAGACTTTTGCCGTAGAAGATAGCATGATTCGCATTAAGTACGACCAGTATAAAACCTTTGGCGATGCCTATGGCCATATGTACTACAAGCACCCATATTCCTACTATAAACTCCGATTTGAGTATCGATTTGTAGGAGAGCAAACCCCAGGAGGAGCCTCATGGAACGTAAGAAACAGCGGAATTATGTTACATTCCCAATCTGCTGAGAGTAATGAAATAGGCCAACATTTTCCCGTCTCTGTTGAGCTACAATTGTTGGGAGGATTAAATGAAGGCGAGCGAACTACCGCAAATGTATGTACTCCAGGAACTGCTGTTGTGATGGGAGATACGGTAAATTATCAGCATTGTATCAGTTCCGCTTCTAAGACCTATCACGGAGATCAATGGGTTCATGCAGAAGCGGTTGTGTATGGAGGAGAATCTATGCAATTTATTGTCGAAGGAGATACGGTCTTACAATTTGAACAACCTCAGATAGGCGGCGGCTTTATTAGTCAAACTATGAATGGACAGGATTGGGATCAAATGGGCATTTTAAACGATAAGGAAATGTGGATCTCAAAAGCAGGAGAAATATTAACCGAAGGGTATATCGCTTTACAAGCTGAGAGCCATCCTATCGATTTTAAACATCTCGAATTATTACCTCTTTCTGGATGTATGGACCCCAAAGCAACGAATTATAAGTCCTATTATATCAAATCAGATTCGTCTTCATGCATTTATTAATTATCTAAACATCTTGTTTGTCAGCTATTAGTATCATTCAACTGTCTCGTAATGAAAGTATTAATTGCTCCTGACACATTTAAAGGTGCTGCTTCAGCAGTAGCTGTTGCCGAAGCGATTCGCAAAGGAATTCATCTTGTAGATGACAGCATAGATTGCCAATTACTCCCTTTAGCTGATGGAGGCGAAGGAACTGCAGAGATTTTGGTAAATTGTACGCATGGTCAATTATATTCTATCACCGTTAATGATCCTTTAGGAAGACCGATCCAAGCTTCATACGGTATCTCAGGAGACGGCAAAACTGCTTTTGTGGATATGGCTTCAGCTTCGGGCTTGACCTTGCTCCAGGAAGAGGAACGATCTGCCATGCATACTACAAGTATGGGGACAGGAACACTTCTTCTGGCAGCCCTTGACCAAGGAGTGGAACGACTGGTGATGGGTATAGGTGGTTCAGCGACGAATGATATGGGTATGGGTATGGCTAAGGCGTTAGGCTACCGTTTTTTGGATGAAAAAGGGGAAGAGATATTTCCTACGGGATCAAATTTGGGAAAGGTTAGTCATATAGATGCTGCCCAGGTGTCCCCTCTGGTTAAGCAGGTATCTATTACTATTGCCTGTGATGTGACGAATCCTTTATATGGAGAAGAGGGAGCAGCCTATGTATATGCGCGGCAGAAAGGGGCCACGGAGGCGGAGATCGAGGAACTCGATCGGGGCATGCGAAGCATGGCGGCGGTGGTGGAGCGGGAGCTCGGCGTAGCCATAGCGGAGATGGCGGGAGCCGGCGCAGCCGGCGGGATGGGGGGCGGAGCTGTAGCATTTTTAGGCGCAGAGCTCAAGCATGGAATGCATATGATTGGAGAAATAACTCAAGCTGGAAGAGCAAATTGCCAAAGCAGACTTAGTTATTACTGGAGAAGGTAACATAGACGAACAAACCATTCCACGGAAAAGTGATAAAAGGCATTTGCGACATAGCGAAGAAAAAAAATGTACCGGTAGCAGCTTTGTGTGGAACGCTCTCAGCAGATTTTTACCTTCTGCAGCAACTTGGCTTAACTTACGCTTCTTCTATTTTAACCAGCCCCATGACCTTAGCTAAGGCCATGGAAAATACAGAAAAGGCGCTAACAGAAAGTAGCGCCCAGTTGATCAAATTATTTCTTAGGTCGATATAATTAATATAGTGATTTAACAAGCTGGAATTTCCACATTGGCACAACTCATCTTCCTCTTTATTTCATATCCAAATTTCCTACAATAAGATTAAAAATAGCTAATACGATGACAAAAATAATAGCCTGAAAAAGTCCTCCCACCGCAAATCCAGGAACGATATACGCTGCTAACATAACCATGAGTCCATTGATCACTAGTAAAAATAATCCAAAGGTGATAAATGTAACGGGTAGGGTAATAATGGTGATGAGCGGTTTGATGGTCCAATTAACTATGCCCAGAACCATAGCCGCAATAATAGCTGATACATAATTAGCAACAAATACGCCCTGAAGTAAATAAGCAGCTACATAAATGAGTACTGCGTTCAATAAAATGGAAATGAGTAATCGCATAAATGATAATAATAGTTTTCTACACTTAGCTTATTGTACGATAAATCTAACAAATAGATCAATCATAGGTATTTTCTTAGTCCTTATTCACCACTGGTACGGGATCGGCAAAATGAACAATAAGTTGTTTCCCCGAAAAGGGCGTTAAATATGAAGGAAGCATTTCCTTAGCCTGTAATTTAGTTTCCTCCAAAATGTGAGATTCCCTGGCAGAAGTAAGTATTTCCTCCTCCGCAGCTTTATAGGCATCATCAACTATCTCCGCCATTTCAAACAGCGTAAATCTGGTGTAAAGCACTTTCGATTTTTCATGATCAACTTTAGCATAACAGATCTCAGGTTCAGGTAATTGGATGAAAACAGTATCCTCCTGAACGAATATATCATCATCCTTTATGTCTCGAAAGTCAATACAACCCACAGCTTCTCCGTAGGCAAATAATCTTACCTCCGGATCAGGAAACCATTCCCTTACCACTTCATGAGAAACTAGATTCTGAAACTGGTATTTTACTAACTCCATTTTTCCCAACGATTCTATCTTATCTCTAATAACAGAATGTGTTTCTAACACTAAAGGTTTTTCTTTACCTTTATTAGCATAGATCAAATAGGCCAATGCAAACCCCAATCCGAAGCTAATCATAGTCCTCCAAATGCTTTTTGACATGGAACGATTTGGGGGATTCACATTTTCGTCATATTTTTTATCTTCAGAAGCCATTTTACGGATTATTTGCTACTATATACTAGGTGATGAGACGAATAGATTCCAATTTACCCAGATTATTCCTTTTCACAGGAATTTTCCTCCTGAATGTCAATACATATCTTCAAGCCCAACCTTCCCTTTGGGAATCTCATCTCATCATTGGAGGAGAAACCACCTTGATCAATGAAGTTCCCTGGCAAGCAGCCATCAGTCTAAGTGATTCCACAGATTTATCATCCAGTCAATTTTGCGGAGGAGCTATTCTTGATCAGATATGGATATTAACTACTGCCAGTTGTGTCATAGGATTTAGGCCTGAAGAGTTAAAAGTTACTGTTGGAGTTACCAGTCTTTCCGCGGATAGTGGATATTCTTCCTCCATTACGCAGATCATTATTCATCCCGATTTTGAATTAGGTTCCTTTGACCATGATATAGCCCTGCTACGTATGGCTGATCCTATCAATCCCTCCTTTCCTAATGCCGAACCGATTCAGTTTGCTACGATGGCAGAAGCAGATTCGGGATTAGATCGTCCGGGACTTACCGCTAATATCTCTGGATGGGGATGGATAGATAATGAAGGAACCCTTCCTGACAGTTTGCAATCCGTAGATGTGGACATTATTTCCCTGACCCGCGCTCAGGAAGGATATGAGATTGCGTTAACGGAAAGGATGTTAGCTGCAGGAGATTCTGTAAATGGAAATGCAGATGCATGTGTAGGTGATAGTGGAGGCCCATTGACTGTGTTTGATTCGGCCAATGAAGAACATATCCTCATCGGATTAGCCAGCTTTGGAAGTGGGGCAGGATGTGGATTAGTTGACAGGCCTTCTATTTACACCAGAGTAGCTTTTTTTGAAGATTGGATCAGGGAACAAACAAAGATTGGGTTAACTGCTATTCCATTTGCTATCAGAGATATAGGAATTATTGAGTTTAGGTCTTCGATAGATAGTACTGAAGTGATTTGTTCCAATGATGATTCCATTAGCTTGAATTTCTCTACCCAACTCCTCATAGAAAATGCAGGATTGGAAACCATTACCTCCTTTACGCTAACTTTTTTCGCCAGAACAGCATTAGAAGAAGATACAGTACTGGCTGTAAATAACATCTCTTTAGCCGAACCCCTCCTCAGTAGAGCTTCCCGCATGTTGGATTCCATTTCATTCAACCTGCCTCCTCGATATTCTACCTTTTTAGTGAGAGCAAGCATCCCCAATGAACTGCCAGACCTTAACATAACAAATGATACCGCCTTCTTTGACATTGTTACTCAAGAAGGGTTTCCCGTTACCTTTGTGTTACAAACAGATTTCAATCCACAAGACAATTTTTGGTTTATTTTTAAAGATGATGGAGATCCATTTTCAGAATTAATCCATATAGGAAATAATGGCAACCCTTATGATCTTCCAGAAACTACTTTTTCTGAGACAGTATGTCTTCCTGCAGGTGATTATACTTTCATCATTGAGGATCAAAATTTTGATGGCATAAGTGCTCCGGGGGGATTTGACTTTTTTGTCTCCTCCGACAGCGGTGAGTTCAGCATTCTGGATGATGGAGAAGAGTTTTTCTTCGAGCGCACCATTTCGTTTAGCTTACCCTTTAAACCGGTGTTCGATGGACAACTCAATTTATTGACTTCATTGGCAGATACGATCATTTCTTGCGATGGAAGCATTCCTATCATTGCTCAAATCCAGAATAATGGAAATATTCCTATTAATGCTTCTATCCTAAGTATTCTGTCAGCAGATTCCCTATTATTTCAACAAACCTTTTCTTCTTCTATCTTTCCGGGAATACGGGAGGTTATTGAGTTGTCTTTAGTTCCTCCAGATAGTATTTCTGACATAAACATTCTATTCGAGTTCGTACATGAAAGTGGATCTATCATTTTATCAGACACTATTAGCATTAATCGGTCTTTCGCTATTTCTCCTCCTAAAAAATTAGTGCCAGCCTTTCTGGAACTTCAATCTGATTTTTTTCCAGAAGAAAATTCCTGGAGAATTACCGATGAGAATGGGATCATTCTTGATGGAGCGCTTACCTTAGGGCTTCCAGAAACTAATACAATTGATTCCTTATGTCTCAACGAAGGATGTTATACTTTTTTTATTGAAGACCTAGCTGGAGACGGCCTCTTTCAAGTGCAAGATTCAGTGGTTCAGGTGACCTTGGCAGATACTACGGAAGTATTTTCTATAGGACCTGACTTTGGGTTTGGTGCCAGAGAACCTTTTTGCCTGTTATCAACTCCTACGAATTTGACAGTTAGCATGGGAGATGGAGTAAGTGGGATCATGCTTAACTGGAACGATGAATCTAATTTGGAAGAAGGATATCTTATCGAGCGAACAGGGCCAGATAGTGGAACAGCAGACATCTTTTTTGCTCCACAAAATGCAACCCAATTCATCGATACGACTTCATTTACTAACACCAATGTAGCTTACGTAGTCAGAGCTTTTCTGGATCCATATGTTTCGGCTGCAAGTAATCAGGCGACCATTGAAATTACTACTGCTCATACATCGAGCATCTCGTCAGAGATTAATATTTATCCTAATCCGGTAGAGGATGTAATTGTATTGGAATGGAATAATACGGGAACTTTTGTTCCTCAGGCAATACATATTTTTTCTCTTTGGGGTCAATTACGCTATACTAAGCCATTGCTAGGCACAAGATCGTCTACATTTGATGTGAGTTTTCTTGAAAAGGGCTACTATCTTCTAAAACTTGATACAAATCAAGGTAGCTTCTATCAAAAAATTCTAAAAAATTAATCTTTGTTCTATGTACCTTCATCAGTAGAAGCATTCTCGAAATAACTCATAAAAAAGGAGCTATCTTTTCTATTAAGACAGCTCCTAAACACATTACCATTCACCACCTAAAATCCTCTTGTTACATATATATTTACCAACCCGGGTAGAAGTTGATCCCAAATACCCCTTTTTGTGCTTCCCCATTTCTAATAGGAATCGCATAGAAAGGTTCTACAATCAAATAGCCAAAGGCATTTACCCTCATACCAATTCCCGTAGTAAATACAGGAACTCTGTCTTCAGGTGCTTCGGGCCTTAATTTTGGAACAGGCCGACTGTTCGAATCCCAAACCACACCAGCATCAAAAAACCATACCAGGTCAGAAGGCAAAAATCGAAAAGGAAGCCAGGACAGTTTTTCATTGCCAGTAAAAGGGAATCGAACTTCGACATTGGCCACTAACATTCTACTACCCAACAATTGCCTGGGAGAAAAGCTTACCCCATTATTTTGGAGTGTGGCTAAGGATCGGCTGTCCAATCCATGCATTAAGGTGGGCAATCCTAAAAATAATGGATTCAACTGATCTGCTTCAGCATCCGCACCATATCTGGCATAGTGGTACGCACGAAAGCCTAAACTGAAGGGCTTGACATATTTGTACCTCCTATAATCTGCCAGGACCGCATAATAGTCCAGTTCTCCAAAATATTTCTCTACCTGAAATCTGTAACGTTCTCCTTTAAGTGGAGAAGCCAGGCCGAACGTGGAGCGATCTCCCACAAAAGCGGCATATGCTCGTTGGGACTGAAATCCTTCAGGCGCATCTAATCTTTCTCTATCCTGCCCTATGAAATTCCCAAATCCATCAAAAAAATTGCTAATTCTGTCTTGTCGGAAGTTGTAAAAAGCTAAAGATCCCCCTACTTCTACTCTTTTATATGTATTCAAGGGATAATAAGTGAAGGCAGATACCTGATCTTCAAAAATTCTGATAATATCCGTAGAGAAATTTGTTACTTCCAGGGGATCGCCTCCAATAAGAACGGTATCAATAGATAAATTGGGACGAGATAAACGAAAAGGAATATGCGACAGACTTAATCCCCAATGGATTCTGTGTTTTTGATTGAGATAGGTCAATTGAGCACCAACATCTGTAATCTCCCCGTTCATCGAAACCGTACCTAACACCTGATGATGTCCCAACATATCGCTAAATAATCCACTCACGCCACCTACCAAACCCGTACCAAATTGGCTAACAGGAATCCCCAGCGAAGTATTGGTGACCTGATCCAATTTAAATTTGGGTCTATATTTTTTGCTGTTGAAAGCACTTGTCTCCACGGGTTCCGGCAAATCAATTCCCGCCAAATTGGGATTGACGATATTCACTTCCTCAGGCGGAAACAGATGTGGAGGAAGAAGGGCTGCACTCATATCTATATAAGTAGAAGAAACGGCCTCTCGTGGTAATTCACTGAGTCGGGTTTTATAGATTCGGTAAGCATTATCAATGTACAAGGTGTAGGTTAATAGATCCTGTTCTCTGGCCATACTAATCGCAGGTGAAAATTCCGTGATACCGCTAATTCCTGTGAAGAATTTAGTTCGTTGATATACCTGTTTGGTCTTCAATTCATATTCATACAAATCTCTGAAGCCATCCCTGTTGGACAGAAAATAGATGTGCTGCTGGTCCGGAGAAAATACAGGATTCAGATTATCAGCTCCTGCAAACACATTGATGGTAGCTACTTCTCCTTTGGCCACATCTAATACACTGATCCCGAATTTAGCTTTGGTCAATGGGTCCAACCTCGCCCCTACTCTATCTGAAGCATAGATCAGGTATTTTCCATCCGGCGACCAGGAAGGTTGTATATCTGAGTAAATATCATCTGTTAAATTAGTTACCTTTCTCGTGTTGAGGTTAAAGAGGTAAATATCGCTTTGGCCCTCTTTTAATCCAGTAAATGCGATATGATTTCCATCCGGCGACCAGGCAGGATGGCTAAATGATACGACTCCGGGGATAGTAATGACTTCATCTTTTCCTTTTTTTGCTACATCCATTAAGATCAGTTGGTTTTGTCCTTTAGCAAAGGCTACAATGGCAAATTTTCGGCTATCTGGCGACCAACTTCCCGCTGACTCAAGAAAAGAATAAGCATCTATATGAGATTGACGTCCCAAACTAGACAATCGCTTAAGAATTTTACCGGTCCTTGTATCAGACACATAAATATCTGTGGAGAGTACCTGTTTTTCAGAGAGAAATGCCATGAAATTTCCGTCAGGACTTAAGGCTGGGGAAATATTCATCTCTCCAGCATTTAAATCGGACACCATCAATCGACCAGCCGGAAGCATATTATGAGATTCCATTTTCTCTTCGTAATAACGCTTCATCGTAGATTGCCACATATTGGAAATGGTTTTCGCATTAATACCGATCACCTGTTCCAAGGCTCTTTCATATCCTACTTTGGCTGTAGCTACGAACAAAGGTCGGATAATCTTATCTCCCCACACTCCTGTAACAAAGGTCCAAAAAGCCTGGCCATATCGATAGGGGAAGTAATTGGGATTATTCGTCAGGTCTTTAAGGGAAGGTAGATCATCTTGCAGTACGGCATCTCTCATCCACATGGCCGTATGTGGATCGACTCTTCCGGTAGACATATATTCTGCTAATCCTTCCACCATCCAGAGCGGTATATTCTGCATGTTTCGGATAGAGGTTCCTTGATCACCATGGAGAATGAGATTGTATTGGAAGGCGTGTACCAATTCATGGCCTAACACGTGATCTGTTTGCCTATGCGTAGGCATCATTGGCATCACAATTCTATTCTTAAATCCTTCCGTTACTCCTCCAGTTCCCTGATCTATAAATCCTCCTATCACTTTGGTTTGTTGAAAATCCGCATGGTTTTGGTAGATTATCATGGGATTGGGCTGGTCAAAAGGATCATGGAATACTTCCTGATGCATTTGGTACCATTGTTCGCTGGACTGCATGAATTCATCTCTGACCGAATCATTTTTGAAATAGTGGTACATTTCAAAATGCGGTCCTTCGTATACTAAAAAGTCAAAATTTCGATAAACTACTTTATTTTGGCCAAAATACTGGGCGCTTAATGGTTGGAGACTGAGCATCCCCAATACGGCCCATATACTTAAGCGGTGGATCATATGGATAAGTTTAATTCCCTTCATTGAGCTGCTTCTTATTTTGATTCAAGTACAGCTATCCATATGATTTCCCTCTTTTCAGCGGGGTTTGCTGTTCAAACGTGTCGGTTTGTGGGACAAACGTGTTGGAGTATTTCAAGAAAACCAGGCAGCTACTAAAAAACCCATATAAGTCCCTACCCCATTTCCCAGAGAACCTATCAAAATTCCAGGTAACATAAGTTCTGTTCTGGAGAGGGTTTTTGCTAGTGCCAATGCGGTAGAACTCCCTCCGATATTTGCCTGAGAGGCTACACTAATGATATCCCAATCGTACTTGAGAAAAAAACCAAGGCCATAAGTAACTACGGCATGGGTTATGACAATGATACTTACTAATAACACCAGATACAGGGCAATGGTACCAATTTCCCGCATAGCTGCCAATTCACAATAAGCACCTATCACAGCCAAAAATAGATATACCGCATACAAGCCCAATAAGCGTTTTCCAGGCAGTCGTTGGATATAGGGAACTTGTGCCAATAATAAAGCAAAGGTGGTCAACAAAATAATGGAGGGAATTTCGAATCCCCATTGACCTGTTAGGCTTTGTAGGGCATCGGACAGCCACATCATAAATACGCCTAAAAAAATGAGCAGACTTAATTGAAATGGAGATAGGGTTTCTTCCTCTTGTTGTTCTTGTGCTCCTGGACCTGGTAAAGAAAAAGTAGATCGAATGGTTTCTTTTCTGGGAAATCTGGTTTCCAACAATTTGGGGAGCGCAATAGTGGCCACCATCCATAAGGCGGTTAAAATATTGTCAACGGCTGCAGCCCCGGCAAATAAAATTCCTTCTTCCATGACATTGTAATGCAAGGCGATCGCATTGAAATTGACGCTTCCTCCAATGTAGGTTCCAGTAAACATGCCTGCTAGTGCTGCAGTTTGATCCCCTAACACATCTAATCCATTAGGGCTGATCGCTTGAATGGCCCACATACCCAACATGACGCCTAAAGTGGTCCCCGCGGCCCCAATCCCAAACATGACCAACATCGGAATGCCTGCTAATTTTAAATGGCGCAAACTTACTTCTAGCAGTAAATAGAAAATCGATAATGGAGCCAGATAGGTAAAAATCCCTTTATACAAAGGAGGGGCATCACTGGCTGAAGGAATGAGACCGAGATTGGCAATGATAGCCGTAATAACGATGGCCAATAAAGCGGTTCCCACTTGTTTTAGCCAGGTATATTTAGTCAGTATTTCACATAATACAATAACAAATGCCAGGACAGCGAGAATATATGCGGGTTGTTGGAACAGTTCAGCCAAAGTAAATTTTTCACGAAAGCTACGATTTTTTTTGAAATAGGGTATATTTGCCCCCATTCAAAGAAACGCATATGGAAAAAAAGATCGCTGTGCTAGCTGGAGATGGGATAGGGCCCGAAGTAACGGAGCAGGCTATTCGCTGTTTAACCAAAGTAGCTGAGAAATTTGGGCACCAATTTCAGTTTGAGGAAGGATTAGTAGGTGCTATAGCTATAGATGAAACAGGTGATCCTTTTCCACCTGATACCCATGCATTGTGTAAAAATGCGGATGCCATTTTATTTGGTGCTATAGGCGATCCAAAGTACGACAATGATCCTACGGCTAATGTTCGCCCAGAACAAGGCTTATTGAGGATGCGAAAGGAGTTAGGACTGTTTACCAATATCCGTCCTGTGAAAAGCTATCCTTTGTTATACGATGCGTCTCCGCTAAAAGCGCATATTTTATCGGGAGTGGATTTTGTGGTATTTAGAGAATTAACGGGTGGGTTGTATTTCAATGAACCCAGAGGAAGAACAGAAGATGGTAAAAAAGCCTTCGAGACTTCCTCCTATCACGAAGAGGAAATTCTGCGCGTGGCTCATTTAGCCTTTCAGGCTGCGGGAAGAAGGAAAGGAAAGCTCACCTTAGTAGATAAAGCCAATGTATTACCCACTTCGAGATTGTGGAGGGAAGTCACAGGCACATTGGCACAACAAAGCTACCCTCATATCGATTATCATACGTTATTTGTGGACAATGCTGCGATGCAGTTGATCTTGAATCCCAGCCAGTTCGATGTAATTCTGACAGAGAACCTATTTGGCGATATTTTGTCGGATGAAGGATCAGTGTTGGCGGGATCATTAGGGATGCTACCTTCTGCTTCTATTGGGCATGGAGTGGGGGTATTCGAGCCGGTCCATGGTTCCTATCCACAGGCTGCAGGAAAAGGGATAGCTAATCCTTTCGCCGCCATATTATCTGCTGCTATGTTGTTGGAGATCGGATTAGGATTAGTAGAAGAAGCCAGAGCCATTGAACATGCGGTTCAATCCACCTTAGCAGCGGGAATTGTTACGGAAGATATTAATAAAGACAGGTCATATTCGACTGTAGAAGTGGGAAATGCGGTGATTGAGAGATGGTAATTTATAACCTTGGGAACCACATTCCCATCGTCGCAGCAAAAATACCTAATCCCATTAATATAGTAATAGTCATTAATGATCCAGCAATAATCCATTTAGGTGCTGGCTGAGGACTCTTCCTGGCCCAAAAATACAGTTCTAACACCATTAACGGTATGGTATATTGGCCAAAACCGAGAAAAGTAAGAAATGGTCCTCTAAATGTATCGGGATCAAAGCCTACCGCTTTTCCATGAATGAGCAGCCACAACATTAATCCCACTCGAAAGAACCATACTCCACTCATAGCTAAAAATAATCTCAGCATCCATTCCGCATGTTGTTTAAATTTTCTTTCCAAGGCTTTTCGCCAGGCGATGGCGGCGAACAGCATGATCAATAACGCATTCAACATAATACTCACATCCCCTACTGGCCCCAAAGCCGATCCATGAGTGAATACGACATAAGCACCACTCATACTGAGTAGGAAAGCAGTCAGCAGATAGATTTTTCCATTCCAACGATGGAATATTGGATACTTTTTTCGGATGTGGTAAATAAACTGAATTTATATTCATAGCTGTATAAGAGATCTTTTAGGTAAGAGAATAAAAGACCTCATATGGGTTGCATGAGCGTTGATGATTGCCCCTTAAATCATCCGTTCCAACTCAATGGTAAAGTGCCTTAATATATCCGCTTGCTTTCTGATCTTAAAGCCTTTGTGTAGGTGGTAGCACTTCTCTTTAATATTCGCAAAGGTCATGGCCACATAATCCATATGTTGGCGGGAATAGACTCGACGGGGAACTGCCAATCGAAACAATTCTAATTCAGGGATTCTATCTTCGCCCGTATTGGGATCTCTATCAGCTAATAAGGTGCCAATTTCTACCCCTCTTACTCCCCCTTCGATATAGGCTTCTACTCCGAGTAATTGAGCCGGATAATCTTTTTGCAATACATTTGGAAGCATTCTTTTCGCATCTATATAAATGGCGTGGCCTCCAATCGGTTCTTGAATGGGAATGTGAAAGGAGGTTAGCTGTTGACCCAAATATTGAACCTGCTGAATCCTATCCTGAAGGTAATCAAAAGAAATCCCTTCCTTTAATCCCACTGCTAATGCTCCCATCGCTCTCCCGCTCATTCCACCGTAGGTCAAAAAACCCTCATAAATAATGGTAAATTGGCCCAACTGATGATACAATACTTCATCATTCAGAGCGATGAATCCTCCAATATTCACTAGTCCATCTTTTTTGGCACTCATCCACACAACGGCAATATCTGCAAACATCTCCTTGACAATCTCATCAATGGACCAATCTTTATAAGCTTCCTCTCTCGTTTTGATGAAATAAGCATTCTCTGCATATCGGGCAATGTCCATGAATACCTTGATCCCGTATTTTTTTGCCAACTGACAGGTTTCGTTGATATTTTGTAGAGAAACGGGTTGGCCTCCAACGGTATTACAAGTTACGGTGATATTGATAAAAGGAATTCGATCTACGCCATATGTTTGGATGGCTTGTTCCAACTTTTCCAGATCAATATTTCCTTTAAATGGATGTTCTTCTGTGGTGTGATAAGCCTCTTGTATGGTACAATCCAGGGCTATGGCTTTTCTGAATTCAATATGCCCCTTGGTGGTATCAAAATGAGCATTTCCCGGGATAATATCTCCTTCTTTAACAGTAGCAGAAAACAGGATATTCTCGGCAGCTCTTCCCTGATGGGTCGGTACGACATATTGGAACCCCATAATAGAGGCTATCGCTCGTTTTAGTTTGAAATAGGATTCCGACCCTGCATAACTTTCGTCTCCTAACATCACTTCTGCCCATTGTTGTTCACTCATGGCCCCTGTTCCCGAATCAGTCATCAAATCTATGATCACCCAATCGCTGTGCAGGTTAAATAAGTTATAGTGAACTTCCTGAATTTTTTGAGATCGCTCTTCTTTAGATCTGAAATAAACAGGTTCTACTACTTTGGTTTTATAAGGAGGAATATGAGGTAATGATAATGACATGATAAAACTGTTTGATTGATAGAAATAAAGATAATGGACGAGTCTTGAATCAAACTCATCAACTGAAGTGGAAGTATTACTTCAATGGAAAGGGATCTCTATCTTTAATCAATCGGAATAAACATGTCATACAGTAGATACGCTTTAATCATCTAACTAATATTCCTAATATTAGCATGAACAGACCCAATCTTAAGTTAATAAGCCAACTTAAAAAAGAAAAATAGGGTTCAGTAAATTTGTTTAATCCTGGATAGCCACTCAGGTATAACCTTATGAATTTACAGAAATATTGTCAGGAATCACTGGAATCAATAAGTAAGAATCATAAGTTCCTCCTGCATGTATCACATGTAGTCCTTCATTTACTGCTGTGGATTTCTGGTAGGGTCTTGAAGGAATAATTTCTTTGGAAGATATGATGAGTTCCAATGATTCCCCTTGGTAAAAGAAGGTGCTCTGAGGATATAGGGCTATGTCAATGGGGACTATTTCATTGGTGGAAAGCCATTGATGAGAAGTGTTTTCGTATACAGGATGCCATTCTGTCGATTGTTGTTCATCTAACTTGCGTCGAGATACCTTAAGACAGCCTCTTGTTACTACATCCCAATCTATTCCTACCGATCCATAGAAGGTTACTTCCTTTCCCTGGGCATTGTATTTTTTGATCCCTGAAAAGATGTTCATATCCACAGGGCCCTTTTCTCCTTTGACGGACGCTTGAGATTCCACCCAGAGTTTTAGCTTTAGATAGCCTGTAAGCTCCGTATCTTCTGGAAACACATATCTTAAGGCCATTTTTCCTCCTTTAGCTGAATATGAAAGGGAATTTGATGTGTTGGGAAATTGTGGAGATAATTGCTGGTTAGTAAGGTCCAGGAAAAGTTGTTGATAGTGTGTTCGTTCCAACGGCCAGGTCTTTTCGTGTCGGACTTCATGGATCTCATCTTTGGCACTTCTCACTTCTAATCTCACCGGAGGTATATCCAGCATTCCATTGGTAGTATCATCTTTCAAAAAGCAATCCATAAACTTTTTGGTCAATAGCTGTACTTCCTCTGAATAGTAAGCCACCCATTTTCCTGTGCGATGTGTATAGACCCATTTATGTTGAGAGGTCGCTTTTTCATAGGCTCTGAAAGAACCCGTGGTATGTAATCCATGATCGGAAAAAGAAGCGCACACTAACATAGGTAAATCTATCTTCTCTAATACTGGCAATTTATCTTTCCAAAATTGATCATAAGTAGGATGGTGATCTAAGAATTTAGTTGCAATGGAGCCCTCTTCTTTGACGAAATCCTCTACCGTACCATTAATCACTCCTTGTACTTCTGTATACCACCAAAAGGTCATAAAACCCAGGTCTGGAATGCCTCCTGTGCAAGCTACATCCTGGTACATATCGCTCAATCCTTCCCAGGGAGAAATGCATTTGAGGGATGGCGGCGGTCCTCCATAGGCTTTGGTGAAGGCGACGGCGTATTGGCTAATGGCTAAAAAGCTTACCCCATTTAAGCCCACTTTTCCTGTGCACCAGGGCCTTTTAGCAATCCACTCTATGGCTTCATAATAGCATTTTGCTTGTTGATCCGAAAATACAGAGGGAGGACCTTCACTATTCGCATATCCAGGTAGATTGAGATTGACGACAGCATAGCCATGCTTTACCCAGAAATTAGGATCAGGCGATTCCCAACTGGTCAATTCCGAAAATGCAGGTTTCCCACCTCCCTGAGGAATGATTCTATATTGCTGAGGTGGACCATGTAGGGGGGTATTTTTTAAGGCTGGAGTTTTATGATTGTCATAGGGATGAGCACACATCACTACGGGAAGTTTTTCTCCAAATTCTTCAGCTTTTTTAGAACGATAGATATTGGCTGTCAATTGAAAGCCTTCACTCATTGGAATTCGCACGTCATATTCGCATAATACATCGGGATCAGCCGGATTAAGCTTACAGGCTGGATTAAATAGTTGTCCGCTTTTGATGGCATCCCACAAGATGGGAACAAGCGATTTGATAAGGGTGCTGAGGTCTTTAAGGGTCATGGAAGCAAGTTGAAAGTGTTCTACGTTCCAAAGATAGTTCAAATATCTTTTCGTGGGCTTGAACTAGTTAAAGAAATGGGGTGAAGTTATGTTAAGGCAACACCTGAAGGAATCAGGTATGTTGAAACTGTTGAGCTTCATAATCAGTTGAAATTTCAATCCCTTCTGGCAAGTCTACATGAATTTCTCCTTTGACGACATCCGTGATTTAGACGCGCTGATAGATTTGTTGTAGCAAATCTACTTGCCCAATATCCACCAAAGCAATCAATGGGCTGGCATCTGAAAGGACTAGTTCTTCAGGCATTGGAAATGTCTTCTTCGATCTCGTCCATATCATACTGGAAGATAGAGACCTTGTATTTACCCAACAGCTCAATAAAGGCATGTTTGGAAAGGCCCACCCTTTCGGCTCCCTGCCCAGACGTGATCAGCCCTTCTTCAAATAGCTTGGCGGCAAACAGCATGCTTAGCTCAAATTGACTGACTTGAAGCCCTTCGGGTAATTGAAGTTGAATGCTCATCGTTTGTAAAACTACATTATTCTTTAAGATACGAATTCCCTCATACTTTGGCTACTCCATCCGCACCTTCTGTACACACGGCGTTAGGTTTTCCTTTCTAAATTATCCTCGTTACTTACCGGCACAATGCCACATCAAAATGGCATTTTTTGCGCCGCTTCATCAGTTACACAGGGTTTCATTAGTTGCCACCAAAGGCTTGTGTATGTGGCGTGCCGACCGAATGGGAGGCATGAACATCATAAACATTGTTGTGTTTTGTTTTTCTTCCTTTATTGGAATATCGAATTAATATATGCTAAACGACTAGGTAGATTAACTCTAATCCAATTTTCAATATCGTTGGATAAACGATTTGGATATTTTTCCATTGTGTAAATGAAAATAGCACTTTCTGCTAAATCCTCTTTATTGGGAAGTTCTTGTGCGTATTCTGTTATAAAGGCATTATCACTTTCTTGGGCTCTAAGCCAATCTCCATTTTTAAGATGGATTGCATCCAAACTTGCGTGTACAGATTCGTGAAATACCGTTTCCTCCAAATCATTATTACTGATTCGTTCATCCATATTATCAGAATAGAGTACAAAGAAATTAGCATTTGCCTCTGCAAAAGCCCCCTCATTTCCTTTGTGTATTACTACATGAGAAAGAGGTGCCCTCATAACCTCTGGTAGTTTTCCTAATCTTGGAGTAAGTTTATCGACATATTCTCGAGCATTCACTTCACTTCCGAATGAACTGTGCACCCAAATTTCGACTACTTTATTGTTCGTAAAATTTGCTTTAAATACATATGTATTCACATCAAATAGTTCATCATTTCTTTTATCTGGCATTTCTTTATCTTCCTGCCCAGTATATGTGACATTTAAAAACTCATCAGGATCTGTTGTTTGTATAAAATCAATTTCGGTAGATACGATAGAATTTGGAAAGAGTGATTCTATTATCGGGATATCTTTGTCTTTAGAACAGGATATGATTACTAAACAACAAAAGAAAAATATCAGTTTTAGTTTAGGTGTAAAATCTTTTTTAGAGTTCTGATTAAGTTGAAATTCTTTCATTTTACTTTTTTTATTAAACACAAAGGCTTGTGTATGTCCCGTATCCCGAAGGGTATGGCATATACCTTGTGTTGGCGGTTATTATTTATTTCTAAAAATTGTATAACTAATCATAACTCCTGCAGAAACTTCAATATCTTCCCTTGCAGGATAAATAGTTCCCGTGTTAGGAAAAATAATTTCATCATTAAACCCATCTCCAAAAAGAAAAGTTGGCCCACCCCATAGTCCGATCGATAGATTCCGTAAAGCATTTTCTTTTTTTGACCAAGGATGCCATTCAAATCCGATAATTGGTGCTACTTTTAATCCATTCGCAGTCAATTTTGAAGAATTATCGTCTTCAATGAGTTCACGAAAGTGATATTGGAAATTTACTCCGTAATAAAAATGCCTTAATTTACTTTTTGGATTGAACTGTCTTGCTAATTGAACCCTTACAAATCTGTCATTATCCTTGACTCCATATTTATCATAGTCATCTGAATATCTATTAGGATAATTAACATAGGCAATGGATAACCTATTTTGGTTATGTTGAAGTGTAATCCAAGCACTCCATCCGCCTTCAGTTGTATAGGCAAGCAAATCAGTCTGTAGCGAGATGTTAAATTCATTATCGTTGTTTTGAGCTAAAACGGGATAGCTTAAAATCATTATTAATAATTGTACGGCTATTTTTTTTATCATTTTCCTTTGTTTTAATTACCGCCAAAGGCTTGTGTATGTGGCGTGCCGACCGAATGGAAGGTATGTACACCATACACTACAATTTGTTTTATGCTGTTTTCTTCTTCATTATTTAATTATTGACGAATCGCATTGACTGAACAGTTTGTAGTGTCTGATGGAACATCACGAATTGCTGAGTACTGAATGGAGAGCTGATCTTCACCTTCGATAATACCAGTGCCAGAAATGGTATAACTTGTTGCCCCTCCAACAAATTGTTCTTTTATCTCTATCATGTTTTGCTCAGTGATAGTGGCAAGAACATTAAGAGCTGGTTTATGAAAATTGTTGATCAATACTTCATTAAACGCAGATGTAGATGCAGCTATCGCCCAAATATTTGTTTCCGCAGAGTCTCCTACACAATTTGAAGACACATCAAAATTTCCAAGGATTTTGTCTCTGCTAAACTCCTCACAAAAATCCCCTTCAAATCCAGGAGGACAATCACATTTCCCATCTATACAAATTCCATTATTCACGCATACAACATCATCGCATAGTTCATTTTCACAGGAACTCACGAATAGACCAGCTAATAACATGAAGAATAACATATTTTTCAAGTACATCATTTGTTGTTTAAATTTTAGATGACGAATATATTCAGAATTTATTAATTGAATAGAACGTACGCGGATAAGATGTCATAAGCGACGACAGGAGCTTATGCGTTTTATCCATTGTTAGCGGTTGTTCATTTCGATTTTAACTTTCTCATATCTTTCCAATAGCGGCCCTACGATTGTCTTTGTCTTCAAACTTTCAATTTGTTCATCCAATGCCTTAAGATGGGCCGTTCTAAGAGCTTCACTATTATTCGTTTTTATATTAGGTATTACACCAGTTCCTTCCCAATCTGTTTTGGTAACAGGGTGGATACTACTGCTAATCGGAAGTTGTATTAGGTAATTGTCGTTTACTTCCATAAAATCAATTGCGTGAGCCGCTCCAGCACTAGGTTGTCCAATTATTATTGCTTTATTAAAATGTTTCAAGCTGTAGGCAAATTGTTCTGCAAGCGAAAAGGTATTCTCACTTATCAAAATAAATATGGATTTATCTAAATAACGTTCTCCGCCAATGTCTTGGAACGTAGAATCAGATTCGAGTTCTTTCGAACGTCTTTCGTAGCTAGACATCCATAATACAGGTTCTTTATCAAAGAAATAACTTGCTAAATAACTATCTGTTGGGCTATATCCACCTTGATTTTCTGTTAAGTCAATTATTAACGCATCCGTATTTTTTAAAAACCCCATTGCAGCATCGATAGTTGGTTTTGCCCAGTCTAATGGTTGCCAAAAATTAAACTTCACATAACCAATATTTCCATCTAGAATTTCAACTCTTTCAAATCCAAAATTCTCTTTTTGCGCATACCAAAGATTCCAATCTATCCTTTCTTCATCGGTAACACTATCAGTGCCATTATCATTGTTCTCTTGCCGTTCTCGATTTGATGATTCACGGCTAGATTTAACAAGTTCAGGGTTATATTGCACTTTAAAATGTTTATCCCTTGTGATTTCTACAAGGTCGTTTGTCAAAGAATTAGCAAAGTTCGCATAGTCATTTATAATACTATATTTCCCTGTTAAGTAAAGACTGTCAAGCGAACTATTGAATTGCTTAGTCTTGGATTCAAAGACATAATTTGTACGGATTAGTTTTTTAACACTTTCAATTGTTGCTTTCTTTTCGTTTTCCGATATGTTTTTTTGAGAATAAGATAGAAAAGAGGTTGTCATTAACATCAATAACAAGCTTAATGCTTTTTTCATTCGTTTCATATTTGATGATTGATTTTCAATTGACTAAAAGTTTAGTTTAAATAATCAATTACTCTAATATCTGCTAACGTTTAGTGTACGTAGCGTGCCGACTGGTATAGCTTTTTCAATAATTCAAATTCCTGAATCTGAATTAGATTGCTGATGGCAGTAGTGTCACTTATTACGATCATCGAGCTCAATTCCCAGTGTTTTCAGATCTTCTACCAATTCTTCTTCGTCGTAGTTGACCGGAATCTCTCTTTTTCCCAGTTCTTTCTGGAAATGGATTCTGTTCAAGCCGGCGAATTCACCTGCCCTACCCATCGAAAGCCTCCCCTGCTGATACAGCAGGATGGCGATCTCAAGCCTCAGCTCTTCCTCGGTGAGGTGAGCCGCTTGTAGTTCGCTATCTTCGATTATTAATGCCATGTTTTTCTTTTTATTTGATCAACTGATTTTCAATCAGGTTTAGTTCCTGGTAATGTTGCTCGTTTGACAGAAAATTTCAAGTTGGTTCTTTTTTATCTTTCAGTTTCACCCAACGATTGGACGATATGCTGGGAGGAGCATGGGCATATAGCCTTGTGTTAGGTCGCGTCCTTTTTATGGGAAATATTTGTAGATATCATTCCTGTGAAGTATCCGAAGAAAGATACATGTATTATCTTCTATTTCTACGCCTATTCGATAATCTCCAAGTCTAATTCTGTAATAATCGGAGAACCCTTGGATCTTCATTGTATGTGTTAATTCCTGGAAAGAGGAAGTTTCTTGAATCTTTTCAATGAGAATAGCTAGTTTTTTGTGAACATCAGGCTGATTAATCTTTTTGATATCTTTTTCAAAAGATTTGTCAATCCGTATTTCTATTTTTCAGGGCTTGAAGGAAAGTTTCCGAATCCACATATTCTCCAGTCTTTCCCTCCTTCATGGCGAAACCTAAACCAACATCTTCAAGGGCTTCTTGGTCTAAAACCTGAGTTTTTATCCCGAGTTTTTTGGCAAGCTCAATAAGCAGGCCTAAATCTGCCTCCGATGTCCCAGAAAATATCACATTCATATTAACTACTTCTTTCTACTAACTTACTATTTTTTCTAAAAAGTGTTGGGTTCAGTCTTATTTTACTCTAGTTCTTCATCAGAGATTTGTCATTGTTTTTTTGTGAGTACACATTTATAGATGTCAATCTTGTTGGAATGAACGGTAGGTTTTTATGAAACAATAAATATTAATAATTCCCAATATACATTCTACGATCAACGCTCGAAAAACTGCTGTGTTGGGCATTCCGTCAATTCCTATGCTGATCAAACGACCTAGGGCAATCCCTGAGAAAATTAACGAAGTAATTGCCAATGAGTATGCTTTAAACCTGGAGCTAAAAACACCAGCAAAAGCAACTATTGCGCCTAGCAATAAAACGCCACCAACTCCTCTGATTTCATTAAGGAGGTTGACTCCTACTTTAAGATTTTCATCCTGTGACGCTAGGAAAATAGCATTATTTGGAAAAATTAACCTACTAGCGCAGGCATAAAGCATAGCAAGCCCAGATAAAACTAAAACAACGAGAATAAACTTTTTCACTTCTATTTCTTTTTGAGATTCATAATTACTTAAGTGACTTTTTCTATACCACAAAAGTCATTACGATAGATTAGAAAACATTTCATCTATCTTAAAAAGTGAAAAGGATGCTCTTATTTTTGCGCCCTAATTACGCTCAAAGTTTGTTGCGTGATCCCTAGGAAGGAAGCTGTAGAGCCGAGAGAAACCCTGTTGATCAAGTTGGGATACATTTCTAAGAAGGTATTATACCGTTCAATCGCGGTTTCGAATTGAAGAAGGTTAAGTTTACGAGAAAATAAATCTAGCATTCTAATGGAAAAATGGAGCGTTACTTGCATTAGTTTAGGAATGCGTTCTCCAAGAGAAAGGAAGTCTTGATAATTAATGGTTTTTACTACACAGGTCTCGAGTGCTACCCATTCGTACCGTTCTAATTTGTTATTCATTATGCTGTTCACTGGTATAATAAAATAGTTCTCATCAAAAAAGAAATGTGTAATGTCTCTTCCCTCTTTTAAATAGAAAACTCTTAAGAGACCGGATTCAATGAAAAGCATCTGATCAGAGAAACTGTTGGCTTTTTGAACAGTAGACCCTTTCGGAATCACCTGACTTTTGAATGTATCATCGATAATCAAACATTCTTCATCAGTAAAGTGATTTTTGTTTTTTAGAAATGATATTAACTCCATTCAATTATCTTAAAATATTCTTCGTTTTATTAATTGAACCCAACCTTGGAGCAAACGCAGTAGCGACCGAATGGGAGCTATTGCCGTTTTACTTTGTGTTATGATCTAGTTTATTTTTATTCTTCAAGAAATTCCTGAACTTCAGATGGTAATATTGGTAAGCTTTTATTAATTATTCCCCAAAGCACTTCATCTGAAACTTTATCATATCCATGAATGATCCGATTCCTTGTACCAATAATCTTTTTTTTATTGCTTATAGCTATGTCTGGATCAATTTTTAACATTCGATTTAATGCTTCCCCGATTATTTCAATGTTTCGTTCAACTGCTCGTTTTTTTTAAAATCTGATTGAAATGTTTTAAAATGGCGCTCATTAGGTAGGAAAGATTCTATCTTTTCAATAAAATTTAAAATATCAATTAACCAACTCTGCACTTCCTTGGTCATAAAGCATTTTTTTGTTTGATTAAGTGCTTCTTTGAAAATGGGATTTCTTATTGCTTGGAGTTCTAAAAGATCTACCTCTTTATCTAACATCTCTTCCAGGCCAAATTTTAAATCATAATAGTAATCCACATATTCCAAAGGATCCATTGGCATGAATTCAACCACCATATCTACATCGCTATCTGCTGTGAAATTTGGTGTAAGGATGGAACCGAATACATATAATTCCTTTACTCTTTTCTCTTGGCAAAGGAGTTTAATGTCTTCTATATGTTCCTCTATTAACTTCATGCTTATAATTTACGAATTTTCTTATTAATCGATTATAACGGTTTGGCTATGTGCCGTGCCGACGTTTAGGAGGCATGGACATCATAGCCTTTGTTGTAGTCAGCTTTTTTTTATTTCATTAATTGTTTTATTGCCCCAATCATTCATAACGTTTAGGACAGGAAGCAACTCTTGACCTAATTTAGTCAGTTCATATTCAATTCTAAGCGGCACTTCATTATAAATGATTTTTTCGATTACACCGTCGCTTTCCAATTCACTAATGGTTGACGAGAGCATCTTATCGCTAATATAAGGCAACGCTTTTTTTATCAGTTTAAACCGGGTATGTCCTTCATTAATTTTCCATATCACAGCAGGTTTCCAACGTTTTCCTATGAATCGTAGTGTCGTCATAAACGGACAATCATATTCTAAAAATTTTTCATTGTAAAAGTTAGACGAAGTTTTTTTTCTCATACTCACCAAATTGTTAGTAAACAACCACTTGGTTATTTGATTGCGAAAATACAGCTTTGTACCATTATTCACAGTTAAAATCTATTTTAAGATGAAAATCAGTTTCGTAGGTGCAGGAAATGTAGCATCAAGTCTCGGTAATTTAATGACAAAAGCAGGACATGAAGTAAAATATAGCACACCAAATCCAACAGAAGAACAAGTCTCCATAACTGATGCATGTCGCTTTGGAGAGGTCGTTTGTTTTGCCATTCCGTACGCTGCTATGGATATTGTTTTGAAAGAAAATGAAGCACTTTTGACAGATAAAATCGTGGTTGACATCACGAATGCTATCAATATCGAAGATTGGTCGCCGTTGTTCTTGGGTGAAGATAGTGGCGGCGAACAAACAGCTCGTTTATTGCCAAAAAGTAAGGTAGTAAAAGCATTCAATACCATTTTTGCGGATGTAATGAAAACGGATAAACAACTATTTGAAGGACAAAAATTAACGGCTTTTATTGCATCTGATAGTGAAACGGCTGCGGCGACGATTAAGCAACTGGCGGATGAAATTGGCTTTAGTGGTTTAGTGGTCGGAGGCATCAAAAATGCTCGTCATTTGGAAGCGATTGCGCATTTGAATATTGCGATTGCTCTAGGTGGCGGTGGTACAGATGCTGGATTTACTTATTTTCAAAGAAAGGCATAGATGAAATTCTACTTACTCATTACCTTCTTTTTTACTTTAAATCATTTACAGATGACACAACAACCAACGATGCAGGTCTGGACAGAAGCTTGGCATGAAGGCAATGCAGAGCGTTTCAAAAGTATTTATTCAGAAAGTGCTTTGATTTTTCCACCGAATAAACCGACGGTTCAAGGAAATGAAAACATTCTCAAATTTATGAGCGGTGGCTTGGGAAAAGTCGATGTATTTTTTGAACCTGATAGTTTAATTGTAGGCGATAATTTGGCTTTTGAATATGGTGTTTTCAAAGATGTAGAACTATCGGCCGATAAGATTTTAGGGAAAGGTAGATATTCGGTAACTTGGATTTTAGATGATGCTACTTGGAAAATTCAATGCCATACTTGGTCAATGCCTGAAGTTGAAAAATAATTTTCCTTTTGCTTTTCCTTTTTTTAATTGACTACAACATTAGTATAACAGCAACTGTTCCCATTATACCCTAAGGTAGCAACTTCACTCATTGGAATTCGCACGTCATATTCGCATAATACATCGGAGTTAGCCGGACTAAGATTACAGGCTGGATAAATAGTTGTCCGCTTTTGATGGCATCCCACAAGATGGGAACAAGCGATTTGATAAGGGTGCTGAGGTCTTTAAGGGTCATGGAAGCAAGTTGAAAGTGAGCTACGTTCCAAAGGTAGTTCAAATATCTTTTCGAGGGCTTGAACTAGGTAAAGAAATGGGGTGAAGTTATGTTAAGGCAACACCTGAAGGAATCAGGTATGTTGATTCTTAAGTTGTTGCATATATTGAATACAAAATTCATCTCCCGCTTGAACACCTTTTTCCACAGTATACATCAGGTTTCCCGAGACAGTCTGAACATTAGGATGTTCTTGTCCCAAGATTTCTATGAAGGTCATTAAAGATGCCACAAAAAGAGGAATAGCCGCTTCATATCTGCCTAAGGCCTGATAAACTAAGGCCAAATTCGATTGACTTATGGCAACGGAGGGATGGCCCTTGCCAAAATGGGCCAGATCCGATGCCAAGGCCTCTTCCAAGAGGCCCGCAGCCGCTTCATATCTGCCTAAGTCCTGATAAACATTAGCCAAATTCGATTGCCTTATGGCGACGGAGGGATGGCCCTTGCCAAAATGGGCCAGATCCGATGCCAAGGCCTCTTCCAAGAGGCCCGCAGCCGCTTCATATCTGCCTAAGTCCTGATAAACTAAGGCCAAATTCGATTGACTTATGGCGACGGAGGGATGGGCCTTGCCAAAATGGGCCAGATCCGATTCCAAGGCCTCTTCCAAGAGGCCCGCAGCCGCTTCATATCTGCCTAAGTCCTGATAAACTAAGGCCAAATTCGATTGACTTATGGCGACGGAGGGATGGCCCTTGCCAAAATGGGCCTTAGCAGATTCCAAGGCCTCTTCCAAGAGGCCCGCAGCCGCTTCATATCTACCTAAGTCCTTATAAACTAAGGCCAAATTCGATTGCCTTCTGGCGACGGAGGGATGGCCCTTGCCAAAATGGGCCAGATCCGATTCCAAGGCCTCTTCCAAGAGGCCCGCAGCCGCTTCATATCTGCCTAAGTCCTTATAAACTAAGGCCAAATTCGATTGACTTCTGGCGACGGAGGGATGGCCCTTGCCAAAATGGGCCTTAGCAGATTCCAAGGCCTCTTCCAAGAGGCCCGCAGCCGCTTCATATCTGCCTAAGTCCTGATAAACTAAGGCCAAATTCGATTGCCTTCTGGCGACGGAGGGATGGCCCTTGCCAAAATGGGCCTTAGCAGATTCCAAGGCCTCTTCCAAGAGGCCCGCAGCCGCTTCATATCTGCCTAAGTCCTGATAAACTAAGGCCAAATTCGATTGACTTATGGCGACGGAGGGATGGGCCTTGCCAAAATGGGCCAGATCCGATGCCAAGGCCTCTTCCAAGAGGCCCGCAGCCGCTTCATATCTGCCTAAGTCCTTATAAACATTAGCCAAATTCGATTGACTTCTGGCGACGGAGGGATGGCCCTTGCCAAAATGGGCCTTAGCAGATTCCAAGGCCTCTTCCAAGAGGCCCGCAGCCGCTTCATATCTGCCTAAGTCCTGATAAACTAAGGCCAAATTCGATCTTAGTGTGGCCACATTGGACTCGTGTCCCTTCCCTGCTTGTTCGTTCCAAGCTAAGGATCTTTTAAAAAAATTTACCGCATCATGATACCTACCCATTTGTTGACAAACTAGCCCAAGATTATTTTGAAGCCATGCCAAAGTAATATTAGCCTCATGTGGGTAAAGGGATATTAATTTTTCGCCATAAGGTACAAAAGGAAATTTATCTACCGGATTGTCTTTTCTTTCATCATCTATGACAAGTAATTCTCTTACTTTTTTGAAAAGTATTTCAACTGATTCAAAAGAAGGAGTCAATTGTTTCCAGACGGCATCCTGAATGATTCTATGCATTTTAAAGGCTTCTTCTCTTTCAGGATAATCATCCGGGGTAGTTTCTGAATCTGACAGATCATCATGGATGAGCCATCCTTTTTGCTTCAATTGATCTAAATGAAATAACAGATCCTCCCAGCTTTCTTCTTCCTCTTCCCTAACATCAAAAAAGTACCTTATTCCAGCTAAAGGAATAAAATTAGAAGGAAGTGCGGCAAGAAAAAGTAATATGTGTTCTTCTTCTTCTTCTTCCTCTAATTCATCTATGTCAAATACGATTTGCAAAAACGGCATAATCTTTTTCAGTTGTCTGTCCGGATCTCGTATTAACCTGATGTCATCCGCTCTTTTTCCTACAGCCAATCCTTTTTCTTTAATTAATTCTTTCAATCGATCTAACCCTATTCTCCTTCTTTGTGCCGTTTTAGCAAATAATTCAATCGTTAATGTATGCAAATCAAATTGGTCGATGATCCACTTTACGATGTCATCCTTTTTTTCTTTTTTATAATGAGTATAGAATAGCTTGATCGCATCTGGTTCAGATAAAAACCCCAATTCCACTTTTTGAGTATCCTGGATTTCTTGTCTGGAGGTAATTAAGATGTGAGCTTTTGGGGATTTAGGAAAAGCTGGAATAAAACGCTCCAATTCTTCATTTGTATTGTCTATCACGAATAATATACTGCCTTCGAGTTGGCCTATTTGGAACAGTAAGCGCTGAACATCCTCATCGGGTATATTTGTAGGCTTAAAGCCTAAGCCTTCTCTCAGGGGAACTGATGAAACTACGTCAGATACTATATCTCCGATTTGAGTGATCCAAATAATGTAGTTGTAGTTCTCTCTAAAACGAGCTACATACTCCATCGCCATACGAGTCTTGCCTATTCCTCCCATTCCCTGAAGCAAGACGGGTTGAGTTGACTGAAGGAGCGTATGGCGTACATGTTCCACATCAGCTTCCCGACCTATGAGGGGTTCGCTAGAAGTCGGATAAGGGGTATGAAAGTGAGGAATTTTCTTGTTGCTATCCCCATAAATGTTGACTGTACCCGAGAAGGTTTCAGCATTAATATTAACAGGAGGTGAGCCAGGATCAGGAGAACCTAATTCAGGTATGCTCCAGTTTAAGCCTGTATCATCCTTGGTATACAATCCCCAGGGAAAAGTGTCTGATTCTTCTCCATTCAAACTAACTATATCCCTGTATCCAATTACTTCTGATGTTGCCACATTATTCACAAAAGATGCTGCTGTATCAAAAGCATCCTTTATACTTTTTCCGCTGTTGAGCGCTATATAAAATTGAGTAGCTAGTTGAATTGCCTTATCGTCATTAATCAGGGTAGAAGTTGCAATGATAGCCGGAACTCCTTGATCTAATAAAGTTTGAACATGTGTTTTATTGGCACAACCATTTAAAAACACCAACCTTAATTGTTTTTCTTGCCCCAGTAGCGTAGCCAGATTTTTTCCTTCCAATTTAGTGTCGAGAAGGTCTAATCCGCTACCATCTGAATGACCTCCATAGTGAAAAATAGCTAATCTGCGATGTAAATGATTTACTTGATGCCAGATATCTGAAAGATCAGCTCCCGGAATGATATCTAATTCTACTCGTCCGGTATCTCGCATGCCTTGAAGTGCCTGTTTAATTTTTTTCCATTCTTCATCCAGTTGCAACTTATATGCTTTATCATTGGCAAAGGAAAATAGAAATACCGGACGTTTATGCATACTATCTTTTCTTATAAAGGTCATTGCTTCAAAGACTACCTCCCATCCAAACTTTCCATTTAATTTTTCTCCCTCACTATTTTCACTTCCATCCGTTTTACGATCCAATTAGCTTGATTAAAAAAGGATCTAACGGTGCCTCTATAAATGTCTTTCTCCCCTTTAGGAATCTTGCGATGGCTATCCAACGCATCTACAATCTTCCCCTTATCTTTCATAGCTTCCTGCTCAAAAACATACGGAACCAATAGTTCTTTTTTAGACGCGATCAACAAAAACCGATCAATGATCTCATCTTCATCCGTATTAATACCGAATCCAGTTTGTGTCAGATTGGAATCAAACAATTGGATGCGCTGCTCAGGTCCGACAGGAGAAGCAAATCCTTGAAAAAGTTGTTGGATACCGAATGCGCGATCCAGATAAATGAGATAGAAATATAGGGAAAAGCTGGAATGATTATATACTTCAAAGGTGAAAGGCTTTCCTCCAATATTCTGATCGAAACCTACTTTTGTTTGAAATAAGGATACCTCTTGAGGTTGGTCATCTATCATTTGAATCTCTTTTTCCAGCGTAAAATGCTTTTGTGTATAATCATAATCGTAATAGGATAGCTTGAATTCTATGTCATTCGGCTCGATGCCTGGATTTTTAGGCATTTGAAGTGCATGAATTTGTTCCCATTTAGCTATTTTGCTCAACTGTTCCAACATATGGCGAATGGCTTTGTCATCCGTCTGTCTGATCCCATACATTAATTCTTCTTCTCCAAACGAAATACGTTTCAATATCAATACGTCTGATTGAATTTCAATCGTATAAGGAGCTCCTTCCCCCATCATAAATCGCTTGCCATACATCGCCGTATCTATCTCTTTAACAACGGCTTCATACACATTCTGAGCTTGCTCTGTTGGTACAATACTTACTGCCAGTTTTCTCCCCGTCAACTCTGCCAAATAACTCTTGCTCTCAACTAATCCATTTAAAAGTTTAGCAGTTTCAGTATCCTCTTCATCCAATGTTGTGTGTTCGATCTCCACCTGAGCTAAGGTTACTTTCCCTAATTCTTCATTCAGATTATCTTTTTCGTAGATAGATACTGCTAAGGCCTTCACTTTATCTATGTCTACCCCATGAATGGCCCCAATTCCAATTCTCCACGCCCCTTTTACATAAGTCAATTCGGGAAGATGATTTAATGCCTTGGTGCCATAATTTAGAAAGGGATCATAAGGACTGACTTCCCCCGCATATTCAATATAGGGTGTTTGTTCATTATTCTGGAAGTTGGATAAATAGCTTTTAGTAATGGAAAACAATTGGGCATAAGAAGGAAAAGAATTTCCATCAGCATGAAACTGGAAAGCTTTCAACAAAAAATGGGTAAATACTCCTCCATGATCAGGGGTTTCTACAGCAGATTCAAAGGGCGAACAGGCAGTAAAACTAATGTAGTTGACCTCGGGAATTGCTAGCTTTTCCATATGGGTATATTGTCCCTCTAAATATTCTTCCAAGCTTCTGGCTCTTCCTTTTGTGCTGTATCTTCTCGTTTTGACCTCCGACGCACTTTCTCGCAACATTGAGCCAGAATGACAACAATCGAATATGCCTACAAAGGGAATATTTTTTTTACTTCCTCCATTCGCTTGTTGGATTTCATGAATGAGTAAACGCAACTCCTTATCAGCTATGGGCAACATATCATTCACTTTCATATCATAAGGAACAATTGCCTCATTCTGACCGTATTCCGTTTCTAAAAAAGCGGATTTAAAGGCTTGGTTAGCATATTCCGCACACCCATGCCCGCTGTATTGGAACAAAGCGATATCCCCATCTTCCAGGTCTTTAAAATGATCCCTAAAAGCAGTAATAATTCCTTCTCTTGTGGCATTATCCCCAAATAATGTCATATAATTTCTTTCTGGAACTCCTAGCTTATTCACTAAAAAGGTTTGCATTTTGAGAATATCGTTCTCGCATTGGTTTAAATCAGAAATATCATTGTGCTTCATATTTATTGATACCAACTACCTAGCATACTTTAATACGCTTGCCAGGAACATGAGCTTGATCTTTAGCATTCATAGTGGTTAAGGTTAAATATGTTTCACAGAAATAATCCAATTCTTTATGCCACAAATATGATGAAAAATATTATTAAAACATACTGAATACTTAATTAATTGGAGCGTCAATTCGTATACTACCTTAAATAAAAATTTTATGGCAAAAAATTTCATAGATTGATTGATTATCCGTTTAATCTATATGTGGACGTTCTTAAGGCTTATCTGGCTAGGTATCCTTGTTGTTATCATTGGCTTGTTGATCCCACAGCATTTCACTAGTCCTGTAGCTGGGTCAACTCAATACGACTATCATCCCCAATCTTTTTGGTTTTTTCCCTGGGGGAAATCCATTACCCATAAAGGAGTAGATATATTTGCCGATAAAGGAACCCCCATCTGTCCCAGCACCCGAGGAATCGTTGTTTTTACAGGCCAGCTACCCAGGGGCGGAAAGGTGATGTATCTATTGGGACCTAAATGGAGACTGCACTATTATGCTCATCTCGAAGAAGTGTTGGTTTATCAGGGCCAATGGATCAACAAGGATAAGATGATCGCTACCGTAGGAAATTCTGGAAACGCTCAAGGAAAAGCCCCACATTTACATTACTCTATCACCACGCTCATCCCCTATATCTGGAGAGCAGATTGTAGCAGACAGGGATGGAAAAAAGTCTATTATCTCAACCCACTGGAGGAATTGAACGCATTTTTTGGGGTAAAAACTAAGTAATTTTTGTAAGTTATTTGTACATAGCTCTATTAGTTCAATATCAACCCATTCCTCGTCCCATGAATACTACTCGCTACGCCCATTCATCATATATTTATGTGAGCATTTTGGGGGGATTACTGATGTTTCTTTATTCGTGCCAACCTGCAAGCAAGCCCTCTCCTCCTAACATTATCTTATTTTTGGTAGATGATATGGGATGGCAGGATACCTCTGTTCCTTTTTGGACCCAGGAAACTCCCTTTAATCAGCGCTATCATACGCCCAATATGGAGAAATTGGCAGCGGAAGGGATGAAATTTACCCAAGCTTATGCAACACCCGTATGCTCTCCCACCAGAATCAGCTTAATGACGGGAATGAATGCCGCCCGACATCGCGTCACTAATTGGACCCTGAAAAAGGATAGTATACGCACTCAAGAAGTGAATCATCCCGATTTAATGTTTCCCCTTTGGAACGTCAATGGAATGACACCGGATGCTACTTTGAAACATGCTGTGTATGCCACTCCTCTACCTGCACTCCTTCAACAAGCAGGATATTATACCATCCATACAGGGAAAGCGCATTTGGGGGCTATAGGGACTCCCGCAGAAAATCCATTAAATGTGGGATTTGACGTAAATATCGCAGGACATGCCGCAGGTGCTCCTCAGAGTTATTTGGGAACGGATCATTTCGGTAACCTGGAACAATTTAAAGATTCCCCCTGGCCCGTTCCTGGATTAGAAGCTTATCATGGTCAGGATATATTTTTAACAGAAGCATTGACCAGAGAGGCGATCAAAGCGCTGGATACAGCTGTCGTTACACACCAAGCATTTTTCCTATATATGTCGCTATACAACGTTCATGCTCCCATCATGCCTGACAACAGATTCGTTCAGAAATACTATGATGCCGGATTAGACTCTACAGAAGCTACATATGCTTCGATGGTGGAAAGCATGGACAAGGCGTTAGGAGATTTGATGAATTATTTAGAGGAGAAAGATATAGCCAATGAGACCATCATATTGTTTATGTCGGACAATGGTGGATTAAGTGCCAGGGCTCGTGGAGGAGAGCGGCACACTCACAATAAACCCTTAAATAGCGGTAAAGGATCCATTTATGAAGGTGGAATTCGCGAGCCCATGTTGGTCAAATGGCCGGGGGTGGTTTCTCCTGCTTCCGTCAACCACAACTACTTAATCATTGAAGATTTTTATCCCACCATCCTGGAAATGGCAGGTATTTCTCAACCCGATGTCGTCCAACCCGTAGATGGTATCAGCTTTGTTCCACAATTGATTAATCCTCAAAACATTCCACAAGAAAGAGCTCTTTTTTGGCATTATCCTAATCATTGGGGACCTGATGGACCTGGTGTAGGAGCTTATAGCGCCATTCGAAAGGGAGACTGGAAACTGATTTACTATCACGATACGGAATCATTCGAATTATTCAATATTCCGGAAGATATCGGGGAACAACTCAATTTGTCGGAGGAAGAACCGGAAAAAGTCCTTGCCCTGGCAGAGGAATTAACGGAATATTTGGTTTCTGTAGATGCCCAAATGCCTGTTCACACCGCAAACCAACAAAGAGTGAAATGGCCCTCAGAGAAATTAGCTAAAGAAACGGGGACTTCCCCATTGGTACAACACCCATAACACCTCCCAAATAATCTCAGGGAAAATAGCTATGGTAACCTTTTGTATGCTTTTTTTCCCTATATTCAATACTAAGGACAAATTATTATACTACTACTCAATACTACTCCTATGCGCTACAACAAAACTGCAGCATATCTATTCTTATCTACTATTATCACATTTTGGGTGGCCTGCAATCCGCCCGTTGCCGAAAAAGGAACGGCCCAACACATAGCATCAGTAACTGCCAGTATTGATGATGAAGCATTGGAAAATGCCCCTAATGATTCTAAAAACTGGCTTTCTTATGGATTAGATTATTCTGAAAAACGCTTTAGTCAGCTTTCGGAAATTAATGCAACAAATGTAAAGGAACTTGGTCTGGCATGGGTATATGATCTGCATACAAAGAGAGGCGTTGAAACCTCGCCTTTAGTGGTGGATGGAATCATGTATGCTACTGGGCCATGGAGTAAAGTGTATGCAATAGATGTGAGAAACGGACAAGAAATTTGGACCTATGATCCCGAAGTACCTAAAGAAACGGGAAGAAAGGCTTGTTGTGATGTAGTGAACAGAGGAGCAGCTATGTACAAAGGAAAAGTATTTGTCGCTTCCCTGGACGGGAGACTTATTGCCTTAGATGCTACGAGTGGAGAAGTGGTGTGGGAACAAGTTACGCTGGATCGGACCAAAAATTATACCATCACGGGTGCACCCAGAGTATTTAAAGGAAACGTCATTATCGGGAATGGTGGAGCGGAATATGGAGTGAGAGGTTATATTACTGCCTATGATGCGGAAACCGGAGAACAACAATGGCGATGGTATTCCGTTCCTGGAGATCCTGCAAAACCTTACGAAAGCCCCGAATTGGAAATGGCAGCAGAAACCTGGGATCCAGAAGGAAAATATTGGGAAGTGGGTGGTGGAGGAACGATGTGGGATGCTATGGTATATGATCCCGAATTAGATTTGATGTATGTAGGTGTAGGAAATGGATCGCCCTGGAATCGTCGCTTACGCTCACCTGGAGGAGGAGATAATTTATTTCTCTCTTCTATCGTGGCACTGGATCCCGATGATGGATCATATCAATGGCACTATCAGGAAGTACCAGGAGATCATTGGGATTATACAGCTACCCAACCACTTATATTAGCCGACCTGGAGATAGAAGGGGAAATGCGGAAGGTCATTATGCATGCTCCCAAGAATGGATTTTTCTTTGTGATAGATCGTACCAATGGAGAATTTATCTCAGCTCAAAATTTTGTCAATGTCAATTGGGCTACGGGCTATGATGAAAATGGAAGGCCGATGGAAATTTCTGAAGCTGCGTATAAAGATGGTGCTTATGAAGCCATTCCTGGACCTTATGGAGCGCATAATTGGCATTCTATGTCTTATAATCCTCAAACGGGATTGGTTTATTTTCCTGCACAGGGGGTGCCTATCGTTATTGAAGATGATAAAAACTGGGTTCATAATTCCATGGAAACGGGAGGACCTCATACGGGGATTGGATGGAATACGGGAGTATTAGCTTCTGCCGTTCCCCCAAAACAAGCCGCATTTGGACATTTATTGGCATGGGATCCGGTCAAACAGGAACCTGTGTGGAAAGTTGACCTGGTAGGCCCCTGGAATGGAGGAACATTAACTACCGCCGGCAATTTAGTATTTCAAGGCTCTGCGGATGGCCGTTTTGTAGCTTATCATGCGGAAACCGGAGAAAAGCTATGGGAAGTTCCCACAGGAACAGGCGTAGTAGCAGCACCTGTAACCTATGAAGTTGATGGCGTACAATATGTAAGTATCGCTGCGGGATGGGGAGGGGTATATGGATTGATGGCCCACCATTCAGAAAGTAATACGCCCGGAAAAATATACACCTTTAAGATAGGTGGTACAGCTGAGATGCCCGATTTTGAACCATTGGAGCAAAAACCAATCGTACAGGGAGTAGCGTATGATCCAAAAGATATAGGCCTGGGAGCAAAATTATATATAAGTAACTGTGTCTTTTGCCATGGGGTACCTGCCGTAGGAAACGGAGGTAATATCCCTAATTTAGGCTATTCCAGTAATGAGGTGATCGCTAACCTGAATAATTATGTACGCTCGGATGCTTTAAAAGAGTTAGGGATGCCAAATTTCTCTGAAATATTAACCGAATCAGATATGGAAAAACTAAAAGCCTTTATTCAGAGTACTGCTGATGCAGTCCGGCAGCAAATGGAGGCGGCACAGGCGAAAAGTGATGATAAGCTTTCCATGAAATAACTGTAGGAGATATAACCTTACCTAACATTAACTATCTACACTTAAAGTGTTTATCAGGCATGGATATATTGGATTATTTCACGAAAATCAGGGAAGATATAGCTAATGAACAATTTGAACAGTTATCCGATTATCAAGCTAACAAACCTCTTACATTCAATTGGGTGGAAGACATATTCTATCCTCTGAATGTAAAGGTATTCCCGGATAGTAACGCATTAATCTGGAAGTCTGAATCGGAGGAAAGGCAGTATTCCTTTCTGGATATTTATCAGCGAACTAATCAGTTTCTCAATTTTATTCGAAAGTACGACATAAAGCAAGGTGATCGACTGTTTACTCAACTTCCTTTAGTTCCTGCTAACTGGATCAGTTACCTCGCAGCGATAAAAGGAGGACTTATTCTTATTCCTGCCGCTACTTCCCTTAAGGTAAGGGATATTAGTTTTCGATTTAATACGCTATTCCCTCAATTAGCGGTTGCGGATATGGTTAATGCCGCTAAAATTGATGAAGCAGAAAAGGAATTTAATCAGGAAATCCAGCTAAAAATCATTGTTGATGGAGAAAGAGAAGGTTGGCAGCATATAGATCTTATTCTTGAAGAGTCCATTCAAGCAGAAGCTGCCCTGACTCAGTCGGATGATCCTTTGTTTTATTTCTTCACTTCTGGAACCACTGCACTTCCCAAGGTAGTTACCCATACCCATTTTACTTATCCAGTGGGCCACCTTTCTACTGCCTCATGGATAGGACTGAGGCATGGAGATATTCACTACAATATTTCCGCTCCAGGATGGGCCAAATTTGCCTGGAGTAGTTTCTTTACTCCCTGGAACATGGGCGCTACTATCTTCGCTTATCAGGTGAAAAAATTTGATCCTGTAGATCAATTATCCGTAATCGAACAATATCAGATCAGCACTTTTTGTGCACCTCCGACTGTGCTTCGAATGATGATTCAGCAGGACTTATCTCCATTCAGTTTTTCTTTCAGGCAATGTGTGGCTGCCGGAGAACCTCTTAATCCAGATGTGATCGATAAATGGCATAAAGGGACAGGAATAATTATTCGTGATGGTTATGGACAAACCGAAACAACTTGTTTAGCAGCCAATATTCCCAAGGCAGACATCAAATACGGCTCCATGGGAAAACCTACTTTTATGTATGACTTAATTATAGCCAATGATGAAGGGCAGGAACTACCTCCACTGGAAGAAGGTCATATTTGCGTGGTAGCTCCCAGGCAACGCATTAATGGAGTGTTTAAAACATATTTAGGTAATCCTGATAGATTAGATGAAGTATTCAAACATGGTCTGTATTATACAGGAGATAAGGCATATAAAGATGAAGAGGGATTCATCTGGTTCGTAGGGAGAAATGATGACGTTATCAAAGCATCAGATTATAGAATAGGACCATTTGAAGTAGAAAGTGTACTGGTAGAACATTCTGCAGTGATAGAAGCTGCAGTTGTAGCCAGCCCACATGACTTAAGGGGATACGCTGTCAAAGCATTTATCATTTTAAGATCAGGAGTAAGTGCCAGTCCAGAGTTAGCCCAGGAATTATTTACATTTTCCGAAAAACATCTACCTAAATTCAAAATCCCAAGGATCATAGAATTTGTTCCCTACTTACCCAAAACCATCAGCGGTAAAATCAGGAGGGTAGAATTAAGATCAATAGAGGCCAACAACAAGATCAGGCAATTAACACTGACCCATGAATATTTCCATGAGAAATATTGATCTGCACCTATAACAACTTTTAATCGAAATAAAATGAAAGCGATTAGTTACACCAGTGGTATCAGTAATGAACCTCTCATCGGCATGACCATAGGTGATAAATTTGATGAGATAGCTACTACCTATCCCGAAAATGAAGCACTTATCGTAAGACATCAGGGAATTAGATGGACGTATAGTCGATTGAAATCAGAAGTGGACCATTGTGCTAAAGCACTTATGGCTATTGGTGCTGAGAAAGGGGAGCGCATTGGCATTTGGTCCCCCAATCGCTACGAATGGACAGTGGTTCAATTCGCTACAGCTAAAATTGGAGCGATTCTGGTCAATATTAATCCATCCTACCGGCTTCATGAACTGAAATATGCGCTGAATCAGTCTGGATGTAGCATAATTGTTATTGCAGATCAGTTCAAACAATCCAATTATACCCACATGATGTATGAATTGATACCGGAACTTCAGCAGTATGAGCCAGGAAAATTAATGTCCACAGCCGTTCCCCAGCTTCATACCGTCATTAGATTACATTCTGAATCCAGCCAGGGAATGCTTTCCTGGGAACATTTGATGAAAGAAGCATCCAATTGTTCCGATGAAGTGCTTGCTGACAGACAAGCCTCCCTTACTTTTGACGAACCGATCAACATTCAATATACCAGTGGAACTACGGGATATCCTAAAGGGGCTACCTTAAGCCATCACAACATCTTAAATAATGGTTACTTCGTGGTTCGTGCTATGGAATTTACGAATAAAGACCGCTTAATCATCCCCGTTCCATTGTATCATTGCTTTGGAATGGTGATGGGTAACCTGGGATGTATGACACATGGCGCCACCATGATTTACCCTTCTGAAGGATTTGATCCTGAAAGTGTACTACAGACAGCAGAAGAAGAAAAAGCAACAGCGATGTATGGAGTGCCTACCATGTTTATTGCTGAATTGTCCCACCCGGAATTCGACAAATTTAATTTGAGTAGTTTGAGAACGGGTATCATGGCGGGTTCCCCTTGTCCCATAGAGGTAATGAAGCAGGTCCAAACCCTGATGTATATGAAGGATGTACAAGTAGCTTATGGAATGACAGAAACGAGTCCGGTAAGCATGCAAACCCGTATTGGAACCCCCATCGATAAGCAGGTAAGTACGGTTGGCCAGATTCATCCCCATCTGGAAGTAAAAATTATAGATTCTGATAGTGGGAAAGTGGTGCCAATAGGCCAGGTAGGCGAGTTATGTACAAGAGGGTATAGTGTCATGTTGGGATATTGGAACAATGAGGAACAAACCCGAACCTCTATAGATGCAGCAAGATGGATGCATACGGGAGATTTAGCTACGATGGATGAAGAAGGCTATGTAAATATTGTAGGAAGGATTAAAGATATGGTGATTAGAGGAGGAGAAAATATTTATCCCAGAGAAATAGAAGAATTTTTGTATGGCCATCCCAAAATCAGTGATGTTCAGGTGATCGGAGTGCCAGATGAGAAATATGGTGAAGAACTAATGGCATGGATCAAACTAAAAGAAGGAGAAACTTCTACTAAAGAAGAAATTAATGCCTACTGTGAGGGAAACATATCACATTTTAAAATTCCCCGATATTATAAATTCACTGATCAATTTCCCATGACCGTTACCGGAAAAATCAGAAAAGTAGAAATGAGACAAGTAAGTATGAAGGAACTCGGACTTGAGCATGTGGAGAAAATACAGACGGCTTAACAAGTCTTTTGACCATTTTTCTTGTGTGCTTCCAAGCATTCAAGAAGTTAATTGTACAGTTGTATTAAATTGATTTACCATATCTTACCTATCAATTAATGATAGGTTTTCATAGAAAGCGGTTACCTTATTACTAAATGTTCACAAGTATTTAGTTGAATTTAAGCTTTAAGAAAATCAGGCTGTTATTCAAAAAATAGTATCGTAATAAGCATATGATAATATGAATGCTAAGATCACCTGATCATTAGTCATAGATAGGAGTGATTGCATATTTTTTTTTAATGGGGCTGTCTCGGAAGAGAGACAGTCCTTATTTGTTTATCTGCCACGATAGAATTTATGCTCAAATTCAGTGGAGTATATAATCGACAAAAAGATTTGTTGGCATAATATTTGAATTTTGTATTGAATAAATTTTTTTCTATTGAATATCATTAATGAACCATATATGAGAGCAATTTTGTTAGTTTTCTTTGCATCCGCCTTTATGGTATTTTTCACTGCTTGTGAAGATGATGCTCCTATTTTTGAAGGAAATGGTACACTACAGTTTCAATTTGACATAAATAGAGAAAATAGCAGCATAAACAAAAGAAGCGCAGGTTTACTATCATTTAACTCAGGCTTCATTACCATTCGTGAAATTGTGTTTGATGGGGAAAGACAAGGAGCACCTTCTGTGAGTATTACACATGAACAAATTTCCACCATTGATTTCGCCACAGGAGTAGCTACTCCTCCTGTAAATGTGGAAATTCCAGCTGCTCAGTACGGTTCTGTGAACCTGGGCATTGAAATTCAAGATGAAAATGATGATCCCACCATTGTCATTGAAGGACAATATACGCGTACTGACGGAACGACATCCCCTATCCGTTTTGAGTTTAATTCTGGTGAAGTATTCGAAGCGGAAGCCGAAAATGCATCTGTTCCTTCTAATGTACCTGCTATAGCTAAGATCACCTTCGATCCGATTTCCTGGTTTGATAGAGTGAATGTTAATCAATTAGACAGGGCAAAAGTAAATAATAATGGAGTCATCATTATTAGTGAAGAGAGAAATGAGGCTATTTTTGATGTTGTAGCTGATGGGTTAGATCGTAATACTGAAGCTAGCTTTCAATAAGACATAGAGCTATCCTCAGCTTCTCATTTTTTAACACCTAAGTATAATTTCCAGAAGTTTCTTTACAGAGCATACATATTGACCATCTTTACTACGACCTTCAGAGAGAGTAGAGAGTTAAAAACTTACTAATTCGATCAGCTATTAACTCCGGCTGTTCCAAATGAACCATATGTCTGGCATCTGGTACCCAAAATGACTCGAAAGTACCTTTTACCAGTTTTTCTATTTGTTCAAGCTGGGCCGTAGTTCCATATTCATCTTCTATTCCCTGAATCCCCAATACAGGACACTTAATTCCTTTTATTTCCTGATCAATGGTCCAATCCTTAAATTCTTCTGATAACCACGTTTCCTGCCAGATATCAAACAAAACTTCCGCTTTCTCTTTATGATATTTACTCAACAATGGAACCAAAGTAGATTTCTCATTGGAAGCCTTTAACATTCCCTCTTTAGTGATGGACTCCACAAACATATGCGGCGCCATCACAACCATAGCCCTGGGTTGGTGCCATGCTGCATGAATCAAGGCAATACTTCCTCCGTCACTATGGCCTATTAGTACATAGTCTTTAATCCTTAGTTGGATGATCAATTGAGGTAATATCTCCAATGCCTCTATGTGGAGATATTCTTTAGTCCTTTTTCCTGTCAACGCCTCACTCTTACCATGCCCTTGTCGATCGTATATCAGAGCTGTTAATCCAGTTTTTTGTGCGATAAGTTGAGGAAAATTTTTCCATTGGTCCACAGATCCTAACGCATCATGAAGAAAAATAAGGGTTGTCTCTTCATTCTGGGTTTCAGCATACCTCCACTGATAGAAAAGGGTGGTGTCTTGAATATCAATATAGCCTTCAGAAATATGGAGCATAGCATGATATAGTAATTACACATTGGCACGAAACCTCCTCCTACGCTACTTCATTCCTCTGGTTTCCTGGCAATGGCTTTAAAAAAGGTATAGCAAAAGGTTCCCCCTCCGGAAGCTGTAGCCAATAAATCGCGAATACCTTGATCCATACGCTCTTTACTGATTAAATTTTTCCCGATAGCCTCCGTTGAAATTCCTTTAATCATTGCAGTAAAGGTATTTTTCGTAAATCCTTCCACTAAATGAGGCATAGAATCATCCACATAAATTTGACGCGGAGAAACTTGTATGTTGTCTAATTGAGCAGCTTCGAGAATGGGATACAATTTTCTCCCAATATTTGCATCACCCCCTTTTTGCTGTTGGAGAATCACCTGACATTGAATCGCAGATTGAGCAGCTTGACTTTCTGGATGAAAATAGGTAGATCCATGATCTCCTTCTATCACAGTGATGGTTCCTCCAGGCTTTAATACCCGCTTTAACTCAGTTAGGGCTTGAACTGGTTGCTGTAAATGTTCCAAGACAAAGCATAGTAAAATATGGTCGAATTGCGCATCTTCATAGGGTAAGTCAAATAAGTTCCCTTGCTGGAAGGTGACATTGTCGATGTCTAAGGAATCTATCTCTTGTTGGGCCTTTAAAAGGGACTCTTTTGATATATCAACCGAAATAAATCGAGAAGAGGGATTCTTAGGTGCGATAATTTTTGTCTGGGCTCCTACCCCACATCCGGCTTCTAAAATAAAGGAATTATCTGGCCAGGTAGAATCATCGTGGATAAAGTCAGCTACGGCATTAGCCTGATCATTTAGTCGATGAGCTTCCTTTTGGGAATATCCATGAACGTAAGAATGCATATTTTTAAGTTAAACATACCAAATTTCCCAAGGATATCCAGTAAGCAATCTCTATACTTTTTTACCCTAAAGCGATATATTAGCCAAAGTATAGAAAAATATTCATATTGAATGTGTAAGATTTTTTGAATTATACATCTCATTTCTCAACGATAAAATTATGTCGAATAAGTAAGGTCCACTGTTCGCAGATAGATTCTAACAGTTCGGACATTGTAAATAACTGTTCAATCATTTTTCAATAAAAAGCGTTCCCTCAAAGCACTTCATTTTAATACTATATCATGCATATTTCCAATGAATTATATTTCAATAAACGAATTATTAAATGTTCATTCATTTCAATATCATTGTATCAAATCTTAAAAGTCAACGCTAAACAAAGTTGAATCAACATTTAATTTATCATATGAATATTTTACGAAAATCCCTTTGGTCTTTGCCCCTGCTACTGTTATTATGTATGGTCACTTCTTGTAGTGAAGAAGAATTTACTGAGTTAAGTGATCAGGCAGAAAATGAAGATGAATTAGCTATTGAAGTAACTAACGAACCAGGATCTGTCATTGAAGGAGAGTACATCGTGCGCTATAATCCGAAGGCAGAAACCTTTAAACAAATTGCAAGTACGAGAAGTATGGAGGAAAGAATGGATATGTTAACCACCATCTCTAAAGATATGTTAGCAGATCACCGTCTTTCTGACAGAAACATAATTAATGTTTTTGGGGATGAAGAGATGCAGGGAGTAGGATTAAAAAATGTGTCAAGTGAATTGATTCCACATCTCTTAAAAGATGAGCGCATCCTGGATATTATTCCTAATGAGGTGATTGCTATGAGCATGAGTAATCCATTGGATCCATCGTTTAAATCAATATTAGTCCCAGCAGATGATGAAAACAATGGAGATCCTGATGGTGAGTGGGAAGAGCCCGGGGCTGAAGATTTAAATCCGAGTAGAAACTTAGAGAGATCCTATAAGTTTGCATGGATCGTAGATTCAGGAATTGATACTGATCATGATGATTTAAATGTAAACACACACTTCAGCAGGAGTTATGTACCAAATGAATATTCTACAGATGATTATTTTGGTCATGGAACACATGTGGCGGGCATCATTGGAGGAAGAGGTAGAAGACAATGGTTTAGTGGAATAGCTCAGGGAATTACGCTTGTTTCGATCAAGGTGTTGGATAGGGATGGAAAAGGAACTGTACTTGGCTTAATAAATGGTTTGCAGCACATTGAACGCTATGTTTTGAGGGGAGATGTAATTAATATTAGCTTAACTACCAGTTCTTATGATATAATTAATCATTATGTGCAAAGAATAGCTAATCGTGGTGCATATGTAACCATAGCAGCTGGAAATTATGGAACTCATGTGTCAAACTATTCCCCTGCAAACCTGGATTACCCTAATGTATATGTGGTTGGAGCTATGACCAGATTATACACGAAAGCTCTTTTCTCTAATTACAGCAGTCAAAGTAATTTCGTTCTTGCACCTGGTACATGGATTTTCTCTACCTTCAAAGACAATATGTATGCAAGAATTTCTGGAACTTCTATGGCTGCACCATATGTAGCTGGAGTATTACTAGCGGAAGATGGTAGACTGGATCTAAGTAAGAAAATATGGACTCCTTCAGGTTGGATGCCCAGAGTGAAATACTAGCAACTTCTTATTCTCAATTACGCTAATAATTAAACTATTTACATTAACATAGAATGAGACCTCTTAACAGAGGTCTTTTTTTATTTACTAGATTGGCAAAAATTTAATGATCTTTCAATTAAAGAATGTAAGATTTTACTATTAAGCTTAACCGATTATTTTAATGTAGAAAGATATCTATATCTATTATGAACTGTTCACTCTTGAAAGTTAACCATTGAGTTTTCATAAATGACCGTTTAAACAACGCCAACCGTTGAACTTACCATAAATAACCTGCATAATGAATCATAAAATGATAAATTTTCAATGAATTATATTTCATTTATTGGATTATTTATTTTCTCCACACATCATTATCATTGTATAAGTAATCAAAAAGGATCTATTAATTTTACCAAGACTAAGTAAATCATGAAATTTTTTACACAGCGTCATCTATGGTCTTTTCCCCTAATGCTTCTCATGATATTTTTTTCTTCCTGTACCAAGGATGAATTCAGTGATGTAAACATGCCTCAAGAGGATTCCTTTGAAAGATCAATTAGGGTAGAAAATAAGCCAGGGTCCATTATTGAAGGAGAGTATATCGTTACATTTAATCAAGAGCTAGCAGAGTTCAAGCAGATAGAGAGTGTACGAAGTGAAGAGGAGCAAATTTCTTTATTAACAAGCATTTCAACCAGGATCTTAAATGATAGTAGGTTGTCAGACAGAAATTTGAACGAGGTGTTCAGCAATGAAGACATTCATATGGCTCACTTGCAAAATGTGTCTCCAGAAACAGTAGCACACTTGCTTGAAGATGAAAGAATTTTGGATGTTGAGCCAAATACAGTGATTAGCATGAGTTTAGGCAATCAGTTGGACCCTGCCTTTAAATCTATCCTTGTACCGGCAGATGACGACGACGACGATGAAGAAGATGATGATGATAAAAAGGAAAATAAGAATGATAAGAAGGAGAATAAGGATATGCGTAAAAGCTACAAATTCGCTTGGATTGTCGATTCAGGGATAGATTTAGATCACAGCGACTTGAATGTTAACACCTATTATAGCAAAAGCTTTGTAAAAGGCGAATCCTCTCCCGATGACTTATTTGGCCATGGTACGCATGTAGCAGGAATTATCGGAGCCACAGGAAAAATGGAATACTTTAGCGGGATTGCAGAAGGAGTAGTATTAGTATCCATCAAAGTCTTAGATGAGCATGGAGAAGGAACTAAGAAGAATTTGATCAAAGGATTAAGGCATATTTCAAAGAATGTGGTACCTGGTGATGTGATTAATATTAGCTTAACCAGTGATTACTCCCGTTCTGTAGAAAAACAAATTACAAAGTTAGCTAATAAAGGAGCTTTTGTAGCTATCGCAGCGGGTAATTATAGTACTGATACCAAAGATTATTCGCCAGCCAACATAAATTACCAAAATGTGTATGTAGTCGGTTCTGTGAATAATGAGGATATATTTTCAAGTTTTTCTAACTATAGCACTCAATCAAATTATATTCTCGCACCTGGGGAGAAAGTTTTTTCTACCTTCAAGGACAACCAATACATTAGATTAGATGGCACTTCGATGGCAGCGCCTTACGTAGCTGGCGCACTATTAATAGAAAATGGTTACCTGGATCTAAGCCAACACATTCAAACACCTGCAGGTTATCAGCCTAGAGCCAGATACTAACAACCTAAAAATAATGGTAAAAAGCTTTAGGGGAATTCAGTTTTTGAAATAGATCTAATACGTTATCAACAGGCCTCTTGAAAAAAGGGGCCTTTTCTATTGCTCCTGCTCATTTGTAGGAAGACGTTGATCTATCTTATACCAATTATACAAGCCCCGCACATTCATACCAAAGAAGACGATATTTGCGAGAATGTTGGCCACACTTCCCGCTAATAGTCCAAAAACCGCCCAACATATATTCGATAGAAAACCAAAAATGAATCCTTTGGGATTTTTGTTTCCCAATAAATACAAATTGATAAACGTAAAAATCATGGCGGCCCAATCTGTTCCGTAATATTTGAACAGCAATGCTATCAAATTCAAATCTTCAAATAAGGTCATTTTCCTGGCTTAAAAAATTAAGACTGCTAACGCGTTCTCTATATAAGCAAATAAGAAAATAAGTTTCTCTATTAAGGATAATTTTAGAGATTCATAGAAGGGTAATTTGTGCCAATGATCAATGGCTGATGTATGTGAATAAGGTGGGGTTAAAATGTATGTACCTGCAGCCATAGAGATTTAAAACCATCAAATCCCTTCATTGCCCCTTCTTCCAGCTCCTCATATCGGTCAGCACCATAGGTTTCCATATAAGGCAAGAAAGATTTCCAACGTTCGCTCAACCCCTCTTTACAGTGCGCTAAAAAACGATAAGCTCCCAAGCGCATAAAGGTTTCATTGCCTCTCAGCATCTTCCATAATTGAGCATTGCCCATACAAGATCCTTCGACGACATAACAGAGTCCCAACGCAAATGGAAGAGATCGGAGAGGTATCCTCGTTAAAGGAGATGCAGGAAGTGCCTTGAGTTGTTGTAAATCTTCTTCCAGGAAATGAATCCGTTTACAATCAGGCCAATCCAGTGGAAAGGATGATACTTGAGATTCCAATGCGTTAAAATGTCTTGCTACCTCATGATGCATATGAAAATGACAAGTCAATAAACTTGTATAATTATTAAGATCGAAATGTTCTTTCCCAAGGCTTTGGGTACCTACGATGCTTTCCAATTCTTCATGTGCATCTCGGGTAGCTTTCCTAATTGATTGTAGATATACCGGAATACTAGAGGCGTGCATAGAAAATGATTTATCCAGAATATTTAGAAAAGGTAGTATTAATATTTGATGCATTCAACACCTAGGTCAACTTCCTCTATCTATCGTTATTTTAACCATCATCAGATGTGGCGTGTTCTTTTGTTGAAGAATAAAAAATATCCATTACTATACTATGAGGTAAAGTCAAAATTGATAAAAGAATAAATATGATAAAAATTAATGGGGTTAACGGAAGAAAATATGATTGAATAATAACTGCAGATAAAATCATTAATACTACAGATAATACGCTAAATGGTGCTACTAATCTTGCAAATTGGACGAAGGTAGTAATATGCTTTTTATTTTTTAAAAATAAGTATTCTTCTTCTGTTACCCTTATAGCGTGGAGAACGCAAAAGTAAATCGTAAAAGCAACGATGGAAGGCAAATAATAGAAGCATGAATGAATGAGAACGAGTATTAATAATTCCTGGTGTACTCTTGTAATGTCAATGTGCTTTAACAATGATAATTTTATGATATGATATAAGGTGATAAGCGTTCCAGAGATCATACAAATGAGCCAAAAAGGTTTATAAATGGTAGGGCCCAGTTGTTCGAGGCTGATGAGAGACATTTGAATCTCTTCATTGTTATATACCATCATTGAAGAAATAATAGACATTCCCCAACCAGCATATAATGGCCTTAATTTACTGTCTTCCAAGGACAAGTCAGAAAATTGAGATTGCCCAAAGTGATAAGCTGAAATCATGAGAAAAACAAAAAAGCTAAAGCCCGGAAAATAAATCCAGCAACAACTATAAATAAGGATAAGGCTAAGATACCATATATTAAATATCGATGCTTTAACGTTATGTGTATTTTTGAACAGTATATGATCTATGGCGCCATGTGGCATGCCGACAATCAATACTAGAATGATAGAAATAAAGGATTGCCATTTTTCATATTTGAACATTCCCTGGAAGGAAAGTGCGAAAGAACATAGGATTAAAAAAGCTAGAAGATATCCTGGAATGCTAGCTCTTTTCGAAAAAATATTCATAATTGGTACAGAGCACAGAAAAGATGGAAACGTAATTTTTCCATCTTCCCCATTCTCAACATTGGATTAAAGTTGTCTTAATATTGTTGAATCAATTTTAAGTTTAAATCTTTAATTAAAATTGGTTCATTTAAAGAATTATTGGGTACTTGAAGTCCAACTTCTACATAATCTCCTTTATTAAAACTGACTTGTGCATCCAACCTTAGTTGAAAAGCCTGATCTTTAGAAACGTTGTAAGTAGAAGCTTTAGGTAGAATGAGTTCTTCTCCATTTTTCAGCAAAGCAATAGAATAATTTCCTCCTTCTATTCCAGAAATACCGGTTACGGTAGCAACCACATCAGCAGTAATTTTCTTCTTCCCAGAATATATCAAACGATTATTTTGAATATCGTTAAATTTGTTTTTTACCATTGTGGTAGTATTTCCTTCAATCTTTTTGAATACAGAGGAAGAAATAAATTCAGTATACACATCGTTATCGTTCATGTAATAAGCGGCCCTTGCACGGGAATCTGGAATTCCTTGTCCATTACTAACCATTTCCCATCCTGGTGTATATGAATCAAAACCGCTCAGGTATTTTGCTTGCCCTTTGAATAAATTTTTGGTCATTTTCCCCTCATTAATCTGGGCACCCAATTGTACTTTAATCCCTTCAGCGCCACCATATACAAAATAGTTACCATCCAGTACGACATCTCGGATAATGGCATCACTTAAGAACGTAATTGCAGCACCATTAGCAATTCCGGTTACATAGGTGTATACCAAGGTAAATTTGCTGGCAGTTCCTCCTACCCTCAGACCTTTTTTGGTGTTCCAGTAAGCCAGGTCAATACAGGTAGTATTAAAGCCAATAATTTGACCTACCCCTTGACTCATAATTCCTTTAGCCTCTATAACGGTACATCCGGGAAATATATTACAATAAAATGCATGGGAATCATCTCTAAAATCATAACCGGATGTTTCCTTTCCAGCACATAGGACAAATAGTTTTTCCAGATACACATTAGCATTTCGAGACCTGAGAATACCTCCTTTACAAGAAGAGATAATACCATCTTTATCAGGATTTACACCTTGGACCCCAGCTCCATCCATTATGATATAGTTAGGACTAATATCTATTGCCCCATGGATAATATATACTTTGGAAGGATCAAGTTTGATTTCATTATTTATCGGCTCGGGAAAATCTTTTAACTGATAAATATCTACCACATTCGTCTTAGACTGCGAAAATCCAATTATAAAGGTAAATATTAACAGAACTCCAAAAGTAAAACTAGTTCGAATAATATGCATTTTAGTACTTATTTTTTCCTAAAAATCGAACTATTCAAATAAAATGAAAAATACATAATGAGATAATTCAAACACAGGTCGGAGTTCTTTATGTAAGTAAACATAGATTGATTCATAAACAATATGTCTGCATCTTTTCGAAGATTTTTTTTGCGAATCAAAAGTTCATTTAATAGATATATGACATTTTTATATACAAAAAATGGAAAATAATTCGACCTAAATGTTTGTTTTTTTTCCTGTTAGTAAGAATGGTTGAAAAAAACCAACATATCTTTAGACTGATGACGATTAAATATTCATTCAGTTGTTATTTAAATATTAAAGATATTTTGATGATAGAAAAATCCATTTTATTTTTTCAGGGTGATTTTTTGAGCATATTGAAGGATTGTTTCCTCCAAATCTGTCATATTTATGAACCTAATAGTAAGAAACGGAAGTAAGACTTTTCTATATCAATTTCACATTTGGATCATCTTCATAAGCAGAATCAATTCTTACTAACCTATCTAGAAGTAAGCTAAATAGCTCAAACAAAGCTCGAAGGCTTTCCTTATCCTTTAGAATTCCCACGCATTCGAAATAGAGTTGGTCCACTCCTTCAGGGAATTGTTTACCGAACCATCCATCGTCCTTTTTGATTTGTACATGTATCCGCGGATGTGCATCTATTAATTGCTTGAGCTCTTCAGAATAGAGTAGATGCTTAATTTTCTCTTCGTGATTCCCTTTAATAATAAACTGATCATCAAAGTATTGATCTCCAATGATGATATCCTGCATTCCGAATAGTTTTTCAAAAAAAGAAAAAAAATGCTTTCTGTAAATCTTAAGGTATAGTTGATCCTTATTGATAAAAGGCGCTCTCATGCGGGTATAAAATGTGTGATTGTTATTTCCCGCTTGCCTACTAAACGTATCGAGCACCAGCTGCCATTCTTTATGTCGGTATATGAGCGCATCCGTTTTCCAAAATCCATGATCCAGGAATTCTCCTCCAATTTCATCGGCTATTTGAGACCATATTTCTTTTTTGGAAGAGCCAAATGCTTTTTTTAGAAAGTTCATACCATATAAGTCAATAATTGTACCCTAACATTACAATCATCCCACATTTATGGGTAATAGTTGGACCAACAGCCAAATGGCTATCTATTGATGTTTGTAAATCATACCTTCTTTCATGACAAATGATACCTCCTCCATTAATGCCATGTCTTCTAAGGGATTCCCAGGCACAGCTATAATATCAGCCTTCATTCCAGATTTTAAGGTGCCGAATTGATCTTCCATTCCCAATACAGTAGCAGCATTTAAGGTCGCACACTTAATGGTCTCCAGGGCAGGCATCCCTCCTTCCACCATATAAACGAATTCTTTCCAATTTTCACCATGAGGAAAAACAGCTGCATCTGTTCCAAAGGCGATCTTCACTCCATATTTATATGCATTTTCAAAGGTTTGCTGAATCATAGGGCCAATTTCCAATGCCTTAGGTACGATAACTGCAGGAAAGTATCCTTCTATTTTGGCATATTCCGCTACAGCCTGTCCTGCTGTAATCGTTGGAACATACCATGTACCCATCTCTTTCATTGCTGCCATCACTTCTTCTGTCATGATCGTTCCATGCTCAATGGTAGTGATCCCTGCCTTTACAGCACGCAACATTCCTTCTGGTCCGTGGGCATGAGCCGCGGTGTGCATATCATAATCCGTGGCAGTGTTTACAATAGCTTCTATTTCTTCGCTAGTAAATTGAGGTCTTTTTCCATCTTTGGCTACACTTAATACCCCTCCGGTAGCAGTGATTTTGATAAAATCCGCTCCATTCTTGTATCTTTGGCGAACGGCTTTAGCAGCATCTGAAGATCCATTAACTACTCCATCTTTAGGTCCCGGATCTCCTGCCAAATCGTCTCTTAATCCATTAGTAGGATCTGCATGTCCTCCTGTGGTGCCAATCGCTTTACCACTGGTAAATATTCGTGGTCCTGGAACTAATCCTTTCTTAATGGCCTTTCTCAATGCAATATTTACCCCTGAACCACCGCAATCACGCACTGTAGTAAACCCCGCCATTAAGGTTGTTTTCGCAAATGGAATAGCTCCGTAAGCTACATCAGGTGGGTTCAATCTTACTCTATCCAGGTATTGTGTAGGGCTTGTTTGACTTTCTATATGAACATGAAGATCAATCAAGCCAGGCATGACCGTATGATTCTTCAGATTAATCACACTAACTCCTTCTGACGGAGCTACGTAACCTTCCCTAACATCAGTAATACTATCTTCGTGAATAATCAGTGTCATTTCTTCCAAAGGTTCCGACCCAGTACCATCTATCAATCTCCCACAATGTAGATAATGATGCTGTCCCAGGATAAATCCAGAATAAAGGAACATCAAAAAGCTGATCGAAGCGAAACATCTTATGAGCTGTAGCCGTAATATTCTCATCTCTTTTTTTCAAAAGATAGATAATTTTCAGTTTTCTGGAAGAAATTATCCCCAATTATTTTATTCATTGTTTAAATCATTCCAAATTCTCGCGCTATATACTTTACTTTTTCAATATACTGAGCGCCATAGGCTGTTTTGGGAACATTCGAATAATCGCGATCAACTTTAATTGTAACTATAGCAATCTCATCTTCATAGGTAGCTTCTCCTCCAAGTTTTTTTAACATTTGAATAAAAAACTGATTTTCTCTCAACACATATCCCGTCATCATTTTTATATCGTTCTTTAAAGAAAGAACATATAATAAGGCCATAAACTGTTTTCCCAATCCCTTATTTTGGTACTCATCTATCACTGTTAATGCAAATTCAGCTTCTTCAGGCTTCTGTTCAAACCGAAATAAATGGCACATCCCGAGACCCGGAATATCTTTCCTATGAGCATCAATGGCTCCCCAGGCAAAATATCTTTGCTGATCAATTAACAATAGATGTGCTAATAAATGCTCGGGATCTTCATTCTCTCTCCCCATAAATCTCAGATGTAAAGACTCTTTTGACAAAAGGGGTAATCCCCTGACAGCCAGCGAAAAGTCTTCCTTATTGGCAGGAAATAATAACACCTCAATACCATCCACGATATTAACGGGAATAGCTTTTCGCTTTTTTGAACCAGGATAAACTTCTATACAAACCATGATCCAGTGATTAGGACTTTTTCTCTACACGAACTTAAACAAATTCACCCCGGAGATAAAACCAGTCATTCCTGTGATCGTTTCAATGTTCGAAGAAAACACAGATAGGGCAATCACCAGGTTCTATCGGCTAAAAAGGCATCAAGCTCTTCTCTAGGCATAGGTAATTTATCTGGATTTTCATCCAACCAACCCAAAAAATCTTCCTTAATATCATCGGTCCAACGTGTATCTATCTCCCCTGGAGTGTACTTTCCTTCTTTTAATCTGGTAATCCCAAACTCATCTCTCAACATAATAAACTCGGCATTTATCACCACTTTTTCAGCCAGATGTGAAGGAATAAATACCACTCCTTCTTCTTTCGCCAGCACTACATCTCCGGGAAAAACTGTAACTTCCCCTATCCTAATGGGAACATTCATTCCTCCCAACATTACTTCCTGTAAATAACTGGGATCCCATCCTCTTAAAAAAGCATTAAATCCCTCTATCTCTGCTAATCCCTCTAAATCTCTGGCGCTTCCGTCAAATACGACCCCATTTTTAGATTTGGCATATATAGAATTTCCCAAATTATCTCCTATCAAAGTTCCATTTTCAATTTTTCCAAAACCATCCGCCACATATATATCTCCTTCCACCAACATATCTATAGGCCAGGAATTCATGGCTCCTACCCTACCTTCAGCATGTCCCTTTTCCAACACCCTTTTCGAATATTCTGGTCGATCCGGCATATATTGTACGGTTAGTGCTCTTCCCACCATCGTTTGGTCTTTGTGTAACATTTCCCAACCACCTTCAAACTGATTTCTATATCCTTCATTTCGCAATACTCCCCAGGCTTCCTCAATCGATACTTTCTTCATTCGATCCAATACTTCATCAGAAACCATAGGTCGCCCGATCTTATCTCTGTCTCCTTTCCATTCCTGTGTGTAAAACATCATGGTCTCTTTATCAGGCGAAATAATTTGACTCGTTCCTGATAAAAGTATGCTTACACTTACAAATAATAATATTGTCCTTTTCATGAATTGATATATTTGGGATTGAATAACGAATTAATTTACAGATATATGAGATTGTTCTCCCTCTTCAATTGCTTCTCCTTCTACAGGATTATTTCTCCAATACATAGCCAGAGAGGAACCAGTGATATTCATTAAGGGTCCGAAAATGGCAGGAGCCAAGCCTACCGTAGCCACTTTTCCCATTTCCAAGGCAATGCCAGAGGCCAATCCTCCATTTTGCATGCCCACTTCCAGGGAAATGGTCCTACAGTCCTTTTCAGACATACCGATTAATTTACAACAAAGATATCCGAGAATGTATCCTGCCGTATTGTGTATGATACAGGCCAGAAATAATAGTACTCCAATTTCCAGCAGATTATCCCTTCCATTAGCCGTAATAATAACAATAATGAGGGCAATAGAAATCATAGACACATAAGGCATCGCTTTTTCCAGAAATCCCGCATAAGCTCTCATAAACCAGGCGAATAATAAAATAGCCGTCATGATGAGAAAGAAATATTGAAGCGTACCAACAATTTGACCTGAGCCTTCACTTTCCAGTATTTGTAGAAGAATCATAAAAGCGACTGCTAATCCACCGCTTATCCCGATGATTCTTAGGGCTTCGGCCTTATCGGATTTATAGGCGATTTGGTGAAAAAATATTCCTGCCACTACAGGTAAAATGACGATTCTAATAATGCTCCACATCATGGCCCAGGCATCTATGGGGACTAATTGACCTGCCAATTGCTTCATTAATAAGGGCGTAGCAAAAGGAGCCAATAAGGTAGCAACTGCGGTTAATGTTACTGATAGTGCCAGATTTCCTTTAGCCAGGTAGGTCATGACATTTGAAGCTAATCCACTGGGAGAGGCTCCTACCAGAATAATTCCTGCAGCAATTTCAGGAGGAAATCCAAACGTATATGCCAGAGAAAAGCCTATAAAAGGCATAATGGTAAATTGGCAGATAATTCCCACCAATACCCCTTTAGGCATATTAATCACTCCTATAAAATCACGAAAACTCATAGCTGTTCCTACTCCAAACATGATAGCTTGTAGTAAAGGAACGATCAACGATTTTAGTTCAAAATCACCTATGCGGATAAAAAGGTCCGGAAATATCATCGCCACTCCCACAGCAGCGAGAATCATTAGACTATAGGCAATTTTTTTCATAAAAAACTGATTTAAAGGAGAATATAAATAGATAGATCCATCTGAAATAAATTTCCACAAAATATTACCCTTATACAAACAAATAAAGATTCCAATAATGGGAATTTCAAGAAAGGACATGAAACCTAAGGATGCGGAGAAAGAGGAAATAATGTAAATGTTATTAAAGTTTTAGAACACATAACTATGGGAACGACAACGAATACATCCAATCGTAGAGGCTTTTTAAAGTCCGCAGGGATGGGAGGACTAAGCCTCGGTTTTCTCTTTGCGGCCTCTACAGAAGAAAGCATAGCCTATGCTACACAAAAAGTTAGTAGAACGTCCAATCCTACAGATCTCAAGATCACTGATATGCGATTCGTGGAAATCAATGATGCACCTATGCGTTGTCCAGTATTGCGTATTGACACCAATCAGGATATTTATGGTCTGGGAGAAGTTCGGGATGGGGCCAGTTGGAGGTATGCCCTTTTCCTCAAAAGCAGGATTTTAGGGATGAATCCTTGTAATGTAGAAATGATCTTTAAGCGCATCAAGCAATTTGGATTTCACGGACGTCAGGGAGGTGGGGTTTCCGGTGTGGAGATGGCTCTATGGGATTTAGCAGGAAAAGCTTATGGCGTACCCGTATACCAATTGTTGGGCGGAAAATACAGGGACAAAGTGCGTATTTATTGTGATACTACTCGTTCTAATGATCCTACCGTCTATGCTAATAGAATGAAGGAACGCGTGGATAAGGGTTATACTTTTCTGAAAATGGATTTTGGAATAGAAATGTTAAAGGATCAGAAAAACACTATTGTCAATTCCAATTTTTGGGATATTGGAAAACAATGGAGCGGTAATCCAATGAGTTATGGAGCGACTGAACATCCCTTTACTCGTGTCCAGATTACTCCTGCTGGATTGGACAAATTAGCGGAATATGTAGATGCTGTTCGTTCGGTGGTAGGCTATGAGATTCCTCTGGCAGCAGATCATTTTGGTCATTTTGGGGTCAACGATTGCATCAGATTAGGCAAAGCCATGGAGCCCTACCAATTAGCATGGTTAGAGGATATGGTTCCCTGGAAATATACAGATATGTGGAGAGAAATTACCCAGGCGATAGATGTACCGACCTTGACAGGAGAAGATATCTATCTCAAAGAAGCCTTTAAAGAATTGTGCGATAAGCGGGCTGTGGATATGATCCAGCCTGATTTAGCAACAGCTGGAGGAATTCTGGAAACCAAGAAAATTGGAGATTATGCAGAAGAGAAAGGAATAGCGATGGCGATGCATTTTGCCGGAACACCTATTTCTTTTTTGGCCAATGTGCATTCCGCTGCCGCCACACAGAACTTTGTATCCTTAGAGCATCATTCGGTGGATGTGGAATGGTGGGAAGATTTGGTCAGCGGTATTGAAAAGCCGATTGTCCAGGATGGATTTGTGAAGGTCCCAGAAACTCCAGGATTAGGAGTCGAGCTGAACGAAGAAGTAATGAAAGCGCATATGGATAAAGATACCGGCTATTTTGAACCTACAGAGGAGTGGAATGTAGACAGATCCTGGGACAGATTGTGGAGCTAAGAAATGTCAGTTACTACTGATCCCTTTGTAATCATTGTTGGAAACAATACGAGGATAGTGTTACATAGCTATCCTCGTATATTTTTTGGAGTAAGCTTGTTGGTCATATTAATGGAAATATTCGAAAAAAATTCCTTTTAATCCTGGGTGTTAGTGTGATTAGCCTTTAGAGGATCTGGGATAAATACCTCCTTAGCCTATAAATACCTATGGCACAAACCCTAAGTAAGTTATCACTACCCATAGCGTATAGCCAAATCCAGCCAATAGCATGACCCAACCTAACCACTTTTGCTTAATAACTTTTAACCACAAATAGATGCCTGTGATCGCAAACACAAGGAGAGAAAGGCTGGCCACATCCATCAACACTAAATATATATTGTACCATATTTCCTTACCATATTTGTGTGTCCTATGGAGAACACTTAACGTATCGTAGATAGAATGAGATCTGCGTTCATATGTTACAGTTCTTCGATCGGCCTCTAGCTGAATGATATGGGCTTCTCTTGGGTTTTGAAATTCAATGGTCATTTTTCCATCTTTTTTTTTATCTATCCAATCCAACTTCCCGGTAATCTCTAATTCTTCTTTTAACCAATAGGCCAGCTCCTGCTCATTGGCATAAGAAGGAATAGAGAGCAACAACTCCTGTATTTCTCCCTCTTTTTCTTCGTGATCAAACCAACTATAGCGTACCAGAAAGAATCCCGTAATAAAAAATAGCAACAAGAAACTTCCAGTAACGGCGGCTGTATAAAAATGAATCGTTCGGGTAGTTTGATAGAAATTCATGCCCATAACCAGATACATAAAATGTACAACAAAGAAAGAATACCCACGCCCCATAAGATTCTGCGCTCAATTACAGGTCTTTTTTTCTTTCTGGCCCATAAATAGATCCCTGAAACGATCCAGAAAATCGTGGAGTAGACAGTTAAACTCTGATAGTGCTTCCACAAATTGACCCACCAGGGAGCATGAGGAATGTCTTCTCCTATGAAATGCAACAACTTAACAATATTCTCAATGGATTCTGTTTTTTCTACAATTTCTACTTCACCGGATGGATAAAGATCTACCATATATGTTTTCCCTGGTTGAGAAATCACCAGATGAACCCTCGAGGAATCCTGATAAGAATCCCAGGGCGAATACCACCCAAAAATGGGAAGTTCATCCATTACCTGATGTGAGAAGGCTTCCAAATCTTCCTGAAAAGTAAGAGAATGGGTTGTTGTCCATCTTTTCTCCTCTAACAGCGGTTGCTCATTTAAAAAGGAATGATTAAAATTTAATGAGGACAAACTAAACACGATCAGATACGGCAGACAAAATAGCCCAAGATAGACGTGTATCTGTAGAATAAGTCGCCAGTTGATTTTCATAGTGAAGTATGATGTTCTCGTTCCAATAATGTCAGGCATCGCATAATTCCTCTCCCCGTATGATAAGGCCCTTTCCAAATATTTCCCTTTCTGCCTTCTTTTGCCTCGGGAACCAAATCTATCCCCCAACTGTACCAACCTCTATTCGTCTTATCTAATAAATTAGCAGAAATATATTCCCATTGTTTTAAAAATGCTTTACGATATACCTCATTCTCGGGATATAAATTAGAAAATAATAATAAACTATGTAAGCCTTCTACTTGTCCCCACCAATTTTTCCTTTTATCGACAATCATCATCTGAGAATGTTCCGCTTCATAATATCCTTGTTCAATAAACCCTCCTGTTTTTGTATCCCATCCATACTCCAAACTGTGATCCAGTAATTTTTTGGCTACTGGAAGTGTTTCTTCATAATGGTTGTCCTTTGTGGAGCCGAATTCATCCAATATCTCAGCAGCTTCTATGAGTAAAAAGGCAGTCTCTGCATCATGTCCAGGAGATACGTGATCATTTTGATAATTTGCAGCTCTAATTTCTGGTAAAGAATCCCTGTAACTTAATAGTTGCCAGTCAGAATGAAAATATAAGTGCATATATCCTGGCTCCTGGGTAATGGTATCCCTAACAATATGCAACATTTCAATCAATCGCTCCTCCAGTAAAGAGTCCTGCCATACCTGAAATAATTCCGCAAATGCTTCTAAAATATGGATGCTGGAATTATAGTCTTTTAATGCTGCCCGATCAATGGAACTGACTGCTGGATATCCCGTTCCATATCTTTCTCCCTTCCTACTCAAATAATCAAAATATCCGCCATATTCGGGATCACGACTGTAATCTTCCATCCACTGAAAAGCTTTCTTTGCAAGCGCTAAAGCTTCAGGACGATGTGTCATTTTATAATAAGCCGCCAATCCATATATGGCAAAAGCTTGCCCATAAGCCCTTTTTTCATCTCCATAATCACTATCGGGAATAATGTTACCCTCTTGATCCACCAATGAGTAAAAGCCTCCGTATTCACTATCCCACATCACTTGTTCCAACCATGGCAGCCCATGGTCCGCAGCTTCTTTATATCGATGGTCTGCAGGAACAAACATAGCAGCTTGAGAACTGGTCCACAACTGCCTCCCTTGCGTCACGATCATTTTGGGTTGATCTTTCTCCAGGGTCCAATCATTAGAAAAGTTAGAATAATACCCTCCATGAATAGAATCAACACAAACAGGATACCATTGATGCAGAATATCTCCATATAATACTTCCTCCAACGCCACGCTTAGCTGATCTACGGGAAGAGTGGCTTCTGAAATAGATTGTTTTTCTTCTGCTTGTTGTCTACAACCTAATAACAACACGATAAGGACAGACACATATAATTTTATGGAAGAAAATGAGAAAGTGATTGATGGTTTGGAATACATAGTTGGCGAATTATATAACAGTTTGAAGGTTTTAGTGAGCTGGTCAAAAAATATTTTTGAGCTTAACCTACCTACTTAAATTTAGGCTATCATTTGATTATTAACTCACCAATATTATATAAAATCTATTGGTATTTTCTATTGCGCTATCATTTTTCCTTGTTTCTTTTGGTCAATTTGCTGGCATAGGGATAACAAATTAGTAGGTAGGGAAGAATATAGGTTATTGGAAAAGGATTAATTTGTTTACGGAATCATCCAGGGATCTGTATCGAAAAAGCTCATCCTATTTTTTGATACAGATGTAAGTGAATTAGAAGAAAAAATGGTAGCTGAAGAGGTAGAAGAAGAAGCTGATGAATCCTGACAGTCAAGGATCATTACAGATTTCTAGGTTATTAACTTTTCCTAATCAATCATACACTGGCAGCAATACTTCATTGTTGTCAGTGTATATTACATGATGGCGATCTCCATTATTTAGATTGAGCACTAAGTTACTCTATAGTGAATTCTAACTCAATTAAATTGAGCTGTACACAATCTGCCCCATTACTTACACACTCCTCTAGCACTACTCTATCAGTACCTATAAAATCAGCTATTGGTTGATAAACGTATTGGACATACGGCTCTGAAGTATTTACCACGATTTCACTTATTTCAGCATGATTAGCTTGAGTTTCAATCGTATACCCCCCTTCAATAGGAATTCCATTTTCGTACAAGGTGTATGTATAAGTTTCTCCCTGTTGAAGGGTAATCTGGATGGATTCTATGGTATCAGGAGCTCCAGGCTCAGGAGGAAATTCAGGAATCCAATCTTCACAAGAAAAAAAGATGAACATACTCAAGATCATCATTAATTGTCCACTGATTTTTTTCGATGTCAATAGCATATCGGTTATATATCTTAACATTAATTTCCTCATAGACGAATAACCTAGACGAATTGCTGCATATCACCCAAAATTATTCAACACATCGGGGAATTATTTTAACTGCAATTGCGAATTAAATAAATTTAATTATATTTACTGCAATTACGAATATAATATATGAAAATTACTAAAATCGGCGAATTTGAGGAGTTGGTGCTCATGACAGTCATTGTCTTGCAAGAAGAGGCTTATGGAGTAGCGATAAAAAAAGAATTGGAAGAGCGATTAGGATCAAGATTAAGCGTAGGATCCATACAGTCAGCCTTAAAGCGAATGGAAGAAAAAGGATTTCTTTCTTCTCGCTTTGGAGAAGCCAGTGCTAAAAGAGGAGGAAAAAGGAAACGGATTTACAGTGCAACTCCGGCGGGTCATAGGGTCCTTCACCAAATGAAAGAGATTCGATCCAGTCTTTGGAATTCCATGCCTCCATTATCTTTAGAATTTCGTCTGACATGAATGACCGATCTCACATCAAGCCTCCTACATGGCCGCTAAGTTGTTTAAGATTTTTCCTAAAAAGCTCCTACCTGGAAGAAATTGAAGGAGACATGGAAGAAATATTTTTCGACTACTTGGAACATCACTCTGCCCAAAAAGCCAGACGAATGTATGCATTGGAAACACTGAAGCTTTTTCGGCCCAACCTTATAAAACATATTAAATTTCCTCAACTACATATTTACAATGGCATGTTAAAACACAATTTAACGATCTCTCTCAGAACGTTTTTGAGATATCGAACTACTTTCCTTATCAATCTCGTTGGATTAGCAACCGGAATTGCTTGTTTCCTACTCATTTATTTATGGGTGAAAGATGAATGGTTAACAGATAAATTTCATAAAAATCAAGATCGACTATATCAGTTAGTGACAAATATTGAAGGAAATGATGGAATTGGCACAACAACAAACACCTCAGGCCCTACCGCCAATTCTATTGTAGAGGATTTCCCGGAAGTTGAAGCCGCAGCTACTGCCAGAACTAAATCCATAAATGGTAATACCCTAAGCACCTTAGATATGGATCTTAAAGCTGAAGGACTTTTCGCAAGTAAAGATTTTTTTCAATTGTTCTCTTTTGAACTAATTCAAGGTACAGCTGAGGAAGCGCTCAAAAACCCTCAAAACATTGTCATTTCGGAAAGTCTGGCTAAACGCTTCTTTAAAGACACTCAAAACCTGCTGGGCAAGAAATTAGAGTTACAACATGAATGGCCCTTACAGATAGCAGGCGTGTTTAAAGATCCTCCAGCAAACTCCTCTTTACAATTTGATTATGTAGTGTCTTTTGAAGCCTGGGCAACCCTAAATACCTGGGTAAACCGCTGGGTTAATCTACATCCACAAACGTTTATTCTAGTAAAAGAAGGAACAGATATCGCAGAGTTTAATCAAAAAATTCATGATTATGTAGGCCAAAAAACGGACGGAGAATATTCTCACAGGCACTTATTGGCAGTAAAATACGCAGATCTTTATTTGAATAGTAGCTTTGAAAATGGACTTCCTTCAGGAGGTAGAATCGATTATGTTTGGCTATTTTCCCTGGTAGCTATCTTCATTCTATTCATCGCTTGCATAAATTTCATGAATTTATCTACAGCTAAAGCAACCCAAAGATTCAAGGAAGTAGGTGTCAAAAAAACCCTCGGAGCCAGAAGACTGTCTCTTATTTTTCAATATTTAAGTGAATCTACCCTAATGGCTTTGTTAGCATTAGGTATAGCCATATTATTAGTCCTCATGTTTTTACCGGAGTTTAATCTGATTACAGGAAAACAACTTCACTGGGTATGGGACCTTCCTATGCTACAATTGCTCATAGGAATGGTCCTTTTTACTGGGCTAGTTGCAGGGAGTTATCCTGCCTTGTATTTATCCAGGATGAACCCTATCTCCATTTTAAAAGGAAAAATAAAGAGTGGTGGTAGAGAAATTTGGATTAGAAGAGGATTGGTAGTTCTTCAATTTTCTCTGTCTATCATACTGATGATCTCCGTTTGGGTGGTGTATCAACAAATCAACTTTGTTCAAACTCAACATCTTGGTTATCAAAGAGATAATATCATCATGCTACGTAAAGAAGGACGTATGGAAGATCCGCAGCAAGCGCGTCGCTTTCTCAGGGAGCTAAAACAACTCCCAGGAGTGGTAAATGCTTCCAGTATCGGGAATACGATGACTGAGAGTGATTATACAACCATGGATATTTCATGGCCAGGAAAAGATCCATCCGAACGAGTCGGATTCGACCAAATACAAGTTGATTATGAAGCTATTGAATTGCTGGGAATGGAGATGGCTGCAGGTAGGTCCTTTTCTGAAAGCTTCGGATCTGATTCAACGAATATCATATTTAATGAAACGGCTATACAAAGAATGGGGATAAATGATCCTGTGGGTAAACAAATTCAATGGGGAGAACATCATACGTTAAATATCATAGGAGTAGTTAAAGATTTTCATTTAGAGTCATTTCACGAGACTATAGCACCCCTTTTTTTTAATTTTGGCAGAAGAGGACATATGATGATGGTGAAATTAGATGGTTCATCGATAGCAAAAACCATAGAGCAAATTAAGATCGCATATGAACAGGCAAATTCAGGCTTTGTATTTGACTATACCTTCCTAGATGATGATTATGCAAGACTTTATGCTGCAGAACAACGCATATCTAAGCTCTCCAGATATTTTGCCGGGCTGGCAATACTCATTTCCTGTCTTGGGTTATTTGGATTAGCTATGTTTATGGCCACCAAAAGGCAAAAGGAAATCGGCATAAGAAAAGTATTAGGGGCCAACTTTTTCCAATTAGTAACACTGCTGTCCAAAGACTTTACCAGGATGGTAGGAATAGCCATGTTCATTGGGATACCGATCAGTTACCTATTGGCTCAACATTGGCTAGACACTTTTGCCTTTAAGATTTCTTTACAATGGTGGTATTTTTTGGCCGTTGGAACGCTTGCCCTGTTAATTGCCTGGATATCTGTCAGTATTCAAATGGTGAAAGCTGTCAGATTAAGCCCGGTAGAATCCTTGAAAGACGAATAAAACATTAATCATCATGGATAGGTTCGATATGAACAATTGGACCTATCTCTTCATTTCATTACTCTATTTTCCTTATAAACGCAATCCAGTCTTGGTTAGTAGATATATTGCTATCCAGTAATGGTGGTGTAAGTGTACCAATGCGCCCACCACTTATTTGCTTTTCTCCATTCGTCATCAACTCTCCTCCTAAGATCGGATTAAACCACTCCACCTTGAATGCTCCTTCCTCTTCATTTAAATTGATCGTGTGAACATCTTTATCATTCGGAAGATATACGACATATATTTCTCCTTTTTTTGCCAAACAATATGTCCCCTTAACATTCATCAATTCATGAGCAGGTTCCATTTCCCAAAAAGGTACATATCTATCCAAAAAGTACATCGCATGATGTGTCAGCTCCCAGAGTTGGTCTCTTGTTCGCCAATCCTCTGTGGTCAAATCATTTTGCGCTGACCTGGCTCCAAAGTACCACTCCACCCCTGCTGCTCCAGATAACAATGCCCCCCACAATACATCGCTTCTTAAGGTTTCGTGAAAAGGATCCACTGAATCTGATTTTGCACCAGTGTGCCACATCCCTATTTCATCCATCGTAATCAGCCATGGATGAGCATGTTCATGAGAAGCTGCTTTCCAATAGGCCACCACTTCTCCAGCTTCTGTCCGATCATGTACCTGGAGGGATAACCCATCCAGAGGCTCAAAACCGACGATTGAATCTAAAATCTTTTTTCTCGCAGGATCCGAAGCGTGGGTGTGTAATAACACCGGATGCCGATAAGGATCTGATTCCTTGATATAGGAAATCATATCTTTTCGTTGTCGATCATTTTGACCATTGGGAGAAAAATCTGCAGGTCCGTTTTCTTCACCCAGATTCCAGGTCAACGCCAGGTGATGCCCAAACCTTGCGATTAATTCCAGCAACAGTAGTTTACGCATTGGCCCCGTATCTCCATCATCCAACAGCTTTTCATTTTCCGTTTCCTGAAGTACTATATGCAGCATGATTCCCTTGGATTGCATATGCTGAAAAAGTATTTCCCATTGTTCCAATTTACTCACATCAAATCGTGTCATCTGATCTGGTGCTACATAAGGCCAAACATCTTTTCCATCCCCTCCAATATTCATCACCAAAAAATAGACACTATTCATCCCTTTCCCAGCCAAATAGTTCATTGCCCCAATAATCCCTTTTCCTTTTCCATTCTGCCATTTCAGATCTCCTTCCATCCAATCCTTTATATGTGGTTCAAATGTATGAATTTGTTCATTGGTGCTCGCCTCCCCTTCCCTATCGGAGGCTTGCATTCTATAGGTCCCGTCAAAATCTTCGTAGGCTAACAGATTCTCCGGACTGTTGGCCCCTCCTTTTATCCAATAAGCACCTGACCCAGAGAAACGATAAAAACCACCGTCATTAATGAGTCGTCCTTGCGCGTTGAGATCTACTTCTACTTGATCTGGTGAAACCACGATAAACTTTCCGGAAGCATCGGATAACGCGATTTCATTGCCCGAGTTTAGATGAGGGTTTAAGGCAATATTAGGCTCCTGATGAAGGGTAGCTACATAATTCCAGCTTCCGGGTCGATCAGGGGTAAATCGTACCTTCCATACATTCCCAGCATCGGCCCCAGTTTCTGCCGCTTGTCCGTCTGCAGCAAAAAATCCTCGGATAATATATTGAGTGTCAGGATGAGTGAAAGAAACTGTCAATCGATAATTGAGAAAGGGATTATCAGCTGCTGTTTCTGAGGTTTCAGGTCCCTGAAAAGAAAGGGTGATGGTGTGGTAATTACTATAGGTAGGGAAATCTTCTGATGAGCTTTCAGTACATGCGGACAATAGGATTAGGCTTATTCCAGCACAGATATAAATTACAGGTAGTAGTAAACGTAACATACTTGATGGGGATTTTACTATTGTGATTTAAGCTATATTTTTTTCAGGACAATGCAGATAACTTCTTTTGCTAATTTTTTTCAATTAATCAAAAAATACCATATTTTAAATAAGGACTCAACGATTGCTACGCCCTATGAACCACTTCTTTTTTTCTGCTACACTGATATTTATCTTTTTCCTGCTATGTATATCCTGTAAAGAATCCACAGAACTGGAGCAAGTTGATCCTGAGGCCTTATTTGTCCACGAAATCCTCCCCATGTTTGAGTCTAAGTGCATGAGTTGCCATGGAAATGATCCTGCCAAGATAGAGGGAGGCCTGGATTTAAGAAAGTATGAACAATTATTGGTGGGAGGAGATTCTGGAGAACCAGCTATTGTACCAGGAAAGCCAAAGAAAAGTATCCTTTATCAAGCCATCATTCGAAAAGATGAACATATAGCCATGCCTCCCAAAGAGGGAGATAAGTTGTCTGAGGCAGATATTGAAATGGTGTCCCATTGGATTCATAAAGGAGCTCCATGGCCAGATGAGGAAAAACGGGCTGTGATCCTTGCAGATACTAGCTGGAACTTTGGTCAAAGGGTAAAGGTGGGCACTTCAGGTGGACTCAGTGAAACGTGGGACAAAAGACCTTACTTGAAGGAACATTTGTGGGCATATTATCCAGTAGAAACTTATGATGTTCCCTGGAAATCAGTAAATGCACACATCGAACATCCCATCGATGCCTTTTTAGCTGAGAAGCGTTTGGAGGAAGGAATTGCCGCGACTACGAAAGCCAGTAAAAGAATTTTGCTTCGCAGGGCTTCTATAGATTTGATCGGGCTTCCTCCTACTCCCGAGGAGATGGAAGACTTTTTAGCGAATGAATCCTCGAACGCTTTCGAAAAAGAAATTGAGCGCTTGTTAGCAAGTCCCCATTATGGAGAACAGTGGGGAAGGCACTGGTTAGATGTAGTTCGATATGCAGATAGTGATGGCTTTTCCAATGACTATAAACGGCCCACAGCTTGGCGATATCGGGATTATGTCATTCGATCATTCAATGAGGATAAGCCTTATAATCAATTTATCATGGAGCAATTGGCAGGAGATGAAATGAATCCTGATGATCCTGAATTATTAATCGCAACAGGATTCCTTAGAATGGGGCCCTGGGAACACACCGGAATGAGTGTAGCAGCTGAAACCCGTCAAATTTACCTGGATGATGTAACAAATATAGTGGGAGAAACCTTTTTGGCTACTCCCTTAAATTGTGCTAAATGTCATGACCACAAGTACGACCCCATTCCAGCCAAAGATTATTATCGAATTCAGGCTGTCTTTGCGACAACCCAATTTGCTGAAAGACCAGCTCCCTTTCTTCCATCCGAACATGTACGCCTTGATCAATCTGAAAAAGAAAGAATACAAGATTGGATTAAAGGAACAGGAGAAGAGCAAGAAAAACTGATGGAAAAAGAAGAAACGGCGGCTAAACAGTGGTATAAGGAAAGAAACCTACCCTACCTCCCTAAAAACCTTAGAAGGAAATTAGCTGATGATCAGCAACCTCCTCGTTATTATGGGCTAAGCTTTGAAGAATTGGGATATAGAAAGCTACTGAAAAAGCGCTTGCAGTTATTGAGAAGAGAGATGGAACGCTTCGAGCCGTTAGCTTATTCTGTGTATAATGGTCCAGATAGAATAACACACAGCGCCCGCCCGATAAGAATGCCTGAAGAGATAAGCGGTGATATTCCAGCGACCTTTATTCTTACAGGTGGTTCGATATATGCTCCTTTGGAGGAAGTAGAACCTGGGATCATGAGTGTATTAGCTGGCCTTCCTAACACAAACTCAGAAATGATAACGGCTGTTGACATTCCTGAAGGAATTGCCCAGCGCCGAACAGCATTCGCAAAGTGGTTAACGCATCCTAAGCATCCAATTGTCGCTCGGTCTATGGTAAATAGAATCTGGCAGTACCATTTTGGCAGGGGAATAGTAGCTACCCCCAATAACTTTGGAGCTACGGGAGAAAAACCGACACATCCTGAGCTACTGGATTGGTTAGCTACATATTTTGTTGCGCATAATTGGTCCATTAAAGAAATGCATCGTTTGATCATGAATTCAGCTGCTTATCAACTGTCTACAGAGCATCCGAATCAGCAGAAGGTAAGCCGCATTGATCCTGAAAATAAATGGCTCTCTCATTTTACTCCCAGAAGATTAGAAGCGGAGGAATTAAAAGATGCTATGTTATACATTTCTGGTGAATTGAATCCAGCTATGGGTGGTTTTCCAGTAAGACCTGAAATCAATTTAGAGGTAGCCCTACAGCCCCGACACACCATGGGTTCCATTGCTCCAGCTTATCAACCTTCCAGAACTCCAGCTGAGCGACATCGCAGGTCCATCTATGCTGAACGATACCGAAATATGTCTGATCCCTATTTGGAAGTATTTAATCATCCTGGAACGGACATGTCATGTGAAAAGCGGGAAGAATCTACTGTCACCCCTCAGGTATTCACTTTGTTTAATGGCCAGTTTCCTCGTCAGCGAGCTATCGCTTTTGCCCATAAACTAACCAAAGAATTTTCTTCCCAGGAAGATCGGATTGAGGAGGCCATCAGATGGATATGGGGAAGAGCTGCCTCAGAGGAAGATTTCCAGCAAGCAAAAGCATATATGGAAAAGATGATCAGTTATCATCAGCAACATCAAGCTGTAGAAACGACCTATCCTTCTTCTGTCAAAAGGGAAATGTTCGAAGAAATGACAGGGGAATCCTTTTCTTATGAAGAATCTTTAGATATCTACCAATCCTATGTACCCGATCTACAAGCTTATGAAGTAGATGAGTCAACCAGAGCTTTAGCGGATTTAATCACTGTATTTTTTAACGCCAACGAATTTGTGTATGTCTACTGATCAATATCCAAGTTGGAATCGAAGGGATTTTTTGTATGGTTTAGGTTCCAGTATTGGAGCTATTGCCTTGACTAGTTTATTAGGTTGTGAACAAAGGGGAGGTGCTACCCCTGGAAATAGCCCATTGAGTCCATCCTCTCCCATGTTTCTACCTAAAGCAAAGTATTGCATCTTTTTAACCATGGAAGGTGGGCCAAGTCATATTGATACCTTTGATCCAAAGCCAGCCCTGGAAAAATTTCACTTGACTCAGTTTACTCGTGAAGGCCAACAATTCTCGGCCATGTCTTCTGGCAAAAGATATATAGTGAAGAGTCCATTTGGAAGTAGAAAAGTAGGATCTTCTGGCGCAGATATGAGCGAGCCATTTATTCATTTGGCAGATGTAGCAGATGAAATATGTTTTTACAGAGGTGGTCAGGCGGAATCTGTAAATCATCCCACGGCTATGTATCATATTAATACGGGTAACAGAATAGGAGGTGAACCTGCTATAGGATCGTGGATTTCCTATGGATTGGGTTCCATGAATCAAAATTTGCCCGCTTTTGTAGTCCTACCTGAATTAGCTTATCCTCAAGGGGGGCCGGGAAATTGGTCTAACGGATTTTTACCAGCGCACTATCAAGGTACTCCTTTGAGACCTTCGGGTTCGCCTATTCTGAATATAGATCCACCACCCGGTGTCAGTTATTACCATCAGGAAGAAAGCCTTGAACTTTTGCAATATTACAATCAACAGCACCAAGCGCTTCATCCACATCACGATGAATTGTCAGCGAGAATAGAGAATTACGAATTAGCTTTTAGAATGCAAATGGAAGTACCTGAGGTGATGGATATTGAAGGAGAAGATGACAACATTAAATCGCTGTATGGAATAGATGACAAAGAAACAGAGGTATTTGGGCGCAAGTGTTTGCTGGCAAGAAAATTAGTCGAACGAGGAGTCAGATTTGTTCAAATTTACTCTTCTGGTTGGGATTCACACGATTTTCTGGCCAGGGCTCATGGAAATTTGATTAAAAGTATAGATAAACCTATTGCAGGCTTGATTAAGGATTTAAAACAAAGAGGAATGTTGGAAGAGACCTTGATCGTCTGGTGTGGGGAATTTGGGCGTACGGCTGATAATGGATATAGAGAAGGAGGAATTGCTTATGGTCGAGATCACAATCCCAATGCTATGGCGATGTGGTTCGCTGGTGGGGGCGTAAAAGCGGGGCATGTGATTGGGGCTACCGATGAATTGGGACAGGAAGCAGTAGAAGTGGTACATCCTATCAGAGATCTACATGTAACCCTCCTACATCTCTTCGGCCTGGATGATAATAAATTGACCTATTTTCATGGAGGTAGACATAAGCAATTGTCTCAGTTTGGAGGAAAAGTGATTAAGGAGTTGATAGGTTAAGGTCAATGCGTTGTACGAAGCTTTTTACGAATCATTGGCACAAACAAACAACGACACACTCACCGAAGTAAATGTGCCGTGTATTTAAACAAATATGTTTTTGTTTTTTTATGAGCTATTTCTACTGGACTTTCAACAATCGCTTACTCATCACTTTATTATTCAGTCTTACAGAAATTGAATAAACGCCTGGAGGTAAGTCCTGTAGCATCAATTCTTGGGTGGAAGTGGTTTCCCTTTTGGAAAAGACAAATCGCTTCAATTGGTTTCCTTTAATGTCGTAAATAAATCCTTCCAAATCTGCTTCAAAATTTCCTTCTAAGGTGAGACTAGTGGCATCAATTGCTGGATTAGGACTCAATGTCATAGAAACAGGCGCCAAAGAAAAATCGCCTGATTGAGGTTCCGAATCTTCTATCCCAAAGGAATTATGCCTATTAGCAAATACGGAAATAGAAGAATTTAGCTGATCCGGAGGAAGTACTTCTATGGCGGAGATTTTTGCCTTATTGACAGAAGAATTGAAATTCAAGTCTAATATGCCATCTGCTACTTCCACTTCGAAGCTTGCATAAGTGGCAAACATCGGCCCAACGTCCTTGAAAATATCAAAATTGTCAATTTGATTTACCCCTTCTACATCCATGCTAAATATGCGTTGGCCTTTACCACCTACTGCTCCTCCTGTTGCTCCCCAATAGACCTCTGCAAAATGAACCACGACCAGATAAACGCCATTTTCTACCGGAATTTGATAGGAAAATGGAGATAAATCCGTGTCTGCCACACGCTCTGAGCGATAAATTTCATCAAAAGGTGTTCCTCCTATGTCGCTGATAAAGCCATTAGAAAATGCTTCAGTCCCGGAAGAATAATATCTGTCGGCCACAAAAAGATAATTTTCGATTTCCAGATCCTTCGTGCCCCCACAATTGATCCTTAAAGAAGTAGTTCCAGCTGTTCCTCCACTTCCAGTATCATCTCTTTGTTCTACCACTTCAAATTTTAAGGTAAAGACGTCTCCCGTTTCTCCCCCTCCATAAGATTCTGAATATGGCGTAACACTAAGTACATAAGCACCTGCCTGAGCAGGCCAATCGAAATAATCTCCTCCGTAATCTCCGGTTAAGGTATATGGGGGAACACTTTCTGTTCTTGTTCTAAATTCCCTCCCTGATAATTCGAAATAAACGCTTTGTACGGCTGGATCACTGTTTCCATCTACCTCAGCTCTTAGCGTAAATGAAGATCCAATAGTGGAAAGCGATATGATATCTCCATTATTCAACGGCCTAATATCCTGCTCTTTATCTGCATCCACTAAATAAATTCCCTTAATTCTCATTCCATCAGGCACTTGAGCTTCTTCAATTGTAAATTCGAAAATCTCAGACCAGGGGCCTCTATCCTGATTTAAATTAATCCCTCTTACTCTCCAGGAATAAGTCCCTAGCGGGAGTTCATCCTTCATTTCAAAGCTATTGGACCTCGATGAATATATTTTTCCATCTATATTTACTTCATAAGAAGAAATCTGATCTGGAACATCTGCTTCCCAGAATAAAATAGGTTGCTTATCGTCTATGGCTCCTTTATTTATTGGAGATAGTAACGTAATCTTGGGCAACACTGGATCTGGGGTAGGGATAGGATCAGTGGCACTATTTACCACAGAAAAACGAATAGTGTATGTGTTGCCAGCTTCCCCCGCCCCAAACTTTTCAGTATAAGGAGTAACACTTAGTTCATACGCACCTTCTTGAGCGGGCCAATCGAAATAATCTCCTCCGTAATCTCCTGTCAATGTGTAAGGAGAAACGCTCTCGGTTCTGGTAAAAAATTCCTTTCCTTTTAGTTCGAAATCAATACTTTGAACAGCAGGAGAACTATTTCCATCTGGTTCAGCTCTTAACGTAAAAGAAGCCAAATCGGATTTAGATATGATATCCCCATCTTGTAAAGGTCTAACATCCTCTTCTCTATTTGCATCTACCAGAATTACTTCTTTTATGCTCATCCCAACAGGTGTTTGTATCTCTTCAATGATAAATGTAAAAGTTCTGGACCAGGGACCTACCTCTCCATCTGTTTTAACTGCCCTAACTCCCCATTGATATTCTCCAGCAGATAAGTTGCTTGTAAGGGTAAAATTAGTAGCTTCCGATTCATATTTTACTCCATTAATTCTGATTTCGTAAGAAGAAACCTGATCGGGAACATCCACTTCCCAGGATAATAAAGGTTTACTATTTTCTATAACCGATGTATTTGCTGGAGAAAGCAACGTTACCTCAGGTAGTACAGGATCAGGGGTAGGATCTGGAGTTGGATCTGGATCAGGGGTAGGGTCCGGGGTAGGTGTAGGATCTGGATCAGAAGATCCCAGTTCACTAAATACCATCCAGTTAATGTTGAATTGGGCGCCATTAGCATATATTCTCAACTTCTGCTTTCCTGCTGTCAATGCTACCTCTTTTGAAATAACTGTGGTATATGCTTGCCAATCTCCGGTATTTGGCACTGTAATATCTGCCAATACTTTATTTCCTGATGTAAGTTGAAACGCTCCGGCATCAGTAGCACTCGCTACTCTCCACTCAATGTCATATAGTCCATCTTTCTCTACTTCAACTGAGTAATCAATCCAATCTCCTATATCGAACCAACCTACATTTTGTGTTCCTTCAGACGCATTTTCTAGTTGAATTCCACTCATTTCTTCAAAATCCTCTGCTTCTATCTTTCCAGGAATTAAATGGGTGGTTGCAGGTCTTTTAACAATGATTCTGATGGGAAATGAAGTGTTAGACAATCCCTCATCATCTGTAGCGGTAGCTGTTAGATCATACACTCCTGCGGCTACATTTGTCCAGGTAATTTCAAAAGGGGATGCTGTACTGGTTCCAACTTTTTCTCCACCAGCATAAAAGTCTACTTTGGTAATTTTGCCACCACTATTACTGCTTGCTGAAGCTATTATAGATATATCACTTCCTTCCTGGTATTCTTGTTCATTGGTCGGTTTAGTCAAAGAAACAGTGGGAGGACTTTGAGGTGGATCTACCGGCCCGGGACCTGGATTAGGAGGAGTTCCTGGACTACCACCAGCCCCTTCATATGCACCTATATCCCATGCTCCTGATGGTCTTACATTCCCATCTATATCTTTTCCCTGCTGACCAATATTTTTTCCTGCATCTATTGCCGGGCTGGTAGAAGATAATCGAAAGTTGGCCGATCCTGGATTAATGGTAGGATTGATCAATAATGGATCTGTGCCAAAATAGTTTTTAGCCGGATCTGCATTCTTATGCTCTTCTGGTTTGTCTATATTAATAGCTAGATCTCCTGGATTTCCATTATATGTAATATTATTTTCCCAAACCACATTAGGATTTGAGTATTGTCCCCTACTCGCTCCATCTAAAATCGCTGTGTTATATTCACTGTAATTTTTATTGGCCCACCCAATGTTGTTATACCATTGGTTATTTTCACTATTGGAATTACTCAATTCTCCTCGCCAATTCACCCCAGCTGTATTCGACTGCCTTGTCTTTAAATTCCAGAAACAAGTATTGTTGCGAACCGTCACATTTGCTGATTGAAATAAGTGTACACCTGCCAGTCCATTATCAAAACACACATTATTTTCGATCAACATCCTGTGTGGATAGCGGCCTGCATTACTTCCAGCTTGAGTATTTTTTGAATCATCAATGATAATTCCATGGCCGTCGGTAATTCTGTCATTCGGATTGGATCGTTGAATCTCATTGGAATACACCAAATTTCCTCTGATAATAATCCGGTAAAAAGATCCATCATCAATACTTGTGGTACTTTGAGCCTGCCAAATAGAAATTCCGCTCATTTGATTTGAGCGGTAAAAGCAATTATCATTGACAATATTATTCTCAATCAGAAGGTACTCTCCTCTATTCATAGAGATGCCAGAACCACCAAAATGATGTGTATGATTATTGACTACACGTAAATGGTGTCCTCCACTAGACTGGATGGCAACTCCTGTACTGGAGCTATTTTGGGGTTGATATAGTTCGAATCCGTTGATTTCCACATATTCAGCTTCGTGAAGGAAGATTCCTTGCTCCGCTCCATCAACAGTAATTTTTGCTCCATGCCTGTTTTCAGACATGATAACGATCCAATTATTTACAGTTCCTTTAAGTGGTATATAAAGTTTGCCAGGATATACCCCATCTCTCACAATCAACGTATCTCCGGGTTGAAGAATCTTTCTATCAATTGCATATTTAATGGTTTTAAACGGCTTGTCTTTTGAGCCTTGACCGTTTCCGTTATTATCTTGTCCATTAGTAGCTACATAATATGTAGCACTGTAAGATGAAATAGGAAATAGTACGCAGCACAACAGGTAAATGAGTTTGTTCATATGTCGCTAATTAAGTACAACATGATTTCACTGAATACCTAATCGCAAAAGTCATACCTAAACTGTTAAAATTTATGCGTAAGATGAAGTTCACTTATGTATGAACTGTACCAGTTTGGATGTTTCAATGTTGGAATAATTGCGAATTAGATTAGAAACTAAATAATATTTATTATGAATACTACCCACATAGAACATATTGGAATTGCTGTAAAGGACCTTCAAAAAAGCATTCAATATTATGAAAATGTATTAGGTTTAAACTGTTATGCAATTGAAGAAATATCGGATCAACAGGTAAAAACGGCCTTTTTTAAAGTGGGAGACACGAAAATTGAATTATTAGAAAGCACCTCTGAGGATGGGCCGATCGCAAAATTTATTCAGAAGCGAGGGGAAGGATTACACCACATAGCTTTTCACGTGGGCAATCTGGAACATGCTTTAAATGAGGTGGAAGAAAAAGGTATTCAGCTGATAGACAGGCATCCACGAAAAGGGGCTGAAGGCTTGGATATCGCTTTTTTACATCCAAAGTCTACATTTGGGGTACTTACCGAATTTTGTCAAAAGCCAGACTAGAAAAAGTTTAAACATTAACATATACTTAAGTAACCTATAGCACCTAACATCGTAGTTAAGCTTGTTAAAAAAAAGCGAAAGTTAAATTTTTTTTCGAAACCTGAACATTTTAACAATCTATTTTACTATGAAAAAGTCGCTATTATTTCTTGTGTTTGCAATGCTAATCAGTTTTACTGTATTGGGACAAAAATTCCCAAATGTAGACAAAAGCCCTCATGATATAGCTTTATTTAGAGCAGAAGATGAGTCTTTGATTAAAGTAGTTTATGGCCGTCCAATGAAAAATGATCGTGACATCTTCGGAGCCTTAGTTCCCTATGGAAAAGTATGGAGAACAGGTGCTAACGAAGCTACAGAAGTAACTTTCTACAAAGATGCTACTATTAATGGTACATCAGTTCCAGCTGGTACTTACAGTTTATTTACTGTACCTAATGAAGGAAAATGGGAAGTTATTTTCAATTCCGATCTAAATCAATGGGGAGCTTATAATCACGATGCTTCTAAGGATGTAGCTAAGGTTGAAGTAGACACACAAAAAACTTCAGCTACTGTTGAGGCGTTTGCTATTACTTTCAATGAAGCTGAAGGTGGAGCAGACATGATTTTAGCTTGGGATGATACCATGGTTGCAGTCCCTGTAAAAATGTAATAATACACTTTTGTAAACATTACACATGACATTAGCTCACTTATTAAGTTAAGTGAGCTAATGTGTTTTTAATCCTCAAGCAATTTCACGCAAACAGGTTTAGGTACCCTTAACTCAAATCCTGTGGCTGTTAATGCTCCGGTTTTCTGATGAATGGAATAACTTGTAATGAGATTGGTATCTCTATTGGCGACTAATATAAATTTCCCTTCCTTATCCAGGGTAAAATTCCTCGGCCAGGCAATTCCTTCTTTCATATATCCAGTAGCAGTGAGAATTCCACTTTTTTGATCTATGCTGAAAGTGGCAATACTATTGAAATCTCCTCGATTTGAAGCGTACAGAAATTTTCCATCAGGATGGATATGGATATCCGCACTTTTATTATATCCCTTAAAATCATCAGGAACGGTTGATAAAGTCTGTACCAATGCGAAAGAATCTTGATCTTCATATCTTCTAAAAGCACTTACAGTACCGTTGAGCTCGTTTAGGACATATACCATAGGTAATTCTGGATGGTAATCTACATGCCTTGGACCAGAACCTGGAGGCACCTCTAGTTGTGGATGAAGTAAAGGTTCCAAGGTTTGAGTGTTCTTATTTATACGATACAAGAATACTTTGTCAGCTCCAAGGTCAGAAGCAAAGACAATATCCCCGGGACCTTGCTGAATATAATGGGCATGGGGGCCCTCTTGTCTTTCTTTATCTGGTCCCGTTCCCTCGTGTTGTTTTACATCAATTATTTGTCCTATACCTTTTTCTTCTGTCAGTGGATACAGGGAAACAGATCCACTGACGTAATTAGCTACCAAAACCCAGTCCCCATTTGAAGAAATACTAACATAACATGGGCCATTCCCACCAGATAATTGACGATTTAAGAAAGTAAGATTTCCCGATCTTTCATCAATTGTAAATGAACTTACTCCGCCCTCATTTTCTCCTTGGATTCCGTGGACAGCATAGAGAGTGTTGCTATTTGGATGCAAAAACAAATAATTGGGATTTAAGATATCGGCATATTTTCTAATCATTTCGAAAGAGCCATCCTCCGAAGAAAATGTTGCAGTATAAATCCCTTCATTTACATCTCCTGTATTTGTTCCAATAAATAAATATGAGGTATTTTGGCCCATAAGCTGACCTATAAATAAATAGATCCCCAAGAAAATCCTGCCACATCTCAATGAGCTTTTTTCAAATAATTTGTAAAATATAGAAATATAATTCATATCTTAATATAGTTTGGTTGGTTAAATCGTATTATTCAGTTTTAGATAATTCATACCACTATCAATTTGCAAATTTGATAGAGATATGTAATGGGTATTCGATTTTTTGCATTTTATCATTAGAAAGAATAGGTAATTTTACCATAGATAATAAACTCATGCGTTTAGGAATTTCTCTTTGCCTTCTCTTAAGCTCATTAACTTACTTTGTATCTATTCAGTTAGATCGCCAGCAAGTGTTAGGCTACCAAGGTGTAGTACCAGTAGAAATCAGACTTACTCATAATTCTTCCAATTCTCCTATCGTAAAGTTGGATATTTGGCAAGTTAGGGTCAAATTGAAATCCAATAACTCTTGGCTAAATATAGATACTAAATCCGGTGTTTATCAAATAGCTTCTGAATATGGAACACCTTCTTATGTGATAGCAGAAGACATGGTTCCCAAGGACAAGATCAGCCAAATTCATATTATTTTAGGTCCCCATAACGGTCTGCTAGCTCATGGAATGAGAAAAGACATTAGAACCAACAGGTTGGGAACTCAAAGTATTAAAATTCCGATGGATGTCAACCTTTCAGATTCTTCCTCTAATAACATTGAATTAGTATTTGATGTGGAAGCATCTATACGTAATAATATTCAAGGGCAAAGGATCTTAAAACCCACAATAAAATGGATGCCTAATCAAGAATCGTTAGTAACTGAAAGAACGATATTATAGACAAAATTTCTCTACTATACTCTCTCTAGCTTAATAGGATAACTTCTATCAGCATTCCATTGACAAACATAGATATTTTCATCTTCGTCTATACATACATCATGACAATGTTTAAATATAGGGGTATCCTGAATCATTAATCCAAGTTTTCCATTTTCATAGGTCGGTTCTGTTCCTCCCGGATTAGAAACGACCTCATTTTTTCCATTTAGAATCGTAACAAATCCTGAGTCAGGAGTTTTATTTAGGTATCTCAATCTTGAAAAACATACCCCTGAATAAAGCATGGATTCCTTGATAACGGGTCTACATACATATGCCCCAGGTAAAAAAATGGTGGCTAAATATTCCCCTTCTAGCGTAAATCTTTTGAAGCAATTTTGACTTCTGGATGTTACTAATAAAGTGGGATTTGTGGGGTTTCTATCATCTATGCATATCCCGTGAGCAGTGTCTAATTGGTGATCTTCTGCTCCTTTCCCTCCAAATTTTCTGATAAATTCTCCTTCAGGTGAATATTGTAGTACCCACTGGGATCCATAACCATCTGTAATATATATATCCCCGTTGGGGCCTACCGCAGACTCAGTTGGTTTAAATGGATCTCCTTCTTTATACGCCCCTACTTTGGAAGGGTGTGATATTGTCATCAATTCTTTTCCGTCCAACGTAGTCTTTACCACTTTCCCCAGTTCGGTATCACAAATAAATAAAAACTCTTCATCTCCGGCTTCCCACAAGCTTAATCCATGCCCACCCGGAAAGCTGGTTCCCCACGAGTCCAGTAATTTTCCAGATTTATCATAGATAATAATATTATTCTTCGTTTCATTAGTAACCATAATAAGCCTTCCCCTTTTATCCATCACCATTTCATGGCAGTCCTTCACAGGGGTTTGGGAAGGATTCAAATTGCCCCAATCTTTGTGTACCCTATAAGAATAATCATTATGTCCTATAATGGTATCTGTAGGCGTAGAACTGGCTCTCAGAATATGAAAAGATCCTCCTGATAAGATGCCAGCAGCAGCAGCTGATGAGGTGCGAAAAAAGTCTTTGCGAGTCATAAAGTATAAAATAGTAGAATTCCGTTTAACAATGTTAAGCTAAAATATCGTGTACGACTTCTCCATGCACATCCGTTAATCGGTATCTTCTTCCCTGGTGTTTAAAGGTAAGTCGTTCGTGATCAATTCCTAATAAATGTAATAGAGTCGCTTGAAAATTGTGAACATGAACAGGATTTTCAATGATATTATACCCGTATTCATCCGTTTTACCGTAATTAATCCCCGGTTTTATACCTCCTCCAGCCATCCATATGCTAAAACACTTTGGATGGTGATCCCTTCCATAGTATTCTTTGGTCAACTTTCCTTGCGAGTAATTAGTCCTGCCAAATTCTCCTCCCCAAATGACCAGGGTATCCTCTAGCATTCCCCTTTGTTTGAGATCCAGTACCAATGCAGCAGATGCCTGATCTACCGTATTAGCCATGAGGCTAATTTCATTGGGAAGATTTCCATGCTGATCCCACCCCTGATGGTATAATTGAATAAATTTCACCTCTTTTTCAGCAAGTCTTCTGGCCAACAAACAATTGGCAGCAAATGTACCAGGCTTTTTTGCATTGGGGCCATAAAGATCAAAAATATAATCTGGTTCATCTGAAATATCCGTTACATCAGGCACCGAAGTTTGCATACGATAAGCCATTTCGTATTGAGCAATTCTTGCCTCTATTTCAGGGTCCTTTGTTTGATACAATTGCTCCCTTTGCATTTTCTCCAAATAATCCAGTTGTCTTCTCCTACTCATTTTGCTCATTCCCGAAGGATTATTGAGATATAATACAGGATCTTTTCCAGACCTAAACTGAACTCCCTGATGATGTGAGGGAAGAAAACCATTCCCCCAAAGTCTGGCATATAATGGCTGTCCCCCATCTTTGCCTCTTGATAAAAGCACACAAAAAGAAGGTAAGTTTTCGTTTTCACTTCCTAACCCATAGTGAATCCATGAACCTATACTGGGTCTACCTGCTTGTTGTGAACCCGTTTGAAAAAAAGTGATAGCTGGATCATGATTTATAGCCTCGGTGTGCATAGACCGAATCAAACATATATCGTCTGCTATTTGGCTGGTATAAGGTAATAAATCGCTCATCCAGGTGCCACTTTCTCCCCTTTGAGAAAAATTAAAATGAGAACCTGCCAGGGGAAACGATTTTTGCTCTGAGGTCATTCCCGTAAGTCGTTGCCCTTTTCTTATTGATTCTGGCAGTTCTTGTCCTTGTTTTTCTCTCAATAGAGGTTTATAATCAAATAATTCCAATTGGGAAGGACCACCGCTTTGAAAGAGATAAATGACCCGTTTTGCTTTTGGAGCAAAATGTGGGTGTCCAAGAATCCCGCCTGAGCCTGGCCCGGGTCCGTTCAACACATTTGAAACATGGGAATTAGCTGAGAGAGGATTTAGCAGGCTCCCTAGAGCGATAGCTCCCATACCCATAGTCGTCTTAGTGAGAAACTCTCTACGAGTAGAAAGTAATTTATATTGATGACAATCAGACATGTTTAATTTTTATCTTTTTATGACAAAGGCATCTGTATTCATAATCATATTTGTAACCATTGTTAAAGCACCTAACACTGGACCAGTAGAGGAATGAGCATTGATAGACTCTCCGATACAAAGCAATTCCTCCACTTCAAGAGGATCTTTTTGTAAATAAGAGAGTTCTTCCTGAAACAAAGAGGTAGCTATAAACATCTCATTTTCATTGGGAAATCTGGCAGTCAAATATAAAAATAACCTTTCGACCCAATCTTCCAGTTGATACGGAGATTCTTCGATCACTCTAGCGGCTAACACTCTACATGCTTCAATAAATTGGGGATCATTTAACAATACTAATGCCTGGAGAGGTGTACTGGTTTTTTGACGACGAACTTCACAAAAATTTCTAGTGGCTGCATCGAAATTTATCATCATAGGAGGAGGAGAAGTTCTCTTCCAGATAGTATACATACTTCTTCGATATAAATCATCTCCATGATCCTGTTCATAAACAGTAGCATTTCTCGTAGCTAACTCTTTCCATAAACCCGGCGGTTGGTAAGGTTTTACACTCGGTCCACCAATAGTGTCATTCAATAATCCACTGGAAGCTAGAGCGTGATCTCTTACCATTTCAGCAGAAAGCCTAAAACTTGAACCTCTTGCGTACAATTCATTGTCTGGATCCTTCATGTAAATGGATTCTTCCACGATGGAAGACTGTTTATAGGTGGAGGAATGAACGATCAATCTGATAAGATCTTTCACATTCCACTGATGTTCCATAAAATAAATAGCCAAATAGTCTAATAATTCGGGATGAGTAGGTAAATTTCCCTGATTTCCAAAATCATCTGAAGTTTTTACGATGCCTTTACCGAAAAACTTTTGCCAGATTCTGTTGACAGTTACTCTTGAGGTTAGTGGATGGTCTGGAGCCAATAACCACTTCGCTAAGCCTAAACGATCTGGCCTTTCTTCATTAAGGAATGGCTTAATTCTGGAAGGAGTGCCAGGAAACACTACTTTAGTGGGAGCATCATATTCCCCTCTATCTAATATAAAAGTAGGTCGTGGAATTACTCTATCTTTCGTAACCATGACTGAAGGTAACTGAGTCACGATACTATTTATTTTGCCCCTGAACAAGCTTATAGAGTCTGCCCAGAATTCATAGCGTGAAGCCTTTGTTTTTACAAAGTATTCCCTTAACAGAACCTCTTGCTTTAGATCATCTTCCACTGTCGATCTGTCAAAAATATGCTTTAACTTATCGGTATTTCCACTTAATCGAATCACTTCAATTGCACTCAAATCTCTATTGTACAATTTCAATTCATCCACAGCTATCCCTTCGATTGATTTTTCCGCTAATCTCCCTAATCTGAAGGGAGCTGCTCCCCAATTATTATACCCTTTAGCAAATTTTATGCTTTGGTACAGATTATCATGAAGAACCCTACTTTTTACTTTTTCATCGTTTATAAATATAGATAATCCCTTCGCTTTGCTACTTCCATCATAAGTTATGGTAAGTAGATTCCATTCGTTGATAATCAATGGGTTAAGAGTTTCAATTTCTATAGAATTATCGGGCCATACCTGATTCATACTCACTTTAAGGGTATGATCTTCCTGCAGAAAACAGTCATAACCGCGATTTCCGTTCATTAATCCACCTGATCTTGAAAATATAGGCCCTTCAGCTTCTTCATTTAATATGTTGAGCCAGAGACTTATGCTAAAAGCTTCATTTCTTTCGAACCATCCCAGACTATCGGTTAATTCAATGAAACTCTCCCCAACGAATTCCAACCCTTTCCCTTTTTTCGCATTAATTGATTGAGGCGGAGTATCCGAATTTGCCAAACCAACGACCGCCTTATAATTTTTTTGAACACTATTATTATAAGATTTACCTGATTTCTTTTCGAAAGGGAAATGTGCCAATAAGCCTTCGTCAGATATTTCATCCACAGAAGCTTCTTGTATCCAGGCATTAAAATCAGAGGAATATAATTCGCTTTGGTAATCCAGCTTTGGTTCGTGTTGATCTATTTTCTCTTGGATCCTTGACAAAATACTATCCACCCTTTCATCCGTTAATACCATACTAGGACTAGGGGTACCGACATATGGAATCTGACCATACTCTTCAACTTGATTAAAGAAACTGTATAATTGGTAATATTCTTTTTGAGAAATGGGATCATATTTATGATCATGGCATTGAGCACATTCTACGGTCAATCCCATAAAAGCTTTAGTAACTGTTTTTACTCTATCATGGACATTTTGCGCTCTATACTCCTCTTCCACTATTCCTCCTTCCTGGCTCTGCATATGATGACGATTAAAGGCAGTAGCTAATAGTTGGTCTTTCGTAGGATGAGGGAGTAAATCTCCTGCTAACTGCCAGATGAGGAAAGAATCGTAGGGGACATTTTGATTAAATGCTTTTATTACCCAATCTCTCCATGGCCACACATTTCTCAGACCATCATCCTGATATCCGTGGCTGTCAGCGTATCTGGCCAGATCCAGCCAATCCACAGCCATGTGTTCCCCGTAATGGGAAGAAGCCAATAATCGCTCTACTAGTTTATTGTATGCATTCTCTGATTCATCCTTTGTAAATGCTACTACTTCTTCAGGAGTAGGAGGCAATCCTGTCAAATCCAGACTCAGTCTTCTGATTAAGGTAAACTTATCAGCTTCCTCATTGGGCTCCCAGGACTTTTCTTCTATTTTATCTAAAATAAAGGCGTCGACGTCATTATTGACCCATGCCTTTAGTTTAGGTTTGGGCACTTTGGGCTTTACAGGACTAACAAATGACCAATGTGGTTTATATTCAGCCCCTTGTTCGATCCATCTGGTAATCATGGCCTTTTCTCTCTCCGTAAGGGATAAATGGGACTCAGGAGGAGGCATCAGCTGCTCGGGATCTTCAGAAAAAATTCTTCGGTAGACTTCACTTTTTGAAATTTTTCCAGGAAAAATAGCAAACTTCCCCTCAGTTTCAGATAATTCTGCGAATGCTTCTTCAGGAATATCCAAACGAAGTCCAGCCTTTTGATTATTCTCATCAGGACCATGGCAAGCAAAACATCTATCTGAAAGGATAGGCTTAATATGAAAATTGAAATCAATTTGATCAGGGATCTGGCTAAAATCCTCTTTAACTTCTGCAGAAATATTAGGCTGGCATCCACTAAATAATGCCAATATATAAAATGGAAGCAAACTTATACATCGTTTAAAATAATGCAGTAGCAGCATAAGAGCAGTATCAAAATATTATGTTGTAAAGTGTTTTCCCAAATAGCGTATGGAAGCTAAATAAAAGTAATACTATTATTTACGATTAGCAATATTATTTATGTTCGGAACATGATAGATTGTATTAACCCAAGGATATCCTTTCCCCCTTTTCTATAGCTTTATAAATAGCTTCTATTACTTTCATATCTTTCATGCCTTCTTCTCCAGGAACTGTATTAGGTTTTCCTTCCAATATTTGCTGTGATACAGCATCCATGTGAAGTGCCTGATGATTTGTATGAGGCAAATCCATTTCCCCATCTTTCGTTTTTCCTTTGATAGGTCCATAATTGTAGGCAGGTCCTAATTCAAACCACCCATTTTCACAGGCTACTCTTAAGTGATTCGTACCAGTAGCATAGCTGGTAATACAGCTAGCTATTACACCCGAAGGAAATTCCATTTGCCAGCTAATCGTCTCATCCACTTCTTTAAATTTAACCGGATCTGTTTTTATTTCCTGAGCTGTGATAGCGATTGGTTCTTCCCCTGTAACATATCTCGCTGCTTGAATGACATATATACCCACATCCATCATGGCCCCTCCACCAGCTAATTCTTTGTTTAACCTCCATTGGGTAGGATCTCCTATTTTGAAACCAAAACCCGCTTCGATAAGCTTTACTTTTCCGTATACTTCTTTCTGACCCAGTCTCATTACCTCCATATTATGTGGCTCGAAATGCAGTCTGTATCCTATAGCCAATTGTTTGCCAGCTTCCTTACAGGCAGCTATCATAGCTTCTGCCTCTGCTACCGTGTTCGCCATAGGTTTTTCACAGAAAACATGCTTTCCTGCTTTGGCTCCACGGATGCTGTATTCCGAATGCATGCCATTTGGTAACACTATATATACTGCATCTATATCGGGATTTTCCGATATCTGATCAAAGGTCTCATAATTATATATATGACTTTCGGGGATGTCATACTTAGCCTTCCATTTCTCCGCTTTTTCAGGAGTCCCTGTAACGATTCCTGCCAATTTACAATATTCAGTTTCTTCTAAAGCGGGAGCTAACCTGTTAGTGGCATAATTACCCAAGCCTACTAACGCTATTCCCAATTTTTTTCCCTGATAATTACTGACAGGTTTTGCTACACAAGAAGAAGCTGAAAAACCAGCTCCTGAAAGGGCTACTGCACTTATACCTGTAGTAAATTTCTTTAAAAAAGTCCTTCTGGAGGATTCTGATGGTGGAAGATGTGATGATTTGCTCATATGAATCGGCATACGTATTCTTTGAGTTGAATATAATTGAAAGAATTGACCAATCAATCTTGTGCTGTAGTGGAAAGCATAATTTTATCTATAAATTTATTGGCCATTTTCTCAAAAGCCTTCCCACTTGGATGAATTTCATCCCACCAATCTTTTTTACTTTTTGCTATTCCCCTTAAGTCGATATAGTGAACGCGCTCATAATAATTACTCAAAGATATAAGCATACCGTTAAAGTCATCTATCATCTTTCTCATGATTCCTTTCTGTAGTTCTTCATTGGTAATATTGAGTTCTACTAAAGGTTCTTTTAACCATTGACCATTTTTAGAAACAATATTCATTAAGGCCTGACTGAGGTTGGCAGATATTCTGGAAGAGGGAACGACATAATCATACCCGTGCAACAAAATGTAAAGGTTTGGATACATTTCCAGGGTTTCCGTAAGAATTGTGGCATATAAAAAACGCAGGATTTTTAGAAAGTGATAAAAATCCTCTTTTAGATAGTTAGAAGGAATATCCAGGAAGGCAGAACTATATGCATGGACAAATTTCTTAATTCGCTTATCCGACATTAAATCATTTCCCCCTCCTCCAAGCATGAAAAAATCGGGCTGGATTTCGGCTAATTTTGATACAAATTCTCGTTCAGTAAAGATATTAGCCACCCAATCACCTCCGAACCCTAAACTGTATACCGCAATTTGATCATTTTTACATATCCAATCTACAATCTCATTCAAAAAGATAGGATATTGATACCATGAATCCCCCTCTGATACCACTTTGATAGCTCCTTTATTCCTATGTATTTTTCTGTCATATTCTTTGTTCCGTTTATTTCTTGCCCTTCTATTTAGGAATCCAATAAACCCTTTAGCTGCTGAAGACTGATTGGGAATTCCTTCTATGCTAATATCAAACATATTTCTTATCCGATATTGACATTCTTTTTCAAGCGCCTTCATCTCATTCTGCACTTGTAGTATCGTAGGAGATCCCCTATGACTCACTACTATTTGCCTATCTGTTTGATTGGCGGAAAGGACCAGGTTATTTACCCATTGGTCCAATTCATCAAAAAATGCTTCATCTGATTTCTTTTCCATAGAATTTGCTTCCTGAATAGCGGTCCTGAAAGTAGGTTGAAAATGAACAGGAAGTCGTAGATTTTCCAACCAAAACCTAACTACTTCGGTCATTTCCAATATTTTATTTTCAAAGGGGAGATCGAGATAATAGCTATGGATAGCGACACTAACGGGGACATCTCTTTGATTCTCCTCAAAAAACTTCCGCCGTTGTTCTTCAGGCATGAGTATTTGATCTTCTACAGCAACAACCATATCTGATACATTGCCACCAAATATGAGTTTAGTTAGTACTCGAGCGACATCCAGGGTAAGTGCATTCGTTAAACTTTGCTTTAAATTGTCTGCGTTAATAAAATTTGAAGCTTTCAACGTAATCCCAAATACATTAAATCTAGCATTTCTATATCCCGACATCACATTAGCAATAATGGAATTCAATTGTTTTTCCATGATTCGGGCATCCTCAGGTGAGCCATCATATTTTCCTATAACGGGAAAATATTGTGAGGTAGAGTCTTCTTTCTCTTTGGTCCCCTTTTTTGATGGAGAAGCAGGTGTACCTGCCAGAATCTCCTTCATTACAGGATGATTAGGATGCTGAACTTGCAAACCAGGCATTTTCAGGAGCGCTTCAATTTCCTTCCCCATATTATCTACAAATCTCTTAGCCAAAAAAGTGATCCAATTCCCCAAACTCAGCTCATCTATGATTTTCTTTAGCGCTTTCTTATATCTTTTTCGATCATTTTTTATTTTTCGCTCTATCTCGTCGAAAGTGAGTAATCTAGTGCCGTTAGTACAAGCCACAAAGGCTGCGTTTCCGATTGGTATTTTCGTATTTGCTCCTGTTGAGGGATCTCCCTCCCGGTCAAATTGATTCGCCAAATATTTACCAAGAGGTCCTCCCCTACTTCCTGTAATAATATCTACATCGAATTCAAAGCAAAATGATAGAGCTTCTCCTGCTTCACTTACATAGGTTTCAGGCAGTAAATTCATCAATTCTACAGAATTCTGCTCAAACCCGTCTTTGATAGTAAGATGATCGAAGCCTATAATTTGTTGATACTTAGTGGAAGTATCAGAAAGCCAATGATGCAAAAAAGAATGATCTCCCGGCCGTCTGTCTAAAAATTCAGTAAAAGAACCAAGTGTCTTTAATCGAAGTTTTTCCCGGGCTAATTTTAAAGGATCATCAGAAAGGTCGGGATTTGCTTCAGCCAGCAGTTCATATTCCCACTTTTGATGATTCTCGTGCCAAACATAAGAAGTAGTTTTAGCTGCAGTTCCATGAAGGAAGCAGAGGGTTTTTAGGGCTGGGTCGATCACTTGTGCCTTTCTACTCACGTCGATAAATCCATCTATTTCTTTATCATAAAGCAACAATCTGTATGGAGGCCTGTATTCTGGATGGATCCCTTCCAAAGAATCAATAAATTTTCTAAAAGCCTGCTTACGCTTTTTATTCATAATGTGTGGTGAAGTATGTTAATACCTGAAAGTTAATGGCTAAGATGAAAAAAAAATCGACTGCTTCCAAGGTATAAATATTATCAAATTTCAGTTACAGGATATAACAGGACGTAATAAGTATTAAGTATTGGCTATTTTATATAAGGACTACCATATATAAAAAATTTTGATAGACTATGCCTTCTTCGCCGCCGGAAGGATCTTTACCTTGTATTACCATAGATTGCGTTATCTTTGGATTTGAAAATTTCAGATTAAAGATTCTTCTTGTAAAAAGAGATATCGAACCCAGCAGAGGAATGTGGGCCTTACCAGGAGGCTGGATTGAACACCAAGAAAATTTAAACGATGCTGCCAGAAGAATTTTAGAAGAGGCCTCAGGAATGTCAAACATATATATGGAACAATTGAGGGCATTTGGTGAGGCTGATCGATTTCCCCTATCCAGAATTATTACTATTGCTTATACAGCATTAATTTCTCCCAAGGATTACCTTCTTTCACTGGGTCCGGAAGTAAGCGATATAGGATGGTTCGACACTGCAAATATACCTCCACTTACCTTTGACCACAACAAAATAACAAACCATGCTTTAGCTCATCTAAGAAAAAGAGTTCGAGAAGAACCAATTAGTTTTGAATTATTACCCGAAAAATTTACCCTCCCTCAATTATTGAGTTTGTATGAATCTATTTTGGAAATGGAACTAGATTCTCGCAACTTCCGCAAGAAATTATTAAGCATGAATATACTTAAAAAATTAAATGAAACAGAGCAGGGAGTATCTCATAGAGCTGCTCAGCTGTATTCATTTGACAGAGAAGCATATGAAAAGCTTATTGCGGAAGGTTTTGTATATGAATTTAGAACGAAGAAGCAAGCTGTATGAAAATTGAGCATCTGGCTATTTGGGTCTCAGATCTGGAGCGTATGAGAGATTTTTATCAAACTTATTTCCAGGCCAAGGCAAATGATTTGTATGAGAATAAGAAAAAGAAATACAAATCGTATTTCTTAAGTTTTGAAGGGAATGAGAATGCCCGTCTAGAATTGATGAAAAGAGAAGATATCCAGGAAATAAAAGGGAAAAGAGGATTAACCTCAGGATTGGCACATTTTGCTATCTCCGTGGGAAGTAAAGCGAAGGTGGATCAATTGACAGATCAATTTAGAAAAGATGGATATATCATAGAAGGCGAGCCACGGACTACAGGTGATGGATATTATGAAAGTGTGATTCTTGATCCCGAAGGTAACTGGTTGGAAATTACTATATGAGCGAATTCGCAAGTCCTATTCAAAAGGTTAGGGTTTCTACCAGAGACCGTCAGGCAAGAATAGCGGTAGCCATTATTTTCTTTGTAAATGGAACCATTTTCTCCTCCTGGATTCCTTTCATCCCCCTGGTGAAGGATAAGTTTGCGCTGAGTGAAGGTCAATTAGGGCTGATGTTGTTGTGTATTACTTTTGGTGCTTTGATAGCACTACCACTAACAGGCTGGATCATTTCCCGAACTGGTAGTAGTAAACTCATTCGCTTTTCTGCCCTGGGAGACTGCATTATTCTTCCTTTCATGGTGTTCTCCCCTAACATTTATCTGACCATGTTTGCCTTAAGCATTTTTGGGTTGTGCAATGGGATGATAGATGTATCCATGAATAGTCAGGCGGTAGAAATAGAAAAGCGATTTGGCCGGCCTATTATGTCATCCTTTCACGCTATGTTTAGCTTGGGAGGATTAGTCGGAGCAGGTATGGCCAGTTTAATGCTCGGTTTGGGTGTTACTCCTATTCAATATGTAGGCTATATTTCAGGGCTCATGTTGATTATTTTTATCATTGCCCAATTCTATTTTCTACCCAATAAAGAGACCATTGTACCTCAAAGCGAGAATGAACATAAATGGACGTTCCCGAAAGGAAACTTGTTATTTTTGGGCATCATTGCCCTACTTGTGCTCATGAGTGAAGGTGCCATGGCTGACTGGAGTGCAGTTTACATGATGGATGTAATGAAAACCGATATTGCCGTGGCTGCGATTGCTTATGCTGCCTTTTCCTTAACGATGACCATCGTGAGGTTTCTAGGCGATTTTTTAACGGCTCGTCTTGGCCCCACATTAATTACACGCCTGGGAGGTGCCATTTCCGCTTCCGGCCTAATCATCGTCGTGTTAAGTCCATGGAACTGGTTAGTGATTATAGGTTTTAGTCTGGTCGGTATAGGCGTAGCAAATGCGGTACCCGTTATTTTTAGTGCAGCCGGAAATACTACAAAAGCGTCTCCCGGCGTTGGAATAGCTGCTGTTAGTACAGCAGGGTATATGGGATTTCTTGCTGGCCCTCCACTGATAGGATTTGTAGCAGAAATTTCCAGTTTATCTATTTCTTTTCTACTACTAGCCATAGGCTTTATTGCCGTAGTTTTGATGGCTAAGATAGTTCAGAAAGTTTGATCCTTTCGCTACGAATTTAATGAACCCAACATACGATAGCTCATGGAAGTAAGTCGAGCCATACAAATGATTCAGCCTGGAGTGCCACAAGAGAAAGGTAGCTGGGCAGATTTAGGCGCTGGAGATGGGACATTTACCTTGGCATTACAACAACTTCTTCCATCGGGCAGTACCATTCATGCCTTAGATAAAAGTCCACATCTTCTTTGGAGATTAGAACAAAAAGAGGGAATAAAGCTCGTTATACACGATGCGGATTTCACTCGAGAGATGGACCTGGAAGCTTTGGATGGAATTATTATGGCGAACTCCCTTCATTATGTAAAAGATCATGCCCGCACATTGGAACATATTCTCTCCTATTTAAATCCTAAACACCCCTTTATCTTTATTGAGTACGAAACTATACGCCCTATTCCTACATGGGTACCCTATCCTATTCCTTTTGTACAATTTGAACGTGTAGCCGCTGAAGTTGGCCTGACAGATATTAAAAAAATAGCAGAAGTTCCTTCCCGATATGGCTATGAACATATTTATGCTGCAGTGGGAATAAAGAAGGAGTAAGTTGAAGAAGTTGGATCAATGAGGAAATTCCCCTAGAAAAATATTCTGTAGATGGTCCTGATCAACATGACGAGAAAAAAAAGCAAAATCAATCCCAGTATAGCTTTATCATAATAAGCTAACTCAAATTTTCCCTTAATATCTTTATCTCTATTAAATATCCAAAGCATCGAAATAGCCAGAATAGGGATAAATAGTGCACCAATTAGGGCATATAATTGTTGCATGCTAGCAAAACCCACTACGAGACCTGTCATGGGAACGATTGCCAGTGCTATAGCGAAATATTTATAGGAAGGCTGAAGTACTAGCATCTCTTCCTGAGTGTTGGATATCATGTCAGCAAATAAATAAGGAACTCCTTGCCATACTCCTAACATGCTGCTAAAAACAGCTCCGAATGCTCCTACCAAAAACATCCACTTTAATCCCTGGCCTCCTAATCCGTTTAAGGCCTCAGCCACATTAACTATTAATCCTGCTCCTTTTCCTTCTACTTCTATGTGATTACCAATAAATACCATACAAATGCCAAAAAGCGCAGTAGCTGTATAGGCAAAGATTAAATCTCTTCTCGAGATCTCAACATCACTTTGATGAATACGCCCTTCTTCCCTCATCCAGTAACCATAATTCAATATAGTTACGGTCCCTCCTACTCCCCCCATTAATGCCAGAGACCAAGCTAATTTTTCTGCCTCATGGAATGGAAAAGTAGGTTTTAATGCTCCTTTTAATATGTCTGCCTCTACATCCACCAATTGAAATACGGTAATCAGCACAGTAGCAAACATCAGCCCTATGGTTATTTTCATTACTTTTTCGAAAAGTCTATAACCTCCCTGAAGAATGAGCCACAAAGAAAGTATGCTGGCCAGGATGCCAAAGATAATTTTTCCTGAGGAAGCCTGATCAAATAGAGGAAAAATGGCATAGAGTACTACTCCATTCGCACTCATCAAGGCCGCGGCTACTAAATAACTCCAAATGAAAAAGTATCCCAGAAAGATTTTTTGACACCAGGAAGGAATATATAATTTCGCTCCACTAAGAATAGTTCGGGAGCTTCCCAACTGGTATCGCATAATACCTTCGTTTAAAAAATACTTGAAAAAAGCTCCCAGGACTACCATCCATATAACATTAGGCCCCACTTTAATTCCTGTAAAAGTAGCAGTAGCTAAATCTCCCGCGCCGACACCTGTAGCTGCCACTAATAATCCCGGACCTATTACAGTTATATAGGAAGTAATCTTCTGCCACATACATTTACTTTACTTCAAGGTAAAGCTTACTGAAGATATTTCCAATTGATGAAATGAGCGATAGCAATACTCATTCCTCCTATACCTAAAAATATAGGTTCAAATAATTCATGCAATACATGCCCTAAGATAATCAAGCCAAAACCTAATGATGCGATGATAATTGGCTTAATTTTTTTATGGTGTTTAGCATAACTATGCCAAAGGGAGTGAAGTGCAATGATCAATGCGGTAATGATAAGTGTCCATTCTATCAGAGGATTTTCCAGAAAATGTAATCCTCCTAACGTAGAATAAGTCAATATAAATGGAAGTAACACACAATGTACCGCACATAATGCAGAAGCTGTAAATCCTACAAAATCCCAATGTATACTGATAAATCTATTTCTCATTCACCTTATATTAAACTGCGAAGTTAGTAACAATACTGTATTTACTGCAACAATGTTGCTTCAGCCTATTCATATATTCAAGAATTCTCTTGAGGCTTTATCATATTCACCAATTGTTCAGCCAAATCTTCCAAATCAGTTTCCAACTGTTCTCGATTCACTTCTAATACCTGGGAAACCATTTTTTCCGGAAGTTGGGAAAAGCCCACATATGCACCTAAGATAGCTCCGATAAGGGCACCGCTGGTATCATTATCTCTCCCAAAGTTAATGGCTAATTCCAGGCTTCGGACAAAGTCAAAATCGTAATACATCATTGAAGCTATACATACTCGAAAAATCTCTGCAGGATGAAAGGGCATATCCTGGTTTTTATCATCTAACATGCCATACAATAATTGAATACGAGCATAGGCGATCGTATCCTGATCGGGAAAATTTTTGGGAATAACGCCTTTTACTTCTAACAATTCCTCCTCTCTGGTTTTAGATTCATATACCATCCACTTTGCTTCTCTGTAAAATCGATAGGCAGGTCTACTAACGAGTCGACTATTGAAATAATGATAAGGATCTACATTTCTGACCACTTTAAGCACAGAATCTCCTTCTATGTTTTCTTCAAAAGAAGCAGCAACCATAGCAGCAACAAGTGCAGTTAAATCTCTGGCATATCCTATATCGAAAATAGCTAAATTATATGCAGCTTCATACGCTTTCTCTGGATGGCCAGGATACATCATTCCTATCATTGGGCTGTAAAGCATCCCAGCACATGTCATCTCTCCTCCATAAAATTTATGCAAAGCACGTTGGTACAAATCATCTTTTCCTTCTACCAGTGGTTTAGCTACAATGGCCCACTCCTGTAACCAGGCCATTTTTCTCGCTTGATCTTCAAAAGGTAGCGGATCAAAACTATCAGTTTGTTTGAGTTGACTGATTTGTGATTCGTATCGACCAACAATAAAGGAAGCCAGGGTTTTAGGATCAGGTCCTCCTTCTTTATAAAGTCCTTTGTGTTGGGACAGTAAATATTCCCCCATCATACTCTTCCACCTGGTGTCATCTGTAGTCCCTCCTGCGGGTAAATTGTTTTTCCATGTTCCTTCTCCAGAAGGGAGGCGTACCATATCCTGTAAATCCGTTACATGTCCATAATTCATTTTAATGTCGTATCTGGACCACATTTCAGTAGGAGCTCCCATCGCATCTCCAATAGCTGCGCCTATAATAAGTCCTTTAATTTTATCCAGTAGCGCTACTCTGGATAAGGTAATCTCAGGTAGTTGATAGGGCATAATTTTAGAAATTGACTCTTTTTGATTATTAGGCTCAGTATTTGATGAACAAGCACTTAACATAAAAACAGCCAAAACGATAGGCAGTATAATTAGTATGAATCGCCCCAAATTTTTCATCATTTATGGTGATTATAAATATAAATTCAGGATAATTTACCTTCTTTGATCCATTTTTCCGCTAGAGCCAGTAATTCTTCCTTTTGAGCTAAGGATCTTTTTAATGGTAATTGAGCAATCCCGATAAGTCTTCGCATAATTTCAGTTCCTGCAAAACCAGCGATCATGGACTCCTCTAAGGTAGGTGCCTCTTTATAGGTAGCAAGCAATTCCTTCCAGGATATATGTTTCTGATCAGCTAACTGCATGTGTGCAATCCATATTCCTATATCAAATTCTGCCGGACCGACAAAGCTAAACTCTGGATCAATGACAACAGGTCCATGCGCTGTATGTAGCCAGCTCCCAGGAAAAAAGTCGCCATGTATTAAATGATTTCCCCGCGAAAGGTAAATTTCTCCTAAATCTCTGATGATACGCTTAAGAGTGCTATCTCTATGATATGGAGTGGCGATTTCCCATAGCCCTTCCTGAATATCATCCAGAGGAAATCCATTGTTTCTGTCAAAAGGAAGTTGGAAAATATGAGTGTGATTAAGTGTTCTCATATTCATATTTGCCGGAAAAGCGGCCAATTCTTCCAGTGGTATTTGATGAAGGTATGTTAAATATTGTCCCAATTTATTCAGGCTATCATCCTCTATGCTATTTTTATATTGGTATAAATGGGTAAAATCAATCCCCTTCCCTAAATCTTCAGTACAAAGCAAAAAATTCTCCTCATCCACCCATTTGATGACAGCGGATGTATTTTTTAGCATTGGATAATGTGCAACTAATCTCAAAAATTCGGCCTCTACTAATACCCTTTCAATAGGAGCAGGAATATGAGGATATTTTTCAACCCAAGGTCGAGACTGTTTAAGAATGAAAGATTGGGCAGTAGTATTTATTCGTAATACATAATTCATGTTCCCTTCTCCTGGTTTTTCTACTCCTGATACTGTTTCCTCTTTCCCAATATATGCCTTGGTCTTTAAATAGTATGATAGCTCTTCTAATTGGCTTTCATGGAGAAAAAATGTAGCCCCTTGTCTTTTTAAAAAAAGTTCTTTTTTATGAGTGATTTCTGTCATCTATATGAATTCCTCAATAAATAATATGTTAACATAAATCTTTTTTATCTCGAATTTGGCAAAATATTAGACATTCTATTTCGACTTCACTATTTATTCGCTCATCAAAAAGGAAATTATCACAAAAGTATCACAAAAACATTTCATTATTATAATAGATAAAGGGTAAGAAAAATATAATCATACAACTATAGCATAGAATACCCTAATCTTAAATTAATATTCAAATTTCTCCTTATGAATATGTTAAAGGAATAAATAAATAGAATTGTCAGGAATGCAACATATTTTACATCTTTATTTTATCAATTTAATTGTGTAATTTACCTTAAAGGAATTAAGTACTTAATTCTCTTCTTGTTTAAACTTTCTTTAGCCTTCCACTAAATCATTGTCCCCTTTAATGAGGGGTAATTATGTTTATTGTTACACTATTTACAAAAAACTCAACACCAGTGCCTATGTTATTCAACCGATTTGTACTTTCATTGCTTATTTTTGTCATCCCTTTTTCCTTACAATCGCAGACTTGTGAGGGAGGCACCGTAAGTACAGTAGATGGAGATTCTACTATTAATACTATTGCGGGTGATGGAATGCCAGATGAATTTAGCTTTATTAACCAAGGAGCAAGTAATACTGTAGACTATGGCTATGTAATTACAGATGAAAACAATGTAATTATTGCCATTCAAGAACAAAGTGTAGTTGATTTTGAAGGAGCAGGACCAGGTACCTGCCGCGTATGGGGACTATCATTCTCGGGCAACTTCACTGCTGAACCAGGGGATACTGCTTCGGCGGTAACATTAGCCAGTGAATGCTTTGATCTTTCCGACAATTTTGTAACGGTTGTAAGAGCTGCTTCTGACACCACTGAATTATCAGGAGGGATGGTTACGACAGAAGATGGGGCTACTGAAGTAGATGTATGTGTTAATGATGGAGTAGCTGATGTCATCACTTTTAGGAGTGAAGGAGCTAGTGGAGAAAATTTTACCTATGTAGTTACGGATGACAATAATGTCATTTTAGCTGTTCCTGATTCTAATATTGTGGATTTTGAAGGAGCTGGTGCAGGTGTGTGCCGTGTATGGGGACTTTCTTTCACTGGAAATATTACTGCTCAGCCAGGTGATACAGCTTCGGCGGTAGCCTTAACAGATGGGGAATTTGATCTTTCCGACAATTTTGTAACGGTTAATCGCACTTCTGTCAATGGAGGAACTGTAGCTACGGTCGATGGGGAGACGGAAGTTAGCACTATCGCAGGAGATGGAGTGGCTGACGAATTTGAATTTGTCAGTGAAGGAGCTGATACTACCGCCAGTTTCACCTTTGTAGTTACGGATGATAGCAATGTCATTTTAGCTGTTCCTGGGGGAAACACTGTAGATTTTGAAGGAGCTGGTCCTGGTATATGCCGTGTATGGGGACTATCCTTTACTGGGAATGTTCTCGCTCAGCCAGGAGATACTGCTTCTGTTGTAGCTTTAACTGATGGTTGTTTTGATTTATCTGATAACTTTGTAATTGTTAATCGCGCTGATGGGGATACTTCAGCGCTAAGTGGAGGAAGAGTCATCACGGTAGACGAACAAACGGAAGTAGATGTATGTGTTAATGATGGAGTAGCTGATGTGATTGCATTCAATAGTGAGGGAGCAATAGGCGAAAACTTCACTTTTGTTGTTACTGATGATAATAATGTCATTTTAGCTGTTCCTGATTCTAATATTGTGGATTTTGAAGGAGCTGGTGCAGGTGTGTGCCGTGTATGGGGACTTTCTTTCACTGGAAATATTACTGCTCAGCCAGGTGATACAGCTTCGGCGGTAGCCTTAACAGATGGGGAATTTGATCTTTCCGACAATTTTGTAACGGTTAATCGCACTTCTGTCAATGGGGGAACTGTAGCTACGGTCGATGGGGAGACGGAAGTTAGCACTATCGCAGGAGATGGAGTGGCTGACGAATTTGAATTTGTCAGTGAAGGAGCTGATACTACCGCCAGTTTCACCTTTGTAGTTACGGATGATAGCAATGTCATTTTAGCTGTTCCTGGGGGAAACACTGTAGATTTTGAAGGAGCTGGTCCTGGTATATGCCGTGTATGGGGACTATCCTTTACTGGGAATGTTCTCGCTCAGCCAGGAGATACTGCTTCTGTTGTAGCTTTAACTGATGGTTGTTTTGATTTATCTGACAATTTTGTAACAGTGGTACGAATGGATGCTGATACTTCAGGAATAAATGGAGGGATGGTAACTACTGAAAACGGAGAAACAGAAGCAGAAGTTTGTGTGAATGATGGCATGCCTGATGTAATTGCTTTCAATAGTATGGGCGCCAGTGGTGACAATTTCACTTTTGTTGTTACTGATGATAATAATGTCATTTTAGCTGTTCCTGATTCTAATATTGTGGATTTTGAAGGAGCTGGTGCAGGTGTGTGCCGTGTATGGGGACTTTCTTTCACTGGAAATATTACTGCCCAGCCAGGAGATACAGCTTCGGCGGTAGCCTTAACAGATGGAGAATTTGATCTTTCTGACAATTTTGTAACGGTTAATCGCACTTCTGTCAATGGGGGAACTGTAGCTACGGTCGATGGGGAGACGGAAGTTAGCACTATCGCAGGAGACGGTATGCCTGACGAAATAGCTTTTGCCAGCGAAGGAGCGGATACAACCGCTAATTTCACTTTTGTGGTAACAGATGATAATAATGTCATTCTTGCACTGCCTGGGGGAAACACTGTAGATTTTGAAGGAGCTGGTCCTGGTATATGCCGTGTATGGGGGCTATCCTTTACTGGGAATGTTCTCGCTCAAGCTGGTGATACTGCTTCTTCGATAGCTCTTACAGATGGATGTTTTGATCTTTCTGACAATTTTGTAACAGTGGTACGAATGGATGCTGATACTTCAGGAATAAATGGAGGGATGGTAACTACTGAAAACGGAGAAACAGAAGCAGAAGTTTGTGTGAATGATGGCATGCCTGATGTAATTGCTTTCAATAGTATGGGCGCCAGTGGTGACAATTTCACTTTTGTTGTTACTGATGATAATAATGTCATTTTAGCTGTTCCTGATTCTAATATTGTGGATTTTGAAGGAGCTGGTGCAGGTGTGTGCCGTGTATGGGGACTTTCTTTCACTGGAAATATTACTGCCCAGCCAGGAGATACAGCTTCGGCGGTAGCCTTAACAGATGGGGAATTTGATCTTTCCGACAATTTTGTAACGGTTAATCGCACTTCTGTCAATGGAGGAACTGTAGCTACGGTCGATGGGGAGACGGAAGTTAGCACTATCGCAGGAGACGGTATGCCTGACGAAATAGCTTTTGCCAGCGAAGGAGCGGATACAACCGCTAATTTCACTTTTGTGGTAACAGATGATAATAATGTCATTCTTGCACTGCCTGGGGGAAATACCGTAGATTTTGAAGGAGCTGGTCCTGGTATATGCCGTGTATGGGGACTATCCTTTACTGGGAATGTTCTCGCTCAAGCTGGTGATACTGCTTCTTCGATAGCTCTTACAGATGGATGTTTTGATCTTTCTGACAATTTTGTAACAGTAACGAGAACTGAAGAAGATACCACAGATATGGGCGATAAAGCAATTACAGGATTCGTCTTAGTAGATTCTGATACGGACATGGATATTATGATGATTAATGATGGAGATGTGATTAATATAAACACACTCCCTGTTCCTAATATTAACATCAGAGCAAATGCCAGCTCGGATTCTGTAGAAAGTGTGTTGTTCACTGTAAACGGTAACTTCTATACGATAGAGAATTTTGTTCCTTATGCCATAGGCGGAGATTTCGGTGGAGATTATAATGCTACCCCATTTTTCCAGGTAGGAACATATACCTTAATGGCCACTCCTTATTGTGAAGATGGGGCTGAAGGAGATGCAGGTACTCCTTTAACCATTACGTTTGAATTAGTAGATGGTGAACCTGCTGATCTTTCCTTAGCAGTTAGCAGTTTCACTTTGTGGGATGCCGATGCCGATGATGCTATAGGAGAATTAATGACAGGAGCGATGCTTTCTGCTGATGATGCTACAGGCGCTAATATCAGTGCAAATACGGAAGGAGAAGTAGGAAGCGTGGTATTCACCTTAAATGGAGAAATTTTCAATGTGGAAAATGCAGCTCCATTCGCACTTGCGGGAGATGTAGATGGAGATGTGCTACCGATTGACTTACCAGTTGGTGAACATACTCTTACCGCTACGCCTTACAGTGAGTCAGATGGTTCAGGTACAGAAGGTCAATCTCTCACCATCATTTTCAGTGTGTCTGGTGATACCTCAGCTTCACAAGGAATTTCTATCAATCCAGCCTCTATAAGAAAAAGCAAAGAGATGGATCTGGCTATTTATCCCAATCCTGTTCAAAGAGAAATTTTTATCTCAACTGAAAAAGATATGGAGGATAGATTAGAAATTACTATTATGAACCTGAATGGAGACATCATGCATAAAACGATGATAGATAAGATGTCTATTGGAATCAATATAAAAATGGACATGGAAAGTTTACCTCAAGGCATTTACATTATGCGTATCCAAAATGAGAATCATTTCGAAATAAGACGCATTTTGAAGCAATAACAATGAATTATTATATCAACTCAAAGACCACTCGATTCGGGTGGTCTTTTTTTATTAATGCTATCAAAAAATAATGATTAGCACTATTATAAGGTCATTTGAAGCGTAAGATAAAAAGTACGGGGAGTAGAAGGAATAATACCAGGACCTGGGTATCCTGTAGCCCTTCGAGTGAAATAGGATTCATTGGTAAAATTGTTCAGTCCGGCCTCTAATTTGAAGATATTCACCACATACGAAAGAGAGACATCCCAAATGTTATAGCTAGGAATGGCCCCTATAATTCCATTTTGATTATCATTTACATTCTGAGGAGCATTTGACGCATCTGTAAATTGATCCGATAAAAAAGTATACTGAACATTGCCCAACAAATTTTTATATCCGAAATTTATCCCGGATTTGAGATTGAGTAAAGGAACGAACTCCACCTCATTTCCCTCTACACCAGGTATTTCAGAGGATAAATATTCAGATCGAGTGATAGAAGTATTCGCAAACCAACTCCATTTAAATTGATCCATTGACTTGAAAAATGTCTTTCTAATATTCCAGTCCACTAAACTCTCGAACCCATACATCACTGCTTTCCCTATATTTCCTCTGAATCTTACTACTCTGCCTGTTTCTATTAACTCCCCATCAGCGTTTTGTAATTGTTCTGCTCTTAACACCTCTCCTAATCTATCATCATACAGTAACGCATACCCCCCTATATCGTATGAAAGGACAGCGTTAATTCTTCCTCTTATTCCTCCATCAGCTGTAAATCCATTCTCATCAGAAATATTGGGGTCCACTTGAAATGAAGGATTAACCACTCTTATATCTGCGAAAGTTACTGATCTGTAATTTTGAGAAACATTTCCATACAACTCTGCCTGCTTACGAAGTTTCCAACTCGCCCCCAATCCCAGTAATAAAAAATTTCTTTCAAAGGTCCGGTTATCTTCAAATTCAGCATTTCGAATAGGATTCCCAGCTAGGTCAAAATCTATCCGACGAAAGGTACCTTCACTTTCTGTTTTAATATGCTCTAACCGAATGCCTGGAGTAAGGGAAAAGTTATCCGATAAATAGAAAATGTGTTCTCCAAATACCACCAAATTTAGATTTGGAAAGAAAAAATCCGATTGGTTGGGATAATTTGGGTAGTTATCCAGGGCTAATTGAAAATCGGGATCAGCATTATTGGTTCCTGGTCCCTGAATGGCACTATTTCTTGATTGATAATATTTGGTTCCAATAAGAAATACAGCTCTTCTGCTTCCCAATTCATATTTGTGTAGTAGCCGAGATTCCACCCCCCAATTGTGAAAATTATTCACTATTAGATCTCTGGGAGCACTTAAATCATCTGTCTGGGAAACCCTGTTGGTCCTGAATCCTACAGCACTACGTTCAGCATCTAATCCAAATAAATTAATACTCAGCTCAGTATTTGTAGAGAAGGTATGCTTTAATTTAAGAGAGTATAATAACCAATTAACCTCAAACCAATTTCTGGTTCTATTACTAAAAGTAGGATCATTAATAAATTGAGCATCGGTTAGGCCTCCTGCTTGTTGAGCTAAATAATTCAAATAGGTAAATTCGAATTCTAATTTCGTTTTCCTCGACCATTGATACCCTAAATGAGCAAAGGCATTCTTAGCGTCGAACCCAGAATTAGGTCTGAATCCGTCTCCTTGTTTGTAATCAAAAAAAGAGTAATAGCTGAACTTTCCGATCGTACCTCCCACACTATTAAAAGAAGAGAACAGATCATTGGATCCATAAGTGTGTCTGGATGTCCACTCAAATTTTTTAGAGATAGGTGGTTGCTTAAATGTAAAATTGACCAATCCCCCAAATTGGGTTCCATATTGAAGAGAGGCGGCTCCCCGAACAATTTGAATTTCTTTTAAAGCAGCTGCTGGAGGAGTGTAGTAGCTTTCAGGATATCCTAATACATCGGCACTAATATCATATCCATTCTGACGAATATTGAAATTAGCTGAACGATTCGGGTCCAATCCTCTTCCTCCTATACTCAATTGCAAACCTCCATCATCAGACTCATAAATATTTAATCCTGTAATCTGACTATAAACCTGCCGGGCATTATTGGTAGCCAAATTCGCAATCAATTGATCCAATAGCACCACTTCTGTCTTTTTTCCTGCATAAATAGCTGTTCCTTCTACCTCTTTCAAGCGTTTTAAGGCAAAGAGTTCCTCTCTCTTTTCTGCGATGACTACCTCAGATAATTCATATCCAATGGGTTCTAACAGGAATGACCCGCTAGTAGAATCCTTATCTATAAAGATGGTATCTTTTAATGTTTGGAACTTCGGAGAAAACAGGACCACTTCCCAATCGCCTAAGCTCAGATCATTAATGGTAAATACACCATTCTCGTCTGAGAAATAACTTTTATCCCCTTCTTTCAAGTAAATTTCTACCTCTGTTACAGGGGACTTATCCAATGCACTAACGACCACCCCCTGAAAGATGTATTGGGAGTAGCCACATTGTCCTATAATGAGCCAAAAAATAAGTGCACTACAATCCTTTAATTTCATCTTCAAATGGTAATATCCAGGTTTTATGTTCAAAAGATTCCGTAAGCTCAGTTAAATCTACTGTTGGATCTATATATGGTCTACTTCTTCTTCCATTTAATGCCACATAACTCTCCACATAGACTTTGGGAGAGAATATTCCTTGAGACTCATAATGAGATTTTAGGAAATGAGCATATTCCAATATAAAATCAGGTTGTGTGGCCATTTGTTTTTCCTGAAATGCGGTAAGAAAGCGAGCATTATCCACATAGAAAGAGCTACCCGTTTCTCCATTCACTATTTTAAATTGGGCGTACCCCGCTTTTTCCATTAGCATCACCCGCCAAGAGAATCGATAACCTTCCTCTGTCCAGAAAAGCTCTCCGGGATACCATAAATATCGAAAGGGAAAAGTAAATTGGATAAGGAAAAATATGCTTAGGACTATATATGTACCTTTTTGCTGAAATGCATATAGTGGTTGGTAAAAGTGCTGATTATCAAATATCTCTTTTTTTATGCCAATGATCCTAGAGATGCCTGCTAAAAGCTTGTGGTGGAATTGGGGCTCAAAAAATATCATAGCGCTCACGATCATGATATAGGGAAACATACCGATGGGAAATAGTACTCTTGTGAGAACATGAAAAAAAACAACCAAAACAAAAGCAATCGTTCGTGTTGTTGGGATAAGAAGTAAAAAGGGAATGCATAAATCGTACATAGCCCCAGACCAACTAAAAGCATAGTGAATCCAGCTTTGTTGGAACAAATTGCCTAACAGAGGAATATCATAATTGGAAGGTAGCCATATCTTCAGTGGCATAGCATGAAACAACCAATCTGAATTTAGTTTAGCTAAACCGGCATAGAAATAAACGATACCTAATAATAATTTAATAGCATCTACTGTCCATCGGGGTACATATTGAGATCTTAGGGAGGGATTTCTGTAAGCATCTATAGAGAAATAGGCATGGCAGGGAAGAAAAATAAGCAGGAAACTTAAAATGCTGATGAAATAGTAGTGATTCAGATAAGTGGTTTTATCCATCAACTCTATATAGGTAAAGCTAAGAAAGAACATCAACATGGAATATCTGTAGGCCCAACCTAAAGTGATGAGAATGGTCGATATGGCACAAATGATAAAAATACCGTAAGTATAAATGCCCATAGGTTTTACCCATTCGAATCCATAGTAGGAAAAAAAGAAGGAAGGTTGAATATATAGTTTATCTATCCAGCCATAAGCGGTAAAACGGATGAGGCTCCACAGCATGAGAATGCCAAAAAGGATACGGAAGACTGCCAAAGGAGCAGCTTCCGTTCGTTTCGTAAGACATTGCCAAAGGATTGACCTTTTTTCTATATGATTAATCTCCGTCTGCATCTACAAAGTCCACACTAATATTAAGTGCCTGGAGCATATCCACTTTCAAAAGTACTACATTTAGCTGTAGTTGATCATAAGTGGAAAGCATCTGAGAATTATCGGTCTCAATCTGTAGGCTAAAATTATCCGATAAGTTTTCTGCCTGATTTCTAGCAGCATCAAATTGATTATTAATCAAAGTGCTCAGGTCGGTACTATTCTTTATGGTATTTAAGAAATCCAGGTTTTGAGCTAGGCTAGGACCGTTGCTTGATCCATTAAAAGAAACGCCATTAAAAAAATCTTGTACCGCATCTATAGAAGCCAACAAAAGGGGTTTTGATATGTCGCCTTTGTATAATGCCTCCACATGACCTGGGAGAGGGGAGCCGGAGAATACACCAGCAGGAATACCTACTTTCCCCGCTCTCAGCGCTTTTTCAAAGTAAAAAATATAATCATTGACTAATCTATTTACTGAGGCAGTGGCTGTAGATCCACTATTATTAACAAATTCATCTCTAAATCCTCCTTGCCAATCAGCTAATACCGATTGGGTTAGTTCGCTCATCCTTTCTGTAACAGCGTTGAGGTATTGTAGATAATTAGCCGCATTAATATGTGTTGTGTAAAAAGCCAGGATATCATCTTCATTGGCACGAATACCAGCTGAACTTCCCAGCCCAAATAATAAATAGTCTAAGGCAGAAAACCCTTGAGCATCAATAAGTGAGGGTAAGACTAAATTATAATCTCCACTACTAATATTTTCTTCTATTTCTGAGATATCTGTCGGATATATATTCAGGTTTTCTCTCAACGCTATTTCCTCAGCTTTCCCAATAGAAAACATAGACACGCGTTGCCATTGAAGATAGGCATTGAACCAGGCATCTCTCAGAGAAGATAGATTATCACCTGTTTGTTCAGAGGAAAATTCAGCTACTTCAGCCTTAAGATTTTCCATCTGGCGATTAAACGCTACAAATTCGGGGATAATGATATTGTCCGCCCAATGCGCCAACATCGCTTGTCTGTCAAAATCATTAGTTGAACCTATATCATTAATTGGATCACTATCGTCACTACATGAATAGAAGGATCCTAAACTAAAGATAATCAGTAGGATGGCTAATTTTCTTGAAAGAATCGAATGAGGTAATAGATTGTTTTTTTTGATAAAATACATGGTTGTTAGGTCAATGAAAAATTTTGTATTATTTAAGATATTGGACTTCTAGTAATTATTAAATTTCTTCTTATATCATTCTGCTGCCTGGGCAACCGTAAATTCAAATCTATCTGCAATTTCCTGGGATATTCTGTCCAAAGTAACCACCGTAATATCCCAGAGTCCATTTTCACCATCTCCAAGTATATTTGCCATAAAATCATCCACCTCTGTCTTTGACAAATATGGACCATTGGTAGAAGGATTCCTGGTGAATTGCAGGCTATAGATAAAGCCTAGACCTTCGGATAAATCATGGAATACTGTTCCTAATGATGGTGTGCTTTGTTCCAGGCCTATTTTCGCTTGTTGCAGATAATAAACAGCTCTGATACCTATTACTTCTGAAATTTTTTCTCTGATAATTTGTGCCTGTTCATCACGAAGCTCGTAATTCTTAGCTACAATAGCTGCTCTTCCCAGCTTAAAGGCGTCAAAAATCTCATCTGCAATTCCGGTAAAATCAGGATCTCCTTCTACCCTACCGATGTATTTATTTATAAAGCTATCATCCCCACCTATAGTGATATTGGGATCTGTAATATCAGCAGCAGTACCATAAGCGTAACCATAAGCTTCATCCCACTTATGCTCCATGAAGGTGTAGTTTTCACCATCTTCTAGTACATCGGCATCATTTTTATCTCTACTATCCGCTTCGTCTAATACACTAACGCTTAAATAATTATTCAACATTTGATCTGCCATCAAGGCACCAATCAATCCCTTATTTACCAACTGATTATATTCTACCCCTTGCCCATTTATATATCTGACAGAACTTCCATCAGCAATTTGTCCAGCTACCCCAGGTGCTGCCAGCTCATTTTCATTTGGGAATACTTCCGAGATTTGTGCAGCCATCCAACTTTCGAATTGACCTTTGATGGCTGCGCCATCTGTGGTATTAGCTGAAAAATAATCTTTGGAAGCTGCTACTTTACTTTTAATCGTTTTTGTAGAGCTATTCAATGCTGGATCGGAGAATGGAGCGACGTCTTCCCCAGTTAAGGTTTCGTTCCTGTACATTTCTATCAATGAATTCTCAGTAGCACCATCAAAATCCAACATTGCACTGATTAGTTCTTCTCCCATGTTGATTCTATCCGTTTGACCACTAAAAGAAACCGAGGTAGAACCATTTCTTTTAAAATCAAAGGTAGCAGGCGCTTCTACTGAATTAATATCTATGGAAGGATCATCATCGTCTGAACATGCGAAAAAGAAAATACCACAGATTAATAGGATGATTGGGTTAACATTCTTCATAGCCTAATTTTATTTAGATTAAGTCTAATCTCAAATAGCAGTTCAATATTCAGGAAATTAAATATGATAGGCAATACCCATTATTAGGTAATTTTTTTCCTGAACTGAGTACCTAAAATGTATAGGAGACTAAGAATGTAGCTTAGAGGATCATAAAAAAGAAGAGAGTCCCACAAACACGGGTTATGATCCATGTTTGTGAGACTCATTTCATCAAAAGATTTATTCGTCATTCAAAAGATCATTGTCGACCTTACTGAACTACTACTGATTTGCTAAAGGAGTGTGCCCCATCTTCCACTTTGAAAAAGTATACTCCTTCGCTCCAATTTGTTACGTCTACTTCCAGTTGAGTGATAGCTCCAGAAATTAACTGTCTATTAGGATAAACTTTTTGGCCCAAAGAGTTTAACACATGAAAGTTAAATGATCCTTGTTCTGGAATGGATACTTGAAAGTGGACTACAGACTGAGCAGGACTAGGACCTACTTTTATGCTCATATTATCTGCATTAAGGATCTCAATAGCATTAATTTCACTTTGATTTTCTGTACCATCGAAATTTACTGCTGTAACTCTATAGTAAAGTTTAGGAACAGAGGATTGGAACACATTAGCATCTTCAAATTCAAAAAGTTCATTTTCGGAAGCCAATTCCGTATCTGTGATAGTTCCCACAACTTTGAAATTACGCTTATCCAAAGATCTCTCAATGACAAAGGAAGCACCTTCCTGGAAATTACTTGCTTCCCATGCTAATTTCACATTTTCATCCAATTGATTAAGGATAAAGTTGTTGATTTGAAGAGGAGTAATTCCCGCACAGTCTAATAATTGACTGTTTAAGTTACTTCCTCTTTTGTAAGCAATAGCTGCAGTTCCATCATTCTTTTCAGCACTATTTAAATGTGTGTGATTAGAGATGATTTTAAGGTCGGGAGATGCATTTTTATCTACTACATCAAATTCCAAAAATCCTATTTCTACCCATTCTTCAGCTGTTAATTCCTTACAAGATTCCCCATCTTTATCGAGGATTAGGGTAAGATTAAACACACCGGGAATCGATAGAGCATCATATTCATGCTTCGCCCAAGGACTTGCTACTCCTCCAAGGCAGGTGTAGGTCTCATTGAAATTCGTTCCCTGATAGCTTTTAAATTGTATCGCTTCAGGATTGTATTCGAGATAAATGGAAGAGGTTCCAATTTCGATAATCTCCTCTGCAAATGCTTTTATTTGAATAGAAGTCTTAAAGGTATTTGCATCACAATTTAATGAAGGGGATACTTTGAGCGAGGCTCCGGGAACTGACTGACCAAAGCTGCTGATCCCCATAATTACGCAGCTAAGGAATAAGAAATAAATACGATTCATAATGTTAGGGATTAATATATGCTTATAGATTTGAGACGTATGGTTAATCATTATTTTTTCAGATCTGGTATTCCGATTTTAGAAATACTTTTCTTCCAACTATTGAAATCGAGGTTGTTCACAATTCCATTACCATCAGCATCGACTGCCAGGTAATCATCAATTGAAGCAGCTTTTTGGGACCAGGCATTGAAGTCGAGATTATTGACCAATCCATTTTGATCAAAATCACCTACGCGCATGGCAAACCTGCCGCTGTCATTCACATTTTTGAGTTGATCATTACCCATCGCTCTACCTACGGCTTCAGTGAAATCATATAAAGGAGGTTCACCTAAGGTAAAGTTAACTGGATCAGCACTCATGACTGCCAGATGGCTCTTGTGGTATACGGCGATTAAGTATTCACCACTACTAATGTTTGAGAAGGATAACTGATCTGAATGTTGATCATCTCTGATGATTCCTTTGCTATCAACGATGGCTGCTTTTTGTGAAAGTACTTTGTCTGGTTGTTCTACTTCTCTCACTTCCAGATACACCCAATCTACTACATCCGTTTCACTATGAGTGATCTCTTCTGTTCCTTCATAGTTAAAAGGAGCCTCAGTAAATGGCTGCTTGGCAGGGATGATCCCTTTTTCTCGAAGTGTGGTACGCATATTTCCAGCTCCTTCGTCATAAAATCCCTCTAATAAGAGGCTTAAACGGATCTTTGCTACCGGAACAGGAGCATTGATGTAACAAGAAGGTTCTACCTTGAAGTTCTTATCCACCAGATTCAGTTTTTGACTTAATTGCTCATCAAAGTTCACAGCTTTAATACTATCATCGCTGGCACCTAACCAATCTTGCAGAACGGTTCCAAAAATTTGACGATAATCGTACTGAAGTTGGTTGTTATTAGGAGCTCCTTGTTTATCTCTATTGTTTAGGTCAATATTTGTACCAATGACACCTCCCTGAACGCCTTTTCCAAATACATATACTGGGCCGAGGGTTCCATGATCTGATCCATAGTTTCCATTCTGAATAATTTTTCTTCCAAATTCGGAAAACATGACCGTCATTACTCTATTTTCCTGCCCTAGATTCGCTAAATCATCCTGGAAGGCTTTCATAGACGTAGACATCCCCTCTAAAAGTTCGGAATGCTTTCCTTTGAGTGGATCACCTGAAGTAACTTGGTTAGCATGAGTATCAAATCCAGAATAGCTACACATAAATACCTTTGTCATTGATCCTCCAGCTAATAATCTTGCTACAGTCTTTAATTGATCTCCAAGCCTGTTTCTCTCTGGATATTGGACGGAGCTATTTTTTCCTTTGTTAAATACCTCGGTAATTCTACCGGCATAGAGATTTAAACTGTTCTCTACATTCATTATGTGTTTTAGCATAATCCCATAATCTGAATCGGGTAAATTCGTAATAGGGACACCGCTAACACTTGCCACCTGAGAAAAATATCCTTCTGGATCTTGTCCACTAAGGTTAATTTCCACGGCGTGTTCTTCAAAGGAATGAAAGCCGGTTTTAACTGCACGACCCAATATTAACCCAAGAGGATCTACCTGACTACCGAAAGGTTTGCCCACATAGTTTGGAAATCTATTTTGCAGGTAGCGCGCGATCCATCCATCTGACCCTCCATCAGGGTTTGAACCGTCTCGTCCTTCCATCCATAGGTCTCTGGATTTAAAATGGGATTTATTTGAGCTGGGATATCCTACGCCTTGAATGATGTTCAATTTTCCATCATCATATAGGCCCTTCATTTCCTGCAAATTTGGATGGTAATAGATTTGATCCTTTACTGCAAGTGTACTATCCCACTGACTTAAAGCATTTTGAGCTATTTTTATATTGGCACGAGCTTTAGCGTAATCGTCGTATTGATCTACTGGGATTAAGTTATTTAGTCCGTCATTACCTCCATTTAAATGAATGATAACTAACACTCTTTCATTGATTTCTTCACATAGTTGTTGAACCATATTTGAAGAAGCAAACGATCGCAAGGGAATTCCATTGATAAAGATGGGAGTTAATCCTAATGGAACAGAAATTTTCGCAAAATCTCTTCTATTCATGGGACTGGTGGTTATTTTTTCTGGATTACAATGATTAAAAAGTCTGAAATTCTGGAGATCTCAATATTCCTTCTATGAGATTTTCTAAAGGGCTACGTACGTATTCGGGATCGTTTGTCTCTTTATATTTATTCCAGTCGAATGTCCAATCCATATCTGGAATTTCATTTAATAAAAGGTCCTTGTAGTAATTCAGCCTATCCTGTGAAGGAAATTCCGGTAGTAAATAGGTAACTAATTCCTGAATGAGTGCATCAGCATTACTAGGGGTCTGGACATAGGTATCTACATATGTTACCACATTCAGCCTAAAGTCCACAGCTCTGGAAATAGGTCCTCTATACTTATTCTGACCATTGATTAATTTAAATGGCACTCTTAGCCTGGATAAGATTGTTGATCCATCAAACCAGTTCTTGCTGTAAGATGGCGCTTGTGCATAAGCATCATATCCCAGTACTGAAGGAGGATTTAGAATATCCATCTGAGCTGCACTACAAGCATCTCTTAATGAATTAAAAAATCTACTGTGATAATCTTCAGCCTCTCCATTACCTAATTTATTAGGATCGGGAAATAAAGGTTCAAGATAAAAGTAACCATAGATAGCTAGCATCAAATCAAATGGAGATTTAATTTTCCCTCCAATAATTTCATCAGTACTATTGTTATCATCTTCATCGTAAAAGTGTTGACTTAGAAACAATTGTTCCAATACGGGTCGCATCTCATAGTCGTTATCATACATCGTTGTTGCTAAAGGTTCTATGATATCATTTTCAACTTCAGTATCAATCTGATCTTTTACGAAAAAGCGATACAATCTTCGGCAGAATGCTCTGGCAGTCTCTTTTTCGTCATAGACCATTTTTACAAATTCAGCCAGTTCTTCTAGCATCCCTTGCCCGGTGTTTCTACCTTTAATTACTTTATTGTTAAAAGCGGAACTAAATACTTTATCATCAGTATTATGCTGTCTGGTATTTAAAGCCCCTTTAAGAAAACCTGTATCTGGGTCAATTTCTTTTCCCTCTTTGATGCCAGTTAATACTTTGGCAGCTTCAACTATATCGTCCTCTGTGTAGTTTGTATAATCACCAATTCCCTTCTGAGGACCTTTCTGAATGGTAAATAATTCAAAAAACTCCCTTGCATAATTTTCATTAGGACTAAATTTGGTATTAAACCTATTGTCCAGGAATCGTAACATTTGGTTGTCCAGGGTAATTTTTTCAGCCAGGATTCTCAAATTTCCCAAAGAAAACTCCTGGAGTAACTTTAAGTGATAATACAATTGTCCTTCCCCTCCTTGTAAGGTAGTTACGAAGCATGTATGTAAAAACATCACTAGCTTATGCCTCATGGATGGATCTACCACACATTCATGAATGAACCAGTTACTAGCAGCTGTACGTTTTTCAAAAGTTTGAATACTGTCATTAGTCTGCGTTCCTCCAGGATAAAGTGGCTTACCATTCTTGAAGGAAACTGGTCCGCTAGGTTGATTTAGAGCGGGAAAAGTTAGTAGTTCATCTACGGCTTCAGCCGCTGTCTTTTTTGCATAGTCATCGATTTTCGCTTTGTTGTAATTAAAAGTCGTTCTTCTTAATAAATGCGAAGCAAGGCGGATGCCCAAGGGGCCTGATCTAGGGTTTAAACTGGCCATATGGCAGAATTTTAGGACGGAAGTGCCTCACGCACAACCAGGTTAACATTATAATGAGCTTAAATTTTAATTATTAGTTTGTATCTAATGATATCTTGAGATTCCAATCTTAAGAAATAGATGTCAGGCGAAAGCCTCCTAACAGGAATTCTAATAAGGTTACTACCTTCATCTAATTCCACATCAAGAGCACTGATAATTCTTCCGGTCGCATCAACCAGATCCAATACTCCATCTGCTGGAAATCCGGATTTGATTCTGATGAATAATTCATCTGAAACTGGATTTGGAAACACCTCAACAAATATGGGTTCTTCAAAGTTGATAGAAACAACTTCAGAAGCGCAGGAAGGAATTCCAGAAATTATCTTTCTGACTCTGTATAAATTAACATCCCTCATATAGGTAGAGTCTAAATAGTTAAAGGTCGTTTGGTCTGTCCCGCCTATTACTCTGCCTACTTCTATAAATTCACCATTTTCAAAGCTTTTTTCTACTATATACTCACCTGCTACGGGAACTCTTAATTCCCAGAAAACTTGTACATTACCATCATTGGTTTCTTTAACAGTAACTTGTTCATATTCTACCAGATCACATAGTGGTTCGAATTGGCGTATATCTTCTGGAATGGAGAAATATATCCCAGAAATGGGTTGCTCGATAATACTATCAGGCCTTTGCCATCCTAAAGAGATATGATCATCTGCGTTATTTTCTTTATGAATAACTTCTATATAATATTTCTCTCCCTGAATCATACTCACTGGGGATGTCTGTTGAAACGCAAAGGAGTCCCATGTTCTAAATCCTGTTGGATCAGTTAAGGTAGTAAGAAGTTGTTTGTCAAATGGATCTTCCGTAGGACTCAGATATAACTCCGCCTGATCATCACCAGATATCCAAAAAGTGTAGTCTCCTGTTACAGGTGCACAGACAACAGCAGATAATTTGGCTCCGAATTCATTTCCATCATTTACCGGACCTTCAAAAGAAGTCGTAATTATTCTCTTTATATCAGGGAACAATGGAAAATCTGGATCTTGAGTTAATAATCCCAAATCGCTCCCTGGTAGAGCTTCCCATCTCTCATACAGAATTTCTCCATCTGCTGCACAATTTTCAGGAACACCTATACAATTACAATTCGCATCATAAACATCTCCGATAGTATTAGGATCGCCATCATCACAAATAGTTCCTTGTTCCGGACATGGGATTCCGATACAGTTACAATTTTCATCATAAGTATCATTTTCGGTCGTTGGGTCGCCATCATCACAAGTCGTACCTGCAGGCGGACAGGGTTCTCCTACACAGTTACAATTTGCATCAAACATGTCGTTGATGGTGGTTGAATCGCCATCATCACAAGGCATGTTAATCGTCGGACATCCCTCACATAATAAGCTGTCATTAAACCCTGCAAAAGTACCTTTAACTATACCTCCTGTTCCATCATTTGGCAAATGCCTGTTGAAGTTTGTATTCTGTATATTAAATGTTAATTCAGGAAGTTGATTACCATCTAATAAAACAAAGCATAGTTTTCCTATATCTATCCATTCATTTGCACTAATACTCGGACAACTAAACTCTTCTCCTGTTAAAGCTAAGGTGAGATTAAATAATCCATCCACTGAGGTTCCATCGAAGGCATGTTCTTCCCAGGCTGAAGCTGATTCAGCAATACAAAGATCTGATCCATCAAAGGAGATAGATTCGTAATCATCAAATAAGAGGGAAGCAGAATTATATTCTACCAGGATGGAGGAAGTACCAATCCTGAAACTATCACTTGATGCCCTTATTTGGATAGTTGCACAAAAGGTACCATTATCACAATCCAGGCTATCTGCAAATTGTAGTAATAAGGTATCCTGATTTGACGTAGTCTCAGGAATACCTGCACACATACAATTGTCGTCATACTGATCATTAAAGGTATCAGGATTATTATCATCACAAGTAGTCCCTGCTGGAGGACATGGCTCTCCTATACATGCACAACTATCTCCATTTACTACAATAACATCATTTATAGTCAATTGATTTCCATCATCACAGGTCGTTCCTGCAGGTGGACAATCTAAACAATTGACTGCTTGATCGATGCCTTGGAAATCGATGACTGGAATAGCCTGTGTTCCATCGTTTGGAATATTTCGATTGAAATTGGTGTTCGCTTGATCAAAATTCATATTTGGGTTACCAAGGGTGTCCAGCAGATCGAAACAAATGATCCCTATATCTGTCCAGTCATCACTATTAATATTTGGACAACTAAACTCTTCAGCTGAGAGGCTCAGTGTAAGATTAAATAATCCTGGTACAGAGGTTCCATCAAATACATGTTCATCCCAGGCAGAGGCCACATCCGCTAAACACATCGCAGACCCATCAAAATTCGATGATTGATAATTTGAGAAAGCAAGTACATTAGGATCATAATCGATCAATATAGAGGAAGTACCAATTCTAAAGGTATCTGTGATAGCCTTAATTTGTACAGTAGCGCAGAAAGTATTCAATGTACAATTAGCTGAATCTATCAGTCTAATTTGAAGTGCGTCATCAGATACTATAATAGGATCTCCTACACATTGACAACTATCATTATATGCATCATTTTCAGTTAATGGATTCCCATCATCACAACTAGTCCCAACTGCAGGACAGGGCTCACCAACACATATACAAGTATCACCTACTATATTGATACTGTCATTTATGGTAAACAAATTCCCATCATCGCAAACTGTACCTAAAGGCGGGCATATGGTAGGATTATCTCCACATTGGATGGAGTCGTTGATACCAAAGAAGACCGCCACTGGAACTGCTCCAGTACCATCGTTTGGAAAATTTCTATTAAAGTTTGTATTCGTTTCATCGAACGCTAGATTCGGATTTCCTGTAGAGTCCACAAGATCAAAGCAAAGTTGACCAATTTCTATCCATTCTGCAGCGCCTATGGCAGGGCAGCTAAATTCCTCTGAGGTCAAACTTAATGTAAGATTGAATAAGCCTGGGACTGAAGAACCATCAGCCACATGCTCGTCCCAAGCAGATGCAGCATCTGCAATACAATTTGCACTTCCGTTGAAATTTGTAGAAGCGTATTCCCTAAAGGCCAGGAGACTTTCATTATAACTGATCAGCATTGATGAAGTCCCTATCAAAAAGGTATCTCCAAGCGCTTTTATTTGAAGACTTACGCAATAAGAATTAGTAGAACAATCCAGGGAATCTACCATTCGTAATGCGATATTATCTGCTGTTGTATCAATAGGAATAATAGGAGTTCCTATACACTGACAACTATCATTAAAAACGTCGTTTTCCGTTAGTGGGTCAAGATCATCACATGCGGTTCCAGTAGCTGGGCAAGCCTCTCCTAAACACAAGCAAGTGTCTCCTACTGCAATAATGCTATCATTACGAGTTAAAATATCACCATCATCACATGGAGTACCAATGGGTGGACATGTTGGAGGAATTACTTCGCCACATGAAATTGCTTCACTAATCCCTGTAAAACTTACTACTGAAATTGCCCTGCTTCCATCATTAGGTAGATTTCTATTGAAATTCGTGTTAGCCTGATCGAAATTCAACAAAGGATTACCTGTAGTATCTTTGATATCGAAGCAAATCTGACCAATAGAGATCCATTCACTTGAATCAATGGCAGGACAACTAAACTCTCCTGAAATTAAGGTGAGCGTTAAATTGAATAAGCCCGGAATAGACGTTCCATCCTGCACATGATCTTCCCAGGCGGAAGCCGTATTGGCAATACACTGATCTGATCCATTGAAGCGAAGAGAAGTGTAAGCATTATATCCTAAGGTCGCTGTATCGTAATTGATCAATATAGATGAGGTACCGATCTGGAAACTATCTGATCTCGCTTTGATCTGAAGACTGACACAATAACTCCCTGCTTCACAATCCGTGGAATCATTCAGTAAGCGTATTTCTATTTCATCTACCGCTGAATCATTGGGAGGAGTTACCGGTTCGGTGATCCTGTTGATGGTGATAAAGTTGGTGGAAAGGGCATAACAACTATCACTCAATGCTACATTCGCTGCATCATCTCCTATATTGGCTGTGAGACTACCTGTATAGGATAGGCCCCATACTCTGCACACCCCTTCTTCTGCTCCTTCAAAGTCTGCATTATCTCCTGCGGGAAGATCCAGAATGTTATTCTGATCATCTGTGATTACATAGGTAAAACTGGCACTGGCTTCTGCCCCTTCACTGGCAAAGTTGATTACATCTGCATTGCCATCTCCTATGGTAACGCTTACTTCTGTCTCGCCTCCATCTGTGGACACGGTTCCTCCTCCTACTGCGGTGCGGTTGATGGTGATAAAGTTCTCCGACAACTCATACAATCCATCACTCAATGCTACATTCGCTGCATCATCTCCGACATTAGCTGTCAGATTGCCTGTATAGGATAGTCCCCATACTCTGCAAATTCCTCCCACTGCTCCTTCGAAGTCTGCATTTGCTCCTGCAGGAAGTTCCAGGATGATATTCTGATCATCTGTAATTATATAAGCATAATTAGCCGTAGTATCGATCCCTTCATTGACAAAGTTGATGTCATCTGCGAGTCCATCTCCTACACAGATACTTGCCTCTGTCCCTCCACCTTCTATACTTACTCGTCCTCCGTCAACACTGGCTGTATCTGGATCGGGATCGGGATCGGGAACAGGACAGACTAAAACTTCATCAATCCCCGTTAAACTGAGAATCGGAATTGATCCAGTTCCATCATTAGGGGAGTTTCTGTTGAAACTCGTATTAGCAACATCAAAATTGATTTGTGGATTACCCGTAATGTCCAAGATATCAAAACAGACCAATCCAATGGAAATCCATTCACTTGAATCAATGGCTGGGCAACTAAACTTTTCTGAAGTAAGGTTCAAGGTAACATTAAACAGTCCTGGGACAGAGCTACCATCTTGTACATGCTCATCCCAGGCGGGAGCTGTATTGGCAATACACAGATCCGATCCGTTGAAGCGAAGGGAAGTGTAAGAATTATAAGCTAAAACGGAGGTATTATAATTCATCAATATAGAAGAAGTACCGATTTGGAAGCTGTCCAAAGCGGCCTTAATCTCAATAGCTACACAGTAAGAATTATTTACACAGTCGATGGAATCCGTTAACCGTAGCTCTATGCTATCTTCATCATTCACCAGAAAGAACGGATTTATATCTGACTCAGTAGTCAAATATATATGAGCTTCGGATGGATTTGTAAGAGTCCCACTATTTAATGTGTGATTATATCCATAAGAAAAGGAATAATAGCTGAACGCTATCAGAATACCCAAAAAGGACCAAGGATATTTTAAGATTAGGTAGTTGTTTATCATTAGTATTAATATTCCATTAGCCTAACACAAACCTTACAACAGCAATTAAAATGTGGATAATGAGACTAAAAGTAGATGTTTGATTCTTTAATTAAACGCTTATTTTTACCCAAAAATTATTATTCATATAAATTAAATAAGGCAATAATAGTTTACTTATTACATCAATGGGGTAAAATAGATAATTCGGCATTTTAGATACCTTACTTTTGTAATAGGTAGAATTGAAGGTTTTAGGGACAAGATTTATTTTTTGCCATTAGCAAAGCGGATTAATGTATCAAATTGAGTTAAAATTAAAGAAAGCACCAGGTACCCAATATTTATTGTACTGGAAGAACATTCGCATATCCTACCTTTTTAAACCGATCAAACAGCTAACATTTACAAGGTCGAAGGTTACTTTAAATTGAAGAATATTTATCATCTTATGATCATTTCAATTATTGAAATAATAAAATAAAGAACGCCTCACTGTAAAAAGTGAGACGTTCTGAATAGGTATATTACGCAATATAAATTGCTCTAAATTAATTAGTATTAAACTTAAAAAATTAGTTAGAACTTAAGTATCTTTTTCACAAAAAACTGATTATCAATATAAATCTTAATAAAATATAGACCATCAGGTAAATCAGTTACTATTAGCTCTTTAGATCCATTCTTTATTTCTCCCAGATCGATCCTTTTCCCCGAAATATCAATGATTTCATATTCCACATTTATGCTAGACTGATTTAGCTTAATATTAATTCGTCCATCTGTCGGATTAGGGAAAACTTCTACTACCTGCTTAATATGATTTGCCAACTGCTCTTCTTCAATAGATGTAATTATTTGATCACCTTCAATTCCGATCAAAGAATCTATAGGAATTGCTTCCGTACCATCATTGGGTAAATGTCTGTTAAAACTTGTATTTCGCTGATCAAAAATCAAAGTTGGCCTTAAAGAATCAGATAATTGTCTAAAATAAATTGTGCCAATCTCAATCCAGGAATCTGAACTAATTTCAGGACAACTAAATTCTTCTGCAGAAAGACTTAAGGTAAGATTAAATAAGCCAGCTACAGATTGACCGTCAAAAGCATGCTCATCCCATGAGGATACCTGATTTCCAATACAAGTAGCATTTTCATCAAAATTGGAAGAAGAATAATTTTCAAATGTTAACAAAGTAGGATCATAACTAATTAACATTGATGAAGTTCCTATCAAAAAGGAATCTGAATTTGCTCTGATTTCCAAATTGGCACAAAAATCACTTGTATTGCAATCCTCATTTTCCAGGAGTCTTAGTAATATTCCATCTTCTCCTTGATCTATTGGAACAACTGTCGTATCCTGATTATCGGTTGAATCTGACTTACCTGGATTATCGGGCAAACTAGCACAGTTGATTAATTTATCAATCCCGGTCAAAGTCCCCAATGGTATAGCCCCCGTGCCATTATTAGGTGAATTTCGATTAAAACTAGTATTTGTACTGTCAATGCTCATCAGAGGATTACTGTCAGTTCTCAGGATATTAAAACATATAGTTCCTACCTTAACCCATGAATCAGCACTGAGCACCGGACAACTAAACTCATTTGTGCTCAATACAATAGTGAGGTTAAAACTTCCTGGAACAGATACTCCATCGAATCCATGTTCATCCCAGGAAGGAGCCACATCAGCTATACAATTATCGGATCCGTCGAAAGCCAAAGAATTGTAATCGGTAAACTGAAGAACTGTTCTATCATAATTTAAAAATATGGAAGAAGTTCCTATTTGAAAGGTGTCTTCTTTCGCTTTCATTTCTATAGTAGCAAAGTAGATCCCAAATTCGCAATTAACCGAATCAACTATCCTCAACTCTACTTCATCTGGACCAACTAATTGGTTAGAAGCAGTTGCGCTAACACTTTCAGGATAACTGTAAACGTAAGATTGATAGAAAAAACCAATCAACAAAAAAATGATTGATTGGAACCAAGGACCTTTTTTTAAAAAATCTTTAAGGGTCATTATTATAGATATTGAATGAATGCTTGTGATTATTTTAGAAAAATGATTGTTGACCTTTATTTCTTCTTCCTCATTTAAGAACGACTACCTTATTTAAACGCCTAGTTATTATCTAAAATTATTCCTATCCTTCTTATAGACTCACACTTTATTCAACCTAATATAAAGGATGTAAGGTTTTATGGCCTTTTATATAATTCTATCCGATAATAAATAACCCAATACTTAACGTATTGGGTCGATCAAACTTATCTATACTTTAATTTCTTCCATTTAATACTGGTGCAACTATGAGTTGAACCTATTTTGATTTCACGATTTTCTTAACAACATACTCACCATCCAAGTTAAATTTCATAAAATATATTCCCTCCTGTAAGCCCCTAAATTCCAATTGATAGCTACCATTTTTAATAATATCTTCCTTTATTACTCTACCTGCAATATCTATTAATTCAAATGAGGTAAATTCCATATCAAGGTCAATTTGTATATTGGCATAATCCAGAGCTGGATTTGGATAAATGCTAATCTGAGTTTTGAACCCACTTAATGAATTTTCTGGATTGGCAACTCTCACTGAGTGTTGCGGAACATTTTGATGAGCGGTAATAGATCTTGAGAAGATTAATCCTGATTTGTCAAAAATCCAATAAGCTACTTCTTCATTAGCGTGATTTTTTCCATCCTTAATACAATTTTCTTCTTCCAAAAAAACCTTTACTCTTTTGGAAGAAAAACTGTTGGCGTCATACCTGATGGTAACAGGATCTGCCTCATAAACACTTTGTATGGTAGCAAACAATGGTGCATCCTTACTATAAGACTGAATAAAATTAATTGTAGCCCAAGAACTATTGATCTTTTTACCAGTCCCTTTTACCTCAAAAGAATTTTCGCTATTACTTATGCTCTCTTCCACAGCAATCCAGGAGACATTTTCATTATAATGCTTATCATCTTGAATTTTTGACTCTTGTATCCTCATTTGAAAGCCATTTCTATTGGTTCGACTATGATTGACTCTAACTGTAGCAGCATATCCTCCGTCTGATTTAGTTCTCTGTACAAACAATAAAGGAGTTTTCTCAAATGCAGATGGAAAGTTTACCTGTTTCCAGTTATGATTCACGTTGTTAGCAACTCCAGCAATCAATGTAGCTCCATTTTCCAATTTATATGTTCCCGCTTCAATGACCATATACGAAACTTGCTCTTTGGTGTGGCTTCCATCCAGACACTTCCATTCATCAATTCTAGCTCTAAAATCATTATTATTGTTAATGACTACCCTACTGGTAATTTCATGAGATCCTTGAAAAGATGGAACACCAAGAATAATGACCGGATTTGAATAAGATCTTTTCACGGGAATCTTACTCCAATTATGATCTAATCTCAAAGTACCTGTTTCTCCTATAGGATCACTTTCATAAGTAGGTGAAGAATCGCAGTCTTTTTCTTTACAATCAGGTTCAGGAGCCATACCAGAAATCCAGGACCGTATTAATGCAACACCCTCCAGGTCAATTTCATTTTTAGCGATAGGAGGCATAGCAAGTCCTTCATTTACACGATCCATTCTCGTTAACAAAAAGGATCGTTCAGGCTTACCAGGTACAACCACCTTCGCATCTTCATCTCCCCTATTATCTTCCAGGGTTCCATTAATGATTTGTTGATCCTCAAGTGGGACAGAGAACCTCGCATCAAAATTAGCTCTTACCCCTGTTTCAGGCCTATGACAGTAAGCGCAATTGACATCCAGGTAAGATCTTGCTTTGGTTTCTATATTGGCATCTTTATCATCTATCGCAGCTAAAGTAGGTAAATCAGCTATTTCTTTATCTGAGGGGGGATTCCTAAAAATACCTAATTGCTTAAAAGTACTTATCTGGTTAGCCTTTTTGCCTGTCGTAGGATAGGTAAAGTTGTGATTGAGTTGTCGGCTATTCATTCCCAATACTCTTCCTGCTCCTTCGGTATGACAATTTAAGCACTGATCGCGAGATGGAAATGTCCAGATTTGACTGTAAGATTTACCACTTTTATCCTTTACTGTAATTTTCTCTTCATAACTTCCTTCCAATAGTTGTGCATCTGAACCATCTGGCAACCATCTGTATGTAAATCCAAAAAAGCTTCCATCTTCTCCCTTAACTAAAAATCTGGTTTCTACTCTTCTTTTGGCCCCATTTTCCTCTCCCTGAATCAGCGGTAGTTCCATATGCTTTATAAAAACTGTTCCAATGGGGAAATCCCAGTAATCATTCTCAGAATATAATATCCTTTCTACAGTGGAATTATGTGTACCATTATTAGGAATTGCCACCCAGCGCTGTTTAACAGCCCCGTCGGACCAAAAGGATATTTTGGGCTGATAAGGGATCAACCCTTTTGTAGGGGTTAGTCGACTTAGATTACTAAAAGCCCCTGTCTCACTTAACCATTGAGGTGCCTCCGACTCCCTTCCGAGTTCTCTACTAAGCTTATAAATGCCAATATCTCCACTTCCAGAGAGTTTCATCACGTACATATTTCCTTTTCCATCTATACCAAAAGAAGAAATACCTCTATACCCACTCCCTTCAGTATCTAATAGCAAACTTCTTTCGGGAGCTCTTCCTTTGGTATATTTCAATGACCATATGCGCCCACTGCCATTATCAGCAAAAATATACTTTCCCTTCAGAGAAGGAAATTCTGAACCCGTATATACATATCCCCCAATAATACAGTTATTACCACTTCCATGCGAATAACTATAAATAGGAGGTACTTCACTACCTATTAGATTGGTAGGCTTTTTTCTGTTACTGTAATTAGCTGTCCCTTCTTTATATACCCATTGATAATTTCCTTTTTTTACCAGATGATTGATTTCTTCTTGCTTATTTTGACCTACATCTCCTATCCACACTTTCTGAGAGATAGGGTCATAAGAAGCTTTGTGCGGATTCCTTAGTCCCAAGGCATAAAATTCTCCCAATACAGAACTCCCAGAACTTACCCAAGGATTGGATTTAGGAATTCCGTAGTTCCTTGTTAAACTTTTAGGCCAATTAGAAGGCTGATATACCGTTTGCTTTGGCTGCCGCTTAATGGGGTTACTTTTATTTTTGTCATTGTCCACATCTATTCTCAATACGCCACTAAACAATCGGTCATTAATTTTCTGGGATACGTCGTAGGTATCTCCACCTCCTCCTTCATCTCCTACGAATATGTATAAAAATCCATCTTCACCAAAAAACATGCTCCCTCCGTTGTGGTTCGTCGCCCTGTCATATTGTTGAATGAGTACTAACTCCGAATTAGGATCAACGGAGCTAAAATTAGAGCGAACGGTAAATCTGGAAACTCTGTAATAAGAAAGATTGGCAGGATTATCTTTTGATTTTGAGTTCAGGACCGGTGCTGAAGAAGGACGCCATTTGTAGAAAACATAAATAAAATTTTTACCTTCTCTGTAATCTGGATGAAAGGCAAATTCATTCAAGCCCGATTCTCCAGATCTAAAGGTTTTTTTCCTGATATCCAAGAAAGTGGATTTTTTGTTCACCGATGGATTATTATCAAATACCTCAATTAATCCATCTTTATCTGCAACGAATAGTCTATTGGTCTTTGGCTCAGGCTTGATGCAGATAGGCTTCCTAAAACTTAACTTTGGAAAAGCTGGAGCCAATATCCAGGGATTATCTTCAGCAACGGGTGCACTAGAAGGAAGATTTCCATTTAAATATTTACCTATCTTCTCAGGCTTGTCTAAACCTGAGTCCAGCAAATATACGGGTAACATGGCAACTGAACTGAAAATACAAAGAACAATAAATAATTTTAGAAATATAGAAAGTGGAGTCTTTGCTAGGGTAAAAAAATGCATAAACTATTTGACGTTAGAGTGATAGCTAGACCAAGATTTCATTCAATGATATCCTGATATATATCAACGAATTTTTCTTCAATTAATTGAATCTTACTACTATTTTAATTCTTTCTCTTTCTATTATTGATGAAAAACCGTAAATAAAACTTCATCAAAACAGACGATTGAAATAGATGGAAATTCCTCAATTGATATTTAAAAAAGAACTGTGAGTACACCTAACGCTTAAATATAAATAAATTCTAACCTATTGATATTAAATTATATGTAAGAATTAAACTCTGAAAAATTTGACATTCAATTTTATTCAATAAATTATTTCAATAAAAAAACTTACACAGAGATTAAAACATAATTTCTACCACAAATTTAAATAATTTTCTTTTCCTGTACAATGATATTTCTCTCCGCAAAAAACAAATTATTCCTTTGTAATTTAATTGTATAAATTCCCGGATTCCAACTTTTCACTTCTAAGAATAATTTTCCGTATCCCTCGCATTGATTCTTATACAGAGTTGACTCATTTTCATCCTGAACAAAACATGTTAACTTATTCAAACCTGGGGCTTCAATAAACAAAATAACCGTATCAACAGCAGGATTAGGAGATAATTGAAATTTATAGTTAGGAGAAAATGCTGGAGAAACCTCTAATTGGGATATATCTTTTTTAACATATTCACTACCAACATATCCAAAAGTATAAGCATCATATAGATTAAATGAAATACGTTCACTAGAAATTATTCCTACTTCCAAATTACCTTTTTTAAATTCAACTGGAATTATTTCCCAATGATCCCTGTTCCAACCAGCAATAACTAATTGATCTATAGCGGGTAACCATGAAGCAAATTGATGAGTTTCGTCCCAATATAATTGTATTTGCCCTTGTCCATTTCCATTTACATGCCAGTATCCATCTTCATAAATGGAGATTATATCCTTGTGAAGAGAATCATTGGAAATAATTGCTTTGGTATTAGTCAAATGTTTTTCTTTAGAAGAATAATAAGCAGCTTTGATAGTTCTTGAAGAATCCAACTGTGCAATTCCGAATTTATACAAATGCTTACCATCTCCTATGGGAAATAAAAAATTTTCTTTCCCTGTCTTCCACACATATCCATCTACATGCCTATCATCATGGGCCTCTATTTCAATGGCTCCAGGTAAAAAATGGAGAGATGCATCCTCGTCCTGCCTATCTGTAAACAGAATTCCATTTTGAAACCTAAAGCTGTTCACAATCTGCCATTCGGTTTTCAAATTCAGATGATGTGGATTAGTTAGGATGACGTCATAAGATGTTAATGTACCTGAACCTCCAATCTTAATAGGCTCTTCTGATTTAGATGAAAAATAGGAAACGCCAGAAATACATTGCCCACAATCTATTCTTCCAAGATTTTGAATATTCCCTTTAAAGTAAGCTACTCCCTCAATTTCCAGAACCCCTTTCTTATCATTCTTAAAGTCTAATCCAAAAAATTTAGACATTTCAGGTTCAATAAAGATCGTTCCCGAATTATATAAACCACTTGAAAACCAAGTAAGTAGAAAAATTCCAGCAGCGGAAAGGGCAATGGCAGCGTAGGCACTATACTGAACAGATCGAAGCTTATTGGTTGGCTGTAAATTATTTCTGGTACGTTGTGAACCTTTTACTTTAGCCATAGAATAAATCTATTGATGAAAAATAGATCGTTATAAATAAAAGAACGATAACGATAAATTACGATTGCTAAAATACACAAATCCACTCCCGCTTATGAACGAAAATTAGTAGTATTTCTTACCTATTTATAAATTAGTGTGAATTGTGTAATTCAGGCCATCTATATGAGAAAGCAGCTTCATACTTTCACAACATTCGCCAATAATCTTCTTCCTCACGAATTAGCTTATATAGAAGCCACTCATCATTTACAGGATGATGAAAATATTCAGATATTAGAGAGAATTCGTGCCAATATTCAAGCAGATAGTTATTTGACTCCTTTTGATACTAATATAGATAAACGGAAGTACTCAAATCTGAAAAAATGGATTCAGCAGAAATTGGATGCGATAGATGTGGATCTGGATTTCCATTGGCTTATTTCCATAGAACAAAAAATAGCCACGGATGCCATTATGCCTGATGAAGAGGCGGTCATTATGGAAAAAATAGAAGGATATCAATCTTCTAATTTTTACTTTCAGAAATTTTATGAATTACTACTTTCTTACAGGGACTTCTTGATTATCAGACTTAGATTTAAAGACCATCAAAAAATTCAATCATTTATTGACCAATATGCTGCCAGATACAAAGATGCACTAGTAGTAAAAAGAACATTGTATCGGGCTACGAAAGATTTGACGTCTCATTATTTAGTACCAAATAAAGAAATACAAAAATGGGAAAACTGGCTAAAAGGGATATTCTATGAACCTGATCTCGATGGACAGAACCGATACGCTGCCTTGGTAAGGCTGAGTTTTCTATATCTCCACACGAGAAATCTCACTCAATTAACACTCATTTATGATCGACTAGATGATTGGTTAACGCTTGGACAATTTTATTCGAGAAGGTTACTGGTCAATTATTATGCAAATAGATCTTTACTTCACGCTAAATTGGAAGAGTATAAGGAAGCTGAAAAGTTTGGGCACCTTTCATTAAAGGAGAGAAATACCGAGTATTTACAATATACAAATAACCTGGCCTCTGTATTTCTTAGGCAGCACAAATTCAAAGAGGCACTCCAACTTATGAAACAAGCTGCTCCGGAAATGAGAAAAACGAACAGCTTCCACAATAAATCAGGCTTTGTAGCTTTGTATACCAGATGTTTGTTCGAAGATGGCCAACTGAATGAAGCTGAAAGATATGTAGAACGATATTTAAGAAGTAATGGAAAAAATATTCATCTGCAACGTTGGTATTTATTATTCACAACCTACTTTCAGGTGTTGTTAAAATCAGAAAAATATCATCAACTCATGAAGTGTGTCAATAAATATCGCCTTCTGACAATGGATGAAAATCAAAAGAATCTGCCGAATTATCTCCCCACTATTTCCTGGTATTTCTACATTTCCGCATATAAGGAGGGAAAATTAACTGCAGATCAATTAACCTCTAATATTTTAAAAGAATTGGAAGAATTGAACCAAACTCCTTACAAGATGAAGTTAGTCAATACGCTTTTGGAGGAAATGTACGAGCATATTCCACAGTTGGTGAAGAGGATTAAGTCAGACCAGCAATTATAAATAATAAATATCTGAAGGAGAATATATTAAACAGGAAAAGAACGCAATTTGTGGCTGAGTCAGCCTTAATTTTTATTTGCTTAAATTGAATATTTGTAATAAGCCTGCTAATATGGAAAAAACGTAGATCAGTTTATTTTCAGAGGACAACCTATGAAATCCACTTATTATGAATTCAGTTTAAAGAAATTAAGTTTACCTGGTGCCATTGAATTGACCTACATTGATGAAGGCGAAGGAAATAACGTTTTATTCTTTATTCACGGTTTGGGAAGCTATTTATCTGTATGGAGGAAAAATATATCGGTACTACGAAATAAATATCGCTGTATTGCCATTGACTTGCCGGGTTACGGGCTGTCTCCTAAAATGCCGGGAAAGGTGAGCATGTTGAGATATGCTTCGGTTATTATTAATTCAATACTCGTATTAAATCTAAAACAACCTATATTAGTAGGACATTCGATGGGAGGCCATATAGCTCTTGTGGTAGCCATTCACTATGCGCATTTAATAAAAAAGCTTGTATTGGCTTCACCAGCAGGGCTTGAACCTTTCAGCAATTCAAGTAAAACGTTAATATTAAATACCTTAAAGCCTGATGTAATACAAAAACTCTCAAATTATCAAATAAAGCAAAATGTAAACTTTGCTTTCTACAAATTTTTACCAGAAGCCGAATTTATGATTCAGGAACGAATAGCTAAGAAAAGTCTGCCAAACTTCCAGCAATACTGCTCTACAGTATCTGAAAGTACCGCTGCCATGCTTGAATATCCAGTTTTTGACCAACTTTCCAACATTCTTCAACCTACCTTAATAGTATTTGGTGAAGAAGATGCACTGATCCCTAATAAACTACTTAAACCTGCAAGCTCTACAAGAGAGATTGCCAAAAAAGGTGCTTCCAGAATTCCAAATAGTAAGCTTATCTTATTAAAGGAATGTGGTCATTTTTTGCCTTTTGAAAAATCTGATGCATTCAATAAGGCTGTAGATCGATTTGCAATTAGTTGATACATTTATATATATAGATATTTAATATTATTTTTGAGATACAAACCCAAAAACCTTTAATTTAATTTAATACTCCATCAATAGATAAAATTCCCTTTTATGAATGATGTATTTATAGCCTCAGCCGTACGTACGCCGATAGGAAGTTTCGGAGGTATGTTTGCCGGAATAAGTGCAGTAGAATTAGGTGCTGCTGCAATCCGTGGTGCATTAGAAAGAGCAGGAGTCTCTCCTGAACATGTAGAAGAAGTATTTATGGGTAATGTCGTATCCGCTAATTTAGGACAGGCACCTGCTCGTCAAGCCGCAATTTTTGCAGGCATAAGTAATGAAGTTCCTTGTACTACAGTGAATAAAGTTTGTTCTTCTGGAGCAAAATCCATTATGTTCGCTGCACAAAGCATCATGCTGGGTCAAGCAGATTGTATCATTGCGGGAGGAATGGAGAGTATGTCGAATATTCCTTATTATATACCAAAGGCCAGATTCGGCTATAAATATGGACATAGTGAATTAGTAGATGGATTAGCAAGAGATGGATTACTCGATGCTTACCAAAATACCGCTATGGGAATTTCAGCTGATAATACAGCTACAAGGCATGAAATTAGTCGTGAGGAACAGGATGAATATGCAATCAACTCTTATAAAAGATCTGCTAAAGCTACTGAAAACGGTGCTTTCAAAGGAGAAATTGTTCCAGTAGTAGTACCTCAAAGAAAAGGAGATCCTTTAACCATTTCTGAAGATGAAGAATATAAAAAAGTAAATTTTGAGAAGATCCCTAAATTAAGGCCAGCTTTTACCAAGGAAGGAACTGTAACAGCGGGTAATGCATCTACCATAAATGATGGTGCAAGTGCCTTGGTCATTGTCAGTGAAAAGAAGGCCAAAGAGCTAAATTTAACATTATTAGCAAGAATAGTCGCTTTTGCTGATGCAGCACATGAACCAGAATGGTTTACTACCGCTCCTACCAAAGCTGCTCCTAAAGCCCTTAAAAAAGCGGGATTAAGCATGAATGATATAGATTATCTTGAAGTGAATGAAGCCTTTTCAGTAGTACCTTTAGCCTTTAATAAAGTGCTCGAAGTGGATCCGTCTAAAGTAAATGTACATGGAGGAGCCGTTTCTCTTGGACACCCTTTAGGAGCTTCCGGAGCCAGAATAGTTGCTACCCTAAATGGAGTGTTACAAAACAATGGAGGTAAACTTGGTATGGCAGCTATTTGTAATGGAGGTGGAGGAGCCTCTGCCCTCATTATTGAAAAGATCTGAAAAGCCTTATATCATTTGGTTTATCAAAACGTAAAATATCGATTTATATTTCGTTATTTACTATTTTCGGCTATTTCTAAAAATAGAAATAGCCTTTTTTATTAAAAAATTATTATACAAATAATATTAAGGTCAGCGTTTATAGCACACACAATAAACCATTCATTGTCAAATATTTAAATTGAACATATATGGTTTTACCAGTTAAGTCAGCCCCAATTTTCCGTCCGATCAAATTTTAGGTGAGCTAGCTCGATGTTAATTTTATATCATTAGGTAATACCTAGACACTTAGAACAAAATTATTATTCAGCCTTAAAACCATGGAAATAATGGATCATACCAAAAATTTAGTAGACGTTTTTGTTAACACACAAAAAGACATGATGGATGCCTGGAAAAATTACGTTGGCAAGATCGAAGCACCTAAAATGCCTAATGGAGAATGGCAATCTTTATATGAGAATTGGTACAACGAACAAAAGCAAATATTAGAAGAATCAGGAAAAATTGTCAACCCAAAAGAAATGATGGAAAATTGGCCTGATCAGTATCAGAAAATGATAGAAATTCAGACTAATTACGCCAAAAAATGGGGTGAATTATACCAATCTTCCTTCAACACTTCCCAGCCTACCGAAAATATGGAAGGATGGATGAAATTAATGAAGACTCAATATGATCTACTCCAGCAAATGTCTTCAAATATGCAGGAAGCTTTCCGCCAGCAGTTTGGTTCGATGATTCCTTTTAACAACTTATCTAGCATGGAAGGAATAGCAAATGCTTACAGTGAAATGGCTAAGTATTGGGAAAATATTCTTAAATCCATTCAGGGAGGTAAGCCTTTCGAGTTTGCAGATATGCATCAGTGGATGTCTCCACAATCTTATCAAGATTTTTTAGAAAAGTTGATGAATATCAACATTCCTGATATGATGAAAGAATCAGCAGAGCGTACTCAGCAAATGTTCTCGAATTATACAGAATGGTTGACGAATCAAACAAGCGGATTCACCCAAAATTTCATGGGGCAACCCGATATGCCTTATCCTTTTGGGATGGATGCATGGTTCAAGTTTGCTCAGGAAATGCAAAACAAGCTAGAGAGTTCTTTCGCTCCGATGTTACATCTCACAGATCAAGGTAAAATGAGTGAAATGGCGAATTTGGCCAGAGAGGCTCAAAAGGAATATATGAACTATATGGTTAAAGGAACTGAAGTACAAGTCAAGTTTTTAGAAGCAGGACAATCAGCACTACCTGAAACCATAGATACCATGCAGACAAAATTCAAGGAAACGCAAAAACTTCCTACCTATGAAGAATTTTTCACTGCATTCATTAATACGTTGGAAAACCACCTGATTAAAGTATTTGAAACGGAAAGCTACTCTGGATTGCAAAACGATTTGGCTGCTGCAAGTGTAAAAGTAAAAAACAGAGTAGAACGCTATCTGGAATTAGCGATGGAAGGAGCTCCTTTCGCTTTAAGATCTGAGACATCTGAAATAGTGAAAGAAATTCAGGAATTGAGAAGAAAAGTGAGGAAACTGGAAAAGATGGTAGAGGAAACACCCGAAAATGATCCTGCTCCTAAAACTAAAGGGAGGAAAAAGACGACATCAACAGAGGCTTAGTTTGTTGTAGTAGCGAGAGTAAGACATTAGGGTCTTCTCTCGCTTTACATTTTTTATTAAATTAACTATCTAAATATGTACATCTGTAAATATTTAGATATCTTATAAGTGCAGACTTCTTTTTAACCATCTTAATACTTCCTAATAAGAAATGACAGCTATTATGAATATCGACCAACTTAGTGCTCAGGCATCAGATCAAATAAAAGAAACCACAAATAATCTCAATCAGCTCCAAAGTTTATATAAAAATCTTTCAAAAATTGAAGAAGTAGAAATCGCTACTGCTCCCAGAGAAACTGTATGGCAGGATGGTAAAGTTTCCCTTTATCATTTTACCAATGAGCAAAAAGTTGCTACAAAAACCCCTTTATTAATTGTATATGCATTAGTAAATCGTTGGGAAATGATGGATTTACAGCCAGATAGAAGTCTCATCAGAAGGCTACTGGATCAGGGGATCGATGTTTATCTCATTGATTGGGGATATGTAGGAATTACCGAGCGCTACAAAACCATGAATGATTATATCAATGGGAACATAGGAGACTGTGTAGATTTTATTAGGAAAAAACATAAGGTAGAAAAGGTAAATATATTAGGTGTTTGCCAGGGAGGTACCTTCAGTTTAGTCTACTCAGCGCTTTATCCCAACAAGGTTAAAAACCTGATTACGATGGTTACTCCTGTTGACTTTTCAAAAAATGAAGGACTATTATTCAGATGGTCCAGAGGAATGGATATAGATACCATCGTAGATAATTTTAATGGGGTCGTTCCGGCAGATTTCTTAAATATTTCCTATGATCTGTTAAAACCAATGGGTAAAGTGAAGAAGTTTCTAAATCTATCTAAAATAGCCGAAAACAAAGCCAAGCTTGAAAATTTTCTTCGAATGGAGAAATGGATTTCCGATGGACCAGCTCAGGCAGGTGAAACTTACAGACAATTTATCAAAGAGTTTTATCAACAAAATAAATTGTTTGAAGGAACATTCGAGTTGGACGGAGAAGCTGTAAAGTTAGAAAACATAAATATGCCACTTCTCAATATTTATGCAAAAGCAGATCACCTGGTTCCTCCTGCCTGCAGTATCCCATTGAATGATAAAGTTGGTTCTAAAGATAAACAATCTTATGAATTTCCTGGAGGACATATAGGTGTGTTCGTGGGGAGTCGTTCTCAAAAAGATCTGGCTCCTACTGTAAGTCAATGGCTTATAGATAGAGATGCATAAGAATTAAGTGTTCTGTGAATTTGTATATATTTATTTTTTGATACTTATCATTTTCTTTAAGATATTTCAATTTTCAAATAGTAAGGAATTAACATATTAATTAATCTCATTTATTTTTTCAATCACCACTAATTATTCTTGCCATGACTACAACAAACAAACGCATAGCAGTGGTTACTGGTGCAACTGGTGGCCTGGGTACTGCCATTTGCAAAAAACTTTCAGAGGAAGGTTATCTCGTCGTAGCCAATTATCGAAATGAAAAAAAGGCACAGGAATGGAACCAAAAAATGAAAGAAGAAGGTTATAATTTTAAATTATATCAAGCTGATGTGAGTAATTACGATGAGGTTGGGGAAATGGTAAAGAAAATAGAAGAAGAAGTAGGTGTTATCGATATTTTAGTAAACAATGCAGGAATTACCCGCGATGTTTCCTTTAGAAAAATGACACCTGAACAGTGGAAAGCTGTTATTGATACTAATCTTTCCAGTGTGTTTAATTGTACTCGCCATGTAATAAATCCAATGATTGGTCAAAAATATGGTAGAGTAATTAATATTTCTTCTGTCAATGGGCAGAGAGGCCAGTATGGGCAGGCTAATTATTCTGCCGCAAAAGCTGGTATGCATGGATTCACAAAAACACTCTCTGTTGAGGTAGCTAAAAAGGGAATTACCGTAAATACCATCTCGCCGGGATATATAGGGACTGATATGGTATTAGCTGTTCCTGAAAAAATCAGAGAACAAATTGTAGAAACAATTCCTGTAGGAAGATTAGGTGGAACTGAAGAAATTGCTCATTTAGTATCATTCTTAGCTTCCGAAAAAGCTGCCTTTATTACAGGAGCTAATTATGCCATCAACGGAGGTCAGCATGTGTATTAATGAGTGAGTTCCAAAAAGATAAATCCTCTTAAGCTCGCACATCCAACATACATAGGGGCTTGCATATTATATTATACTATGCTTTCTAAATCAAATAGAGGAAAATACAATTTCTCAGGAAGTCCTATAATCTCCTGTAAATCTAGAAGAAATTAATAATTTTAAAATTATAAAGAGGATAGTCCAGATTGATAGAACTATCCTCTTTTTTAAATTCTATATGCTAATTCAATACGATTGACTAGCAATTACAACAATCATTTTGAGATAAATTTGGATTTCTATCTACATCTCTCTGAGGTAGGGGCCAAATATCATCACAAGCATCATAGCCTATAGGGCCTAAGACCTCTTCAGCTCTGCCTCTTCTTCTTAAGTCAATCAATCTGAAAGGCCCTTCAAATGCAAACTCAACAAAACGCTCCTGAAGAATAAGATCTACATAATTAGTAGCGTCAAGTGTTACTGCCTCTAATCCAGCTCTTGCTCGAACTTGATTAATCATCGTTGAAGCAGTAGCGAAATCTCCTAATTCTGCTGAAGCTTCTGCCATGATAAGTACCATTTCAGCATGTCTTATAAAATAGATAGGATCTGGAGCTGTTCCAGCTGTTCCAGCTTCAAAACTAGGGTATTTTACTCCATATGCTTGAGGGAAAGACGCTGTATCAAGTGTCTGAGCGAATCGAAGGTCGCCTGGTTCATAAGCATTAATCAACGCTTGCGATGGGCCAATAGAGTATCTCCCACCTAAGCCATCAACTCCATAAAAGAAGCTCAGAGAATTCCCATCATTAGAAGAATATCCAAGGCTGTATATTTGATCTTGCAAGTAAGGAAAGCTACTCAAGTCAAATCCATCTCCTAAAGCAGCCTGAGCAAAATTTAAAGCATCCTGCCATCTTTCTTGATAAAGGGCTACTCTGGCTAGAAAAGCATTTGCTGCTTGCCTGTTAGCGATAAAACTACCGGACTCGGCTTGAAGATTACTTAATGAGGCTGTAAAGTCAGTTACGATCTGATCATAAATAACTGCCACTGGAGAGGTAGTAACGTTTAACGCTTCCCCAAGATCTGTAGTAGGAGTGAGAATAAGAGGTACATCTTGAAAAAAGGTAATCAAATGCAAATAATTATGAGCGCGAATAAATTGCGCCTGAGCTACGATGTCATTCCGTTGTTCCTGAGTAAAATTTTCATCAGTAGCTTCTGGCACTAATGTAATCACATTATTAGCTCTATTAATAGTAATGTACAAACTGGTAAAAACATTATCTAAGGTAGCATTTGCAGGAAATACATTTAAATTTCCAAACTCCAGCCTTGAAGGAAAAGTACCTGTAGCCTCTGCTTCATCCGAAAAATATTGAGGGAATGACAACCATTTATCAAAATCCTCATCCTGTAAACCATCATAAACCCCGTTTAATGCTGCCTGAGCAGAAGCAAAGTCTATAATAGCTGAACCCGAAGGGATACTATTTACTGGTTCTAATTCATCCAGGTCCGCGCAGGAATAGCACATTAATAGACCTAAAGTGAGAAGAAATATATTTTTCATTTAAAATGATATTTTGTTTTAGTTATAATATTAATTGATAGAGGGAATTATAGAGTTAGATTTAAGCCTCCTACAAATACTCTGGTTTGAGGATAAGTAAGGAAATCCGTACCTAAAGCAGTATTACTTCCGTCAAAGATATTTACTTCAGGATCGTAACCAGTGTATCCTGTCTCCGTCCATAAATTAAATCCAGAAAAGTAAATTTTTAACCCTTTGATACCGACAGGAGATAATACACTTTGTGGGATATTATATCCTACAGTAAGCGTTTTTAAGCGAATGTAATCCCCATCTTCCAGAAAGCGATCAGAGTCTCTTCTGTTATTATTGGGATCATTTCTGATAAGTCTAGGTATTTCAGTGATGTCCCCTTCTTGTCTCCACCGGTTTTCGAAGGCATTCCTTGTTGGTGAAAAAACACCATTCAGACCTTCCGTAAAGGCTCTATTATTATTGTAAATCTGGAAACCTGTGGCGAACTGGAAAAAGGCATTTATTTCTACACCAAAGAAAGTAATATTATTTGTAATACCACCTTGCCAATCTGGTAACGATTTTCCTATAATGTCTCTATCATTATCATTAATTACTCCGTCTGGTGCAAGATCATCAGCAGTACCCAATATACCATCTTCTCCAGGACCACCTGAAATATCTCTAAAACGTATATCTCCTGGGGCTGCATTAGGTTGCGTGGCAGCAGCATCGATTTCAGCCTGATTTTGGAATATCCCATCAGTTACAGAACCAAAAAAGGAACCAAGAGGTTGGCCTTCTATAATTCTATTCGAAAACCCTGCATCGATTGGCGCTCCATCGACTAATCTAATAACTTCATTTTCCAAATAACTAATAGTAAGAGTTGTGGTCCAGTTTATAAAGTTATTATTGATGTTGACTGAGTTTATGGTCAAATCGATTCCTCTGTTTTCTACTTCTCCGATATTTTGAAGGACAGAGGTAAATCCAGATGTGGTAGGTATAGGTCTTGCCAATAATAAATCGTCTGTATTTTTAACATAAAAATCCAGATTAGCTACTATCCTTTCATTAAGAAAACTAACATCTATTCCTACATTTGTCTGTGTAGTGGTTTCCCATTGAAGATCCGTATTACCCGTTTGAAGTTCATTATCAGGAGTTCCGGGTGCTGTTCCTGGTGCATCCCTGAAGTTTTCTCCACCTATGTAGAGCTGACGAGAGGCAAAATTATCAATTACATTATTTCCAGTTTGTCCCCATCCAAATCTAACTTTTAATAAATTAAAGGGACCGTTTGCCAGAAAAGGCTCATTTGCCAGATTCCATCCTGCTGAAAATCCAGGAAATACCCCCCATCTTTCATTCACAAATCTAGAAGATCCATCTGCACGAATATTGGCTGTAAAAAAGTACTTATCACCGAAATCATAATTTAATCCACCAAAGAAAGAGATCAAATTGTCCCCCGTAAAATCACCATCTGTGGTTACAGGTTCCGCTCCTGAAGTAAGTCCTGTAAACTGATCGGTAGGAAAGTTAGCCACTTCCGTAAATGTAGTTTTGATTTCGTCCTCCTGAAAACTCGTTCCAGCATAAGTAGTGATGTTTCCTCCAAAAAGATCTTCATTGTAATTAATCACATAATCATTAATAAACCTGGTATTGTCAACTGTAGCAATAATACCAATACCATTTGCTGATGATTGCAAAATACTAGGTTCAAATATTTCCTCTCTCTGGTTAATTAAATCTATTCCAAAAGAAGTACGGATACTTAAATTTTCTAAAATATTATAGGTAGCATTCACATTTCCGAGTAAACGGCCACGAATAATATTGTTTTCGTATACAGTAGTCGCAGCAACTGCATTCTCAATTCCAAAAGCCCTACCGAATGTACCATCATCATTAAATACGGGGATGGTAGGCGGAGTTAAAAGTGCAGCCCCTAACGCTCCGAAAATATTATTATCATTTTGAACCTGCTGAGTATTAGAATTCGAATATCCCATACTCATACCGAACCTCAATTTATCATTGGCAGTAGTATGATTAACATTTAATCTTCCAGAATACCTTTCAAAACGTGAATTTCTGATTGCCCCCTCTTGATCGTCATATCCCCCTGAGGCAAAAAATTGAGTTTTTGAATTTCCTCCTGAAATACTAACATTGATATCCCTCATAATGCCTGTTTGAAAAATTTCATCCTGCCAGTTGGTATTTGCATTTCCCAAGGGACCTAATATATTATCCTGAACGCTTTGATAACTTACCTCAAGACCGTTTGCCTCTAGAAATGGCTGCCAAATCTCAACGATATAATCTTGATACTCCGGTCCTGTAATCCCTTCTATTTGATTGGGAATATCTTGACCTCCATATGAACCATTTACTTTAACTGTCGTAGATCCATCCTTACTTCCATTTTTAGTAGTGATGAGAACTACCCCATTAGCTGCACGAGACCCGTAGGCAGCTGCGGTAGCCGCATCTTTCAAAATTTCAATTGATTCTATATCCTCTGGATTAAGATCTGAAAGAACACTTACATTACTTCCTCCAATTCCCTGCTGAGCAAAATCAAAGTTGTCCCCATTCACAATGGGAATACCATCCACAACATACAATGGCTGATTACTGGCTGTGATAGAAGTTCTCCCTCGAATATTTACATCAATTCCTCCACCTGGTTTCCCAGAATTCTTTACCACAGTTACTCCAGCAGCTCTACCCTGAAGGGCAGTTTCAATAGATGGTAATTGAATATTCTGAATGTCAGCAGCCTTTACGGAAGATACCGCACCAGTTAAATTCTTTCTCTGGGTAGATGTATAACCCGTTACTACCACTTCCTCCAACTGGAGTGGGTCATCAGATAACGTGACATTAATGGAAGCTTGACCAGTAATAGGAACTTCCTGCGATTTTCTTCCCACTAAAGAAAATATGAGAGCTTCTGAACCATCAGGCACTTCCAGAGAGTAGGTACCGGTAGGTCCGGTAAATACGCCAATCGTAGTGTTTTTTACTAATACCGCTACACCTTCCAGCGGTTGTCCATCATCGTCATTAACTGTACCCGAAATGACAGTCTGAGCGAAAGTCATTCCATAGAATAGTACAAGCGAAATAGTTAAACATAGAAATTTTCTCATGTAATAAAGCTTTTATAATTCAATAATTGCTATACAAATAAAATTAACTTCTTAACGATTGTTTAAACACTAAAGGTTGCCAGATCTTTCCTTAAATGTTATGCAATCATAAAATTATTTGACTATTCAAACATACTCAAACATTTATAGTTTTAGCATATGATTTATTTCATGTCTAAGAAATCAAATACCAGGAATCAAAGAGGCGGGAAATTAGGCTATAAAGATCAAAATACAAAATATACGATATTTAAATTTCTAATTAGATAAATGCCAGAAATTGGATAAAATTTCCTAAAAATAAGTGTATAAATCTTTGATTATGAATAGTTATTTCTTTTGGATTGATATAAGGTGTTCCAATAGTGATTCCATCGAATGAAACAAATGAGGTAATGAACTATTTTTTGAGATAATCCAGCTTACTCTATCCTTGAATAATGTTATTTCTAGCCTAAAAACTATTTGTTGATCTATTCTTTTATTTTCTTTCTCTTCCACATTTGTTAATCCTATTCTTCTTAATGCCTTTTCAGTCCAAATGATATAATCTTTTGCTACACGCTTATCACTTATTATGATATATTGCCCCCAAAAAGTTTCCTCTACCGTAAATACCCCTCCAATTCGATCAAATCGCATCTGCTCCTCTTGGAACATTTTTTCAAAAGCTCCTCCCAACACCATCACCTCAGGAATTCCAAATGCAAAAGATTGAGTCTTAGAAAGTATACATATGCGGTCAGCATATCTAAGTGCCAGATCTAAATCGTGGGTAGATACTATGATAGCTTTTCCGGTCGTACGAGTGAGATTTCTCAGTAATTTCATCATACTAATTCTTCCATTAACATCCAGATAAGCAGTTACTTCATCCATTAGCATAATAGAAGTATCTTGAGCTAACGCTCGTGCAATCATAATTCTTTGACATTCTCCATCGCTTAATTCATTGACTGAAGAATTCTTTAAATGATAAGCACCCACCTCCTTCAGCACTTTATTTATATAATGAATATCTGATGAAGTTAAATTACCCAGCCAATTAGTATAAGGATATCTTCCAAATGAAACCAGCTCAAAAGCGCTTAGCATACTGGCTTGAATTTTTTGGGTTAGTACCAGACTTATCGATCTGGCTTTCTGATGTAGAGATATCTTATGTACATCAAGCCCATTAATCAACACCCTTCCAGCCATTGCGGGCTGTAATCCTGCCAGTGTTTGTAGGAAAGTAGACTTCCCTACTCCATTTGAACCTAATAAACACACAAGTTCCCCTCCTTTTATATTAACATTTAGTGGAGTAGGTAATAATACTTTCTTCTGCTTTCTGAGCTGATATCCTATTTCCAGGTTTTCTGTGCTGAGTATTGTTGGCAAAATATAGGAATGTAGGTTAGCTATTTTTTTAATGAACTGGGACGCATGCCGAATTCTTTATCAAATGCACGACTGAAATAATTAGGATCTGTAAATCCTACTTCATAGGCGACTTCGGACACATTATATTTACCGGAGAGCAACAATATTTTCGCTTTTCGTAATTTGATAGATCTCACATATAATTGGGAGGTTTTTCCCGTTAACGCCTTTAATTTTCGATGTAATTGAGTTCTACTCATTCCTGCTTCTTCGGCTAAATGTTGAATGCTAAAATCAGGATCAGCCAGATGCTCTTCTAGTATTCTGTTAATTTTAAGCAGAAATTCATCTTCTTGTCTTATTTGCTGATCTTCTGCTGGAGGAATGGCTTCAAGGTTAGAATATCTTAATTTTAATCGCTCTCGTAACTGAATGAGATTTTCCAACACTGCCATTAATTCTTCCTTTTCGAAGGGTTTAGACAAATAAGCATCAGCTCCTTTTTTTATTCCCTCTATTCTATCTGTTAATGTGGCTTTAGCGGTTAACATGACAATAGGAATATGACTCGTCTTTTCATTTTCCTTTACACTTTCACACACTTCAAACCCGTCTTTTAAGGGCATCATCACATCACTGATAATTAGATCAGGAACCAATTCAATGGCTTTATCTATCCCATCCTGACCGTTATAAGCGAAAGCCAGTTGGTATTTCTCTTTAAGACAAGTAGCTATATAATGGGATACATCTTTATTATCTTCTATCACCAACAATAGAGGTAATGTTTTGTCAGTATCTTCTCCTTCAGTAAATGTTCCGATATCCTCAGATTCAAGGGGTAAATATTGTCCTGGAGTCAATCTGTTGCCCAATCCAGTCTCTGATTGAACAAGATCTATCGAAGGAGCATTTCTATTTACCTCTAAATAAACATTGAATACCGATCCTTTATTCAGTTCGCTTTCGACAGAAATACTTCCATTCATCAATTCAACTAACTCTTTTGTAAGAGCCAGCCCAATTCCGGTTCCCTCTCCTGCCCTGGTAGTTGTGCTGTCAACCTGATAAAATCTGTTGAAAATATATGGCAATAACTCCTTAGGCATTCCTTTACCTGAATCCTTGACCTGAAGGAGTAATTTATTATCATCAGATTTATCCAATTGTACAGATACGTCTACTTTTCCATGTTCTGGAGTAAACTTTATGGCATTTGAGATTAAATTGGATAAGACTTGTTGTAGACGTTCTGGATCGTAGTCCATGGAAAATTCATCAAGCTCAGTTTGGAAAGAAACCTCGATGTTTTTCATCTGTGCAAAGGAATGAAAAGATTCCACCAGATATCTGAAATAAGGAATGACATCTCCTTGAACATAGTTAAGGGTGAGTCTATTAGAATCTAATTTTGCAAGATCCAGCAATTGATTAATTAGTTGTAATAACCTTCCGCCGTTCCTCCTAATAATGCTTACTGCGGTTTCATATTCCTGAGATCCTTGTAGAATTTCTTCCTCACTTAATCTTTCGGCCATTCCCAGGATCAGCGTAAGTGGAGTTCTAAATTCATGAGTCAAATTTGTATACAAACGCGTTTTAAAGGCGTCTAACTCCATCATTCGTTCTGCCTCTCTTTTCTGTTGTAGTAGCTCTTTCCTTAATTTTATTCTTCTTCTGATATTAGTCGCTAACCAAAATCCTACAGCAATGAGGAGGATAGTGTATATCGAATACGCGATAGGATGCTTCCACCAAGGAATTTTAACCACAATGTCAGTAAAGTACTGTAAATTGTTATGCTCAAACTGCTCTTCAATACTGCCATTGGGATCAACGATAAGGTATAGCTGATATCTGCCTTGAGGTAAATCTTTTGGGATTGACACTACTTCATCCATATACACTCCCCTGGCTTTTGCCTTCATTACATCTGTAAAAATTTCCGCTCCTACTCTAATAGCTTCGGTCGTATCTGTGCTCCCGTCAGGAAATAATAAATAGAAGGTATGAAAAGCTTTGCCCGAATCTGTATCTACAGCACCTATATTTTTAGTATAACTTTTGGAAATAGTAGTCCCTCCAGGTTCAATGATCGTATCATTTACTTTTGCAATGATAGCCATCAATTCTGCTTTTTCTCCTTTTAACCGATTTTCATAAACTTTTACCGGGCATAGTACTTTCGTTAAGGAGGAAAGGATAGTATGATCTGGAGTGGTAGTGTTGAGGTAGGTATGTTGGATGAGAAAATAGTTTCCTGTATCAGTATATTCGAGTAATTCCAGTACCTTTCCAGCGTAATGTCTTTGCTGAGGTTTTAAACTTGTTACTACTTCATCAAACCCCAAGAAAATATCTCTCTCATCAAATATTTTATCATTAGATAGATAATAGTAAGAAGAAATAAGCCCTTGGGGTGAAGGCTGATCACCAATATTGACTACTTCGCTCACAACAAATGCAATTTCCTGAGGATATAGATCCAACGTATCCCGCTTAATATCCGGAATGTGAAGTTGATATTGGGCGTGAACCGTCCCTATGCACAACAAACATAGTAAATGCAGGTATCGGGATACACTCAATATGAAGAAACCGGGCTTAAGCATTGGTAATCAATTCACCATAGACTATACGACAACGCAGAGAAAATGTAAAACATTTCTGCTTATTACACTCTTTTTAGTAAAATTAGTCAAAATATGTATAACAAACAGATTTGTTAAGAGCAATTAATATTCATGAAAATAGCAAAATTAAATGGCGAAGGGGAAATCTTCTATTCTGTTCAAGGAGAGGGGAAAAATATAGGCATACCCAGTATTTTTATTCGATGTGCTTTATGTAATCTTCACTGCATCTGGTGTGATACAGACTATACATGGAATTGGGAACATACTTCCTTTAAACATGTGAAGGATAAACAGAAAAGCTATAAGAAATTTAACAAAGGAGAAGCTATTATTGAGTTATCCATTCAGCAAATTCTGGAAAAAATTCAGTCCTTTCCAAGTCGCCATATTGTTTTTACAGGTGGAGAACCCATGATTCAACAAACCAGTTTAACCGAATTAGCCAAAGAATTAACATCTTTGGATCCCAATTATTTTATCGAAATAGAAACAAATGGAACCATTATTCCAGATCGTTTATTTGAACCTTATATCGATCAATTTAATGTCTCTCCAAAATTAGCTCATTCGAATAATGGTCAGGCATTAAGGGAAAAAGCAAATGTACTTACCTTTTTTGCAAGCCATCCAAAGTCCATTTTTAAGTTTGTTCTGGAAAAACCTTCAGATTTAAATGAATTATTGGAACTAATAAACAGGCACAAAATTCCTTCACACAAAATTTATCTTATGCCCGAAGGCACAGATTCAGCCCAAATTAAGTCTAAATCAGCCTGGTTGTTGGAGGTTTGTAAAACCTATAATTTTAGATTTTCAGACAGACTACACATACATATTTACGGAGATGTTCCCGGAGTATAAACAGTGAGATCCTTTTCTTTCGACAAAATTGACGATTGAGCAGGATTGTATTTACAAAATAATATCAATAAGTTTAGGATAAGCAGTTATTTATCAATAATGTGACTATTTTATGGTAAGGATCGAACACCTTTCATTCGGATATTCTCCTGCTAACCCTATATTTAACCATCTGAATCTGGAATTACCCAGTGGAAAAATTTACGGATTACTGGGAAAAAATGGTGCCGGTAAATCTACCTTATTAAAGTTGATATCAGGTCTGATATTTCCTCAAAAGGGAAGTTGCATTATCAATGGATATCATTCTAAGGATAGACATCCATTAGTCTTGAGAGATTTATATGTAATTCCTGAAGAATTAGAAATCCCTCCTATCACCGTAAATCAATATGAGAAGTTGTATAGTCCTTTTTATCCACTATTTGATCACTTCCTATTCAATGCCAATTTGAAGGAGTTTGATATTCCCAAAAGCCAAAAGATGAGTAAACTCTCCTATGGGCAAAAGAAGAAAGTATTGATATCATTTGGATTAGCTACTCATAGCAAGTTGGTTATCATGGATGAACCTACTAATGGGCTGGACATCCCTTCCAAAAGCCAGTTTAGGCGATTACTAGCTGCCACACTGCATCATGAACGAAGTTTTATTATTTCTACCCATCAGGTAAGAGATGTGGTCAACTTGATCGATCCCATTATTATACTCGAAAAGGGGGAAGTATTTTTTATAAAAGCATTAACCAGACAAATCGCAGACTTAAATTTCAATTAACACGCAGCCTTCAGGACTTACCACCTATCATTTATCATGAACCGACCCTTGAAGGTTATGCAGTAATTACAGAACATGATAATGAAGTTAAATCTGAAATGGACCTGGAAATCCTGTTTAATGCTGTGTTAAAAGATTCGAAAATCATCAACGCATTGTTTGATAAAGCCGCCTATCATGAATAAACATATGATATTTTCTTTTAGCAGATTTTTGGCAATGTTCAGAAAAGATTTTATGGAAAGTATCAAGGGTATTTCATTGGCTATTGGTATATATCTTGGTGTGTATCTATTAATATTTGTTATTAGAGTTATTTTAAATGATTCGAATAATGTGGATTCTGAATTTAGTAAAGAGTTCTTTTCCTCCTTTTTATTAATTGCTGGAAGTATTTATGGCAGTTTAGCATTTAGCAATTTGCACAATTCTCAAAAACGAGCCATTTATTTATTACTTCCTGCCTCCCATTTGGAAAAGTTTCTTAGTGCATTTTTAATCACCTCCATATTCTTTTTAATGGGATGGTTATTTATCTTTTGGCCCATCTCCTATCTAGTATATTATATTTCGAAGTTTCTGTTTCTCACCCCTTTTCCCCCATTACATCCTTTTGACAGAGAAGTATTTGGAACAATACTTACGTTCTACTTCATACACTCCATTTTTTTTACGGGATCGGTTTTTTTTAAAGGATTTAGTTATTTTAAAACCGTTCTTGGGTTAATGGCTATTTCCCTAATGATGATGATTCTTCTTTCTTTATCCGCAGTTATCGTTGTATGGATATCAACTGGTCAATTCACTTACTCGATCCAGGTAAATGAACTTGTTGGTAATTTTAAAAAGCATAATGTTGTGAATTTCCTACAGGTAATGACCCTATTAATCATACCTCCCTGGTTATGGATTGCTTCTTATGTAAGGCTTACGGAAAAACAAGTACTCTCATAATCACTTAGGATCAGGAACAATGAAAGCAAGTACCAAAATTTTGATGTCATTAGTATTATTCACCTATCTGGTGCTGTTTTTTTTGATGCTTTTTTTCAGGGAATCTTTTACGGTCATTCAAGAAGGGCCGGAAGAAGGAATTCCTATCGTAATTGAGGAGTTTGTAAAAGACACCATTGAAATGTCCATGGCGGATGTGACACAACTACGCTTTATGGGTAATTTAGAGGTTCAATACTCACCGACAGCATCTTCTTTTTTGTACATAGCATCGCCTTATAAAGATCCCCTTGACCTGCTTAATTTTACACATACACAGGAGGGAATGATGGAAATTGATGTATCAGTATCATTGGAAAAGCCTATTACTATATCCCTGGGTACAGATGCTTTATTCTTACTTTCATTGGAACAGGGTGTCCGGTTTTTTTCTGAGGATACCATCCATTCACCATTTTTACATATCTACACTACAGGTGTTAGCCAAATACAGGCACCATTAAATGTTGATATTCTCAGGCAAACTTTAAGAGATGAATCTAAGGTAGAATTATCGGGTCAAGTAGGAACACTTCACCTGGAAGGGGTACATGGTTCTACTGCAAAATTGTTACGACTTACTTGTAATAATGTTATGGTAGAAATCCGACACGGAGCTTCTGCCTTTCTTTCAGCAACCGAAATATTAGATGTCGAATTATTCGATGAAGCATTTGTCGCCTATGCTCTAACCCCTATGATACTTTCTAAGGTTTCAGATGATGCCAAATTGATCAAAAACCAGGAATTGAGAAAATAATACAAAAAGCGATACCATGACAGAAATTCAATTTCAGGAACAAGTCTTTGAGAGAAGCCATCAAATAGCTGTAGTAGTTGATTTTTGGGCAGAATGGTGCGGTCCTTGCCGTTTTTTAGGTCCTGTTATCGAGAAATTAGCAGGTGAATCCTCAGGAAAGTGGGAACTTATCAAAGTAAATACTGATGAAAGTCCGGAAATTGCTACCAACTTTCAGATAATGAGTATTCCCGCAGTAAAAATGTTCTACCAGGGAAAGGTTATAGCGGAATTCGTTGGCGCACTTCCTGAATATCAAATAATCGATTGGCTTAATCAACATTTACCAGACGAAAATAAGGAGTTATTAGCTGTTATTCTCAGTCAGCTCCAGGAAAAAGAGACTTACGAACAGGCATTAAATGAGTTGAAGCTATTCGTTATTTCAACTCCCGACAACAAGGAAGCTACTATCGCTCTGGCAAAGGAGATTGTCAACTCTGATCCTGAAGAAGCGAAAAAATTAGTGGGAGACATAAAATTAGGAGAACCTTTTTACGAAGAGGCATCAGATATTTTAAGTCTGGCTAATTTGGAAAGTTGTATAGAACATGCAGAAGAACCGATAGCTACTTTTTTAAGGGCAGCTCATGAACAAGCAAAACATCGCCATTGGGACCTGGCGCTTTCGTACCTCATTCAGTCATTAGAGAAAGACAAACATTTTTGTGATGATATTAGCAGAAAGGCCATCATCGCAATTTTTCATTTTCTGGGAGAACAACATGAAATAACCAAAAAGTACAGACCTAAATTTAGTATGGCGCTATATTAACTACAGGGTGGGCCTACCATATATTATCGTATGGAATTAATAAGATGTTAGCTTAACATTTCGGCCTAGACAAGATTAATCTGGTTTTAAAAGAATTATATCAAATTATTTAAAGCCCCATCAATGTGGAGCAATATTTTTCATAAAAAAGGATGACTGCATTGCAGCCATCCTTTTTTATGATAATAGCTTTCTGCGAAGGATTATTATTTATTTTTTAGTTGTTGAATAATTTCCTCTTGCTTGATAAGGTGAAGAGTCAATTCTTCAACTTTTTCTAATAATTTCATAGAAAGTGTTGCCAGGCTCATACCCTCCTCTTTCATTTGGTCAGCAGAAGGAATTCCAGGTAAATGATTATGAGTGTTGATATAATTCTTCACTTCAGATAAAGGGCTTAAATCATATTCTGAAGAAAATACGTAATCTGCTGGCTTTAAAGAAGAACCATTTAGAATAAGGTCTCCAGTTTGCGCATCAAGATGAACCGTTACATTTCCATCAGCATTCATTAATCTCACGTCACCATTACTTCCATTTCCTCCTAGAGCGATATTTCCATTTCCACCATCGATATGAACTGTTTGTTGACCAGCACCATTTTTAAGGTCTATATCTCCTTGAGATCCGCTACCTCCCAGATGTAAGTTTCCTGTTCCACCATCAATATGAGCTGTAATTCCTCCTTGAGCATTCATCAATCTTACATCTCCATTACTTCCATTTCCTCCCAGGGCTATATTTCCACTTCCACCATCTATGTGAATGGTTTGCTGTCCATCGCCATTTTTAAGATCAATGTCTCCTTGAGATCCGCTACCTCCCAGATGTAAATTTCCTGTTCCACCATCAATATGAGCTGTAATCCCTCCATTGCTATTCAATGCTCTAATGTCTCCATTACTTCCATTTCCTCCTAGGGTAATATTACCACTTCCTCCATCAGCATGAATAGTTTGAGATCCTCCTTCATTTCTCAACACCAAATCTCCTTGGGTGCCAGCTCCGCCTAAATACATATTACCAGATCCTGCATCTATATGAAGTGTTAAGCCACCTTCACTGGTCAATCCTCTAATATCTCCATTACTTCCATTTCCTCCTAAAGCCATATTTCCACTTCCACCATCAATATGAATGGTTTGAGCTCCTTCTCCATTTTTCAGAACCACATCTCCTTGGGTTCCTGCACCGCCTAGTATCATGTTACCAGTACCACCATCAATATGAGCTGTAATCCCTCCATCACTGTGTAAGGCTCTTACATCACCATTGTGTCCATTGCCTCCTAATGTGATATTTCCACTTCCGCCATCTACATGTACACCGGTTTTTCCATTAGCATCACACAAAATTACATCTCCTTGTGTTCCATATCCTCCTAATTTAATGTTCCCGGTTCCACCATCTACGTGTACTGTCATTTCATTATCATCATTCATCAACCTAATGTCACCATTACTTCCAGCCCCTCCTGCATGAATGTTCCCATCTCCTCCATCTAAATGAATAGTTTGATTTCCGTCTGCTCTGCTAAGAGCAACATCCCCTTGAGCTCCACCACCACCTAATGTTAAATTCGCAGAATTTCCATTAACATGGCCAGTTGTTTCACCAGCATCATTAGATACAATAATTTCTTTAAAGTTGTTAGACATACGGCTTTTTGTTTATTTTTTAAAATGATTTGATACTTAAATAAATAATATTAACTAATTGAAATTAATGTGTTATCATAATATTATCCAAGTATTTATTCGTAGATTTTTTTCCCAATACCATGTTGTTCCAGTACGTAGTTGATTAGCATAATTTGACCAAAAGAGAAAATAATTTCCGGGGCATTGAAAAGCTGTGCAACCTCTAATTTTTTTTCAATTCTTTACTTGAGGCTTGGTATGCAAACATTTTAATATGATTTTTGAAGGCATAAGAGAACACTGACTTTTATCATCAGTTTATTTATTATGGTTCGAAAATAGAATCAGCCAAAGGCTATTACGATACTATGAAGTCTTCATTGGAGCGAATTCTGTCCAAAATACCAGATACCCTTTTCGAATTCCTTACAGATAGAAAAGGAAATGGGACATGTGTCTACCTTAGTGAAGGTATACATAAACTCAGCGGATGTCGCCCTGAAGAAATTTCCAGTTTAAAAGATTTATTCCCTCTGATTCATCCAGAAGATCTGTCTAAATTTGAACAGTATGTTTATCATTCAGATAGGCAAACTTCCTGGGAATGGAGTGGTAGAATTATTCATCAGGAAAACCGAAATATTCATACTTGGGTCTTAGCAAGTGTTGATTGTCAACTCGTAGATGAAGGACAGTTGAGCGTATTGGGGATAATTAAAAATATGTCCGAAACTTCGCTCATGGGACAACGCTTTTCTCAGGTACAGGCACAAATGCTTCAAGCTGAAAAAATGGCGTCTTTGGGAAAGTTATTAGCAGGGATCGCGCATGAAATTAATAATCCTATTAATTTTGTTTACTCTAATTTAACTCCGCTGGATAGAGATATTAAGGACCTTCATCTGATTATAGAAGCATTTATGAATCTTGCGGATCAACAGGGACATCAGGAATCCCAGAAAGCTATTTTGGGGGATTTTGAATATGAGATCATTAAAGAGGAAATACAATCATTGTTGGAGGGATTACGCGAAGGAGCTTCCAGAACAAGAGAAATTGTAAGTGGACTAAAGAATTTTTCCAGAATTGATGGCGAAGAATTCCAGCTAACCAATATTCATGAAATTATAGATTCTACCCTTATTTTACTTGGAAATATCATTAAGCACAAAGTATCCATCAAAAAAAAATATGGTGATATTCCTTTGATCAATTGCCAGGCTGGAAAGCTTAATCAAGTTTTTATGAATCTTTTAAGTAATGCTATTCAGGCAATAGAGGACTATGGAGAAGTTGTCATTATAACAGAACAAATAGATCAACAAGTACAAATTATTATTACTGATGATGGTATTGGAATGGATCAAGAAACACTGGAGAGAATATTTGAACCATTTTTTACTACCAAAGAAAGAGGTAAAGGTACAGGACTTGGACTTTCCATTACTAAAGAAATCATAGAACAACATCAAGGCACCATACAGGTAGACAGTAGAAAAGACAAAGGAACTACTTTTACCATTTTATTGCCAATCCACTCAGAGGCGAATCATCTTTTAGAGAGTTGAATCTATAATTAAAAGCGTTTTAGTATTTATGTTCAATCATTGGTATATTTGAGCATACCGTTAAGTTATGAAGTTGTCTATTCGTTTTTGGTATCTGGGTCTGGGATTAGGGCTGATGTTGCTAGCTGTTACAGCCATCTATCTACCTAACAAAGAAGACCACATTGATTTTAACTCTGATGTTCGTCCCATTTTAAATGCTAAATGTATTTCCTGCCATGGTGGAGTGAAAAGGCAAGGTGGATTTAGCTTATTATTCAGAGATGAAGCGTTAAAGGTTAACGATTCAGGATTAGCAGGGATCATCCCTAATCATCCTGAAGAGAGCGAGCTAATCCATAGAGTTGTACACGCCGACCCTAAAGAAAGAATGCCTCCCGAAGGCCCCTCACTGACAAAGGATGAAGTTCAAAAGCTACATTCCTGGATAGCTTCAGGAGCGGAATGGGAACCTCATTGGGCCTTTGTTCCGATAGAAGAAACAATGGATGCCCCCTCCCCTTCTTCAGAACATCTAATTGATGTTTATATCAAAGAAGCACTTGAAATGAAAGGACTGAAGCCATCAAAAAAGGCTTCCCCAGAGATCTTATTGAGGAGGTTAAGTCTCGATATTACAGGTCTTCCTCCTACTGAAGAACAACGAGAAACATATATTAGTGATCCTTCCGATAAAACTTATGAAAATTTAGTGGACCAATTGTTGGATTCACCTCATTTTGGTGAAAAATGGGCAAGTATGTGGTTGGATCTGGCCAGATATGGTGATTCTCAGGGTTACCAAAAAGACAGGCATAGAGAAATTTGGCCTTACAGAGATTGGGTGATCAAAGCATTCAACAAAGACATGCCCTTTGATTCCTTTACCATTTACCAACTAGCAGGTGATCTTCTACCCGAGGTGAATAAAGAAGCACTTATAGCTACAGCCTTTCATAGAAATACTATGACGAATGACGAAGGCGGAACTGATGATGAGGAATTTAGAGTCGTTGCAGTAATAGATCGTGTAAACACCACCTTTGAAGTTTTTCAGGGAATTACTATAAGTTGTGTCCAATGTCATAGCCACCCATACGATCCTTTTTTACAGAAAGAGTACTATGAATTAATGGCATTCTTTAATAATACGGCTGATATGGATCTCACTAATGAATTCCCTACACTCAGAGAGTTGTATCCAACTGAATACAAAGTGCCTATTATGCAGGAATTAGCTGGCGAGGAACAAAGAGCTACTCATGTCTTTGAAAGAGGTAATTGGTTAGTGCATGGAGAGAAAGTGGATCCAGATGTTCCTTCTTCTTTAAATCAATGGCAATCCTCTTATGCTAAAAATCGACTGGGGTTTGCTTATTGGCTCCTATCATCAGAAAACCCTCTCACTTCCCGGGTCATGGTGAATCGATTCTGGGAACAACTATTTGGAAGAGGAATAGTATTAACCTTGGAAGACTTCGGTACTCAGGGAGAAAAGCCTACTCATCCTGAGTTATTAGACAAATTGGCGTGGGATTTCGTGCATAAGCACCATTGGCACATCAAACCACTACTCAAACAAATAGTCATGTCTGATACTTACCGCCAATCATCAGTAAGTACCCCTGAGAAATTGGAAAAAGACCCTTATAATTCGTATTTAAGTAGAGGTCCCAGAGTAAGGCTTTCAGCAGAACAATTAAGGGATCAGGCCCTTGCAGCGAGCGGATTATTAAGTACAAAGATGTATGGTCCTCCCGTTATGCCCCCTCAGCCTGAAGGGGTTTGGAACACTATTCGACATCTTATGCGATGGACACCCAGCCAGGGAGAAAATAGATATAGAAGGGCTGTATATACTTATCTCAGGAGATCAAGCCCCTATCCTTCCTTTACTACTTTTGACAGTCCCAGTAGAGAATTCTGTATTTCCAGAAGAATCCGCACAAATACTCCTTTGCAAGCCCTTGTTACAATGAATGACACAGTATATCTGGAAGCATCAGAAGCCCTTGCTCATCGTATTAAAACATCATCTCCTCATGCTACTCCTGAAGAATGGGCCATCAGTATGTACCAACAATTACTTGGATATGCCCCTGATAAAAAGAAGCTTCATTTATTGCTCGATTATTATGAGCAAGCAATAACATATTATAATAAATATCCTCAGGAAGCAGCGAAATTATGCTATATGTCTCAGGCTGAAGATCCTACTTTAGCTGCTTTGCATGCTGTGGCACAAGTTATTTTTAATTTGGATGAAACGATAACTAAAGAATAAGCATGGGAAATATATTTAATGAGCTTATAGAGAGTCATCAACAATGGCTTACCAGAAGACATTTCTTAAAGAACGGAGGCTTAGGTTTGGGAGCCATTGCCTTAAATTCTCTCATCGGCTGTGACAGCCAGAGACAATCTGAACTAACTTCTGGAAATCCTCTTTTGCCTAAAGTTGGCAGTTTCGCTCCAAAAGCCAAAAGAGTGATTTTCCTGCATATGGCAGGTGCCCCTTCCCAATTGGAATTATTTGACTATAAACCTATTCTACATCAGCTTCACGGCAAAGACTGTCCCCCCTCTCTTCTGGAAGGCAAGCGATTTGCTTTTATTCAAGGGGTACCCAAAATGTTAGGCCCTCAATCTACCTTTAAACAGTATGGCGAAACTGGTTCCTGGGTCTCAGAATTATTTCCCTATTTTACTGAAGTGGTCGATGATGTAGCTTTCCTGAAGGCGATTTATACGGACGAATTCAACCATGCTCCAGCTCAATTGTTTATGCATACGGGAAGCCCCAGACAAGGAAGGCCGAGTATGGGATCCTGGGTTACTTATGGATTAGGATCCATGAATAGTAATTTGCCTGGATTCGTAGTTATGGTCTCAGGCCAGTCTAACCCCAGCGCAGGAAAAAGTATCTGGGGAAGTGGTTTTTTACCGTCTGTTTATCAAGGAGTTCAATTTCGCTCGAAAGGAGATCCCGTATTATTTGTATCAGATCCTGCCGGAATTCCCAGAAAATTGAGAAAAAAGGCTATAGAAACGATCAATGAAATTAATAGAACTCAATACGAAGAAGTGGGTGATCCCGAAATTCTATCCCGTATATCTCAATATGAAATGGCTTTCAATATGCAAATGACAGTACCAGAAGCCATGGATATCTCTGAGGAACCTTCTCATGTTCATGAAATGTATGGCACAGAACCGGGAAAAGTTTCCTTTGCTAACAATTGTTTATTAGCACGGAGATTAGCGGAGAGAGATGTACGCTTTATTCAACTATTTCATAGAGGTTGGGATTCTCATGGAAGTAACGAATTTGAAGCCTTAGAAGGTGGTTTTCTCAGGAGGTGTAAAGAAGTAGATCAACCCATGACAGCATTGGTTAAGGATTTGAAACAGCGGGGCTTATTGGAAGAAACACTGGTGATCTGGGGAGGAGAATTTGGACGAACGCCTATGTGGGAAAACAGAGGAGGTAAAACGGCTCCATTCAAGGGGCGAGACCATCATAGAGATGCATTTACCATGTGGTTGGCAGGTGGTGGAATTAAAGCGGGTATTACTTATGGGGAAACTGATGAAATAGGATATTATGGAATTAAGGAACAACTTCACATTCACGATTTACAGGCAACTATTCTTCATTTACTAGGGGTTAATCACGAAGAGTTGACCTATAAATTTCAAGGAAGAGATTTTCGATTAACTGATGTTCATGGTGAGATTGTGCACCAGATCATTACATAGTACAAGCTCGAATATTATTTATGTTTACGAATAAATTGTGATATCGTAATTTGTGAGAATTCGTATCCCCAAAAATGCAAATGAGGTCACTTATCTTTAATCGCTATATCAGGTGTAGATTCCTCAAACAGTATTGAATTATCATAACCCCAAAAAAAGAGCGGAAAGTTGTTAACGATCCGCTCCGTTGAAGGTATACTTAAAACATTGAGAAAAGCCTGTTTTGTTAGTATATGAATCTATTTAAATCGTTTAATCCCGATCCATATATTTAGTACCAATACTATAAGAAGTATGAGCAAGAATACTATTTCCATGGTTAAAGCGCTATGTCACAACATTACTTCTTTCTCTGCGTGATTTCTACAAAGTAAATCAGCAGAGCAGGATCTATCAAAAATCAATTTTCTATGATTGTGAGAAATTAATTCAGGGGAAGTTGACCGATTATGGTAGAATCTTTTCAAAGTTTGACATTAATTGATAGAAAAAGAGGGAATATCTGTAAATAAAATTTAGGTAAGGAAAATAAAAAAGCGAATAGTACTACTATTCGCCATTAAAATGATCATATATATCTATTGAAAACCTCAAGGTCTATCCCATTTGCTGACCTACTTTCATCAGTAAATCCCTGGTTTTAATTACTCCTTCATCCTCAGGAACCTCATTCCCTTCGAATTCAATACCTATATATCCTTTATATCCTGCATCTTTTACGATTTGAAGCAATCTGGAATAATCCATATTAGCTTCCATCCCTTCTTCGTTAAACACATTTGACTTTGCGCTCACCCCTTTAGCATAAGGCATGAGGAGTTCAATGCCTTTATATCTGTCATACTCTTCTTCGCAATCAAAAATACTTCCCTTGATACAGAAATTCCCAAAATCTGGTTAAGGTCCCGCAATTATCCATTTCAGTAGCAGCGATCACACCAGATAACCACTCTGCATTAGAAGAATATCCCCCATGATTTTCTACAATTACATTTATATCAAAATCTTTAGCATATTCACTTAACGTCCTTAACCCCTCTGTGGCGGATTTTGCCACTTCCTCCATAGTCCCTTTCCCTGCAGCATTGACCCTGATAGAATGACATCCCAAGATCTTGGCAGCTTCTACCCATTTATGATGATTTTCGATCGCTTGATTTCTTTCTTTTGCATCCGTCGAGCCCAGCGGACCTTCGCCATCAATCATCACCAACAAATTTTTAACCCCATTGTCGGCAGCTCTTTTATTCATTTCCTGTAAATAGGCCTCATCTTTAGCCTTATCCATAAAAAATTGGTTAACGTATTCTACCGCTTCAATACCAAAATCATTTCTCGTTTTAGCAGCAAAATCAAGATTATCTAATTCACCAGCTTTTAACATTTTATGTAAAGACCATTGAGCCAAAGAAATGTTAAAAAACATATCTGAAGAAGTAGCAGTGCTCATCGGTTCTTCCGATTCCTGTTCAGTAGTTTCTGCTGTTGATGATGTGTTGCATGCGGTTAAGATGGTCGGAGTGAGGCAAACAGCGGTACTCCAGCTAACTCCACGGTGTAAAAATTTTCTACGAGAGTATTTCATAAATCCTCTTTATAATTAATAAAATGTAACATGTGACAATAATATAAAATAGATGTGGTTAATACCCGTTTCTGAAGATTATATCCCTAAAATTCATCTTCAGTATTCCCTTGTACGCTCTCCATTTGATCAGATCACGTAAAGACTAATAAGCGTATTAAATGTTGAACAATTATGTAGTCAAAACTATTTTTGTTCTTACTACAGGATAAATAATTCTTGCAGAAAAACCATTCAATCAACCAAAACGACCATTCATACGCAATATATTAACCACTCATCCCCAAAAATGAAAAGAAATACTTAATGCTTTTTGATTGGCCCTGTATTTGCAAAATACCCAACAGAACGAAACGGATTTTTAGCGTATAAAATTCAGGCTGGGGTGAATGTTTACGATGTATGCAGATCCTGGCTTTTAAGAGCAAGGGCTGGGGTTGATTCTCTGTCGAAGACAGATTGAGTCCCCCGGTTTTTTTTTCCAAGACCTATGTTACTATCGACAATACATTCTAATCCCCGCCTTTACATTAGAGGTACGCACTAACCATCTGTACCGACCTGAATAGGCAATCTTACTTTATCCCAGGACATAACAACTTCACCTTCAGGATCTATTTCGAATAATAAACGCTCAACTTTTTCTGTTAATGTTTCCGGCATAACTTCCACTCTCAAGGCATCCAGTGATGAATCGTATTCATAAGCTCCCCACTGATCCCACTCTTTGTTAAATATCACTGTCCAGGGCCCTTCTTCTTTCGGAATAGTAAACAAACTATACTTGCCTGGTAGTAGAACTTGGCCTTCTATATTCACTTCTGAATCTATATTAATGGTAGTCGCTTCATTTGCTCCAGTACGCCATACCTTATCATACTCCTCTAAGCCTCCGAATATTTTTCTTCCCTTAACACTGGGAGAACTATAAGTCATAGAGATTTGTGCCCCTCCAACCTGTCCGGAGATCTCTTTAAATGGACTAGGTCTTTTGGATTTATCTTCCTGATCTCCAGAATCATCTGTTTCCTCCACAGTAGCCATCGCTTGTTGAGGTTCACTCGTTCCACTTTGTTCACATCCCGACCATCCTAAGGCAAAAAAGAATACCAATCCGATAAGGATCCATGTTTGGTTACGCATAATTGATTGACAAATCTAATGTTAGCTACTAATAATCAGGTAAAGATATGTATTTCTTATATATGAAACACATATTCCATATTATTACAACGCTAATTTAATATAAACAGGATAGTGGTCAGATCCTACATAGTTCCCGATTTCCCTATCTATCACTTTCCATTCGGTGCTAAGCAATACGTGATCCAGGCTTATGCCTAAAGGATAAAAAAAGCTTGGCCAACTAATCCCCAATCCAAATCCCTTTCGGGAATCTTTTAGCTCCATTCCTTGTAGAAATTGATGAAAAAATATGGAAAAAGAAGTTGTATTTAAATCACCCGCTACGATTAAATGCTTGGATAACAATGGTCTAAGCATCACTAATTCGTTAAACGTATGATTCCTTTCTCTAAAATGGTACACACTTTCAGGAGCCCGAGGATGTAATCCCAACACATCTATGGTATCTTGATCCCAAATAAAAGTTCCTCTTACTGCAGGAGTGGCTAACTCTCCAAAATAGTATATTTCTTTATTCAGTAATGGAACCTTGCTATAAATACCTATCCCGAAATTATCTTCCCTGCTAATGGCTTCATTATGTGGATAGACTTTTGTGATTGGTAAAATTGCTGTTAGCCATGCTTGATCCAGTTCACTTAAAATGACTATATCAGCATTATATCGCTCAATCTCCTTTCTGACTAAATCGTAGCGCTGATTGAACTTTAATACATTAATGCTGAGAATAGTGATAGGTTTTTCGTCCCAATGCGTTTGTACTTGCTCGCTCCCTGAATACAAAGGAACCATCGGTAATACATTCCACATCCCAATCAACATTCCTAAAATGGCCCAATATTTCTTCCCAATCCAAAATCCCACAGGAGCTATGACCATCATTGCCCAAAAATATTGTAATCTGAAATGGCACAATAAGGATGGCAAATAATACGATGGAAACCAATAACTGAGCCATGTAAAACATCCAATGAGAGCTATAATAAAAATAAGAAGGTAGCTAAGGTAAGGTTTAAACTGGCTTTTCATGAATAAAACATCTAAATATGATGCAGTAGTATGCTTATTCCTTATTCGAAATTACTAATTCACAAGTTCCAAATGTACTGTAAATTCCAACAATAAGAAGAAAATAAGATTGGTTTTTAATAACAGGCGTCTTTAACAGCATTATCAAGAGAACCACAATAGGTATACTCATCGATCCCTATAGCAAGAAGGTAATTCTTTCCAGATCTATTTTTTTCCTGAAATTCAGTTGAAGATTCCCAACTTAGGCCCCTTTGAGAAATAAGCTCCATATTATGTAAATTGATGACTTCTAGATAACATTGCCTAGATTTGAATGCAACATATACTTAAGACAATTTATCCTTATTATTAAATGATAAAAAGAATGTTATCACTATGGAAAAGAATATCTAAGATAGGAATAAAGGAAGACATGGACTTCTTGGAGGTGAGGGCTATCAGCTTATTAAATCAAATAAGTGTGCTAAGCATTGTAGTCTTTCTTTTCAGCATGATTATTCCTGGAGCATTATCAAAAGATAATATCACTGTATTAATCGGGATTATAAATATCGTATTATTTTCTATCTGCTTAATGCTGAATAGTTTTAGATTGTTCACCTTATCCAAAAATTTTATTATCATTTCAGGGATAGGCATAGTGACCTTTATTAGCATCTACTCTAAATCCGTAGCGGGAAATCAAGTAAATTACGTCACATTGCCTATTATGACTCTGTTGATTTTCAGAGACATAAAAACTATCTATAGATACTACATCTTAATCATTCTAGCTTTTCTCTTAACGGTATATATTCAGAAAGTGAATTTCACAGGATTTGTAGAATCCGACCAATTATTGATAAATGTTTATTATATAAATCTGTTTATCAACTTTTTTTTAATGACATTTCTGCTGATCTATTTCTTTAGAAATCTTCAAAACCAGTATGAAAGAAAATTACTGAAAAAAAATGAGGAATTGGCTGAAGCCAATATTCAACTCAAAAAGGCGCAATCCCAACTTGTCCTATCTGAAAGAATGGCTTCCATAGGTCAACTTACCGCCGGAATCGCACATGAAATAAATAATCCGATCAACTTTGTCATCTCAAGCCTAAATCCTATTCGTAATGATCTGGCAGATGTAAAAGGAGCATATAAGGAAATAGAAGCCTTTACTAAAAAAGAAAATACTACTCCTACAACCCGTTCTTTTTGGGAAAAAGTATCCGAAGACTATCAGCTAGAAGAGGTATTTCCCGAAATTGACCAATTGTTAGAAGGTGTTAGAGAAGGTGCCAACCGAACCAAGGAAATAGTAGCTGGACTAAGAGAATTCACTCGATTAGATGAAGATGGTCTTAAAAAAGTGAACCTTCATGAGTCAATTAATCGGACAATTACGATGATTTCCCATCTATGCACAGAAAGAGTGCATATTGTCAGGCATTATGGGAATATTCCTCTTATAGATGGAGTACCTGGAAAAATCAATCAAGTTTTTATGAATTTATTAGAAAATGCTATTCATGCCATTCCAGGTAAAGGGGAAATTGTGATTAGCACAGTTAAAAAAGGAGAAGAAATTCTCATTCAAATAAAAGATAATGGTATTGGAGTGCCTCTCCACATCAAAGATCAAATATTTGAACCTTTTTTCACTACGAAAGAAGTAGGTAATGGAAAAGGGCTAGGTCTTTCTATTAGCCTGGGTATCATGGAACAACATCATGGTAAGCTTTGGCTTGAAGAAACATCGGACAAAGGAAGCACATTTTCTCTTAGTTTTCCCCTAACAATAAGTTAACAATTTAGTAACTTTGGCAAAAAAGCTTATGCCATTCAGATTTTATAGAGAAGCTACGCTAGGAGAAAATATTCAACGAGTCTTACAGGAAGAAATTCACAAAGCATATAATCACCTCACAGAAACCCTTCCACCACATAAAGGGATTCACGAAGCCAGAAAAGGACATAAAAAAATAAGGGCTATTTTGAGGTTAATAAGATTTACCGTAGGAACTACTGCCTATAGAGAAGCAAATACATATTACAGAGATACTGCAAGGACATTATCGAGCATTAGGGATGCTACTGCCCTCATCGAAGCAATCGATGATTTAAAGAGTTTAGCTCCCCTCCAACTAAAGGATGAATTATACCAATTACTAAAGGATAAATTAGTTGCCAGAAGAGATATCTTAGCCCAAGATGCCTTGCCTGAAGAAGAATTAAGACAAAAAGCAGCCAAAAGATTAGTTTCCTACCAACGACAAACCCTCACTTTACCTATCAATGGAAATAAGTTTAAGTTGATCAAGGAAGGATTGGAAAAAATCTACAGTCAAGGTTGGGAAGGCTTAAAACTGGTACGGACTGACCCAAATATGGAACACATTCACGATTGGAGAAAGCGAATTAAATATCATTGGTACCAACTTCAGCTCATTTCACCAGCCTGGCCAGTGTTATTAAAACCCCGGGCCGATGAATTAAAACAACTGTCCGATTGGTTAGGAACATGGAGGGATATAGGGTTGTTGCAGGAAGCCATAGAAGCTGAGTCGGAATTAATGCCCGACTTAACCTCTTATCTGGCATTTACAGAAATAGCAGAGTCAGTAAAAACTCGATTATTAACCGCCAGCTTACAATTAGGAGGTAACTTATATTTCGATAAGCCAGGAAATTTTACCAGCAGAACAGAAACTTTTTGGAAAAACTGGAAATTTAATATCCTCAGAAACTATACTAATTCAACTAAAAAATCTCCTGCTATTATTCCCAAGACTCATTTAACAGATTATTTTGCGGAAGTAACTGATCCCAGGAACACTATTCATATTACCTATCCCTTTCCCGAGTTTATTCTTCTCATCACGTTCTGTCTCTTATTGAATAAACGCACGCCATACGAGATTCATCAGTTTCTCCGAGAACATGATGATCTGGTAAAGCCTCATTTTCCTACCTTTGATCGGTTTCCATCAGCATCAACATTTAGACGCATGATTTCCAGAATTGACTTTCGTGAAGTACATGAAAGTTTTCAGCAATGGATGCAGCATTCCCATCCCAAACTTTCAAAACTCATTCATCGACAGAATAATTTACCTCATATGCCAGAATTACCCGTAGACTATGTATCCTATGCGACGGCACTTCAACCTAATTCCCTGGATATTGGTACTTCTTCTCCACAACAAGCCATTTCTACCATGGCAGTGTGGCTAAATACAACTAGGACAACAGAATCTCATGGAAGATAAGCCATTTATATCAAGAGGCTTTAAGGGCAAAAATCGAAAACCGGAACATGCTGATCGTACGCCTCCAGGTCAGCACATAATAGACGACTTCCCTGTTCTATCGGCTGGACCTACCCCTACTATCGACCTTAATAGATGGGAATTTAAGATAGAAGGCCTGGTCAAAGAATCGAAAAGTTGGAACTGGTCAGCATTTAAACAACTTCCCGCCCAAAAGTATGTAAAGGATATCCACTGTGTAACCACCTGGTCAAAACTGGATACAGAATGGAGAGGAGTAGCCATAGACACTTTATTAGCATCAGTGGAAATCCTTCCCGAAGCAAAGTTTGTTATGGCTTACAGTTATGGAGGATATACTACCAACTTACCCCTAAAAGATGTTATTGATAGTAAAGCCTTCATCGCCTACGAATATGCAGGCTTTCCGTTAACTCCAGAACACGGAGGACCTGCCAGATTAGTTGTTCCGCATTTATATTTTTGGAAGAGCGCTAAATGGATACAGGGGTTGCGATTAATGAAAGAAGACCGGGCAGGATTTTGGGAGGAATTAGGATATCATATGTATGGAGATCCGTGGCAAGAGGAACGATATGGATAATTTGTGCCAATGAAGAATAAATCTATGTATTAAACTATGGCTGTCAACTGGCAAATTGCAACAGTAGAAGAGATTATACAGGAAACGCCTCGAGTAAAGACCTTTGTGTTTTCCCTACCTGATTGGAAGCCACATATGGCGGGACAACATTACGATCTAAGACTTACTGCACCCGATGGTTATCAAACAATTCGTAAATATTCTATAGCCTCCGCTCCTGATAGACAAGCTCGTATAGCCCTAACTATCGATTTGTTAGAGGGTGGAGAAGTATCTGAATATATGCATGGAGTAATTATTCCGGGAGATCAGGTCGAAATACGAGGTCCTATCGGCGGTTATTTTGTATGGCACCCAGGATTAAACCAGCCTCTTTTGTTGGTTGCCGGGGGCTCTGGAATTGTTCCTTTAATGTCTATGATCAGACATAAATTATCGGCAGAAGTAGATTCCAGCGTAGTATTACTATATAGCGCAAAATCTGAGGAGGACTTAATTTATAAAAGAGAATTAGATTTATTTAGCAATAATAACAGTGTTAGAATTTATTACACATTAACCAGGAATATTCCTCCTACATGGAAAGGATATACCCGAAGAATAGATGAAGAAATGTTGACTGATATGCTCCATCTATTTGATCGTAAACCATTAGTATATGTTTGTGGCCCTACAGCTATGGTAGAGTATGTCTCTCATGAATTAGTAGCTTTTGGAATTCCTGGGGCAAAAATTCGCACCGAGAGATTCGGACCTAGCGGTTAATGTCCTTTTCGTTACTAACAACTAAACACTACAATTTTAAAACTATAATTTCCGAAATTAAAATTAATACCATTAGTTTAATATAATGTTCCTGCCTTAATGTAAAAAATACGTAAAGTATTTTGATGTTGTAATCTTTTGCGATATATTAGATATAGATAAAAAGCGAAAAGGAAAAGATCTACAACTACTAACAGAATTTTTATGAGAGTGCTAGCTAGCAAGCTGGATAGAATCAACCAGCATTCTCGCATGCCTAAGTACAGGCAGGTAATCAATACGATATTAGAAGATATTTCTAATGATGTATTTAAACCAGGTGAAAGAATTCCTTCTATAAATGAAACCAGCGAAGAATACTACTTATCCCGAGATACCGTAGAGAAAGCGTACAAAGAATTAAGCAGAAGAGGCATCATTTCTTCCGTTCCCGGCAAAGGTTACTACGTAAATTCTACTGATGCTGTCGGTAAAATCAGAGTGATTGCCATTCTGAATAAGTTGAGTGATTACAAGAAAATCATCTATAACTCATTTGTTAAAACCCTTGGAAATAAGGCTTATGTGAATTTATTTACCCATCAGTATAATATCCAGCAATTTGAAAACCTGGTATATGATAACCTTGGGCAGTATGATTATTTTGTGATCATGCCTCACTTTTATGAAGAGTTGGATAAAGCAAAAGAAGTAATTAAGAAAATTCCAAAAAGTAAACTGATTATTCTGGATAAAGCTTTGCATGAGCTTGAGGGAAACTACGGTATGGTGTATCAGGATTTTGAAGAAGACATCGTCCATGGACTTGAAACCGGCCTGAAGTTACTCAAATCCTATGATCAACTCTATTTGGCCTTTCCTGCATTTACCCGTTATCCGGAAGAAATTAAATGGGGATTTACCCAATTTTGTAAAAAGCATGAATTGTCATTCAAGATTATCCCTGAGGTTCTTCCTTCCGAAGTGAGAAAAGGTGATGCTTACATTGTCCTTCAAGAGTCCGATTTAATTAATTTAATCAAATCTTCCAGAATTAAATCTTATGAGCTTGGCAGGGATGTGGGAATACTTTCTTATAACGATACGCCTATCAAAGAAATTCTTGCTGGAGGAATTACATGTTTAACTACAGATCATGTTCAAATGGGTGCCAGAGCAGCCGAAATGATATTGGATAAAACACATGATCATGTAAAAAATCCCTTTAAACTAATTAAAAGGAATTCGTTGTAATATACATTGGAATAAAAAAATTTTCTATCGCTACGAAATCCATTTCGTAGCTTTTTTTTATTTAATTTTCATTAATTTGTATTTAGAGAAGTTTTCTCACACTTTCAGCCTCATTATTGACCCTTCATACAAAGTATAATTGCGTATGTTTATATTATTCCTTTATAAAGGTCTAATTAAGAGGTTCATCTATGCTCAAGAGAAATACAGTTACCAGGAAGAAAACAAAGGTTAATTCTACGCTTACAGGTATTTCATTTAGTTTCCTTCTAGCTTCTTTTGCCATCATTACCATATTTTTCTCTGAAGTTCCTGAAATCAAAACTGAAATTTGTAATAATGCTGTAGATGATGATAAAGACGGAACTGTAGATGAATCCACTTGTATGTGTCCCAAAAATGAAAGACCTTTTTTCTTTCAACAGCACTGGGAAAATGTCCCAGTTGCGCAGGAGAGTAGGTTTGTTAAGCAGCCTCAACATGTTCTGGGACAATTAAATAGTAATTTCGCTTTATTCGAAGATGATTCTGCATATCTCACTTTAAGATTGAAGAATAGAATTCCCAAAAATCAAACTTATGTTATTTATTGGTCAGCATTAGGACCTAAAGAGGGACGAATGCATGTTAGTATATCTGAAGATGGAGATCATTTCTTACCGATATCTACATTTTCCACATATGATACTACCTTATCTGAACTCATCTTAACTGCACCACTGGAAATTAGATATCTAACATTTACAGTAAAAGATTCTGAACTTAATTATATGCCAAATTCCCCTTCGCAAGATGAGATCAATTATTCATTCAGGTTATATGGTGTTAGTCATTCACTATCAGATGATAAAATGTACTGCGATCTAGATTGGGATCAAGATGGAATAAGTGATGGCCAGGATTTGGATGACGATAATGACGGCATACCCGATGACATAGAATTTACAGGCCTGGATATCTCTAGATGTGACCTTCCTAATTTTACTTTTGATCATTACTCGGTAGAATCGGGTAAACTGAATAATGAAGGTTGCATTTATAGATTTAGCAATGTGCATCAAAATATTGATGCTTTGATTGAAGTAAAGACCTTAAATGGAGTGATCCTGGAGGATATAGACCTGGATTCCACTCAACTAACAGCTGCCTTAGAACCTAGTTTAAGAAAGACGGCTAATTCGGATACAGCATTTGCGGAATTTCTTATATCATTTGTTAAGGCTAATACTGCTTCCCCTGTTAAAATGGATCATGTCGGAGGAATAGTGACAGATATTGATGGTGGAAAGGGAAATATTCAGGAGGCTATTGGATTCCGCGATATGGATATATTAGGAACCGATAAGTATTCCCGGTTGACCAAAACTATTCATCATGGAATAACTGAATTTAAGGGTCCTTCTCGCCCATTCCATGGAAGATCTCGCAATATACCAGAAATATCTGTTTTGTTTCATGATAGCCATGTTTCTAATATATTACTTAGAACCTCATTATACCATGGAGGCTCAAGATTACCTGCCACTACCAGAGCATTCTCCATTTATTTTGATCCCTGTATCAGTAACTATCAAAAGGATTTCGAAATTCCATTAGAATATGCAGTAGATACTGATAAAGATGGGATTCCAGATTTCAGAGATTTGGATTCAGATAATGATGGCTTATTTGATGCTGAAGAAAATGGATCAAAAGCCATTTCTAGTCAAGGGATAATTAAAGGAAATGTCAATGAGTTAGGAATTCCCATTCAGGTAGAAGGAAGTAAAGATACTGATATCAATTTTATGTTGGCAGATATTGATAAGGATGGAACGTTAGATTATAAATCAAATCAGATAAAGTCTAAATATGAAGAACAAACCGTCAAACTTGATACAAATCTTTTAAAAGAACATCTACCAAGCAATAGGTCCATTATTAGCGTTTCAAATTCTTCCGTGGATGGTGTAAAGATTATCAAAGCTATTAAAATGAAGCCTTTAAAGGAATTGGATACCATTACTTCTTCGGTTAATTTGGTAAATCGAATTAATCATCAACTGACAACTAAGCTTATTTATTAGGCTAACCGGTTAGATATTAACCTTGGCAATAAGCAAGAATTGGCTGTTTACATAAATCAATAAAGGTAAAGGAGGAGATTCTCTTGATTCCTAGATTATTACGAATTAAATGATCATCCACTATAACTTAAGAAATGAAAGGGTATTAGTTCGTTAAAGAGGATTAATAGTATAATTTGATAAAGTTATTCGCATTTCTAACAATTAGTCGCAAAAGATCATTGAACAACATCCACCATTCTTAGTAATTATATGAATGAATCCAGGCAAAATTTTTCTAACCGTCAGAAAGTAGTACTAATCACAGGAGTTGCTGAAGGATTAGGAAAATCACTGGCTCAAGTATTCGGTAACATGGGATTCATTATTGCTGGGGTAGATATAAATGGTAAAAGTTTGTCCAATTTAAGAGGAGAGTTAGAAAGGCTGGAAATTACCCATCTCATAAAAGAAGCAGATATTACCAATGAATCTCAGATATTTGCCACCATAGAAAACCTTATTCAGGAATTGGGCAGATTGGATATATTGATTAATAATGCTGGCATAACTGTAATTAATACATTCGATCAAACCTCTCCCAGCAATTTCAAAAGAGTGATTGAGGTAAATCTAATGGGTTCTGTTTTTTGTACGTATGCAGCCTTACCATATATCATTGCTCAAAAAGGAACTATTGCTTTCATTTCCAGCGTTGCAGGATTTGCACCCGTTTATGGAAGAACTGCGTATTGCGCCAGCAAACATGGATTGGAAGGCTTTGCAAAGACGCTTCGGACTGAATTAGCCGGAAAAGGAGTCCATGTTAGCCTGATTTCACCAGCCACTATTAATACAGGAATAAGGAAAAAATATTCAAAGGATGCTACTATAGGAAAAGTATGGGATCAACAACAACGAATAGGAGATACCAGCGATCCTATGGAAGTTGCCACACACATCTCCAAACAAATCATCAAAAAAAAGAAAAGAATCCTATATGGTAGATTATCATATATTTCGTTTTGGGTAGTAAAATTTTTTCCTACACTTTACGATAGAGTGATGACCTACATGGTAGAGAAAAAAATGGAAAATTAAGTGGCAATATATGAGGTATGAAATTAAAGCGTTAAATGATGGCCCACTTTCAATTCCCAATTATTATCAACATGAAAAAACCATTAAATACGCCACTTACGGAGTGGCGGGGGGCGTTCTGTTTCTCATTCTTGCATTTATTGTTAGCTTGAGTAGGATAGAATTATCCTTCAGCCTAACAAATATTGTCTACATTTATCAAGATGATCCTCTGCTTTGGATCATTAGCACGATACCCCTTATCATTGGCTCTATTGCCGCTATTGCAGGAAGCAGACAGGACGCCTTATTGAAAGCAAATAATCAACTGGAAAAGAAAATACAGAATCGAACCAGCATCCTACAAAAACAAAATGAAGATCTTTCCAAGGAAATTGAACATAGAAATAAGATCGAGTCAAAATTAAAACAAGCCAGGGAGGATGCTGAAAATGCCACCAGAGTGAAGACCAGGTTTTTATCTACGATGAGCCACGAAATCCGAACTCCCTTGAATGCTGTAGTTGGAATGTCAAGTCTGTTACTTTCTACCTCACTGACCGAAGAACAGCAGGGATATTCAAACACTATTAAGAAAGGAGGAGAGGATTTATTAAGAATTGTAGATGATATATTGGACTGGACCAAAATGGAAGCTGGCCGTATCGTCTTAGAAAATAAACCCTTTGAGACAATCAAAGCAATGGAAGAAGTGGTAGATGGTTTAATATCCAGAGCTACTCTAAAAGGATTAGAACTAATCTACGACTTAGATAGTACTGCTCCTAATATGATCTCAAGTGACATTCACAGAATTAAACAAATACTTTTTAACATTGTGGGAAACGCTATCAAATTTACCCACAATGGAGAGGTGCATATCACTTGTAGATTATCAGGTGAAAACCAACATCAATGGCAACTAGAATTTTGTGTCAGAGATACTGGCATAGGAATAGAAAAAAATCAGTTGGTAAATTTATTTCATTCATTTTCACAAGTTGATAGTTCTATCAATAGAAAATATGAAGGTTCCGGATTGGGGTTAGCTATCTGCCAAAAAATTATAACATTATTAGGAGGGGAAATTTGGGTAGAAAGTGAACTGGGAAAAGGTTCGTCTTTTTATTTTACCATAAATGTGAATAAAACGAATGAGGATAATACGCTTTTAAGTAGGAGAAATTATTTTTCAGGCTATACTATATTACTCATTGATGATAATGCTACTAACCTTGCATCCATATCAACATTACTCAAAGAATGGGGATTTACTGTCCATGAATTTGGTACTCCTAAAAATGCATTAACTATGCTAAAATCATCTGAAGAGGTTGATTTGATGATCGTCGATATGTATATGCCCGAAATGGATGGAATTGAATTTGCTGAAAAAGCAAAATTGATCCCCCCCAGGTCTCATACTCCCCTCATTCTGGTCAATTCCGAATATGTAAAAGAATTAAAGTTTCATCCTGAATTATTTGCGACTTTTATTCCTAAACCCATAAAAAGATCTATCCTATTCGGTAAGCTTAACAGGATATTACTTCATAAAGATATTGAATCGATTTACCCTCAAAGCTCGAATAATATACCTCATGGGAATTTACAAATCGATGAGTCTTTAAGGATTCTTATTGCAGAAGATAACCCGGTAAACCAAAAAGTGGCCTCTCAGATTCTAAATAAATTGGGCATACAACCAGATGTGGTTAATAATGGAAAAGAAGCTGTGGAAGCAATGGAAATGCTCTCCTATGATATTATATTAATGGATGTACACATGCCTATAATGAATGGAATCGAAGCCACAAAAATGATCCGGGCTATGGATGAAGAAGAAATCAAGCAGCCAGTGATCTTTGCCCTAACTGCTGATGTAATGCAAGAGAACCAACAAAATTGTATTGATGCTGGAATGAATGATTTTATCAGTAAACCGATTAAATTGGAAGAGTTAGGCAGAATAATTTCAAATTGGGTTTAATGAATTTCTTATTCATACAGTCGCTTTAACAACCAGTTTGAGACCTTTTGAGTAATTTCTGGAGATGTCCTTAATATATCATGAGGACTGAAAAATTGAAGTTGATTTTTCTTTTGGAACAAATCATAAATGCCTTGACTGTTATTAATCATTTCTCTGATGGTAGTTACATTAGCATCTCTATTCCAAACCGAAGAAATCACTAAGGTGGGTCGGGGAGCTATACAAGCTATTATTTCATTATAATCCACGGGAATCTCATTTTCAATCCCTTTATAATATCCTAATTTTGGAATTAAGCCATATAATTCATAATACCCTAATAAGCCCTCAATATCCTTCATGCGAGAAGTATCTCTCCACGGATAAAAACTATTGATAGAAATAGTTCCGCAAATTCTTTCATCCAGGGCAGCACTCATTAATCCTACTTTTCCTCCTAAGGTATTTCCCAATAGGTAAACGTGATTGGAATCCACCCTCCCACTCTCCAACAGGCTGGAAACAATGTGATGGGACTCTTTCACCATATTTCCCAAAATAGACTGATCCGAATACCTCTGGTAGAATAAATGTGTATCTTTCCATCTGGACCCAAATCCCATCATATCCTTGGCAAAAACGGCATAACCAACTTTAGTAATAGGAGCAAGTAATGGAAGAAGTTCATCTCTGTACCCTCTACTATAATTAAAGGAGTGATGATAAATGACTGTCGGCAAGGAAGAACTAGAGACATTAGAATTATCTTTGGATGAATAACAAAATATTCCGCCGTATAAAGGCTCACATATAATAGAATCTTCTGCCATCTCCATTTCATCCATAATTATGTTGTTATCTAGCGTATGCTCCGTGGAAAGCTCTGGAAAATATTCAGAATAAGAATCTGGCAATTCTAGTAACCACTTTAAACTGTGCTGGATTTGGGACTTGCGAGACAGCCATTCCACAGAATCCGAAAAGGCAAATTTGGAAATTTCATCGACAGAGTTTTTAGGAATTTTTTGAGGAAATACCCATTCATCTTTTGTTCTTAAATATTGTTGAAACGAATAAGGAGGTATTCTTTTGCTCTTAATAAATATATCTTTTCCCCCAAAAATATAATCCAAAAAATCTATGTAAGATTGCATGTCAACAGTACTCAATGCTTCCTGCTCACTCCTGTGATGGATGCTAAAATGGTCGGACTTATTATATGCCTTGTAAAGCGGGTGCGTCGCTAAATAATGGCGATCAAGAGCCCAAGGATTAGTTCCTTTTTGGGTTGGATTTATACTATACAAAAGACCTCTTGGAGCTACCAGAGCAGATAAATAATGAACATCAAAAGGAATTTTATGCTCTCTTCCCACAAAAAACCTCAATCTGGGATGAAAAATAGCGGGCTTTTGGCTGGTAAGTTCACCCAATGAGCTTGTACCGAACTTAGAACCTGAAAATCTAAAGGGTATAGCAGAACCTATGCCTCCATCCGCTATGATAACAGCAGATATTCGTTCATCAATCACTCCTGTCAGCAATGCCAATAATCCGTTTAATCCTCTACCCATGATTCCAATTTGATCCTTTTGGACCATTGGTTGTTGAGAAAGAAAATCAATAACAATTTGACAAGCCCATACTTTACAAGCCAGGAGGGTAAAATCGTTCTGATCAGAATACAAATCTGATTGGTAAATCTCTTCAAAATCTTCAGAAGGTTCAAAAATACATACACCATAACCTCTTGCTAATGCTACTTTAGGGTAAAAAGGGGTAGATTGATCTGTTCCTGGCAATAAAATAACCGGAGATGAAGTTGAGTGAGTCGGTAAGTATAACGCTATTTTAAGGAAGGATAATAATTCTCTGGTATCATTTACAGATTCTTTTCCGAAATAAAAAATAAGCTCTTTCTCCACAAATTGATTATGATGAATACTATCTACCATTTCTATAGCTAGTTTTTTAGGCTTTATGGGCATAGATCCCGTAAGCCATTGACTCACATATTGCTTTAGGGTTTCTCTTCTTTCGTCCCAATGATTAAGATAAAAACCTCCTTCCACATCAACAGGTGGTATTAAAGGAGGTAATAACGGGTGAGAAGAAAGCGATTCAAAATTAGGTGGCAGCTCTTTAGTTCTAAGCAACCAATCTCTCCAACTTGAATCTACCGGGGTATAGTAAGAAGAACTCCCAGCATCATCAGGGGATAGAATAGAAAGCAATGCATCCAGATAAGCAGATCTTTTAAGTCTGTCTGATTGTCCATTTAAATGAAGAAAGAAGGTGAACATTATAAAAATGAACACCTTCCACTGTTTTTTATATTTTAACATGTTTAGGCTTTTATTTCTATCCAATATAAGGTCAATGGCTCATTGGTAGAAACTTAGTAATGTCAATGTTAACTTTTCAATAAAATTTACAAATAAAATAACTTATCACCCTAATTTTAATTTAATCTTGCTTAATCACTTTAAATTCTCCCAACACTATGTCATCATACTCTATTTTAATAAAATATAACCCTGCGCTAATTTCTTGATTTATTGATATGATTTCGTTTGTTTTTCCTATTCCTCTCCAAATCTCCTTCCCTAAAATATTGATTAGCCTGATCCTTACTGACTTATCCGAAAAGTCTTTTACTTCCACAAATAATTCATCTTCAAACGGATTAGGATAGATATCTACTTCAGGTTCAAATATCTCCACATCCTCCTCATCAAAAGTATGAATATTAGCGTTGGATATATTTAATTGAGCTCCAGAGGATATTCCCTCATATGGAATAAACCTGGTTCCTGGCATCGGTAATTCTGTAGTATTATCAGGTAATTCCCATCCGACAGAAAGGTGATCAGTATACCTGTCTTCTTTTACATAAACCTCTATATAATATTGATTATTTTCTTCCAGATATATAGGGTTTGATTCTTGAGTGGAAAATCTATACCAATCTCTAAAATTAGTGTAATTATAAACATATGCAGTCAAAGAGGTATTTTGAGGAGATTCATCCGTGCTGAGGTAAATGGCGCCTTGATTATTACTGGAGATGTAAAAGACGTAATTTCCTGTAATCGGAGGACAAATGTAACCTCGGATTCTCACCCCATAATTATCAGTAAGATTTGACTCTATTTCAAAATTATCAAAAGTTTTTATTTCGTCAGGTGTCTCATTTATGGGAATGTTACTTATAAATGCACCTGAAATATTGTACCAATATTCTGCTTTTACTTGCCCTGTATTTGAACACCCATCTTCTACTACCAGAAAGCTCTGATTTACAGGAATAGCAGCCTTATAAGTATCATCGCCACTTTGAGTAGCTTCTACGATCACAGTACCGGGAGTCCCGTCTAGTGTAACAACACTCCCCAATATTGTTGCAGGTCCTGAGATCACTTGATAAGTTACGGGCAAACCAGAACTAGCAGTAGCAGATATGCTAAATGGTGCATCAGCAGTGGTTTTGTCTTGTACCGGATCAAAGGTTATCGTTTGTGGCAATAAATCAGTTACTTCAAAACTGCGTTCTACAGCTTGGGCCACCAAATATTCACTATTTCCACTTTGGGTAGCTTCTACCGTTACCGTTCCCACCTGCCCACTAAGTGTAACCGTATTTCCTTCAATCGTTGCTGGCCCCGATATGACGTCTAAAGTAACTGGCAGTCCAGAACTTGAAGTAGCTGTAAGATCAAATGGCACATCTGTTCTCTTTTTATCGGCTATCGGATCAAAGGTTATCGTTTGTGGCAATAAATCAGTTACTTCAAAACTGCGTTCTACAGCTTGAGCCACCAAATATTCACTATTTCCACTTTGGGTAGCTTCTACCGTTACCGTTCCCACCTGCCCACTAAGTGTAACCGTATTTCCTTCAATTGTTGCTGGCCCCGATATGACGTCTAAAGTAACTGGCAGTCCAGAACTTGAAGTAGCTGTAAGATCAAATGGCACATCTGTTCTCTTTTTATCGGCTATCGGATCAAAGGTTATCGTTTGTGGCAATAAATCAGTTACTTCAAAACTGCGTTCTACAGCTTGGGCCACCAAATATTCACTATTTCCACTTTGGGTAGCTTCTATCGTTACCGTTCCCACCTGCCCACTAAGTGTAACCGTATTTCCTTCAATTGTTGCTGGCCCCGATATGACGTCTAAAGTAACCGGCAGTCCAGAACTTGAAGTAGCTGTAAGATCAAATGGCACATCTGTTCTCTTTTTATCGGCTATCGGATCAAAGGTTATCGTTTGTGGCAATAAATCAGTTACTTCAAAACTGCGTTCTACAGCTTGGGCCACCAAATATTCACTATTTCCACTTTGGGTAGCTTCTATCGTTACCGTTCCCACCTGCCCACTAAGCGTAATGGTATTTCCCACAATCGTTGCTGGCCCCGATATGACGTCTAAAGTAACCGGCAGTCCAGAACTTGAAGTAGCAGTAATATCGAATGGCGCATCTGATCTCTTTTTATCGGCTATCGGATCAAAGGTTATCGTTTGCGGCAATAAATCAGTTACTTCAAAACTGCGTTCTACAGCTTGGGCCACCAAATATTCACTATTTCCACTTTGGGTAGCTTCTACCGTTACCATTCCCACCTGCCCACTAAGTGTAACCGTATTTCCTTCAATTGTTGCTGGCCCCGATATGACGTCTAAAGTAACCGGCAGTCCAGAACTTGAAGTAGCAGTAATATCGAATGGCGCATCTGATCTCTTTTTATCGGCTATCGGATCAAAGGTTATCGTTTGCGGCAATTGTTCTGTTACTTCAAAGCTTTGTCTTATGTTCGGAGCAGGGTTGAAAATGTTGTTTCCTTCTTGATATGCCTCTATAGTTACAGTACCTGTTAGTCCCGTTAAACTTGCTGTATTCCCTAAAACAGTTGCTGGTCCAGAGATAACTCGAAATGATACTGGCAAACCAGAGCTAGCAGAAGCAATAATATCAAATGGCGCATCTGTATTCAGCTTGTCTGTAATAGGTTCAAAAACAATAGTTTGCGACGCTTTATTTATTTCCTGCGTCAATATTATCAAACTAGGCCCTGAGGGTCCGTTTTCTCTGGATCTGATCCCTACATTGTCATCGGAGTCATTTAAGGAAACTAATGCAATGGAAGCGAATTGATCCTTAAGGAATTCATCCTTTATATAAGAAGTAATTTCAATATCATAATAATCTTCTACAGTAGGAATATCGAAGGACTGAATCAGGGAAGTATCAATTGGTGGGGCATTGAGATAATTAATTTCATCTTCCTGCCAATTGTCACTAATCCCAAATATCCCTAGTTTTACCGAATTTCCAGACTCAGTACTACTATATATGCGCAGCACTGCTTGTTCCACCACAGGTACTTGTCTCAAATCAAATCGAATGAAACTCCTATATCCCCAAGAAGATCGATTCCTTACATACATTTTTTTCTTTTCTCCATAATTTTGAGAAGAGTAAGTAGGGGAATTATTTGTGTAAGAATCTGCTATGGGGGCCAGAAACAAAGAATCTCCCGAAAGTGGTTCAAGTTCGACCTTAAAACTTCTTTGCACAGGGATGGCCGGATTATATTGAAAATTTCCATTTTGACTAGCTTCAACTACTACTAATCCTGTATCACCAGTAAGGACAATTTCATTTCCATTAGCTAAGGCTGGTCCTGATACTATATTCACTTCTACAGCTAAACCCGAACTAGAGGTAACATTTACAAGAAATGGAGGATCAGTTCTAAATTTATCTGATATAGAATCAAAACTGATCACCTGATTCGACTTTAGTAATTCCTCTCCTTGAATCATTAAGATTGGACCTGTAGGTCCACTCTCCTTGGAATTGAATCCCGCCCTATCATCTTCAGTATTTAGAGAAATGAGTGCTAAGGAAGCAATTTTATCTTGGTTATACTCTAGGTTGATGTAAGAAGTAAGATCAATAAAATATTCTTGATCATTATTAAAAGCGATAAATGAACCCAATAGAATACTATCTTCTGTTGGAGCATTATTAAACGTGATTAAATCCTCTGACCAATTATCTATTAATCCATATATTCCAACCTTTACAGGAACACCACTTTCAGTTTTTCCAAATAACCTTAAATAAGCTCTTTCAATTTTATCGAATTGATTTAAATCGAATGAAAGATATCCCTTGTATCCCCATGAATTTCGGTTCCTTACATAGACTTTCTGCTTTGATCCATAATTTTCATCTCTGTAAGCATTTGCATTGTTGGTGTAAGAATCATGAATAGGGTCAATATCTATGCTTACAAAATTAACCTCAAAAGAAACAACCTTAAAAGATCTCTGGACAGGTATAGCTGTTCTAAAAGAATCATTTCCAATCTGAGTAGCTTCTATAATAACAGTACCTGTATCTCCAGTAAGGGTAAGCATATTGCCTTCAATATTCGCAGGGCCTGATATCACTGAATAAGAAACTTCCAATCCCGAAGAAGATGAGGCATTTAATTCAAATGGCACATCATAGATATATTTATCAGAAAGAGTACCAAAAGAAATGGTTTGGGCAATGGTACTGTCTAATGTACCTTCGAGGACTAACATTGGTCCACTTGGCCCACTCTCCTTTGATCTGAACCCAGCCTGATCGTCTTCTGAATTCAATGATACCAGGGCAAAAGAGGCTAACCAATCTTTAGATAACTCAGTCTGAATATAACTAGTGACATCTATTTCATAGTAATCCTCTGATGTTGGGATTTCTATAGAGGTAATCAATCCACTATCTGGAACGGGGGCATTATTATTATTTATCCCAAGCTCTTCCCAATTATCTGATAGGGGGAATAATCCGATATTGACGGGATTACCCCTTTCAGTACTACCAAATAACTTGAGAGTTGCTTTGGTTATTTCAGCATATTGACTCAGATCAAAACGAAGATAACTCGAATATCCCCAATTGGATCGATTCCTTATAAGTAACTTTTGCTTATCTCCATAATTTTCATCTGCGTATGCTCCTGCATTATTTGTATAAGCATCTGCAATCGGTGCTAATTCGTACAGCTGAGATTGAACAATGGGGGTAGATACCTGAAAGCTTTGCCGGACGGGAATAGCTGCGTCATAAATACTATCACCCAACTGACTAGCTTCCACTGTTACAGTTCCCTCCACTCCTGTTAATGTGATGGTATTTGCCGATACACTTGCCGGACCAGAAATCACTTCATAAGATACATTTAATCCTGAAGTTGAATTAGCAATGAGCGTAAATGGTACATCTGTAGTAAATTTATCCTCTATCGGCGAAAATGAGATCGTCTGTGTCTGTTTGGGAATGTAAGTAACAATATCAAATTGAACAGTTGCTTCAGGATTCGTTAGAGGAACATGGCCGATATTCACAAGTTGAATCATTACCGTATGATTTCCCGGAAGAACATCGGTAAAAGTAAATTGCCCACTTAAATCTTTAACAGTTATGTGAGGAGGACCATCCATCATAAAATGAAGATGATCTGCCCCATAACCAGCGAGATCGCCAGACAACTCATATAAAATTTGTACCTCGGACCCTACAATTGTATCTCCATCCAGGGGACTGAGAAGGGTAATGGCAGGAGGGCCTAATAAACTAACTACTTCAAAGGAACGAGTTACATCTTCTGCAGGTTTGTACTCGTTATTTCCTGGCTGACTTGCCTTCACAGTAACCTGGCCAGGCGTTCCATCTAACACAATGGTGTCATTCAAAATACTTGCTGGTCCTGAAACTACGCTAAAACTAATAGGTAAACCCGATGAACTCGAAGCCTGAAGCAGAAATTGCGTTATGTCTGTAGTTACGTCATTCATCGGATCAAAAGTGATCGTCTGGTCTTGTAATTCTTGAACTACTTCCCCAAAAATAATCAATTCAGGCGGACTGGAGGCATCTTCTCTCGATCTAAAAATAGCCTTATCATAATTTCCACTATTGGATGTCAAAAGTATAGAAGCAGTTCCATCTCCCTCTACCTGAGAAAGAATATAATTTGTCAAATCCACCTGATAGTACTCATTAGACTGAGTAACCTGAAAGGAGGTAATAAGAGAGCCCTGAGGTGGTAAACTATTATAGGTGATCTCATTCTCTACCCAGTTATCAGGAATGGAATATATATCCAGGTCAAAAGATCTGGCGTTATCAGCATTCTGGCCATAAATTCGCAGGATAGCATTTGTCAAAGAGGCAATTTTAGATACATCAAATTTAATCAGCGAAACATACCCATAAGTAGATTTATCTCTGACCAGAAGTTGGCCTTTATCACCATAATTAGTATCTCCGAAAGAGTTATTTGTATAAGCATCCTCAATAGGATTCAAGGTAAATGAATTTCCAAAGGGAAGGGTATATACATTCAGTTCTCCTATAGAAATAAATTCTTCATCTCCTCCGGGATCTCCAATAATTCTTATGGCATCACCTACCTGAGCTTCAAATAGTAAAGTATAGGTATCAAAATTATTACCATTGTCCCCCTCGTATCTCTTAACAATATTCAGATTTTGTACGTTTGTCCAGTTATTATCTTTTCTAACTTCCACGGAAAGGGTATTGAAAAAACCTCCTGCTGCACTGTGAATTCCTTCCTGAAAAATGATCCTGGAAAAGTACCTTTCTTCTGAAAAGGCAAATCCTACCCAATCAAAAGAAGAATTCCCCTGAGCACTTTTACTGTTATATTGTTTGTTAATATCACTACTTCCTTCCTCCGGAAATTCACCATCATAAATTACTTCAAGTCCGCCTCCCGCTAAGGGGGTTTCATTAAATGCTATAGGAGTACCTTCCTGTGTAGCATTTGTAAGGTCATTATTACTAACAACCACATATTGGGTAACCGTATCTGTTAATCCCCCGGCATCTGTTACCAGTAGTTCAAGTTTAAGATAATTTACTTCATTGCTAATGCCATGCTGATCTATCAGCAATGAAGTATTTTGATTATTGGAAGTAAAATAATTAGGATGTTCATGGGTATTGTGAATCAGTGTTACTTCCCATCTAAAATTTAACTGGGAAATATCATCACTATCATCGGTCGCTGTGGATTCAAGGATTAATTCCTGATTTACAAATACATTTTCGCCATTTTTAGGACTAATAATGCTAGCTACAGGTGCACTATTACCTACAGAAATCTTGATACTTGAAAAGCTACTCTCACCATTTGGATCAAATACGGTTAATTTCACATCATAATCACCAACCTGATTGTACGTATGAGCCGGATTAGCAGTAGTAGAAGAATTTCCATCACCAAAATCCCACAAATAGGTAAGTATATCCCCATCTGGATCAAATGAATTACTACCAGTAAAAGAAACTTCCAACGGAGCGGAGCCAAAGGTGGGAGTTGCACTTACTTCTGCTATAGGAGCCGAATTATCACTTTCCTGATTATGCCTTAATCTTTTTACTGATCCTCCGAGTTGAACAAAATAGATATACTCGGAGTATTTATCATATTTTACTTCAACGATCTCTGAGAAGTTCGTAGAAAAATCTATCGTATTATTAAGAGTGAGATCTGGATTAAGTTCAAAAGCTTTTACCCACCTTTCCTGATAATCTGCTTGAAAAAGTCTCCCTCTATATTCAACGGGGTATTTACCCCCTGTATAAAAGTCTCCTGCGATGGAGGCACCTCCTTCGGGATGATCCCATTTAAGAAATGGTTCCTTCAAAGGACCGGGATTTTCTACAGTTCCTATCGTATTACAACCATAAGCTGACGGGGGAGCATTTTTATAAGAAGCTTGTAATTCAGTGCCTTCATAACAAGGCCAGCCAAAATTCTCTCCTCCAATAGAAATATTTAGTTCTTCCGAGACATACCATCCTACATCTCCAATAAATAATGTTCCAGGTTTGCCATTATTCACCTCTGTATCTCCATCCTGGCGTACAGAAAAACGAAATGGATTCCTCAAACCGTAAGCCCAAACCTTTGATTGAATATCTTCTGGATTTCCTGTATAGAATGGATTGGAAGGATAACCATGTCCATTTGCAGAATTAATCCTAAGAATTTTTCCTGAGTAGCTAGTGATTTTTTGAGCTCTGTAAGCTCCAATATCATCGCTCACATCATTTAATCCATCTCCAAAGCAATCTTCTTGCAGACCTCCATTATCAGCCCCATTACCTGTAGCATTGTCTCCAACACTCACCAAAAGGCTTCCATCTGCTCCGAAGTGAAGGCTACCAGCTATGTGCTGCCCAAGACAGTGAGGAAGACCATCAGAAAAATTATTTCCTATGAGAATAAATTCAGAATTTGGATCTAATATATTGGGATTTGCTGAATCCACAGTATAACGAGAGATCCTACCATAACCTGGGATACTTTGATCATTACCTTCAAGATCTACACTATAAAGTACATATACGTATCTATTTTGGGCAAAGTCCGGATCTAGCACCATTCCTATCAATCCTCTTTCCTCATTAGCCAGTACCTTATCTTTTATATCCAGTAATGGGGTAGGTAACTTTACACCATCTTCAACAACGTATATGATTCCATCCTTTTCTGCAATAAAAATTCTCCCATCTGGGGTGAATTCAACCGTAACAGGACGGGCAAAAGTAGCACCAGAGGCTATATTCTCTAAATAAAATCCACTTGGAAGTGTTTGAGCATTAGTGATTTGTAAAAAAAACGCAAAAAATATGACAAGGTAAGCTGTTAGAATGTGGCTAAATGGTATAAATTTTCCCATATCTATGAGGCAGATGCTATTGCAGTTACTATTCAGACTATTAATTGATAGAATATTTATCCAGCAAATATACTTTAATCACAATAATAATTAAATAACGTACAATAATCATACCTAAATTTCCACACCTTCGGGAATAAATCTAATATATAAAAACCTAAAACGGGTTATTTTTTTTAATCAGGCTTACTTTCTAATTACATCCATAATTCTACCGAATTACCTACAGCAATCATGTCAGCACAGGACAGAAAGCAGTATCATAAAAAATAATTTTCTTATTAACTGACTCCTCTTACATACTTTTATATTTCATTCTTATGGCTAAAATTACGATGCTTGGTTCAGGGTTAATTGGACACTTCTATACACAATCCATTCATGAACGCTACTCCGAAGACAAGGTGATGATGGTTTATTCAAGAACAACAGAGAGAGCGGGGGCTTTCTCTAAAGAATGGAATATTCCACATTATACTACTGACATTCGTGAAGCCATTTTCCATCCTGAAACAGATACTGTAATTGTAGCGTTACCCAATAATCTCCATAAAAAAGCGATTGAGCTGGCTGCAGAGGCCGGCAAAGCCATATTATGCACTAAACCACTAGCTATGAATGGAGAAGAAGCGCTGGAATTATTAAAAATAGTGGAAAAAGCGGGAGTATTTCACGGATACCTCGAAGATTTAGCCTATACGCCTAAAACGTTAAAGGCTTTAGGTGCTATTCAAAAAGGGGCCTTGGGACAAATATTATGGGCCAGGTCCAGAGAAGCCCATCCTGGCCCTCATAGTGACTGGTTTTGGGATGCTAGCCAGTCTGGAGGTGGGGCAATCATAGATATTGGTTGTCACTGTATAGAAATAGGAAGAAATTTCCTCGGAAAAAATAATAAGCCTGTGGAAGTGATGTGTTGGGCCGATACGCTGGTAAAACCCATAGAAGCCGAAGATCATGCTATTGGATTAATCAAATACGAAAGTGGCGCTATCAGCCAATTTGAAGTAAGTTGGGCTTTTAGAGGGGGAATGGATTTGAGAGATGAGGTAGCAGGAACAGAAGGCACATTGAGAATTGATCATTTTATGCATACGGGATTGGAAATGTTCACAGCAAAAGGATTAGGAGAATATGTGGCTGAAAAAGCTGAAAGTGCTACCGGATGGATGTTTCCAGTAGGCGATGAGGTACATGCATTAGGGTATAATCACATGTTTACAGATATGTTCCAATCCATGGTACATAGTAAACAACCCATGGAAACCTTCTATGATGGATATATAGTTAATTCTATTATGGATGCTTGTTACCGCTCAGCTGCTTCTCACCAATGGGAGCCAGTTCATTTACCAGTATGGAGAGGAGAACAGGGAACAGTACAACCCATTGGCCCAAAAGAATACGATGAACACCATTACTTTATCAAAGAAGAGCATCTTCCAGATGGGCGTACCAAAATCATCATAAAGGAAAAAGAAGGTGGTAAAATAAAAGAACTGGTTAGGTAATTTTCATTCGCTCCTTTAAATCAACTAATTAATTATTGTATGCTTAGTACCAACATCAAATTGCGATTGTCTGTCATGATGTTCCTGGAGTATTTTCTGTGGGGCGCATGGTACGTTACCTTAGGGACTTATCTTGGAATTACACTGAAGTATGAAGGTTGGCAGGTAAGTAGTGTTTATGGTACTGGAGCAATTGCTGCGATGGTTTCTCCCTTTTTTGTAGGCTTAGTAGCGGATAGATTTTTTGCTTCCGAAAGAGTATTGGGATGTATGCATTTATTAGGAGCGGTCCTGATGTTCCTGGCATCTCAAACTACTGAATTTGGCCTCTTCTACCCTATTCTCCTTGCCTATACCCTTTGTTTTATGCCAACCATTGCTTTGACAAATGCTGTAGCCTTTCATCAAATGGAAGAAACAGACAAGCAATTTCCAAGAATAAGGGCATGGGGAACGATAGGCTGGATTGTAGCTAGCCTGGTGATATTTTTCTGGCAGTCAAAAATTTCTTCTGGAATGAGCTGGGAATTTCCCTTCTTCCTGAGAGGAGAAAAAGTCCTGGATATTGAGGGAACCGCCATCCCTTTAAAGATGGCTGCCATTGCATCACTATTCATGGGACTCTATTCATTTACATTGCCACATACCCCACCTAAAGAAAAGGGCAAAAAAATGACCATAGGTGATGTATTAGGACTGGACGCTATTTCGCTTCTAAAAGAAAAAAGCTTTTTAGTGTTCTTCCTTGCTTCTGTCCTGATCTGTATTCCGCTTATGTTTTACTACACCTTTACAAACCAGTTTCTAAATGAAATCGGATTCGAAAATGCTGCAGGTAAAATGACCTTAGGCCAATTTTCCGAAGCTTTATTCTTGTTAGTAATGCCATTTTTCTTCAGGAGATTCGGCGTAAAATATATGTTGATCATCGGAATGCTGGCATGGGCTGCAAGATATACCTTATTTGCTTTTGGAAATCCCACGGAACTGGCATGGATGCTTTATGCTGGTATTATTTTACATGGAATTTGTTATGATTTCTTCTTTGTTACTGGACAGATTTATGCAGATGAACGAGCACCCAAACATCTAAGAAGTTCCGTTCAGGGAATGATGACTTTTGCCACTTACGGCCTGGGAATGTTTATTGGTTCTATCGTTTCTGGCCCTATTGTGGACCTATATGCAACGAGTGGGAGTAGCGTCCCTCATAATTGGGAATCAATCTGGATGGTACCTGCGGTATTTGCGGTAGCTGTAGCACTGCTGTTTAGTATATTTTTCAAATCTAAGCCTGTTCCAGTTTCTACTAGCAATGAACCCGTTAATCTGGCTATGGATCACTGATTAATAATAAGAAAGAATTTCTATTGAATTTGTTTCGGAAATGCGAATTCTGACGGTAGAGAATCGTTCTACGAAAAAGTTGTTTCACCACATTCCTCACCTCATATATCAACAGAATCCTTATTACATTTTTCCTATTCGGCAAGAGATTGAGGAAATTTTTACATATAATGGTAGCGCTCCTAACAAAAAGGAAGCTTGCAGATGGATTGCCTGTGATGATGATTTAATTCCTAAGGCCAGGATTGCCGCCTTTGTACTGAGTAGAGAAAAACATCCAGCAAGGACATCTAGTGGAGGAATAGGTTTTTTTGAATCTGTAAATGACCCCATCTACTCCAAGGTCCTATTTGACACAGCTATGGAATGGTTAGCAGCCAGAAGAATCAAGCGGATATTTGCTCCTATTAATTTGGGGCCCAGATATCAGCATTGGGGATTGCTAACACACAATTTTCAAGAACCTCCTTTTTACGGGCAGTCTTTTAACCCAGAATATTATATTGATTTGTTCCAACGGGCAGGTTTCCAGCCAGCTTATAAGCAATACATCTATAGCATATCAGGTAACGCTGAACTACCAGAAATATATCACAAAAGGGCTCAACGAATATTTGATAATCCCCATTATCATTTTAAAAGGTATTCCCATCAACAATCTGATACGTTTATTCGGGATTTCGTCTATATCTATAATAAAGCATGGAATCAACAAGCTGGTTACCAAGCATTGGATATCCCTACTTGTAAGTCATTATTCTTTAAATTTAATGCCTTTATAGATCCACGATTTCTATTATTTGCCTATGCAGACGATCAACCTATAGGATGTTATATAGGTGTTCCAGATATCAATGAACACTTGAAGGTCTCCAGTGGAAACTTGACCTTTTTAAACAAATTGAGATTCTTATATCTTCATCATACTCGTTCCTACCTGAAGATGATAGGTATTATTTTTGGCATCATTCCTTCTTTTCAGAAAAAAGGGATAGAAAGCGCGTTTTTTTACCTATTGGCCCAAACCTTAAAAGAAAAGCCTATTTATGAACAAATGCTTATCTCCTGGATAGGCGAATTTAACCCTACAATGAAACGATTGATTGATGTTCTTGGGGCCAGACATACCAAAACCCTTACCACCTACGAAATATTTAGCTCAAGCTAGTTGTTGTATCTCTGACCAAAGACTTCTATATGCTTGTGCTGGAATAGACATAGGGGAATAAGTGAATAGTGGGGCCTGATACTCCCCCATTCTTTCAATAAATGTGGAAAAAGGAATCTGAGTTTCTAGCCTGGGAATATTCGGATAGTGATAATTAAAAATGGTTTGCTTATGTAATTTTTTTCTGCTGTCCACCATAGAAAAGAAAGGTATTATCTTATCAATATTAAATCCGTTCTTTTTGAAATAGTGAACTACCTGATCAAATGCTCTTAAAGACAGGGTAGTGGGTATCAGTGGAAATAATATATAATCAGCTGCCACGAAAATATGCTCTGCTAGCAATCCCATCACCGGAGGACAATCAATAAATATATAATCATAATCAGATTTCAAAATGGAAAGCATTTTTTGAAACCTCATTTTGGAATTCTTTCGTTCATCTAACCAAATATCAAATTTGCGATTAGAAAAGTCGGATGGAATAAGATCTAGCCTATCGTAAGGAGTAGGATGAACGTAAGAAGATAATTGTACGTCCCTTTTTAGTAATTTTTTTACTCCTCCTTTAATTTTAGCTTTTCCTTCAAAATAAAAAGTGGCTGCAGCTTGTGGGTCGAGATCCCAGAGTAGTGTGATATGCTCTTCTTTAGCTGCTAAATAAGCCAAATTTACACAAGAAGATGTTTTACCAACGCCTCCCTTCATATTATAAATAGCAAAGATCCTCATGAGCGGTTTAGGTCTAGTTCTACATATGGCTATATATCATTTACTCATTCAAAAATAATAAGAACAACTATCTTATCAGAAAATATTTTTCAACGTTTTAAACTAATATAATTATTTTTTATACATAATCTAAATAACGGTTGCCAATATTTCTATCAGCTCTTATTATCTCCGATATGATTTATAATATGCCAGGATGAATAATATATGGTAAAAGTATATACGATAAATATTATAGAAGTCCCTTATGCAACATCTCATCGCACAATTACCTATTCAGCATGTAATGAGAATAGCTATTTTCACCATATTCCTGCTATTTTCGATATTCACATTCAGTCAATCAAATCACTTATCTGCTCCAGTTTTTATCTTTCCTGATAATGCTTATGAACTTCATTCATGGCAATCTTTTTATCTCTTGACAGAAATACACGATACGATTGACATATACAATCCTTCTCTATCCCTGTTATCAGCTGCTGTTTTTTATGCAACCTCTAAGGTCAGATATCATAAAGGGCTAAGGGAATTTACGTTCTCTCCTGAGCTTAGAAATATGGCTGCACAACATTCAAAAGCGATGGCTACTTATGATTTTGTGGATCATTTCAATCTACATCAACCAAAGTTCAGAACGATGAATAAGCGGAGTAATCATTTTCATGCAAATGCGGAAGCCGAAAATGTGGCGAGCGAGTTTTTATATAGATATGATACTGGAACAAATTTTTATCGTGTTTGGACAGGAAAAAGTTATAGTTTTTATACAGACGAAGGCTTACCGATTCAACAACACACATATTTATCTTTTGCTGAAAGTTTGGTACAAAATTGGATGAATTCCCCTGGACACAGAAAAGCAATTTTAAACAGGAATTACTTTACTTTGGGATGTGCAGTAGAATTACCGAAATTAAGTGGTAGAGAGGGGTTCATTCCTCTTGCGTTTAGTACCCAAAATTTTGGTAAATGACTATTTTACCCTAAATATATAAAATGAAATATGTAATATTTTGTACCTAAAGCCGTTCGTTTTTATATAAAAATCATTTATGTTAGCGAATGTTATAACAATGATTAATGTATAAATATCTCCAAATTAAACTTTTACACGTTCTGAATGGAATAGGTTGAGATATTACACCCAGAGAATGAAGGATTATGGACTCATCAAAAGCCTCTTCTGACCAATTGACCGAATATATTCAGGCGATTGAGAAACAACAACGCTCTCAGATTAGATCTAAGATAATATACGTCGGGATTATCGCAGGTATATCTATCATAGGTGCTTTGGCTGTACTTTTTTTAGATTTTGGTTCATTAACTGCTAGTGAAAGTGAATATATATATCTCGACCCTGGGGTATACAGTATGGCTGAAATCGATTCATTCATTCAAACTACAAATAAAAAGGTAATTTTATCCTCCTATCCTGGAAACATCAGAGATACGATTGCAAGTAGTACAGATGTAGTCCCCACAGGAAATCAAGAGGTAATCATATATAATTCTCCTATCGGAAAAACTTCTAGTTTCTCTGGTATAAAAAAGGCTTCCTTAAATACTTTACCTCAAATTCCTTCTTTTGGGTTGGAAATTGAAGGCTTTAAAACTATCGATAATGAATTAAATTTCTCCTTAATAGGATATCAGAATATATTTTCCTATCACATTGATTTTGGAAATGGAGTAAAAAAAATGATGGGAAAAAACCTAACCTACGCCTTCCCCAAAGAAGGTGATTACACTATCCAGGTTAGGGCTACTTCACCTGCTTATGCTCCGAGAACTTTCTCTCTTCCCATTTCGATTAACAAGGATCAATCCTTCGAGACAAATCAGGCGATACTATTTGAACAGCCCTATACTACTGTTAATTTAAATTCAGAATCAATCGAACATACTACCCAAGGCAACCCACCTGAAGTAGAAACAGAAGGTAATAATACTCAAAGTAGTCAGAATTCTAAAAAGTCCATAAATTACATCCCTCCAAGTTTTCCGGGAGGTCAATCCGCTTTAGCCTCACATATTCAAAACAATCTTGCATATCCCCCAGAAGCGATCCAAAATAAAGTTAAAGGAGAAGTAGTTATCAGGTTTTTAGTGGAAGAGGACGGCGCTATTTCTAATATTGGTGTGCATAAAGGATTGGGATATGGTTGTGATGAAGAGGTACTTAAAATTGTTCAAAACATGCCAAAATGGATTCCAGGCAGTTTAAATGGAAAAAATTTGGCGATGACTTTTAGCTTGCCTATTAGGTTTGAATTAAACTAATCAATCAGATTTATTACATACGAAAGATCTTATCTTTTCACAAAGATGGCTGAATTGATTTTTCTCTTCTGAGGTTAATCCATGCATAATAATATCAAGATGATTCGTAGCCCGATCCATCTCTTCAAGTAATGTTAAACCTTTATCACTAATGATCACATCTACTAACCTTTTATCTGTTTGATGGCTTTTCTTATGAATCAATCCTTTTTTATCTAGTCTTATAACTATTCTGGAAGAATCTGACATCTTATCCAACATTCTCTTCCTTATCTCCGCTGTTGTCATGGGTTCCGGGTACTTTCCACGTAATATCCTAAGAACATTATATTGTTGCATAGTGATATCATAAGGCTTTAAGAAAGCACGTACCCTATCTTTTACCCAATAGTAAGTGTAGATAAGGTTCACCATAGCTTTCTGATCCTCATTTCTAAAATTCTGCTGTTGAATCTCATCTTCAATCGGCACAATTTTTCTTTCCTGTCTGATTCCTTCTTTTTCCAACTTATTTAGCTTTTCTTTTAACAAAATATGATTGCCTGCTAGATAAAATAGTAAACCCTTACAATTCTATGCATTGTAAAATTAATATATTTTCATACCATAAATAAAAATTAATATACAGTAAATACAAATTTAATTACGTATGTATACGTAAAAAATTATATCGAATTACTTTAGATAGGATAAAAAACCCCACTAAGTCCAAGTTGTAACTCTCCTCCATAATATTAAAGAGAACTCGCTCATTATCAATATTTGTAGCAGCAACATTCTCCACCCATACGTCCTAATTTTTCCTAGCCCTCATTTTTTTAGAATCTATTCCCACCGAGATACGCTGGATGTGGATAATTGATCCTCTATATAATATCAAATACGCACTATAAGTATGAACAGTAATTAAATACTTTTCTCCTAATTTTTTTTCATAACGATAGTCCTGTAAGGATAAGGAATTTCTATTCCCTCTGCTTCAAACCTGGCTTTAACGCTTTCCAGTAAGTCGCATCCCAAGACGAAAGCATCAGCATTATCCTTAGCCCAGGCCCAAGCTCGAATTTTTAAGCTAAACTCTTCCAAGCTAATCACTCTAACAGTTACTGGATGTATATTTTCAGCTTTCTCGGCTTCACTCCTATTATCCATAAACAGCGGATGTTTTAAAGTCTCTTCCCGAATGATGTCTTTTGCCTTAGATAAATCAGAATCAAAACTAATGTCGATCTCGAACCATTTACATACTGTTTTATCAATTAAATCTGAGTTAACCAGAATCTCATTACTGATAATAGAATTTGGTATAACTATTCTTCGATTTTCAAAATTACGTATCACTGTATGCCTCAAAGTGATATCCTCAATAGTGCCTGAAAGTGTATCTTTTATCGTAATTCTGTCACCTACTCTATAAGGTTTAAAAATGACGATAAAAATTCCTGCAACAATATTGGCTAGAGCCTGCTGGGAAGCAAAACCAATAGCCACTGCTAAAATCCCGGCACCTGCCAGTAATGATTGGGCTAAATTTTTGAGAGACGGAATATAGGAAATCGCTACTCCAATCCCTATGATAAAGATTCCAAATGATACAATCCTTTTCAGGAATGTTAAATTGGTGATATATGTATAATCTTCCGATCTGCGAATAGCTCGATCAAATACTTTATTGTTAACAAACATTATTATAAGGGAAAACATAAAAATCCCCAAGGCCCAAAAAATAAATCCATATCCTAAGATTATATTAACATCCATAGATTAAATATCATTTTATTAATTATTAAGACTAACTTTGTAAAATATTGTAAAAGATTGTAAAAGATCTTTCATATTTGAGAAATCAAAGAAAAACATTTATAAATTTACGGATGTCTCGTTACCATTAACTATTTCATCGCATTAACCAGACACATCTCTTCTACTTCTCGCACACTACCATGTTTGTTATCTAATTTTAAGTATATGAATACACGTGTCTTTACTTATATCGCTACCACACTTTATTTGTCATTTAATGTCGTCTTGGGATTAAACGCACAGGATTCCGTGGTGGATACCCTATCGCTCTTCAACTCAGAAAAGCCGCTAGAAATTACGCTTACATATGATATTAAAGAATTGAGGAAAAATAAGTATAAGGAGGATTACCAGCCAGCAATTATCTCCTATGCCAATCAACTTGGACATACCATTGATAAAGAGATTAAAGTAAGAGCCAGAGGAAATGTGAGAAAGCGTCATTGTTTTGCTCCTCCTATAAAATTAAATTTTAAAGATACTTATTTCGAGACTAAGCCAATGAATCCTTTTAAAACTTTGAAAGTGGTAACTCATTGTAATCAATCTCAAATATACCAACAATATATAGTTAAGGAATACCTGGCATATAAAATCTGGGGATTACTCACTGGTTATTCATACAAAGCAAGATTGGCTGAAATAACCTACATAGATGCTATGGAAAAGGTAAATCCTATGACCCGATATGGAATTATTCTGGAACATACGGAACACATGGCAGAAAGGAATGATTGTATAGAAATCGAGCCGAAGGGAGTTCATCCGGAGCAAACAGATAGAGAATTAATGACTAAGCTTTGTATGTTCCAATACCTCATCGGAAATACTGATTGGGCAACGGGAAATTTACATAATGTTAAAATATTAAAGCCCAAAGATGTTCTAAATAATACGCTTTATGTTGTTCCTTATGATTTTGATTATGCTGGATTTGTCAATACGGATTATGCTATTCCAGATCCAACATTGGGCATAAAATCCGTAAGGGATAGATTTTACAAAGGATATGCCAGAACACCGGAAGAAGTGGAAAACGTACTTGAGTTATTTAGAGAAAAGCGACATGACATTTATGAACTCGTAGAAAGTTGTGCCTATCTAAGTGAAGTCACAAAAAAAGAGACACTCAGATATCTTGATAGCTTTTACGATACCATCCAAAATCCTTATCAACGACAGAGTGTTTTTGTAGATAATCCAATTAAATAAAAAATAATTCCTCTGAGATGTTACCTATTGGTTTTTCATACCATAAAGGTAATGACAAAAGGGAGCTAGTCAGGAGGTCAGGATTCCAAAATTAATGGGAAACTGGCTTCCATTTTTTTATTCCACTCTTACTTTTTGGTAAACTGGATTTGTTTCAGAATCAATAATAGCTACATATATACCAGAAGGAAAATTTCTCGTGGAAATGGATTCCGTAATACCACCATTTTTTCCTCTAATTTTCCGATGCATAAGTTCTGCTCCATTCATATGTAACAATCTTAAAGATATTAACTTTTCATCACTGAGAGAAGGATGATTAAACTGATATGTTAATTGCTCTTGGTTTGAATCGTAATGAATCCAAAATTGATTTTCTTCTACCTTCAGTGATACCTCTACAATATTAGAATACGAAAACTGTCCATCTATATCTACTTGTTTAATACGGTATAAAACCTTCTTGTTCATTTGATCGGTATGAACATCTGAGAAGGAATAAGTACTTATATTATTTGTATTACCTATCCCAGAAATGACCCCTACCGTCTCCCAATTCAACACAGCAGCATTACTACGTTGAACCTCAAAAAAATCGTTATTTACTTCCTGAGAAGTACTCCAATTAAGTTGGACATGATCTGAATGAGCAAATGCCTCAAAAGATAACCATTCTACAGGCAAGGTTTCATCGAAAAATACCTGAACTCTGTTATTATTTGCTTCGCTAACAAAAAGGATTCCATCTGCTATGGCTATCCCTGTAGGACCATCAAACTGATTATCTAGTGCTCCTGGTACGCCAAAGCTTTGTACAAAAGTTCCGTCCACTAAAAATCGCTGAATTCTATCATTTTCAAAATCAGTAATAAGCACTTCTCCATTTCCGGCAAATACCATTCTCAATGGACTGTCGAATTCTCCTTCATCGTCTCCCAAAGATCCGAAAGCATATTGAAAAGCACCAGTATTAGTGAATACCTGAATTCTGTTATTTCCCCTGTCTGTAACAAACAAATCGCCTGAAGGAGCAATCGCCACATCATGAGGAGTGATAAATTCTCCAAAACCAGTTCCTATAGTTCCAAATTCTGAGACATATTCTCCATCTTGAGTAAAGCGCTGAATTCTATGATTATTTCTATCGCAGACAAATACATTTCCAGATTTATCAATAGCAATTCCTGTAGGACTTTCGAATTCTCCAGCTCCATTTCCTTTGACACCAAAAGTGAATTTCGGATTTAAATTGGAATCGAACACCTGTACCCTGTCTCCTTCTCTTTCTACCACATATAAATCTCCATTTTCAGGGAGAAAAGCGATATCTACAGGCCTGAAAAATTCACCCAGACGAGATCCAAACGTACCAAAATCTTCTAAAAAATCTCCCTCGAGAGTAAAAATCTGAATTCTGTGATTCGTCCTGTCTACCACATATATACTTTCATCTGGACCTATAACAAGACCTCCCGGTTCATCAAATTCGCCCTGCGATGTTCCTACTGAACCAAATCTAAACTGAAAAACCGGTTGTGAAAAGATACTGACTGCAGAAAAAATTAACACGAGAAAACATAAGACTGAAGTGTAATAACGTAAAAGATGGACCATAAACGTAGGGTAATAATGGTTAGAGAATACGCAATTATGCTTAGACAAGATAAATGATTTTCATCTTATTTAACTACTGAAGAATTAATTTTTAAATAATTCCAATATTACTTATTCAGATGCTATTTTTTGTTGTAGGTCACACCTTCCCATGTATCTGTCCTAAAGGGAATTGCGGGTAAGCCCTCCTTATTATACACATTAGCGGTGGAGGGATTATCTGCCCAGGCATATCTCACTGCTACAGGGTTTGGTACTTTTTCGCTTGAGAGAATGATCTTGTCGTTTTCCAATTGTGCATCGGCCCAATAAAACTTCCCATCTTCCCCGGCAATAGCAAAGCCTTGAGGAAAATGCTCCCCCTCTTTCAATACGAGCCCTCCCCCTATCTGACTAAATGAAATAATCGCTTTACCTCTTTCGACACTCATTTCCTTATACATTGGCCCAGAATAAACAAGCTCTTCTCTATAAGCCATTTTTTTTGCTCCTAAGACCAATCGGTGTGCCACATCCTGTTTGTTTCTCGGATGTATATCATCAGCTTCCCCAATATCAATTGCAGAAGCCATAGCAGTATTATCCAGGTGTAAGGTCATCGTTTGTGCCTCTCTCAATTCTGCCCAGTCGCTTTCACCAGGCTTCTCTTTGACTTCTTTAAAATTTGCCAGTTGTACGAATAAGAAGGAAAAATCTTCTCCCCACAGACTTCTCCAATTCTCAATTAATAATGGAAATAGGGTCTGATACTGATGGGCTCTGGATGCATTCGATTCTCCCTGGTACCAAATAGCTCCAGTCAATGCATAAGGGATTAGCCCGTGAATCATTCCATTATACAATAAGGTTACTCTTTCATTAGGACCGAAAGGACCTGAAAAATAATTGATTGCGCTAGGACTGACTCTGTAATTCCATGTACCTGCCAGAGAAATTCTTTCATCTTCATCACTTTCCAGGTATAAGGTCTCCTCATCTCCATAAATTCCTCCTCCACCTCCTGTATCCGTTACTTTTATGGCTATTACATTTTTTCCCTCTACCAATATATCGGAGGAAATCTGATATATTCTATCTTCATTGTATTGGTTAGTTGCTCCAACCCATTGTCCATTCACCCACGTACTATCTCTATCATCTATTTTTGCCAATGATAAAGTATATGTCCTGTTGGCCTGCTCCTCTGTAAGGATTATCGACTTACGGAACCACACTACTCCATCTACCTCTTTCAGCCCTTCCTCTTCCCATAAGGATGGGAGATTCATTTCTTTCCAGGTATTAGTAGAGAGATTGGGTTTAATCCATTGGTAAGATCCATTCTCCCACTCTTTTGTCCCATCATCGAATTGAGTCAAAAGTTGTTGAAATTCTTTTTTCTTTTTAGCTATTATAGACGCCATCGTACCTTGATTCAAATCAGTCAGCTCTTCCTTAAATGCGTCTACTTCTTGAATTGCTTCTTTACTAATCCATGTTTCCACTTCTGTCCCCCCCCAGGTACTTTGAATTAATCCTATGGGTACCCCCTGCTCCATCCATTGGTGTAATTCTCTTCCGAATAAAAAACCTACAGCAGAAAAGTCTTTTACTGTAGTTGGATCAGCAAGAACCCAACCGTCAGCGTCTATGTTCTCTTGAGGAGTGAGAGCTACTTTATGGGCAACCTTAAACAACCTGATGTTGGGATAATTTGAATCTAATATTTCCTTTTCTGAATCATTGATCTGACTCATGGGCCATTCCATGTTAGATTGACCAGAACACAACCACACATCTCCTACCATGATATCATTTAAGATGATCTCATTAATCTGCATATTATATGGTCCCCCTTCTGGATATGAAGGGAGAATAATGTGCCATTTCCCTTGTTCATCGGCCTTACCTTTAAAGGTACTTCCCTGAAACTGTATAACTATTTCTTCCCCTTTAGGAGCATTTCCCCAAACAGGTATTTCTTTATTTCGCTGTAATACCATATGATCGGTAAACAGGCCAGATAGGGTAATTTGGCCCATCAAACTGACACATGAAATCAAAGAGCATAATAACAGAAGAATTGGATATAGGAGATGCATAGCCAGGTGTTTGTAAGAGTATTTTGGAACGATAAGATAGGTAATTTATCATCCCATCTATCAATTCTATCCTGTACTATAGGCAGCCATTTGACTCCTCTTTCCTTCACGTTTATCTGTCGAAAGCAAGGATTTATCCTAAAAACCTACACAGCTATACATTTACATGAATCCTCAGGTCGAACATTTCGTAATTATAGAAAAACGATATATAAGGAAAGAAAAAATAAGTAGGGGTAAACGCCTTTAGCATATATGTCAACCATGATAAGGGGAGGAAAGAATTTACTTTTCTCCCATTTTTTATATTAGGTATATTTGATTAGTTCCAATTTCATACGTAAACCCTTATCCATGATTTCTTATACTCAAGCAATTGCTCAGCCTATTTATCCTGCTCAGTTTGATCCTAAGGATCATTGGTACGAAAAAGCGCTAAATGCACAAATTCATCCTTTAATAGCATATTTTTTCCGCTTAACCCCTCAACAAATCGTTAATAGATATTGCCATTTAAATCCTCAGGTACAAAAGGCATTTTTAGAAGAAATACTCTCTTACAAACCAAAATACTTTTTACATGCAGGTGCTGATTTATTTCATGTGACCGATTCTCGTGGAGAAAGAAAAATGGTCGTTATAGAAACAAATTCTTGTCCTTCTGGACAAAAGTCAATGCCCTTAACAGATGAGAACCAACCTCAGGGAGGTTATTTTCAATATATTTATCAAACCTTTCTTCCTTATGTCAAAAGTAGAAGAAACAAAGTTAAAGGAGGATTAGCTGTTATTTATGACAAAAATCCGATGGAAGCCAGCGGATATGCTTCTACCATGGCGGATGCTTTTAATGAACCAGTATACTATGCTCCCTTTTATCACAACGATCCAGATCCACCAGTGAGGTTCAGGGAACATATTATGGAAATAAGAGATGAAGAGGGAAGCTGGGTTCCAATAAGAGCTGCCTTTAGGTATGTTACTCAAAAGCCGTGGAATCGCATTCCCATATATTCCAAAACGATCATTCTAAATCCCATCATTTCCTGTTTAGCAGGGGGAAGAAACAAAATGATGGCGGCCAAAGCTTATGAATTTTTCAATGCAGAAATAAGTCAGTCTGGTCTAAAATTAAGAACCCCCGAAACTATTTGGGATGTACAAAAAAACGAGGTTCCCATTTGGATAAAGAAGCTGGGCGGACATGGGGTAATTAAAGTTCCCTATGCGAATGCAGGACAGGGGGTATTCACTATTACCAGTGAGCAGGAGCTAACGCAATTTATGGAGCAGGAGTTTCCTTATGATAAGTTTATCGTCCAGAGTTTAATAGGTAACTTCAATTGGTCATCTACAAGCTCAGAAGGTAGGTTATATCATGTGGGAACAATGCCCAACAGAAAGAATAAAAGTTTTGTTGCTGACATCAGGATGATGATCAGGAGCGGGAGTGAATCTTTGGTACCCGTGGCGATTTATGCGAGAAGGGCCAGAATTGCCTTAGCCGATTCTTTGGATGAAGGCCAGGCTTCCTGGGATATGCTGGGAACGAATTTATCCATTAAATTAGAAGACGGGACATTTACTTCTGATAGCTCACGACTAATCATGATGGACAGAAAGGATTTTAATGAATTAGGAATTAGTTTGGATGATTTGATAGAAGGATATATTCAGACGGTTTTGGCTATGGTAGCTATTGATAAAATGGCCCATATCCTCATCAACCAAAAAGGGAAACTTAAATCCAGACTCTTCAGGTCACTTAATGAAGATTCTGCGCTTATCAAGGAAATAACATTGGAATGAACGTTTATCAAGGAATACCAACTATAAAGGAACTCAATCTCGATCATGTTCCCAGTGGCATGCTCGAGCGATTTTGGGTTCACGTAGTAAGTAGTGGGATGTCTCAACCCATATTGGTGCCTGTTATGGTAGCCAAAGGAGTGCAGCAAGGACCGATCCTGGGAATAACTGCTGCTGTTCATGGAAATGAATTAAACGGACTCCCTGTGATCCAGAAAATTTTCCAAATGATAGATGTTAATCAGTTAAAGGGCACGCTTGTAGGAGTACCAGTTGTAAATATACCCGGTTATTTGATTAACCAACGATATTTTAACGATGGTCAGGATTTAAACCGTTTAATGCCGGGGAATAAAGAGGGAAATATTAGTGAGATTTATGGATTTAGGATTATCAAGAAAATCGTCCGACATTTCGAATATCTAATAGATCTTCACACAGCCAGTTTTGGCAGGGTCAATTCCTATTATATCAGAGCAGATATGAATGATCCTGTCACTGCCAGGATGGCTGAACTATGTAATGCAGAAATTATAGTCAATAATACAGGTGGAGATGGTACTCTAAGAAGTGCTGCAAGTGATTTGAACATCTATGCAATCACTGTGGAAGCTGGCGACCCGCATAAATTTCAAAAAGGAATGATAAGATCAGCCATTACTGGAATTATGAATATTTTGAGTAAGCTAGAAATGGTGGAATTACCTATAGTTCTACCCGATGAACCAGCTATTTTGTGTCAAAAATCTTACTGGAAGTATACTAAAGTAGGTGGAGTGTTGGAGGTTTTTCCCCAGGTTACTGATAGAGTAAATGAAGGCCAACGCATAGCTATTGTGAGAAATATATTTGGTGATATTATTGCAGAGTACCATGCCCCGGAAAATGGGATTATTGTCGGGAAGAGTATTAATCCCATTAATCAAACAGGTTCCAGAATTATTCATTTAGGAATAGAATCTATGTAGTAAAAAGGCAGTTTATGAATAACTGTTCATCTAAAAAGGCAAAAATTATAACATTTACTTCCCAAAAATCGTAAATATAAAGATACTGTAATTTTTATTAACATATCATTCGTTAATGTATACACAGATTCACCAGGATTGGGAACATTTATTATCCCCAGCTGAAAATTCATATCATATTTCTATCCTTACCCAAACTCAAAGGTCTGGCAAAGCCCGATACTTTGAAAGAGACATGATTCAATTTAAAAACAATCTGAAAGATGCTACTTCTATACTAGTGAAAAAGGGTATGGAGGAAGAGGAAGTAAAACGCCTTTTATCACCTGCAAATGATTTACTTAATGGAGAGGATTTTTGGAAACATCAACTGGATGGATTAGCTGTTTATCTAAATAATGGTAATATTTGGGTGTATAAGCTTCCTGTGCCTATTGAAAATATGTCTTATATAGCCGACCATTTTTATATCCTACCACTCGTCTCTTTTAGGCATCTTCAGCCTCAATACTATATTTTAGCCCTCAGTCAACAATCTGTAAAATTATTTGTAGCCACACAGTATCACATAGAGAAAAGCGAAATACAGAATAAACTTCCTTCAAATATAGAAGACACGGAAAGAAACACTGATAGACAAAATTCATTACAGCATCACAGTGTTAAAAACAGCAGAACAGGAGGAACTATTTTTCATGGACAAGGGGGAGAAAAAGACTATAAAAAAATTGCCGTTGAACGTTATTTAAGAGAAGTAAATAATGGAATAACCCAATCCCTAAAAGATGAAAAAAAGCCCTTATTAGTGGCAAGTGTAGATGAATTATTCTCTATTTATAAACAATTAAATGATTATCCGTATCTGCTACAACATCATATCCGAGGCAACTTTGATGAAGTAACATTTGATGAGCTGCATCGAACATCTTTGGAAGCAATGAAAGGACAATTTCAAGGTGAAAAGGATCGAGATATAAGTCGATTTCATGTTGCATCCAACCAGAATAAAGCAGTTTTCGGTATAGAAGAAATAATTGCCCTCGCTTTTCAAGGTAGAATTGAAACCCTGTTTATAAAACAACAAACAAAAATCTGGGGTTCCTTCACTAGCGAGCTCATGAAAGCAGAGGTTCATGAACAAAGAACAAAAGAAAGCATTGATCTCATTAATTTAAGTGCCATATTTACAGATAAAAATGGAGGAAAAGTGTATTTTTTGCCTGGATCAGAAATGCCATTTAATCACTCAACTTTAGCAGCCAATATCAGAGCATAATCGTCTTATTTATTGGTATCATTGTACTAGTTCTTCATAAATCATTGAGTTGTTCATATAGTGTGAACAAGCCTATATTCTTTTCAGTTTGTTAATTTAAATGAGTAAATTATATCAATAATATAGATTCCTTGCATATCATATATTTTTCATACAGGATTTTACGAATGGTATTGAGGATACTTATGATATTATTGATAAGTATTGTTATTATCTTCTCCATTAGCTTTTTGGTGCTTCGCTTACCTGGAGTACAATCCACTTTAAAAGAAAACATTTCTACCCTCCTGAAAGATCAAATTGGGAGTGAATTTAGCCTCAGTGAAATCGATCTTGGTTTCTATAAAACTATCATTTTAAGAGATGTATATATAGAAGATTTGCAACAGGATACATTATTGTTTGCTAGGAAGTTAGCCATAAATACTAGTCCAGTAAATATATTATGGAAGGAGATTTACCTGAGTTCTATCACAATGGATGGGGTAAAAATAAACCTCTCCCACACTCATCCCGATAGTGTATCAAATTTTCAATTTTTAATTGATGCTTTTAGCTCTGCAGATACGAGTAAACAAGATACAGCTGATAGTGTCCCTCAATTCAATATTGGGTTTGGAAAAATTTCCTTATCTGATATTGACATTAACATGAACTATCCTGCAGATAATTTCAAACTTCAAGCCTCTTGGAAAGAGCTGTATGGATATGTTTCCCATTTCGATCTGGATTCAGCCGAAGCCGGGTTAAGTGCCCTCATGTTAGACGATGCATTTATTTCTTATCAAATTACCGGAAAGAACAAAGAACCTAAAGAATCACCGAAATCCGATTATTCCAGCATTTTTCAACTATCGGATATTCCGTGGGACGTAGAGATTAAATCATTTCAATTATCCAATAATACAATTGTATTTAGAGATCTGACTACTGCTATCTCTGATTCAGCCTTGAACTTTTCCGATATTTATCTTGCTCCTTTGAATCTTCGAGCCAACAAGCTTTATGTAAATACAGAAGGAATTGGGATGAATATAGAATCATTAGGAATACTGGAAAGAAATAGTTCCTTCGAGATAGAGCAATTTGCCACTGAAATTTTAATAGATAAACAATCCGCCAGTCTTAGTAATTTCGTATTAAAAACGCCTAATAGCCTCATACGAAATTCCACTTCAGCTGAATACAGTAGCTTTAATGCATTTGCGGACATCTGGAACAGCGTTTATATTAATTCCACCTTTTATGATGGTTATCTGGGCTTATCTGATATAGGGTTCTTTGCTCCCCACCTACAACGAGACTCTATTTTAATGAGCCAGAATATCTCCTTCAGTGGTATTTTTCTGGGATCGCTTAACAACCTCCGCGGCCAACAAATTTTCTTTCAAGGAGGAGACTCAACTATACTCCAAAGTAATTTTTCGATTAAACATCTTGAATTTCCCGACAGCATTCACTTCAATGTAGAATTTGATACCTTAAATACACATTATAACGACCTTAAAAATTTCTTTCCTCATTCACTTCCCGAAAACTTAAAGGCTCTGGGGGCTATTTCCTTTGAAGGGCTTATTGAAGGAAACTTATCAAATATCTCTGCTGATGGCCAATTAATAAGTGATGCTGGATCTGTCAGAATAGATGCCGTTAGTGCACTTGATTCTGCGTTTACACATGGTACATATAAAGGGGAGTTTTTTATAGATGCGTTAGATGTGGGCCAATTGTTAAATAATGAGTCTTTAGGATTATTAACGATGGATGCAGTAATAGATGGAGAAGGGCTAGAAGCGGATAGTCTATCTGTTACTTTAGATGCCAACATACAATCTGTAAGTTATAACGATTATGAATTTAAAGACATTCTAATCAATGGGCTATATGAGCTAAATAAGTTTCAAGGAGCATTCGAAATTGGGGATGATAATATTACGGCTCAATTTAATGGACTGGTAGATATTTCTGATAGTATTCCCATTTTCAACTTCCACGCCCATATTGACACCATTAATTTTATGTCGTTAAACTTAATGGAGGATTCATTGAGTTTAAGTGCAAATATTCAATCCAATTTCAGAGGAGATAATTTAGACGATTTAAATGGAACTGCATCTGTAACAGATTTATATCTTAGTAAATCCTCCAAAACCTTTCATGAGGATAGTATCATTTTGCTCGCCAATCAATTAACCAATGAAGAAAAAACAATCTATCTGACTTCAGATTTATTTAAAGCCTCTTTGGTAGGATCTTTTAATATAGCCAAACTTCCCAATCTGTTAAATCAATTTATAAGTGACTATTTCCCTTTGGATCGACTTATCAATAATTCTCCAGATTCATTCGACACCAATGTTCAAAAAGATCCAGAATCCTCTTATGCAGAAATTGAAGAAAATTTCACCTTTAATATCGAGGCAAATAACCTCACGCGATTAACCAGATTATTTGATTCATCACTGGAGCAATTAGATACTTTATCCATTTCCAGCCAGTTTAATAATCGAAATAAAATTCTGGATGCAAGGCTTTGGATTCCGAATCCTGTTTACAATGGTGTAAGTTTGGATAGTATTTTATTTCGAGCCAATATCAATACCTCTAAACTTGATTGGTCTCTTGGTATTTATTCACTACAGGTTGAAAATAGTCTATCCTTCCAACAATTTATTTTTGATAACTCGTTCTCAGGCCATAAGTGGAAAAGCAATATTCAGCTATTGGGAGATTCCGCAAAGCTAACATTAGGTACCGGATTTGAGATTTCAGAATTAGCCGCCAATAGATTTATAATACGTTTAGACGACTTATTCTATCTCAATAATGATCCCTGGCAATTAGATCCAAACCATCGCATCTTATACCATCAACAGGATTGGGAATTAGGGAAAACGAGCATAAGCAAAGACCAACAAAAGCTTAGTGTTGAACATGTGCACCAGGACAACCCTTGGCAAATTAGCTTTTCAAATTTTCAGGTTGAAGAAATAACAAGTTTGGTAGACTTTCGTGATATTGAACTTTTTGGAAAATTAAATGGAGACCTCTCCTTCGACAAACAAGGTGATAAACAAATCATCCTGGCAGATTTGTTATTAAAAGAGTTAGTCGTAAATGGGGAGAATATGGGAGATCTGACAGCTAATGTACAGAGAAATTCCAATGATGAAATAATAAATGTACTTACTTCATTAAAAGGTTCGGAAGATGAGTTTAAAGCTATAGGTGTTTATGATCCTAAGGTCGACTCAATTTCAATAGAATTTGAATTTAACAAACTTAGATTAAAATTATTGGAAACCGTTATACCTGATCAGCTTTCCGATAGTAAAGGTTACATTACAGGCAGTGCAGTAATAGAAGGAACTAGTTCTCAACCAGTTGTCAATGGAGAATTCTTATTCAAAGAAACCAGTGCTTATTTAACCTATGTCCAAACACTCTATACCTTTCCAAATGAGAAGATCATCTTGAATGAAAATGAAATCGTATTTGATAAATTCAATATGCTGGATGCTGAAGGGGGAAACGCTGTACTTAATGGTAGCATTAGGCATACCTATTTTGAAGATTTTATCTTTGACCTTTCATTTTCAACGAACAAATTTGAATTCATAGATTCTGAAGCAGGGTCGAATCCTCTTTTTTATGGTAATATTACTTTGGGCATTCAAGCAGATATTGAAGGTCCACTTGATCAAATAACCGTTTCAGCTTCTGCCAGAACGATGCCTAATACAAATTTTACTGTTCTACAAACCGAAGAGCAAGAAGAAGCAAGTTTAAAAGAAGACTTTATTATCTATACCACTTCAATGGATACTACGGTATCTGATAGTATCAGACCTGAGATTTTCTATGAAATTGATCATGCAGGCTATACCCTTGACCTGATATTAGAGATTACTCCTGAAGCTCAATTTACATTTGTAGTTGATCCTGTTTCAGGCGATCAGGTAAACGTAAAAGGAAGTGCTAATTTACAAGTATTTTTCCCTCCAAGTGGAGATCTTGAAATATTTGGAAATTATACCCTGGAAGAAGGTTCCTATGCATTTTCATTTGAAAATGTCTTAAAGAAAAATTTTGACATCCAGCCCGGAAGTAATATATCTTTTCAGGGAGATATATTTGAAAGCCGAATGGATATTACAGCTGTTTATGAATTACGGACAACTACTTATGAACTCATTCAAAATGAAGTCTCTTCTCAAAACACAAGTGCTATAAGCCAGACCAAATTAAGAGAAGAAGTGGAAGTGCTGCTCAATATGCGTCAAAAGATTTTTTCTCCTAATCTCTCCTTTGATATTCAGGTTCCAGGGCAAGAAGGAGGAAGTCTTACCAATCCCGTTTCCCAGCAATTGACAAAGCTTAGACAGAATCCTTCCGAATTAAACAAGCAAGTATTTGGATTGCTTCTGTTCGGAAGTTTTATCAGTTCCAATTCTCAAAGTAATACTTCAGCTTTAGGGGGATTGGAAAATGCGGCCATCTCCAGTGTAAGTCGACTCATTTCTCAGCAATTGAATAAATTAGCTGATAAATATATTCAGGGAGTTACCATCAATTTAAATTTCGATTCTTACAGAGCAGATTTAGAAGGAGATTCCCGTGTTTCTGAGGTTCAGTTGGGAGTCTCCAAACAATTGTTCAATGAGAGGATTACTGTGGAAGTAGAGGGAGATCTGCAAGTCAGCAATAATGAAACATTAAATAATAATTCAGACTTCTCAGGAATTGCTGGTAATTTTATTTTGAAATATAAAATTACTGAGGATGGCAGGTATAATCTTAGGGTCTTCAGAAGAAATAATCAAAATGGGTTCTTTGATGCTAGTGGAGGAAGTGGGAATAGTATTCAAACTGGCGTAGGGGTTTCTTATCAAAAGTCATTTAATTAAGGGAATATTGAAAATGAAAAAGGTCATTGATCAAATTTACTATTTGTCCTTTTTCTTACCATCGTTTCATTTTTACATGAGGCTTATTCTCTTATATATTATCCTGAGTGCAAGCTTGAGTAGTTGTAATTACACTAAATATCTTCCTGAAGACAAAAAGTTGTTATTAGAGAACACTATTTCTTTCAACAACGTTGAACGAATCCAACAGAGAGATAAAATATCAGAGGAATTACTTGAAATCGCTTCTCCTAAGCCTAATCTTTCCATTGGGTTAGGGATGAAACCTAAATTGGGATTGTATAATTTAGGAGGTGAACCTAAAAAACGAAAAAGTCTCCAGGGGTTTATCAAATATAAACTGGGAGAAGCTCCAGTAGGTGTAGACACTTTCCGAACGTCCAGAGCTACCAGAAGAATGGAAAAATATCTTCAGGATCAAGGTTACTTAAATTCCGTTGTTACTTACAGCCTCACTTTCCCTAAAGAGAGAAAAGCCGTAGTAAATTATGCAATTAATACTCAGGGGAATTACAAAATTGAATCAGTTACCATACCTACTGGATCTACCTTACTACATCAAGTGATTCAGGAAAATAAGGGAAAGTCTTTTCTTAAACCAGGAAGAATATACAGCCTGAATCATTTGGAAAGAGAACGCGAGAGAATTACCTATGATTTAAGAAACGAAGGCTATTACGAATTTTCTAAAGAATATATCTATTTTCTAGTAGATAGTACCAGAGAAAATCAAGGAGTTAGGATTGATATGAGAATTAAATCTCCCCCAACCGCAGATGAACATACCATTTACACCATTAGAGATATTTACATCACTCCTGACTATTATCTGGATTCCATTGCGGTCAAAGTGGATACTCTATTGGCACAAAAATATACCCTCACTAAATTTACCCATACCAGAAGTATAGACACCTCAACCCTAAATCAAATTCTTCTTGTACGAAAAGATGAACGGTTTTCTGAAAGACGCAATGAAAATACCATTAGCCATTTTTTGAATTTAGGGATATTCAAATTTGTTCAAGTAGATTACACGAAAGTAGAGAATCAACAATTGGACTGCTATATTCAGCTTACCCCAGGACTCAATCAAACAGTTTCTGTAGATTTAGAGGCAGATACTAGAACGGGGACTCTGATTAATGGTTTTGGGATTTCCATTTCAAATTCCTACAGCAACAGAAATATATTTAAAGGAGGAGAAGAATTTAATATTAATCTTCAGGGAGGTCTGGTACTGGATCCGGCAGACTCTTCGGCATTTGTTAATTCACTTGATGCAGGAATACGATTAAGCCTTGCTGTCCCAAGATTACTCCTTCCATTTAATTTAAAAAGTGTATCCAATGTTTTTTTACCAACAACAAGAATAAGTACCAGTTATTTATATCAGGAAAGAGTCAATTTTTATACGCTGGGAGATGCGGGTTTCAGCTTTAACTATGAATGGAACCAAAATGCTTCTATTATTCATCAATTATTTCCCATCTCTCTTGAATTCATCAATTTACTCAGGACAAGTGAAAGATTTGAGGAATTTCTTGCTGACAATCCCTTTTTGAGGACCAGTTTTAATGATGTTCTGATTATAGGTCCTAAATACACATTCACGTTCAATCAAAAAGCGACTAAGCCAAGAAATAGCTATTCTTATTTTAAAGGTACTATTGATTTATCGGGAAATATCGCTAACGGAATTCTGAGTATTTTTAATGATAATGATCAAACGCTAAAATTATTCGGTCAGCCATTTGCCCAATATACACGCGTAGATGCAGATTTCAGACACTATATCCCATTGGATAGGAGAAGGACCCTGGCTGGAAGAATATTTACAGGGGTTGGATATGCATATGGTAATTCAGATCTTCTTCCATTTGTCAAACAATATTTTATTGGTGGTCCTAATAGCATCAGAGCGTTCCCATTTAGACAACTTGGCCCAGGTAGTTTTACTAGTACGTTAGAAGGACTGACCCAATCCAGTTTTGTTGATCAAGCTGGAGAATTTGTTCTGGAAACAAATCTGGAATATCGATTTGACATGTTTTCCACTTTTCTGGAAGGTGCATTATTTTTGGATGGAGGAAATATATGGCTGATTAAAGAACAAACTTCAGAGTCTTTATCTGATAGCGAAATTATTAGACAGCGTCTCGGAATTCTTACACTACAGAGGTTTTTAAGACAGTTTGCATTAGGAACCGGATTTGGTCTGAGGCTTGACTTCAGCTTTTTCATTTTAAGAGCTGATGTAGCTTTTCCCATTAGAGATCCAAGAGAAGATCGGGGAGAAGAGTGGGTCATTGATGATATCAGGCCATTCGATGCTGATTGGAGACAAGATGAACTACAACTTAATATTGCTATTGGTTATCCTTTTTAACCTTAGATAAGCTAAATAGGTACGTATATGGTAACGAATAGCCAGTAAGGATACATCTCCTATCATTCGGGTTTACTTTCATAATGTATTCAAAAAAAGAGGACCAGCAATTATGATGGCCCTTTTACTTTGTTTTAATAACTAATACCTTATTTAGCAACAACTTTTACTAAACTCGGCTTGGGATGTTGATTTTTGATTTCCTTGTATTTATTATTCGTCCCATTTACTTTTTCCCCTGTTTCTACATAGTGCTTTAAGCCTACCAAGGTACCTCCCAGGGTCTTTCTGAAACTTCCCTTTATGAAAGATCCCATAAATGCAGGCTTGGTACGAAATTGGAACTCTATTCCTACCACTTCACCTAAACCCATTTCAGCTAGTTGAGGTTCGATGGCTTTTACTTAAGGATGAAATAACTCATCATAAGCAGTAAAGTATTCGCCAGCAATGACTAACTCACGAAGCCTATGGGCTATGTTCTCCATATTTACTGGTTTGATATTCATGATAATTAAATTTAATGTTATTATTTACTCTTTAGATGCTAGTTGTAGAAAGGTGTTACTAACCTAAACACCCTTTACGTCTTTAAGCAGCTTCTTTGCGATACCTGGAAAGTTCCTTCTGTTTTTTAGGACTTGGCTTACCCAATTCTACATAGTGTTTCAAATCCGATAATATATCAGCAGTAATATTGTTCATCTGAATACGCATCAAAGGTCCCATTATCGCTCCTATAATACCTTTGGTCGTAATGGTAAGATGCATATTTACCTTTGTTGTATTCTCTATTTTAGTGAGTTGCCATCGATTAATCCCTTTATCCACAAAAGATGGGAAACCTTCTATGACTTTATACTCTAAATGGTAATTGTTGGGGTCAAAAGAAAGAAGCTCCTCCTTAATGGGCCCCTGAGAAGTTTTACACGCTCTACGTTGCCATTGGGCATCATCAATTTCAGGAATTCCGAATCCCTGTGAATGGTATAAACCACTTGCCCATTGATAAGCCTCACCAAATTGACCTCCTAATACTTCCCATACCACCTCTATGGGTTTTTGAATAATAATTTCTTTGTTGAAAACCATCTTACTAGTCTGTTTAAGTAGATCATCGACCTACGATGAAAATTCCTTTACAGTTAGATGGGCGTAAATGGAAGGTGTTACAAAAGTTTTGTGGCAATTATGATAGATTTAAATATTTCATAATGTCATCATTCTCTAATATTTCATTTATGATGGTTTGCCTGTCAAAGGTATCTCTCGCTGAATGATCTCTATATAAGGAAGTGTATTTCTCCTCTATAGAATCCCGGAGTGCCTGATGAGAACTCTCCACATAATCTAAAATTTGAGTTTTAGTTGATATATTGAACAACATGCTTTGTTCATCTATCAACCCTTTTTGCTTTAATGATTTCGTCTTTTTAGGACATCTACATGGATTTTCTTTATTGACCAATCCACATTTTTTATTCATAAAGTTGTACAACTCTTTTCTGGCCCTATGTAACTTAATTCGGAAGTTCTGTTTACTGATATCAAATATTTCTGCGCCCAGATTGTGATCTATTCCGAAAGTATCTCCAAGAATGTATATTATTCGCTGTTCCCTCGTTAAACACATCAGCATACCGGACATACACCTTATCCGCATTTCTTTTGATAATTCTTTATAGGTTAATTCCTCTTCTATGGTCAATTCAGCATTAGGTATGGAATCTAAGACTTTTCCATATGCTTCGAAGGATTCAAAATGGGGTTTACTTTTTCTTTTAGTAGCTAAAAATTCATTGACAACAATTCTATAGAGCCACGTCCTAAAAGAGCTCTTAAAACGGAATTGGGACAACTTTGTAATCACTTTGATCAACACTTCCTGAGTGAGGTCCATTGCATCCTGAGGATCGTGAACCATTTTCCATGCAACATTGTAAATAAATGGCTGATGAAGATGGATCAACTTGTCCAAGGCTTTTTTATCTCCACTCAATGTTTGCTGGACCAGAGAGATGTTAAGTTGTTCAGAATATTGATTTGATAAAGGATTCATGGTAACACACTTTTCTATTTGATACAAAATATAAAGAGGTGTTACAAAAAGAATTATGGGGCTTTATCTGAAGAAGAAGTAATTTCCTCTTGATAAATCTAAGGCTGAAATTAATCCCATCTTCCAGGATCGTCACCTAAAAGAACAGAATATTTGCCTTATCTAGCTGAAGTCCTATTTACTTTTTTAAACTGATTTCCCTCCAACACAAAATAAAAATAGTGGTCTTCCTGATCTGTAATATCAAAATTCTCTGTATATGAGCCCGTTTGTACTTTATAAATCAAGGTGTCTACTATTCCTCCTTCATTTGAGGGAAAAACAAGTTGATCTTCAAAAACATCATAATAGCCTAAAGAAGCCGTGATAGGGGGAGAAAAAGGTTCCATCTCGCTTCCATTCCACACATAAATATCCTGAATCAAAAAACCATCACTTCCATTCCATTCATGAGTAACTTCTAAAAAGGCTATACCTGGAAAGTCAGGATTAACAATTTCCTTCACAGCATGTTTGACATCACCATAATAGGTTTCATGGAGGTCTGTGCGATACAAATTAGCCCCAAAATTATACTCAGTAATAAACGTCTCACCTTTAAAAATTTTCACTATCAATTCATTCCTACTCTTATGTTTCCCCCATAAAAATAGGTACCCAAATTTATCTCGAAATTGGATCATCGGAAGTCGATGTGCAGGTAGATACCCTTCTTTTCCATCAAAAGCTACTCTATACACAGGGACTACATATTGTAGCATGGTCAAAGATGGAGAACTTTGGGACTCCGCTAATAGAAAAACCCCCTCTTCCCTCAACACATTTACCGTATCCGTCTGAAGGACAAACAGTAGCTTCTTTTTGCACGCTGGATCTTCGTACATATACCCATCATGTAACATTACTCTCTCTCTGCTTAATCCTATTTTACTCAAAGAAACAGATTCATTTGAAAGATGTGGAAAAAATGGCTGGTCCAAATGAACTCTATTTCTGAGCATCTTTTTTGAAGGAGTTGCACAATAAGAAAGGCCATCTGGATTAGGAGGATATGAGGAAGTGATCCAAACTATATTCACTCCTTTTTTAAACAATTTACCGCTCCCAACCGCATTAGAATAACAACTCATAAAGTTGACATAAGCAGTATCTTCCTCTATAAATCCTTTTATGGGACAATCCAAGTTACCCTCAATTTGGGAAGGCATGCCACAATCTACTTTGGTAGGACTCATCCCACAATAACTTCCGGTGAGCATTTTGCCTTGTTGGGCTAATTTAATACGAAAAAAATTTTTTTCTCCTACCTCATATCCATATTCACCCTCAAAAGATGCCACTCCTTCATTATTCTCTAAGGCCAGAGCCGTTTCATGGCTGTTAAATGTTAAAAAGTCCCTCTTTTTACGAACAACCTCTGCATCAAAAGCTTCCATTTTCTGTGCTAACTCTTCCTGAGAGGATACTAATACGGCATCAGGATCATATCCTGAAGTTTCCCGTTCGACCATTTTATTTTCACATGCCCAACAAACTATGCACAACAGAATAATTATCACTTTTTCCATAGCAATAATATCTAAAAATAATAAATTACAAAAAATTGAATATTAGGAAGATTCTTTACACTATCCCCCTCTGCGGTAGATCATTGGAGGTGAAAAAAATCAGATATGAATGAATATTCTCCAGTCTAATAAAAAATAGATGTTAATTCGGATCAATCGCTTTGGTAAGAAGCTTTTTGATATAAACGGTAAATGTCAAAATTCCGCCAATAAGTTTCACCAGACGCTATATCAGCAGGATTATTAGGAAAACCATTAAAGTCGATTTGATCAATAGAAGGATGATCGGGTTTCTTGCTCGATTGAGCTCTGCCTGAATAATCAAAAATGATGGAATCGAAGCGTGTAAGAACTCTCTTAACTACATTTCTTTCATACGTTCCTCTTTTCCAAGGCCCTACATTTGCTAATACATTCGCTAGTACATCTTTGCTATTCATTGGGGCGAATCTTGAAGGCAAAGCGAAAGGGATAGGTGATTTTTCAAATATCACATTTCTGGTATTGGCTCTTCCATCTACTTTTACGAGGGCGCGTTGATCTTTTGGGGTTTCTTCAAATCCCTTTTGGCTCACGAGCATATTGTCCTCCAGATAAATATGTAGCTTATGTTCTCCAAAGGGTTTTGCATAAATAAAATTTACCTCTTCTATGGTATTGGCTCCCTTTAAAAACAAATTACCTATAATATTGACATAACTATCAAATCCACCATCTTCTTCTCCTGGCATATTCGTCTGTAAATAGATTCCCCTAATTTGCGGATTAGATATAATACTATTACAAATCAACAAGTTCCTAACACGAGCCAGGGGCTGTCTATCTCTCAAATTGTGATATAAACATTCCAACACAATCACCATCCCTTTTTCATTGGCAGAAGAAGTGAGAATACTCCCAAAGGCATGGTTTCTATCATCTTCGATATTCGCTTTTTGACTTAATCCATCGGCAATAATACAACGATACAATAATACTCGATCTCCATAAATGGTCAACACTTCATCTAATCCTCCAGAAAAGGTAGAATTTGCCACCACTACATAATCTAACACTCTTTTGGCGGTCCCTATAGAAAGAACATCTTTGAACAATTGGGTTTTTATGTATTCCTCTATCTTCTTCTCCTGTATCTCCAGTTCTTCTTCGGAGAATTGGTGTTGAGTTTCTATCTTATTCGTTCCACTACCAGCATCTTTGATTAATTTAAGAATGGACTCTTTATTCGACAGATACTGGGGTATAGTTAGCCCCCTGTGCCAATGAATATTATCCAAAAAAATGTGCTTTTGTACAGTGAAGAATCTGCTTTGTCTAAAAGAAGGAGGAAGAGAAGGAATCCATCCAGCTAAAGTTATGTTACTACCTCTAAGCGTATAGGAAGGATCCAGGGAAATGGGGAAATCACTGTCAATATTCCCTCCTACCCGGAACACAACTACTTTATTATCTTCTGATTTATTCAAGATAGTTTGGGCTCCAAGATTAGCTTCTGGTACTATATCATCGACATAATCAATGTTTTCATAAGATCCATAATTGCCTTCAAAAGCTGCTGGGCCCCCTTGATAAAATTCTGGTGCTATAGGTTGACCGGCCCCATTATCCTCGACCAGATTTATTATTCGCGTATTCACTATTCCCAGAGAAGGCACTGACACGAAAACCCTGTCGTAATGGGCGACAGGATAGGTAAGTTGAAAGAAAATTTCCCTCGTTCCCAAGCCGAATAGATAGGTAATATGTTGGCTATAAGGATGCGAAACAAGATCTTTTGATGCAGTACCTTTAATTCGAATATCAGCCAAAGACTCTACTACTTCAGAAAAGGTTAACTCAAGGATATGAGGCGTTTCATTTTCTATTTTCCCCTTCAATGTAATCGGAGGCCTATCAAATTGACTGGGGGGATTTGGAAAAGGCGTTTGATTATTCTGAACATCTGATTGGGTTGGAGGAGCTTCCCGAGGTAACAGAATGTATTCAAAAACATTATCTATCAGGCGGTTAATCCTAGAAAGGAAGTCTGTCATCCTATGACGAATAGAGTGTACTAAAGCTTAATCCCCTAAATAATATCTTCAAATATAAACTTTTTATCTTCTCGAAACAATCAAAGTAAGGACGGTACAGGTGATTTTCGAAAAATGGAGAAAGGGGACTTGCTAATTTTCAGGTAAAATCCGGGTAGCCAATTTGATCGACATCATATTTTCCTGATGTTTTTTCCTACTAATAAACAAGAACCCTTTTTTCACATCTATATCCACATTATTGTAATTAATCTCCATATCTACTGGATGCCGATGATGGTGATCTTTCATCGCCTGATTGATTTCTTTTAATAAACTTGCAAATACGGTACTTACATTTTGTCTACTTCTCACCTGAGATAATTCTGACATCATTTGCTGGACTAACCGCTGGATGTTTTCATTAGCCAAAACTTTTTGTTGATCCGCTTCGAGGCTTTTGTCGTATGCCTGCAAATTAGCTAACAGTTCATGCAACATTTTGAACATATCCTTGGAAGTATCTGTATTTGTAGATTCAGACATATGATTCGGAGGTTATTCTATAGAAAAAGTAGTGTCCAATTTGTCATTTAACAACTCAATAGAGGCAATATCGCCATCATCTTTAAAGTCCGGATCAATTTTACCTTTAAAAGTCATTTTAATTGGTCCGTCAGGTAAGTAAATAAATCGATGAGTTATATCCTCACTATGAACAGGTACCGCATTTAGCGAAATTTCAAAATCTACAGAACTGACAATCATAGATACCGCATCAGCGGGTAGGCTTTCTCTATACTCATTTGTAATATTAGCTACTCGACTAAAAGATTTCTGAAGGGCTAAAATCACATCTTCTAAAAAAATAGGCTGGGTATCGTTTGTGGATTCTTCTGGCATAAGGAGTGAATTGAAAGAGCAAATTTATTAAACAGATGGGAGATCGGATGTGCGTTTTAGCTGTTCTACTGCATGAGTTAATTCTTCCAAATTAGCAGGCCGAATATTTACTTCTTCAAAATAATTTGCTAGCGTATAGGTTTTATTACTTATACCAATGCGCGTACTCGCCTGGAAAGAACTTTCAGCAGTAGTAGATTGATAGAAGCTATACCTACCTTCAGCCCTGGCAATCCCTAAATTGATTCCTCCACCTAAAGAAAGATCCTTCCCTCTAACTTCTGTTATCCTCATTGAAATGGCTACATCTATAAATCCCTGCAGATCTACTATAGGGGCATTATCTAATATAGTATCTATTTGTTCTTGTGTGAAATCACTATCTTTAAATCCCATTTTTTTCAGTACCTTCACTTTCTCCTCTATCCAATTAGCCCATATATTCCTATAATCCTCTTCAGCTTGAACTGCAGCATCAAGTGGTGCTTTAAATAAATGGATCAATGCATCTTTAATAGAAACCATACGACTCAAAATTTAACCAACATAGGAAAATCATGTTTTGACAAACTATTCAAACCTAACAAATATTTCAAATATAAACCTTCTTTCTTTTGATTCATATATATAAACAGGTACACATTTATAGTTACGGGCCATATTTTTAGAAATCATTCAATTTGAGTTTAAGGCATTCGCTCATTATTCCAAAAAATAATTATGCTAAGATTTATCCAAAAGTGAAAATTATGCTAAATTGAATGATTAACTATTATCAGCCACTGGAAAATATCCAGAAATTAATATGTTTGATAGCATCATATCTTCAGCTGACCTGGAAAAAATATTAGGCCAGGATCATTTAATCGTAATGGATTGCAGATTTTCATTAGCAGATCCAGAAGAAGGGCATAGAGCATTTGAGCGATCCCACATTCCTGGTGCAGTCTATGCTCACCTGGATAATGACTTGACAGGAGAGATTATTCCGGGGAAAACGGGTAGGCATCCACTTCCTACTGTAGAAGCCTTTGCCCAAACTTTATCAGCTTGGGGAATAAATAAACAGACTCAGGTAGTAGCTTATGATCAAATATATGGAGGTATTGCCTCTCGATTATGGTGGATGCTTAAATGGGTGGGACATCAATCTGTAGCAGTCCTGGATGGAGGTTGGATGCATTGGAAGGCTAATAACCACCCAACCACCAATAAAGTCTACACGCCAAATCCAAGTGTTTTCGAAGCTACCCCAAATGATAAACTGATAGTCTCTTCGGAAGAAATTAGCCAACAATTGGAGAATCCTCATTTCTTGTTGATTGATGCAAGAGCAGAAGAACGGTTTAAAGGAGAAGAGGAGCCTATAGATCCAATCGCAGGTCATATTCCTGGAGCTGTGTCAGCACCATTTATAGATAATATGAATTACGCTGGAACATTCCATTCTAAGTCAGAATTAAGGGACAGGTTCGATGACTTACTGACAGATGCTCCAGAGAGAGAAGCTGTATTTTATTGCGGTTCAGGAGTTACTGCCTGCCATAATATTCTTTCTCATTATTATGCTAATAGCAAAATGGCAAAATTATATCCAGGTTCCTGGAGTGAATGGATTACGGATGAAAAGAAACCTATTGCAACAGCTTAATATATCTATAGTAAAAACAGTGGTTTGGTAGAAGACGGATTTAGATAGGTATGTATGACCTTTTGGATATCCTCTTTATTAAAGGGCTTTCTTACGCAATCATTCATTCCCTCTCTTTTATATACTTCAATATCTTCCTCGAATGCATTAGCCGTTAGTGCTATGATAGGAATATCACTTTTCAATGATGTACGAATATGTACTGTCGCAGTCAAACCATCCATGACGGGCATGTTAATATCCATAAAAATAATATCATAGGTTTTTTCTTCCAACTTCTTTAACACTTCAGCCCCATTACCCACAATATCACAATTATACCCCATTTTTTTTAGGTGCTTCTTGATAATAAACTGATTCACAGGATGATCTTCAGCCACAAGAATTTTAAGTTCGGGATTAAAAGGAGTTTTATTCCCTATTGAGTCTTTCTTGATAATAGGTATTGGATCTTTGAGTTCCTCCACCGCCAATGTAAAAGGTATGATCACCCAAAACTCAGATCCTGGCCCCCCTGAAGAATGCTGATCATACAATGGACTGACAAATCCTAAGTCTCCTCCCAAAAGGTTAATAAGATTTTTCATTATGGTTGTTCCTAAACCTGTCCCTTCAATGATTTCTCTTTTTTCCTGTTTTCCGCGCATCCATTCTTGAAATAATTTTTCCTTGAGATCTTCTCCTATTCCTATTCCTGTATCTTTAATCGAAAACTTCAGTTTGATCTCTTTATCCTGAAATTCTATGACCTCTATCTCTAAGTTCACCTCGCCAACCTCAGTAAACTTAAGCGCATTTGTAATGAGATTCCCCAGAATTTGTTGAGTGCTTAGTTTATCTCCAACAATAATATCCGGAAGATTCTCAGTAATATTTAGGTGAAAGTGTAAGCCTTTTTGTTTTGCATAAGGGGAATATAGGTTGTAGAGCTCTTGAATAGTATCTTTTATTTGAAAAGGTGCCAAATGAACTTCCCATTTTCCAGACTCTATTTTACATAGATCGAGAACATTATCAGTAATAGACCTGAGCATCTTTGAAGATGAATTTAAGATAGATAGATATTCTTTTTGTCGCTTATCTAAAGAAGTATCCTTCAAAAAGTCAATAATTCCCTGGATTCCATGAAGAGGGGTTCTAATTTCATGACTGACATGTGCAAGAAACTTACTTTTAAGTGCATTGGCTCTATCAGCTTCTTCTTTGGCAGCTTTTTCCCTTTCTAAGGACTCTGCCAATTCACTTATCTTTTCATCTAACTGGACTATTTTTCTCCTCAACTCAATTCTATTCATCACTTGCTTTCCCAACACTTTCAAAGCAAATAATTGCTCTTCAGTAATTCGTGTAGGTTGTCTGTCAATTACACACAAGGTTCCCAAATTATATCCATTGGAATTAGTCAGTGGTGTTCCAGCATAAAACCTAACAATATTTTCTAATACCAGAGGATTATCATGGAATCTATCATCCGCTGCGGCGTCCGGTACCACAAACTCATCTTCTCCCAGAATAGCGTGGGCACAAAAAGCTATATCTCTGGGGGTTTCAGTACTCTCTATATGACCTGTCTTAGCCTTAAACCACTGTCTTTTCTCATCGACCAATGAAATTAATGAAGAATCCGTTCCACAAACCATTGAGGCCAATTTGACGATGTCATCAAAATCCTCTTCAGCTTCAGAATCCAGAATATCATAAGCTAGCAACGCTGACAATCTTTCTTTCTCGTCCTTTGGGATACCTGGTGTAATCATATTTAAACATACTCATTAGCCTGTTCGTAGCCAGATGTGGATGAATATCTATATTACATATGTAACACAATTCGCATATTATTCAGTTAATTTTATATACTTAAAAACATTATTCTATAAATCGTCCTATATTTTACGAACACTCAAATTAATCATATGGCCATTCGCGTAGTACTGCAACACGATACGCATTATCATTATAATCATCCAGTCAGTTTATCACCACATATTTTCAGGTTAAGACCTGCCCCACATACACGTACACCTATCGAGGCCTACACCATGAGTATTTCTCCCGAAAAACACTTTCTGAATTGGCAGCAGGATCCATTCGGGAATTTTCAAGCCAGGGTGGTCTTTCCAGAGCCTACTAATCATCTTTCTATCAAAGTGGAATTAATTACAAAACTGGAGATTATTAATCCATTTGACTTTTTCCTGGATGAGAAAGCTGAAAAATATCCATTTACATATGAACCATCCTTACGAAAAGAGTTGACACCATATCTAGAAATAGAGGAAAGCGGTCCGAAATTATCAACTCTGATTCAAGAGGTTGACAGACAAAGCCAAAATACCATAGATTTTTTAGTTCATGTCAATCAATTGGTTAATCAACAACTACACTATGAAATAAGAATGTCACCAGGGGTCCAAAGTTGTGAGGAAACCCTGATGTCCAAAAGAGGTTCTTGCAGAGATTACAGTTGGTTAATGGTTCAATTGTTCAGGCATTTGGGACTTGCAGCTCGATTTGTTTCAGGATATTCTATTCAGCTTACCGCCGATGAAAAATCTTTGGATGGCCCTTCAGGAGTAGAAAAGGATGTAACCGATTTGCATGCTTGGGTGGAAGTATATGTTCCAGGAGCAGGATGGATTGGACTAGATGCTACTTCTGGTTTGCTCGCCACTGAAGGACATATACCTCTGGCTTGTACGCCCCATTATAAAAGTGCAGCCCCTGTGGTAGGAAGTATTATTTCACCAGAGCCCTTCGACGCTCGAATAGAATTTCACAATACAGTCCATCGTTTACAGGAGGATCCGCGTGTAAGCAGACCCTATACGGATGTACAATGGCAAGCCATATACCAATTAGGAGAACAAGTAGATGCAGATTTACAACAACAAGACGTTAGGCTTACAATGGGTGGTGAACCTACTTTTGTTTCTATAGATGACATGGAATCGGCGGAGTGGAATACAGCAGCTGACGGTACCCATAAACGGCAGTTAGCCTGGGATTTAGCGGAGAGGTTGAGAGAAACGTTTGGATCTGGTGGTTTTGTACATCACGGCCAGGGGAAATGGTACCCTGGAGAACCGATTCCGCGATGGGCATATACTATTTTCTGGAGAAAGGATGGGTATGCCATTTGGAAAAATCCAGCGCTTCTTGCAAATCCCAATCATCACAATACTTTTAGCTTGTCTGATGCCTATCAATTTGCTAAGTCATTGGCTGATAGGCTCAGGTTTCCAGAAAGCGTCATCCACCCAGCTTATGAGGATATCTTTTATATGTTATGGGAAGAGTCTCAGGTTCCTATTAATGTAGATCCACTTAAAGCTACATTAGATGATCCTGTAGAGAGGAGAAACCTGGCTAAGATGCTTGATGAAGGACTGGGAAATCCAAAAGGCTATATCCTTCCCATAGAATGGAATTTTCATTCTCAATCTTGGCGCACAAGTATTTGGCCCGTAAGAAGATCCCACATTGTACTCATTCCGGGGAATTCCCCTATTGGCCTAAGACTTCCCCTAAAAACCCTCCCCGACAGTGTAGATCAACATGAAAGTATTTTCAGAGAGCGAAGTATGTTTGCTGAATTGGATAATTTACCTCATCCCAACAATTATAGAGAAATAGCATCATCATTAGCTGAAGCTGACACCTTTTCTTCAGAGAAGGTAGTGAGAACGGCGATGTGTTTGGAAATAAGGGATGGTCAACTATATATTTTCTTTCCTCCATTATCTTATGCAGAACACTACCTGGAATTAATGACACATATTGAGGCTGTTGCTACTCAACTACAAATTCCAGTACTAATAGAAGGATATAAACCACCCAGAGATTATCGAATGGAGCAATTATCTATTACGCCTGACCCTGGTGTAATAGAAGTAAATATTCATCCGGCCACCTCTTGGTCGGAAATAGTGGACAGAACATTAAGTTTGTATGATCAAGCTCGCTCATCACGTCTTAGTACCGATAAATTTATGATAGATGGCAGACATGTCGGAACAGGAGGGGGAAATCATATTACCCTCGGATCTTCCAAACCCATAGATAGTCCTTTTTTGAGGAGGCCTGATCTATTGCAGAGCATGATTACTTATTGGCAACATCACCCCGGCCTTTCATATCTATTTTCCAGTGCTTTTGTAGGACCTACCAGTCAGGCACCTAGAGTAGATGAAGCCAGAGAAGATCGGCTGTACGAAATGGAAATCGCCTTCTCCCAGATTCCCATGCAAGACGAGTCTATTCCACCTTGGCTGGTAGATAGAATTTTTAGGAACCTTCTCACCGATATGACCGGGAATACACATAGAGCGGAATTTTGTATTGATAAATTATATTCTCCCGATTCGTCCTCTGGAAGGTTGGGAATTCTGGAACTTAGAGGGTTTGATATGCCTCCTCACAAGTATATGAGCCTGGTGCAAATGTTATTGATCCGAGCATTGATTAGTTGGTTTTGGCGGGAACCCTATCGCCATGATTTAGTCCGGTGGGGAACAGAACTCCACGATAAATTCCTACTGTCCCATTTTTGCAGGAGGGATTTAGAAGAAGTAGTAGCAGATCTCCACAGAGCAGGGTATCCATTTGAATTATCATGGTTAGATCCCTATGTTGAATTTCGTTTCCCCAGATATGGGACGGTACATATAAGGGACATAGAAATGGAACTGAGAATGGCCATAGAACCGTGGCATGTGTTAGGGGAAGAAATGTCTCAAACTGGCACTGCACGATTTGTCGATTCTTCTTTGGAACGAGTAGAAGTAACATTGAGAGGATTAACTGATAAACGGTATATTCTTCTTTGCAATGGAACTCGCATTCCTCTACACTTTACAGGTGTCCATGGAGAATATGTAGCAGGAATTCGTTATCGCGCGTGGCAACCTCCCTCAGCACTTCATCCTACTATAGGCATAGATTCACCATTGGTGTTTGATCTTATTGATACCTGGAACAAAAGAAGTATTGGAGGTTGTACCTACCACGTATCCCATCCTGGAGGTAGGGCGTATGATACTTTCCCAGTAAATAGCTATGAAGCAGAATCAAGAAGAATTAACCGATTCAGAGATATAGGATATACACCTGGGCCTATACAGGTAAATCCTGTTCAGGCCAGAACGACAACAGTAGTTGCTCACCATAATCAATCCCTTATAGTAAATGACATCCCTAAAGCAGTCATTTTACCAGAATTTCCGTATACTTTAGATCTCAGAAAAGTACATAAATAAAGGAAGCTAATCCGAGATGAATAATAAACCATCTGTATTGGATATGTTGGGTCAATACTCCATGGAGGTGCGCCATTATGATGAAATGTGGGATGAGCAAGGGGGGATCAGAGAACATTGGCAACCCCTGCTAAGCAAGATTAAACAAATGGGGGCGGATGAAATGGATGATAGGTTGATTGAGCTACAGCGATTGTTGAGAGAAAATGGAGTAACGTATAATGTATATGGAGATCCAGATCAATTAAGTCATCCCTGGCAATTAGATCCCGTTCCCTTGCTGATTTCAATGGATGCATGGGGCATTTTGGAGGAGGGATTAACACAAAGAGCAACGATTCTAGATTTATTACTGAAGGATTTATATGGAGATCGAAGATTAATCAAAGAGGGAGTTGTACCCGCTGAGTTGGTTTATGCTGACCCTAGATTTTTATTTCCTTGTGATCGCAGTATAAGTACCAATGAGCAAGCGCTTATCCTTTATGCAGCAGATATCTCAAGAGGCCCTGATGGCAGAATGTGGGTCATTGGGGATCGAACTCAGGCTCCTTCCGGATGGGGATATGCGCTGGAAAATCGGACGGTGATGACTCGAGCCTTGCCTGAACTGTTCAAAGATAGCCATGTACGAAAGATTTCGAATTTCTTCCACCGAATACAAAAAGCACTCATTAAACATGCTGTAACAGCTAATCAAGAGCCACACATCGTATTACTTACGCCAGGTCCTATGAACGAAACCTATTTCGAACATGCTTACCTGGCATCTTTATTAGGAATTACCCTTGTTCAAGGACAAGACCTGATGGTTAAAGAAAGTATACTCTGGCTTAAAACCCTTAGTGGACTGGAAAAAGTGGATATTGTCATTCGAAGGGTGGATGATAATTTTTGTGATCCACTCGCTTTACGCGCTGATTCCCACCTAGGTATACCCGGCTTATTGGAGGTAATTAGACAACAAAATGTAATAATAGCCAATCCATTAGGTAGTGGTATACTTGAAAACCCTGGATTGATGGCATTTCTACCTAGTATTGCCCAATTTTTTATCCAGGAGGATCTAAAGTTACCCAGTATTGCCAGTTGGTGGTGTGGCCAGGACAAAGAAAGGCAGTATGTCCTTGATCATTTAGATAAGTTGGTTATAAAACAGATTCATACATTTACTCCTGAATACATTCAATTTGGTTGGAAGCTCAGTCAAGAAGCGTTGACCACATTGAAAAAGAAAATTCTCACTCAACCATATCTCTATGTTGCTCAGGAACAAGCAATATTTTCTACTGCACCAGCCTTTGAAAATCCTATATTAACCCCAAGACATACAGTTATCAGAAGTTTTTTAGTGGCTGATGATAGTCAGTATGTAGTTATGCCTGGAGGACTTACCCGTAGTGCTCCTGAAGCAGGAAATACACATGTATCGAATCAATCTGGAGGATTAGGAAAAGATACATGGATTCAATCTCCTGAAGAATATCAGCCTGTTATACTCCATGAATACAGCTATCCAGATACTCCCTTGTATAAGGGCATCGAAGAGCTTCCCAGCAGAACCGCAGAAAATTTATTCTGGGTAGGCAGGTATGCTATGCGTGTTCTGCAGACAGCCAGAGTATTGAGAAGTGTCCTTCAATATCAAGCAGAAAATGAAAATTTCGCTCAGTCATTCGATGACGAAAGTCTTCATGTTCTATTAAAAGGCTTAACTCATCTAACTATGACTTATCCCGGATTTGTCAAAGATGAGGATTTGCTCAGCCATCCATCTCAAGAATTAAGATCTATTATCATAGATCCTTTTCGCCAGGGAACTTTAGCCTTTTCCATTAGTAGATGGATGCAAAGCGCAAATTCCGTAAGAGATAGATGGTCCGGTGATACCTGGAGATTATTCGAACAAATAGAAACTATCTGGAGAAAATTAAAAGAACATCCAGATGTAGAGCTTAGAATGTTGAGAAATAGCCTTGATGAATTAATTAGCTATACAGCCGCTTTTAATGGATTAGATATAGAGAGTATGACTGGAGAAGAAGGGAGGTATTTATATGATATTGGCAAGAGACTTGAACAAGGGCTTACATTAATCTCTCTGATCCGATCAACGTTAGTCGCAGTAAGGGATGAAGAAATAGAACAACAATTAATTGAAGTGATTCTCGCCTGTAATGATAGCCTTAATACCTATCGATACAGATTCAGAGCTCACCTAAGACTTTCCACTTTTCTTTATATGCTTCTACTAGATATATCCTATCCAAGATCATTGGCATATATCTTAAAACAGCTACAAATCAGGTTGAGTTACTTACCAGAAATAGCTGTAGGAGCTCATTCCCAGTTAAGGAAGGATCAAAAATATATTCTTGAAGCGTTTACACAAATTCAGTTAGTAGAGGTGGAACATTTAATGCAGGTAGGAGAAGAATCTTATATTCGCCAACATCTCGATTTGCTGTTATCTCAAATGAATGAGCAATTGGTTCATGCATCTAACGTTCTTACTCAGACTTATTTTACCCATATCAGCGTTAAGGCCAATGCTCCTTTAACTATTATCAATCAGGAATTATAATAATACTTCGATTGTATGAAGTATCAAATAAAACATCTGACTAAATATTCCTATGTCCATCCGAGTGTATTAGGATACAATCAGGTATGGATAACACCTTTACAGCTCCCTTTCCAGGAGGTATTAGCTAATAAGGTTGAGATACTTCCCGAGGCTTCTCATTTTGAACAGTATCAGGATTTTTTTGGCAATACTTATGGATACTTTACTATAGAAGAATCTCATACTGATCTTAAGATTACGGCCCATAGTACAGTGATCAGAACAGAACCTATTGTACATCGAGCTTCATCGGTGATGGCCTGGAATAAATTTCGCGATGAACTTTTTACTGGAGAACCAAGTTGGAGTGAACAGAAATTGTTTATGGTTCCCTCTCCACTGGTGAGTTTGCATCAAGAACTAATCGCGTATGCTTTACCTTCTTTTCCAGAAGGCAGGCCTATGTTTGAAGCAGTCTTTGATCTTATGCAGCGAATTTATACCGAATTTGAGTATAAACCAGATTTTACCACCATTTCAACGCCATCTTTAGAAGTGTTGCAAGCCAGAAAAGGGGTTTGCCAAGATTTTTCTCATCTCGCTATAGGTTGTTTAAGGTCCTTAGGTCTCCCTGCCAGATATGTGAGTGGATATATAGAAACCCATGCTCCAGAGGAAGGGGAACAATTGGAAGGCACAGCAGCTTCACATGCCTGGTTCGCTGCTTATATTCCCGAATTAGGCTGGATAGATTTTGATCCCACAAATAATAAGTTGGCGGGATATCAGCATATCTCTGTAGCACATGGTAGAGATTATTCCGATATACCACCGATTAAAGGAGTCGTTTATAGTGGAAGTAGCCAAACTTTATCTGTAGCCGTAGATGTTAAGCGATTAGAGACTTCTTGATGAATTAATATCCAGCAGCCTGTCCATCTTTGCGGGATTCTGAAGCTCCATAATATACTCCATTTTTTTCGTCATACATGATGGCCTGATATCCTCCGTACACGCCTGTAGCAAATTGAATTTTATGTCCTTTCTGAGTTAAGGAACGAATAGTTTCATAACTATACCCACTTTCCAGATTGACAATTCCTCCATCTTCCATCATTTCTCCCGTAGGTTGCGAGCTTCCTGAATGGTGGATGCGGGGAGCATCTCCAGCAGCCTGAAGATCCATACCAAAATCGATGAGATTTACTACAATTTGTGCATGTCCTTGTGGCTGCATACCTCCTCCCATTAATCCAAAACTGATGTAAGGTTTTCCATCTTTAGTGATAAATGCTGGTATGATGGTATGAAATGGTCTCTTTCCAGGTTCAAATATATTAGCATGACCTTCATTCAATGCGAATAACTCTCCCCTGTTCTGTAACATAAATCCCAAGTCTCCTGGAACTACACCTGACCCCATCCCCCTGTAGTTACTTTGAATAAGAGAAACCATATTTCCATCTTTATCAGCAGTAGTTAAATAAATGGTATCTCCTTCTTTTAATTTTCCAGCATCCAATCTGCGACTTGCTACTTCCTGTGAAATAAGGGCCTTTCTTTCCTGAGCATAATTCTTAGAAATTAACCAATCCAGAGGGACATCATAAAAATCCATATCAGCATAAAATTTGGCCCTATCTTCATACACCAGCTTTTTTGCTTCCAAAAAGGTGTGAACATATTCCGCACTTCCAAATCCCATAGCATTAATATCATATTGCTCAAGGATATTCAGCATTTGTAGAGCTGCTATTCCCTGGCCATTGGGGGGAAGTTCCCAGATGTCGTATCCTCTGTAATTGATGGATACAGGATCTATCCATTCTGAGGTATGAGCCGATAAATCCTCCTTGGTCAGAAAACCACCCACTTCCTTCATATGAGCATCCATTTTCTCGGCTATTTCTCCTTTGTAGAAAGCCTCTCTTCCTCCTTGGGCGATGCTGGATAAGGTTTCAGATAATCTGGGATTTTTGAATATTTCTCCTTTGGCAGGAGCTTTTCCTCCTGGCATATAAGTATCTCTAAAATTAGGGTAGTCCTCCATAAAGGAAGCTGTTCTCTCTATGTAATAAGCAATTAATTCGCTGACAGGGAATCCTTCCTTAGCATAATTGATAGCAGGACTCAATATTTCTTCCATAGGAAGATGCCCGAATTTACCGTGTAATTCATACCATCCATCCACACAACCGGGAACGGAAACCGGTAATGGCCCTCTGGAAGGAATATGATCCATATTCTTATCCTTGAAATAGGCTAATTCAAGGGATTTAGGGGATCTTCCACTGGCATTCAAACCAAATAATTTTCCCGAATCGGCAAACCATACAATGGCAAATAAATCTCCTCCTATTCCACAGCCCGTAGGTTCAACCAATCCAAGGGTCGCATTAGCAGCTATAGCAGCATCTATAGCGTTCCCACCCGCCTTCAAAATATCTAGTGCAACTTGGGTAGCTAATGGTTGGCTGGTGGCAGCCATCCCATGCTGAGCTATCACTTCCGATCTTGTCGAATGAAGAGATCCTGTAATTCTATCTTGTGCCATGTGTATAATAGGAAAGCTGAATACCAGAAGAAAAAACCATTTTTTACAAAACATAGTAGGGTAATTAAGCACGGTAAACAATATATATAGTTTAATATATAAATCTTTATTCTATTTTTAGTATGTACTTCATAAAGTAATGAACTAAGGTGTGAACGTAAGGCAACGATCTGCCTTCGGTTTTCGATGTTTTAACAAAATCCAATCCTAAATGAATCGCTTATATTTTATCATAGTACTTCTCACTGCTTTCATTTTTTGTGCTTCTTGTGATGATGAAGAAGTTTTTTCTGATGAAGAGCAGGCAAGGATCGATCGCGAACTCATCCTGGAGTTTATCGCTGAAAATAATCTCAATGCTGAAGAACACGAGTCTGGGCTTTTTTACGTCATCGAAGAACCTGGGAATATTCTTTTCCCCGATAGTACCTCAGATGTAGTAGTAAATTACGAAGGGAAATTATTAGATGGAAATATCTTTGACAGTAGCTACTCACGCGGCGCCCCCTTAGAATTTTCTCTGCAAGGAACTATTAGAGGTTGGCAAATTGGTATCCCTCTTTTCAAAAAGGGAGGAAAAGGAAAATTACTTATTCCCTCAGCCCTAGGTTATGGAAGGTTAAATCAACCTGGAATTCCTGCCAATTCAGTATTATTTTTTGACAGACTGGAATTAATTGAAATAAATTAATTCCGTTTATTAACATTTTTCTCACATTATTAATTAAGAAAAACTTTTCCCTTTCCATGTAAAAGGAAAGGGATTTTTTGCATTACTTTTGACAAAGTAGCTCTTATTTTTAGGAAAAGTTTATTGTATAATACTGCCTACTCTCCAACTATTTTATAATTTTAAAAAAAATATTTTCGACTACAGAAATTACCATTGTTTTAACATAAAAAATATTGGCCTGAAAATTGTTTCCCTTTTCTAAGTATTGTTTGCTGTTCTGACTAACTGAAATTAAACGGAGTAATTTTTAAGATCTGATTATCGCTTTAATCCAGTAGAGACCTCATTCGTAATCCAGCTAAAACCCTATGAGAAAGATTTTTCTTATCCCACTTTCTATATTTATTGTTAGTCAAGCCTTTTCTAATGGAAATTCAGGAACCATAAATGATCCTATTTTTTGGTCTGACTCACTTTCATGGCCTAATAAAACAGTACCAGACAGCGGAGAAAATGTTCATATTCCTGCCGGGATCACCATAATGTTAGATGAGTCTCCCCCTCCTCTCAGAGAAATAGTAATTGAAGGAAATTTACAGTTTAATAGTAAGGATTTGGTTCTACAAGCTTCCTCCATTCTTGTAAAAGGAGGGAAACTGCAAATAGGATCTGAACAGCAATTATTTAAACATCAAGCTGCGATAACTCTTAACCAGCAATATGTAGACTCTAGCTTACAATATCCTTTATGCATAGTGATTGCTGAAGGTGGTAGCCTCGCACTTCATGGATCAAAAGCCAGGGCAAAAAGTTGGTCAGTGCTCACCAGATCTTTGGAAGCTGGTGATAGTATATTGACCATTAAATCAATTCAGACTAAATGGGAAGTTGGGGATTCGCTAGTCATTGCCTCCAGTAGCTCAGATGCTTCAGAAGCAGAAAAGATTCGAATAACTGAAATAGAACAGGATTATATCCATTTTACTCCTCCTATCAAACACTTTCACGACGGACAAACTGAAAGATGGGGAAAACACAAATGGGATAAAAGGGCTGAAATTGCCCTACTGTCCCGCAACATTATTATAAGAGGAGATGCTGCTAGTGCAAAAAAGAAAGCTGGAGCCTGTTTGCTCATTAAATCCAATGCAGGACTGGTAAAATTAGAAGGTGTAGCTTTCTTCTCAGTAGGTCAAGCCGGAATATTAGGCAAATATCCCATTTTTTGGAGAGGATCTGGCTATCAAAATGGTCAGTATATTAAAAATTGTTCCGTCAGAAACAGTTTTAATCGCGCTATAGTGCTGGATGGCACGAATCAACTTGTGTTGGAAAAGAATACAGCCTATTCCATTTACAACCATGCTTATGTCATCTCTGAAAATGGTTATGGAACCCGAAATGTACTAAGAGATAATTTAGCTATTGATGTAAGAAAACCTCCCTCAACAGAATATGCCTTTCCAGGAAATGAATGGCAAGCCAGTTTAAGAAATGAGGATTGTCCCACTGGATTCTATATAGGAAATCCTTATCAAATCCTTCAGCAAAATCGAGCTTCGGGTAGTGAAGAAGGAATAGGTATTTGGTACACTCCTTTTCAGGCGGATGAACATACAGATTCGACCGCCACCCTTATTTTTCAAGGGAATGTAGCCCATTCCCATTCTGTTTATGATGCCCTGGCTGATTCTATTTTTCCTCCTCCTTTACATGGATATGGATTAAGAATAGATGCCCAACCCAGACAAGGAGAACGTTGGGTATTTAATGACTTTTCTAGCTATGATAATGAAGGAGCTGGCATTTGGAACAGATCAGCAGATGTGGAGATGAACCATTTCGTTTTGGGAAGAAATAAAGTTGGATGTATTCCCGGTCCAGCTGTGTTAAGAAATGGGGTAATCATTGGGAACAGTAGAACAAGATCCCAAGATACTTCTCGACAATATATAGGTATCATGGTGGGATTTAGTGGATCAACGCCAAAACTCAACTTAAACAATCTGGACTTTTATAACATCACCCACCACGCGATAGATATCAGACATCCTATTGCCCCAGAGAGCTTCATCCAAAACATTTCATTTCACGATGCCACTGTACCCATTTATTATGGCTCCAAAAATAACTGGCAAATGATTAAAGATTGGGATGGATCTTCCGTAGAACGCTCGTCTTTTCCTATAAAAGATCATCAGGATACTTTCAAAGAGATTAATCATCGATCCATTTCAGCAGATAGGGCATTCTACATTATGTCCGATCAACATCCTCTTATCACAGATTCATGTTCCTACGAAGAACAATGGAATGCTTTTGTGTGTCCAAGTGAACACTATTGGAAGGTATCTATTTCCACAGGCGAAGGAATGCCCGATCCTACTTTTGAACATATCACCCCCCTGGAACCGTTAATTTTTATTGACTCTCAAAGGAACAATTTTCATTTTAAACAACTTTCCCACCAGCGCCAACAAGCAAGAATTCCCTTATTTCAGGATTACCAGCTTACTTGGTCAAAACACCAAACAAACGTACCTGACATCAGATTTTTTGTAGAAGGAAAACCTAAATCTTCTATGATTATTAATATTCCATATGATTACTTACATCCCTATTTCTTTCGCTTTTATGGAGATATAATTCCTCAATCTCCTTCAGAGGACAGTTTAAGGCGCTATCCCGCTACTTGCTGGTATAAAGCTGATTCGAGTGATCATTTAATCTTAAAATTGGTAACGAATCTTCTTGGGACCGAAGAGGTCATATTATTTTCCGAAACCTTTAAAACGGATATTTTACTAAACAATAAACCTGTGTACCTCACCGTTCAGCCTATCTTGACAAACGCTCTTACCCGAAGAGAAGACACAGCTACATTTTCCTATGAACTGGAACAAACGGCCAAGGTCTCGTTACACATATTAGTACCCAATCATTCTGAAACAATAGAGATCCTAAATGAAGATCAAAAACAAGGGGCTCATACTATCCTGGTTCCAAGATCTCTCCTCCCTGAAAAAGAACACTTTTTTATCTACCAGTTAAAAGTCAATGGTCAACTTCACGAAGGACCGTTACTTATTAAGGATGACTCGGATACGATATTAGCTGAAGAACATTAAGTATCTTAATATTCCCACCCGTTTGTTTTTCTATTTTTGGACTCAAACGGGTGGGAATCAATTATTGGCACAATGTTTTGCCGACATTAAAAGGCCACAATTCCTTGTGTATTTTCCTCTGGTAAGGTACCTGATAATTCTTCAACTAATGTTAACGTACTTCCCTGTATTCTGAATACACCTATAGTACCATCCAGCCCATATAACTGATATAGATATTTGTTGTCATCAGAAGTAAAACAATCTATCCATCCATCAGTGTTCCCAAAAGCTTCAGCCGGAATATCGCTTCCAGGCCCGGTGCCTTCAACTTCTATTTCGCGAATCAAATTAATCGTACCTGTAGATCCATCAAAGGAATAGGTAGAAATATTGGCTTCCAATGCGTTGGATACCCAAAAATAATCCTGGTCTCCTGACATAGCGATCCAACAAGCTGTTCGTTGTCCTTCGGTAATAGAAGACCCCGCCAATACATCTTCTTGAACATCTGTTAGTGAACCATCGGGATTAATTTGGTAGGAAGATACTGATCCAGTCTGAAGATTGGGAAAAGCCGGTGGAGCCCCATCTGCTTGAAATTCTCTCGCTTCTGTGATAAGAATGTAATTCACGTTCCCTTCTTTGACAATATTAAACCCAATAGCAGAAGGAAGATTCCGATTTTCTGTATTTCCTGGTAGCGTAGAAGCAGCGCTACCTATAGGACTTCCGCTTAGCGTTCCATCTGCATTGACTCTAAACACAACTACCTCATCTACACTTCCACTTGCTAAAGCAGCCGAACCAGAATTAATAAAGGTAACTGCTAAAAACTCTCCATCTGGGGAAAACTGCACACAAGAAGGTCTGGCCTCCAAGCTTCTAACTGAACCTGGGATGTCAGTAAACTTACCGTCTTCAGTTAGGGAAAAACCGATGAGATTTCCTTCCTGATCAGGTTCTCCATTAAAGCTTCCATCCTCATCAATATTGGTAACATATACTAAACCATTCCAATAAGCTACACTATTAGGTCCTACCCCTTGTGTACTTATTTGATCCGTAACTGTTAACGATAAATCATCTTCAATACGCAAAGCACTAACGGTATTACTGCCAGCATTTACCGCAAGTAAAAATGAATGATCATCCGTAATAAATAGCGCATAAGCAGAAATAAGAGGGTCCAGTCCTTCCCCTCCATCAAATGCTGCACCTAATCCTCCTGTAGGAAAAGTACCAAGAAAAGAAAGCGTGCCATCTTCATTTCTCCCATAGCTAGCGATATTATTACCATTGAACTCGTTGGTCATGGCAAATACTCCTCCTACGAATTCTTCTGTATCTGGATCATCATCTCTGTCAAACACATCGATCACTTCTTCACAACCATAAAATACTACCATACTGGTAACAACCAGCAAGACATATAAATTCTGAAATAAATGTTTAAATTTCATGAGAAATAGTCATTATTGTTATTAGGAAATACTTAATAATAAGTCCGCTAGCGCTACGAACAAGAATAGAAAGTTCTTAAGATATACCTAAGAAAAGCGATATACACGATGAAAGATGTCCCCAAAAAGACAGGAAATAACTACTTGAATGTCAAAAATCACAAATTAACAAAAAAACATACATTCGAATCAGATATGAGATATATTGGTGATATTTCTGTTATAATCTATGTAACTTATTGCATTATGTTTAGCAATTTACACCACGGCCTGTATGTAATGCAGAATATAACAGAGGAGAAGGATGATTAGATTTTAGGCAAGTAATATATTAGGTAGAAATGGCTTCCATTAATATGGCGCACAAAATAGCTCCATAAGTTCCCATCGCATATCCCAATACAGCCATTAACACACCTACAGGTGCCAGAGAAGTACTAAAAGCAGAAGCAACCACAGGAGCAGAAGCAGCTCCACCTATATTCGCCTGACTCCCAACAGCGACAAAGAAAAATGGTGCTTTAATCAGTTTTGCTACCCCAATCAATAAGCCGACGTGAATCAATATCCAAACAATACCTATCGCAAAGAGGTGTAAATGATCAAATACTTCTCTCAGATTCATTTTCATTCCAATCGTTGCCACCAGTATATAAATAAATACAGATCCCCAACCTGAAGCTCCTACTCCTTCAAGTTTTTTAGCTGGAGTAAATGATAATACTAATCCGAGGGTAGTCGCGAAAACGATCATCCAAAAGAAACCCGATGTCAAAGAGTTCAAGCCGATATCGTTTAGGGTTTCTTGATAAGTAGATAGAAATGGGGTTACTATATCCGATCCTAGATGCGCCAAACCGGTTCCCCCAAACGCAACAGCTGCTAACCAGAATAAGTCCATATTTGAAGGGATTCTTTCTACTTCTGCCCTGTACTCTTCTACTTTTTCTTTTAATGATGCTACTGCAGAATTATCAGCCTTTAACCACAAGTCTATACGATCACTGATTTTTGCCCCATATAATAAAAATCCTAACCAAATATTAGCTACTACAATGTCTACTACGATCATGGTGCCAAATAAATCATCTCCCACCTGATATATTTCCTTCATCGCAGCTTGATTAGCTCCTCCCCCTATCCAACTTCCAGCTATAGTAGACAAGCCCCGCCAAAGTTCATCTGAACTGACTCCCAACATCTCTGGATTTAGGTTCAACACTAACAATAAGGCGATAGGCCCTCCTAATACAATCCCTAAGGTTGCGGTAAAAAACATAATCAATGCCTTGGAACCCAGATTAATAATTCCTTGTATATCTATACTTAAACACAACAGAATCAAGCAGGCAGGTAACAAATATCTGGAAGCAACAAAGTACAATTGGCCACTGTCCTCCGACAATAATCCCAAGGGCCAATTCAATAAGGCAGGTAAAAAATAACACAGCAAAAGAGGTGGACAATATTTGTAAAATCTTTCCCAGAAAGGATGAGAAAGCCGGGAAGTATACATAACTCCCGCAAGGATTGACACTAACACACCAAATAACACTGCATTATTTTCGATAACCATATCCGTGTTCCTTATTTTTTTCAAAATAGAAGAATTTTCGTAATTCATCTCCTAAAATGAAAAGGAAAGCCTATATCTCCCCTGGACTATTACCCTCTGTGTTGTTAGGGTTAGGAAGCATCGTAGGTATATGGATAGGGTTTTCCCTCATTGCCCTACACCCTCAACACCAACTAATGGATGCCGGGGTAGATGGATTCAGAACCTATTTTACCATTCTATATTATTTACAACATGGCCAAGGATGGGAATTCAATGGTATGAACTATCCATATCCCGAATTTCTGATTTATACCGATAATCTATCTTTTCTTTCCTTTTTGATTAATTCACTCTCTCAAATCATTTCCATTACCCCGGAAACAGGATTGGCACTGATTCATTCTGTCATCCTGTTATCCTTTTTCATCACTCCTTTTCTCATATTCAGGATTTTACGCCAGTTCGAACTTCCTGCTACATTTTCTGTCCTGGCTGCACTACCGATCGGTTTTCTATCTCCTCAACTTCAACGCTTAGAGGGTCATTTAGGGCTTACTTTTAATTGCTTTATTCCTCTGCTTTGGTATGGATTAATTCAATTGGAAAAACGTCCTATCTGGATTTTTTTTCTTCCATTATTTATCCTCTTATTTAGCCTTATTCACCCATATTACCTCCCTCTGGGCACATTATTTACCGGCTTGTATTTGGGGTGGAAAAAGAAATGGAGCCAATGTATCACGATAAGCCTTATTCCCGTTGGGCTGTTTAAAGCATTTACCCTTATTTTTGATCAGATTTCCGATCGCCCACTTCATCCTTATGGTTTCTTTGCCTATCAAAGCTATTGGGAAGGGATTTTTTTGCCCCATGAAGGTCCTTTATGGGATTTCATCAATTTATGGGTGGATGTCAGAGATGTAAATATGGAAAGCTACGGATATGTGGGATTCACCTGCTTTTGTGTAGCTATCGGATCCCTCTTATTTAGCATCAGGCACATTACCTCTCTAAGTAAATGGAAGCACATAGTACCTTCTTCTATTGGGATATATGTAGGAGTAGGGTGTATCGCATTACTCATTTCTATGGCGCTACCTTTTCAATTAGGATTAAAATGGGTACCTGAATATGTCCCTGTCCTCAAACAATTTCGATCCTTGGGAAGATTTTCATGGATCTTTTATTATACTTTTTCTGTTTTTTCAGCCATCATTATTTATAAATTATTCACTCATTTTCTCCAGAACCATCGTTATTGGCTTGCTTATGTATTTCTCTTCCTCACAATGGGTTTCTGGTGGTGGGAAACATACATTCATCTTCAGCTAAGGCATCTGCATATCAAGCAACAGGGTCAAAATATGTTTGTTCTACAAACACCTTCTTATGAAGAGATATTAGTACAAGCAGGCTACCAACCCGAAGAGTTCCAGGCCATTCTTCCTATTCCCTACTTTCATATAGGTTCCGAAAAATTTGCTCCTTCCAGAGTAGATTTTCATGCTTTCCGTCAAAGTTTAATTGCTGCTTATCAAACAGGCATCCCACTCGCTACCAGAATTATGCCTCGAGCTTCCTTATCTCAGTCCCTGCAGCAAGTCCAGTTGATCAGTCATCCCCTGGTTTCGAGAAGGGCAGGTCCTCACCTACCCTTTCAGACACCATTTCTGTGTATTGTCAATCAGAATGTTCCATTGACCCCAGAAGAAACAAGACTCTTATCGCTGGCGGATTCTATCGCTAACTTTTCCCCAGTCACGCTATATTCCCTTTCTTTAGATCAATTGGAAGCGTTTAGAAAGAAGTATGTGTCTTTTCTTCCTACTAACGATGAAATAATGAAGGGATTTAGGCCAATGGATAAGGTAATAGGTCATCATCTTACCGATACAGTCAAGACCTATTGGCACAAACAATCCTACTACTACACAACCGATACTACTAGATATATTATACCTGATCTCTCAACTTATACCTTTACTCCTTTGGGAATGCGTGCTATATCAGATTCTGCTCAGTTTATTTCGCTCTATCACACCAGCCATCCTCCATTTCCTCCCCAAGCAATCCTGGAAGCTTCTGTTTGGGTTAAAGCCGACTTGAGAAGAGATGTTTTCCCCATTTTTTATGTGGAAGGAATAGACGAAAAAGGTAGTAGTATATTTGCTTTTCCTGTAGATCCCAAGTATAGTACAGAAGTGTTTCAGGATTGGGTAAGAGTTTCGAAGAGGTTTTCATTGCCTGAAAATTGTAAACAACTTCATTGTTATATGAAAGGAAGGCAAGCTACCGTAGATCAATTTATGTTAAGAGATACAAGTACCCATATTTTAGTGCCTGTTATTCAGGATTCGTTGTGGATGCAGGACAACTACTTTATCAAGATGCTACCTTGAGTTTAGATCCGCACATTCTACAATAATCATCATCATCTTCGTATTTGAATTGGCATTGGGGACAAGACATATCCACTGAACTGGACGAACGAAATTGGAAATCCTTCAAAGATTCTCTTTGTAGTATTCTATTGAAATGGCCCCCGTCAACCCATTGAAACATTTGGGATGCCCGGATAATCGTTAACGGGGTATAGCTATCGTAAGCTGCAGCAAATCTGATAATTTTTTCAAAGGTTTGTTCTTTGACATTATCAAATTCGTGGGCTTGTTCTCTCAGATCTTCTACAGTAATCCGATTAGAATATTTTTGAGGTAGCCCCGCCATTTTTATCAGGGCCTTATAAGCGACTTCTGGCTCCTGACAAGCTAATAGACCGGCTCTATCAGCAGTAAATGCTGCCATTCTATGCCAATGCAGTAATGCTATTCTTATGGGCATACTTAATAGAGTCCCTATACCCAGGCTCATATCTCCAATAATCTGGCTAATTACCTGAACTGAATCAGCCATCATATGGTATAGTACATGCCTACTTTTAATATGTCCTATTTCTCGTCCCAATAAAAAGAGCATCTCCTGTTCTTCCAACAATTCTACAGCCCCACTACTCAGGACCACAATTTGTCGTTTCTCGCCGCTGGTAAAAGATTGAATTTTATCTTCCTGATGTAAATATAGTTCAGGAACGGTGTTTACTTCTAAAATAGAACAAGCTTCTTCCAGCAGTGGATAGATTTCCGGGAGATTTTCCTTATTGACCCGAATATTATCACCCGTATGTTTTATCCTTAAAAAACGCTCGAATCCATAGTCTAATATTTTATTTGTTAAGAGACTTAACCCACGAGTATTTTCCAATCTATCAAGCGCTTGTCTGTCAAAAGGATGTTCGTATTCCGTTGTGTAAAGATCTTTGAGAATTTTTCGCATACTGTTGGCTCAGAGTTTTGTACCGCATCTATGACAATAAACAGACCCACTTTTTACTGCTGTTTGACAATGTTCACACAATTCGAAGGAGGTAACTTCAGGCGTTTCTTCTTTCTTTTCTTCAATTAATAACTGATCGGAGACACTAATTTTGGGGAGTACTGCTGCCAGTCCCAAATATCCGACAACTATCCAGGGACTCAACAGAAAAGTACTTACAATAAATCCTAATCTTACCAAAATGGGGTTCACGTTAAAATACTTACCTAAATAAGCACTTACTCCAGTAATGGAAACAGTAGAAGGAAAAAGAGGGCTCCTCTTTTTCAATTGTTCAGCATGTTTGGTCAACCATTTGTTCATGTGGATATCAACTAGCACTAGGTGTAAAGTAAAAATATCAAAAATAATATGCTAAATTCCCTTTTATGGTGTTAAAGCGGTTTAGAATCAATGTATATCTACGAGTAGCGGGAATTATAGGATGCATATTGCTCCTGAAATACGGCATTTATGAGCAGCCTGAATGGTTGATTACTAATACTGTACTGGTCATTTTGGCAATGGGCCTCGTGTATGAGTTGTTGCGATATGTGGAACGAACGAATCAAGATCTGGCCAACTTCCTTCTTTCCATAAAGCATAAGGACTTCATGCAGACATCTTCTCCTGTGGTAGAAGATGTGGCTTTTCCAGAACTTCATCATTCCTTCAATGAAATTCGTTTAGCATATCAATCTCTTAGAGCAGAAAAAGAATCACATGCCCAATATCTGGATACTATTATTGAGCATGTTCAGGTAGCCTTAATTTGTTTTAGACCTGGAGGTGATATTGAGTTAATGAATCGTGCTGCAAAAAGATTACTGGACCGACCCTTTATGAGTAATATTAGCATACTAGAACGGGTAGATCCTTCATTGCTGAAAGTAGTACAAGAATTGACATCGGGAGAGAGCCAACTGGTGAAGGCATTAATCAATGAAGAGCTCCTTCATTTGGCCATTCAGTCGACGCAATTCAAATTGCGGGGAAATGCGTATACATTAATTTCCATTCAAGATATTCGCTCAGAGTTAGATGAAAAGGAAGTAGAAACCTGGCATAAATTAATTCGAGTTCTTACTCATGAGATGATGAACTCCATTACTCCTATTGTTTCACTTACTCAGTCTATACAAGATATGTTGACCGAATCGGATGGAACAGCAAGATCCTTTATCGACATTTCTGACGATATTGCAGAAGATATCAGGATGGGGCTTAGTTCTATAGAAGGAAGAGGTAGGGGATTACTTCATTTTGTGGAGGTGTATCGAAATTTAACCCGCATTCCCATACCGCAATTTAATTTGGTGTCAATTACATCTATGTTCCAAAGGATTGAGCGATTGATGTATCCTATATTGGAACAGGAACATATACAACTGCTAGTCGATGTGCAGCCCGAAGATTTACAAATAACTGCTGATCAGGAGTTAGTTGAGCAGGTATTGATTAACCTCATTCAAAATGCGATAGAAGCATTTAAGTCAGCACCCGGAATTCCATCGCCCCTACTTACTTTGTCTGCAATGCAAAAAGAGCAGAAAAGAGTGTATCTACAACTTGAGGATAATGCGGGGGGAATTGATCAGGAAATACAAGATAAAATATTTATTCCCTTCTTCTCTACTAAAAAGCAGGGATCAGGAATAGGTCTGAGTCTTTCCCGCCAGATCATGCGGCTCCATAAAGGAAGCATTAGCTTTCAGACTACTCAAGAAGAGGGAACTATATTTACCTTAATTTTTTAGGACAAATGTTATTTGATAGGACAATTTGTCCCTTAAAATTATTCCTTGGCTGCTGTTCAAAGCAAATATTTTGTTTTATTTGACATGTAAATAAGATAAGAGCATTCAAACAATCTTTTGTTAACAGGTTTTGCTGCTTGAGGCCTTTTACAGTCTTATTCGCCTCCACTAATTAAACTTCTATCGCTGGAATAACATCACAATTGATGATAAAAATTCATCTTAGCGTTAAATCACAAAATTATATATGATAGATATGCATCAATATTAACTGCTCGCACTTCATATATCTATATTTTTCGATGAATCTTTTTTGTGGCAAGAAGAAGCTATTTTTATTTTCCACATAAAACCAAAAATATTTCTCACTTATAAGTATTGATTCTTGAATCTCAATGCTACAACCTATTACATTTCCGATACAGAAACACAGTAATCATTAAATTCACATACAAACCATCTATTTAAATAGGTAATACAAAAAACCAATGGAGGTAACAATTAATCTATTCTCCTAAAGAATGATACTATTTAACCATATAAGGCAATATTTTGAATTAAAAATAAGGGTAATATTTACAATAACAATATACTGATTGGAGTTAATAGTATAGAAATATTATTTGAATAGTACCTTTCATCATTGATAATAATTATTATACAGGAATACTATCCCATGCAAAAGTACAACTCTTACTTTTTTCCTAAACAACACTACCTTGCATTATTCCTCATTTGGCTTATTGGAACCTCATCAACCGTGTTCGGCCAAGCAAACAATGCCACTATTAGTGGGGAATTAAGAAAATGGCATAAGGTCACTCTAACATTCGAGGGACCACAGGCCAGTGAAACTGGTAACCCAAATCCTTTTTCCGATTACAACCTGGAAGTAACCTTTACGAATGGAGGCACTTCATACAAAGTACCAGGATATTTTGCCGCAGATGGAGATGCTGCTAATTCATCTGCTAAAAGCGGAAATAAGTGGATAGCACATTTTGCTCCTGATAAGACTGGTAGCTGGTCCTATACAGTTTCATTCAAACAGGGAGATGATGTAGCGATTAATGGTGGAGGAACGAGCGGAGGATTTATGGATGGTGCTACCGGCTCTTTTAATGTAGGAGCATCAAACAAAACTGGCAGGGATTTCAGGGGAAAAGGAAGATTGAACTATGTAAATAAACATTATTTACAATTTGGAGAAACGGGAGAATGGTTTGTCAAAGGAGGGGCTGATGCACCTGAAAATAAATTATCTTACACTGATTTTGATGATACTCCCAATGCTAAAAAAGATTGGGGGCCTCATGCCAGAGACTATTCCGCAGCCGATGCAGAAGCTTATACCTGGAAAAATGGCAAAGGGAAGAATTTATTGGGGGCGGTAGCTTATTTGGCTAACAAAGGAGCTAATGCTTTTTCCTTCTTGACATACAGTCTGGATGGAGATGATAAAACAGTATTCCCGCATGTAAGCAAAGTAGCAGGAGTTCCTAAGTGGAATGATGTTCATAAGGATCGCTTCGATGTATCTAAAATGGCGCAATGGGAAAAGATCTTTGAATATGCTGATAAGAAAGGTATGTTCTTACATTTCAAAACCCAGGAGACGGAGAATGATCAAAAAATGGATGGTGGCGGTGTAGGAAGGCAGCGTAAATTATACTACCGTGAATTAATAGCAAGGTTTGGACACCATCTAGGGCTTAACTGGAATCTAGGTGAGGAAAACACTCAAACAGATGGTGAAAGAAAGGCAATGGCAAAATATTTTGAAGATAATGATCCTTACCATCATTTGGTAGTAATTCATACTTACCCTAATCAGAAAGATCAGGTGTATACCCCTATGTTAGGGAATAAATCTGCTTTAACAGGTATATCTGTCCAAACCGGAAATGCAACTTATAATGAATTGCATGATAACGTAGTAGAATGGGTAAATAAATCTGTTCAGGCTGGAAAGCCATGGGTCGTAGCACTTGATGAACCCGGAAGTGCAGGAAAAGGGGTAGATAAAGATCCCAACGAACGAAAACTGGTCAGACATAAGGTGCTTTGGGCAACCTTAATGGCTGGAGGTGTTGGCGTAGAATATTACTATGGATACCAAACGGGATGTTCGGACCTTACGTGTGAAGATCATAGAACGAGGGATCAGAAATATACTGATGTGGCACATGCCATCAATTTTTTTGAAAAGTATTTCCAGAAATATCTTCCCAATATCACAAGTGATGATGGGGCTACAGGAAATAATAGCGATTATGTGCTAAGAACTACCAATAAGTCAGCTTATGCTGTATATCTGCCTAATGGAGGTAATACTGGCATCAATTTACCTAATGGAAACTGGCAGTTAGCATGGTATAATCCGAGAAATGGGCAAATGGGTGGTTCATCTAATCACTCTGGTAATTTAACAGCTCCAAGTAATGATGATTGGGTAGCGCTCTTGACTAATGGAGAACCTGCACCAAATCCTGATCCAGTTCCAGACCCAACCCCAAATCCCGATCCTGTAGACTGTGAAACATATTCTGAAGTTGGAGGAATAGTGATGATGGAAGCAGAAAATACTAACTCTCCTATGGGTAAATGGATCGATCAGAAAAACGTAGGAGGTTATTCAGGAAGTGGACATATTGAATTCACAGGTAATGGTTCCAATGGAGGACCAGCAACTTCTCCTCTAAAATATACCTTTACTATCAATAAATCTGGATATTATCGCTTAAACATTAGGGCACATAAGCAATTAGATGGACAACCAGGTGATAAGAATAATGACGGTTATGTACGTGTAGAAGGAGATTATAGCGCTGGACCTAAGGCTGGTAATAATCACAAGGACGATGCACCCTTGGCAGCACTTAAAAAAGATACCAAATTATATGGTGGAAATGCCAATGGTTGGGGATGGGCAGTAGAACTCGATTTAGGTGGTCATAATAATAAGCGTAATGCCGTATATAACTTTAAAGCAGGAGAAACATACACACTTTACGTTTCTGGCCGTTCCATCAAATGGAATATTGACCGAATTATTTTCTACCATCAGTCAGTGAATGTAAACGAAGCAAGAGGGGTTACTGAGGAAACTAAATGTGATGATAAACCAAGCCCGACACCTGATCCTGACCCAACTCCGGAACCGGAACCAGAACCAGGAGATTGTGATCAAACTTATACATACAATGCCCTTACAGATTTCGCTATTGTAACTAATGGATTTAAACCAGCTTACAAAGACGATGCAAGAGGAGCATTAGCTATCAATGCTAAATTGTATAAAGATGAATATGCGGCTGCGAAGATCGATTTTAATGGTGTAGCCGGAAATTATAATATTACGCTTAACACCCTAACAGAACTGGATGGAGAATCTACCTACATCTTGAAAGTTGGAGGTACAAAAGTAGGTGAATTTACGAATCCTGAAGCGACTAGTGATTACACTCCTTATCAGTATACCTTTGAAAATATCCCTGTAAAAAATGGGGATGGTATTCAGATTGAGTTTAATTCCGCTACCAATGGTAAGATTCCAGAAGGAGATGCTACAGCATATTCCAGAGGTAGATGGACTGAATTAAATTTAGTATGCGTTGACGGAGAAGAACCTACCCCTAATCCCGATCCAAAACCAGATCCAGACCCAACACCAACTCCCGATCCTGATCCTGCAGATTGTGATACCTATACAGAAGTAGACGGTTTGGTTATTATGGAGACAGAAAACACAGATTCTCCTCTAGGAAAATGGATCAACCAAAATGATGTGAACGGCTATACTGGAAGTGGTCATATTGAATTTACAGGAAATGGATCTAACGGAGGACCTGCAACTTCACCTCTGAAGTACACATTTACTATTAATAAGGCAGGGTATTATCGCTTAAACATTCGTGCTCACAAACAGCTGGATGGTCAGCCTGGAGATAAGAATAATGACGGATATGTTCGTGTGGAAGGAGATTATGGTGCTGGTCCGGATCCTGGAGATAACCATAACGATGATGCTCAACTCAAAGACTTAAAGAGAGATGTTAAGCTCTTTGGAGGAAACGCTGATGGATGGGGATGGGCCACACTACTCGATTTAGGAGGGCATAACAACAAAAGAAATCCTATCTATAACTTTAAAGCAGGAGAGACTTATACTCTATATGTTTCAGGTAGATCTATCAAATGGAACATTGACCGCATCGTGTTCTTCCACGAATCCGTCAACCAAAATGATGCAAGAGATACCAAAAGGCCAGAAACTACCTGTACAGAAAACCCAAATCCAGAACCTGAGCCAGAACCTACCCCCACACCAGAAGTACAAGAAATTCCTGGCATCATCCAGGCAGAGGATTTCAGTAATCAGCAAGGAATTGAAACAGAAGAAACAGGTGATGAAGGTGGTGGAGAAAATATAGGCTTTATTAATGGTGGTGATTTTGTAGAATACCTGATAAATGTAAAAAAAGCTGCCACTTATAATGTGAAATTAAGAGTAGCCAGTAATTCTCAGGGTGGAGATATAGAATTCAAAGTGGGTAATAATAACTTAGCTGAGGTCAATGTAGAAGGAACTGGTGGATGGCAGACGTATACTACGTTGGAAACTACTATGGACCTATCCGAAGGTGAACAAACTTTAAGATTAGATTTTAAAGGAACTGCTGGAGGATTATTTAATATCAATTGGATGGAATTCGCAGAGGCAACAGACCCAGAACCAGATCCAACACCAGATCCAACACCAGATCCTGACCCGACACCTGATCCAGATCCAACCCCGGACCCAGATCCAGTAGATCCTAATGAAGATAAAGTAGGATTAAGGGTCGTAGAGCAAATAGATTGTGAGGCTGGTTCATATTGTGTCAGTATCCAAATAAAAGCAGAAGCAGATACTTTCAAGATAGGTACTTCTTCATTATTTCTAGATTACAATCCAGATGTCATAGGCTATAAAGACTATACATCTACTACCTTTAATGGTAGCTCCCAATGTATTGCTGATGTCGCTACAGCTTGGAGAGAGCATGTCATTGATGGAACTTCTGTTCCCGGTAAAATTAACCTGACCCTTACTTTGGAGAGTAATGAGTATAGCTGTCCTGTTGTAGGGAGTGAATGGATAGAAATAGGAACGGCTTGCTTTGAACTTAAGGACGAAACAGGAAATCCTCAAATACAATTTAATGAAGCAAACACCAGCTTTAATAGACACGATCCAAATAATGGGACCAAAAGCATTCCGATTCATAGAATGTTGGGAGTAGATCAGGTCATTGATTGTAATGCCACTCCAGAGCCGGAACCTGAGCCTACACCTACCAAAGGAGCTAAAGTTAAAGTTAAAGCGATGTTTACTTCTTTTGTAGACCAGGAAACGGGAACTATGTCAAGTGAGTTAGTAGAGAAAAATCTATTACCTGCCAAGCAACCCTTCAACATTGCACCTTTCAACTATGAAGGAACAGAGGAAATAGATAGTATGAAAGTGAATATCGTTGACTGGGTATATGTAGAAGCTAGACCTGTGGGGAATTTAACTGAAATCCTTGCCAAAAAAGCGGCCTTATTGATGGAGGATGGGATGATTCACGATGTAGCTACTGGAGAAGAATTAACCTTCGATAGTTTAGCATCAGGTGATTACCTCCTTGCTGTCTATCATAAGAGCCATTTGGCAATTATGACTGCAAACCCAATCCCCTTTAAGGATAGTGAAGCTGAACTATTTGATTTCACTAATGACCCAAGCAAAATTTATGGCAATAATCAATTGAATCCAATTAACGCCATTTTCGCTTTCAAGTGCGGAGATTTTGACCAAAATGGAATCGTTAATAACATCGATTTCAATCTCTGGAAGAGTCAGGGAGCAGCTCTGGATGTATATTCCCCTATAGATGCAGATGGAAATGGAATCGTCAACAATCTCGATTTCAACCTTTGGAAAGCTTTCAGAAGTTCTCTTGGAGTTACAGAACTTAGAAAATAGCAATATAGTAACAAGGAAAATAGGAAGTCCTGAACATACGAGTTGTTACCAAGTGTAAATACTCCAACATCCCAGGACCACGATGTCTAATCGAACATAATTTATCGGTGCAGGAATTCCTGCACCGATTTTTCTTTTAGAATTATTTCTACCTTAACCTGGATGATGACCTACGTTAGAAAAGCTCAAAAAAAAATTAGCAGATTCGTTTCCTTAATTATGCATACCTTTTGATCTTAAATATTCCAAAAGTAAAGCAGGCCGGTCTGTTTGAATCATGTCTACCTTCCTATCTAAAAACCAGTCGTATGTGCTGGGATCAATAGCTGCTTTACGATCATCATGACCAGCACAATGATGGGGCCAAAGCGAGTTTACCCAAACTCCTGCTCCAGCCTCACGAATTTCATCGAACAATTCAATCGTCCCAATAGTATCTGATGGCACAGTAAACTCAAATGCAATAGGTAAATTGTTTTCCAGATAGTCATAAATGATAGAATCAGCTTGAGGATCAGGCAAACGAATGATGGGCATGAAGTATACTTGATCTAAATATTGGCCAAATTCCTCTTCTACTTTGCTTCTGGATTTAGCTCCCTTGATAACGATTTGATTCAATGTGCCTGTCTTTTCTGCTATAGAAATACATTTGTCAAATATGTCATAGCTTTTATCCAAATTAATAAGAATTTTGTCCTTGGCCACCATTAAAGCCTCTTCTAAGGTAGGCACTTGATGTTCTGTAGGCACATTTAATCCATCAACTAAACGTACGCTTTTAATTGAGTCAAAAGTCCAGTCACTCACTTTCCCTTCTCCGTTAGTGGTACGATCTATCGTTTCGTCATGCATAAGTACTAAAGTGCCATCCCTGGTTTCCCTCACATCAATTTCTACCATATCGACATTCATGCTGATACAATTTTTAATAGCCTGGAGTGAATTCTCCGGGGCATTTCGCCAATCTCCCCGGTGAGCCACAACGATAATTTCATCATTATGGGAATCTTCAAGATTCTGAATGAGTTGCTCTATACTTTTCCCTTCCCTATCAATTACTTTTTTTTCAGTTTGATGTGAGGAAGTACAGCTAAATAAGAAAAAAGTGGTTAAGATAAATAAATGGGTTCTTTCCATATTGATAAAAATTATAATACCTGACACCTAAAAGATGCCAGGTACCAGAATTATTTTGTCCAATTAAATTAATATCCTGCATTCTGGCTTATCGCCGGGTCAGTATCTATCTGGCTCTGTGGGATGGGAAGCAACAAGTTATTTTCGTTGATCACCACATTTTTACCATTTTCTGCAAACCAATTATTCATAGTTGTTACAGCGGTTCCATATCTCTTCAAATCAAACCAACGATGTCCCTCGCCGATAAATTCAAATCGTCTTTCCATTTCTATGGCAGCTCTCACTTCATCCTGGGTAATGGCGATAGTACTTCCAAGACCTGCGCGATTTCTAACTTCATTGAGTTGAATTACAGCATCTACAGAATTGCCAGTTTCATTTAGCGCCTCAGCATATTTTAGTAATACATCTGCATAACGAATGACATAATAGTCACTTCCTCCATCATTAACTCCTGTAGGCGATACTTCATATTTCAATGAAAAGTAAAATGGATTCGCAGCAGAATCTAATCCTACATAATCAGATTTTCTGGTATCTCCCTCCTCAAAAGAATTGACAAACTCCGTAGAAGGTAAGTTATGGCCTTTTGCATTCGCAGTAGTACCAGATGGTCTGAACTGAGAAGCTGCTGGACTTCCCTCCACATTACCATTTACACCACTGGCAAATTGTACTTCGAATAAAATTTCACTATTTCCTTCATTAGCCACCCCAAATAGCTCGGCCGTGGAAGGAACAAGACTGTATACTCCAGAGGTTACCACTGCCTGATAATTAGCTAAAGCCTCACTATGCTTACCCTGAGTCATTTGAACATCTCCCAGTAAAGCTTGAGCAGCTCCTTTCGCAGGCCTGGCTGGCAATTTAGCAACTGGAAGACCGGCAATAGCTTCATTTAAGTCAACCTCAATTTGACTATATACTTGTGCAGCAGGGGTACGACCTTGCCCAAAAAAATCAGAAGGGTTTTCTGTTTCTTCTAATACCAAAGGTACATCACCATACAAACGCACAAGATTATAGTACAATAAAGCTCTCACGAACTTCATTTCTGCTATTCTAATCGCTTTATTACTGGCATCGTCAAAATTAATTTCATTAATACGGTTGAGAACCACATTAGTACGTTGAATTCCTTCAAAGGATTCTCTCCAAATATCTCCTACTAAATCATTTCCTGCATTTGTAGAAAAATCGTCTAACTGCCCAAAACGACCTCCATCATTAGCAGCAATTTCCTCAAAAGAATCCTCAGCAGAAATCTCTCCTACTCCAATTAAATCCAATCCATACAGACCACCATTTTGCAATTGAGCGTAAACGCCGGCGATAGCACTTTCCAATTCTGGCTCACTTGAAAAGAAGGTATCGGCGGCTTTTTCAGTAATAGGAACCAAATTCAACTCGTCTTCACAGGAGAAAAATATGAAGGAGGATAAAGTTAATAAGAGTATATATTTATTGATTTTCATTGTCTGATAATTTTGATGCGAGATAAATAAATTAAAATTTCACGTTTACACCCATGGCCAGCAATCGAGTTAATGGGCTGGAAGTATTAATCCACCCTCTAGTTAATGTCTGGCTGGTATTAGATCTGGTATCAATTCCATCAGGATTAAATCCTCTGTAATCAGAAATATTGAAGAGATTATTTCCTGTGATATAAATTCTCAGGCCTTCTAATCCAATGTTCTGAGTAATGCGGCTAGGGAAGGTATACCCAAATTGTAAACTTCTTAATCTGAAGTAATCAGCATCTAGTACAGAAAGACTCGAAGCTCTGGTCAATCGGCCCGCAGAAGAGAAACTGGAAAAGTCCGGTCTTCTGAAGAACCCATCAGGATTGCGTTCAGAGAAATAGTTGTCATAATAATATTTTGAAGGAACGAAGAAGCCTTCTCCACTATCAGCGAAGTAAACCATACGGTCAGCAGCTTTTCTTCCTTCTATCCCATTAAATTGAAGTGCTAAATCAAATCCTTTGTATCCAATATTAACTCCGAATCCATAAGTAAAGTCAGGATTATAATCTCCAAGGAAAGTTCTGTCATCGGGTGTGATACTGCCATCTCCATTTACATCCCTGACAATATAATCACCTACTTCTGTTCCTGGTAATGGAAGAATTTGATCACTTTCGATATCGGATTGAGATCTGTAAACACCGATGATATCATAAGCATAAAATTGAGAGATGCTTTCTCCTACTCTTGTGATAAAGCCCATACCTCCATTATTGGAGATGATCTGCGTTTGACCATTTCCTAAAGCGATTACTTCATTATTATTGGTAGTGAAGTTGGCATTAAATCCAAGGGTTACCCCTGCCAGTCTAAATCCATTTCCTCTTACTTCCAATTCGAATCCATCATTTTCCAGCTCTCCAATGTTTTGTAATGATTGAGAGAATCCTGATTGTTGAGGAACAGGTACATTTAACAATAAATCTTCTATATTAGAAGTATAATATTCTGCAGTAAAGAATAGTCTGTTATTTAAGAATCCTAAATCAATCCCTACATTTACAGAGGTATTTGTCTCCCAGGACAAGTCAGCATTAGGAGAAGTATTGATAAAAGAACCTGCGATTAAACCTCCGTCAATTACATAATTATCCTGCCCAATTAATGCAATAGAACCAAAATCTCCAATTTGGTTGTTACCTGTTTGTCCCCAGCTCGCTCTTATTTTGGTGAAGCTTACTGGTCCATTTTCAGGGAAGAAAGATTCATTGCTTATGGTCCAACCTGCTGATACAGATGCGAACTCACCATATTTAGTATTTGCACCAAATCTAGAGGACCCATCTCTTCTTAAGGAAGCAGATACCGAATATCTGTTATCAAAGTCATACTGTATACGGCCAAAAATTGACTCTAAGGCCCACTTGCTGCTCAAGTTGGTAGAAGTAGGATTAGTAGAACCGGCAATATTTCGCAAATTATCATCCGTAAAATCCTGACTTTCCAATCTTACTCTGTTAGAAGTCTCCTGCTGATAGCTATAACCTCCCAATACATCAAAAGTATGCTTACCTAATGATTTTTCGTAGGTCAATAAATTTTCTGTAATGAAGTTTTGTCTTCTTCTGTCAATTTTAAATGCCATGGTTCTGGAATTAGCCACAGGTGTTCTATAATTCCCAAGCGTAGATGGAGCAAAAAACTCTTCAACGCCTGTATTGTAATCCCCTCCAAAAGAAGTTCTGAATTGTAATCCTTTAATAGGTTCAATCTCCAAATAGGTATTTCCGAAAACTCTGAAAAATTGTTCAGTATAATCCGTCTCTTCTACGGTCGCTACTACATTCCCGGAAATCGGACCATCCCAATTATCATTGTTATCTTCAATCTGATTTGCTACTGCCAAGGTCCCATCAGGATTATAAATGGGGTAATATGGGTGCATCAAAATAATTGCGAAAGCAGGATCTGGCAAATTCCCAAGGTTAAAATCTGACCAACCACGTTCACCAGTAGGGTTAGCGTCTACAAAAGATACATTTGAAGATACTCCAAAACGAATAAAATCATTTATACGAGAATTAACCTGGATATTATTTGTATATCTTTTGTAATCTGAGTCAATGATGATATTATCCTGATCGAAGTAGGTGAAAGAAATAGAATAATTTGTTTTTTCAGATCCTCCTGCCAGATTAACGTAATGGTTTTGCTGAGCAGCAGTTCTGAAAACAGCGTCTGTCCAGTCTGTATTGATTAGTCCAGAAGTACCATTCAAATAATCTTGCAAGAATGGCTGAACCCTACTTCGTTTTCCTCCACCATTTGAGTCCCTCGTATCATTATCATCAGAAATACTTCTACCTGGCCCACCAGAAATATATCCAAAATTTCTTGCGTCAAAATCAAACTGAGCAGTCTCATAAGCATCAGTAAGTTCAAAATCATCAATGCGCTGCTGAAAACCTGCATATCCATCATAAGTTACCTGTAGTTTTCCTTGCTTTCCTTTTTTTGTTGTGATGATAATCACCCCGTTTGAAGCTCTTGATCCGTAAATAGCAGCAGAGGCCGCATCCTTTAATACACTAACTGATTCGATGTCTTGTGGATTAATAGAGCTAAAAGAAGAACCCTCCGTTAAAGGATTACCATCTACGACAATTAGTGGATTAGTACCAGCGGTCAAAGTACTTAACCCCCGAATCTGGATGACTGAATTATCACCAGGGTTTTTTCCATTGCTGGAAATTTGTACTCCAGCTAAATTTCCGATAAGTCCTTGCTCAAAATTTGCAGATGAAAAAGCATTTAATTTTTCATTTTTAACCTTGGAAACAGCCCCATTGAATTTTTCTTTTGTTCCTGTACCATATCCAATAATCACTACCTCATCTACTTGAGTGGATTGAGGGGATAAAGTTACATTTATTGTACTCTGTCCAGTGTAAGGGATCTCTTGAGTGGCGAATCCTATATAAGAGAATGAGATCGCAGTGGCTCCTTCCGGAACTTCCATTTCGAATGACCCATCAGTTCCTGACAAAGTACCAACCTGAGTTCCTATTGCCAAAATACTGACAGCTGATAAAGGGGTATTAGCATCTGCATCTGTCACAGTACCTGATACCACCCTTTGGGCTTGAGTTTGTACAGCACTTGCAAATAAAAGTGCAGTTAAAATCGACCATGTGAAAATAATCCTTTGGCCTTTTTTCTTTAATTTCATACATTAATTATGTTATATGTTATTTATGGAGTACCTGGGACAGAATCTTGCCGGATTTTCCCAGGACTCACATTTAATTTACAAATAGTTTAAACTTTGTAAACTGGTCATTACCTGAGTATGTACCCTTCCTAAATTTTAGGCCTTTTTACGTGGAGTTGGTGAGGGAAATTGATGAGATTTTTTAAATATATGGAAACCTTCATTTAACAAAATGTTTAGAAGCCGCAATAATAGAACAGGCTATTATTAATCACTTGTCCTACATCATTTATTGAATATAATTTCAATCTTTCTAACCGAATCTTATCCAAAATTAAATACTGACATACCTTTAATCCTCATAAAAATATTATCATTAATATTTTATTACATGTAATAATGTATTAATTTTATCAAATAAAATATATCTATACTAATACACATTAATAAAAATAAGTAATTATACAATTATTTTTTTATATGAATTTATGATAATATGTAATTAATTGGTCCGTTTTTAGGTATATAAATAGACATAACTAAGGTTCATCACAACATCAATTCGCTAGTCCCTATATGATTCGTAACGCAACCTATCACCTTGTCCATTATTTTTGCCTTGCCCCTCCAGGAATGAGCTATTTAGGTCATCATCAATAAATATTAACTCATTTGTTATTGTTAACCTCAAAAAACTCACTCATTGGTCATGCTGAACGTCAAAACCAAAAAAACAATATTCCATCTATTTCTTTACGCGCTCTTACCTAGCAGCATCTTTTGGGGGCTTGCTTTACTACCCTTTGATTCGTTTACACCAGGAATAGAACAAGCAGTAAAAATTGATCCATTTCTCAATGGGAATTTACCCAGAGCAAAAGCCGGGACACAAGAAGGAGACTGGATGCTTGAAGATGCTTTTCCCAATATTAGTTTTGAAAATCCCGTGTGCATGAAACCTGAACCAGGATCTAACAGACTGTTTGTAGGAGATAAAAGTGGAGTTATTGAGGTCATTGATAATAATTCTGCAACGAAAAGTAAAAAGCTGTTCCTGGACATAAGTGACGAATTATTTAGAAGTGGCGAATCAGGCATGGGAGAATTTGCTTTTCATCCAGATTACCGCAATGGAAAAAATTACATTTATGTGTATTACAATTGGCGGCCTAATTCTCAGCCTGAAGTCGAACCTGGAGCTGATTTCAGTACAGGGGCCATTTGTTATTACCGGGTATCCCGATTTACTGTGTTGGACTCTTATAATGCTGTAGATCCAACTTCTGAACAAGTCCTCATTCAACAATTTGATCGGGCTACCAATCACAATGCCGGGGCTATGTTTTTCGGAGATGATGGCTTTTTATATATCACCCTGGGAGATGAAGGAAGTGGAAATGACAATCTCCGTAACTCTCAAAAAATAGATGATCGCTTGTTTAGTGGCGTACTGAGAATAGATGTAGATGAAAACAGCTCTAAAAGCCATCCTATTGATAATCAGCCTAAACAGACACCTTATCAACCTGAGAATTGGCCTAAAAGTCAAACAAAGGGATATTTTATTCCAAACGATAATCCCTGGGTCAATGAAGATAATGCTCTCGAAGAATTTTATGCGATAGGGCTTAGAAACCCTTATAATGCTACCAAAGATCCGGTATCGGGAATAGTGTATTTGACTGATGTAGGACAAGGAAGAAGAGAAGAAATCAATATTCTACAAAAAGGAGCCAACTATCAATGGGCCTATAAAGAGGGATTTTATGACGCTAATTTTGTATCTAAGCCCGATGATCTCATCGGAAAGGATACCCCCCCGGTCTTTGAATACAGCCACGAAGATGGAAACAATTGTATTATAGGTGGATACATATACAGAGGAAGCAAATATGCCAGCCTCACCGGAAAGTATATTTTTGGAGATAATGGAAGTGGAAAAATCTGGTATGTAGACCCTGACGCCACTACCTTAAATTCTACTCTCCTTTTGGATACAGATGGAAGTGGATATGGAGGAATTTCCTCTTTTGCCACTGATAATAATGGGCGGTTATTTGTACTTACATTGGACAATGATGAGACACAAAGTGGAATTTACGCATTAACCCGATCTACGATAAATGTGAATACTCCACCAAAATGGTTATCTGAGACAGGGGCTTTCAAAGACTTATCAAATCTGACTCCTGAAGATGGAATTGTCCCCTACGAGCCTAAGATCCCATTTTGGTCCGATGGAGCCTTAAAGAAAAGATGGATGGCCCTCCCCAATAATGGTACTTATAATAATGCTGAAAATGAACAGATCAGATTTTCTACTGATGACTTTTGGCAGTTTCCCAATGGAACTGTGTTTATAAAACATTTTGAACTACCCTTAACAAGTGGTGATAACCAATCTACCCAAAGACTTGAGACAAGATTTATGGTAAAAGGGGAAGATGGTGAATATTTTGGTTTTACCTACAAATGGTTGGAAGATGGTTCAGATGCGCAGTTGTTAGAAGGAAGATTGGAGGAAGATTTTACCGTAGAAAATAAGCAAGGCCAATCTATTACGCAAACCTGGACCTATCCCAGTAGAGAAGAATGCTTAAGTTGTCATACAGAAGCAGCTGGCAGGGTATTAGGAGTGAATGCTAGACAACTCGATCATGAAATGACTTATTCTGAATCTGGCATTACTTCCAATCAATTATTGACCATGAGGCATTTAGGTATGTTTAGAAGAGATCCTACAGATTTAGAAATAAGCGAAGTAAATACCTTACCTTCATTGTCAGATACGACCATTGATATTGAAACCAGGGCACGTGCATACCTTGATGTAAATTGTGCTTACTGCCATAGACCAGAAAATAACATTCGAGCTAACTTCGATGCAAGGTTTAAGACTTCCTCAGACGTACAAGACATCGTAAATGGAGAACCCGTAGATAATATGGGCATAGAAGGCGCTAAGATTGTCACTCCAGGTAGTTTAGAACAATCTCTACTATATATCAGACTTAATGAACGATTTGAAGGCGCTATGCCTCCTCTTGGAAAGGATGTCATAGACCAACAAGGCGTCGATATTATCAAAGAGTGGATTCTGGAAGTAAATAAACAACCTTCTGATACGCCATCAAAAAATGCTAAGGTAAGCGTAAAAGTATTGCTCGAAGCATTTCTTAATCAGTCTGATGGGTCCATGCAATCGAATTTACATGAAAGAGCTCTTCTTCCAACCTCTCAGCCATTTAGTGGTCCTCCGTTCAATTATGATGGAAGTGAGAAAGTTGCTTCAAGTTCTTCAGAATTTGTGGATTGGGTAATGGTAGAAGTAAGAGACGAAACAGATCCCAGCATCATTGTCGATAGGAAAGCGGGAATGTTAAGTAATTCAGGCCTTATTTTGGATGTTGCACACAATGATACCCTCGCCTTCGATGAATTATCGGAAGGGAATTACTTTATAGCAGTACACCATAAAAGCCATCTGCCTATTATGAGTAGCGCACCTGTCTTATTTGATGCCAATACTCCTATTCTTTATGATTTTTCTGCAGATGAAGGTAGTACTTCCGGCGTTCAGCAATTAAAAGAGATGGATACCTATTTCACGATGTATGGTGGTGATTATGATCAAAATGGTATTATCAATAACCTCGATTATAATGCTTGGAAGTTGAATGCTGCGGCTGTAGACCTATATATTCCCGTAGATGCTGATGGCAATGGAATCGTCAATAATCTGGACTTTAACTTCTGGTCCAGCATTAAAAGTAAAATTGCGATTGAGGTACTTCGGAGGTAAATTATTTTACATATTGATCCATAAAATCCATATATCTTTCCCAATCATAGCGGGAAAGATCATGTCCTCCACTTCTTATATGATATCCCAGCTTTGTAGTGGTACGAGGCTGATTAACTTCAGGCAGATTATTCTGTTCCAATGAGGAAAATCCATACAGCGGATAAACGGTCGACGCATGGAATAAAGATAAATATTCCCCTTTAGGATCTGCCCATTGGTCATCTTCCGCACTGGCCACATATAATAACCGAGGTGCCATAAGGGATAATAGCATATGTTGATCCAAAGGTAGCTCTTCCTCCTTATCATTATAATTACTAAAATTCTCACAAAACCAATGCGGAAAGCGATCATTAATGGCTCTCACTGTCTCCCCAAATTTTCTGTTGCTTAATGCGGCCCCACCACAGCCAGAATTATTGGAAATGACAGCAGCAAAACGAGGATCCTGAGCACCTGCCCACAATGCAGCTTTTCCTCTTCGAGAATGACCGATAGCAATGATCCTGGAAGAATCAACTCTTGACTCAGTAATTAAATGATCTAACGCACGACTTAATCCCCATGCCCAAACCGCTAAAGCATTCCACTCAGTTCCTTGCTCGGGCTGATAGCCAGTAAACAGCGATTTAATAGACTCATCCCCTCCTTCTGGATAATCAGGAAAGAGATCTCCTCCGTGAAAGGTGGCTAATCCATATCCTCTGCTTAATATTCTTTCGATGGGCCAACGGGTACTATGCACTCCCCTACTCGATGCTCCTGATGAATGATTAAAAATGTCAAATTCTGGATTGTTTCCCACCCAATTATCGGAAATGTTAATGGTCGGATTGCTGTGGACCGTGTGATTTCCATATCCATTAATTCCTACAAAAACAGGTACGTTGTTCGCTAAAGGAAGAAATAACAACAAATGAAGCGTAGCGCTATCCTGAGAATCGCTGTAAAACGTAATCTCTATTTGTTTTTGAATCCCTTGTAAACCAGAAACTTCAAAGAGATGTTCTGTCACTTTCTTTGTGTACCCAGGCAAAATCTCGGGAGTTTTACCGTACACATGCTGTTCAAATAAGGCCAAAATTTCCTGTCGTCTTTCCCCCTCCCAGCGATCAATATTCTCTACTTTTCTACCATCCTCAGTTATCAGTATCTCTGGTAAATCGTAATTGGGTACTTGAGATTCATCGTACAATTGGCTGATTCCTTCCTTTGGCATACCCAATAGAATTAGTAAAATTATTGGAAAATAATTGTATGTGATATATTGCATAATCTCGGAATATCTTACAAAAGATGCCGAAAAGAATAATGAATCACAAGTCTCACATCTCAAGAAATACAGCTAATATCAGCTCCTCTAATGAATTAATAGATCAATACCTTCTCAACTATTTCTCTATCGCTCACCTTAACATGGATCATATATATACCCTTGGGTACATGAACAGGAATCACAAAACTTAATTTAGTTCCGTGTTGATAAGCCGAGATAAGATGTTCTGTTCCAATGACTGACCTAAGCTTTACCGCAGATAGCCTTTCTCCATTGAATTCTTCTGCTTCTATAATTAACTCAGCACCAATTTGTACTGGATTGGGAAAAAGCGTAAAAGTAGCATCGTCTAGGTCAGGATTAATATTCGTAATCACATTGTCTGTAACTCTTTCTACTCTTTTTGAAGTGTACAGGCGATATTCTCCGGGCTGAAATGTTAAAGGCTGAAATGGATCTGTTACTGTCAAGCTATCTTCCGAAAGATACTCATACCATGTTCCTGCAGATGGAAAAGAAGGATTAACTGATCTTGAACTAATGTCAAAATTTGCTAATACTACCACATCCATCTCAGGATGAGTCAATAGTAGTCGCTTAAGGTATGGATCAGCGGAGCCATCAAACACAAAATCCTCTGTAGAAAAAGTAGGAAATTGGGTGCGAAGGTAAATCAAAGACGAAATGGTTTCCATTAATTCTTTCCTCGCCTCCACTTCGAGATAATCCCAGCGAATAGGTTTAGGGTCCACTCTACATCGCTCTTGTATCGTACCATCTTGACAATAGTTGATAGAAAAATCATATCCTAATTCTCCAAATTGCCACATCATTTTAGGCCCGGGAATGGAAAAATAAATGGTATTGATGGCTTTTAAACGATCCATGGCCGTTTCCAGATTCCGAGTACTGTAGGCGGAAGCTTCATTTCCAAATTGAAATATTTTGTGGGCAATGCGCTCCTCATCATGGCTTTCCATATATGCAATCAGATGAGGCTGCTCCCATCCTCTTTGGGTATAATCTGCTCCACCTAAATCAGATCTGTATCCCATAGCTGCTTCGGCGAATTGAAAATTATTATTGGACCACAACAACATCCCATAATCAGCTAATTCCCTTTCCTCTTCATTATCTGCAAAATGTTCCATGATCACATAAGCCCCACTATCCAAACTCCAAATGAAATCCGCATACTCCTTTAAAATGGCAATTCTACTTGGATCATATCTGGCCATAAAATTGGCATCATCGCCAGAGAATGTCTGTGTAAGCCCCTTGGATAAGTCGAATCTGAAGCCGTCAAATTGATAGTCATTGACCCATTGTTCCAAATTTCGCTTCACCCATATGTTCGACGCTTCACTTTCGTGATTCACGTCATATCCCACATTAAATGGATGCCTTGGAATAGGATTTAAGTAAGGATTATCCTCTGCAGGCCTGGAATTCGCAGCATCCCAATATAATCTTGCCAATGGACTTTGACCAAACACATGATTGAATACTACATCGAGAATCACTGCCATCCCCCTTTTGTGCGCCTCGTCTATAAACAACTTTAATTCATCCCTCGTTCCATAATATTTATCTACAGCTAAATGATAGGAAGGATTATATCCCCAACTAATATTTCCCTCAAACTCATGTATCGGCATTAACTCAATGGCATTTACACCTAAAGAAGCTAAATAGTCCAATGTGTCTATGAGAGATAAGTAACTGTGGTCGCCTAAAAAATCTCTGATCAACAATTCATAGATGACCAAATCAGATATTTCAGGTCGGTCATTATTAGCGTACAAAAATTCAAAGGTTCGTTCTTCCAGATCAAAAACACTTACAACTCCAGATGCGCTTTCAGGATAAGGGGGAAGTTCATTCAAGCTACTGACACTAATAAAAGGATCATTCTGAGGATCCAGTACCACTTCAGCAAAAGGATCGGCTATCATTATCTCTCCATCTACTAAATATTGGTAAGCATTTCGTCCGGCATCAAATATTGTGGGGGATAACTCGATCCAAAAGGTACTTCCATCAGAAGATACATTCATAAGGTATTCTTCATCAAAACTGAAATTATTCTCAGGACATAGAAAAAAGACACTTGATTTTCCCGGAGCATACAATTGGAACACAAAAGAACTATCGAGGCGGTTCATCCCTAATCGTGTACCTTCTGGAGGATTTTTACGTGCTAATTCCGCATCTACAACGAAATATTCCACCCTTTCAGTGACTACCTCATTTCCCAGAGTAGCTTGAATTTCTAGCTCGTGTAATCCTACTACCAAAGGAGTGATATAGAAAGAAAGATTATCGGTCAGTTCAGTCCTTACCAATTCTCCATTGTCTTTCACGACGAGGTTGGCAATCTCGTTCATTTGGATTTGTACCAACAAGCTGTCGCCTGTCAATATGACTTTATCGGAGGTGGGAGAAAGCACTGAAACAATGAGGCCCTGATCTTCGGGAAAAATATCTGTATAAATATCACTTCCATCTGCAGCCCTCCCTACGATACTTCCATCCACATTTCTAAATACGAATGCCAATTGCTTTACTTCCTGATCAGCCCTAATATTATAAAACTGCTGAATATTGTAAGACAACGTGTAAAGATCATCTCCCATGTTTGTCATCAATACCCGGCCATCAGCAGTTCCCCAATTACCTACCACATTTTTCCAATCTGCTCCGTCAGAACTTTGTTCAGTAATCAAGCCCGTGTGCGCATATACTGGTCCTTGAAAACCCGATAAAGCTTTGTTTCCCTCATCAGCATGAAAAAATATGGTGACATTATCTGAGATACTTGGAAAAAGAGGATCAGTCGTTACTACCTGACTAATAGCAGCAGTGTAAGGAGAAAGTAATAAGATATATACCCCCCAACAATGTATGGAAGACAGGAACTTGTGAGAATATTTTCCTATAGTATTAAGTAGATCCATATTCTAATATATAAAATATTGGGTATATGAACAGCTAGCCCAAAAATGAATGTATAATTAGGTAGATTAAGGGTCGATTGTTACTTTCAACGGATCGAACAGAGCATCATTACAACATTTGGATAAGAAGGATAAAATATTGGAGGCTGCATTAACCCTTTTCGCCCATGAAGGGTTCGACACCACTAGTACAAATAGAATTGCTAAGACAGCAGGTGTCTCGGAAGGACTCATTTTCAAACATTTTGGAAATAAGTTAGGGTTATTAAATGCGTTGATGGATGAAGTAGAGGCCAAGTTTGTCAATTTATTACAACCAATACTGAACGAAGCCAATCCCAAACAAGCTATTATCCAAGCGCTAATGATGCCATTTATATCAGTAGATCAAAAGGAATTTGATTATTGGCGATTAACTTACAAGCTTAAGTTTAGGCAAGGATACGAGTATCATCATAAAATGCATCCGTTAATTGAGAAGTTGAGCTGGGCCTTTTCCAGCTTAGGATATCCCCATGCTGACAAAGAAGCCAAATTGTTGGTTCAAATTGTAGATACGACTTCACTGGACATTTTAAGAGGTAATCTGGAAGATCCAGAAGCATATAAAAATTTTCTTTTAGCTAAGTATCAATGATTTTTTTTATACTTTTGTCTTGAGTGAGTACTCACTATTTATATACTTTTACTAACAATGAATTTGATTTAGCGTTAGGTTACATATAAAAAGAAATCAACATCATGTTCCAAACAAAGCATTATTATGATTAATCCTGATCAGAATCGTTACTTTAACATAGGGAAGCTAATATTATTGTTCGCAGGAATATGTATAAGCGGGCTCACCTTTGTTATTGCCTTTCCCGAGCCAGAGCTTACCTATTCTGCTAAAAATGTCATCAAAAAGTCGGATATAGCATCATCAGAAGAAGCTTTCGATCAAATGATGCAGGTGCTCACGCATAAAAGGTGCATTAACTGTCATCCCTCTGGAGATAGACCTCGGCAAGGGGAAGATAGCCACATTCATCAGTTCAATGTCCAAAGAGGAGAAGATGGACACGGAGTACCAACATTACAATGTGGGAGTTGTCATCAGGAGGAAAACAACAATTTTGCGGGAGTACCAGGTGCGCCTCATTGGCACCTCGCTCCTAAAAGTATGGCCTGGGAAGGATTGAGTAAAGTAGAAATTGCTCAGTCTATGTTAGATCGAACTAACAATGGAGGTCGATCGGTAAAAGAAATCGAAAAACATTTGACGGAAGACCTATTGGTCCTTTGGGTATTTGAACCAGGTGTCAATCACGAAGGTATCCCCAGAGAAAAACCTCCCATTTCAAAAGAAGAATATATTGCTGCTGTAAAAACCTGGGTAGCCTCAGGTGCCATTATCCCTTCAGAATAGTCAAACAAAAATTATTATAGACATGAACATAACATTAAATATTAACGGATCTTCTCAGACTGTCGACGTTGATGGAAATACGCCCCTACTTTGGGTCATCAGGGATGTATTAGATCTAAAAGGGACCAAGTTTGGCTGTGGAAAAGCAGCTTGTGGAGCTTGCACTATTCACGTAAATGGAAATGCCGTTCGTTCCTGCTCATATGCTGTAAAATATGCAGAAGGAAAAGAAATCACTACCATAGAAGGACTTTCAAAAGATGAAGAATTGCATCCGGTTCAGCAAGCATGGATGGAAGAAGTAGTTCCTCAATGCGGTTACTGTCAACCCGGATTCATGATGGCTACTGCAGCCTTATTAAATCATATACCGAATCCCACGGACGAGGATATAGATAAGAATATCGTAAATATATGTAGATGTGGGACTTACTACCGAATGAGAAAAGCCATTCATAAAGCGGCGGAAATCAATAACACCAACAACACATAAAAAATACCTCATGAGTAAGCAAGAACCTACAAAGAAAAAAGGATTTTCCAGAAGAAAATTTTTAGTGAGATCCTCCGTTGGTTTGGGAGTGATTCTTGGAGCAGGATATCTCAGCAGAGGCCTTGTTAGAAGATATTTGGCAGAATTAGCTAATACAGTTGAAGCTCCATATTCAGGAGATACCTCAGATCCTACCCTATGGTTTGAGATTACCGCTGACAATCGCATCGTCTTACATTGTCCCAAAGTAGAAATGGGTCAGGGATCTTTTACAGGATTAGCACAAATAGCGGCGGATGAGTTAGAGGTGAATATGGACCAACTGAACATCGTACATGCCGCTACAGACACCAGGAATGTAGATTCATTTGCTACTGGTGGTAGTACTTCTATCTCCAGTCTGTGGCAACCATTAAGAGAGATGGCAGCTACCATGAGAGAAATGATTAAAGCAGAAGCAGCGACTATCATGGGAACGGATGTTGCCTCTTTATCTGTTAATGCTGGAGTAGTATCATCTGGTACGGAGTCACTTACCTATGGGGAAGTTGTTCAGAAAGTAAAGGAATGGAAGGTCCCTGATGTTCCCCCCCTAAAAGAACTCAAAGATTACAAATTCATCGGTAAACCCATTCAGAGAGTAGATTTGAAAGATAAGGTCATGGGCACGCCTATGTTTGGGATGGATGCGACGATGCCAGATATGCTTTATGGAGCGGTAGTTCGGCCTTCTGCTATAGGGGCAACTTATGTGGATGCAGATGTTTCAAAGGCTGAAGAAATGCCTGGAGTCGTTAAAGTAGTGAAGGAGAAAGATTTTGTAGGTGTAGTAGCCAAATCAATGATGGAAGCAGAATATGCTAAAAATGCTATCGAAGCGACATGGGATATTCCCCGGCAATGGCAAACGGCAGACATAGAGAATGCTGTAAAAGTAGGAAGTGGAACGCCCTATGTCATTCAGAAAAAGGGAAAGGCGAAGCAAATACTTGAAGACCAGGAAGAACTCATCACAGCAGAATATAAAAGTCCGATTGGTGCACATGCCCAATTAGAACCTAACGGAGCGGTAGCTCATGTGGAAGGAAAAAAAGTTACTATTATGATGTCTACCCAGGTTCCTGATATTACCAGAAAGGAAGTTGCAGACAGATTAGGCTTGGATAAGGAACAGGTAAACATCCAACCAACTTATCTGGGAGGTGGATTCGGCCGAAGACTACACACTCCTAATGCTATTCAGGCAGCTATTCTTTCAAAAGCTGTAGGAAAGCCTGTCAAATGTTTTTACGATAGAAAGGAAGAATTTCAAATGATACATTTAGGCCACCTACTCATCATTTACTTAAGGCCAAGCTTACTGGAGAGGGAGCCATAGAAGCGATTGAACATAATGTGTCTAGTGGAGATGTGATGTATGGATCCCCTTTAGTTCCTGGCATAGCGGAACCTCTATTAGGCGCAGATGTAGGCGCCTGGCGTGGGGGTATGATCCAATATCGCAATATTCCCCATTTAAGAACAATTTCGTGGAGAACAAAGCTTCCTTTTGCTACCAGTTGGTGGAGAAGTCTCGGACTATTGGCTAATACCTTCGCAATTGAGAGCTTTATGGATGAGTTGGCCATCAAAGCAGGCAAAGATCCTGTAGAATTTCGCTTGAGCCAAATACAGGATGATGAAGCAGGAGATAGACTCAGAAAAGTGATCGAGACAGCTGCTGACAGAGGAGGCTGGAAGGATGGTGTACATGATGGTAAAGCCATGGGATTTGCGGCTTCTACAGATGCAAATACTCCTTGTGCACAGGTAGTAGAAGTATCAGTAGAGAATCAGGAGATACACGTCCATAAAGTTACCTGCGTGATCGATCCGGGAATGGCGATTAATCCAGATCAGATAAAAGCTCAATGTGAAGGAGCTATTATTATGGGAATGAGTGCAGCACTATTTGAAAAAATGGAAGTTAAGGACAATAAATTGTACCCAACTATCTATGGTCCTTACCGAATGGCGCTGATGAAAAATGCGCCTAAGGAAATAGAGGTAATCATTTTAGAGAACGCTGAGACACCTGGAGCTGTGGGAGAGCCCCCTTTAGGCCCTATAGGAGCAGCTATTGCTAATGCAGTTTATCGAATTACTAACCAACGCTTAAGAGAAATGCCGTTGAGTTTAGCTTAGATTGGAATTGCAACAAAAAAGTGGACAATTTTTGAAAGGCTATTTTTACTACGAAAAAATGAAGGAACAAATATGATCTTGTTGAGCCTGCTCACTCCTTCCTGGCGAATTCACTCCCCACTTGGCCCTGAGTAAATCCGCTCCCCTGATGGGTATCCTCGCTGGAATGGCCCTTTCTGCTTACCCATCAGAGGACTTATCCTGTATGTGTGAGACTAGATGAATCGCAGTTGAGCTGATAGTGATTCATAAAAGCTTCGGGAGATTGATATCCTAAGTAAGAATGAAGCCTTTTTCGATGATACCAGCTTTCAATGAATGGAAAGACAGCTCTTTTCGCTTGCTCATAGGTATCAAAATCCTGATGATACACCATTTCGGTTTTAATGATCTTGAAGAAATTTTCCGCTACGGCATGATCCCAGCAATTGGCTTTTCGACTCATACTTCTAATTAGCGGGTGATCTTCTAATCATTCTCTGAATGCATGGCAGGCATATTGGACGCCTCTATCCGAATGATAGATTAATCCTGCTTGAATTGGTCTATGCAGGACTGCCATGCGCCAAGCACTCAGCACGGTTTCTTCAGCCTTCAAACTTTTACTGAGCGACCATCCCACGATTCTTCTATCAAAGAGATCCATGATGATGGTCAAATACGCCCATCCTTCTGCAGTGGCTATATAACTAATATCCGATACCCATTTCTGGGCAGGGCCATTAGCGCTAAATGGTCTATCTAATACATTTTCTACCAATGGATAAGAGTGATTCGAATCAGTAGTACAAATACGGAATTTCCTGTAGATCACACTTCGTATGCCTGCTCGCCGCATGATTCGGGCCACTCGGGGACGCGATAGCTGATGCCCCTTCTCGATCAATGCCTGATGGATTCGTGGGCTTCCATAACGTTGCTCACTGGCTCGATAAATGCGTTGAATCTCTTGGAGGTAATATTCATTCTCTTGCTTTAGGGGAGATACTTTGTTTCTAAGCCATCTGTCATATCCACTTCTACTTACTGCCAATACCCGACACATCCGCTCAATGGCAAACGCCTCTCTATGAGCCTTTATGAACGCATAGATTTGCCATCTTTCTTGGAGAAGATGCTCACGGCCTTTGTTAAGATTTCAGCTTCTAAACGCGCTTCCCTTAATTCTTTACGTAAGCGAAGGATTTCTTGATCCTTTTTATCTGTCTGAGCCTTTTCACTAGCAGGGCCATCTCCTTGTTGAGCTGCTTCATATTCTCTACGCCACCGATTTAACATACTGGCGCTTATGCCTAGATCATCCGCTATTTCTTGAGCGGGTTTACCTGACAAGCCAAGCTCGACGGCCATTCGCTTAAATTCC
>CBDHFQ010000037.1:0-8803 GCA_965262565.1 Bacteroidia bacterium
TACTCCTATTAACCTTCCAGGTTCATTCAATAAGAAACATATTAAACACTCCTGGCATTTGCTCATTGGCACAAAATCTCCCATCTTCATTTATTCATTTCACCTGGCCTATGGCCCATTGGTACTCTAACACCTAGCCTCATGATAAATGGACATTCCTCTTCCGAAGCTTATGACCGAGCGCACATGCCGAAAGGAGATTAAGGCGTATTATACCAACGCAGCCTTCAAACTTCCAACAGACATGTGTGGGAACAATTGACACCGGGGATGAAAGTGCTGGATGTGGGATGTGGACCGGGAACAATAACTAAAGGAATGGCTGACAAAGTGGGCCCCCACGGACAGGTCATTGGGATCGATATAAGTGAAGAACTGATATTAAAGGCTCAACAAGAATTTAAAGAGGTGCCTAATCTTCAGTTTATAGGTATGGATGTGTTTGAGATTCGGGACAAGGAAGGATTTGACCTAATTACTGCCGCAAGGGTGTTGCAATGGTTAGCGCATCCAGAGAAAGCAGTTTATCATTTGGCCGGTTTATTAAAGAAGGGAGGAATCTTAAGCATATTGGATTATAATCACGAAAAGTTGGAGCTGAGACCCTATATGCCTGCCACAATGCAAAAAGTTTATGATCAGTTTTTAAGGTGGCGTGCTGATGTAGGGTTTGATAATCAGATAGCAGACCATTTAGAAGAGATGTTCCAACGGGCAGGTCTCAAGCATATAGAAACCCTTCCTTATCCCGAAATAACGCAAAAGGGAGAAGCAGATTTTTGGGAGAAGATTCATTTGTGGAAAGAAGTGGCAGAAAAAAGAGGCCCCCAATTAGTGAAAGATGGGTATATTCAAGAAAATGAGCGAGTACAATCTATAGACGACTATAGCACATGGATGCAGGAGGAGGCGAACTATATGAAGTTGTATTTATGTTCCGTAGTAGGGAAGAACGATTAACTTTTCAGCACGTATACACATTCTTCGATTAACTTCCCTCGGGCATTGGCATAAGATCTGAGGGTGCGTTCAAAAGTAAATCCGCAGCGCTCTAATACCTTTCTCGACCCAATGTTATCCGCTGCTGCGTGTCCATAGATTGGGCGTTTCGGAAATGATGAGAGAAATAAGGATGTAGCTTTCGTCGCAATACCCTTACCCCAATAGTCTTTTCCTATCCAATAAGAAATGTGGGTTACCTTATCCATTTCGTAGGCCATAACACTACCAATAATTTCTCCTTGCAACAAAATCGACTGAATGTTTACTGTTTCAGATGCCATTAAATTTCGCCACTTTTTCATGTATTTTGATTTGTTTTTGGGATCTTTTTCGGTGAAGGCAGCCATAAAATGAGCCTCAGCTTCAATGTGAAAAGAAAATAGTCGGTCTAAATCGCTTTCTATGGTTGGGCGAAGTTCTAAGGGGATATCTTTATGTTCACTTTGGTTAGTATCCATTGTTTACTTGGTTTGTATCGCTAAGTAATGTAGATACCTTTGGAAATAGCATCTTCCTGTGGGATCTATGACAAAATAATTTCTTTAAATTAATAAGGTCAACGGATAAGTAATACCTTTATCTTGTGATTTTTAATAGGATGATCTCTATGCGTCGAGTTACTATCTTTACTATCCTTTTGAGTGTTTATTTGTGCTTCCACGGGCTTGCTCAATCCAGGGAATTTGATGTGTGGGTAGAGCAAGTAAAGGTGATTGAGGTAGAAACAGGAGAAGTAAGAGAAAATCAATATGTCGGAATAAAGGAGGATCTGATAACCTATGTAGGGGAGAAGAAAAAAGCTGTTTCGGATTCTACACATGTGATCGATGGAGAGGGACGTTTTTTAATTCCGGGTTTATGGGATATGCATGTTCATTACAATTGGAATGCGCTGGTATCGACTCGGCTATTGCTGGCGAATGGTATAACGGGAGTGAGAGAAATGTGGGGGGTGATGGGAATTATCAATAATATGAGAGATCTGGCTGCAAGAGGGGAAATGTTGCTTCCCGAAATTTATTCGGCTGGGGCGATCATCGATGGGCCTAAACCTATCTGGCAAGGATCTGCAGCAGTGGGAAGCCCAGAAGAAGGAAAGGATGTCGTGCGCCAACAAGTAAAAGGAGGCGTAGATTTTATTAAGGTCTATAACTTATTGAGTAAAGATACTTATAAAGCGATAGCAGAGGAGGCTAATGTTCAAGGAATTCCTTTTGCCGGTCATGTTCCCGATGAAGTGACCTTATACGAGGCGATTGCATTAGGTCAGCAGAGTGTAGAGCATATGATTCAGGTTTTGGATATGTGTACCAATGATCCTGATAGATTAAAAGAATTGACAGATTCCACCTCCAGATATGATCCTTCGCGCATTCGATATTTAGTGAATTCTTTTAACGAGGAACGGTTTGACTCTTTGGCGAATGTATTGGCTGAGAGTAACACCTGGATGTGCCCTACCTTGACAGTATTGCGTGCTATAGGCCGATTGAATGATTCTCTTTTTATGCGTGATGATCGACTTAAATATCTGCCCGATTTTATGACTAGAAGTTGGAACCCCAGGGAAGATTTCAGATTTAGTTTAGCGGGAGAGGAGTATTATCGCGCAATGCGTGAGACCTATGAACTGCATATAGGATTAGTGGGTAAATTACACGATGCAGGGGTGAAATTACTGGCAGGTACTGATTTTCCTAATCCATATTGTTATCCTGGTTTTAGTTTGCATGATGAATTGGAGTTGATGGTAGAAGCGGGATTAAGTCCATTAGCAGCTCTACAGACAGCTACCTTAAATCCTGCCTTATTCATGGGAAAGGAAGAGCTGTTTGGAACTGTAGCAGAAGGCAAAGTAGCCAATTTGCTGTTATTGAGAGGAAATCCCCTGGAAAGAATTCAGTATTCGAGGGAAATTGAATCCGTGATATTAAGAGGGCAGATATTGGCGAAGGAGGAATTAGGCGAGATGTTGGAGAAAGCCTTAGAAGTAGCAAATAGGTGAAATGTTAGGTTGGTCCTTTATCGCTTTTGTGTGTTATAATACATAAATCGTAGGGTGATTTCGGAAGCAGGTATAAAAACTTGATGAAATTATTTCACTGCATCCGAATATGGAGTTCTTTGGATATCATTTTGCGATTATCTTAAGATCTTGTTTTCGTAGATGACTTAGACCTATAGCAAAGGATTAAATCTCTATTTTATCTTTTCCCTGATGATATTTGTACAAAGAAGGATACGTTTCCATAAAAGTCCGTAAAATAAAATCAAAGGGCACATCTTCAAAGTGTCCAAAGTCTTCCAGATATTCCATGAACCGCTTTTCTTCCCGATTTGCCGCTTGTAATATAGCATCTTCTGAACCATCAAATTCAAGGGCAGGTACATTAAACTTATCGCATAGCTCCTTATTAAAAGCATTTGACGCTTTCACCCATGTGCCATTTACATATACATCTACAATGCCATGAGGAGCGATATAATTGCTTCCCAACCGCTCTAACAAGCGTTCAACAGCGATATGATTAGCTACTTTTACCAGGCGTAATCTCGAGGGAATTCCTAATGCCCTTAATCCGGTAATGTATAAAATAGCTTTATCTACACAATGCCCTTCAGGCCGTTGGGCGATAAAACTGGCTCGTAAACCTTCCCGCTTAGTGAATATAGTATACGGATTATACCACCAACCATCACGAACCTTTGTAAATAAGCGGGCTATTTTTTCTTGAGTTGAGAGAGTTCGAAATGGCTCGACAATAGATTGAACAAAAGCATTCGAATAATCTAAAAAATAGGTTTCTTTTAAGTATTGCTCCATAGAGTTCCAATAATCTCTTTTAATAAATGCCCCTCGTACCGATTGAAAGTTTCAATTAAGCTAAGGGTTAGCTTATTTCCCTAATTATTGACGGACAGGCCTTTAAGAAAAAGGTAACCAAAAATACCTAATTGGACAATCTGATAAATAAAGTGAGCGTTATTAGATGCAGTAGAATGTCAATCTCTTACCTAATGTTATAGCAAAGATACTATATTAGCTATTTCTGCTTACAAATTTTAGAACATCTCATGTTGGAATCTAACGAAGACTATCGTTCAAGCAAGTCCTTTAAAAAAGGTTGACTGTTTAAGATGTTATAGGAAGCTACAGTATAACATCTGTTGATACCTCAGGAAAGCATGAATGCTAATCTACATGATTTTTCCCTAATCCTAATATGATTAAGTATATGATGGAGAATAAAATATAAACTAATGGACCATAAAAAAATTAAAAAACTATTCGAACTATTTGAATCTGCTGCATTAATTGAAGAAGAAGATAATATTGAATTCTGGCATGCGAGGGATCTTCAGCAACTTTTTGGCTACACTAGATGGGAAAACTTTGAAAAAGTGGTAGACAAAGCGAAAGAGGCGACTCATAATTCTGGGGCTAAAATTGATGACCATTTTCTTGACGTCAGGAAAAAGGTCTCTCTTGGTAGCGGCGCTGAGCGTGAGATCATTGACACCCTTCTAACACGCTACGCAGCTTACTTAGTAGCACAAAACGGGGACAGTCGCAAAGAAGAAGTTGCTTTCGCTCAGGCATATTTTGCGATGCAGACAAGAAAACACGAACTACTAGTTGAAAGGCTTAAGGCTAATAAAAGATTAAGGGAGAGAAAGAAACTTATGGAACAAGAGACTAAGCTTTCGCAGCACATTTTTGAAAGAGGAGTAGATCAAAGAGGATTTTCTAGGATAAGAAGTAAAGGAGATCAAAAGCTATTCGGAGGGCTTAGTACTAGGCAAACAAAAATTAACATGAAGGTTCCTAAAAATCGACCATTAGCAGATTTTTTACCAACGGTGACCATCATAGCAAAATCACTGGCTGCAGAAATATCTAATATAAATATTGAAAAGAAAGATTTATTTGGGGAATATGATATCACCATTGAGCACGAAATGAGTAATATAAATGTTCGTGAGACCTTGCTTAAATCCGGCATTGTTCCTGAAGACTTACCACCTGCTGAGGATATAAAGAAAGTAGAGAGAAGACTGAAATCCGGGGACAAAAAGGCATTGAATGAGGTAAAGAAAATGATAGATCAGCGGAAGAAAAATAAATAAGTAATCTAAGTACAATCAACGCTTCAGGTTAGGTAATGGACGAAAGGAAAATAGCATTCAAGATTTCACTATAATGAACATAAAAGTTACTATTTGCATATAAATTGAATAATCGTTTAAGAAAATGTAATAGGATGATAAATATTTTTTAAATTAAATTATTTTTTAAGCTATTAATGATATATTTGTAAAGTAACTCCATCCACAATAAATTTTTTCATAGATTTTATATTTACGTTAACCTGTTATGAGACAGATTCACCTGTCTTTCTTTGCCTTGCTCTTGACTTTTTCCATTATTTGGTATGCGTGCAAAAGAGAAGATGTCTTTCCGGACTTATCTGTAGATTTTGTATTCGACCAGGAATTACCTTTTTCTGTTGGGGATACAGTAGAATTTGGACAACGAACAACTGGTTTGCCCGATGGATTTAAATGGATATTTGAAGGAGGAAATCCCGACACATCAAATATAGAAAAAGTATCTGTGGTATTTAGTAAAGCAGGGACCTTTAGTATTAGTCTCATTGCCTGGAACGGAAGAGGAGAAAAAGATACTACTTCAAAAATGATCACTGTTGGAGGGGAGTTAATAGCTGATTTTTCAGCTGTTCCTACCACAAACGCTCCTGACAGTACAATTTCATTCAATCATACATCTTTCGGGGATCCTAAACCTACTCATTTTCTTTGGTTATTTCCCGGAGGAGATCCCGGAATATCAGAAGAGGAACATCCTATTGTTGCTTATGGAGATACCGGGAAATTTGATGTTACCCTTATTATATCGAATGGAATTCAATTTGATACAGCTTTTAAAAAGGAGTTTATCACTATCACTAACAATGTAGAGCCAGTAGCGATCTCTTGTAGCGCTGCACCATTAAATGGGGAAGTACCTTTAGATGTGGGATTTGAAGCTTTTGGAGAAGAGCAAAATGGAAGATTATTAACTTATTTATGGCAATTCGGGGATGGCGATTCTGCCTTTGGCCCAAAAGTAAAGCATCTTTATCAAGAGGCGGGTTCCTTTGTGGCTAGATTAATTACCATCGATGAGGATATGGATTCTACACAATGTACCTTTAACATTATTGTAACTCAAAGTAATTCTTCCTCAAAGCCGAAAGTAGATTGTATCGCTTTACCTAATGAAGGACCAACTCCTTTGAAAGTTACTTTTGCGGCCTCAGCAACTGACCCAGATCCAGATGGAGAAATTATTAGTTTAGAATGGGATTTCGGAGATGGAAATAAAAATGTTGGAGATAGTCTGGAGCATATTTTTGAAACGCCAGGACAATATGTTGTTACTTTAACAGTAACAGACAACACTGGAGATACCACTCAATGTTTATTGCCAATTAATGTAACATCCCCTTTATTGGCACCTTCTATAAACTGTATTTCAGAGCCAGAAAATAGTAATGGAAGTATTCCCTTTACCGTATTTTTTGGGGCAGTAGCTTCAGACCCTGATGGTGAAATTGTGACTTATGTATGGGATTTTGGAGATGGAGAACAGAAGGATGGTAAAAATGTCAGCCATACTTATCAGCAACAAGGTATGTTTGAGGCTATATGTACGGTAACAGATAATGATGGGAACACTGCTACTTGTTCTATATTTATCGAAGTACCTGAAGATGAAACTAATCCTGCTAATAATACTCCAACTATTAGTTGTAATGTGGATAAATCGGAGGGCAATATTCCTTTAGAGCTTAGCTTTGAATCCACAGCTGAAGATATAGATGGAGATAAACTGACTTTTAAATGGGATTTTGGGAATGGGACAAGTTCAACAGAACAAAATCCTGTGCATGTATTCCCTAATCCTGGCCAATTTTCGGTTACCTGCATTGTTTCTGATATTGTTGGGGCTTCAGATACATGCAATCTTACAATCATTGCCAAGGCAAATGGAAATATACCTCCTACCTTATTCTGCGATGTTTCAGCAGAATCAGGAGAAGCACCTTTAACAGTTGTATTAGATGCAGAAGCTTTTGATCAGGATGGAACTATACAATCCTATAGCTGGAATCTTGGAGATGGAAATACGAGCATTGAGAAATCATTTCAACACACTTATAATTTGCCTGGAGAATATCAGGTAAGTTGTACAGCCACCGACGACAGAGGAGAAACTGCTACATGTACGTTGGTCATTCAGGTTGAAGATCCCTCAAATCCTTCTCCAACTCCTTTAAGCGTTAGTTGCTCTTTTAGTCCTTTAACTCCTACCTTAGGAAATCCCGTTTCATTTGAGTCTGATATTTCCGGTGGAGAAGGCATAGTCAATATAACATGGACCTTTGGGGATGATAACTCAAGTAATTCTCAGAATCCACAGCATATATATCAACAAGCTGGGACTTATCAAGTGGTGGGTAAGGCAATTGATGAGGCTAATCAAGAACAGACGTGTGAATTTGAGGTTGTTGTCTTAGAAGATAATTCCTTACCAACAAATCCCTTAGTGGTCGATTGCTTACTGGAAACTTCTGAGCCTAAAGTAGGGCAACAACTTAAATTTGAATCTACTATTACAAATGCAGTAGGAGATGTCTTTGTTAGTTGGGACTTTGGAGATGGAACAAATAGTACGTTGGAAGATCCTAGTCATACCTATAATGCTTCTGGTACTTTTAATATCACCTTACAGGTTGTTGATGAGTTAGATCAATTAAGTAATTGTGAATTTCAGATCTTTGTAGCTGAAGATGATCCGAATCCCGTACCAACCTTAGAGGATCCCGAAATTACAGTATGCTCATCCAATCAAGTCAGTGGTGAGGTACCTTTAAAGGTTGATTTTAATGCATTAGCGATTGATCCTGATGGTGGACCGATTGATTATATTTGGAATTTTGATGACAATGGAAATACGTCCACTAATAGAAATACAACATATACCTTTAATGATCCAGGTAATTACAATGTGCAATTAACGGTAACGGATGATGAGGGAGCTACAGCTAATTGTAATATCAGTATTACTGTAAATCAGACAACTACTCCTAATCAAGATCCAAATGCAAATTGTGGAGCCAATCAAACTAGTGGAAATGCACCCCTAACGGTATCCTTTAATTCTTCCGGTTCCAATGATCCAGGCGGAAACATTTCAGCTTATAATTGGGATGTGAATGATGGAGTGCCAGATTATAATGTAGCAAATCCAACCCACACCTTTACTGATCCAGGAACCTATAATGTAGTGTTGACGGTAACGGATAATGATGGTGCCACGGACCAGTGTACGATCACCATTATTGTAAATCAGGCTACTCCCCAAAATCAGGATCCTGTGGCAAATTGTGGGGCTGATCAAACGAGTGGAGAAGCACCATTGACGGTATCCTTTAATTCTTCTGGTTCCAATGATCCAGATGGAAACATTACGGCCTATAATTGGGATGTGAATGATGGAGTGCCAGATTATAATGTAGCAAATCCAACCCACACCTTTACTGATCCAGGAACCTATAATGTAGTATTGACGGTAACAGATAATGATGGAGCTACAGACCAGTGTACGATCACCATTAATGTAAATCAGGCTACTCCCCAAAATCAAAATCCTGTGGCAAATTGTGGGGTCAATCAAACGATTGGAGAAGCACCATTGACGGTATCCTTTAATTCTTCCGGTTCCAATGATCCCGAT
>CBDHFQ010000038.1:0-353163 GCA_965262565.1 Bacteroidia bacterium
TTCCTGAATATAGTGTTCGCATTGTTGGTCTATAGCGGCATTCAAAAAGAAAGCCAACACAGTGGCAGCGGGTCCATTAATGGTCATGGAGACAGAAGTCGCTTTATGGCAAAGATTAAACCCACTGTACAATTTTTTTGCGTGATCCAGGCTTGCAACAGATACTCCTGAATTTCCTATTTTACCATATATGTCTGGTCTCTCATCTGGATTTTCTCCATATAAGGTTACGCTATCAAAGGCAGTAGATAGTCTTTTGGCTGGCATATTCATAGATACATAATGGAAGCGCCTATTAGTTCTTTCTGGCCCTCCTTCACCGGCAAACATTCTGGTAGGATCTTCCCCTTGTCTTTTAAAGGGAAATACTCCTGCAGTATATGGGAAAGAGCCGGGAACATTTTCCTGTAGGTTCCATTTAAGGATATCTCCCCAGCCCATATATGACGGAAGAGATACACGAGATATTCGATTGTGAGAAAGACTTGTGTGATACGTATCTACTTCGATCGTTTTTTTGCGAACTTGATAAGAATAGGTATCCGCTTTATATGTGTCAATTTTATTTTTCCAGCTTTCAAGAATTTGTTGATTCTCCCTGTCCAGTTTAAGTTGTAGGCTATCTTTCAATGCTAACAAAGAAGTGTGCTGAATATCAGTTGATGGAATATCTTCGCCATTGTTGAGCATTTCTATCGTCGTCATCACTGCATGTAGTTGATGAGCGATGGTTGATTGTTCGTCCGTCCATTTATTGTAAGCTTTGATCGTATCCGAAATTTCAGATAAATATCGCGTACGGGCAGGAGGAATAATGAATATTTTTTTGGAAGGTTCTTCATTTAGAGTTAAGGATGATTTGAGCGGATTACGGGTTTTATTACCTAACATTGAGATGACCGCATGATACAAGCGATTCATTCCAGGGTCATTAAATTGCGAAGCAATAGTTCCGTAAACCGGTAATTGCTCATCTTCTGTCTCCCATAACTGGTGATTGCGCTTATACTGTTTTTTAACATCCCTTAGCGCATCTTGAGCTCCCCGCTTATCAAATTTATTCAATGCAATCAGATCGGCGTAATCCAGCATATCAATTTTCTCTAATTGGGTTGCAGCTCCGTATTCGGGAGTCATCACATATAGGGAAACATCTGAGAAGTCGATGATTTCTGTATCTGACTGACCTATACCGGAGGTTTCCAGGAGGATCAGATCAAATTGAAAAGCTTTTAATATTTTTAATACTTCCGGGATGTGTTTTGATAAGGCGAGGTTTGACTGCCTTGTAGCCAAAGAACGCATGTATATGGAAGGATGATTTACGGCATTCATCCTGATTCTATCTCCTAACAAGGCTCCTCCACTTTTTCTTTTGGAAGGATCTACCGAAACGATAGCCATCCGCTTATCTGGAAAATCCATTAAAAATCTCCTAACCAGCTCATCGACCAAGGAGGATTTCCCTGCTCCCCCCGTCCCTGTTATTCCTAAAATGGGGGGATGCTTTAAGTTTACTAATTGAGCGTTAACGGCCTCCAAAATTAATGGCGTATGCAGGCTTTGATTCTCTATGGCGGAGATCAATTGAGCAACTTGGTGGAATTGAACTTGCTTCTCTGCCTCTTGTAAGACATTTGTCCCGACACTGGCACCAAAATTACCGGATTTGCCAGCATTAGGTGAAGCAGACAATTTTCCAAATGTTTCACTTAATAATTGTCGTACGTCCTCTACAGAAAAGTTTCCGGTAGGAAAATCTGCTTTAGACAGAAGGTCATTGATCATCCCTTGTAATCCCATACTTCTCCCATCATCTGGGGAGTAGATTCTTGCAATTCCATACTGGTGCAGGGTTTCAATTTCATCGGGAAGAATGGTTCCGCCGCCACCCCCAAAGATGTTAATATGGCCACATTGTCGTGCCTGAAGCAGATCAAATATGTATGTAAAAAACTCTATGTGTCCACCTTGGTATGAAGTTATGGCAATCGCCTGTACATCTTCCTGAATGGCGGTGTTGACAATTTCATCCGCAGATCTATTATGTCCTAAATGTATTACCTCTGCTCCGGAGGACTGAAGTATTCTCCTCATGATGTTAATAGAGGCATCATGTCCGTCAAATAAAGAAGCTGCTGTTACAATTCGAATATTGTTTTGAGGGATATAAGGGGCAGTATTATTCATATTCTGGTTGCGAATTTCATATGAGTCCTTCGTAATATACTTTTTACAATCTATAAAGTTTTACACAATTTCTGGGCAAAGTACTGCAGATGACATCTTTTAAAATACGAATATTACATACCTTAAACAATTTGAGTGCTTCTACGAATACATAGCATACCATATATATAAGCGAATGATGCGTGCGTACTTGTTGTGCTGGATTGGATTATTAATATCATTATCCGTAATTTCTCAAAACCCCCAATTTTCGGACGAAGTAATTTTAGTCTATATCCCAATAGAAAACAGACAATTTTATTTTGTCAGCGATACCCAAATCTATGACCAAAATTGGCATGATCTTCCTCAAATAAAATTTTGGAGAGAAATCATGAAAACTTCTAAGGATACCAGTCTTATTAATATATTTTCTAATAGGAAAATTTTGGGTAAAATTCCTACCGAGTGGTACGATAACTTGCCTTCCAGATATGAGCAAACAAAGTTGAAAGATAAAATTAAACGCGCTTTCAACATTCCCAATACTACTGGTCTTTATATAACGGGGGGCAAAAAAGAATACTATCAAATAGTGAAGGTACTTCCAGATATTCACGAAGCTATTTGTGTATTCACAGAGGAAGAGGTAGACCCTTGGTATGCTCAAGCAATCTTACTAATAGAGAGTCCGGGAGTATTAAGATTTTCTCCTGTAGGTGCGTATGGACCTTTCCAACTTATGCGGCAGGTTGCTCTTAATCAAGGATTAGTTGTCAATAGTGTAACTGATGAGAGAAAGGACATACATAAAGCCTCCAGAGCGGCAGCAACCTTCATTCAAAATGTGTGTCTTCCCGAAACAAGAAAGTTACTAAAGAATAGAGGGATTTCCTTTGAAGAAGATCAGCTTTGGTTCAAGCTACTTGTACTCCATGTATATCATTCAGGAGCCTCAAATGTAAATAACGCACTGAAGAAACTAGATTCTATTCAGGGAGGACCTTCTTTGATTCAACAACTCTGGCATGTCCAAAATAGGGGATTCCAAAATGCCTCTCAAAACTATTCCCAAATAGCTTTAGCAAGTCTCCTTGAATTAGAAGAACTAATATTTCAACTTAAGGGATTTATACGTCAAAATTTTTACTTTGATTGAAATATATTCTATGCCATTAATCAAAGAATAATTCAAATTGGGTTAGCAAAATTAACCATACACGTAAACATCCTAAATTGAATCATCATTATTAGGTATATTATAGTTGACGTTGGAGTATAAGCAGTCAGGAATAGGTTAATAACAATTATGTCGGAACGTGTTTTATGGAGTAGGATTCTATGGCCTACACAGGGAATATTATTTGCTTGCATTGTCTTTATATACGTTATCTTTTACACTGAGGGAGATAATACATCTATAAACTTGGATTCATTGGAAGCTATCCCCATAGCTCCGTCATATATGGCATTTACCATTTACAGTAATGATAGCATTGCCAACTTGACTCTCTCAGATACCACTAATTATCCTAATATTTCCTTTCAATTATTCAGTAACGATAGTATTGACAAGCTTAACCAAAAGAGTCCTCGAAAATATTCTCCAAACGTTCTCCCCATTGATACCATCAATTTTCTTTCTATCCTGGATCAGATGAATGCTTGCCCGGTGGTGTTAACTGATTCTACCATTTACAAAGAAGGATGGGACTCTCTTCATCAAACAATATTTTGGCAAAATATAATTAGTATGGATGGAGATCAGTGCCTGGTGAATATCGCTAAAACCAGGCAGGTGTTAGATACTATTTCTTCAACATATTGGGCAGAATTAAGTGATTCTTCCCGATCCGTGTATCAGGATTCCTTAAGAAGCGTAATGGACCTCGACTCTACTGAAACAATATATGCCACCACGGGAAAAAACCATTATTATAATTTTGAATCTGCCATACCCAGTATAGCCAGAGGTGTTGCCTTATTCAAACTTCTTCATTTAGATCCCTGGTATGCTCAAGCCATTTTGTTGATCGAAAGTCCTGGAGAATTGAGGTTTTCTCCTGTAGGTGCTTATGGATCATTTCAGCTGATGAAGGAAGTAGCGATGGAATATGGACTTATCGTTAATGATAGTATAGATGAGCGAAAGGAATTTGACAAGTCTGCTTATGCTGCAGCACAGCTGATAAAGAAAAGGTGTATCCCACAGGCCAGAGCTATGCTCAAGAAGCATGAACTTCCATTTAAAGAGTCTGATCTATGGTTTAGATTATTAGTCTTACATATATATCACGCTGGAGCAGGTAATGTCATGAGTGTCCTAAATGTAATTCAACCCACAGAAGGAGGAATACCACTATTACAACAAATTTGGTCCACAGAATCAAAAGGCTTTAAAAATGCCTCTCAGAACTATACACAAATTGCTTTAGCTTCACTGTTAACCCTGGACAATCTGGTGCATGAGCTCGATGAAGAACTCTGTGTAGAAACAGAACCTGTTATTCCTGATACTTCCGCCTATTTTGCAGCTTATTAAAAATACTCATTTCCCGCTTATTCTTACACACGCTCAATAGGGGAGAATTATTATCGTTATAGAATGGTAATATTTCGACACCTAAACCATTCCATCGATCAGTCATGCACCATCTCCTAAATGTGAGTTGTTTCATTACTATTCTCCTTGTCTCTGTTCCCATTATTACAGATGCACACAGGCCTAACTATTTACAGACAGTTACTCACGATCATTCCTTTCAAAAAATTACCATCGTCCAGGATCCTGATATGTATAGAGAAGCTTGGGATGAAGCTACGGAAGTTCAGTTTTGGAGACAGCTTATGCGAATCTCTCCAGACTCTTCACTTATTTATACTCCTGGACATAAGATTATTCTGGAAGGAATTAACACAAGAAAGTGGTATTCATTCTCGTCCTGGCAAAGAAAACGATACTTGGATAAAGTCAGATCAAGGCATGGATGGAATGATAAGCTGATGGTAGCCCAAGGAAAAAGAGCTTATTACGAAATTGAAAAGGTGATTCCTCAAATAGATGAAGCAGTTAGCATTTTTGAAGAACAAGAGGTCGATCCATGGTACGCCCAATCTATTCTGCTCATAGAGTCTCCTGCCAAACTTCTTACATCTTCTGCTGGCGCGTATGGCCCCTTCCAGTTGATGAAATCCATTGCTATTAAGTTAGGGCTTACAGTTACGGAAGAAGTTGATGAAAGAGCAGACTTACGAAAATCCGCAGAAGCCGCAGCCATCATGATGAAAACCATCTGTATTCCCGAAACAAAAATGATTCTTAGAAGACGCGGGATTTCCTATCAGGAAGATGCCATTTGGTTTCGGCTAATGGTTATGCATGTCTATCACGCAGGTATGGGAAATGTGAATGCCGTACTAAAAAAAATCAATGCTAGAAAGGGTGGGAAAGAGCTGATTCAACAAATGTGGCATACTCAAAGTCGCTACTTTCAAAGTGCCTCACAAAACTATTCCCAACTGGCTCTTGCCTCCTCTATGGAGCTGGATAATTTAGTGTGGATGAACTATCAACAAGTGTGCACTCCTCCTACTTTTCAACAACCAAATGATTATGACTATTTAAAATTACTTACCATGAAATAAATTAATTTAGTCAAAATAATAATCATTAGACTTAATAGGTATAGGGTCCCCGAAAGGAGTAGCTAATGAAAGCTGTACTTTATTTTCTCCTAACCTCCCAACGTAGGCCATAATGATTCGATGCCACCCTTTTTTCAAGCTTATACTACCAGCACTTTCCGTCAGAAGTGAATTGGGTACATGATGTACAATATTTTTATCCGCCAGATTCACATAAACTTCCCCATCCGAAAGGACATTGATCGTATACAAGTTGTCCTCATCAATCCGGATCAACCCCCGAAAAGTCATTGTGTAGTTTGAGTCGGACATCCAGCTTAATTTTGGCCTTAAAGATCTTACAATACCCTTCTTGACAGTATTTTCAGAAAACAAGGTGGTAGGAGAAATAGTATATCCGGGTTTATAAGCGTATCGCAACCCTTGTCTAATTGTTCCTACAGAATCAGCCTCCTTAGGAATACTCATCCTGTATGTTCTCACGCTCACCTCACTTTGAATACCGATAGGAATAAAATAGGCTGCTGAAATCGTAGTAGTTCTGTTAATTTTGATCGGTTTTCTATAAATAGGAGAACGCCAGCCAGGTTCTCTCCCATTCGTAGTATATCTAATAGTTTTATTTTCAGATGGTTCCAATTCCACATAGGTCTCTTTCCAGAACAATGTATCACCAGACAACATTCCAGGACCTTTAAAAGAGAAAAAGTGTTCTTCTTCTTTGGCAAATTGGGCTTCCCTCTTATCAAAGGCTTTAGCTTTCAAATTTAATGACTTCCTGATGACAATAGGCTTCCTGTATAAACTGCTTTTCTCTGAAACTTCAGTCCCATCCAGGGTATATCTAATAGAATAATTAGCCTCCGGAACCTGCATACTTACCTGCGTAGGACTTTCTACATAAGTATCAGCATAGGTAAATTCAATAGATTGTAAAGGCAATGTACTTGGGTGAAACTTTACCAGAACTCCTCCTCCTCCAGTTAAGGCTATAGGTAGCGACTGCTGATTATTTACAATAGAGCCCGATCTCAGCACACCACCTGTATATTTGGATGGATCTTTCACCAAGGAAGCTTCATACGTCTGATCTGAAAGAAAATGAAGTGGAATCTCAACTTCCTGTGCTTCAGGACCGTTAACTAATCCCAAAAACCATTGCTCTCCAGATCTTCTGGCAATAGCCGTTAAACTACCCAGGTCACTTATGTCCAATACCTGCGTCTCCTCCCAATGGGAAGGGATCTCCTGTAAAATATCAATCGCCGGATGAAAAAGATATTCCTGAGGAGTAGCTGTCCAATGAGAAAGCGCAGAATGTAACAAAACAGTATTAGCAAGCGGATAAACTAATTTAAAAGGACTGTGTTCAGTGATGTTGGTTTGTGCCAATGAGTAACTACCTAAGCCTCTTACAGATTGAACAAAAGGAAGAATAGTGTAGTGAGCTTGCAGTTTTCCAATATTCTCCAACTCATTCCCCTGATGATTAATTTCTAAAGACTTTTTGTAGCCAATGATTCCAGGTAATGCATACATGGGCACAGAACCATTTGCCCCTTCTGAAATACTAACCATCAATTGGAAGGCATTAGCCTCTTCTATATATTCTTCTAATACATTAGCTCGCTCAATTTCAGTAAGATCAGGAAATTGACTTATTTCTACACCTACAATTCCATTTTTCTGGTAATAGGCAAAAAGATTTCGCCGAAACCTTACATCTGCAATAGTAGCAACCGCAATTCTAATCCAAAGAGATGATTCATAGGATCGTGAAATTTCTAGCAATTCATTTAGAAATGTAGTGTCTGCACTTAACTCATTTGGGACATCGAGTAATATATAGTTTATTTTAAGCAGAGTAGATTGATCTAGAAAACTGGAAAAATGTGTGTGTATAGAAGTGTCTCGTGGAGGCCGATAACTGAGCATTTTACCCGGCAGCGTCAGTCGATTATGCTTTTCCCTTGAAACATCATCTGCAAAACGAATGTGCTTTGCCATTTGGTTATCCAGCAATGCATGTAAATTGTCAGTAAGTTGAATACCACGCCACGTACTAATTTTTTTGTGTGGCCTTTCCCAGGAAATGGATCCCGTATTCAATTTGGTATTGAAAGTAGATCCCCTGCTTACAGCTAATGAAATAGAACTATGTTGAAGCTCCTCACTTTCGAATAGGCAACTATATCCAGAACTATCCCCATGTTGAAGTAGTATAGGCAAACTCACCATAGAATCTTCCATCTGTTGCTCCAGATTCCCCTTAACATATATAGGAAACGACTCCTCTGTTTCCTCAGGATACCAGATAGAAGGAATTTTTGCTAAATTCCATTCCGTAAACTCCTCCTTAATCAACACCCGTTGATTGGAGAAGCTCTCTCCCAGCAAATACCTGAAAGCAATACCATCATTGTATACTCTCCACTCTACTTTAAATCTCAGTCCGCTTCTTCTGTGAAGAACAGGAATAATGACTTCATTAAATCGATAAGAAATCGTATCTCTGTTTTCAAGATGAAAGAAGTTGCCCGCCTCCGAATTATACTGAGGCTGACCTATCCTCGCAGATCGCCCCAATTCAGTATTATTCACATGTAATCCCAATAAAGAAGGTCGAAAGATTAATTCTTTATCCTTATAAATGGTATAATACAATTTCCCTGCTCTGACAAAAAGCTCAGTTTCTAACGAGCCATCAGGACTGGTAATGCTTACTTTTCGCGGCAGGAATGTACAACTCACTAAACAAATGAGCGAAGACAAACATAAGCTGCTAATCCATCCTTTCATGATAATGACTAAGAAATATCCTCTCTAAACTAGTCTAAAACTTCCGAGATCCGAAATATGAGTTTTTCTTTTTGAGAATAAATTTGTTCAATAAGGAAACCTCATCAGCACTTTTTACCGTATGCAAGGCAATAGTAAGTCATTTTTCTTTGTGGCATTTTATTTGAGCCACTTGCACAAACCATCGCATTTCGGCACTTCCTAAATTTCTTAAAGCTTTAACTTATAGGCAACCTATGGACCCCATTTTCATTATCGAACTCGTCATTGTAGCGATCATTATTGGAATCCAGTTTTGGGTATTTTTCAGAAATAATGCCAGCTTGGATAAGTTGGAACATATTTACCCTGATTCAACCCAGCTAACCGTTAACTCATCTCCTACCGATTCAGCTCAGGAAAATGAGGACAGAGTCATATCACAAGAAATTGCCCTCATTCAAGACAAGCCAAGGTATAGCAAGACGTTTAAAGAAATCATTCAAACCACCAATGATTATCTCATTCGCAATAAAGGAGGGGCTAATTTTGAGATTCTGAAGGAAATGGCGGAAGATAAGGTAGCAGCTCAGGAAAAGTCGATAGAAGCTAACATTACCCTTCCCTTGTATATCGGACTGTTATGTACGTTTACAGGCGTCATTATTGGGTTGGTAAAAATTGCTATTGTCGGCGTAAGTGATTCCGCAATCCAGTCATTTATTGGAGGGGTATTAATAGGGATGATTGGTAGTGCGATGGGATTGGCATTGACTGTAAGAAGTAATAGTAGATATCGTATCAGTAAAGAAATTGTGGATGAGGGTCAATATACATACTTCACCTTTTTAAGATCCTATATCCTACCTATCCTACCTAAAGGAGCAGAAGAACCTATAGATTCTTTACGCGGTAATCTTGCGGCTTTTAACGAGGGATTTGCTCAATATCAGGGGCACATGAATACCTCCTTAAAAGAGACCCTTAGACTGTTTTCCGAGTTAAAAGATGTATTCAACCAAATAAGAAGCATAGAGCAGCAATTAAGCGGTATGGGGCATTTCCTGCAGGCGAATGATGGATTGATCAACAAACAATTGCAGTATATTAATGAATACGTTCGGAATGCTGAAACCTTCACCCATAAACTGGGAGATCATTTTAGGAAAATGGATGGCCAGATTAATGCGCTGGTTGAAGAAAATATTAATGCACTGGATAAAAGTACCCAAGCTGCCTATATCAGAATGGATCGCTATCTCGCTTCTTTGGATCATTCGGATAGAACGGCTTTTACCCAGGCGCTACAGCAGGACCTCAACCAAATTCATGGAGATGTAGAAAACTTACAGCAAAAATCGAATAGAATAAATGCTATGCTCATCGAACAGTTAGGCAAAGACAATGGACTTCAACATCAATTGGTCAATGAATTACAGACCATGAATGCCCGACTGGATCGCGTTATCCGACAGGACAACGATTTTATGAATTCTGCTGCTTTCAAAATATTTGTTTATGCTGGAACGGTAGCTTTTGTTGTCAGTATGTTAGGTGGAGTTCTTTACATCGCTAATTCTTTTTAATTATGAGACATGATACCAGTAGGCTATTCTGGGTGAGTTACTCAGACCTGATGACAGCCTTATTTATTATCGCATTGGCACTATTTGTATTGAGCTACCAAATGTTCAAGGTAAAAGCTTCCGATTTGATAAAAATGGAAGAAGAACTGCGCTTGAGGAGTCTGGAATTGGACGCACAAAGTCTGGCGGTAGAAGATCTGGAAAGAAAATTGAGCGAGAAAGAAATGTATGCCAGTACCCTCATTGAGCAATTGAATAATGAAAAAATGCGTCTTCTGGTTATGGAAGAAGAATATAAGAAGTTACAGGAAATTCAGAAAGCCATAGAAAATCTGGATCAACGCTATTTCATGTATCAACCTCAATATAAGCGCCACGTCCTCAGAAGACAGGTACAATTCGCGAAAGGCCAAAGCGACATTCAGACACAATATAAAGCCATGCTCCTACAGTCTGGAAGAGCATTGAAAAGAATGGTAGATCAATTGGAACCCGACGATAATATTAAATATCTCTTGGTCATTGAAGGGATGGCTTCTAAAGATAATTACACCCGTAACTATGAATTGAGTTACGAAAGAGCCCTATCTTTGGTCCGATATTGGGAAGAAAATGGAATTTCATTTGACGAAAATAGGGTGGAAGTGGTCATTGCAGGGAGTGGTGAAGCTGGCGTGGGACGCGACCGTATAAATGAGGAACAAAATCAGCGATTCCTACTTCAAATCATTCCTAAAATCGGTGAATTGAGAGGGATAGAATATCCTTCAGCTGATAGTATTAACACGGATAGCCTACAGTACCAACTTCAGCAAGAATAGGGATTTATTTCCCACAGCCTTCAAAGATGGCAGGTAGTGTTTTCCTTCAGAAAGAAAATTCCTCACGTCCAAACTTCAATGATATTTTTTGGATGTGAGGATATGATTACTGATTCCCCCAATATGTTACCCATCCACAAGATCAGCAGACCATTAATTTAGTAGTTCAAACTTAAAAGGCACATTTACCCAAAATTTAATCTCTTTCCCATCTTTTATTGCAGGTTCAAATGTAAGTGCTTCAATCTTATTAACTACTGCTTCTTCCAGTAAAGGATGAACGCTATTTAGTACATTGTGCTTTATATAGCTTCCCTCTTCATCTACCAAAATTCTCACAACCACATTGCCTTGAATACCTGCTTCTCTGGCTTGCTCTGGATATCCTATTTCCTTTTGAATATCCCTTAAATTGATAGGTTCAGGTTCCTGATCCACAACAATAAATAAGTTAACATCAGGTTCAGCTTCATCATTGTCTACATTCTCATCCACATCAAGCTCGACCTCAATTTCCTCCTCAAATTCAATGATCTCATTTTTTTCCATTTCCTCGACCACTTCTTCTTGCGGTTCTCCAAATGAAAACAGATGAATAACGCCTGCATAGTTAAGTAAACCTACAAGGATAGCTAAGATCCCTAAAAAGATAAAAAATCGATTGGTCTTCATATCTTGAATAGTTATTTGAATGGATTATACGCAAGCAACATAGAAAATCTAACGTTATACCAAATTGCGATATAAATAGGATTAAGCAGAGTAGTCTTAGTATAAATATATACAAAATTAGTCACTCTTTATCAAAGGTATTTCTACTTACTTATGATAAAAATGCTCTAAAAATCTCAATATGGAACCTTGCCTTTGTACTGATTTTTTATGAAAGGAGTCCGCTCATCATTCTAATTCTAAATTCTATATAAATGCCTCCGTAAGTTGTTTTCGTTTCATGGCAGCTAATATAAAACTATCTATTAGTTGACTGCTTTCATTTCCTTCTAGGGAAAGCTGAGGTAAAAACAAACAGGCTGCATAAAATACATGATTGGCTAGTGACACACATTTAACACTATTTTCCTCATTCACTGCACAAACCTGGATTCCCGCTTCTTTCAGATGAGGTAATTTAAAAGGAGTGATTTCGAAGGTACAGTGGGTTGTTTCGTTGATGGGGGAGGAAGTTTGTGTATACCAATGAGTAGCCACTGAGTTTGATAAAATGCGAAGAGAAACGGTACGATAATTTGTACTACAAAAAGGAATGGGGGAAATATATGACCGATAATCCTCCTCTTTCAATACATTTTTAGCCAACTCCCACACCATTAACTTAAATCCTGAACAGGTTCCCAACAAGGGAATCTGTTGCTCTCTCGCAAATCTAATTCCTTCTATAGCTCCCTCCTCATTTTTATAGGGCCCAGAACCGGCCCATATCGCGTGAAATGATTGCCGCTGCTCCAAGGTCAGTTCTGAAAATCTTCCTGAGGGTACCCATTCAAAAGTAATCGGCAGCTGTAAATGAGCTGCCGATTGAACCAACGCAGGTTCAGCACTTTTATGAGGTAAATACGATGGAAGTTTATCTCCTAACAAACAAATATGTACGTTGGAACTCATATAACCATTTCGGATTCTGTAGAGGACGTTTCTTGTTTTTCCGAATCACAACCACTTGGTGCGCAACAATCAGATGCTTGTGCTTCTGCATAATAGGTAGCGCTCTCTCCATAAGTGTAAAAAGCTTCCCACTCTACACCTTGAGGATCTTTAATCCATGATTTTTCCGATTGTGAATAACAACACACTGTATGTCCTTCTTCTCTCACTTCAGCTTTTGCTTTCTCTATATTTCCATAAATTTCTTGGAGTTCATTTTCCGTTTCTGCCTGAATACCCAGATGTTCGACGCCCGCTTGAGATGGATCTTTGACAAGAGAAATAGCAAAATTCACTTTAGGATCTTCGCACATCCACTTGGCATAATCTTCTTTTACTACTGTAGCAGGCATTCCAAATAAGGCGTTATAAAATTCAATGGATTCCTGAATATTGGCTACTTTTAAACTTATGTGTAGTCTTTTCATATCTAACATTATTAATGTTGCTTTATCTAATAGACGAAACTGTTCATAAAAGACGAAGGAAAAGGTGAAAAAAATTATTTTCATATATGCATCTCTCCTTGCAGCTTCTATGTTTCTCCTGAAATTTATAGAGGGTCAATTTACTATACAACAAATAAGTCTAGAGTTTTATGTAGGTGTAGTTGCCATTCTTTGCCTCTCGTTAGGAAGTTGGATGGGTTATCAATGGAATCAGAAAAACAAATTATCCGAAACTCATAAGGAAGAGGTCTCTCCTTACGACCAATGGGAACAATTAGGAATCAGTCCCCGAGAAGAGGAAGTACTGGATCTTATTATAAAAGGATATGCAAACCAGGAAATAGCGGATCAATTACATATCTCTATCAATACCGTAAAAACACATGTTTCCAGTTTACTCAGCAAGTTTGACGTACGGAGGCGCACACAGTTAATTGCCAAAGTAAAAAAGGATCAGACCATTTTTCAGGAACAGCCATAGGTAGTTCTTTTTCTTAGAAATAACGTTAAGGCCGAATTGACATCCCTCTCATAACCATCTACCACATAGATTTCCTGCCAAAAAGTAACAAATCATCCTAAAGTATGAGAAAATTATTGGCTTTGTTTACCACATTGGCCCAAGAATAAATTAGCTAATATTATGACAAAGTATTCATTAAAGTACGGATTAATTGGAGGGATCATTGTTGCTGTCTTTATGTTGGTCAATCATTCCATGCTCGATCCTGAGCAAGAATCAAGTTATACATATGCTGAGTGGCTGGGATATGCAGGAATGGTCATTGCTCTATCTACTATATTTTTCGGAGTGAAATTATATCGAGATCAGGAACTGGATGGATTTATTTCCTGGGGTCATGCTTTTTTAACCGGCTTATCTATAGCTGTAGTTGCTTCCGCTTTGTACGTTGTCAGTTGGCTACTTTATTCTTCTTTCCTATTTCCTGATTTTATGGATCAATATTTCGAGTATAGTGTTGAACGGGTAAAACAAAGTGGAGAAGATTCCGCAGAAATCGAGAAGCGAATCAAAGAGATGATGCAATTTAGGGAATCATATGAACGCCCTATGGTGAAAATAGGAATTACTTTTTTGGAGATATTTCCTGTAGGATTAATAGTTAGTATCATTAGTGCATTAATCCTTAGAAAAAGCAGATAGGTTTAAATTTCTGTACTTTCTGAGAGGTGTTTAAGAGGAATTCCATTTGCATCCGTAGTAAGTACTTCGCTCATAAAATCAAAAAAGGGGCGCATAGCTTTGTAGGTTTCTACTACCTCAGATAAAAATTGATCTGAGGTTACCAATTGATCCTCGAAATTACGTCTGACGATAAATTGTTTGTGCCGGATAAAGGAAATATTAGGATGCTCTCTAGAAAATCCTTTAGGAGCAGTTTTCACCTTTTCTCCTTTTAATTCGCCAAACATTTTCAGGAAGGTAGGATCATCCACAATCTCTTGTAATGGTTGAGCATCTGCAGCAAGTTCTTGCCTGACTCGCAACAAATCCTCTTTATTCGGTCCCCAAAATCCTCCTCCAACAAAGGTATTTTCAGGTCGAATATGGAAGTAATATCCTCCTCTTAACCAGGGAGTATCACGCTTTAACCCTCCTCCCCAGTAACTTTTATAGGGCGACTTATCTTTGGAGAAGCGAATATCTCTATAGATTCTTTGGAGACTTTTTTTCCCAGTATAAGGAACGATCTGATCGTATTTACTCATTTCAGAGATTAGTGAGGAGGCAAATGCGATCATATTTTGATGAGCCTGTTCATACCAGGATCTGTGTTCTTCAAACCACTCTCGGGTATTATTTGCCGCTAGACTTCTTAGAAAAGATAGGGTATCTTGAGAGATAACTGCCTCCATGTGCTTACCTTGAATTTATAGAACCATTAAGCTAATAAGGAAGTATGATTAACTTCCGTACGGATGATCATGTTTAAAGGCTTAATTTTTTGAAGATACTTTCCGGTATGTTTCGAATGATCCACATAATATATCGCCACATCCAAAGAGTATATAGCACATTCTTCTTTTTAAGAGCGGCTTTATAAATATCATTGGCGACTTGTTCCGGTTTTGCTGTAATGGGGCCAGGTAAATCCAAACCGGCTGTCATGGCAGTATCTACAAAACCGGGCTTCACGGTAAGTACATGCACTCCCGATTTAGTTAAGCGATTTCGCAGTCCCGATAGATAGGCTGTAAATCCAGCTTTAGCACTACCGTATAGATAATTACTGCCTCTACCTCTTTCTCCCGCCACAGAACTTATTCCAATAACTGTTCCTTGCTTATTGGCCTCCATCTCATTCGCTACCGTATTCAATATAGAAACGGCTCCTGTGTAATTGACTTCAATAATTTGGTGAGACTCTTGCCATCGTTGTTGGGCAGAAGTTTGATCTCCTAAAAATCCAAATACACAACAAACGATGTCTGGCCCTGGATTCAGGGATTTATACAGAGATTCATGGGTTTCAAATTTCCGGGCATCAAATTCTAATAGTTGGACGTTTATTCCATATCTGATAGCCAGATCTTTACTATCAGGTTCTAGCCGAGATACTTGACGTGCAGCAAGATAGAGATTGTATCCTTCAGTGGCATACTTTCTGGCGAGTGCCAAAGCAATATCTGAGGTGGCACCTAAAATAAGAATATAAGACATCTTAAGATTAGTTTGTTAGGATTGTGTAGCCAGGGAATCTTGACGTGAAGTTGCTACCTCCATCACTAAAATGGTTAAGATTCCCAGTACGATAGCAGCAATAGCTACCCAGGTGGTAGTTGAATTTAATTCGGGTAAGAACCATTCATACCCACTAACGATTTCTTTCCCTTTTTTAAGAATCGGATTTCCCTGTTCATTTGTTAGTAAAACTTCATTTTTCCATGGCCAGATGATTAGTAAAGATCCCAGGATGAATCCAGTCATCAAAGCGATGGTTTGATCGCGGTAATTCTTAAGTACCCATCCTAAGAATTGGGAGAAAGCTACCAGACCTAGAATGCTTCCGATCGCTACAGGAATCAAAACGTTCAAATTTAACTCACTTACCGCATCCAGCATGATTAGCTTGTAGTTCCCCATAATGATCAGGACAAAGGAACCTGATAATCCTGGAAGGATCATGCTACATATAGCTACAACACCACAAATAAGTAAGTAGAAAAAGCTATCATTCTCAGTAGCCGGACTAACTAAAGCCAAACCTACAGCAATGATAAGACCTATAAGCAAAGAAATTATTTGAGCTGCCCCCCACTTTTCTATCGTCTTTCCTACTGAATAAATAGACATCAGGATCAACCCAAAGAAGTAAGCCATGATCCAGACTTCATAGGTGGGATCATCCATTAATATCTTAAATAATTTAGCAAGACTTACAATGCTTACTGCAATCCCCAGGAACAGAATAATTAAAAACGGACCATTAATATGCTTCATTAAGTCCCGGAACTTAAAAGAGGTCGCAAGTTTGATCGCTTGAATATCAAAAGATTTTAGAGAAAGGATAAGTTGCTCATAGATGCCTGTGATGAGCGCTATAGTTCCTCCTGAAACACCAGGTACTACATTCGCTGCTCCCATCGCAAGACCTTTTAAAAAAAGTGTCAGGTAATGCTTCATGAACTTAAATAAGTTTATCTCTCTTGAGATATTATTTTGAATGACTGATATGTACCAACCTTCAAATTATTTGCAGGCGCTAAAATAGAAAAATAATGTCCAATCTTCGCACATATGAAATGAATGTGTGGAATAAGTTCCTGAACGGATAGTATGTTGTTATGTAGCGCATGATTCCGGGTAGCAAAAAATAAAACGCATCATGCGAATTTGATGCGTTTTATTTGATATTTTTCTGTTTGCTATACAGTCATAATTTCATCCTCTTTGACCTTGATAATTTTATCTATTTTTTTGCCGAAATCATCCATTAACTGTTGAACTTCCTTTTCAGCATCTTTTACTTCATCCTCTGACACCCCTTCTTTTTGTAATTTTCTCAACTTATTATTCGCATCCTGTCTAATGGTGCGCATAGCAATTAATCCATTTTCTCCTTCTTCCTTTGCTTGTTTAACAAGTGTTTTTCTGCGCTCTTCATTTAATCGAGGGATAGGAACTCTAACCATATCTGAATCACTAGAAGGATTAAAGCCCAAATTAGCTTCAATAATGGCTTTTTCGATAATAGGAATCATGTGCTTCTCCCATGGTTTTACTACCAGGGTTTGGGAATCAGCAGAAGAGACATTCGCTACCTGACTAATAGGTGTAGGATTACCGTAATAGTCTACTTTTACCCCATCCAACATCACAGGGCTAGCTTTACCTGCACGAATTTTAACCAGTTGCGCTTCCACATGCTCCAGGGATTTGTTCATGTGTTCGCGCATATGCGCTAGAATAGATTGAATACTTTCGTCCATAAGGATAAGATTAGTTTATGTCGACTTTATTTTCACAATAATTATAATGAAGGTATACTATAGATACTATGATATGATGAAATATTCTACTTAGCCATCTAATTTTTGTTGAACAATTTCATTTACTTCTTTCGGGTTAGCCTTGCCTTTGAATTGTTGCATCAATTTACCCACAAAAAATCCTTTTAACCCTTTCTTTCCCTTTTTATATCTAGTAACCTCTTTAACATGTTTTTTCATTAACTCATCCATAGCAACAGAAAGCGTGTCTACCTGAGATTGCATGATGACGCCTAAATCCTCAGCAACAGTTAATGGAGCCTTATTAGGATGGTGAAGCATTTCTGGAAAAATCCGTTTTTTTGCTGCATCATGACTTACTTTTCCCTCCTTTACTAACTGAATTAATCCAGAAAGAGCTTTTGCATTCAGGGGAAATTCACTGATATCCTTGCCTATTTCATTTAAGTAGGCTTTTACAGGTCCTAAGATCCAATTGGCAGAGGCTTTAGCATCCCGGGAATAGCTCCTTACATCCTCGAAATAATCGGACAGTTCTTTTTGTTCTACTAATGCTTGTGCTTCATTTTCAGGTAGGTCCAGCTCGAAACGATATTCTTTATACAATGCCTGAGGGAGACGTGGTAGCTGTGTTCGTATTTCTACTAATTCTTCTTCTTTAATTGAGATAGGTTGAAGATCTGGATCTGGAAAATACCTGTAATCGTCAGCTGTTTCTTTTCTTCGTAGTACAAGTGTTTGTTGTTTGATAGGATCCCAGCTTCTCGTTTCCTGATAAATACTATTTCCAGCCTCTAATTCATTTATTTGGCGGTTGGATTCAAAATTGATCGCTCTTAGTAAAGCCTGAAAAGAATTGAGATTTTTGATTTCAACTCTCGTTCCTAATTGCATATCATTATGGCGCATCACAGAAACATTGGCATCACATCTCAAATTTCCTTCTTCCATGTTTCCTTCACACACTTTTAAGAACCTCACTATTTTCCTAATTTCAGTAAAAAAGCTTACAGCTTCTTCCGCATTATTCATGTCTGGGGCGGTGACAAGTTCCAGGAGACAAATACCTGCACGATTTAAATCTATGTGTGAGTAATATGGATCTTGATCATGAATAGATTTTCCTGCATCTTCCTCTATGTGAATCCGCTCTATGGTAATTCTTTTATAGGTATGATCGCCAGTCATTATGTCCAGGTATCCTTCTCCACAAATAGGATCGAGATGTTGGGATATCTGATATCCTTTTGGTAAATCTGGATAAAAGTAATTCTTCCTGGCAAAATAGGTATGTGGATTTATATGACAGTTCAACGCACATCCCAGTGTTAGAGCACTTGTAATGGCTTCACGATTGATAAAAGGAAGAGCACCTGGATGTGCTATAGTTATGACAGATAAATGACGGTTAGCATCAGTGGTAAATGAAGCTGATTCTGTTCCAAACATTTTACTATTAGTGGCTAATTGAATATGAACCTCCAGGCCAATAACAGTTTTATATTTCGTCAATACCTCAGGATGAACCATACGTAATTACTATTCTAGGTATATTAGTAATATTACTTAATTTTATCAAACATAGCGAAACAGCCTTCCTTTCAGAAGGCTGCAATTTATGCTATTCATTAAATACATGTGAGAGAGAACTGGCCCTTGAATTTATAAATGCATCCATTCTTTTTTAACCAGGAGCTCCTCCTCTGATTCTTCATTATCCGGATCAGGAACACAACAATCTACGGGACAAACAGCGGCACATTGTGGTTCTTCATGAAATCCAACACATTCAGTACATTTATTTGAAACGATATAATAAACTTCATCAGAAATAGGATCATTCTCCTCATCTGCGTTTACCTCTTCATTTCCAGAAGGCAGCGTTAAATTTCCTGAAAGGTCAGTTCCATCAGAAAACTTCCAGGGCACTCCTGGCTCATATATAGCATTGTTAGGGCACTCCGGTTCACAGGCCCCACAATTGATACATTCGTCCGTTATAATAATAGCCATAGCTTATTTTCTATTATATTCGCAAGTTAGGATGATTCATATAAATACACAAGATAGTAATGTTAAGTAGGAAATCCCTAATTGAAAGTATTACTTTTCTTAAAAAGAATATTGCTTTTAACAAGGTCCCATCTGATGTAATCAATCAAACGCTTACACATAATCCTTGGTTCACAAAATATTACATTTCCTACAGTTTATCTCATATTATTACGTGGCTAGAAGAAGAAGTTCTACATAAATTTCTAGAGAACTACCCTGAAAATATATATAGCCAAACCAAGCATATAGGAGTTATCACAGCGGGCAACTTTCCTCTTGCCGGTTTCCACGATACATTAATGGTGCTGCTGTCAGGACATAAATTATTATTGAAGTTATCTCACCAGGATGCATTTTTAATTCCCTGGATACTGAAACAGTGGATAGATATATTCCCTCCATTGGATCAAATGATCTCTATTACTGATCATTTAGAAGGAGCAGATTATATAATTGCTAGCGGAAGTACCAATACAGCAAGATTTATAAGAGATAAATATTCGGACATCCCTCAATTAATTAGGAAGAGTAGATTTTCCGTTGCTGTACTAAATGAGAATACGACAGATGACCAATTACAACTGCTCACACAGGATATTTTACTATTCAACGGATTGGGCTGTCGAAATGTAAGTAATATTATCACCTTGCCTAAGTTTAACATTAACCGATTAATTGATGCCTTAAATAGGTATGATCTCGCAAAGCTAAATCCACTATATTTAGAAAAGGTTCAATTTGAAAAGGTAAGGTTTACCACAATTAGGTCAGATTTTATGGATTCAAACTATTCAATAATTAGGACATCATTGTCTCCAGGTTTTGCACCGATGGGTACCTTATATTGGATTCAGCAACCTGATTCTGGTCATATATCAAGATTATTAATGGAAAATTCAGCACATATTCAATGTGTGATAAATCAAGGCACAGATTTTGGACATACCCAGTGTCCAAATCTAAATCATTTTGCTGATAATGTTGATGTCATGGAAATTCTTGCATACATGTAAGATTTAAAGCTACATCGAGTATTGTTTTCTTACATATTTGGATAGTAATAGGAATGATACTTAATTTGTACAGGACAGTTTCATAAGCAAAAAGTACGGATTTAAAACTTATTTTTGGGATCAATTTGAATTGAATTACTTTTGTTACAGGTCATATAGATTGGAAAATAACACTATGGGAGGATTGATACCTAATCTAGCAAATTCAGGAGGAACACATCCTTGCCGCTCCATCTTCGTCATACTGTTTGTGGCTAATGTTTGTCTTTCTTTAACCATTCAAGCACAGAACAGGGGTGAGTGGGCTCCTAACGACTATTTCGGCATTCCTGCTACCGATAAGCAAGATGTTTTCTTTGATGATTTTGATGATAATCAAAATGAGTGGCAGCTGCGAAACGAGAACTTAAAAATGAACATTCGAAACGGGTCGTTTCGGTGTCAATCTTTAGTTTCTCAAACTCTACTAAAGCAACGAATGATTCACCTCACGCAATCAGGTGATTACGAAATTGAAATTGGAATTAAATTTCTTAACGGAGGTATCAACAGCGAGACTGGACTCACCTTCGGAAGAGATTTTAACAGTAATGAATTCAATTTTTACTACAAACCGAATGGGAAATACAGGATTTTCCAATACATGAGAGGAAAAACTGTGGATTTATTTCCATGGACGTACACAAGTCGCATTTACAATAAGGCAGTCAATATTCTCACTGTTAGAAAAATCAGTACTAAATGGTATTTCTTCATTAATCAGTATTTAGTTGGTGAGCTTCCTGCAAAACAGCTTTTTGGTCCTTGGTTTGGATTTACTATAGGGGGTAATATGTCTATAGAGGTCGATTATTTTTAGAATTTCCGAAATAAAAGCCAGAGATAGACAAGGGCCTGAAATTTCTCTCCTTCATCCAATGCCTAATGCTGAAAATATCGTTAAGCAAACTGATAATGAACAAACTATTCGCTGTAAAATAAACGACCTTTCAGGAGTAGAAGAAGTTACTATAAATAATTTCCAAATGCAGGTGTCTGCTGAAGGATTTATCGAAGCTTCTATTGGCCCACTTCCTAAAGGTCATACACCTATAGTTATTTTAGCTAAGGACCGTTATGGAAATGTGAGTAGAAAAGAGTTTTCCATTCTCCGTCAATCTCCATCCCCCCAAATGGTATCTACGGTTAAAACCTTTTCTTCTCCCAAGGCTAATAACAAATCCAACAATCTCTCTTTTAATGGTAATGGGAGGAACTATTTGCTTTTAATTGGAGTCAACAAATATAAAACCTGGAATCCACTACACAATGCAGTAAAGGATTGTAATGATTTGGCTAATCTGCTGTTAGATAAATACAACTTTGAAAGAGAGAATATCATTACACTTTTTGATGAGCAAGCTAATCGAGAAACGATTCTTGAAACTTTTGAAATGCTTCAAGATAAAATCACTCCAGATGACAACCTCCTCATTTACTATGCTGGGCATGGATTTTATGATAGTAATGCCAAGTTAGGTTATTGGGTTCCTGTTAATGCAAGATTGATGAGTGTGGCTGACTTTATAAGAAATTCAACCATACACGATTATCTTAAAACGATAAATTCTAAACACACTTTACTTATCGCGGATGCTTGCTATGCTGGTTCATTATTCGCATCGAGTCGGGGAAATATCAATGAGAATAATAAATCTAGATGGGCATTTACTTCTGGAAATATCGAAAAAGTCTGGGATGGTCATCCAGGACAGAATAGTCCTTTCGCCAGATACTTATTAGGCTTCCTAAGGTCTAATAAAGAACCTAAACTTCGAGCAGATGTGTTGATAAGAAATGTTACTACTCGAGTGAGCCATAATACAGCCCAAACTCCTATTGGAAGTCCATTACAAAATGTAGGAGATGAAGGTGGCGTATTTGTATTCTACCAGAAAGTTCTGACCAACTAGAATTCAGTCAAACATACCATTCACTTATAATATATAGTTCCCATTCTTTTGGGAACTTTTTTATTTTTATGATTCTGTCTAAAAATTAACCGTAATTTCCAGATATTTTATGGAATAATAAGCTTTTAGTTGTCTTTATAATGCATGTTTTTTAGAAGATCTACAAGCATATTAAGCGACGAACAACTTGCCTTAAAGTACAGGGAAGAAGAAGATCCTTGGTACATCGGAGAATTATTCGAAAGGTATACCCATATCGTTTTTCTTAATTGCATGAAGTATTTAAAAAATGAGGATGAAAGTGAAGATGCTACAATGGCAATCTTTGAAAAATTGATCCAGGATCTAAAAAAATATGAGATAAAGAGATTCAAATATTGGCTTCATACCGTTACAAAGAACCATTGTTTGGTTTTGCTGGAAAGAAAACAAAACCTGGTAAAAAAAGAAAATGATCTATTTTATCATTTACTACAGCAACACCTCAAACCTCCTTCAACTTTTCATCTTCCAGAAATAGCAGAATTAGAAGAGAATGAGAAAAAATATTCTGAATTGGAAATTGCTCTCACCAAATTGAAAGCAGAGCAAAGACAATGTATAGAATTATTTTATTTACAGCAGAAGCGATATTTAGAAGTGGCGGAGATCACAGGGTTTTCGATGAAACAAGTAAAAAGTTTTATACAAAATGGAAAACGCAACTTAAAAAAACACTTGAAACATTTGACGATCAATGAATAAAAACACCAATAGGAATCATCATCCCAGTTTGAAAGAACTTCGTAAAATGTTAGAAGATTCTTCTCAAACAGGCATGTATGCAAAGTTGGCAGAGAAGTTAGAAGAGGATCCTCTTTTGGCAGATGCTCTGGAGGGATTGGTGGAAATTAAAGATACCAAACAATTAAATCACCGCATACATAGAATCAAAAGATTCATTCACCATAAAGCCAACATAAAAAGGGATAAGCGCCTCAAACAAATCAAAAGACGTAGCAGAGTAAAACCTCAGAAATATAGTGTTTCTCCCCATTTAACATTTATTGTTGCCGCTTCAGTAGCAGTTTTTTTCGCCTTATTTTTACTTCTACCTATTGGAGAAAATAAGATTCCTCAAAATAAGGGGCTTACGCTTAGTGGAAAAGATATCGATTTAGTAGAATCTGAATCAGAGATGAGTGAAGCTCCTATGGCAATGAATGCCCCTGTAGGTGAATTATTTTCTAATGATAATAATAGAACAAATAGCAATCAGAAACAGCTGGCGGTTCCTCAAAGCGAATCACCATTGGAAGAACTCGAGGTTCTTGATGAGGAATTAAGCTCGAATAATCCTACGAATCATACAACGGAAACTACTGATTATGAAAGGGTTCCTGATCAGAGTGGTCCACAGCCTCCTATAAGACAAAAATTTAGTGCTATCCCAATACCAGATTCAAGCTCATCCACTGTTGCTTCTCAAGTAGTAGGTGAATCACTTATCTCCTCTGATAATAGATATCAGGCTACAGCGCTAATTACAGAAAATGGTATAGGAGATCACAACAATCCTAAAGAAACGTATGCTCATAATTATGATACCATTAATTATCCCGACTTGTTAAATCCGCTTCAGAAATCCTCTTCACGAGAAAGGACTGATCAATACAGTACCGGCTTCAATGAACTTACTGAAAATTATGTTGATAAAAAGATATATAGACCTGATAGAATATCAGAGGATAGCCTTTTTGGAGTATTAGATAAACAAAGAGTCATTAATACACTGATGCAGCAGGCCAGAATCCTAATCAGTCAAAAAGATTATGTTAATGCATTGAAAAAAGTGGAGGAGGTTTTAGAAGGAAGCCCTGATCAAAGAGAAGCATTGTTTATAGCGGGTTACATCCATAAACAATTGAGTGAGCAGGAAAATGCGATATACTATTTCAAGATTCTTTCTAAATTAGGGGAAGGAAATTACTATCTGGATGGGCTCTGGGAATTATCCCTGGCATACCAGAGCTTAGAGAAGTGGAAAAATGCAAGAAAGCTATTAAACACACTATCTACTTATCCTGAATTTCATGAAAGGGCGGTAAATCAGCTTTCTAAAATAGAAAATAATTAACTTAACTCTGCTTTTCTTAATTACTTCCTTTGATTTATACATTTTCTCAATCAGAATCGATCCTTCATATAATGTCAACTATTGCAGAACCTTTCCGAGTTCATCTACCACAGTTTGAAGGCCCCTTTGATTTGTTGTTGTTCTTTATTGAAAGAGATGAACTCAACATATATGATATTCCTATTTCAAAAGTTACACAGGATTTTTTAGCCTACATTCACTCGATGCAATCCTTAAATATCGAAATAGCAGCGGAGTTTATATTAGTGGCGAGTTCCTTAATGCGAATTAAGGCTAAAATGCTACTTCCAAGACCAGTTTTGGATGAAAATAATGAAGAAATAGATCCGAGAGAAGAACTGGTTCGTCGATTGTTGGAATATAAAAAGTATAAATCTGCTCTTGACGACCTACAACGGTTGGAAGAGCTTCAAGCTACAAGACATAACAGAGCTTTTGCATCAGTGGAAATAAAGGAGTTTAGTAATCAAGAACTACCTGAAGACGAACTGATAGGAATAAGTTTATTCACCATCATGAAAACCTTCAAGCGGATATGGGAAAGGCACCAGGATAATTTAGAACCTCCTAAACATGTTATCAAAAAATATCCATTCACTATTGCTGAGTTGAAAGAGTCCCTGATTGATAGATTATCAAGAGAGAGAAAATTAGATTTTTCCCATATTATTAGTGAACGTAATGATAAGATTTATGTCGTATTTTGTTTTCTAGCTATACTTGAATTAGTACAGTATCAAAAAGTGAGCTTGACCATTGGAACAGGTTACAATAATTTTTGGATAGAAAAACCAGTGGAATAAAAATGCCACCTTAAAAGGTGGCTAATGGTACATGTTTCTCAAGACAACTCAATTTAAAAATAATACTTATTGAAATTATAACTTAAATATAGCAAAATATTCTAAGCATTGATAGAATAGTCTGCCGAAAGGTCTTTTTGGAAGAGTTTAATGCTTAAAATCTAGCTTTAGCTGGTTTAAGCAGATAAATGAAAGAAAATGTCAATCCAGAGCTATACAGCTTTTTCTCCTCCCTACCCATTTTATGCATTCCTAATTGGAAATAAGGCTCTATTTGTAGAGATAGTTGATCATTAAGACCGTACTCTAAGCCAGCTGCCAATTGAACATTTCCCACATAGGTGTTGAATTTCCTATTTGAGGGAGAAGATTTAGGTGCTTGGCGGGAAGAGATATTTTCAGATAGCTCCACTGAAGCATAATTTTCTTCGAGCATAATCATGGTTGCCAACCCTCCCTGCATATATAAACTAAGCTCATTATTATGTGGAAATGTATAACGTAACAAGATAGGGATTTCAATAGATTTGAAATTAGCATCTAATTGATTTAATCTTTGAGGGCCTCTCTCAGGATAAACAAAAAATTGATGCATGTATTGCTTTTCTGAATAAGCAGCACCAGATACTATACTCCATTCTTTTGTTAATCGCAATTCTGCCCTTATCCCCGTCATAAAACCAAATAATGGATCATCACTTAATTCTGCTCTACTTCTGGCTGTCGAGGCCAGAAAACCAAGTCGAACTTCAGGTTGCAATTTTTCTCTATGGGGTAGTTTGGACACTACATGATTAGAAGGATGATAATAGCCCCCATACCCCAATAGGAACTCTTTCTTAACTAAGTTTGAAATTAAATAAATCTTAGATCCCTCGTTTTCGATATGAGATTGGTCATTATACCATTCATCTAAATGAATATCAGATTCAAGAGGTTCAGAAACTAATTCCGAATAAGACATATGTGGAGACAAATTCGAAGGTGGTTTATCCTCGTTTCCAAGCTCTCCTGAAGGATTATTTTCATTTAAATCATCACTACTTAGTCTATTATTATTCGAAGTAAAACTTTTATCATTTATCGATGAAGAAAGTGTTGAATTAGATACGATTTGTCTTGTAAGAGATTTATGTTCAGTGGTCAACTGCCCTTCCTGAATATTTTTCCCGTCTCTTTGTTCTTCAAAATGTCCTGAAATGATTTCGCTTTCCGTTGAAGTATTTGGGATTGAATTCTCTAAATTACTGGCTATGGGCTTTGGTTGTTGTCGTTGCAACTGCGATAGTCCCAATCCTGCCAAAATTAAGAGAAGCAGAATAGATGCCACAGCTAAATCCCAATATTGTTGGTATGAGTTCTTGGGAGATTGTTCACGCTTCAGTTGAGCCCACATAGCTTTCCAATCCCTTAGTCGGTAGGAGATGGTATGCTTTACCAGGCGATCCCTAAAAGCTTGATAAAAAGGTTCATTAAGTTTATCTTCGAATAATTCCCAATCACCTGATTGAAAAGGAACCTCATAAGAGGCTAAAGAAGAGGCAATAGACGTGTCGAGAGCTCCGTGAAGCTCTTCATGCATTAAATTCCAATCTGAAATGTTAAAGGGTACTTCGTGATGTATCAACTTATCTTTTAAATTCTCTTCCCATGGAATAGAATTTGAATCGAGCAAAAATTCTAACTTATCCCAATCGCTGGGAACTTCACTTACTTCAAAATCGCTGAACTTATCACGAATGACCCGATCAAAGTAATGCTCATGCATAATTCTCCCCTTCTACTGATCGGATAAGTCGGGATTGAAGGATCATTTTTTGTAACTTGACTCTTGCTTTGGCCAAGTTGGACTTTGACGTCCCTTCACTGATTCCCAGTTTTTTCCCGACCTCCTTATGTGAATATCCTTCTATTACATAAAGATTAAAAACCATTCGATATGCCGGAGATAATTTCTGAACCAATTGAAGGATCTCATTAGCTCCCATATCGGCGATGATGTCCTGGACATCGGTTTCATGTACTGCATGATTTATTTCCACTAAATTCGGGCGCTTTGCACTTTTCCTGTAATGATCAATAGCTGTATTAATCATTATTCTTCGAATCCAGGCACCCAGATTAGTTCCACGAGTATACCTCCCAAGGTTATTGAACACCTTCATGAACCCCTCATGAAGTACGTCTCTAGCCTCCTCTCGATCATTAGTATATCTCATACAAACTGCCATCATGCTACCATAGAAACGTTCATATAGTAACTTTTGGTGTTTTCTGCCTCCATTTAGGCATCCTTCTACGAGTTCTTCCTCGTGAATGTCGGACAATCTCATGCTTCCTTATTGATGAAACGCCAATATTGATTAAGGGTTGCTTTGAATCGCAAACACTCTGAGACAAATTAGTTTAATGTATTTCAACATTAATGTACCCCAATGTGTCGCAATAAAAAAACAGGTAAATGTTCTAATAGGCAATCTATTTAAGACAAACAAAAGACTATAGATAAGCAATTATCCTGAATTTAACAACCATAATGGATGTTTCAGTCAGGTATCATACCCAACCCATGGAGAATTAACTTACTCCTAGACTATATAAAGATTAATGCATTCTCCCCTACTCACTTTATTAGTTTCTAAACCTTTTTTCTTGTATTTTACATTGAGAAATGAAGAATTGCTCTCATAATTCATTACTTAACCCTTAATAATTTACAATTTAATTTTGCCAGCAGTTGAAAATTATCCACTAATGGCAGTATAAATAAAATTTAAGTAGTTAACGGTGAACGAAACAATCGCTACGAAAGAGACCGAACTGATACAATCACTCAAAAAGTATTTTGGTTATAGCTCATTCCGTGGGAAGCAGGAAGAAGTCATCCAGAATGTATTAGATAATAAGAATACATTTGTAATTATGCCTACGGGAGCTGGGAAATCGCTATGTTATCAACTTCCCGCTGTATTATTACCTGGAACCGCCCTCGTCATCTCACCCCTGATTGCTTTGATGAAAAATCAGGTAGACCAGCTTAGAGCATTTGGAATTGAGGCTGGCTACTTAAACAGTAGCATGAATCGCTCTGACTATGAAGCAGTAAAAAACAAGGTGCTTAATAAGACCTTAAAACTATTGTATGTAGCGCCTGAATCCTTGGTAAAGCAGGAATTTGTCGATTTCATCAAGCAAGCACAAGTGAGTTTTTTGGCTGTGGATGAAGCACATTGTATTTCCGAGTGGGGCCATGATTTCCGGCCGGAATATAGAAGGATAAGGGAAATGTGGGCTCATCTTGGAGAAATCCCCCTTATAGCTCTCACCGCCACAGCCACACCCAAAGTCCGGGCTGACATTCTCCAAAATCTCCAAATGGACAGTGCGAATGTCTTTATTACCAGTTTCAATAGAGAAAATCTTTATTATGAGATCAGGCCAAAGATATCAACCAATCACGCTACTACCGAAATTATAAAATACATTAAGCAACATGCTAATAAGTCAGGTATCGTTTATTGTTTAAGCAGGAGAAAAGTAGAAGAAATTGCAGAAATCCTCAAAGTCAATGCGATCAAGGCTGTTCCCTATCATGCAGGGCTGGATTCCTCTACCAGATCGAGGCATCAGGACATGTTCTTAAATGAAGATGTTCAGGTAGTAGTAGCTACGATAGCCTTTGGAATGGGAATTGACAAACCCGATGTTCGATTTGTTATTCATCACGATGTTCCCAAAAGTATAGAAAGTTATTATCAGGAAACCGGCAGAGCGGGTAGGGATGGGCTAGAAGGTAATTGTATCCTCTTTTATAATTTCAATGATATTATAAAATTGGAAAAATTTATGAAGGATAAGCCCGTCAGCGAACGAGAATCAGGAAAGCACCTGCTTTATGAAATGGCTTCTTTTGCTGAATCAGGTGCGTGTAGAAGAAAATTAATGCTTCACTATTTTGGCGAGTACTTCGACGACTCAAACTGTATGGGGAAGTGCGATAATTGTAGATTTCGCAAAGAATCATTTGACGCAACTAATGAAACTACTATCGCCCTACAGACAGTAAAAAGTATAAATGAAAAATTTGGCATATCTCATCTGGTAAATATTTTTAGAGGTACAAATAATCAACAAATCTTTCTCTACGAACATCATAACCTCCCCACTTATGGAAAGGGAAAGAGTATTAATGACAAGCAGTGGAAGTCAATTATCAATCAGTTAATCGTAAATGATTACCTATTAAAAGATATAGATGATTACGGAGTGATAAAACTCAATCATAGAGGGAAAGAATTTTTAAAGAAACCTACCTCTATTAACTTGATCAAGTTTCAGGACTTTGACAAATTAAATAAAGAAGTAACGCCCATTGAAGAGTTCAAAACCTATGATGTTAATCTCTTTGAAAAGCTTAAAAAGCTTCGAAAAAAAATAGCTTCAGAAAGAAAGATTCCTCCTTATGTAATTTTCCAAGATCCATCTTTGGAAGATATGGCCACAAAATACCCTACTTCTATAGATGAATTTCAAAACATCACAGGAGTGGGTAGAGGTAAAGCGCAGAAGTTTGCAGCTCCTTTTATTCAGTTAATCGATAATTATATCAAGACTAATGGGATAGAAAGATCTACAGAGGTAGTCATTAAGTCTACTGCTCGAAAATCAATGAATAAATTATTCATCATTCAACATGTAGACAGAAGAACCCCATTGGACAAGATTGCGGAAATTAAGAAGATGTCCTTTAATGACTTATTGGATAACCTGGAACAAATCGTTTTCTCAGGTACAAAATTGAATATAGACTACTACATCGATAAATTTATGGATGAAGATAAGATAGACGATATATATGACTATTTTATGACTTCATCTTCAGATAGCCTGGAAGAAGCTCAGAATGAACTAGGTAGGGATGTTGAGTTAGAAGAAATCCGACTTGTGAGAATAAAGTTTATTTCAGAAGTAGGAAATTAATTACCCATTCTTTTTTTATCTATACTTATCACAATTATTTAAACATTTCGGATATATAGGTCGAAATGTTTAACTTTCCACCTAAATGGGGGTGCGAATTATGCACTTGAAAATGAAGTAATACTAATTTTATGATGGAAATTGCAAAACTATTAGATGATCTTGAAATAAGATTTGAGGATGTAGATCCCGATGAGCATAGAAATGAGATCATTCCTGCACTTACAGAAATACACTTAAAAGCTGGCGAAGAAGAGGACACTTTCAATAGATTTATTATGCAGGTAGCTGACCGGTTTGGAGGTATATACATTCCGTATATTTTTTGGGACAAATTATCCGAATTTCTAGAAGCCCCTTTAGAACGTGCTTATTTATTCGAAATTACAAAAGCTTTTGCTAACTCTAATTTCTATGAGATTGATCAAAGGAATATGAAACCACTGTTAATCACTTATTTTGCTAAAGAGAAGCAATTTGAAATCAATAAAATGATTGCTCTATTATTCGATAAGTCCCACCCCACTGTAAAAGAGTACTTTCATAAGTTAATCCAATTTGTAGAGAAGAATAAAAAGTCAACCGAGATGTACTGCGAAAAATTCGACATACTGAAAAATATTCATCCAAATTTCGACCTGATGGCCCTCCCGATCACCCAATTGAAAGATCGCTTTCAAGAAGCATAAATATGTCCTAGGTGGATTATATTCCTATCAGCATATACTCCCTCTTACTGTTCCCGGTAAGAGGGTTTTTCTTAACTACCTATCGAGCTGAGAATGAAAGCATATCAGTATGTAAAATCTTTTCTCAAAATGTGAGATTTTTTTCTCTTTAAGGTGTTGAAAGTAAACCAGAAGTGTCTTTACACTCTCCAAACCTTCTTCATTTCTTTCAAAAAATCAAATTTTCTTTCATAACGATTTTGCAGAAATATCAGTAAATATCCCCTAAAATACTGATTTACTGATATATTAACGCTATTAAGATAACTTTACTTAATTGAAATTCTTTTTTGATATCCTCAAATAGACAAGTGTAACATTTTCTTTCGTATCGTCTAAAACTTACCCTTCCAGCTGACTAGATTTGATCTATCGCTATTTAAGTTTTACCACTAGTTTCCATTCAATGAATAACCGCTGTGTATCCCTATCACTAAGTAGCCAATGGGATTTTCTCTCACCTATCTGGCGTAATATTATTGGGAAAAATTTAGGACTTGAAAATTGCTTTTGTGAAAATGATGTTGACTATGTACTTACAATTGAGGAATTAGACTGCTCAGGCCAACCTATCAAGGATTTGACTCCGATTCTTTACATGCCAAAACTGAAATATCTAGATATTAGTGAGACTAATATTGTGAACCTTTCCCCTCTAGAGGATATGCCACAATTAAAAGAACTCTCCGCTACTTTTTCAAATTTGTCTACACTCAAAAATATTTCAGGATTAAAAAACCTGGAAATTTTAGATATTTCTTACTCGACTATTAACACCTCAATTGAAAACAGCCTCCACAAACTCGAAAACTTAAAAGAATTATACTGCAATGGATGTGGGATCACCACAGTAAAAGAATTTCACTCTCTTTCTCAGCTCAAGGTTCTTTCAACTTTTTTCAACAAAATTCCTAACATGGAAATAGCCCATTTTAGTAACCTATTTCCATGCTGTAAAGTCCTTAGCTGACGAACGAAATGTTACTCTTCTATAGGGGTGAAGACGGCATCACCCCATAAGTCCTCCAGGCGATAAAAATTTCTAGTCTCCTTCCGAAATATATGAATGACAATAGAAACAAAATCTATTAATACCCAATCACCTGATTGGATACCTTCTTGACTAATGGGAACCTCTCCAACTTCCTTCATCTTCTCGAGTACAGATTCTGCCAGTGCCTGCACATGCCGATCCGATCCTCCTGTACAAATCACAAAATAATTTGTAACAGCAGTATCCAGATGCCTTAAATCCATAAGTAGAAGATCTTGTCCTTTAATTTCTTGTAGAGCGTCTATCGCTACATCAGTCAATTTTGTAGATTCAACAAAGGTTTGCTTCATACAGGAAAGAGTCTATGTTGATTAATTATTTAAATGATAAATACTTGAAAAAGATTAAATCTTTATATAAGAATAATATTTCTAGTTAAATATGCTGTAAAAGCAGTAAAGGTTGGTATTCAACGAGAATAATTTCATGTTTTAGCTTTCGTTGAACTACCTTTGCCCCTTAACTTAGCAATCTTATTATTAATTAAACAAACTACTTCCACTTGTCCAAAGTTCAAGTGAGAATTTGAGGTTCAATTTTCAATAACTATTTTAAATTTCCCCTTATAGCACTAGCTAGTATGAATACTCAATTCACTGGAAAACATAAAAAATTTTTTCAGCAAACCGATTCTACCATTACTCAGGCCTGGAACTTACTATCTCAACACCCCCCTGAAGGAACCCTAATATTTACCGATCATCAATACCAGGGAAAAGGTCAAAGAGGAAATAACTGGCTTTCAGAACCGAACGTAAATATTGCATTGAGTATTATCTATTACCCCACTTTTGTAAAAGGTACAGAATTATACTATCTCAATAAATTTGTCAGTTTAGCTGTCCAACAAACGATTTCACATTATTTACCCCGATCCACTGTTCAAATTAAATGGCCCAATGACATATTGGTACAAAAGAAAAAAATCTCTGGAATCCTGATCGAAAACCAGTTTGAAGGACCTCTTCTTAAATCCAGTATCATTGGAATTGGCATAAATGTGAACCAAACCTCCTTCCCAGCAGAAATTGATTATAAGACAACATCCTTAAAGAGACATCTTCATTGTACCAGAAATAAAGAAGAGGTAATGGAGCGCTTACTAGAACAATTAGAGTTTTATTATTTATCTCTTAAAGAGGGTAAAACAGACATGATAGATCAAGCATATCACAAGGCCTTGTATGGATATCAGCAAGAAATCATGTTAACCATAGATCAAGAGGAAAAGAAAGTAGTTATTGAAGGGGTGGATGTAGAAGGTAGGTTATTAGTTCGGATAGGCAGTGCCATCTTTCGATATTTTCATAAAGAAGTAGGGTTTATATTGTGATTTTTACCATAGATATAGGAAATAGTAGGTTGAAGGTCGGTCAATGGCTGGATAATGAATTAATTTATACCGACGCTTTTCCTATGGAAGCTATTAATCATCACCTGGAACAGTACTTTCGATCTTTCTCTTTTTCACATACTCCTGCTTTTATCATTTGGGCCAATGTGGGAGTTCCTTTCTCCTTAGATACATTGCCTTTCTGGAGTCAACTAAAGATCGAGGTAGTTTTTATCCCATTAGACGTACACTCTTCACTACCCATAAAAAATTTATATGCCTCTCCTCGTACCTTAGGAGTAGATAGAATCCTGGCAGTTATAGGAGCCAGGAGGATTTCCCCCGCAAAAGCCGTATTAGTCATAGATGCAGGGACAGCTCTTACTTTTGACTATGCCACCGAAAAGGGAGAATATTTGGGTGGAGGAATTTCTCCCGGCCTTTTTATGCGATTTCAGGCACTACATTCTCTTACAGCAAAGCTTCCTTTAGTCGAACCTACTGAAGATTTTCCTTTGATAGGCAACACAACAACCCTTAGTATTCGTTCAGGTGTAAGCAATGGTATTATCGCAGAGATTGAAGGGATTATCGATCGGTACAAAAATGAAGAAACTGCTGATATGGACGTTTTTTTTACAGGTGGTGATGCGCCCTTCTTGCAAAAGCACATAAAAAGCTTCAATTTCGTGGATCAACATCTTTTGCTGAGAGGTATGTATGCTACATTTTTACACAATAATCCATAATGAGAAGAGCATTATACAATTTTCTAGTGATAAGTTTGGTAGGGAGTTGTTTCCTTCCCACAATCAATCTCTATTCCCAACAACTTACACTGAGCCCTTATTCCAGATATGGTATTGGTGAGATTTTAAGTAGCACTACCACACGTAATGATGCTATGGGAGGAATTAGTGTTGCGACCGATAATTATTTTTCTATCAATCGAGGTAATCCCGCAAGCTATGCAGATTTATTATTTACTACCTTGGATGTATCTGGTTTTGGCCAGGTTAGTAGCCTTAGATCCGACTCCCAGGATGAAAATCAAAATACAGCAGGATTTCAAAGTATTGCTTTAGGATTTCCTGCTAATAATAATTTCTCCCTCATTCTTGGATTTGCCCCTTATAGCGTGGTTGGATATGATGTCAGAAGTTCTACTGAAGGAGTAGCTGTAGGAGATAGTTTAACTGCTGTAGAAGTAACTGAAAATGAAGGTGAAGGAGGATTAAATCAGGTATTTATTGGTGGAGGATATAAACTGTTAAATACAAAGCTCAGAATAGGAGGTAATTTTAGTTACTATTTTGGAGAGAGTATTTATTCCAGTAGCACCGAAATTGAAAATAGTACCCAGTTTCAAGGGGTCAGATTTGAACAACAGATTTTCTTAAGAGGTTTGGGAGCTCAATTAGGTATTCAGTATGTTGACAGTCTGAAGGCTAATTCAAGAACGCTTTTTAGAATTGGTGCAACAGTAGATTGGTTTTCCAACTTAAACTCTACTCGTGAAGATATTTTTGAAGGGCTAGGGTCTATTGGTGTTAATCCTTCTGTTGATACTTTTTTTACAGAAGAAGGAAATGTAGATATACCTATTCGGTTTGGGGTGGGAATAATGATTCATCAATTAGGCAAATGGTCTTTGGGAGCTGATATTATATATCAGGATTGGGATGAATTTTCCATATTAGATGATCCTACTGAACTTGGAAAAGATATTCGTATAGGAGTAGGAGGAGAGTTTATACCCGATATTACCTCAAGAAACTATTTTAAAAGAATCGCTTTAAGGGCTGGAGGATTTTACCGACAAACTTATATTCGGTTGGGAGATGAAGCTGTCAGTGAATCTGGCATTAGCTTTGGTTTTTCTCTTCCTTCTTCAGCAAAATCCATCAGTCGATTTGATCAGGGAAAAGCCAGCTCACGCATAAACTTGAGTTTCACATTAGGACAGAGAGGGAACATAAGCAGCAATCAGTTGGTAGAAGAACTATTCGTTCGAATTAGGCTAGGTCTATCGTTAAATGATACGTGGTTTATTAGGAGAGCTGTAGATTAAATCCGATCATGAAGCATACCATCCGTTAGGTCGAAAATAGTATTCATTTCCCTTTCCTATAGAAAAAAATAATAATGATATTCCATTCGTAACTAACAAATGTGGCGCCTTTAATACATGATTATATCTGGCTATCTGTTCCAATGTATCTTGCGATAGTTTGACATCTGCTGCCTTACACTCACACAGAATTAGTGGATTTGCATGTCGATCAAACACCACCACATCAAACCGTTTCTGAGTTCCCATATATTTAATTCCTTTTTCTATAGATATCAATCCAGGAGATATATTACGAATATGTAATAAATGATATACCAGCTGTTGCCTTACATATTCTTCCCCTGTAAGAATAACCCAGATTTTTCTAATGGGATCCCACATCCAGGTTTCGCCGTCTATTTCTTTCCACCTAACAGGTGAATGGGGCCAAACAAATGGTAATTTCAGTAAGCTCTTTAATAAATCAGGTAATTCAACATGCATCTACTCAAAATTTGACCTTAGGTTTTGTTAAATCAATAAATTGTAATTCGTATTTTATATATCCTTAATCAAGTATTATGAAATTTATGTACTTCGTATTAGCCCTTATGGTGATTGCTTCATGTAAGTCTCAACAAAAAACATCAATGAAAGAAGAAAATCTACAAATGACAGAATTAGAAGCAGGGCCTTATAGCGGTATTGAAGAAGCTAAAGATCTCGTTATCGACAATGAACAAGAGTGGAAAGAATTGTGGGCTCAATATGGAAAAAATACTATCCCCGCACCTGAAACCCCTGAAATTGACTTTGAGAAAGAACTGGTCATAGCTTGCTTCATTGGTATGCAAAATAGTGGTGGACATGAAGTTATTATTAGAGAGGTTTATCTGGATGACAATACGTTGATTATAAAAAGGGATCATATTTCTCCTGGTATCAATTGTATAGTAACATTTGCTATTACACAGCCTTATTGTATGATTCGTATTCCAAAGGTATCATTCAAGGATACTAAATTTCAGGGAGAGACCATCGAAAAGGCATGCTAATATGAAGGGCACTTTACGCTACCCTCAATGTTATATCCAACATAAAAATCTCTTCATGAAAGGAAGATAGTCCTGTCAGCTTTCTGTATATTGGATAAAAATTAACACTACCTACAGCTTCTGTTAATTGGCAAATGGCAAAACACATATTACAATTTCTGTATATTTCTCTTGTGATTTTATTTACCTACTTGCCAGTAAAGTTTTGGGGACAATCTTCTTTATACTTCCCCTCCATTTATCAACACCACCAACAAGCTATTCCCGAAGAAATTCTGAATGATAGCCTCTTTCTGGCCAATATCATTTCAGATTCATCAAGTAATAGACCTTCTTCTGTAAATCAACAATCACTCGATTCTCACGCATATTATTTTAGAAGATTTCTCTTAAGTGGTAAAGTGTTATTCAATGATACCAGCTGTGCTTATCTACAGCAGATAGGAAATAGATTACTCAAAAACGACCCTTTACTCAAAGACAAAATTCGTTTCTTTGCGCTGAGAACACCATATTCCAATGCTTATGCTACAAAATCAAATATTATTTTGGTAAGCCTGGGATTACTCGCCAACGTTCAATCAGAGGCTGAATTAGCATTTATTCTTTCTCATGAAATTAGCCACTATATATTAAGACACTCATGGGACAATAAAGCTGTTTCCTCGGCACATGAAGCATCTCAAGATCATTTCCTAATGGAATCTCAGGTCGATCAAATAGCCAAACATAATTTTTATTCACAGCAAATAGAATTAGAGGCCGATTCACTAGCATTAATTCGGTACCTTAATGCAGGATATTCAGTGATGGACGCTGAATCTGCCATTATCAATATTCAAATGGCTGATCATCCTTACAGTGACCTCCCATTTAACTGGAATATATTTAGGACAGGAGAATGGCGCATACCGGCTTCCTATCAGTTAGCTCAAGACTATCCCTCAGACATATCATCTACTGCTAAAGATAAAAATTCCTCTTCAGATCAATCTCCAAAAGCTGGGTCGCATCCTACTCTAGACCGCAGGATTACCCAATTAAGAAAAGTATTTTCCCAAATCACCCCTACTGCCACTTCCCCATTTAACCCAAATCAGTCCTCTTTCCATTATATTCAAAACATATCAAGGTATAAGTGCTGTTACTACTATCTTCTCCATCACCAATATGCCTCAGCTATATATTTCTCCCACCTGTTATTGGATCAACATCCAGAAGATGTTTATCTGAAGAAAACTATTGTTCAGGCTTTATATGGATTAGCACGATTTGCCCAATCCGGAAAAAAATGGATTGTCCACCCTTATAAAGAGGAAACGTCGGAAGAAATAAGCCCCTTATATCATTTTTTGGAACAAATTAATCCAACAGAGTTAACGTTTCTAGCTATTTCTCAAGCCTGGAACTTTTATAAGAAATATCCTGAAGACTCTGAGATTGAATTAATTATAAGAGATTTATTCGATCATTTGCAGGAGCTACCCGATGGTTTTCCAAATCCTGAACACTCTTTTATTGCCAATTTAACTCAGCAGGCCAGCTTGTTGGAAGCTCCTTATAGCATTCTTGCAGATTGCTGGAAAGATGAGTCGTTTCAAACACAATTTTATGCTCATTTTTCAGAATGGTATGATAATCGCCACCATTCTCCCACCTTTTCAAATAGTTCTCCTTTGCCCAAAAAATCCTCTGGTCCTCTAAATAATGTAGCCATTTCTAAATGCGTCTTCGTAGATCCTTTTTTCCAAGAGGTAGATTACCGTAAAACAGATCATGAACAGTACATTGCTTCGAGAAATGGAGAAGAAGATTTTGGATATATGATTGAAAAACATGCCAAATCACTCAAGCTTTCCTATGAATTATTACATACTGGCCAGTTGACATCAGGTGATATTGATATATTAGAGGACTTCATTTTACTTCAGGATTGGATAACAGAAATGGCATTGGAAGAAAAAATCCAGCGCATTAGTATTAATCATGCTCAAATACAGGAGTTAGTGAAAAAACATGGAACACCTTATTTTGTATGGAATGGAGCGCTGAGTTTTGCACAGACCCGAGCAAATAAGGGGTTGGTCCTGAGTGCAGGCATCATTCTGCCCCCTATTTTCCCTTATACGCTACACTATTTATTGACCCCGAAACATAAAATAATATTCTACACTTTTCTCTGTAATCTTGAGGAGGGAAAATTTTTAGATTCTCATTCTCAGGTGATACAAATGAAAAACCGAAAGGATGTAATGAACTCCCTGCTTTATGATATGGTTTATCGATTAAAACATTGAACTGAACATTTATTGAATATTGTTACCCATCTGTCATATATGAGGGGGTAAATATGCTGAAGTATTATGGTTGAGTTGAAAAGCTTAAGTTGGGTCCTCCTTTTTACCTTGTTTTTGCTTCGGTTAGCAAACCTTCAGGCACAGGCGCCTGGCTATTTGGGTTTTAATAGCCATTTACAAGGAGATATAAGCTCTTTCTTAGCGATTAGGCCTTTTACGCAGGACAAGGATTCATCTATCAATATTAACCTTAGATACGGTGCTCATTGGGAACAGGTTATTTCTCGAAGGTTTTCAGTGGGCGCTTCTATGCATAGATTGTCTACCTCTTTTTGGTATGAAGATGAAGCTCCTTTCGGCAAGGGTAAATTAGAAAGCTGGGATATGGGCATTTTCATTCGTATGTATAGCTTCCGAAAAAGGGGAAATATTGCTCCTATAGGCCAATATCAGCAACTGGAAGTCCTTTATCTATCCTACCAATTAACCGATGTAGATAGATTGTACTTTCCCGATGGAAGAAAAGAGTTAGGAACTTTTTCAGATATTGGATTATTATACAGCTTCGGCACTCAACGAATTATTTGGGACAGGTTCAGCTTAAATATTGGAGTGAGTATAGGCACTGTATTAGGTCTTTTTTCTTCTAATGATCCCCTGGATACAGAAGATATAAAACGATTTGCTACGGAGCGTTTACAAGGCCACTTTTTGTTTAATTTCAAAGGAGGTATTGGCGTATTGTTATTTTAAGATATATCGAACAGAAGAGCCTAACTGTCATACATGTGTACAGTCAGACTTTTCATTTTCTTTGTTAAAGATAGATTAGTTGTTGGTAGTGGAAGTGGCATATTGAAGAGCTACAGGCTCAAAAGTAGAAAAGTATTTCCCCGCTTCTTCGATATTATTTAACATTCCTGCTATATGTTGAAATTTCTCTTGGTTTTCGTAGACAGACATTCCTACAGTCAACCTTTCTGTGTTTTGGCCTCCTACAACTTCAAACTCCCAGCTATTTACTACTCCTTCCATATTGTTCAATGTACTGACAAAGGCTTTTCTCGAAGATTGGAATTCATCTTCCATCCCTTCCTTTACTCTTCTCACAGCTATTTCCAATACCTGACCTGGCTGAGAGGCTAATGTAGCTAACTCAAATTCTCCCCCTTCTGAAGGTACTACCATCACATAAGCTTTAAAATCAAAAGTGCTAAAAAATGCCTGAGCTTCTTTTGAGCTTAGTAGGATTTCTCCTGCTTTACCAGCTCCCGCCATACTTTCCCACTCTGTCATTCCAATAAACACTGGCGTGGAATCGAGAACAGGTAAAGCATAAAAAGATTCAAATTCTCTATCTGTTTTTGCTGCTACTTGCTGTGTTAATTTTGCGATAAATGCTGAACGAGCGGACTTGAAAGTCTCCGTTTGGCTTTTTTTTACTTTTCTTACAGCAATTTCAATGACTGATTGATCCATAGATGTTTGAGATAATTGTGAATAGGTACTTGAATGAAAAACAGTTTGAGCTATTCCAATTTGGAACAACATTAACATGACCAAATGGAAGCGAATTATGATGATCGACATAAACGTTTTCATGTTAGGTGAAAATCACAGATAAGGGATAAGTAAGTTTAATGACTTGGGTCGCCTGCAAACAGGAATCCCAAGTAGAGATCGAACATAGATACAGATGCTCTATGCGGAAAGCGTTGTAATAACTTTTGCTTAAAATCCATTGCGGAAAGCCCTTGCTCGAATAAGCCCTGAGCAACTTCCAGATAAGCTTGATTTTGCACTAATTCCTCTTTCAGGCAAGGAACTCCATGACCAGCCAGAAAATAGTCATAGGACTCATTGTCGATGAGTTGTTGAAGGGCCTTTTTCCATTGCTGAAATTGTCCCAATCCCAGCCATAAATGCATTCCACTGTAAATTACATCCTGCGCTACCACAGTACATAATTCAGGTAATTTGATGATCAACTGCAATTCAGATTCTGCATGTTCAATGCTCGAATATTCGTAAGTAATTCCATCTATCACTTCTCTACCTATCTCAACTTCAAAAGAGGGAACGGTTACTTCATCAGGAATTAAATCTCCAAAGGCTGGTTTTTGATTGCGAACCATTTGAGGACCTGAATGAGCAATTCCATCAATAATACCTGTTAAAGAATAAGCAGGGATATCGGAAAATATTCCTGATAATCCGAAATAGTGATCGGGATGAGCATGTGAGATAAAAATTCTTTCAATAGGTTTATCCAAATTTATGGCATAGTTTTTAAATGCCTGGGACATAGGCTTGATAAATTGAGTATCGACTAACACCAGTCGATTTTCTGACTCTATGATATGTGTGGCATTAGCTGCGAACTTATATGGAGCAATGAAAGTATGAATCTTCGCATGGTTATAATTCCTAATGGTAATGGCAGTAGAAGAAGAGAAATCCATAAGCGTTGTTATGTATTGGGGTGATCGAATGGCTCAAAATTGACCATATTCCCTCTCTCCTTCTTACCTCTTTGAACAAATGCTTACCAATTTGAAAAGTCTTCCCTGTACTGGAGGGGTGAATAACCTGTCATTTGCTTGAAAAAGCGTGTCATATGAGAGGGAGCAGAAAATTGAAACTCATAGGAAATCTCAGCCAGCTGCTTATCGGAATAAATGATTTCCTTTTTAATTTCCAGCAGAAGCCTTTCACGAATGATCTGGCTCGCTGTTTTTCCAAAATGCTTTTGACATAGCTGATTAAGTCTCCCCCTGCTCAAATTCAATTTTTCTGCATAATCCTGCACATGATGATATGACCGCAGTTCCTTCTCTAATAATTTAAAAAAGTGTAGCAGAAATGTATCCAGCAATGTATAAGGGCTTAGTTGATGGATGGAAGCATAATGTCTATTAAGTTTGACCAATAAGTAATACACCAAAGACCTAAGGATATGAGGCGAATCGATGGATAACTCTTTTATTTCTCTCCATATTTCTTCCAGTACGCCCTCTTGCTGATGAAATAATTTAGGAGGAAGCAGCATAAATGAGGGAAGTACAGGTTGGTGAAAAAAAGCGAACTTATATATGAAGAATTGATCACTAAAAAATTCGTCCAGAAACTCCTCCTCAAAGAACAAGAAATATCCCTTCGTAAAAGTAGCCTGATCGATTCTACTGATCTGCCCTGGTTTTACAAAGAGGATGATACGATGTTGCAAGACAATTTTTTCTGTATCCAGATGGTATATCCCCTCTGTTTCCTCTAACAAAATGATACAATAAAAAGTGAGTACAAGCTCGTTCCCCTGAATGACTAATTCATCTACATTACAGGCATCTATCAACAATTCCTTCCCATATTTCCTTCGCTCAAATATTAATTCTTTCATGCTTAAGGTTAGAATTATAAAAAATGGGCCAAATACTTGATCTCTACCAAATATTCAATATACTAAAACAAATTTCTTCTGTGATTGCCGATGAATATGTATTTTATGGTAGATAGAACTATCATGAATCCTGCTTACACATAACAACATGAAACATTGCCTCTTACTGATAAGCCTTATTCAGATCATACCTACTTGTACATTGGCACAATCCTACATCGATATTATTTCATTAGGGTATCATCACGAATTTCAAACTTCTTTAGATGGTACCGATGAAAAGGTGAATGTCAATGATTATCTACTAAATGTAAATCTTCCTATACCGCTTTCTGATAATGATGTATTATTAGTAAGTGCGCTAAATCATCGATTGTCTTTAAATTTCAATGATAGCCCTTTGGAGAATGAGACCCTTTGGGGCGTTCGGTTTGGCCTAGGTTACCGAAAACAATGGAACGAGCAGTGGTACTCAGTAGTCCAGTTTCTCGGGGGAACAGCCGGCGCCTTTGAGGAAGAGAATGACTTATCTTTCCTTGGAGGAGGCTTAGCTATTATAGGGTATCAGGCAAAAGAACATTTACAATATAGATGGGGACTATATGGTACTAAGGAATTTTTTGGGCCTTTCTTCGTCCCAATTTTAGGACTGGACTGGCAAATTAATGAACGCCTTAGGTTATTCGGCAATCTCCCTATTAATGCTACCTTAGTGAGAGAATATTCGGACAATTTTTGGGCTGGAATAGGATTTTTGGGCATTGTAACTTCCTATAAAGTTACTTTAGACGGTGCTCCATTCTACTGGGAACAAGTGAGTAATCAGGCCTTTGTATTTGGAGACTTTTTCCTTCGTTCCAATATCGTTCTTCAGGCGAGAGTCGGCTATATCATCGGAAGAAGGTTTTGGTTTTATCGTACCAATGATCAAGTAGATGCCAGAATAAGTGCCATTAGATTTGGAGATAATCGCACCAGCCTGTTACCCCCCTTTCGGGATACTCCTTTTGCAGAAGTCAGATTGATATTCAGAATTGATTTAAGAGATCAACCCTAAAGTAAGCAGATCCTCCTTGCTTTATCGATGGATGATAAAAGATAGGACGTGTAATCTTTACTATTGGTCCGCTAATTCATCAACAAAATCTCTTAAGGCCTCCGCTAATTCCCTCAATCCTGGAATATTATTATTGTAAACCTTATGTGGGAACTGTTGGAAATCAACCGGAATATCTCTAGCATGTTGCGAAATGAGAAAGACGGGTTTGCCTAAGGTATGTGCTATTCCTATCTGATAAAATACGTCGGGATGTTTGTAGGTTAAATCAGCTATGAGTGCCTCTACTTGATTCAAGTAGGTCCAGGACTCTTCCAGCTTTCCCGAAATAAATAGAGGTTCTGCTCTAATAGCATCTATTCCTACTGCTTGTAGCGTAGTTTGAATATGGACCCATAAGGTTTCCGACCAGTAGGCCTCTAAAGGCATAGAGATCAGACAGGTATTATCTTGTTTAGAAAATTTCCGATTTTGGAATACGGGAGTAAGGAGCATATCCCGCACTTTCGGAAAAGAGGTAACTCCAGGAGAGGTAAAAGGCATCAGATCCAACTTTCCCCAGATAAGCTTTCTGACTTCAATGTGAATTTTTTTATCTCCCCACCTAATGGAAAAGGAACCATATGCATCCACGGTTTCATTCCCAAATTGAAGAACTAGTGTAAATATTTTGTTGGTTGCGGTCTTACTTAGGGTAATTGAAATTAAATTAACAGAATCGAGATACCTTTCGTAGAGTTCCTCTAGCTGACTGAGATTTAAATGGGGAAATGTTTCACCTAATCGATTGGAAAAGGAAACTGCGGGAGTAGCTCTCTGTAAATAATTACTTGACAATGTTTGAATAAGAGAAATTACCCGATCCATATTAAAGGTAGCTTCATCAAATCGGAAATTTTCGCTTAGCATTTCCACGCCGGTCATTACAGATTCTCCTCCATTTTCCACACTTAGTACCTCTCTTATGAGTAATTGAACTTCTTTTCCTTCAAAGGCCGTAATTTCTACTTTTGCGTTAGGTTCTACTGAAAAAGGATCAAAAGAAAGCCGAATAATAACCACTTGCCCATCATTCGAATAAGCTTTCAAACTCATTCTAAATATTTTTGCTCTTTGCTGGATAAAGTATCGCTTAAGTTCATCTGTATTATGATCAAAGCGTAAAATTCCGTGAGTCGTGGTTAGCTGGATTTGGAATGGAGTATCCTCTAAAAAGATGACTGATATTTCTTCCAGGAGATTTAGGATAATCTCTACTGATACGTGTTTATCGGCATGAAACCGATCTTTAATGGGATGCAAGGAAGCCATTTTCTTTTGGACCATCCTTGCTGCCTCTTCTTCTACTTCTATTCTTACTCTGGCTTTTTTTACTCCTTCCAATATATCTAGTAAGGCAATAGGGTCAGGATCAGGTCGAGGGATCCACACTCCTTTCAGCATTTCCTCTATTTCCAGATTTGCCTGACGTCGATTGGTAGCAATAACATAACGGCCATATCCATGTACGGAATTGGCTCTAAATTGTATATTGATCCTTACACTTTTCCCATTTGGAGAACTAGCAGAGGTAGAGATAGTCTTGATTTTACCTTTTTCTTCCTCATAGCGGTCATTTAACTCAGAAAAGTCCAACCCGTAAAACCTACGACCATCTTGTGTAATCAGATATGTGCTAAATTCCCGATTTTCAAAAAAGTGAGCAGATATCTGAATGATTCTTTCAATTAACACTGATAAATTAAATTCAGTGTCTAATAGAAAGTTCCCATACATGGGCCCTTTTGATACTGACATAGACGATCCTCTCCTGTAACTACTACTTTATAAGAAACGAACTTCCTTGTGCTTAATTTAAACATTTTACCCTAGGGAAAGCTGTTCTTCCATGTAATTTTTTACCTGTTGATGTAATTGATGATCTCCCCAGTTAATTGTTACTGTAATATCTGGTAAAGTGCTCCAATTAATGAACATACTTAGTTCCTGTTGGGTGATAATTCGATAAATATACAACCTCATCCATTTAATTCCCGAAGATTTTCGCCTTGTAATTTGTCGAAATTGGTACAATGAGATTCCTCTAACAGTCTCCCCGCTTAGTGAAGTCAACTCAACTAAGGGAGGAATACGATAAAAAAAGATTTTTGAGAGATTTTCGAACATTTCTACCATTCGGGTAAAGATCATGTCTTTATGACCTAACGAAAAATGGTATATCAACGGTTGGACAAATCCTTTATTTTCTTCTTTAGCCAAAATCTTCCATATCATGTTAGCCATTAATTCTACATGCTGATAAATTCCCGCTAATTCTACTTCAATATTAGGCCCCTCTACCAGTGGTTGAAAAGATAGGAAAAGGCTGATCCAGTGCCCTTTCCTTGATTGTATATCCAATTTCAAAGATAATATAGAATGGCGCTGATAACGGAAAAGGTAAATTAGCTCTTCCCTCGAAATATCAAAGTAAAAGTCTCCAGATACGGTTTTCAGTTCCCCATGAAAGGAATCTCCCTCAAAAAATTTATGAGAGAGCTCATCCAACAGTCCTAATAATAGCCCGATGTCGATCAATCTGTCAAATCTAAAATAATCGGATAGTACCAGGGGAATACGATCGTGAAAACTGCTAATCTCAGGAGGAGTAACTGTGGATTCGTGCCCTTTGATAAATGATTCTGTATCCTGGATGAATTTGTATAGATAATCTATTCGACTTTTGGTAATCGCCTGAGTAAGTGGCTGAAGGAGTATTCGTTCCAATACTTCATTCTTAAGAGTAGACCTCGTAGCTATTACATACTGAACATACTTTGGCAATGCTGCCTTATCTAATACAATCTTCATCCTGACCACTTCATCTGGTTTTTCAGCTACTACGGTCGATACGATATAAGAGATATTTATTCCAATTTCCCTGTGAAGCTTTAGGAGAGTAGTAAAATCACAATCATGATGAATCCTTCCACCTTGTTCCACAATAAATGATCGAAAGGGGGTCTCTCTCAAAAATTCATTAGAAATTTCTATCAGCCTTTGACGTATGCGAGCTAAAGTATCACCTTTTGTTAATTGCCATCTTCCATATATGGGCTTTGCTTCCATGTTCAAACCTAGGCTATCTGTATTAAATTTACAGTGAGAAGGTATAATATTAAGAGAAAACCATTTACCCCCAAAGCTGCATGATTTATTCCCTGCTCGTTAATTAATTTAACCGTCAATTGCTAAACAGGTAACATATCAATAACAACACTAATTAAGGGAGAATTATGGGATAAACTTATCTTTTTGAAATGCGATTATGTGTAATATGCCGTTGTCTGCTGGATTTAAAGCGATTGGATTTTTCAGCATTTAGCATTCTATGTTTGGTCGCTCTACCCTGAACCCTTGCTCTCCACATACGAAAACTAGATGCTTTCATTTCTCTTCGCATAAGTTTTATCACCTCAGATTCAGTCAATCCAAACTGTGATTCTATAGCATCAAAAGGAGTTCGGTCTTCCCATGCCATCTCTATTACCCTATCAATATCTCGTTGATTTAACTCTTTTATTTTTTTATCCCCCATATTTTCATCCAATTATTTATTCATTCATCCATAAATACATTTTTCAAAATGAAAAAAATCCTCTAGAATCTGGAATTCATTCTATTTTTTTATCACCAGAACTACTGCATGAGCAATCATACTTTCTTCTTTTCCTACTGCATCTGTGCGCTCATGAGTGGTAGCCTTAATAGATATATTGTCTGTATGGGTTTCCAATATGCTAGCAATTTGATCTTGCATGGCCGGAATATGTGGATTGAGCTTGGGTTTTTCTGCGATGATCGTACAATCTAAGTTCCCAAGCCTGTATCCTTTGTCCTTCACCAAACCAAAACTTTCCTTAAGTAATTTTCTACTATCTATTCCTTTATAGGCAGGATCAGAAGGAGGGAAATGGAAACCAATATCTCTAAGATTTAACGCTCCCAGTAAAGCGTCGCAGATAGCATGTAGCAAGACATCTGCATCAGAATGTCCTAATAAGCCTTTCGTATGTTCCAATTCTATTCCTCCTAAAATTAATTTTCGCCCTTCGATCAAACGATGTGTATCATATCCAAATCCTATTCTTATAGATTCCATAAAAAGTATCTTAATAGCTTCATATTAGATCCAATCGCAAATTGTCAATAATGTTTTCTCCAAACCAGATTTTCCTGGCATAATTCCTGCAAAACAGAGGTTGCAGCCTTACCATTTAGTCTTTCTCAAGGATAGACTAAAAGTAACAGCTTTTTAAATATTCATTTGTCCAAGAAAATTTATTCTCATTTTTTAATTCTAGGGACTTTTCACTTTAGCTTATCATTTATCTAGCTAAGTGATCCATACTTTATTTAAGAAAAATTCACATTATGAAGTTTAACATTATTGTCTTAAGCCTTAGCATGCTTTTTTTAGCCTCTGTGTCTTTTGCGCAAGAGGCTCCTCAGGAACTAGAATCGGAGGAAGAGTTAACACCGAAAAATATTCAGATGAGTACGCTCTCCAGTATGTCTGTAGCTCAGCTTACGACCTTCAAATCAAGGCTTTTAGCTCAAAATAACATCATTTCAGCTGCTACCGATGATCTTAAAAAGAAAAATCAACAATTAGCTGCTCAAAATGTACAACTAGAAGAGGAGCTGCAGAAATTGCAAATGCATAACGAAAAGCTTCAGCAGCAAATTGAGGAAGTGAAGGCAGATAATGAAAGATTAAAGGAATTTGATTCATTCATGGTAAGCCAGAACATGAAGATTATTCGCGCCAATCAAAAAAGGATCGAGCTTAATTCAGTGAAAATGGAAGAAAATAAGCAGATGATAGAGGATAATGATGAAATGATAGAGGTGAATGAGGAGATGTTAGCCAGAAACAATATGGTAATTGAAAACCTGGATAAAGTTATTGCTAACAAAAACTAAATCATCTTCACTCATAGTATAATGACATACGGGATAACATATATGAAAATGTTATCCCGTATGTATTTGTTAAATATATGATCTAGCCTCAATGTACCTTCACTCTTAATCTAATTGTCTGGTAAATCCTTTCCTAAGTGTAATCATATTCATCCCAAGCGTCAGTCCGTTTTTACCAATCTCCATCATGAGTTCAGGAGAAAGTTCAATGTTGCAGTTACCTTTGTGAAAATATTTCCAATTTAGCGTAATATCTTTCCGATGAATCCCACAGCTAAAGAGTTGCTCATATTTTCCTGTTAATAGGTCAAGAAAATCGTAAATTTGATTAAGATGGCCACTTTCAGTAAGCTGTATATTTTTAAAAGTCCAGAAATTTGGCTTAACTAAAATTTCTCCTTTTTGGGTCTCCAAAATATCTTCTATTTTTCTTATTAAATTATTTTCATGGATAATATTCAGCTCTGCCTGTACTCTGTTAGCATACATATCTTCTTCCTCAGATTGCCCGGTATCTATTTGAGAAAAAGCGTTTTCAAATGAATGATTTATTAAAAGGTCGATGATGATCTTTTCGACATTTTCTCTTTCCAGTTCGTCTACTAAAATTAAATTCGGTATCCACTTATATTGATGTGGAAAAAACATTCCCTTTTCACGACGCATAGAAATTAGGCCTTCTATGTGCTCATACGTCATAAAAGTGGCTATCCAGAATGTTTTATCATCAAATCTTACAATTACCTCCGAGCTACCTGGTATCGCATGCTGAAAGGGATGCCCAGCAGATATTAATTTTCTTTCCTCGGCTTCAATCCATATTTCGTCTATATCCACAGTTCTAACCTGTTTATGTACTTCTGACAACTCTGAAATGTCTATTTCCGGGTTATCCCAAGATGATAAACATAATTTCATTTCCCCATACCCAAGATCCAATAGGGTCATTGGATCAATATATAATTCAAAGGATGCTTGTTGTTCGCATTCTACCCAGATAGATAGATCTTTCCTCTCTACTTTTAATGCTTGGAGATCAGGCATTAATTCTTCAATCTTGTCATACATTTGGTTGATGATAGCAATATTGGGAGGGCCTTTTACCTCAGATGTGAAGCACTTAATGATAGACCTGGGATTCTTGGGAGTAGATAAGTTGACTGTCTTACATATCTTCTCAAAATTATGATACCTATCCCATATTTCAACATGATAGGAGGACTTCATTTCCTTCATCCAATTCTCATAAAAGGTTAAACCTGAAATTACCTTTTCAATTTAAAGTAATTACATGTAAATAATAGTCTTATGATTGGACATATCTATCCTCAAAGCTATCCCTGGGATTTAGCTGTCAGATTCTTACGCTTTATGTAGTGCATTTACGGAGGATCTTAAATATTTCAGGGGAATAAGCCTTATCAAACGCATCCAAGGAATCAAAATTTTTTGAGTAAGGATTTGCCCCAGCTTTGATCAATATTTCAATGACCAGAGCAGACTCGAAATTCACCGCATAAATTATCACCGTGTCTCCTTCCTGATCACGAGCATTCGCATCCGCACCTGCATTTAATAATAAGGTCGTAATGGTGGGATCATTCATTTTCACTGCGTACATCAAAGGCATCGCTCCAAATCTATCGGGATAATTAGGATCAGCTCCACTTGTTAACAGTAACTCTACTATATCAGCTTTTCTTTCTATAATGGCTATTTGTAAGGGAAAACTTCCATCTGGTGCTGATTCATTGAGGAAGGCACCATTAGAAATCAATATCTTTATGATGTTTAACTCTCCTACATAGGTGGCGTAAATCAGAGGCGTTAATCCCGCTTTATCCCTATTATTTACTAATTCTTTTTCCTGCTCAATGAGTAGGCCCACTTGTTTATCATCTTTATCATCTATCAGGCTCATCAAGGCATCTATCCCTCCACTTCTATTAGTTCTCTTAAACCACTTCATGTTATTCTGAGATCAATTCTTCTAACAATTGAGCAAACCGCCATACTTCCTCAAAAGTATTATATAGTGGCACAGGTGCAACTCTGATTACGTCTGGTTCTCGCCAGTCGCAAACTACTCCGTTTTTAATTAATTGTCGGAATACGGCTTTTCCTTTTCCAGGAATACTGATAGAGAGTTGACATCCTCTCTCTTCATCTAAAAATGGAGTAAGAATACGAACTCTTTCAAGTTGATTTACCAATTCATATAAATAAGCTGTAAGGGCTTTACTTTTTTCTCTTAACGTATTCATCCCCACTTCCTCGAACATATTCAATGAGGCTTTGAGACTAGCCAGTAAAAGTATAGGGATATTACTCAACTGCCACCCTTCTGCGCCTGCAATGGGCTTAAACTGATATTCCATGTCAAAACGGCTTTCTTTATCGTGTCCCCACCATCCGGCAAATCTGGAGAGTTCTGCATTAGTTGCATATTTTTCATGAATGAAGACGCCACTAATTCCTCCAGGACCTGAGTTTAGATATTTATACGTACACCAAACTGCAAAATCAACGTTCCAATCGTGCAATGACAGAGGTACATTTCCCACAGCATGCGCCAGATCGAATCCAACCACTGCCCCGACTTTGTGTCCTGCATCAGTAATAGAGGCCAGGTCATAATGTTGTCCTGTATAATAATTTACTCCTCCCATCATTATTAGCGATAACTCTTCTCCTACTTCTTTAATTTCATCCAGGATACGTTGCTTACTAAGCAATACTTCGCCCTTTTCAGGGTATAATTTTATTAAAACTGAATCTGGATCGAGCCCACGAAATCTTAGGTGCGATTCTATCGCATAAATATCTGACGGAAAAGCATCGCCTTCTACTAAAATTTTGATTCTTTGCTTATTAGGACGGTAAAATGAAACCATCATCAAGTGAAGATTCACTGTGAGCGTATTCATTAAGGTTGTTTCTACTGGTAGTGCCCCAACTATACGTGCCATGTGCTTATTTAACTCTTCATGGTAGCTAATCCATGGATTTTTACCTTCAAAGTGCCCATCAACGCCTATACATTTCCAGGTTTGCAAAATTTCGTCAATTAAGGCTGAAGTACCTTTAGGTTGGCATCCGAGCGAATTCCCACAAAAATATATCTTGGAATTTCCCTGATCTGTCTGAGGAATATAAAATTGGTTGCGATAAAAATGAATTGTGTCCGATGCATCTTTTTGTTGAGCATAAGCCAGGGTATTCCTTTCCTGAAGAGAAGTTAAGGTATGATTTTCTTTCCTCATTTAATGAAATGATTGAATTTACCTTATGAAGCAAGTAGGGAAGGTTTTTGTTATAAGGAAAACGAGTTTTTACAAATATGAAATACCTGATTTACAGAAAAGAGTTTAACCAGATTAGTAGGATGATAATGTGAAATACTCCTAGGCAAAATATAAATACCCAATCTCTATTATCAATATGGATCTTTATTCCCAAAAAAGTCAATAAGCCAAGAATCAGAAATCCTACGTGATAATAATTTGCCACTTTTACTTCCAGCCTACCAATCTCATCCTCATACTGAATTTTATCGGGCTGGCTTAATATCAGTGTACTATATATGTGTAAGGTGTCTCCTTTGGATGGTAAACTTTCTAAATGGCTGATTTTGTACACATTTTCTCTGGTAAGAAGATAGTATGAGGTCACATCAGGCGTAATACGCAGTAATACTTCAGACTTTTGATTTCTTGGAAGAAAGGCATCAAGAAAGGTTATAAATACCATAACATAAGTTATGTAAGAAACATACCTCAGGTATTTAGCTGCGGTGGTGATCCACTTAGGAGTATCATCCACGTCCTCATGAGTGGGATAGTAGTTATTATAATCAAATCCTGGATATGCTCCTGGTCCAGATGCTGGAGCCTCATAAGGATTATACCCTTTCTCCTGGTACTTTTTATCCCACAGCTCTTCTGCATTCAGCTGCTCATCATACCTTATTCTTTTATGGGGATCTCCTAATATTTCATAAGCCTCCTTCACTTTCATGAACAGCTCCTGCTCTAGAGCATTATCATTATGGTCAGGATGGTACTGAAATGCTAATCTACGAAACGCACTCTTAATCTCTTCGCTTTCTGCACCTCGTTCAATCCCCAGTATCTGATAATAATTTTTATGCATGTGAAATGCTGCTCTTACTAACAAAAAATTCTTCTTTCTGTGAAAGCTTACAAAGTATATTGAAATGAAACAGGCACATGCTTACTCCTTTTTCATCACAAAATATTCTATTTTTATAAACGTTCGGTTTTCATATTGAAGTATACAAATCTAATTTACGCAAGTAATTCTTTTTCCAAAGAGATTGTTTAAAATTTTGCTACTCTGATATTTTAGGTATAATTTTTCCTCTAGTATACCTTTGTTCCATTAAGCAACCACTGACTCCACAGCCAATTATACGTATGAACACTGTCAGTAGCTACCTCTTGTTCATTGTACACGGTATTACCCTCGTTTTTCCACTGAAAAATTCCTCCGTATAAATTTCGCACTTCTTTAAAACCCATTGAGGATAATTTTTCTCCTATATCTTCACTCCTTTTACCAACAGAACAATATACAAGAACTGGTTTATCTTTGGGAATATCTTTAACGAATTTCGGGCGGAAATTTTCGTAACTCACTTGTTTTGCATTTGGTAAATGGCTTACCCTAAATTCTTCTTCTTCTCTGATATCCAGAATGGTAAAAGAGGATAATCCCCTTTCTTTAACTTCTCTAGGATAGATAAGGGGCACTGTTTCCTTATACAGTTGCTTTAACATGGTATCAAAATCTTCCTGATTTCGCTGACTATAAATGCACCCCATCTGAAAAGATAATAGAACAAAGACACATGCACATCCAACATTTTTCATTTTAAAAACCATATTTTCAAATTGTTAACTTAATTTATGCGAATCTTCTGCCTTAAAGGTTACCAATTCCTACAAATAATAACCCTGCAATTATTCCCCCCACCAGTGGTCCTAAAACAGGTATCCAGGAATATCCCCAATCACTATCTCTTTTGTTTTTTATAGGTAAAACTGCATGAGCAATTCTCGGCATTAAATCTCTAGCTGGATTAATAGCATATCCAGTGGTTCCTCCAAGAGATAACCCAATAGAAAATACGATTAACCCTACAGGTAAAGCTCCGATAGATCCCAATCCCATTTTCGTTCCTGCCAGATCAGAAGATAGAATTTCAGGATCCGCCAGATATAATACGGCAAATACAAGGACAAATGTGCCTATGACTTCAGAAAAAAAGTTATTGATAGTATTTTTTATTGCTGGAGCTGTACAAAAAACGGCTAGTTTAGTATCTGTTTCATCAGTTCTATCCATATGATCTTTATACATCAGCCATACCGTCACAGCACCTAAAAATGCTCCTAAAGCCTGAGCAGACAGGTAGGTTGCCATGTCAGAGAGCTCAAACTTTCCTGCTGAATATAGTCCGAAAGTTACTGCTGGATTAAGATGAGCCCCGCTAAATTGTCCTGTAATTAAAACTGCTACAAATACTGCCAGCCCCCAGCCAGCCGTTATTACCATCCAACCACTATCATTCCCTTTAGTATCTTTGAGTATTACGTTTGCTACTACTCCATTACCTAACAATAGTAATATGTAAGTCCCGATAAATTCTGCTGTAAAATTGTCCATAAATCTGAGAAGGGTTAGTTAAGGTTCATACATTGATTTTTACAAATAAAGCAATTAGTAAGTCAATTTATTCATAATTCATTTTTTCTACCCTAGAGGTAAAGTTATATTGCGAATTCGTAAATGTTTAATCATAATTTAGACTGAGTTTTTTTGGTGTTTAATCTTGTTCTTATTTGTAAATTTATTGATATAATATTGATTAAAATAGGTTACTCCTTTATAGGCTAGCATGCGGGATAGATTACTAGTATTTTTAACCAGTGCCAATCGATACGCGAGTGGGCTTCGTCCTGTTTCTATAGACCAGGAGAGTAGAGATGTTGCTGAAATTTTGAGGCCTTTGATCGATCAGGAGGTTTGTGAACTGCTCATGGAAGGAGGAAGAGGGGATACTTTTTTCTGGGATATCCTACATAATCCTGCATCATACCAAAATTTAATTTTACTCCATATAGCAGGTGGGGCAGCGGATGGAAATGCCTTGAGATTTGACACAAAAAATGGAGAAAAGGAAATTGAATTTGAAGAGCTTGCTCAGCTACTTTCTGCCTTTCCCAGACTGAAGCTGGTTTTTATTACAGGAAGTGGTGGTTCACAATTGGTAAATTGTCTGCTATCACACGGCATTCCAGCTGTTATTCATACAGCTTTTTATGACGTGGAGACCAGCATTCCACAGGAATTTTATATTCAATTATCTCAGTATAAAACCTTAAAACAAGCATTTGGATATACTACAATCAAAGATGACACGCTTCAATACGAACTGTTGACCTTTGATAAGGACAAAGATATTAAGCTGTTTAAAGAAGATCCTTTTCCACAAGGATTGTATGTTCTGGAAGAAAAAGAGAGTGTTCTTAATTGGCGATTTCCGCCAGGATTATCTTCTCTAGAAAAAGAGGAATCAAAGGATAATTCTCTGGAAGAGCTAGAAGCGAAGTCTATCGCAAAGCGCTCCCGCAAACGCCTTTTGTTTGGTATGGGATCAGTATTTAGTATTCTGGCCGTTATCATTTTTTTCTTTTCCCCATACAGCCTTCAACTTAGGCAGCGACTATTTTCCAATAATGCTTGTCCATTCCCCTTGGAAAGTGATACTTATCACGTCCTAGTATTACCGACTTTCGATCCTTCAGATTGTTCAAAAGAATATTCTCCTTTTAAAGAAGCTCTTATTGATCAGATCAAAACCCTAAAATCGAGGAATAAACTCAATATTGACATACGTACTTCTTCTCTTCCCTGTCCCCCTTCTAAAGAAGATATTCAAAGTTCCGGTGTAGGTTGTAATGCCCATCTGGCCATTTGGGGAGAATTAACTTCTACAGGAAAATTAGATATTTATTACCATCCTCTTAATCAATATGATGAGGTACTATTCACAGGTAACGAATTTCCTCACTTTTCAATTTCGGCAGAGAATATTTACCAGCAAAAAGAGGAAACCATTAAACCCTTGAAAGACATCATCTTTTGGGCACTGGGAATAAAAAGATTTGAACAACAGGAATATGTATCTGCCATCACTTATTTTAAGCGAATTAGAGACTTATCTGGAGACCAGCAGGCAGCTGTGGATCTAATTTTAACGCAGTGCTACAAACATACTGATTTGTATGAGGAGGCAAGAGCTCATTTAGATAAATTTATCAGTAAATATCCTAATCAGGCCGAAGCATTAAATGATAGAGGTTTTATTTTAGCCAAAGGAGGAGAAGATAATTTAGCCTTACAGGATTTCAATAATGCTATTCAACTAGACCCTGAGAATATTGACGCCTATTTAAATAGAGGGAATTTATATAAAGAGCAAGGACTTTACGATAAGGCCTTAGCTGATTACAATAAGGCCATAGAATTAAATTCATCTCATCCTTCGGTCTATTACTATCGAGGAATTTTAAATATGGATATCGACAATATTGATCTGGCATTAAATGATTTTCAGCAAGCCATCGACATTGATCCTAATTATTTGCCGCCTTACTTGGGAGTTGGAAAATTGTATTTAAAATCCCAAGAGGCTGAAAGTGCTTTAGAGGAACTCAATAAATTACTTCGCCTCGATCCTGAAAATGAAGAAGCTTACAGAACCAGAGCCAAGGCATTAGTTCAACTTCAAAGGTACGATCAAGCTATTATCGATTATACAAATGCAATAAATCTGGTAGCGAGATCTACTGAGTCTTTACTTGAAAGAGGACGACTTTATAAGCTTTATAAGCAATTTGATAAAGCGATAAATGACTTTACTGATCTTATAAATATAGATCCTAACATAGCAGAAGCATACAAATTACGGGGGGAATCATATCGAGAATCTGGACAATATGAAAAAGCAATAGTAGATTTTTCCAAACTTATTGCCCTGGAACCCAATCAAGCCGATGGTTATTTTTCCCGTGCCTTAACTTATCAGGTCGCCAACCAGTTCGAAAACGCTAAAGAGGATTATACCTCTGCTATCCAGTTGAATTCTACAAATGCGGATGCTTATTACAGAAGAGCTTTACTTTACTTCGAATTCGAAGAATATGAAAAAGCACTATCTGACGTAAATGAAGCCATTTCCCTAAATCCTGACAGTGCTAATCCGTTTATATATAGAGGAAATATATTTTCAGCATTAAATGAAACTGACAAAGCTATCTCTGATTATGAGACAGCATTGAAACTTGATTCAAGGTCTGCCCAGGCTTATTACAGAAGAGGTGTTCAGTATCTAACGATGAATCAACTTGAGCAAGCTGAAAATGACCTAGAGAAGGCTATTTCTATTGATCCCAATCTAATCCAAGCTCATCTCTATTTAGGGGATCTTTATGTAGAAGCAAAACAATACACAGATGCTATTGCCTCTTTTGGTGAAGCACTAAAAATCGATCCTAGTGCTACCGATGCGTACGCAAGAAGAGCCAGGCTATATTTGCGTTTTCTCCAATATGAGGATGCTATAAAAGACTACAAAGAGGCAATAAGAATACAACCGGGTAATCCTTCATTATATGTAGAGAGAGGAAGGACTCATCAGGCTCTGGATGAATATGAAAAGGCTTTGACAGATTTTGATGCAGCGATAGAAATTTCCCCGGATTCAGTAAGGGCTTACGTGTATAGAGGAATGCTCCAAACAGAATTGAGAAATTATACGGAAGCTATTTCAGACTTTAATACTGCACTGGAAAAGAACCCAAATCATGTAGAAGTATATTTTGGAAGAGGGTATCTGTATTATAAACTTGATAACTATAAAGATGCTCTGACAGATTATAATGAAGCTATCCTTAGGAATCCAAATTACGCTGAGGTATATTATCACAGAGCCTTGTTACACGAAGAAATGCAACAGCCAAATCAAGCACTCAAGGATTACACAAAAGCGATACAAATCGATCCTCAATTTACCATGGCTTATAATAATCGTGGAAATCTCACTAGAAATGAAGGAAAATATCAGCAAGCCCTTGAAGACTACAACTCTGCTATAGAATATGGGTCGAGAATTCCAGATCCCTATTACAATCGCGGATTTCTATATTTTATGGAGGGCGACTACGATCTGGCTGTAAGTGATGTCCAAAAAGCGATATCGTTAGATCCTCAGAATGGTATGAGCTATGGCCTATTGGCGAAAATATTTGCAAAACAAAATAAAGAAGATTTATTCTACAGAAATTTGGAAATAGCACTGCAAATGGGCTATCCCAGTAAAGATTTTGAAATTGATCCTGTCTATGAAGATTATCAAGATCGATTTAAGTTCACTCAATTAATTGATAAATACAGAAGAGATTAATTGATCACAAGAGATTTGGTAATCGAAATGGAATGTTCCCTCCAATTTGCTTTTAAATAGTACAAGCCTTTTGTGAGATTTGAAAAATCTAATTTGTGTATACTGATTGCCGGAAGAAAAGCATCATACATCTTTTTTCCAACTGCATTAAATAAGCTAATCCGCACTAATTCATCTTTCATCCCAGCTAAATCCACTGAAATTTGACCATTAGAAGGATTAGGATAAACTTTAATTAGATTTATTAATGAGGATTCTCGCATTTGATTAACAATAGTAATCGCTTCCGTAACTGAATTGCCTAAATTATCTGTTACAGTAACAACGTGCATTCCAGCAGGTAGTTTATTTGCTGTAGGCGTAAATTGAGGAGGGTTAGTATTCCAATGATATGTATATGTTTTTCCGTCTTCCTTTTCTACATATACAGTAGCTATACCATCATTCTTCCCTTTTACAGAAGCGTCTCTTTTTATAGATACATAAATTTGAGGGGAGGAAGAATTAGCCGGATAAAGAGAATTGTCTAAATCTTGTGAATACGCACAAGTTATAAATCCCCATATCAAACTTAAAGAAAAGATTCTGGTAAATATATACATGGTAATAGAGCAAGGTTTAGAACAGTATTCTTCAATTTAGGCATAAATATAGGGGGTAATTCTATTTTAACAATCCATTTGTTAGAGATCAGGTATATTTGTACATTTTTTATTAACATTTAAGATAACCATTCGATATTCTGGGATATATGTAAGGATAAGGTTTCTTCTTCTCACAACTGAATGTTCGAAGTGATCATCTCTACTCGAAATTTCTCATTTAAAACAACAAATGATCATTAAACTTCCACAAGCCTAATGATCATCTCACCAGAAGTATTGATTGTCATGTAAATAACCATATCATTTTAAAAAATTGATATGATATGAGGATTTTCAAAGCACATCCCATAAATATGATATGATGTTTGGAATAATCAAAAAACATATAATCTAGTCTACAAAAAAGATGTATGTTTATGGCTTGGTTTACCTCAGGGCTTAGAAGCCTAAACTCAGTAGTATAAAAAGGCAGGTACTTATAAAGTTCACTGATTGAAATGAATCCCGAGGTAATAAGAAGGATAAAATTAGTGCTAAAAATGAACGCTTAATTGGATTTGTATTCAATGAATTCGATAAAATTACGTTTAATAAGAAAAGGTTTTCTATGTCAGGTCGTTATCACTCGTATATAAGTAATCAACTGAGTTATGGAATGGATTTTTCCCAAATGCCCGTTCGCTTACTTATTTCCCACATCCCGCCTTGTAATACAGAAGCACGATCCTCTACTTCTTATGCTTTAAATGAAATTGCTAGCTTGACAAAGCTATTTTCTCAATCTAGAGGAGGTAGATCCATTCAATTAATTCAACCTGATTATCTTCACCAAATCAGACAACAGCATTCAGATCTTGTCTCTAACAATAGCGAAACTATACATTTTTTGCATATCAGTGGTACTGAACTTACACGATCGGACGAAATCGATGAGTGGGTGGAAGTGATCGGTGCAATACCGGGTTTACAAATGGTTTTTCTTAATGGATGTGCTACACTAGAGATGGTGGAGAAATTAATGCTTAAAGACATCCCATTAATTATTGCCACTAACAAAAAGGAGTCGACTACAGAATTAACACAGATAGCTCAACAGTTTTACACTTTATTACTTCAAGGATTTTCCCTACTGGAAGCCTTTGAAAGAATGGATGACTCTCCCATAAATGAATCTCAAATAGCCTGTGCCTATTATGATCTTGAACTGGATGCCTTACAATGGGAAAGACCTATCTACCTTCAAGAGTCTAAACCTCATCTTTTCTTATTAGCAGATCATGTAGATGTACTACAAACGAGCATTCCAAGTCCTTTGGGTTCGAATACAATATATTCTACGTATGAAGGTGAAGAATTATTAGCGTATGAAGAGTCCATCATGGACAGTTTTATGGAAGAAGTAGAGTCAGTTACTAACAACTATGCTGAGACTCCTTCTCATTCCACAGTAGATCCAAAAATAAAAGAAAATATTATCTCGAACTGGAAGATGCTGATTTTCACCTGTATTTTGTTCCTGGGAGGGATTTGTTGCTTCTCTTATTATTTATATAGACCAGATATAGACGGTTTATGTGTGTTTAACTCGGAAGAACAAACTTATAATATTTTAATTTTACCTTTCGCTGATAAAGCAAATTGCGACATTACAAATACCCCCTTTACCCAAACAGTATGGGGCTTTTTCAGTGATTTCAGTAACCAAAAACTCAATGTGCAATTACAACCCAAAGTCAATTGCCTGTTGAGAGCTGATCAGGCAATGAATCAAATGAATACTTGTCACATAGATTTACTTGTGTGGGGTAATTACTCAAATATCGGACAGGATTCTGCCCAGTTGGACATGTATTACATCACTAAAAATCGATCTAAAACAAAGATAGGAACAGGGAGGATAGCTACCAAAATAGGATATAAAGATCATCTCCCAGAACTTCCTCAAGAGATTAGACAAACACTCTGGCTGTTGATAGGACAAGGATTAAACAACAAATCCTATCACGAATTAGCTATCAAAACCTTAAATTATATTCCGCAAACAAAGGAGGAAGCTTATATTCCTACAGCTATTTCGCTTGCTGAAGCGTTTACAGCAATAGGGGACTTCCCAAATGCATTGTATTATTACAACCTAATCCTTGAAATTCATCCTGACCACAAAGAGGCTCTTCACAAAAAATGTATCTTATCAGCTCAAACAGGACAACTTGACTCAGCTGCTATACACTTTGATCATCTCATATCTACTTATCCAAATTTTTCAGGAGCTTATTACAATAGAAGTCTTTTACATCTAAAAAATGGACGAATTAATAAAGCAAGAGCCGATATTGAAAAAGCGATTCGTCTGAGTCCTGCTGATGGCAATGCTTATGGTATTTTAGCTTCTATTTATGCCCAAGAAAAGGAAACGGATTTATTCTATCACAATTTTGAAGTAGCTTTAAAAACTGGCCTCGACCTAGAACAATTCCTCGCTTACACTCCTTTAGCAGAATATAGAGACGAAGAAAGATTCCAACTTCTGATGAATAATTATCCCTGATGATAAACTCAATTCGGGAAAAGTAGTCTTCCCCTTCTCAACATTTTAAGAAGTTTACTTTTCACATTGATCTGGAGCTAAAGCTTAGCTTCTTTTAAATTTTAGGGGTCTCCTACGTATTGTACTATCTGATCGGTTTCCACAAAAGAAAATTTTGGTATATTACTTTGTGTATCAATTTTCACAAATAAGTAATATCATTATATGAAACCCACTCATCTGTTACTCCCGTTAGTCTTCTTTTTTACTTCCGTTTGCTTAATTAGTAGTGCTCAAGAGGAAGGTATGAATGCTATTTTTAATGGTACTGATCTTACAGGTTGGGTAGTACCAGAAAATAATATTTATTGGAGTGTATCTGACGGCATATTAGCTGTAAAAAATGGACCTGAAAAAAAAGGATCTATTTTATGGACAGATAAGGAATATAGAGATTTTATTGTGCAATTGGACTTTCGATTTATTTCAGGAACGGTAGATTCAGGAGTATTTCTGCGCTCTGATAAACAACAAATTCAAATTGGTATTTCTGGCTCTCTTAAAAGAGATATGACTGCTTCCCCTTACATTCCGGGGAAAAAATATCCCGTAGAAGCGGAAGGAGTTGCAGAACTTTTGAAGCAAGACGATTGGAACTCCATGAAAATCCGGGCTGATAAAAATAAATATACGGTTTGGCTAAACGGAGAAGAGGTGATGAACTATACTTCAGATAATGCAGAAGAAGTAGGACCTATTGGCTTACAACTTCATCCTAACAACGAAATGGCCATAAACTTTCGCAATATAGAAGTGGCCGAACTTTAAATATCTGCGATCTATCCTTTATCATGGTAGAATGAAGAAATTTATCTGTCATGATCCATTGTTACCTTTTTAAGGTATTGACATCCAAATAGAAATTTGAAAATACATGTCATCTATGATGCCGCCGAGCGTACTCGATCAGGAGTTACAAACTATGAGATTCAAAATGGATGAAATCGTAAAAGATCTCCATCAAGTTACGATAGATATAAAAAATGAATCGCTTTCTGATACCGTAAGTGACCTCAGAACGAGAATTAATGAGCCGTTTATGTTTGTTATTGTAGGGGAGGTTAAAGCGGGAAAAAGTAGCTTTGTCAATGCACTTCTGGATACCGGATCTCAAATTGTTGCCGTCGCACCTGATCCTTGTACAGATACCATTCAACAAATACTTTATGGTGAGACAGAACAAACGATAAATGTTAATCCTTTTTTAAAGAAAATTTTGCTCCCTCAAGATATTTTGAAAGAAATCTCTATTGTAGATACACCTGGAACAAATACAATCATAGATCATCATCAAGAGATTACAGAGCGTTTCATTCCTTCCAGTGATCTCATCGTATTCGTTTTTGAAGCTAAAAATCCGTACAGGCAATCAGCGTGGGAGTTTTTTGAGTTTATTCATTCCGAGTGGAGGAAAAAGATCATTTTTGTGCTTCAGCAATCAGATCTCTTGTCTAAAGAAGACCTGGCTGTCAACATAAAGGGGGTGTACAATTATGCACAGAAAAAGGGAATGGGTGCCCCAAAGGTATTTTCAGTATCCGCTAAAAGGGAAATAGAAAAATCAGAAGAAGATAGTGGTTTTCAGGAAGTTCGTACATACATCCAAGAAAATATTACTGGAGGCAAAGCACCTTACCTAAAATTGCAAAATAATATCGAAATATCTCAAAATATTGCTTCCAGAATTTTAGATGGACTTAAGACAAGACAAGCACAATTTGAGGCGGATAAAGCATTTCGGGCCGACGTAAGGGAAACTTTGGACGAACAGGAATCACAAGCGAACAAGCAGGTTGATTTAATGGTAGAAAATCTTCTCAGTACCTATGATAATATCACAAGGGAAACAGGAGAAAAGTTAAATAATGGGCTGGGCTTTTTCTCTCTCACCAAACGTTCCATTCTCTCTATCTTCAGCAACGAAACCTCTATCAAAGAGTGGCTGAACAGAACCATGAACGAAATGGAACAAAACCTCCGCAACAGCTTCCAATTAAAAATCACAGATGGAGTTAAAGATTTGGCAACCAATATCCAGCAAATGGCCAAAATGATCAACCTTAAAATACAGAACAGTCAAACTATTTTAAAAAATAACAATCAGATCTTTGGAAATATAGCCGATAAAAGAAGTACTGTTTTACTAGAGCTGCAAGAAAAGTTTTCCCGATTTATGAAAAGCGATGAAAATTTTGTGGGCACTGAAATATTTGGAGAAGAGATTTCCTTCTCTCCCAATATTGCTACAGGAAGTGGGATAGCTGTCATCGGAGTTGTATTAGCAACGGTTACGAATGGTATGGTCTTCGACATCACTGGAGGGATCTTAACCGCAGTAGGATTTCTATTTGCAGGTATCACTGTAAGCTTCAAAAAAAGAAAGCTGATGAAAAACTATTACGATGAAGTACAAAAGGGGAGAAATGAGTTAGAACAGGAAATTGACCAAAAATTAAAGCAATACGTTTTACATATCAAGGAACAGATTGATAATAATTTTCAAGACTTCGATGCCTTGCTTCAATTAGAAAACAAACAATTAGGACTTTTGGTTGATAGGCATAAAGATATCTTCGATCGTCTGAATGATATCTACTATCAACTACAAGATCAAAAGGCGATGAATCCTTCCTAATTATTTGCTATGAACCGATCGAAATTTTATATTACAATAACAGGTCTAAGATACGTTCCCATCTTTATTCTATTTTTCTTGTGTTCATTGGGTAATATATCTTGCCAGTCTCCCTCATCTTCTGATCGAAATTCTATGAAAACCGATTCGCTAAATAGCCTATTTGAAGCACTATCGAAAAGTACGAATACCACTGAGGCCCGCTCATTAGAAAATAAGATTTGGGCTATATGGATGAATAGTGACGATGAGAAAGTAAACGATTTAATGGACTTGGGGCTCAAAGAGATCGATAAAGGTGATTATACGACGGCTATACAAATTTTCTCTGAAATGATAGACATGGATCCTGATTTTGCCGAAGGTTGGAACAAAAGAGCAACTGTCTACTATCTAAGAGGAAATTTTAAAGATTCTATGAAAGATATAGACGAAACTTTGGAAAGAGAGCCACGACACTTTGGTGCTCTTTCCGGCTTAGCTTCTATTCAGGATTTAATAGGGGATGATTGGGGGAAACTAAAAACCCTTCAAAAATTAGTTGAAATTATGCCTTACAATTCAGAATTAGCAAAGCAACTTAAAGAGTTGGAACAAAAGCTGGGAATAGAAAGGATATAAGCTGGAATTAAAAAATGCTAGCGATTCTTAAGTATATTTAAGGTCTCTCTCACTTGTTCAACTAAGGCAGTATCTTTTACAGCAACCGACTCCTTTCTATCTTCAATAAAATGGGCATTGGCTTGTTCCAAATATTTTATGGCTTCTTTATATTTCCCTAACTTTTCATAAGAAAACCCTAGAAAGGCATATCCTAATGCATTACCAGGTTGCATTTTTATGAGTGCCAGGTAATCTTCTGCAGCTCCTTCATAATTTTCTTTTTGAAATCGTTTTGCTCCTCGATTAATTCTCGCTAGAGGATATTGAGGATGGCCAACGACAACGCGATTATAAGCTAATAAGGCTAAGGTATCTTCATCTTGAGCCAAAAGCCCTTCTGCCTCATACATCCCTTTTAATATTTCAACGATAGAATCAGCAGGAGAGGATGAGTCTATACTGGAAAGCACTTCAAGCGCGGCATTCTCTTTCCCATTCTCAATAGCAACGATCCCAAATACCAGCCGATATATATTCTCTATATGCCTTGTAGTAAGTCCGTCTTTAGCGATATCCGTAAATACAGGTACACTAGTAACTTCGTTTCCATAAGTGGGAACAAACTTTGTCAGCTTAAAAAATTGATCACTTTTCTCTTCATTCTCCTCCTTCGGGATAATTTTATAATGAGTAGTGATTAAGGTGGAATCTTTCTCATCTATCTCAGTGGTTCCCCAAATGACCAAATCCACATTACAATCATTTCCCAAAGCTATTTTTTCATCTACATCATCATATTTTTGGATATCATCCTCTGACTTTAAAATTCTACTACTGATATCCACTCCATATTCCAGCCCGAGTGATTCCAAAAATTTCTTTATCGGTTCTTCTACATCTAGATCCACTGCAGTTTCTCCGCCCAAGGGAACAAAAGGGGCAATCATCGTATTAAAAGCTGAATTTTCACTAAAATTTAATCCTAAGTCATTACATAAAGAATTCTCCTCAGAGATACCTTGGCCTAAATTTAAGACCCACCAGGAGCCTAATCCTACCAGGCCAATTAAAAGTACTCCCCCCAATGGAATCAACCACCTATTCCTTTTCACTGCGCCTACAGACAGGACTTCATTTTCCCATTGGTACAAAAAATCAAGTACATCATTCACAATCTGATTATGAACGATTCTACTTTGTTCTTCAGAAATGATATCAGCTTGTTGTTTCCGTTCCAATTCGGCGTACCTGGCCTTAAACTGTGAGATTCTATTTTTTATTGCTCCAGATACCGACTTCTCTTCGGCCAGGTATTTATCTAACATATTAAGCGATTGTCTGATTCTTGATTCCGAGACAAATTCACGGGCTTGATTAATGGCCTCCTCTTTTCTCATGAATATATTATTTACCCATTTAAATTAATATTTTTTAGCTCCTATTCTACATAAAATTAAATGATTATGCTTAACATCGACCTACCATAATAATTATTCTACTGAGAAGTAACATAAATACAGTATTCATTTTTCTACGATACTACTTCGACCTTATGAAAGTTCCTTATTTTATTCAGATAGTACTTTGGCAGATAGTGTGTTTTCCCGTATTAATGACTTCTGGTCAAAATACAGAGGATACGTTAACCATCGATCAGCTCGCTCCTATCCCTATTACTGCTTCAAGAGTATCCGGCACCACTAATTCTACACCACTTTCAATTAGTGTTCTCTCCAAGCCATTTCTCCAGCAAGGACAACAGCAATTATCCATCAATGAATCTCTGGATGCATTGCCAGGTGTGTTTGCCCTGAATCCCGACAATTTTGCCCAGGATTTGAGGATTGCTATCAGAGGATTTGGTGCAAGAGCAGCTTTTGGCATCCGGGGAATTAAGCTAATCGTAGATGGAATACCTGAATCTACTCCTGATGGTCAGGCACAAGTGGACAATCTTGATATAGGGATATTAGATAAAGTAGAAGTTATTAGAGGGCCATCCTCAGGACTGTTCGGAAATGCAGCAGGAGGAGTTATCAATATTAGTACAGAACTCGCACCGAAAGAGCCATTTGTTGAAGCACGTTTATCCTGGGGTTCTTTCAATTTCCAACGCTATCAATTAAAAGCCGGTATCCAAAAAGGTACTGTTAATTCTCTGGTATACCTATCTCGTACACAAACAGATGGATTTAGAAATCAAAGTGCGATGGAAAATACACTTGTAAATGGCCGCATCCAATGGGATATCGACTCCACAACTCAATTAGGTTTTTTCATTAATTATGTGAATAGCCCCGTAGGAGATGATCCAGGAGGAATAGATGCAGACGCGGTTGAAGCTGATAGAGAACAAGCCAGAGATAGAAATCTCCTTTTTCAAACAGGAGAATCAGTAGAACAAGGAAGGATCGCCCTAAGCTTCTCAAAAAAAATAGGCCCCAAACATCAATTTCAGGGAAGAGCGTATTATCTGATCAGGGCCTTCGAAGGTAGACTACCTTTTGAGTTTGGTGGATTGGTAGACCTGGACAGAGACTATGTAGGTGGAGGCATTTCCTATACATTTAATGGAAAATTAGCTTCGAAAAGATATCGACTTCAAGCAGGTGTAGATATTGATTATCAAAGAGATGATCGCAGAAGATTTAATAATCTTGAAGGTATCAAAGGAGAGCAAACACTGGCTCAGGATGAGATATTCAGCAATATTGGCATATATGCGATTCAGGAGTTTTTCCCTAGCTCCAGGCTGACATTTACCCTTGGCACGCGCTTAGATATTATTCAAATCGAGGCCGAAGACCGATTTTTATTAGACGAAGACCAATCTGGTCAACTCGATTTCAATCGTTTCAACCCAACTTTCGGCGGCTCTTATGAATGGAAGCAAGGCCAATTTGTATTTGGAAATATTTCTACCAGCTTCGAGTCTCCTGCCTTAAGTGAACTTTCAGCAAATCCAGCGGGTTTGGGAGGATTTAATAGTGAACTTGAACCTCAAAAAGCATTAAATCTGGAAGTAGGAATAAAGGGATATCTTCGTTCCCGATTTAGATATGAGGTAGCTTTGTTCCATATTCAGTTAAGGGATGAATTAGTTCCATTTGAATTACCAGACTTTCCCGATAGAACATTCTTTCGAAATGCAGGAGAATCGCAACGAAGTGGATTGGAACTTAACCTTCAATACCAACTTACCCGCCATCTGACCACACAAGTAAGTTATACTTATTCAAATTTCGAATATTCAGACTACGAATTAAATGGAGAAAATCTGGAAGGAAATCAGATACCGGGTATTCCTCGGCATTTCACCTACCTAGGGCTTAGATACCAACATCCTTCTGGTTTTTATGGAAGAGCATGGAATCGCTGGGTAGGAAGTATGTTTGCGAATGATACAAATACTACTGAGATCGACGCTTATTCAGTGACGAATTTCCGAATAGGATTTGAAAAACCCTTTAATAGAGGACTCATTTCTCCCTTCTTCGGCATTAACAATATCTTCGACGCAGAATACAGTGGAAACATCCGAATCAATGCTTTTGGTGGACGCTTTTTTGAGCCAGCACCAGGCATACATATTTATGGAGGTGTCAAATTTACGCTTCAATAGTACCTAAGCGAAGTTCTCTAATCGTATAAAAATACTATATTTAAGAAAACTACTTTCGCTCATGTATTTACTCAGACTACTACTAGCATCTGCATACGTTAGTACCTTTATCGTTCTATCTTCGTGTAATGCTCCTCAGAAAGATCACTATCGGACATGGAGGCATTATCTGGGAGATCCTGCCAGAACCCATTATTCCTCTTTAGATCAGATTAACGTAAATAATGTGTCTCAACTGGAATTAGCATGGGAATATAAGAGCAATGATCATACAGAAGGCACCTATATTCAGTTCAATCCGCTTATCGTTGAAGATCGTGTTTTTGTAGTTACACCTGGGCTAAAAGTGGCCGCGCTAAATGGTCGAACAGGGAAAGAAGTTTGGACCTTTGATCCAGGTACCGATTACAGTTATGGAAGCTTTACCAGAGGATTGCACTATTGGGAATCCGGAGAGGATAGACGAATTATGTTTGCAGCTAAAGATTTTTTGTATGCTCTCGATGCAAATAATGGCCTGCCGATATCTTCCTTTGGCACAGAAGGTAAGGTAGCGCTGGATACGGAAGGAATGCCAAGAGAAGTCAAAGAATTGAGTTTTTTTACCAATAGTCCCGGAGCCATCTACCAAAACCTGATTATGCTTGGATTTTCCACCTCAGAACAAATTCCCTCTGTTCCGGGAAATATTCGGGCTTTTGATGTGAGAACGGGTGAGTTGGCATGGGTATTCCATCTCCTCCCTCAACCTGGTGAATATGGATATGATACCTGGCCAGAAGCAGCATACGCCTATTCAGGAGGGGTTAATAATTGGTGTGGAATGACGCTTGATGAAGAAAGGGGAATATTATTTGTGCCAACGGGCTCTGCAGCCTCTGACTTTTGGGGCGGCGACAGAAAAGGGGAAAACTTATTTGCTAATTGTATTGTAGCGTTAAATGCCGAAACAGGAGAACGTATATGGCACTATCAAACAGTGCATCACGATATTTGGGACAGGGATTTACCCGCTCCCCCCACTTTAGTCACTGTTACTCACAATGGGAAGCAGATAGACGCTGTGGCTCAAATTACTAAATCGGGGTTTGTCTTTGTATTGGATAGAGAAACAGGCGAAAATCTCTTTCCCGTAGAGGAAAAAGTATTTCCCGCATCAAATTTATTTCAGGAGGAGGCCTGGCCCACTCAACCTATTCCACAAAAGCCAGAACCATTTGCCAGACAAGTACTCACCATAGATGATATAAATCCCTTTTCTAAGGATCGCGATTCCCTTATAGAAGTATTGAAAAAAGTGCATAGTAGAGGGCCATTTTATCCGCCTACAGAACAAGGCACAGTCATTTTTCCTGGATTTGATGGAGGGGGGGAGTGGGGAGGTGCTGCCTTTGATCCCAAATCTCAGTATCTATATGTGAATGCCAATGAAATGCCCTGGATTTTAACTATGGTTGATTTAAGGGATCAACAAAAAGCACTCACCCTTTTTGATCAGGGAAAATCTACCTACCAAAAATTTTGTATGAGTTGCCATGGAGCGGATATGAAAGGAACTATTTATCATGGAAAGGCTCCAGCACTCCTTAATTTAAAAGATCGTATGCAAGCTGATAGCATCCATACATTGTTAAAAAACGGTCGGAATAATATGCCTTCTTTTAATTTTTTAGAAGAAGAAACCGTTACAGCTTTAACCGCTTTTTTACTGGACGATCAACTAACTAAAGCCGATCCATCCAACCAAGAATCTAAATCCCTTTCTCCTTATGGACATACAGGATATAATAGATTCGTAGATTCAGAAGGTTATCCAGCCGTTTCACCACCATGGGGTACCCTAAACGCTATCGACCTGAATAAAGGAGAAATTGTTTGGCAGGTTCCACTAGGAGAATATGAAGAATTAACTCAAAAAGGAATTCCCATTACGGGAACCGAAAATTATGGAGGTCCTGTCGTAACTGCTGGAGGACTCGTATTTATTGGTGCAACCAAAGATCGTCAATTCAGAGCATTCGATAGCCGAACAGGAGAAGAAGTTTGGAACTATAAATTACCATTCGCTGCTATGGCTACTCCTGCTACCTATGAAATTGAAGGCAAGCAATATGTTATCATCGCTGCAGGTGGGGGAAAAAACACACAGGAAAAAGGAGATATGTATGTGGTATTTGCTCTAAACAAAGATTCTTGAGTTATAAATATACATAGCTTATACACCTATATGGGTATTTACAGCCCCAACTTCAGGGGCTTATTTTTGCTTTAGTTTTTTATTTCCTAGATTATATTAGGAATAAGTATAATGTGCGAAAGGACTTTCCATCTACAAAATTAGCTGTTGAATGAATAAAATCTGCCTTCACTATCACAAATCTTATAGAAAATCTTTGAGAAGATTGGATAATAAGAGTGTAGGGCAGGTTCAAAAAGCAGTGATGAGTTTTGAGGACGGCACACATGCTAATGGGCTGAATCTGGAAAAACTTTATCATTGTGATTTCTTTTCACTGAGAGCTTCTAAAGATCTACGCATCATTCTCTGTCCATTTGATAAGGAGGAAAAAAACCACTGGTTACTTGCCTATGTGGATCACCATGATAAAGCCTATGAATGGGCCGATCATAAAAGACTTATTTATACTCAGGCAACCCAAACGTTTGACATCATTATAGTACATGGGAAAGAACTTAGTGTAATGGAAGAAGTACCTATTATTAAAGGACCATTTTCGAACTGGACCAATGAGTACTTTTGTGCAATAGGTATACCTCTTCCCTTGACGAACTCGATAAAAACTATCTCCCATCAGGACCAGATAAATGAACTGGAAGGCTTTATTCCATCGCTAACTTTTGAAGCACTCCAATTTGCATTTTGGGGAGAAAGTCCTGAAGCAGTCATCGAATTTGTCGAAGCCGGGAAATTAGACCAACAAACATATTCAACCGCAGAAACTCTTTCTTCCCCTAATAATCTGAGTAACTTTATACAGCTTCATCGGGCGGATGAATTAGAAAAATTTTATCAGGGCAAATTCTCCGACTGGATGATTTATCTTCATCCCACCCAACGAATTCTAGCGGAAAGAAATTTCGAAGGCCCCGTCAAGGTGACAGGAGGTGCTGGTACTGGAAAGACCGTAGTAGCATTACACAGGGCTAAATTTTTACAGGCACACAGAAGAGATGAAAGGCCAGTCTTCTTTACTACCTTTAATCGCAATTTAGCTGAAAACCTTGAAGAAAAATTTAAGTGCCTCGACCTGAAAAGTCATATAGTGATTCTCAAAAATATCCATAGCTGGTTACTGGATTATGCGAAGAAATACAATTTTATTTCTTCTAATACTACGATACTCGATTTTGACAGGGAACTTCATGAAAAAGTATGGAAGCAGATCATTTCGAAATATCCAGATAAAGGATTTCCTATAGAATTTCTCATGGATGAATGGGAAAAAGTTATCATGTATCACGATATTATATCACTTGAAGATTATTTAGCCGTTTCCAGAGTAGGTAGACAGCATGCCTTAAGGTCAGAAGAAAGAAGGAATGTTTGGCAATTAATTACTGCATATGTTTTCCATTTGAAGGAAAAACAATATCTACATCTCAACCACTTATGTAATCGAATTACTCGTTATCTCCACAACCATCCTTCCCTTCGACCTTTTAGTCATATCATTGTGGACGAAGTTCAGGATTTCGGATTGCCTGAACTAAGGCTTATCAGACAATTAACTGACAAAGGGACAAATGATTTGTTCCTTTGCGGAGATCCTATGCAAAAGATATATCCTAAACCTTTCCTGCTTTCTCACGCCGATATACATATAAAAGGTCAACGAAGTAAAAAGCTCATGATCAATTATCGCACCACTGAGCAAATCAGACAACAGGCAGTACAGGTAATCGAAGAAGTTTCGTTTAAAGACTTTGAAGGCCAAGCTATTTCTCCTAAAGGCTATTATTCTCTCTTTACAGGAGAAAAACCTGAGTACAGAACCTTCGATCATTACAAATCGGAAATTGGATTTATTACAACTAAAATTAACACTCTCATTCAGTCAGAGATAATCCAGGCTTCGGAAATATGCGTAGGAACTTTTCTCAATCAATCTATCAAAAATGTGATGAAAGCCTTTTACAAAGATAAAATTTCCTTTTATGACTTAAGAAATCATCAAGGCTCAAAAAATGGCGTTCGACTGTCTTCTTTTCACAAGATGAAGGGGATGGAGTTCAGGGTTGTATTTTTATTGGGCTTGAGTAAGGATAACTTACCTTATAAATTTAGAGCCTTCGACCTCATGTCCCCTCTAAAACAACAAGCTGAAATTAATACTCAAAAGTGTCTTCTGTATGTAGCCATGTCCAGAGCCAGAGATATGCTTTACCTTACTGGCGTGGGAGAAAAAAGTGATTGGATCGATATATGAACAATTACCTTAAATATTGACCGAAGTTAAAGAAGTTAAATACTCCACTAAATTGATCAATTGGTCTTGATTTAACGCGCCCGTCAGATTTGGCATCAAAGAAGTCGAATAAGGTTCTTTTTCACTTATCTGAGAAACTGAATAGGTATTGCTAATTCCCCCCATTAATTTCATTGTTAAGCTTTCTTCATTTTCGCTGAGAATGATTCCTAATACTTTCGTTCCATCTTTTAATGTCAACATATGTCCATGATATCCATGACTAATTCCTTCATTAGGAAACATGATCGCTCGATACAAGCCCTCTTTTGATAACTTACTCCCTATTTCCGATAGCTGAGGACCAAACGATACTCCTTCTCCGTTAACTACATGGCATGTGCTACATTGAGCCATAAACACCTTTTCTCCTGCTGCTACACTGCCTGAACTTGCTATCAAATCCCGAATAGGAAGTAAGTCTGAGCCATCTGACACTTGAGGTTTTTCCAGGTATTTCGCAGCTTCCTCTTGTAAATTCACTCTATATACATTGAATAAAACACTTCCTGCGATAGGTTTAAGATCGTCTTTAAACTCTTCTTTTGCTACACAATCCATTAGATAATCCTCTCCCCACCAACTTTTCCCAAGCCCTTTTACCGCTACTTTTCTCACTTCCATCGATAATTGTTCATCCATTACTGCTGCTGAAATCAAATCCAGGGACGTCTTATTCCCCAATAATTCCATTGCTTCTATCAGCTTTATTCCAGCTTGCTCATCCTCTTTTATTCGTTGAGCTACTAATTGACTACCCTTCAGCGACTCCGGATCGATTAATACTTTTATCGCCTCTTTTCCTATAGCATGCTCACTTTCATTCTCAGCTAATGCTAGTAAATCTTCCTTTCTTGTATCAAGCTGAAATCGCCTAATGATATTAACAAATTCCATGCTGCCTTCCAGCATCTCCAATGTTTCATCAAGGGCTGTTTTCAATTCAGCTGTCATTTCTAATTGTTCTGGATCAATGTGTTGTAGCACAAGAGAATTAATTTCAGCCTGATAAGGGTGCTCTAGATGAAGTAAACTTAATAACGCTTGTTCCTTTGTGTCAACTTGCTGGAAGTCAAATGCTCTAAAATAGGATAGCCTCTGGGAGGAAGTAGTATTGGGATCTTTGACTAATTCTACTAATAATTCGGGAGTTCGACTTCCTTTGGACCTCCAAACAATATCTCTTCCTGCTGTCGAGTTCCATGAATTCCGGGCTAAAGCCATCCAATGATCAAGACATTTATCCCAATTATTTTCTGCTCCTATTCCCAAAGCTTCCAGATACCATCGATCTGTGCCCTTATATTGGATTGCCAGTTTTGCCCAAATCTCCGCCGCTTCTTCTGTAGGCAAAAGATGTAAACCTATAGCTACCTCTGCTCGGACTTCTGGAGCAGGATCATTTATCAATTTTCTAGCCACCTCATAGAAATCCACCTGGGTTTGGCGGGCTAATCTAATTCCTAGCTTTCTGATATCGGGATTCGGGTCAGCAATAGCTAATTCCACATATTCCTTCGATTTACCTGGAATTTTTCCCAATAGCCACAAGGCTCTTGCTTTATAGATGGGATCGCTTCCTCTATAAAGTTTCCTCAACTCCTCTTCTACCTCATCTCCCTTCTGATGTAACTTTTGCCAGGCTATATATCTGGTAGCCATATTAGGACTTTTTAAGGCCTCTATGGCTCCATCTATGGAACTAACATCAGGTAGATTTACGCTATATGTATTGGTATTAGGGGCCACTCTAAAAATCCTTCCTTTTTCGGCATCTGCTGCAGCTGCTCCTCCTACTCCGGGATCATACCAATCGGCAATCATTATAGAGCCATCGGGTGCAGCAGCAACATCTATGGGGCGAAACCATTGATCGTAATGACTCTTTACTACTTGTTGAATGCTTGCTTGATAACCTGCTCCTTCCTTTCGCACTTGATAGGCTCTCACTACATTGGGACCTGCATCCGCATGAATAGGTAATCCTCGAAACTCATTCGGCAATAACTCACCTTCATATACCATCATTCCTGCAGGAGAACCAGCTCCAGTAATCAACACATTCGGAACTACTCCCGGATCATTCTGGTGCCAATGCCTTTGAGTAATTTCCTCAGCCATATTGGTTCTGGGGGAGTACCAGCTATCCATCGTCATTTCGTCTCTGTATCCATAATTACCATATTCAAGAATGTAATTTATTCTCACGCTCTTATTTCCGTCATCATCATTGTCCGATTGCCATAAGTTCCCGTAGGAATCAACAGCGACTTCGTAGTTGTTTCTGAAATTATGGCCTAATACTTCAAATTCACTCCCATCAAAATTACAGCGATATACCATTCCTCCGATATAGTGTTCTTTATATGCCTCGACCCTCTTTCCAGCTACATCAGAGATAGGATTTCCCATAGCATCCATTAACTCAACGCCTGCATTGCCTATATTAAAGTAATATTTTCCATCGGGTCCAAATACCAAAGCATGGGCAGAGTGATCTCCTGGATCTCCCATACCTGTAAACAGGACTTCTTTTTTATCGGGCTTATCATCTCCATCTTCATCGGTAAACACTAACATATCAGGACTTCGAGTAACATAGACTTTATTTCCCAGCACACATATTCCCAGAGCGATGTGAACATCCTCTCCCTGATAAAACACCGTCCGCTGATCTGCCTTCCCATCCTGATCAGTATCTTCCAAAATGATGATTCGTCCCCCTACTTCTGTCTGTTTTTCTTTGGGAAGTCCATAATTATAGGATTCACAAACCCAAACTCTTCCTCTGGCATCAATAGCTATGTTGGTGGGATTAGTGACCATAGGTTCAGCAGCAAAGAGCACTACTCCCATCCCGTTCAACACTTCGAATGATTTAGTAGCGTGTTCAGGAGATCGCTTTTCTTCAAAAGTAAGTTCCAAATAAGATTGATATTTTTCTTCCTTAGTTTCTTTATCTGTCGAAGAATATGGCTGACAGGAATATATCCCCAGAAATGACGATACAATGATATACTTATAAATTAATCGCATGATTAGGAATGATGTTAAGCGAGACCATAGAATAACCATAAGTTAATATACAATTAGATATATGTCATCCCGGAGTATGATGGATATAGCGTTCATTGGATCTTAAGGATGAGGATAGTCTAAGCCTTCTATAAAAAAATTTTCCCTTAATTCTAATTTGAGTAAATTCCAACTGATCGCTCTAAGTCCCAAATACATGAACTATTTACTACGCGCCATTTTAATTCTTTCCTTTAATTTCTGTAGCCATTACCTCCAGGCTCAATACAATATTATTGGTACAGTAACAGATGAATCCGGAAACAAAGGGATGGAATATGCAAGGGTGTCCCTTCTTACCATTGCTGATTCCTCTGCTATAGCGGGAACGATAACAGATGCCCAAGGTTCATTTTCTTTAACTGCTCCCTTTGGCTCCTATATGATTCAAATAAGCTTTCTGGGATATGAAACCTTTTTCTCTGAGCAGGTATTGTTGGATGCAGCACATCCTTCCATTCTTCTTCCCCCCTTTCAATTGAAGGAACAAGCTACCACCCTGGACGAAGTAGAGATTGCAGCAGAGAGAAACCTGGTAGAAGTGAGCCTGGATAAAAAGATTTATAATGTAGGGCAGGATTTGACTAATGCAGGGGCGACAGCTTCTGATATTTTGGGCAATATTCCTTCAATTACGGTGGATTCAGAGGGAAATATTAAGCTGAGAGGAAGCCAATCTGTAAGAATCCTGGTCGATGGGAGGCCGTCAGGATTAGTGGCAGGAGATGGATTGCGTCAACTTATGGGAAGTTTGATTGAGTCGGTAGAAGTCATTACGAATCCCTCTGCCCGATATGAAGCAGAAGGAAACGTAGGGATCATCAACATTGTCCTTAAAAAAGAAAAGAAAGAGGGGTTCAATGGTTCATTTGAACTTATTTTAGGGGAACCAGCAAATTATGGAATGGTGGCTAATGTGAACTATCGGGTAAAAAAACTTAACTTTTTCCTCAATTATGGCATTGCCTATCAAATTCAACCTAATATTCGATCCTTGTATCAGGAAATATTTCAGGATGATCCTACCCCTCTCAATAACGACACCACCTTTATTCAATCTCAAAGTGGAGAGGGAAGAAGGAAAGGAATCAACAATAACATTCGCGGGGGATTGGATTATTATATTAACGAACAGAATATCCTTACTGCTTCTTATCGATTCCAACGGACAGATGGTAAGCGTATCACTGATTTTCGATATGAGGATTTTTTATTTACTCCTGATAATCTTGTGCTTACCAGTTTAAGAAATCAATATGAAGAGGAAAATGAGCCTTATTCTGAATACGTCTTAAGCTATAAAAAGCTATTCGATCAAGAAGGGCATGAGTTGAATATAGATGCACGCTATTTAAATTATTGGGAATATTCGGATCAAACATTTACAGAGCTTAGTTTCCTACCTACTGAAACAGAAGCAGAAGGTACCACGGTGGTTCAAAGATCTATTAATGATGAGTTTGAAGATCAATATGTCATTCAATTAGACTACATTCAGCCTGTCGGTGAAGAAGGAAAACTGGAAGCGGGATTTAGGAGTAGTATCAGAGATATGACGAATGATTATATTGCTTCACAACAAAATGAATCAGGTGTTTTTGAAACTATTCCAGAGTTTGACAATATTTTTGTATATGACGAAGACATTTATGCTGCTTATGGAATTTGGGCCAACAAACATTCCAAAATTTCTTATCAGATAGGATTGAGAGCGGAAGTAACAGATGTAAAAACAACGTTAGAGGAGACGAATGAAGTGAATCCACGAAATTATTCTAATCTGTTTCCGAGTGCTCACTTATCTTTTCATTTAGCTGGTAATCAAGATATCCAACTTAGTTATAGCCGCCGTGTCAGACGCCCTGTATATACAGAATTGAGCCCCTTTGTCACTCTAGCTGATGGTAGAAATTTTTTCAGTGGCAATCCCGACTTAGATCCGGAGTTTACTCATTCGCTAGAAATAGGGCACCTTAAATATTTCCAGAAAGGTTCTTTATCTACCTCTCTATACTACAGAAATTCCCAAGGTACTATTCAACGAATTATCCGCATAGACGATTCCTCAGCGGATTCTATTGGTTTTTCTACCAGAATTCCAGAAAATTTAAATCATCAGCATGCAGCAGGGCTTGAGATGGCATTTGGGTATAATCTATATCCTTGGTGGAAACTGGATGCCAGTGCAAATTTCTTCAGAGTCATTACGGATGGAACTAATTTGGAAGAAACCTTTGAAAGTGATACTTATACTTTAATTCTACGTCAAACATCCAGATTTACCCTCCCCAACCAATTAAGTATCCAGTTTAGAGCTAATTATGAAGCGCCAGAACAAACCCCTCAGGGCAGACGAAAGGGTTTATACTTTTTTGATGTATCAATTAAAAAGACGTTTTGGAAGACAAAAGGAGCAGTAACATTAAATGCATTGGATTTATTTAATAGCAGGAAGATCCGAACGATTATAGAAGGAGAAACTTTTTTTTCAAACCGGATGACTCAATTTAGAAGAAGACAAGTTAATCTTACCTTGAGTTATCGTTTGAAGGAATAATAAATATCATCTTTCGGATAGGAAATAAGAGGGATTATCATTGATTTCGTAAGTTGTTGATAAATTCCTTTAGTAACGACCGTAACATTTACTACGGCATATACTCCTTTTCATCTCCATTCAAACCAACAATCATAGAACCTAAGCTATGTTCACTTACGACTTTTTGGTAATCGTGAAATATATTTAAATGCGTATATTTTTATAAACCATATTTTTATTATTCCCTGTAACGCTTTAATCAGAAATGGTATATATTATTAATAGAGAACACATAACCTTAACATCATGTTAAACAATGCAAATCATTTTCGAGGAGTAAAATTTCAGGGTGAAATTCTTTTCGACACTCCCTTCGGGTACATGTTCTACCATTTGTGTAAGGAAGAAAATTGTTTGTTACCAAAATCAAAAGAAACAATTACCAATTTATTAGAATTGGGATCACTGATGGCAGAACCTGATGATTCGGATGAAAATACCATATTTGACTCCGAGATAGATGCTATTTTTACTTATCTGGGTCAATTTATCGATCATGATGTAACTGCCAGAACAGACAGAGATACTGACATGTTCAGGATAGCGGATGATCGTGGAAATGTAGGGGATATATATCCTATTGATCCAGATAAAATTATACAATGTCTAAAAAATGGCCGTCGCCCTCAACTAGATTTGGATAGTCTATTTGGAGATGGGCCCAGTTTAACAGAAAATTATCAAGCAGAAGCCGACGCGATTTATGAGAAAGCGGAAGAACATCACCTGAGACTAAAACTTGCTTTAGCATACAATAAAGGTAAGCTTGAGCAATTTATAGATCTTCGTAGAGATCCTCATAATAATTTCAGAGCTATTATTGCAGATGCCAGAAATGATGAAAACCTTATGATTAGTCAGCTACATGCTGCCTTTATCAAATGCTATAATAAAATATATGATAGTTTTATTTCTGATGGAAACAGCAAAGGGGAAGCATACATTAAAGCGCGACAATTGACAAGATGGATCTATCAATATATTGTCATTCATCAATATCTTCCCTCCGTATGTATACCTGCTATAGTTAAAAATATATTACATAACGGACCATTGTATTTTGTTCCTTCGCATAATGTATTTATGCCTTTAGAATTCTCTGTTGCTGCCTTTAGATTCGGCCATTCGATGATCCGTCCTTCTTATAAAATCAATGGACATAATCCTAAAGTTAGGATTGGAGACTTACTGGGCGTATCTAATAGCAAAAGCAGTTTAGTAGACCCAAACACAGGTCAATTAAGCACTAATCTCATTGTGGAATGGTCTCAGTTTCTTAATTTCGAACACCTTGGAAATGTTCCACAAAAGGCAAGATTAATCGACGCAAAGCTTTCAAACGGATTAACTGATCTTTCAGGGGCTGATGATAGTATTATTCCAGGAACACTGCTAGCCATGTTAGCACAGCGAAACCTTGCCAGAGGGTATTTATTAAGCATTCCTACAGGTCAATCTATAGCTAAAGCCATGAAAATAGCACCTCTTTCCACTGATAAAATTGAGTCCTTTCATCATGGAAAAGCTGTTAAGTTTTTTGAAAAGAGCGGATTTAATAGAAAATCTCCATTATGGTTTTATGTTTTGCAGGAAGCTAAGGCTCAAGAATCCGGTCATCGTCTTGGAATAGTTGGAAGTACCCTAGTCGCTGAAACGTTAATAGGTCTTGTCAAAAAAGATCCTAATAGTTACTTAAATCACCATTACGATGAAAGAGTAGATGTTCATAAAGGAATTACTGTAGAAGGTAGTAGGTATAATAAGTTGGTCATTTCAAACCTACAAGATTTACTAAGATATGCTGAAGTTCCCATTTCTAACAACAGCTATTAAATTCTAGCGGATTCAGGAAATACTGTTTAATTAAAAACTCATTTCAGAATGTTTATCAAAAGAGCCTCCTCTAAGGCTCTTTTTTCATTTAATGCTCTGTAATACATCCCTCTTAGTCGTCTTTGGAATGGAGTTTCATTCATTTATTTTAATTTGGTAAAATCCATTGCTAGAAATTTACTAAATACCATAAGTAATCCATTCACTTACGAATATGAATAAGATAAGTCAGACAGCCAGTAACAGAGGAACTATTATTCGCAAATTATACATCGGTATCGCTGCTCCTGCCTTGTTAGCGGTATTAGTAATAGTTGCTTATTCGAATTATAGTTCAAATATTTATATTGTTCAGGCTAAATACTTAATGCCCGACGATTTTATGGCTATAAGTGGCAACTTGATCAATGAGGATACAGTCGTCAATAAAGGACAAATTCATATTTTGGGAGATTTTGTTAATAATGGTCATTTCACATGTGGTGATTGTAATAGTGGGTCCATATATCTGGAAGGAATCGGCAGCACAAAACAGGCGATAAAAGGCAACTCTCCACCACAATTTCGAGATGGAGTGCTAAGTAATGACCAAGGCCTACAATTAGATAATAAACTTATCATCACTAATAGCTTTTTATTTAATAAAGGAATCATCCACTCTGATAAGGCAGATACTTCCCTCTATCTACATTTCATGACCGAAGCTATTTACATTAATGCTGATAATGATCAGCATGTAAATGGCTATGTCGCCATGTCAGGTGCAGGAATGTTTGTTTTACCTACAGGGGATGGCAAACAATTGAAAGGAATTGGTATTCAATCAGCCAGTAAGAATGCATTTTTCAAAGGAGCTTATTTTAATCACAGCCCAAATGTTAAAGGTCTATTGCTGGGAGGACCTTTTCCCATTGATCAATTTAACAAACAAACCCTATTACACATACACAACAAAGAATTTTGGGACCTTGATGGAGAAGAAGCTACTTCCATCTCACTTTTTTGGAATGAATCAAGCGAGATTGACGCATGGCTTAAACATTCAGATTCAATGGTAGTAGTAGGCTGGAATGGAAATGAATGGGAAAATTTGGGACAAACTCAGTTTTCCGGCTCTCTTTCAGAAGGAAGTATTCGTTCTGTATCCTTAGTTCCCAACAGATACAAAGCATTCACTCTGGGAAAAAGTACAACAATTTATTCAGAAGAGGAAGTCGGCTGGGTCTCTATTGATGCAGTTGAAAGTTATAGAGATGTGTATTTGACCTGGAACATCATTGAAAGTCCAAATACTCAAAAGTATATCGTTGAAAGGGAAAAAGGGAACAGCGGATTCGTACACATTGGAGAAGTAATCGCCGAAGGAAAAGACTCGAGTGAACAAGTTTATACCTATGTAGATGAAATGATCCTGGACACCGCAGATCAACCAATTTCCTATAGAATTATTCGGGAAACCGATCAAAAAATCCATAGCTATTCCAAAATCGTAGATTTTTCTTCTACGAATGAAGAAAACACAAAAATTAATATATTTCCCAATCCTACCTCAGAATTTGTCCATGTTCATTTGCTAAATTATTCGGATCGAGGGAAAATTTCTATTTATAATAAATATAAGCAGATATTATATCAAACGTCTTATGAGAATACCTCTCAAATTGATATTCCAGTAACCGACTGGGAAGAGGGAACTTATTTGTTAGTTATATCATCGGGTAATAGCACCTTAAAGGAAAAGCTCTATATATATCACTAAGCTTTTTTTGCTATTTTAACCGGTACTGCAGAAATTACCTTGAAACTAAAAGTCCTGATGAAAGAATACAAAGTTGAATCCTTGAGTTATTATACTAAGCCATTTAGTGGAGATCCAAATCACATTCTTAAATCCTCATCCTCAGATATTCAGGAGAAGCTAGATGAATATGCTTTAGCTGATTGGCGATTAGTATCTACGAATATGTCTAACTTTGGAGCAGCGCTATATATTTATTTGTATTTTGAAAGAGAGGTATTAAGAGATCTGGAAAAAGAATCGTCATAAAGTTGATTAATCCTCGAAATTAAGATTATTACTTAACTGATAATGAAAAGCTACCACAACTACTGCCCTAATGGCCTTACGATATTCTTTTTAATCCTGATCCATATTTTATTTCCCCATACGCTGTGCGCTCAACCTGAAGTTCATGCATGGGGAAACTTGAAAGGAATCCGCATTGATGGTCGATTGATTCCCTTAGAAAGCAGCTTAACTATTGTAGAGGAAGATTGGAGTGATGAAATAGCTACTGGAAAAGAACGATTTAGTTCAACATACAATAGAGTAGAAAATACTCAGGTAGTACAAACGAGGATTGACAGCCTCTTTTTGACACAAAGGATAACTGATGAAGGAAAAGGTATTGCTAACCTACAGATAGAGATAGATTCACATCAAGAAATGAGGGTAGGGGGTGTTTTTTTTCATCTGAAAGTTCCTTCATCTATTTATTCTTCCTCAGCCTTAACTTTTTTATCTCCTTCCATTCTTCACGTGGATAGTCTAACCAATATTCCTGTAAATCCTGATGAACAAGCTCGTCTGAAAGCGAAAGGAATTGAGTTGAAAAAAGATTCCCTCACTATTCGCCTGAACATGGAAAAGGCTACTTCTATCATCGTTCAAAAAACTTCTGAAAGTAATCATGTAGACATCTATATAACCCTTGCTTCCGGCACATTGGCACAAAAACAACCCATCACTCAAGAAATAAAATTATCTATTGAAGCTGCCTCATCTTCTGAAACAGCTATATTAAAATTATATCCGGCCTATCCTGGTCAAAAATTCTTGGGCTTGGGTGGAAACTTTCGCTTACAAAATCCTCAAAATGATCCTAAAGTCATTGATTACTGTCTTAATCATCTGGAGGTAAGAATGTCGAGAGTGGAGCTGCCATGGAGTTATTGGCACCCGAATGATAGTATCCAGCCCTTAGCAGAAGCACGTAAAGGGAATATTCATCCCCATGTAAAAGCTTCTATGGAAATGGCGCAACGACTTTATGATATGGATATGCCTGTATTATTAGCAGCATGGTTTCCTCCATCCTGGGCAGCCATAGGAGAAGTTACCCGACAAGCGCGCAATCCTGATGGAACTTTTGGCAATCCTCTTAGACCTGATAAAAGAGAGGAGATTTACGCTTCCCTCACAGATTACATGATTTATTTGAAAGAAGCCTATGGAGTAGAAGTCGATATGTTTTCCTTCAATGAATCTGATCTAGGCATTAATGTCAGACAAACCTCCGAAGAGCACGCAGAACTTATCAAAGGATTAGGAACATATATGGAAGCGAAGGGGCTTTCGACTAAATTACTTTTGGGAGATACAGCTGATGCAAATGGATTTGATTTTGTAAATACAGCTCTGGGTGATCCTGAAACATGGCCATATATAGGAGCTGTTTCCTTTCATTCGTGGCGTGGTTGGGATACTCAAACATTATTTGAATGGTATGAGGCTGCAGATCGTCTTAACGTCCCTTTAATCGTGGGAGAAGGAAGCATAGATGCTGCAGCCTGGCGCTATCCCAACATATTTAAAGAATCTATTTATGCTATTGAAGAAATCAAATTGTATACTCGTTTGCTTGCCATATGTCAACCTCAATCCATTCTTCAGTGGCAATTAACTTCCGACTATTCGCCATTAGTGGGAGCTGGAGTGTATGGTAGTAATCCTGATTCTCCTCTCACACCTACACAGCGATTTTGGAACTTAAAACAATTTTCGACTGTGCCAAGCGGGCTTTCCCATATTCCCATTCGCTCAAATACGAATGATGTTCATGTAGCAGCATTGGGAGATGTCAAAAAAGGAACTTTTGTGTTTCATATTGTCAATGAAGGAAATGCTCGGGAAGTACTCATCCATAATATACCTAAAAAGCTTAAACAGCTTCGTAGATATGTCACCGATCACCAACAAAGCATGGAAGAAAAAGAACTTCTCAGTGTACGGAATGGTGAACTTAGATTTATGGTTGAACCTGCCAGCTTTACCTCGCTCATGACTGAATAATTTCTAACTCAAATATACCACTTCCCATGAACCGCCACTTGATTCTTATTCTGTCCCTATATTTAATGATCAACCTGATGAACGGTCAGTCCAAGTTAGGAATATTTCCATATCATAAAGATATTGGCAATCCAACCTTAAACGGATCTTCTTCTTATGACGAAGTTAACCAGCAATATTTTTTAGAGGGTTCCGGATATAATATTTGGTTTGAAAGAGACGAGTTTCACTATCTTTACGATTCTCTCGAAGGAAATTTTATTCTTACGGCCCAATTTGAGTTTGTCGGAGAAGGTACAGATCCACATCGCAAGATAGGATGGATGGTTCGAAGTTCTGAAGATGAGCAAGCTATGCACATTAGTAGTGTATTGCACGGGGATGGATTAACTACCCTACAATGGCGCACCCTAAGAGGCGCATTCATGCGAGATCCTGAAGATGAAATTTTTGCCCCAAAGAAAGCCTACCAAATTCTCCAACTCGAACGCAAAGAAAATACCTTTATTATGAGGGCGGCACATATGGGAGAACCATTACAAGTGATAGGGATGAAAACCTTAGATCACTTTCCAGATAAGGTATTGGGCGGATTATTTATTTGTGCTCATAACTCTGATGTATCTGAAAAGGCCAAAATGAGGAATGTAAGGATTGATTTTCCCGTGGATGATGACTATAACCCATACGATGAGGGTTGGCTTGGATGTAGAATGGAAATAATGAATGTATTTGATGGTCATCGGAAGGTTATATTTGAAAAGGATAACAGATTTGAAGCTCCTAATTGGATGCCTTCAGGAGACAAATTATTATTCAATATGGAAGGTCATCTCTATACAATTCCTGTAACAGGTGGCCAGCCAAATATACTAGATACTGGAGAAGCAGATCGCAATAACAATGATCACGGCATTTCTTTCGATGGAACATTATTAGCGATCAGTAATCATAGGCAAGGATTTCCTGATGGAGGCTCTACCGTCTATGTGCTTCCTATCACGGGAGGAAATCCTACGGTAGTTACAGATTCAACTCCTTCTTATTGGCATGGGTGGGCACCTAATAATGAAAAAGTCATTTATGTAGCTAAGCGTTCAGGAAGCGAAGCATACAACATTTATCAAAAATCCATTCATGGAGGGGATGAAGAGGCACTTACGCAAATTGGCGAAGGAGAACATGTAGATGGTTGCGAATATTCTCCTGATGGAGAATATATTTATTACAATGGAAACCATACGGGAACCATGCAAATTTGGAGAATGAAGCCAGATGGATCAGATAAGGAACAGCTTACTTTTGATTCTTTCAATGATTGGTTTCCGCATATTTCTCCTGATGGCCAGTGGATTGCATTTCTTTCTTATCCTGCTGACATTCCTCCTAACTCACATCCTTCTTTCAAAAGAGTACAATTAAGATTAATGAAAACGGATGGAAGTGCTTTAAAAACGATCGCTCATCTATATGGTGGGCAAGGGACCATCAATGTTCCCTCTTGGTCTCCTGATAGTAAAAATATTGCCTTTGTAAGCAATTCCGGGAAAATTCCAGTATTAAATGACGTAGCTAATTAAGAGAAAATAGTAATCACATTAAATAAATTTGAAATATAGATAGGATTGTCCGAGTTAATTATTGTTAGATTCTTTTTTTAGAGGTATTTCTAAGCCCTGCTCTACTGGCAGTTGCTCTATTTTATACACATTTCCTGGAATTGGAGAAATAATCAACGATTGGCTTCCTTCTGTGACATAAAAAAGATATGTACTATTCTTTCCTATAATATTTGCTTTCACGGCTTTATTATTTTGGAAAAAAATTAAGTGTTCCATTTCAATAGATTCGCTCTCCATTCTTTCCTTTATTTTATAGCCGGATCCAAGCCCTAATCCCGTATACATTCCGAAAATGGTTAATAAAGCAAGGATAATCCAAGTTTGACTCGGATGTAATGCTTTCCCTCGAGAAAATAAAATATCCATCGTTGCGAAACTCCACCATAACTTTTTGAGAGAATCCTGGCGAGAAAGGCTCCCATTTTCCTTATCCTCTAATTTCTTCTTTTTTACTCTGAGTTTATCATTCATTCTATTCATTGCCCTACCATAAGGTGCCAACAGTATCAAAGTGACAAGGATGATGATGGGAAGACGAACATTGTCAGTTAACAATGCAACAGGACTTAACAACACATCAAGTGCATTAGAATACCTTATAATATCTACTCCCAGAATACCATAAAATATAGCGCTGTTGATAATACCCAGAAAGAGCAAATAGAAGTAACCGAAAGAGAAAAACTCTTGAATAGAATTAAAGATGCGTCCTTGTGGGATTTGTTCCTTTTCCATTAGTAATGAATAAGTAGGTTTTTCAAAAAAATATTACTAATCTGTCAAAATAAAAATTGTAGAAATTAAGTAGGGAAATATTAGCGGGCTTCCTTTTCAGCCTTAATCCTAATTCGCTTATAATCAGCATACCACTTCCCATTTCTGAATAATTTTTTCTTCAATTTCTTTTGAACCTCCATTTTTATTGCTTCAATATCTTCATCGCTTACCTCAATAAAAAAATCCTGACCAAACATGGAAATCCAATCTTTTATCCCAGTTGATGCATCTGCTAACTCTGTAGGACTACTGTAATTTTGGGCAAAACTTACTTGAAATCCGGCAGCTTCTAAAGCCATCGTATATTCGCTGATAGTGGGAAAATACCAAACTTGTTTTGCTGCCTGCATGGTGTACCCTCTTGACTTTAGTGAATCTCTCAATTGATCGATAATTGACCTCACATTTCCTTTACCCCCAAACTCTAACACAATCCTTCCTCCTTCTTTCAAGTTATCATACATACATTCTATGACTTCTCGATATTGAGTAATCCAATGGAGCGTAGCATTAGAGAAGATGGCATCAAAAGGCTCGTCAAATAAAAAGTCTGCTCCATCACCTAAAACAAATGGAATGAAGGGGTAGTTTTCCTTTGCCTCCTTAATCATATCAAGAGAAAGATCCATACCGATAACGTACTTTGTTACTTCTCTTATATTAGCTGTTAGCTGGCCGGACCCACACCCTAAATCTAAGATACGCTCCTTAGGTTTAGGCGCTAGTAAATCAATCAGTGATTGTCCATAATGAAAAACGAATGCGTGTTTTTCACTATACAATTTAGGATCCCATTTAGGATTCATAGAGGAGATGTTTGGGTTTGGTTGATTGTTAACTAATTATACCAGAAGAGTGTTCCCCAACCTACGCAAATTATAATATCCGTGCTTCTTATATTTAAATTAATAATCTAAAACCAGTTCGACCCAAAAGTAACTTTATGTTGAGTTGTCTAAAAGTATAAGTCTTGAAGGATTTGAACTTTTAAGTAATACCTACAAATAAAAAAAGAGGCTTACTCAGGTAAGCCTCTAAATTAATGAACAATCTATACAATAATTCCAACAAATACTGATTCTTATCTCATTAGTGAGATGATCAATCTGTTATCACAACTCTTTCTATCCAAATATGCTCCTTACTGCTAATCATCAAGATATAAGTCCCTTTCGTCAATGAACTTACCTGAATAGTGGATTCTGGTCTATTCTTCACAAATACTACCCTCCCTAATGGATCTATCATTTTCATTTCTTCTGCCTGGTGTCCTTCTAATTCCCATCTAAACTCATTGTTCATAGGATTAGGCCATACCTTCAATCCCGTAGTCTGTATCAAATCTTTAATGGAAGTGGTAATTCCAATATTCACATTCCAGACCAGATCAATATCAGTAGATCCACTGTCGACTGTAGTGGTAGGAGACTTTATATCTGGCTGATGTTTCAATACAACTCTGAAGCTTCCTTGAAGGCTCGTATCTGCAGATAACCATGTAGTACTCAATCCTACAGGTAAACTATTTTCATCGAAATCGTTGTAATTGACTGGATCATCTCTGTTGTCCGTATTTCCGTTTCCAGTAGGATCACTAAACAATCCTTCCGTCCATTCAAAAAAGAATTGATGCTCATCATCTTCTTCTTCGATTTCTTCTGTAATGTCTTCCCCCTCAATCGAATTTGTTAAGGTTACACTCAAATTGTATTCAACTCCTGCTTCAAGATTTATATCATCTTCTACCTGCAAATCCGCTAAGCCTTCTCCATCTGGATCTACCGCAGCAGCAAAGATTGTATCTCCTCCACTAGTAGGAACAAATGCTAAAACTACATCAGTGATGATTTCTTCTTCGTTTTCACAAGGCGGTGCTCCAGGAAAAGTCGAAACCGTAACATCCCAATTTAGATCGAATACCTCACTACCCACATCGCTTGAAGAAGAGTCTGTCTTGCTTCCTGTTTGATCTTGTAAGACAATGCGAAAGGTTCCACTAGTGGATTCTTCTCCACAATCAGTTGTCCAGTCTGTCGTAAGTCCTATAGGTAAGCTATTACCATCCAAGTCTACATAATCTACTGGATCTGTTCTCACATCAATGTTTCCATCTCCTGCAGGACTCAAAAATATTTCATCTGTCCAGCCATAGAAAAAGAGGAAATTTTGCCCATTGGCTGTGATTGTATCATTCAATGATCCATTACTATCCGAAACGACAATACTGAGGGCGTAATCTGTACTTTCTAATAAATCGATGCTACCTGTTACGGCAAGCCCTGAACCTGTATCTTCGGCACTTGCTGTGACTGTACTTCCATCTAATCCCGAAGTAAAGGTAAGCTCAACACTGGTGACATTTTGAATAGAAGAAGCAGGACTGATATTTACGTTCCATGTAAGATCGATATCAGTAGACCCACTGTCAACTGTAGTGGTAGGTGACTTAATATCTGGCTGATGTTTTAATACAACTCTAAAGCTACCCTGACCGATCGTCTCTCCAGCTGTCCAAGTTGTACTCAATCCTACAGGTAAGCTATTTTCATCAAAATCATTATAATTGACTGGATCGTCTCTGTTATCTGTATTTCCATTTCCAGTAGGATCACTGAACAATCCCTCAGTCCATTCAAAAAAGAATTGATGCTCATCATCTTCTTCCTCGATTTCTTCTGTAATGTCTTCCCCCTCAATTGCGTTTGTTAAGGTTACATTCAAATTGTATTCAACTCCCGCCACAAGATTAACATCATCTTCCACCTGTAAATCCGCTAAGCCTTCTCCATCCGGGTCTACCGCAGCAGCAAAAATTGTATCTCCCCCACTAGTAGGGACAAATGCCAAAACTACATCAGTGATAATTTCTTCTTCATTTTCACAAGGAGGTGCCCCGGGGAAAGTAGAGACAGATACATCCCAGCTTAAATCAAATATAGCACTTCCTACATTTGCGGAAGATGTATCAGATTTACTCCCCGTTTGATCTTGTAAGACAAGGCGAAAGCTTCCACTAGTAGCTTCCTCTCCACAGTCTGTTGTCCAGTTGGTAGCTAGTCCTATTGGTAAACTATCACTATCTAGATCCACATAGTCTACTGGGTCCGTTCTTACATCAATGTTTCCATCTCCCGCAGGACTCAAAAATATTTCATCTGTCCAACTATAGAAAAAGAGGAAGTTCTCGCCGCTAGCTGTAATCGTTTCATTTAATGACCCACTCGTGTTTGAAACGACAATACTAAGGTCATAATCCGTACTTTCTAATAAGTCAATACTACCTGTTACTGCAAGCCCTGAACCTGTATCTTCGGCACTTGCTGTAACCGTACTTCCGTCTAATCCCGAAGTAAAGGTGAGTTCCACACTTGTAATGTTTTCAACTTGTCCAAATACTTGACATGGAGCAAGAAACAATAAACATACACACAATATTAGGTAATAATTTCTCATAAGGGTTGTGATAAAGGGTTCGCTTATGCAACAATATTGCAAAAATAGCTGCTCAATTGCAATATTGTTGTAATAATTAATCAGTGGCTAAAATCTCTACTATAAAGCTCTTCTACATTTTTATTCCCTGTTTTTTTAAAAAAAATTTCGAAATAAATTTATTTTATATAATGTCAGACGAGGACTACAAACTAACCCTTCAAAACATGAGGAACACCATTCTACTACTCCTACTCTTTTCCACTATTAAGATCTATGCTCAATGGGAACCTAAATTCCCTTCGATCCACTCTCGATGGGCGAATGAGGTGACTCCCGATAACGTCTGGCAGGAAACAGCTGAGGAGTTACTGGAGAATTACCAAAAAAAGTTTGATCAAATTGTTGCAATGCAACAAAATCAAGGTCTTTCCGCCGCCGTTTATACCCAAACCACTGATGTGGAGGGCGAAGTAAATGGACTGATGACTTATGACAGAGCAGTAATCAAAATACCTGTTGAAAAATTAGCTGAAATTCATTCAGTATTATACCAAGAAGAAAAATAATCTAAACACCTAGCCATAAATATCACAAACCTCTTTTGTTCTCTGTACCGCATTTTTTCCAGGCAAGCTCATTTAACTATAACCAATATTTAAACCCAAAACCAAGAAAAACACCATGAAATACCCCTTATGCATCACTATATTTCTCCTGCTCTCAGGAACATCTATCGGTCAGGAAGCGGCCTCTATAACTGATGCTCGCATTCTTGAGTTGTATGAAGGCTTAAGAGTCGCTGATGTTTCCGATGGTCTGGACATGGTAGGGCTTCAGGATCGTTGTATTATGGACCAACGCATAGAAGCTCTTTGGAAAGATATAGATGATATGTCTCATATATTTCGTGGCATAGCTGTTACGGCCAGATATGTTCCTACGAATAAAGTCGTTCCTGTTCCCATGAACAAAGAGGAATTTCAGCAATGGGAAGGAAAGTGGTACAATGAACTATCTAGTGAGCCCTTTGTAGAATATATTAAAGAAGGATCAGTAGTAGTCTTAGATGTCAACGGTGATGGTGATACGGGATCTGTAGGATCATATAATTCATTGGCATGGATAAGTAAAGGTGCAAGAGGAATCGTTTCAAATGGAGGGATTAGAGATACGGATGAAATTATCAAACAAAAAATCCCTGTTTATTTGGATCTAATGAACAGGGGAAGAGGCATTCGCCCAGGGAGAAATGAAATTGAATCCGTCAATGAACCCGTTGCTATAGGAGATGTTCTTGTCAGGCCCGGTGATGTTATTGTGGCTGATGGTGATGGGGTCGCCGTCGTTCCAAGAGAATACGCAGAACCGGTAGCCACCTTTGCCAGAGAAATTTTAAACAAAGATAAATCAGCGAGAAAGGGATTGTATGAAGAATTGGGTATGCCAATGGACAATACCGTAAGAAATTGAATCCCTGAATAAGCAAGATAACATGTGATTAATATGAAAAACTCAACCTTATTCCTACTATTCCTTTGTACTATACATATCACAATTGCCCAACATCGTCCTAATATTCTTCTTTTCATGGCAGATGATATGAGCTGGCGTGATTGTCAGCCTTATGGTAATCCAGATGTCATTACACCGCACATCCAGCGACTTGCTGACGAAGGAATGTGCATGGATAATATGTTTACCGCTACAGCCATGTGTTCTCCTACTCGCCAACAATTATACACTGGAATATTTCCCGTAAGGAATGGTGCTTATCCTAATCATTCTCTTGTATATAATGGAGTCAAAAGTCTGGGACATCATTTTAGAGAATTGGGTTACAGAGTAGTTTTGGCGGGAAAAACACATTACGGCCCTCCCGAAGCTTTCCCTATCGAACATTTACCAGGAAGAAACCACGATAATGGGAAAAATGATAAAGATATTAACATTAAGGAGATAAAGTCGGTCATCGATGGAGAAGAGCCTTTTTTCATCATTATTGCAGAAAACCAACCACATACCCCATGGAACAGAGGAAATCCTTCTGCTTATAATCCTGAACATCTCACCATTCCTCCATATGCAGTCGACCTTCCGGAAACCAGGGAAGCATTAACTCATTACTACGCAGAAATTACGTATGCAGATAGTCTTTTGGGAGAGTGTTTAACCTTGCTTGATGATGCAGGGAAAGCTGATGAGACCATTACCATATTTACCAGTGAGCAAGGATATGGCCTTCCTTTTGGTAAGTGGACCTGTTATGATCTTGGACTTAAAACAGCTTTCATCACTCGTTGGCCAGGACATATTGAAGCAGGAAGTCGGCAGGACGCATTGGTACAATATGTAGATGTAGTTCCTACCTTACTAGAGGTCGTAGGAAAAGATCCTGAGAAGATAGATGTGGGAATTGCCGATACACATGGTCAGAGGGGATTTGATGGACGTAGCTTTTGGTCTGTACTTCAGCAAAATGCCAATGAACACCGATCATACGTATATGGAATCCATACCACAAGGGGCATTCATAATGGTTCTTCCTCTTATCCTATCCGCTCCATCAGAGATAAACGCTATAAATACATTCGAAACCTTAATTTTGAAGCTCCTTTTTTCAATAATGCGAACACCAGAAAAGGAGAACTTTATCACCGTTGGATAGAGACCACTCAAGGAACAAAAGAAGGAGAAAAAATTCGAACATATATGTATCGTCCTTATGAAGAACTATACGATGTGGAGAATGATCCTTATGAACAACACAACCTTGCTGAGCTTTCCGATTACGCCGCTGTAAAGCAATCTCTAGGGAAGGAGATGGACCAATGGATGATTCAACAAGGAGACCTGGGAGTAATTACTGAAATGAATGCACTATCACGCCAACGGAAGCGTAATAATCCTTGGCAGGCGTATAAAGAGCAACGATAGCATTAGTCCCGTTAAATAGTAATATGTATTAGGCCTTCACATCTCATATGGATTCCTCCTCCAGAGATCCATTAAAGGAACTACACATTTTGATACTGCCAGATACTCAGCAATTAATATCAATAAGAAATATAAATATAGTTTTTAAGTGCAGAATATGAATACTATCTTTACATACATATCATAAATACGGAATCTGTATGTCTTCATCCATTCATTATACTAGTACTTTACCAGAAGAAGTTATGAAACAGTTAAATGAATATGCAGAAAAGCTAGGTCTCCCGAAGAATAAGATCATCGAGAAGGCATTAAAAAGGTATTTCGCCTTATTGAAAGAGGAGGAATACATAGATTCCTTTCAAAGAGCCAGGAAGGATAGAGATATTCTCAAGCTAGCGGAAGAGGGATTTGAAGACTTGTTAGCCATGACCAGGGATCTATGAAACAAGGAGAAATTTACTGGGCAAATCTTAATCCCACCAAAGGAGATGAGCAAAGAGGTATTCGACCCGTTGTCATTATCAGCGGCAATGCAATGAATGATCATCTAGGTATTTGTATTGTTTGCCCATTAACTTCCAAGATTAAACAGTACGCGGGTTGTTTAATTCTGGAAAAAGATAACATTAACCAATTGGCTATGGATTCTGAGATAATTACCTTCCAAATTAGAACTCTTTCCAAAGATATGCTCACCGAAAAAATAGGTCATATCACCGATGACCAATTAACCATCATTAAAAAAGGCTTATTAGAAATATTAACTTATTGAGTAGCCCGTGATTTGACTAATCCCCTTTAGCGCCGCTCAACCTCTTTAATACTTCTTTCTGTTCATCATTCAAATTATTTGCAGTAAACAGTGAAACACCATTGGCCCCCTTCTCCTTCACCAATAAAATAGCACGCTCCAAGTCCTTAGGATCTTCCAGTGCAGGCATAAATAATCCCGCATAAATAGGAAAAACGACATCTTTAACGCCTTGTTCAATCGCAAAACCGATCCAATCCACATTTTCTCTATAAAAACTCTGATACACCATCGGAAAAGCCATGTCCAGATCCCAATCATTCCAAGCTTGTCGAACCATTTGACGCGACATCTCAGGAAAAGGGAAAACCGCAGCAGACATCTTTACTCCATGTTCGTGAGCAATATCCACCAATTCATTAACCAGGGAACTAATAGCATTTAACCGATACTGTCTCCACTCTGTACTCAACTCAGGGTGCTCCATTTCCATAGGATCCTTTCCGAATATTTTTTTGAACCCTTCACGAGCGATAGGGTGATAGCCAAAATCGTATTCCGGCATTTCGTGATCCTGCACCAATCCATATTTAGGTTGTAAATCCGCACCCAAAATCACATCCACAAAACGAACGTAATCCAAATGAACAGAAGCTAAGCCTTCGACCTTTGCCAACTTCCTGACGTTCCCCTTAATATATTCACGCGCTTCCGGGTGGAAAGGACTCAGCCATTGATAATAATCTACATAAGCCCGATATTCCAATGAATTATCTCCTTTTCGATTGACTGCATACCACTCAGGATGTTTATTAGCTATTGAATCATTAGGTCGATTCAAGGTCCACATCCATGCATGAATCTTTATGTCTTTTTCTTGTGCCAATGGAACTAATTGTTCTAGATATTCTGCGTCAGCCTGGACTAATACTTCTGAAATTCCTATCTCTTTATAAGAAGTCAATTTTTCCATCCATGCATCCCGGTCAAAAGTCTTAATATCCCCAATCCCTGTCCAGGTAGCAAAAGTAAAGTTTTTAACTTCCTCTATTAAAAGCTGACCTTCCTGATCAATTATTAAGTGAGAATTTGTTTGTGGTATCTGAATGCTATACTCAAATCCAGATAGTGTTTTATAGAAAACTGCAAATATAGCGTTTTCCTCTCCATAGGTAATTTCCAATTGCTGACTACCTCCTCTAGGCTGTAGAAGTAAATGTTGAAGGTCTCCAAAAGCTGTTTTTCGGAAGAGCGCATAAGCCACTTGTTTATATGCCTGGTTTTCATCTCGTATCAACGTTACATTATCAGTAGAGGATTGATGCGTAAATTGAAGTGTGCCCCATTTTTCAGGCTCGTGCATATTGATCACCTTCTGATTACTCCATACCCAATTATTTTCCGGTAGAAATTTTCCATCGACTTTTTTTCTTCTGTATGTACCCTTTACGAGGTCATGCTCCCATTCTACTCTCGAAAAATTGATGCTCCATTGCTCCCCTTCTCGAGGAATATTATTTGGGCCATCATTTAATTCTGTCAATGCCTCTAAGGGAATAGCCATTTCTACAGTCCACATAGAATCTGTATCGGTAGGATCATTCAAGCTTCCATATATGTGAACAGCCGACGTTAGCGCATTCAGATTCCAATGATCATTAGCTTTTCCTCCCGTTCTATAAGGCTTATCCAAAGATAAATCCCAAACAGTTCCCAGAGCGTTGATCTCTATTTCCCCATAATTGTAGGTATTTCTGGATGGATCAATGAATACTTCAAAATCGTTATTGTAAAAAATGACGGTATCCCTTTGTTTCAAATTTCCCCAAATATGAGGCTCTTCTAATTCCGCGTACACATATAAGTAGGTCGAATCCCACAACATCTTTACTTTGGTATCATAGGTTGGCTCTTTTTCTCCCTCAATGTCGATAAAGGATTCGGAAAATCGGGCAGCCTGCCAACAAGCCTCCTCTGCTAGTCCGTCAATGGTTAATTCTTCCTGACATATAGTAACGATATAATGTTTGGGAATGACAATATCTGATGAAACATCCACTTTTAAAGGGGCTTGGCTATGGAGTTGAAGCCAAATACATACATTGAATAAAAGAACAACATTTCGCATATCACCTTTAAGCTGTTTTATTATCTGTTCAATTTACCATAATATCCTATTTTTCGAATGGAAATAATGGAAACGATGATTTTTTTAATCAGTTACGTGCTTATTTTCTATCATAACAAAAGCTACTAACGCTGATAACCAAGCTAATCCTGTACCTACATACATAATTAAATTAAACATAGAGATGAATGAATGATGAAAGGCTGCCTGAACACTTGATCGTACCCCTTCAGCCACCAAGTCTGGAACTGTTGCTTCTCCTAAATCAATAGCCTCATTCATAATGGCTGCCTGTACCTCATTTGAAAGCGCTAATCCATCCGTATAGTGTTCTAAATATATAGAATAGATCAAGACAGCCACTGCACCTATAATCGCATTAGCAAATACATTAGCTGTACGAGTCATAGAATTATTAATTCCCGAGGCAGCGCCAGCATATTGATCTCCTACTGAACCCATGACGGTAGTTGTCAGCGGAACTACTGTTAATGACATTCCCAAGGCGAATATCAACATTCCTGGGAAATAGGTGGTCCAGAAATCTGAAAACCCTTCTGTTAATCCCACTTGAGAAAACCAGAATATACCCACTCCAGTAATAAAGGGGCCTATCACCAATAACCATTTGGGTCCATATCTATCCACTATTTTTCCTACCCGTCTAGCTAATAAGGCCATGACAATGGAAAAAGGAAGTAAGGTCAGCCCTGCTTGAACCTGTTTATAGCCCTGGATTTGAATTAAGTTTAGGGATAAAAAAAGCAGAACAATTGCCAAGGCCGCATAGAGGAAAAAAGTCAACACATTCGCTCCGGTAAATGTCCGATTCTTAAATAAATGTAGAGGAATCATCGGATTGGTTCTATTTTGCTCTATAATGATAAATCCGATGAAACACAAAGTCCCTAATCCTAAGGAAGCTAACACTTTCCAATCGGTCCATCCAAATGCAGGGATTTCAAGAAACCCAAATGTAAGTAATGCTAAAGCCAAGATAGCTGCCATCGCTCCCCCATAATCCAACCGATGGTCCAACGATTCGTCTGTACTTTCCGGTACTTTATAAAATAGTACGAGTAAAGAGATAATTCCAATAGGTACATTAATGAAGAAAATCCCTCTCCACCAGCCTGCATCTCCCAAAGCACCTCCTAATATGGGGCCTCCTACAGTTACCAACGTAGTAGCTGCCGACCATGTTCCTATGGCCTGTCCCTTTTCTTTATGATGGAACGTAGCAGAAATAATGGATAAACTACCCGGAATCATTAATGCTCCTCCTAATCCCTGAAGCCCCCGAGCAAAAATCAGAAATTCCACGTCTGGAGATAGCCCACAGGCAATGGAAGAAAGAATAAATATGACGATGCCAATCATGAACACTTTTTTCCTTCCCAACTTATCGCCGAGTGAGCCTCCTACCAAAATGAGCGCAGCCAACATGAGTAAATAAGCATTTAATATCCAGAAAATATCTGTTCCTACTGCTCCCAGTTCTCTTTGTAAGGAAGGAAGGATGACATTGAGGGCTGTGGAATCAATGAAAGCCATGCTGGATGCAAGAATAGTAGAAGCCAGAATCCATTTTCCAGTAGAAGATGAGAGCGTAATCTCTGCGGACGAAGGAGTAGTTGCCATATAAGGTCCATTAATAACACATTGATCAGCATAATAAGTAAAAAAGGGAATGGTCAACGTCAAGATCCTGCCATATGATTCGGAACCTTTAACATAAAAAGAGGGAACAACTCCTAAGCTTCCTTTATTCTATTTATCAAATTTATCAAAGATCCTGGCAACCAAAGCTGATTGAATACCGAAAGCCATCAGAAAACTTAGAAATGAGATTATATAGCTATCAAATTCAAGCTTTGTGTTAAATAGTGTATATAATTATAAATCCATGCGACAATTATTCTCATTTTCAAAAGTCAGCATATCAAGTTGGTCATAAATGGGTTGGCTGAAATCGATAGAATCCGCTTCTTCCTTTATCCGGGAGAATTCCCCATTGGCATAATCAATATATACCCACTTCTTTCTCGTTTGATTTGGGACAATGAGCTGTAGCTTCCCTTCAATTTCTACCACTGCTGATAAACACAAATTTCGTTCTCCTATGGCATGATTGCTTACTCCCGTCATTTCAGCGATCACCTTCATTTCTCCAGGGACAATATTTGCCCTTTTATAATACCTCCTATATGCGGTGTTTGTATCCAGAATAGATTAAGCTGATGGTCCCTATCCAGATCCTTCACAGCTACTACATTCAACCAACGATTTGCTGTTCCTATTTCTTTCACAAACGCATAAGTATAAAGTCTTTCCTCTCGCCATTGGTAAATGACCAATCCCGCTCCACTATTGACCTCGGATCTGATGCATAACAATTCTGGGATACGATCATCATCTACATCTATCATTCTCGGCGCCACATCTTCGAACACCATATTTTCTGGCAATATCACAGGAAAATACTCCCCTTCATGATACATAACTAATCCACCAGCTTCTATCTTATCTCCTAAAATCCCATGAGCATATCTGTCTGTGGGATTAATGTAGGCGGCAAACCATTGAGAATCCTGTGAGGCAACTATTCTCGCTTCCGGTAAGAGGGTATATTGGGCAAAAATGGAATCAGGATTTATATGTACAGGAGTTGATGATGGAGGCTCTTCTGGTAATTCTGCTAAACTTGAATTTTCATCGCTACAAGCTAACATCATTCCTCCTATCAACAATAATATCGGCTCAAGTATATGCTTAATTCGAGGGGATAGATTCATTGGGTCGAGGGTTTATTATATCCATGTTGCCAACAATCACGGAATTTGAATATTAAGATTTATCAAATAGTCAAATTTTTTCCACTTTTCCATTTAGAATGTTGTCTTATGTGATACTTATTAATACAATCAAGTTTTTGTACTCATTGCCCTGCTAATGCATATGGAAGATACACACACTTTTACCTGAGGACCAGTATCATGGTTCATTCAAATTATTTATTCCTGCTTGAAAAGTTCATTGAAATAATGGACTTTTCATTCTATTTTAGTCATTTTTTTGCCATATTGTTTTATAGTTAGTGTTTACAATATAGTTCCCTTGTTTCTCCTAATTGTCGCACACATGTCGAATACACAACAGCTGAATAAAAAAAGGATCGAAGTTATCTCTTTAGTTACCCTTTTCATTTCTATTGTTTTTCTGTCAACGTCTTGCAATCGTAATACTTCTACCTACGATATAGAAAAGGCAGAATTTAATTTATCGGAAAAGGATCTGGCTGATTCCACCAGCCAGACAACTTATACTTCCTACCTCAATCCTGAAGCTCCTTACGATTATCATCATCCACTGTTGAAGGAGGCGGATTCGTTGGATAAGATTAATGAACATTTGGAGGCATTAACAGCATACCAAAAAGCATCTGAAAACTTAAAAAAAAATCGAGATTGGGAAGGATATGCTTGGGCATTAATTCGGATTTGTACTTATTATCAAAATGCTCGGGAACTGAAGAATGATTGGGAGAAAGCTATTCCTTACATAGAGGATCTATTCATAAATATTTTCAATAAACCAGAATTTAGAAATTATCACCCTTTTGTTGCTTCTGCATTAGGTTGTAAAGCAGTACAACACATGAATTCTTTTGAAGTAGACTCTGCAAAAAGATGTTTGGAAATAGCATTAAAAATCAGAGAGAACTATTTTAAAAGACCAAGTTCTTACATTTCAAACATCTATTTTTATCTTTCTCGAATTGCCTTTGATTTAGAAGCAAATATTCCTTTAGCAGATGAATATCAAGAAATTGGTAAGGATATTTTATCTAAGAGTGAAGATGCTCATCCTTCTCTCAAGAATTATTTTATTATTGAAAGTTATTCAACTTCAATGGAAAGGCATCATTTGCTTAAAAATTACGAAAAATCTACTTCATTTGCCTATAAGATTCTTGACTCTTTACATATACTCCAACCTGAAATAGCTAGTTATTTTGAACTGATGGCCTATAATGTTATTGGAGATAACTTAAAAAACAAAGGCCAGTTGTGGTTAGCAAGTTCAATTCTCGATACAGCGAGGCAAAAATTTATGCAATCTAATGTGTATGATTCAACAGAATATTATTATTTATATAATCTATTAAAAACTAGTGAAACTTTTGCTGAATTAAATAAAGAAGAAGATGGGATTAAGATTTTGAAGAAGATCATTAATACAGCTGATAACCTAAAAAGTCCAGATATCCACATAACGGAAATAGAAGGAGATGCTCACACTTGTCTTGGAAATATTTTAATTAATCAAAAAGAATATGACTTAGCAAGAACTAGCCTACTCAAAGCAAAAAGTATTTATGATTCATTGTCGCTAGATTTATTTACTAAGCAATCGGCTATTTATGAATTACTTGGGGATACCTATAGAATAGAAGATCAGAATTTGGAGTTAGCCTTAAATTATTATGACAAATCTATAAGTACCCTTATAAATGAAGATTTATTAGACGTAAATGGACTACCTAAAATCAATTCTTGGTGGGATCATCCGTTTTTAATGAGAATATTGAAGAAAAAGGGGCATATATTATTGGAACAATCAGTCAACTCCTCTCATCCTCTGAAATCATTAGAATTAGCTAAACTCTACTTTCAAAAAGCTATAGATTTTTCTAATGAAACTTTTTATTATTTAGAAAGGGAAAATGATCAATATGAATTCACTAAAAGCATTAGATCCATCTATGAGTCTGCATTAAACTGTTTGTTTTTAATTGATAGTATATCAAAAAATAATAATGTTTCTTTGATGGCACTTGACATTATAGAAGGAAGTAAAGCTAAATCGCTGTCAAAACAAATTAACGAAATTCGAAGGCTTGACGATTCTGGTGTAAACGCGGATCTTATTCAACAAGACTTAGATCTTAAAAGAGAATATTCCTATTTGCAAGTAAAGATAAAAAGCTTAAAAAATGAGATTCCCCAAAATGAGGAAGTAGTATCTAAATACTATTCGAGAATTCTTGAAATTGAAAATCAACGTGAATCTTTACGTAATCAAATGAATTCTCAGGGCAACTCTTTGTTTCCTGCATTATATTTTAATGATTCTGAAGAACCTTTTTCACATAACACTATAGAATTGGTCTACGATAATGTAATCTCCTACTTCTGGGGAGAGAAATACTGTTTTATTGTGAGTAAATCGGTAAAAAATCATTCCTTTCATAAGGTCCATATCGATGCTAAGGATACGACTGAAGTATTATCTGTAGTTGATCAATTAAGTCATGGCTATCAATTAGAATCAGAACAAGAAGATTTTGAAACATTTTGTAAGGCCAGTTATCATATATATCAAAAATTCGTCGCTCCGACCAATATTATTAGTGCCCAAAATGATCCAATAGAATTATTAGTTATCAGAGATGGCCCTCTATCATTAATTCCTTTTGAAACATTAATTACAGATTTGTGGACAAAAAGTTATATCTCATACAATGAATTAGAATATCTAATAAAAAAAGTTATCATCAGTTACGGTATTTCTCTCCGTACAATTCAAAAAAATAAAAACGATTCTAATCTCTATTTCCAAAAACCAAAGGTATTAGCATTTAATTATGATACAACGACGATTTCAAACGACCTCTTAGATCCTAGCAAAAGAAGATCTGGGCTTATTCTATTACCAGGGTCTACACTTGAGATTGCTTCCATTAGTAAACTTTTCCCTACTACTTTGGTACCAAAATCCCTGCCAAACAAAGATTATTTTTTAACTCAAGCATCAAGTTTTGACATCCTTCTTCTTAGTATACATGGTGCTTTAGACTCAATCTACGAGTCCAAATTAATTTTCTTTGGTACAGATTCATCTGAGAGTGAAATATTATATCCTTTTGAAATCATGGGCATTCCTCTCCAATCAAAAATAGTCATATTAGCGGCTTGCGAATCAGGGATAGGAGAATACATCCCTGGCGAGGGAATGTTAAGCATGGCTAGAACATTTTTTGAAGCGGGAGCTAACAGTGTAATAATGAGCCTGTGGCAAGTTCCTGATATTTCTACAGCGAAGGTGATGATTCCATTTTATGAGCATCTAAGTAGCGGCTTAAAAATTGATGAAAGCCTAACGAAAGCTAAGATCACTTATATTTCTAATTCTGATCACAGAATGGCGCACCCTGGTAATTGGGGAGGAATGATCATGATGGGAACTAACCAGGCTATAGTAAATCCTATATCCTGGAAAGTCTCAATATCTGTAGCATTATTAATTATACTTATGCTACTAATCGTCACATATAGATACTTTACTAAAAACCTAAAATATAAGAATAGGTTAGATCCTTAATATCTCGAATAATCATTTAGAGTAGACAATCCTTATCTCAAAACCTCTCCCTTCATCTGTAAATTGTTGAGTAATCGTTAATTCCCTAGATAAACTCTGATTAGAAATATTATTTATAACCGAAAAATTATTAATATCCCCAAATGTCTCTTTTAATGCTTTTACTTGATCTTCCATTTTGGCTGGATTTGTCGAAATCATTTCGTAATATAAAGCAAATGGTGGACATTCACCTGTTTCACTACACTTAGGTGGCCACTTCAACGCTATGTCATTGCCTATTTCTTCCCAAATTCCACCTTGAAATTCTTCTATTTTAAAAAGCTTGTACTTTATTTTAGGAAGTCCCAGCTTTTTAGAAGGATCTATAAATAAAACTTTATTTTTTATCATTACCGCTTGAGCAATATTTAATGTATCTGCATTTGGTTCCTTTACGGGAATCTCAAAATATGAAAAGGCAGTACCACAACCTGTCGTAAAATAGCTGACGGCTAACACACATACACAAAAGAGCAACGTTTTTTTCATGATGGTTAAGCTTAAAAGTTATGTAAAGAGTTTAATAGTGAATTACTTCTCTGGCGAAAAGGACTTTCTTCGGCACTAAGTCTTTCTAACACTTTTTTGGATTCATCTACCAGCCCAAGTTTCAAATTAACCAGTGCCAAATACCACTGGGCATCCTTTTCATATATATGGTACCTTGACACATAGTTTTCTAAATGCTTTTTAGCATTTTTATGATCGTTTAATTCTATTTCCGTCATTGCTACATAAAATAAAGCGTCTTCATCTACGGAATCCTGCAAAAATGCCCGAAAGTATTCATTAGACAATTCCCAATTGTTCATATTATAGGCTTGAAAAGCGAGGGTTTTGAGGTCGTAATCAGAATTATTGGAGTTGTCAAAACCTCTTTTAAGATGATAGGAAATTGGGCTAGACATTGTTCTGAAATTACTTGCATAAAGCGACTCAAGGCTAATAGCTTGATTAGGTTTATTTTCATTCAGGTAAAAGAAGAGGACCATGGAAACAACCAACAAAAGTATACCCGCTGCAATGAGAAATTTGTAATCGTTGATCCACTTTAGAAGTCGGATAGATCCTAACTGCTTATTGGATTGCACCTCATTTAGCTTCTCTTCATTTTTCTTTTCCTCTTCCAAACTCATTCCTACCCATTGATGCAAATAAATATGCCTTTTCAACTCTTCCACCAAGTCAGGATGTCTCAGCATATCCGTTTCATAGGCCAATTTCTCAGCTTCATTTAATGACTCGCTTAAATATCTCTCCCGAAAATGGTAATCGTATTTCATGATGATCGCTTATTTATTGGGAAAGGTTAAGTAGAAAATACTTGCTCATGCAGCTTCGACATACAAATTGTAATTTCTGCTTTAACCTGTTCTCTTGACTCAAATCCCAGTTCATCCTTTATGTTGTCCAATAATCTATACTCCTCTTCTTTAGTTCTATGCCATCTTCTGTGTAATTGATATAGGGTCAAGATTCGGTTACAGCTATCTCCTAGCATAGATAACATCATTCCTCTCATCTTAGATCTGCACTGGGTAGCTCTGCTGTTAATCGAATCTGGTGTCATATTCAATCGCTTCCCCAGCTCTTTAGCCGACAACCCTTCCGCTAAGCCCATTAAGATAGATTGACAGTTATTCCCAGCTTTAAGTAGTGTTGAGACCAACACACTATCCCTGCCTTTTAAAACTTCTTCTATAATAAACCGGAAAATAGTAGCAGATGTACTTAGGTTCTTTGCCTCCTCTATCTCATTTTTCAGTTTTTCTTTTGCCTTCGAATCCACTTTCTTTCTCTTTAAATGAGTCCTGAACATATTAACAAATGCCCCAACGTAATAATGATGAATTCTATTTGGGTCCACCAACTTACCATGTCTGACTGACTGTATAAGGGCAAGAATAGCTTCCTGGCTGATGTCTTGATATTCTTCCACAGTACACTTAGTTGCCAACATGACCTTTCTCTTATTCTTCGATAGAATCAATTCACAGGCTTTATCTGACTTTTTTCCTCCCATTTTAATAGCTCTATAAATTATGTCGGGCTTATGCTGGACAATCCCGGTCATCCATTCGTTTTCACAGGCCAATAAATATCTATTCTTCAACCTTTTGAACTTATTCACCAATCCTCGTTTTTCCTCTATTGATACCAGCAAAAACCTACCCTTAATGGCTTTGAGCTTCTGCATATCTTCTTTAGAGAAAATCTCCTTCAATTCGCTTTTTCTGGCTTTATCATCCAAAAAACGCTGTCTCACTTTTTCGAAAATTCTAATTGTTAAGGCTGGTGTAGGTTCTTTATTGCTCCATTCTATAATGATTTTTTTAAGTCCTGGTCTTAGGTCCTTTTCTATTTCTTTCCAAACTTCCATCAATTGTTCTTCCCCCCAAAACACCCGAATTAAAAGCTCCAAGTCAAGGTCACTATTCTCCATGTATAAGTACTTTTCTCTTTAAAAACCTAAACAATATGTGCCAAAAAAATTATTCAGCTCTCAATCTATTTATCGAACTACAATTAAACGACCCGCCAAAATGATTTAGAGGCAGGAGGCTATCTGAATGTAAAATTCCTTCAACAAATAATTTCATGAATATATGATCAATATAAGAATAAGTTCACAACAAATATTTATTTCCAATAACCGAATTACATTTTCCCTTTCAATATCTCCCTTCCTATGTACTTGCGTGTATCGCCCATTGGCACAAAGCTTCACCCACTTTTTTCTTCTATTCACGTATACCGCTTAACAGGTTCAAATACAATCACTCTTCATGCCTAAATCTTTACTATATCTTCCCGACATCTCAGGATTTACTCAATTTGTCCAGACAACTGAGGTAGAACACAGCCAACACGTTATCGCTGAGTTGTTGGAGATATTGATCGCTTCTAATCAACTTGGGTTGACGCTCGCAGAAGTAGAAGGAGATGCGTTATTTTTTTATAAGGAAGAACAAGTTCCTTCTCTGGATCAATTGTTGGCTCAGGTGGAAAGTATGTTTGTGGATTTTTATAGTCATTTAAAGTTATTGGAGAAGAACAGAATTTGTCCGTGTAATGCTTGTGCTACTGCTCCTAATCTGCAGTTGAAAATCATCGCTCATGTAGGAGAACTTCAATTCATTCACATTCAGGATAACCGAAAACCTTTTGGCAAAGAAGTGATCGAGGCCCACCGATTGATGAAAAATTCCGTCCAAAGTGATAATTATGTATTGTTTAGCCAGGATTTGGCTGAAGAGGTAGGACTTAATATAGAATTTCGAGCCCCTCTTTACACCTTCAATGTTGGTAATAATCGCTATGATGGCAAGGACGTCCCTTATGTGTATTCGATTATTGAAAAAGAAGCCCTTTCATTGAAACCTATTGTTCAGGCTAGAAAAGTAGCCTTTGATTGTCCGCCACCTATCCAATTAGCGAAAGAGTTTCCCATTCCAGCCAACGAACTATTTGAATATATTACCAATTATTCCTATAGATCGCATTGGATTAAAGGGACTGATGCTTTTGAATTTGATCCCAATGAAGTTACCCGATTAGGCTCAGAACATACCTGTGTGATCAATAGTAAGCATTTCAATTTTCTCACTGTAACTAAAGACGTTGATCCAGGCCAATTAATATATGGGGAATTAAACCTATGATCCTTTGCCTTTTGATGAATTGTACCAATTTTACATTTTAACGCCTTTAAGTGATCATTCTTGTAGGGTAGAAGCGGAAACCTATTGGAAGTCATGGTCGCCCTTGAAAAAACTGATGGTGGCAGCTGGGATAAAAAGGAAACTTCGAAACAATTTGAAACAAGGACTGGAGGATCTTTTCGCTTTTGTTATGCGGGAGAGGTTAGTAAACCCTTCCTCCTCACTTCCCCTCTCGACATCATAGTTGGTTAGCCCAATCATCGAATAGGAACATTTACTGAGACGGTTAGTATCTGATGCCTCAGCTCCTGCTAACAATTTCGCTCTGACGTGTTTGATATTCTCCCAATAATCTAATTCTTTTACAGGGATTTCTTGTAATTTCCAGATCTGAGGACTTACTATCTAATTTGTTTTTGATCCTATATTATGCTAAGGCCTTATATTCATTTCTTCTATTTTTCACCTCTGGATTATCTACATAATAGTTTGTTAAGAACGCCTCTTTTGGCTAAACCTCATTTAAAACCAATTATCTATCTAATATTTACATCATGCTACAAAGAAAATTTGAAGAAGTCGTAACGTCGTATTTTCCCAATGCTATGGATGCAAAGGATACTTCTATACATTATTTGGGAAAACTGGTAAATGAGAATGGTCTTGATGTCTCCAAGATGTTAATGGCTACTTCTGTATGTTCTGATGACATCAATGTTCCTTCTACTACCTTTTTCAATGTCCTTTTTGGTCCTTTTGTCATGGGAGGATTAGGAGGTATTCCATTTGCTGGTGAAACTGGTATGACAGCCTTTGCTCACCATATTCCGGATCAAGGATCTGCCTTTATTTTTTATGGACCTCATATTGGGGTAACACTTGATGGAGAGCTTGGTCGCATGTACAGGCCCAGAATGGAGAATCCTGGAAATTCTTGTGGTGCGTTAATGCTTGCTTTGGACAGGTTTAAAAATGATTCTACCTATACTCCTATCATAAGAGAGGATGATTATCAGCAAATGATGTTAGAAAAGGTGTTATTACCTAATAGAGATGAGATCGTTAATGCGGAGAATCCTGCAAAGAAAATAACGGAATTCACTTACAAGGTAATCGATAGGAAGATTCATGAATATATTGAAACTTGTAAAGGAGAATTTCATTCTACAAAAATTGTTTTACTGGGAGGGATCATTATCAACACAGATTATGGATTGGATGATTATTTTGATGTAAGAAATTTTGAGGTTATTGATTTATAGAAATTTTTGAGGCTAGAATCTCCAAGTGTCATTGGAGGTTCTTCCTGATTTTTTTGTTTGAGATTTGTATGATATTGCTTATTCATCGCTATTTCAGTTTCTCTATATCTCCTGACACAGGTTCTACTTGAAGATTTGAAATAGGTATCTTATTCTTGGCCAAAACATTTTCAAACTACAAGCGCGATAATTCTGCAATTTGTCCTGCCTTTCCAGTGGTTACTTTTTCCTCAATATACAATTCAATCGCCAAGGAAACTTTTATGCGCTTTTTTAATTCTGCTTCTGATTCGTTAAGGACAGCACGCTAGCCGGCTTTATTTAATTATTTTGTAGTCCCTTCAGAACTTTTCTAACAAGTACTCGATAGAGAATTTTACACAAAAAAAATTAAGAGACACAAATTGTATTTGATATCTTACTTATGTTGACTTTGTGCTTATTTCTTACAATTTCAATTAAAATGCTATGCCCACTTCATCAGGTCCGGTTAACGTTAGATTGCTAAAGAGTTTTAACCTTATGATGCTTCTACTGGCTGTTGCATCAACCACTGCCCAAGTGCAAATAAATGATTTTGGCCCATTTAAATTTCAATTAGAAGAAACCTTTTCGCCCGTTAATGCAACCGAACTCAAGCAAGAAATTACAAAGGTAATTGAGCAGCAAGAAGGAATAAATGAAGAAGACATCAGGATCATGAACTACTGGAATGCTTCCTATCCATCCTACCGATGGCATCAGATTATGATGGAGGTGAGCAGAGCTCAAAAAGGCCATAAAAATGGAGGCCGAGTAGTCATTTTACACCTCTCCATTTATGATGCGCTCACAGAAGTATGGAAACATAAACAACAGTATCAGGTAACAGCTCCATTCCAACAAAATTCTAATGTACAGAAATTGGGCCGCGAAAGAGCTTATTCCACCTTCATTTGTGAATGGAGTGCAGTAGCAGGCGCTGCTCAGGAAGTAATTGGATATTATTTTCCCGACAGAAAGCCATATCTAGATAGCCTCCTAGCTCAATTTAAGGAAGCACGCCTTAGGACCGGCCTTCAACTACCCTCCGATATAGAAAAAGGAATGACCATTGGTAAACAAATTGCGAATCAGTATATCGAATATGCTAAAACGGATCGTACGGATCGTATCTGGGAAGGCCAGGTACCTAGCGCAGATAGCCTTTGGTCGGGTACCCCAGGAAAATGGGATCCTATGAAACGCCAATGGAGACCCCTCACTTTATCGAGTCCCGATCAATTCAGACCGGCCCCACCACCTATCGATTGGACAGAAGACATGGAAGAACTACGTAGGTTCAATGCTACCCATCAGACCAGTGATATTGCCTGGAAGTGGAAAAGCGCTCCTGTTTGGGACAATCTTCTGGAACGGAAAATATTAGAGTACGATTTGGAACCCTTGGAAGCTGCTTTTGCGGGTGCGGTTTTCCATACTGCTCGATTCGATGGGATTATTGCGGCGTGGGATGGTAAATACCATTATTGGGGTATCCGTCCCTTTCAATATGATCCGGACTTCAACCCCATCCTGGTAGACACCCCAAATTTTCCGGGATATCCCGCTGGACATACGACCGTAGCAGGCTCAATTGCTACTGCTTTATCTTTCCTTTTTCCACAAGATGAACAGCTATTCCATGAAATGGCAAAAGAATGTTCCGAATCCCGCTTTGAAGGAGGAGTCCACTTCCGCACCGATAATGAAGTAGGATTAACTGCCGGTAATCAAGTAGGAGGCCAGGTCGTCAAAACTTTTTTAGAAAAAAACGAGCCAAAAATGAACCTTAAAGCTCACCGCTTTTATTAGGCAAAAGTTGCCGCTGGATTATATAATAACGCCAGTGAAGTTATTCGTGAAGCACTTCGTTTGATGGAAAGGAATGAACAGATCATCATCAAAAGGCTGCGCAGAACATGATATCAAGATTTCACTTTACGCATCTCTTATCTTTCCTAATAATTCTAGCGTAGAAATACATTTAGAAAACCCCCTTTTTCTAAGACCATTGAGTAATTTCAAGTCTCCTGTCCACAATACACCGTCAAGATATAATTGTAAGTGCTACGAAAGAAATATCATCCATATCTATATCTCTTACTAATCGAGCTGCTTCTCGCCAATGACTAAAGGGAATTTGAAAGTCAGAGATAAATTTGATTCTATTGAAAACCAAATAAATAATCTCGTCTACCTTTTCTTCGGATAACTGGGATATTTCGAGTATCCTGGGTCGATGTTTGTCTATTTCCTCTCTTAAAAAAGAGGGACTGTAAAAGGAAAGTTGGTCATTATTATTGAGAAGTATTTCACCCAAATGACCCTTTGAATTCAAAATAGAACTAAAAGCAATATTAGTATCTACAATAATAGGGTCCATAAAAAAGTTCAAGAATTTTCCAGGTTGGGAAACCTGTGTTTATTCTTCTCCCACCATCCCTTTTTAGCTTCTTTTGCAAGTTGGTTAATTTGATCCTCTGTAGCCTCACTATCTTGAATTAACCGTTTATAAGATAGGTAGTTGAGCATTCTTTGAATATCCTCCACACCTAGGTCGTAAGGTAGACGAATAATGATTTCATTTTCTGTTTGCTCAATCTTAGGTTTGTTTCTCTGCGATTCCATTACTCCATATGTTGTTTTTACCTATCTGTTCTTTCATGAACATACCTTTAAATACCTCGATATCCTATTTCTTGTTGCGCAGAACATGAACTAAATGTATAATATGCATAAAAAACCATAACTTAATCTCACTCCCGCTCCTCCACAGCTGCATCTGTCAACTCCCGTAACTCCTTTTCTTCTTCATAAATTTCCTAGATTCACTGGAACCTGGGCAGCAGAGGAGGCAGCAGAATTTGACAAGAATATTGAAGATTTTGGCAAAATTGATACTGATCTATGGGAATAATCCTATCTGTTGCAATTAATACTAATGCATATTCTACTTATAAAAGGGGAGCAGAAAGAGCAGTTGAACTAGTAAATAAATCGGAAAGTACTATTATTTTTCCCATAATTCTAGGTGAACTTGGGAGGGGGTTTAGCATGAGGAGAATAATCCAAAGGAACTTAATGAACGGTATACCAAACTTACAACAAAGTATTAAATTATCCTCTCTTGAATATCCTACCTATTTCAAATCTCTTGATGGTGGCAAAAGCTGTTCTTGAATAGTGTTTGCTAAGATCGCTTTCTTTCCTTATTTTCAATATTAACTCATAAAATACATGAAAATTGAACGTACCGAAAACGAATTAGTCATCCGCTTGCCTTTGACATCTAATATCTTACAGTTAGAGAAATACATAAACTACTTTAAGGTAATGGAAATCCTTTCGAAAGCCCAAGGGACTGAAGAACAAGGAACAACCCAGAAATTGGCCGAAGAAGCAAATGAATATTGGTACGAGAAAAATAAGTCAAGATTTCAGTGAAAGTTGTTGTTGACACAAATATATTATTTAGTGCTTGTATCACTCCTTCTGGTAAAAATGCTGATCTGTTATTAAATCCTCAATATCAATTAGAAAAACTTGCTAGTCACTTCATCATAATTGAGCTTTTCAAGTATCAAGAGAAGATGATAAAACTGAGTAAGTTGAATAAAGAAGACTTTCTTGAAGTGTTATATGTCTTTGTAAGAAGTATAGATTTTATTAATGAAGATCAAATACCAGCTGAAGTATGGAAACAGGCAGAAAAACTTTTGATTGATATCGATCCCAAAGATGTGGCCCATTTAGCTTTATCCCTCCACACTGATGCTTATTTATGGACTGGCGATAAAGCGCTGCTAAAAGGGGAGACTAAATACGGTTAATCATCCCCTACTTTTAAGGATAATTATGGGCAACTTTTTCAGTAATAATCCTTGAACTTACAAATAGAATTCAACAAATCTTCCACCTGATATAAGTGAAACCCAGCCAGAGGCGTTCTCCAAGGAAAATACTGGTATGATGTAATTCGTTTGTCTCCTGTTCATATAAATATTCTTGTTACACCTATTAGCTTTTCAAACTAGATTTTCCATTGATTAAGGAAGGAACCGAAAGGCGACTGAAGTTAAAAACCATTATAGTGAAAACGAGATAATAGAGATAAATAGGTCCACTTTACACCAGGTCAATCCACATAGCACCATCATTTGTTGTACCTATGTTGTACCCAACAAAAAAAGCACTCACAACAATTCGTCATAAGTGCTTGATTTTCAGATGTAGCGAAGGGGGGAATCGAACCCCCGACCTCAGGGTTATGAATCCTGCGCTCTAACCGTCTGAGCTACCTCGCCATTTTCGTGTGGCAAATATAACAAAAATCCCCGACAAACCACCTTACATCCATGGCTCATTATCCTTTTCCACTACATACAGTAAATAATCTCGTAATTCTTTCGATTGTCCTAGTTCCATATAAGGAATCTCTACAGATCCAGCAGCAGAATACAAAACCAGATTAGCTAATTGATGTCGGCGCTGATAAATTCCCTGCGAAAAAGAAACTCCCTGCGCCTGTCTCCACGGAATCAACGTATAATTCATGCTCCAAACTCCTGATCGAATAACTAAAAATTGTTCATTAATGTAGTATCGAAATCGGTGGTAGTATCTTCGTGCCAATAAGTAGGTCACAGGAATCCACAACAACCATAATAATCCCCACCAACTCCTCATATACACACTCAACACACTTACGGCAATGGCTGGAATAATCCCTCTGTACAACAAACGCCTAAACACAATCTTAGAACTAATTCGTTGCTCTCTCATATTCTCTAACACATACTCTGGATATACATAGGCCAATAACATCTTCACCTCATCCCATTGATTACCTGGAAGCATGATCATTTGATTTTTGGAACCCGTCGTACTCCCAGCCTGAAAAAATTTAAACGTAAAAAAGCCCCAAATTTGCTTCAATGGATCCGTATACCATTGGACAAACTGGATCTTGCGTAACGAAGCTGTTCGTTGGGCGCGGGTAAATAAGCCCGCCTCCCAGGTAAATCCTTCTTTTGTCTTAAACAAACTCAATCGAAAAAATTGAATGGCTACCTGTACTAATGATAGTAATACTGTTAAAACCAACAAACCCAAGATTCCTATGGCATAATCTCCCAACATCCAACTTGATCCCATCCCAATAGCCCGCTCTAAAATCTCTTCTTCTTCCATAAATTCTCTCAGTACGTTCCAAAGTGCAAAGATTCCCCCAAAAATCACTCCCAACGCCCGAAAGTGATTCCTACTCAATCCTACTTTCAACACTTCTCCCAGTGATCGTTGAATTAATAGCTCTTTGACTGTTTGTTCATTGGCCACTACCTCTTCTCCTTCAACTCCATTTACATTTTCCTCACCCTCTTTTTGTGCCAACTCTTCTGCGATCACCTTTTTTTTGTTGGAGCACATATTGACGAAGTAGATTGGCCTGAGGTAAAGGAAGAGCCGCAATTTCGGCCTCTTTCCCGGAAGAACTGGCTGTATCGAGATGAAGCCTGACCACATTAAGCCATTTGTGAAATACTGTCTGTTCTATATTCACACTTTGAATGCGAGATAATGGGATTCGGGTACTTTTCTGTCGAATGACTCCTTGGTCCACAACAAAATCCTCCCCATCAATGTAGTAGTAAAAGCGAAAGTAAGAGACGATGGCTAATATCACCTGAAGAAAGGAAATACCGATTAAAAAAATCGTCAACGAAGAAGGCCCTTCTGGATTTTGCCCCCTCACTAACAAAAGGATTAACACAGGCCAAAGTCCTCTTAGCGCTCTCCATAAATATTTGCCCAAAATGAACAACATTCCAACGGGAGACTGGCGTGAAGGAATAGAAAATGGTTGATCAGTTGACATCCTCCCCTCCACTTTTGCGAATGATATAATTACTTAATCGCTTGGCCTCATCCGGCAATAATCCGGGAATCGTCAAATCACTACTACTTCCTCCCGCTGTATACACGACTAATTCTGCTAATCCAAACATTCTCTCTACTAATCCCTGATTCCACTCACTATGCTGAATCCGGTGAAAAGGAATGGTAATCTGGCGTTGTACGATCCAACCGCTCTGATAAATTACGTCTCTCTCTCGTATAGCATATCCCTTCCGATGAAATCCTTTAATGGTCAAAATAACATTAAATACCGTCCACAATAACCAAAACCCTAAAATGCCTAACCAAATCGTAATACTCGTCCACCATCCATTAATTCCTATTAAAAATAATCCTCCAGCTAATAGAAGAATAGAAAAAATCGTATTGTACATCAAGAGTACCCCCAGATAATCCTGATGCAATTTATGTACAGATACTTCGTCTACTGAGGGAAGCTCAGTCATGGAAACAGGCATATTGCGAAAAAGAGGTTCTTCCATATGTTTAAATTTGGGGCTTATTTATCTCTCTAGCGGACCATATTGCTGAACCAGCGCTAATCCTTTCACTTTATCCTGATCCATGGCCCTGATTAATTCCTCTAAATTAGGAAACTTTTTCTCTGGCCTTAAATAATCCAGTAGCTCCACCCGAATTTCTTTATCGTACAAATTTCCGTTAAAGTCAAATATATAGACTTCCTGTGATTGTTCGAATTCCCCCATCGTCGGCTTTTTCCCTATATTCATCAACCCATAATGTGAAGGGGTTCTAAAGGGAGAAGTTGAATTGTTATGGTGATTCGAACCCGAAATATCCTTCGGCAGAGACACTCGAACGAAGTAAATTCCATGTGCTGGGATTAATTTTCGAGCCTGCTGCGGTTCTATATTGGCTGTAGGATATCCCAACTTTCTCCCCCTGTTTCTCTCCATGCACTACTTTACCCGTGATTTGGTAGGCATATCCCAGGTATTTATTGGCTGTATGAATATCCCCTTCCTGGAGTGCATTTCGAATTTTGGTACTACTCACATTGGCATCATCAATCGCTTGAGCGGGAATTTCTTCCACCTCGTAAGTATATAATGTTGACACCTCTCTCAATTCCTCTATCCCACCAGTTCTATTTTTCCCAAAGTGATGATCGTATCCAATAATAATTTTATGAATTCCCACCGTTTCTACCAGTACCTCACGAATAAAGGTTTTTGAAGGTGTTCGCGAAAATTCTTTTGTAAAGGGAATGAGCAACAATTTATCCAGCCCTAATTGTTCCAGATGGGCAATTTTCTCCTCTAATGATTGTAATAAACGCAATGGATTATTGTCGGGAAACAACACCAATCGGGGATGAGGATGAAAACTGATTAATACTGTCTCTCCTCCTATGGCTGCTGCTGATTTTTTCAGTTTATTGAGAATGGTTTGATGACCGATATGCACTCCGTCGAAGGTTCCAATCGTAGCGACTGTACGTTCCCCTCTTTCGTAGTTCTCCAGTGAATGATAAACTTTCATAAATAACTTCCTGGCTTGTATATGTCCTGGGGTTAATACACAAAACATAGCCTCTTAAACACCTCAAAATAACGCAATTTTTCTGTAAGTCTTTATGATAATGTGGGATTCCTTTTTCTTGTGCCAATGAGGAAGATCCTGCTCTGAATTACACTGCTAAAAAGAAAGAAGGAAAAAGCAGAAATGGTTTGGTTATTGTGCCAATGAGATGTTCTAAGCCTCTTGTTCTCGTGCTAACGCTTCTTTCCAGGCTTGCTCGAAGGTTGAAATCTCCCATGCATCTTCCAGTTGAAAATTACCTATGTGCGTTCTGACCAAGTCCGTCATATAAGCTCCAACCTTCAACCTCAGCCCTACATCATGTACTAAGGTTCTTATATAAGTTCCTTTGCTACACCTTACTAAGGCAGTAATAGATGTTGGTCCTTGATATTGTAAAAGGGTGCACTCATATATACGTATCGTTCGTGCTTTCAACTCCACCTTTTCTCCTGCCCGTGCCGCTTTGTAGGCTCGTTTTCCATTCACTTTTACCGCCGAATAAGCTGGCGGAATTTGGTCGATGCTTCCTTCGAAACTTGTTAGACATGCTTTTACTTCTTCTTCTGTGATATGAGAGGCATCTGTGATGTTCATTTCGGGTTCTTCAGCATCGTAAGAAGCCGTTTGTGCGCCAAGTTTAAAAGTGACAATGTATTGTTTTTCCTGATCCTGGATGGAAGAGATTTGTTTGGTATATTTTCCCGTACATAAAATCAATAAGCCTGTTGCCAATGGATCTAAGGTCCCTGCATGCCCTACCTTCTTCACTTTGACAATATTTCGAACCTTTTTCACTACATCAAAAGAGGTCCAGGCTTTAGGCTTATTGAATAATAAGGTACTACCTTCCCTTATCTTCTGAAGATCCAACATGAATTCATTTTTGTGGTCAACATTTAGCTTGTAAGACCGTTAAACATAACACAGAGTAAAAGTAGTAAGGATTCTATATTTACCCTCACATTTTCTGCATATCTTTTTTTGATCCTTTCACTTTTTATCTTAATTTTGCAATCCGATCAAATAGGACTTCTATTTTTTTGGTAAATGATTCGATAGCTCAGTTGGTAGAGCATCTGCCTTTTAAGCAGAGGGTCCAGGGTTCGAGCCCCTGTCGAATCACCAAACCCCACCTCAATATGGTGGGGTTTACTATACACAGTTCTGTAGACATGAGTTAATAAGCCCAGGTGGTGGAATTGGTAGACACGCTAGCTTGAGGGGCTAGTGGACATTGCGTCCGTGCTGGTTCGAGTCCAGTCCTGGGTATTTTTTAAACATTGTTTACATCATTTAAACGCCAATCCAAATCCAAAAGGAAACAACGGATCTTTAGTATCATAAGGTACATCTTCCAATTGGGCTTCTACTGCTTCAGCGGAACTCGGCAATTCTATTGGCAATTTCCCAGAAGGTTTCGCTTTACCAAAGATAATATCAAAATAGGCTCGATCGGAAACAGCAAAATCGGCTATCAACGCCTGGCTACTCTCTGCTATCTCAGGAATGATAGCAGCTCTTTCTAAGGTAATCCCCACAACAGCAGGTTTTTGGCGAATGAGACTTAACACAGGAGCTTTTTCCTCTTCTGTAAAATTCAGTCTACCTGCATGAAACATCCGCTCTAACATTTCCCCATTTCTAGGTTCAAAAGGGGTAAGCAGATGTTTGAGTACTATATCTGCTTCTGCCACTTGATCTACCACTTCTGCATATTCTTTCGCCAATTCTTTGTCAAACCCCTCAACATAAATTTTTGTCTTGGAGGATAGGGGAAGAAGGTCATTCTCATTTTTTAACAATACTAATGACTTTACTTGAGCCTCATACCCCTTTTGATTAAATTCAGGCGTAGAAACTTTCTCATTGGCACTCTTCACATCTACATAAGGATCATCAAACAATCCTAATCGGAACTTATCTCTTAAAATTCTTCTCACTGATTCATCTATTCGAGCTTCGGAAAGTTGGCCTTCATTCACCAACTCAACTACCACATCCGAGATATATTCACCGCCGAACATATCACAACCGGCCTCTATAATTTTTTTGATACGCTCTTTTTCTGTCAATGCCTCTACTCCCCAGGCTTTGGCTTCCGTAATCATATTTCCTGTTACTAATTTCCAATCTGTACATATCACTCCATTAAACCCATATTTCTCTCTTAGCAATCCTGTAATAATGTCCTTATTATACCCAAAAGCTACCTCCTCAGAGGTTTGTCCTACGGGTATCCCATAATAAGGCATCATCTGAGCCGATTGAGCTGGAAAAGCCCCTTTCTCAAAGGGAATTAAATGATAATCAAATTGGCCACCAGGATATACTTGCTCTTTTCCATAATGAAAATGGGCATCTTCTCCATCTTTTTGTGGCCCACCTCCGGAAAAGTGCTTAGTCATACAAGCCACACTTTGATTGGTCAAAGAATCACCTTGGAAACCAAGAATATATGCTTTAGTCATTTGGGCAGAAAGTTCTGCATCCTCTCCAAACGTGCCATTGGCTCTTGCCCAACGAGGCTCTGTTGCTAGGTCTGCCATGGGATGTAGGGCCACTCTGATTCCACAAGCGAGATATTCCTGACGAGCTATATCTCCAAATTCTCTTACCAAATTCGTATCTCTGGTGGCAGCTAACCCTAAAGTGCCTGGCCATGGCGAAAAGGCTGGTGTTTTAATTCCTACTCCTGGGTTATCCCCTGCAGCATGTCTTGGATCTGAAGCAATAGTAACTGGAATCCCTAATCGCGTTTTCTCTGCCATTTTCTGGAGTTCGTTGTTCCATGTAGCTAACACTTCCGCACTCATCGGTTGAATATTATTGAAATGATTCATGCGATATTTTACCATCATTTCTAGGCTGGAGGGAAAAGCAGCAGAAAATACTGTGCTCATAGGATCCCCAGTGTAGGTGGGTTTATTGATTAAGCTACCATCAGAATGCATCACTGAAAAAGTGATAAACATAGATCCCGCCTTCTCTTCTAAGGTCATTTGTTTTAGAAGATCTTCTAGTCTGTGTTCCAAGGGTGCTCGATGATCTTCGTACACATCTAACTGGCCGTTTTTATTGAGATCTCTAAAGGAATGCCCTTCTTTCTCCAACGTTTGCACTTCCTCGCCTAATTTAGCAACATACGTTTTTACCTGCCTTGACCACGTAAATTGAAAGAAGGAGAAAGTCACAAATACTAAGGCAATTAATATTAAGAGGAGAAAGCCTATGATTCGTAGTAGTTTTTTCATTGTCAAATGAGTTAGCTTAAATATAATCAAAATTATTCCCTCCTTATGTTGATCCCATCCTCATCAAATATTAAAGAATTATCTGTATGTTGTAATAGCGTCGTGCTCATTGACATAATATCTCAAATATAAATCTTATGAAAACTTTCATTGTATTTACCCAATTGTCTTTGATCACTTTGTTCATATCACACGCCCAATTAGATGAATCTACCTTTGACTTTTGGATAGGAAATTGGTCCTTAACTTGGGAAGATGGAGATGGGACAATGGGTAAAGGAACAAATGTTATTGAAAAGACCCTTGATGGCAAAGTAATACAGGAGCACTTTCAAGCGACAGAAGGTAAATATCAAGGGATGAAAGGAACCAGTATTTCTGTCTTTAATCCTCAGACCAACACCTGGCATCAAGCCTGGGCCGATAATCAAGGGAGCTATTTCGATTTCATGGGTGAGATAGATGAAGATAAAAAAATATTTCGGACCAAGGGTAAAGAACTGGAAGATGGTTCTACCCTCATACAACGGATGGTGTTCTATAATATATCAGAAGATGGCTTAACATGGGATTGGGAAAGCACTAAAGATGGGGGAGACACATGGACCTTAAATTGGAGGATTCAATACCTCAAAGTAGAGCCATAATTTTACTGTCATAAGTAAAATAAGTTTTTTCAGATACAAGAGTAGCGTTAAAAACCTTATTCGATTACTTAGAATCTAGCTCTTCAGATGATTTTTTCGAAGGTTTCCCAGGTGTAAATAGCGAAAAAGCAGAAGTTGTTTTGTTTTTAGCTTATCCAAAGTACCTTTAAACACCTTTAGTATAGGAATACGATGAAGAAACACGTTTTTATTATTTTTCTCGCAGTAGGTATATGCCAGTTCTCCCCTCTTTTAGCACAAAAAGGCTATAAAAAGCTTGAAAGAATCCTCTCACATATTCCGGATATTACCTTTGAACGAATAGAAACGCCTATTTCCAATCTCTCCCACATATACTATAAACTAAGCATCAAACAGAACATAGATCATAAAGATCCTACCAAAGGATATTTTTTTCAGAAAGCCATTCTTGCACATAAGGGATTTAACAGGCCCACGGTGATGGGTACTCAGGGATATGGATTAGCCTTTAGGGTTTTACATGAACCCACCATCTTACTGGACGCTAATCAAATCGATATAGAACACAGGTTTTTTGGCTCAAGTGTTCCCGATTCTTTAGACTATCAATATCTCACCTTAGAACAAGCCACTGCAGATCTTCATCACATTAACATTATATTTAAGCGCATTTATGACCAATCATGGGTGAGTACAGGAATAAGTAAAGGAGGCGTTACCACCATTTGCTATAGATATTTTTATCCAAATGATGTAGACGCCAGTATTCCCTATGTAGCCCCAATTAACCACAGCCTGGAGGATAAACGCATATACACTTTCCTGGATTCTATAGGAAGTGATCGATGTAGAGAAAATATTATCAACTTTCAACGCAGTGTCCTTCAACTCAGAGATAAACTATTGCCTACCATAAAGAGTAGTGCCAGAGAACTTGGATGGACCTTTACTTATCATACCATAGAAGAAGCCTTCGAATATGCCGTATTAGAATACCCCTTCTCCTTTTGGCAATGGGGACATTCCTGTGAAGATATTCCTCCGACTACCGCAGATAAGGACTTAATTTTTGAGCATTTTTACGACGTATCTGATCTAAGCCTTTTCTCCGACCAACAAATTGAAATATTTGGACCTCATTATTATCAATCCGCTACTGAAATAGGTTACTACGGCTATCAAACCGATCACATAGCAGACTTGATGACCGCTCTACCTCCTATCCCTTATCCACTGGCAACCTTTGTTCCAGACAATATGGAAGTCCAGTTTGATTCTACATTAATGAGAAAGGTTTCTGATTGGCTTAAAACTGAAGGAAACCAATTTATCTACATTTATGGTGCTTTAGATACCTGGTCCGCTACAGCAGTTCCACCAAGTGATGAAGTAGATGCGCTCTGGTTTTTCATGGAAGGTAAACATCATGGAAATGCTCGCCTTAAACAAATGAAAGCGCCGGAATTACAATCTATCCTGGAAGCACTAAAAAGATGGCTTTTATTAAAAGAGGAAGAAGGTGTACCAATGGGTCAATGACAATTTCTTTATTCGTCCACCGCCTCTTTTAATTCCAACACCTCAATCATTTCCCAATTCAAGGCAGGAGATTCCCCATCTTTCCAAGCGGGCAGACGATAGTATTCCTTATATATCATCGGCGCTCCCCTCTCCTCATAATCCACTCTTGCATTTTGCGTGTTGACAAACATACTCTTCATCTCCTTTTTATCCACTGTCATTTGAATGTAGCCGTTATATCTGCAATCGAAATGTTCCAAGCCTGGATTTATGGTGTCTGGCGACCGTTTTAATATATCCTGATCCTCAGTCAATGCAAAATCGTAGGCCGCTTTTACCCCAAATCTCGCAGCAACATTGATATTGGCTCGTTTTTCTTCTTCTACTGTCGAAAATGAAAAAATGCGCTCTATTTTTTCGTTGCCATACCCTTTACCTTTTCGATCCAACCAGAAAAAATCTGCAAAAGCACTCATAGAAGTAACAGAAAAATCCACCATCACTGGTTGTTGTTCGTAATATATCGTGTTCGCCATTTGGATATGATAATCTCCCGACAAACAAACAACCCCTCCCATATGGCGATCGTGAAGGTATTGTTTTATCTCTTGCGTTTCCTGCGCATTGACCACCCAAGAATCATGATAAAGGACTTCTCTGCCCAATCCCAGTTCAGGCATTGCATCAAAATCCAGCGCTACTTCTCCAAAAGGTTCACTATTGATCCAAAGTTTCCACTGAGCTGTACTTTGTTCCAAAGAGGTTAAAAACCACTCTTTTTGTTGGTCCCCCAGCGCTGTCGTACCTGGTAATTGGTAGCTTTTATTATCTGTAATGAACAACTGTATATCTTTTCCCCATGTTAGAGATCGATAAATACACATAGACTCAATCGCTCTTAAATTATTAGGTTCTGCGAATAAATGTCCCATCAACGAATCTCCTATCGGCACATTCTTTACTTGTGTAGGAATAAAATCGTGCGCATAGGATTCGATTCCTTCAAACACACTTGCATGGTCCAATGCCGCAGGAATAAATTCAAACCATGCCTGATTAGCGGCTACTTTCATTGTTTGCATTCCTTCCAGACCTATTTTCTTTGTGGCCGGAGATATGCTTTGATAACAACCATTGGCAAATTCGTGATCATCCCAGGTACAAATAAAAGGCCATCTTGCTCTTGCTTCCTTCATGACAGGATTAGAAAGATATACTTTGTATAAATGGCGATAATCTTCTACCGTAAATGGCTGTGTAGACCCGGATTTCCATTCTCCTTCTATATCTAATCGCTGTATACCTTGAGGAAAAGGCGGGATTTCGCGTTCTTTTCCAAATCGATCTATTAACCACGTTGGTTGATGATTATCATTCCTGGGATCATCGCCTACTACTTCGTAAATAAAATCTCCCAGATGAATAATCAGTTCCAATTGTTCTGAATCAGGAGCGGCTTTATCTTCTTCTATCATTCGTGCCAATGTTCCGTAGAAGCCTTGTTCAAAGCTTTGACATGCTAACATTCCTAGGTTTAAGGGCGCACTTTTCAAAGGATCAGGAGCAGTAAGCGTTCTCCCAATCATAGAGGTGTCATTACTGGCAATAAAACGATAATAATAACGCTGTCCAGAGGCGAGAGGCTGGGCATAATACCTTACTGTATGATCCCATCTTGATTCCGCTTTAATATGATCGGTTAAAATCACGTTCTTAAACGCCCGATCGCGTGCTACTTCTACTGTTAAATCTATGGGGCCCTCCCATCTTTCTTGACTTTCTACTCGCGTCCATAGGGTTACGGCATTAGGCTGGGGATCTCCTGAAGCTACCCCTTGAGGGAAATGAAAAGGACTTGATTGAGCAGAAGAAAAAAAGGGAAACCCCCAAAGTAGGTAGATGATCCAAAATAGTCTTATCATTATCAATAGCTTAGATGATCGAATATACTTTGCTTTCTATTTTATTAAAATACATTTGTTCCAACAATCAATATTGGATAATATTCATGTAATTTGATGGTATTATCCTCATTAAAGAACTACTACAAGGTCGACTATGAAAAACATCATCCTATTTCTCTCTATTGTTGCGATAGTATTAACATATTCTTATGCCCAGTCCGAAGCAGAAGCTACTTTTCCTTTTCTCAATCCTGATTTACCGTTAGAAGAACGCGTCCAGGACCTGGTTTCCAGAATGACGACAGAAGAAAAAATAGCCCAACTCAATTATGATGCACCTGGGATTGAACGTTTGGGAGTACCTGCTTATAATTGGTGGAACGAAGCATTACATGGGGTAGCAAGAGCAGGAAAGGCAACCGTTTTTCCTCAGGCGATAGGGATGGCTGCTACCTTTGACGAGGGACTTATTCATCGAATAGCGACAGCAATTTCGGATGAAGCCAGAGCAAAATTTCATGCTAACGTAGCCAATGAAAACAGGATACGATATGGAGGGCTTACTTTCTGGTCCCCAAATGTGAATATTTTTCGCGATCCCAGATGGGGAAGGGGACAGGAAACCTATGGAGAGGATCCATTTTTAAGTGGAATTTTAGGAGCGGCTTTCGTTCGTGGATTACAAGGGGATCATCCTACCTATCTTAAAACGGCTGCTTGTGCTAAGCATTATGTGGTACACAGCGGACCTGAAAAGGATCGACATGTCTTCGATGCCATCGTTTCGGATAAAGATCTATATGAAACTTATCTTCCCGCTTTCAAGACCTTGGTCGAAGCAGATGTGGAAGCGGTGATGTGTGCCTATAATCGAACAAATGGGGAACCTTGTTGTGCTAATAAGCGTCTTCTTCAAGATATATTGATCGATGAATTCGGATTTGATGGCCACCTGCTGTCCGACTGTTGGGCATTAGTCGACTTTCACGAAGGACATAAAGTTACGGCTAATGCGGTAGAATCCGCGGCCTTAGCGCTCAAATCAGGTGTCCACCTCAATTGCGGTAATACCTATCCTCATTTATCTGAAGCATTGGAAGAAGGAATGATTACGGAAGAAATGATCGATAACGCCCTTTTGACCTTACTAGAAACGCGATTTAGACTAGGATTATTCGATCCTGAAACAAACAATCCTTTTACCAAGATTGGTCCTGAAGTTGTTAACTCTGAAGAGCATCAACAATTAGCCTTAGAAGCTGCCCATAAATCTATTGTCCTGTTAAAGAATGATGGGGTACTTCCTATGGACAAAAACATCAGACACTTATATGTAACTGGACCTAATGCCACGAATACAGATGTTCTTATGGCCAACTATTATGGCGTTAGTGGAAATATGGTGACTATACTTGAAGGCCTCACAGATGCGGTTTCTCCTGGCACTGTCATTCAATACAAACATGGATTTTTATTAGATCGACCCAATGTAAATCCTATTGATTGGACCAGTGGAGACGCGAAAAGTGCTGATGCCATCATTGTGGCTATGGGAATCTCAGGACTGCTAGAGGGAGAAGAAGGGGAGTCCATCGCTTCGCCTACCAAAGGGGACCGGTTCGATATGTCAGTTCCTGAAAATCAAATAGCGTTTTTAAAGAAATTGAGAGATGGAAATGACAAACCTATTATTACTGTGCTAACTTCTGGTAGCCCACTGGATTTAACAGAGGTACACGAATTATCAGACGCAGTTATTTTTGCCTGGTATCCCGGAGAACAAGGAGGTAAGGCTATTGCTGATATTGTTTTTGGGGAGGTAAGTCCCTCGGGAAGGTTACCCATCACTTTTCCAGCATCTGTAGATCAGCTTCCAGATTACGCTGACTATAATATGACAAATCGAACCTACCGATATATGACAGAAGATCCTATGTATCCTTTCGGTTTTGGGTTAAGTTATGCAGATTTTTCCTACACAAATTTAGCGGCAAGTTTATCAACTATTAAGGCTGGAGATTCTGTCACTATTTCTGTTGAAATAAGAAATGAAGGGGCGATGAAAGCAAGAGAAGTGGTCCAGTTATATGTTTCCGACCTTGAAGCCTCTTTTACCGTTCCTCAATTTGCATTGAAAGCAGTACAGCCTATTATCTTAGCAGCGAACCAGACCCAAACAGTAACTTTTACCATTGGCACCTCCACATTAGAACAAGTGAACACGGAAGGTAGATCTGTGCTAGAAGCTGGAACCTTTAGAATCCATGTAGGAGGAACCTCTCCTATGGACGTCAATGAATCGCTAGGAAAGAATTTGCCATTATACATTGACTTAGAAGCGGAGTAATTTGCAGCTTATATTTAACCCATAAGTCATTTTCCATTCCTCCGAAAAATTACCGAACTTAGCTGGATAATTGCCTTTCCAAGACTAGGATATGATCAATGTTGAAGCAATAGAAGCCTTTCTCAGAAAACATAAACATTCTAAGCCCTACAAACGTGGACAAGTCATCTTCACAGATGAACCCATAGAAATTGTTTTCATTGATCATGAAAAAGCTCAGGCTGAGTGTAAGGTTCCCAGCCAATCTGCTCCAAATCATTACTATACGGTCCGTTTATTTTTTCTGGACGAAGCCGAAGATTTCAGTATTACTTGTGATTGTCCGTATAAAGCCTCGGAGTATTGTAAGCATTCCTTTGCTGCTTTGATGGAAATAAGCGACTACGTGACGAATAGTTCAGGTAAAGAATTTCCTGATAAAAAAGGATATCTCGCTTCCGGGCAATTTAAACAGATGATAAATTCACGGCAAGTTAAGACACATAAAGTTCGGGAAAACTTAAAAAATAATACTATAAATAATCCAAAACCTAAACCTGTTTATACTCTTCAGGCTACCTTCGCACAAGCCTTGCCAGCAAAACACTTAGCAGATCATACTGATTTTAAGCGAGAAACCCCCTGGTCAGCAGAATTACTGATAGATAGAATTATACATTTCGAACAAAAGGAACACGAATACTACGGCAAAATCAAAGATTACTACAAAACCTACACGACTACGATTAAAATGGATCCTCAGCACAACCTGATTTGTTCCTGTAATTGTGGTCCAAGATCAGATGTTTTGTGTAGTCATGCCTATGCGCTCCTGATGTACCATGCCTCAAAAAAAGGGCTTTTAGGAGATGTATTATTTCCCATCCGAGATAACACTGCCATCATTGAGGAAAAATTAAAAGAATATGGATATACCTTGGATGATCCCTGGAAAGAGGATTTCGAGCTAAAAGTCAGGAAGAATGGCATTGAGCTAATTCCCACCAAAAAAGGCATTTCAAAAATCGGTGAATTTGCAGATTGGCAACAAGAAGTGAAGACTTTTTTTACTCCTCAATTAACCATTCCTTCCCAAACATTGAAACTAGCCCCATCTTCAGAGAATTTAGGGATTTTGTGGAGTGTGAGAAGTACTACTCATTCTATGATTAGCCTTTATTTGTTAAGTGGAAAGCGAAAGAAAGGGGGTGACCTAGGGGCACCTTTGAGAGTAATTGAAGACTTGGAAAGATTTCAGCCAAAACTGGATAAAAAATACCGATTCATTTTTGATAGCATGCAAGATCTTCATCCTAATGAGTATCTATTTAAGCATAACATTATCCATGATGCTGATCCACCTTCAACACTGCTACATGCCTGTCAAGATGAATTTTACTATGATTTTTTATCTTTTATAGATGAGCTGTGGGACGAAGAGCATTATTTCTTGTCGGGATCTGGAGGCAAGGGAAACATACTAACTAAACACATACAAAGAATTTATCCTCAACAAGAATCTCCCAAGATCTCTTTCCAATTTCAAAAAGGCGACACTCATTTCTCCCTGACCCCCATTATCGACATAAACCAACGATCCTATTCGCTCAAAGATTTTTCCATTATCGCTTTTGGAATTCTTCAAATAGCTGAGTTTGTTTATATCCTCTCTCCTAAAGACGCTAGAACATTATCTTTTTTTGAGGATAAAGAAGCCTATCTCATAAGGCATGAAGATGTAACTGCGTTCACTCGTACCTTTCTTATGCCTTTAGCTGAACAATATACGCTTGAGGTAAAAGGCGATCATATTCCCATAGAAATCATAGAAGCCTCCGTCAAAAAAATAGTATATCTAAAGGAAATAGAGGATCATCTACTATTTATTCCTGCATTTCAGTATCATATTTCAGGCAAGAAAGATTTCTATAAAGAAACCAAACTGGATGGAGGGAAAAACTTATTCATTTCTGACGATAATACAGAGAAAAACTTTATTGCTCAAAGAGATGTGGAATTGGAAGAAGAGACGAAGAAATGGTTCCAACAATTACATCCTAGTTTTGAAGACAATAGAAAACACTATTTCGCTATTCCTCTTAATGAAGTAATGAAAAAACATTGGTTTTTTAGCGTCTTTGAACAACTGAGAGAAAAGGAGTTCACGATTTTTGGCCTGAAGGAACTACAAAAAATTAAATATAACCCTTATAGACCTCAAGTAAGTATTAGAGCAGGAAGTGGAACAGATTGGTTTGATCTGAATATAGAAATATCATTCGGGGATCAGAGAGTTAATTTGAATGAAATAAAGAAAGCCTTAATGAAGCAGCAGGAATATGTGAAGTTAGGAGATGGGTCAATGGGTATATTACCTAAGGAGTGGCTAGAAAAATACAGCAGCATTTTCAAATTAGGCAAGATCAAAAAAAATCAGATTACCTTATCTCAGTTTCAAATAGGATTGATAGATGAATTGTATGAGGAGATTGACAATAATGAAGTACTATATAACCTAATTGAGAAACAAGTTCGCTTAAAATCATTTGAATCTATTGTCCATGTAGCTCCGCCTGAAGGGTTGAGAGCAGAGTTGAGAAATTATCAGAAGGAAGGATTTAATTGGTTAAACTTCCTGGATGAATTTGGTTGGGGAGGATGTCTGGCTGACGATATGGGATTGGGAAAAACAATACAGGTATTAGCTCTTCTCATGAAAGTATCGAGAGAAAGTAAGGGTGCTACTCATCTCATTGTAGTTCCTAGCTCATTAGTGTTCAATTGGATTGAAGAAATAGACAAATTCTGCCCTACATATACTTACCTCAATTACACCGGTAGTAATCGAGAAAAGAATACAGCATTATTTGAAGATTACCATCTGGTTATTACCACTTATGGCTTAGTTCGGTCAGATATCAAGCTACTCAAAGAATACCCCTTTCACTACATTGTATTAGATGAGTCGCAAGCCATAAAAAATCCTACTACTAAAATTGCCAAAGCGGTAAAATTGTTAACAGCGAAAAATAGGATTGTCATGACGGGAACGCCTGTCGAGAATAGTACATTTGATCTATTCTCCCAAATGGACTTCCTTAATCCTGGCATGTTGGGTAGTCTGGAAGCTTTTCGAGATCAGTTCGCTCACCCCATTGATAGGGATAATGATGAAGCTGCCTCTGTACAGCTGAGAAAGCTGGTGTATCCTTTCATCCTTTCTCGCAAGAAAGGACAGGTGGCCAAGGAATTACCAGAAAAAACGGAAATCACCCTTTATTGCGAAATGAAGAATGCCCAGCGAAAAGTGTATGAATACTATAAACAGAAGTATCGACAATTACTTACCGAAAAATTTGATGAAGAAGGATTCTCTAAATCCGGAGTGTATATCTTGCAAGGTTTGAATAAATTAAGGCAAGTGTGTAATTCTCCTGCCTTAGTCAGTGATCCAGAAGGAAGAGAAGTGGGTTTTACCGATCAATCTGCAAAACTGGACATGCTCATGGATCATCTGGAAGAGATCTTTTCCGAAGGTCATAAAGCATTGGTATTCTCATTTTTTACTGGTATGCTGGATATTATTGAATCAGCCCTTATAGAAAGAAAAGTTGATTCAGTTAAACTCACGGGCCAAAGTCGAAATCGGAAAGCCTTGGTAGAAACATTTAAATCAGATAGCAGTAAAAATGCCTTTTTGATTAGTTTAAAAGCAGGAGGATTTGGGTTGAACCTCACTGAAGCGAGTTATGTATTTTTGGTTGATCCCTGGTGGAATCCTGCAGTAGAACAGCAAGCCATAGATAGAACCCATAGAATTGGTCAAACGCAACAAGTCTTTGCCTATAAGTTAATTTGCAAAAGCACCATCGAAGAGAAAATCCTGAAGTTACAGCAGAAGAAGAAAGTCCTGGCGGATGATATTGTCCACACTGAAACAGGTTTGCTTAAAACACTTACTCAAGAAGATATTCAGGAGTTATTCAGTTGATAATGGGCCATTAAGTACTTTTCCAGCTTTCCAGCTTCCTCCCAAAGCTTGGATCAGATTAACTGCTTCCACAAGTAAGTTCTCTTATACATCTACCAGCTCTACTTGATTAAGCAAAGCTGTTTATTTAGACGCCTGAAGTGATTTTTAATTTTCCGACAGCTAAGTCTTTCGATACCACATAGATAAAACTGATTCAATTGATATAAATATAGATCTAATTTATAATTAGGTTATCTTGATCCATGAATTTGCAGCAATTAGAGTATATATTATCTGTCAATGCTCACCGACATTTTGGTAGAGCTGCAGAAGCTTGTCATGTAACTCAGCCAACCCTCAGTATGATGATCCAAAAATTAGAAGATGAGTTGGGTGTAAGAATATTTGACCGTAGTCAGCATCCTGTAAAACCTACAGATATTGGATCTATGGTAATTAATCAAAGTCGGAACATTCTAAAAGAAGTTCAAAATTTGAAGGATCTGATTATTAATGAACAGGAAACGATGACAGGAGTACTTCAAGTAGGCATCATTCCAACCTTGGCCCCCTACTTATTGCCTCTTTTCGTCAAAGCTTTCTTGGAAAAGTATACAGAGATTCATCTTAACATTAAAGAAATAGTTACTGATAAGCTAATAGAAAAGTTGTTATCCAGAGAAGTCGATATTGGCATATTTGTCCCAGTAATAGAATCCGCTTCCCTTCATTCATCTACCTTATTCTATGAAGAATTCTATGTGTATTCTTCTCAATTCTATACGAAGGAATATATTCTGCCGAAAGATATAGATCCAGATAGACTTTGGCTGCTGGAAGAAGGTCATTGCTTTCGCTCTCAGACATTGAATCTGTGTGAACTACAACGAATGAAGGATGGTAGATTAAAATATGAAGCTGGTAGTTTGGAAACACTTAAGAATCTGGTGGATTATTATGACGGCATCACTTTATTGCCTGAATTAGCTACCTTCACACTTTCATTAGAACAATCTAATGACCTTAAGCGATTTAAATCTCCTGCACCGGTTAGAGAGGTTTGCTTATTTACGCATAAGGATTTTCTTAAAAAAAGAATGCTTAAAGCATTGAAGGAAGAAATATTACTGCATATTCCTGATAAAGTCAAAAACAAAGATCAATTTCAGTTGGTCGATATCTAAACTAAGCAGAAGCTTTTCTGGCTTGCTTATTATCAAATTCCTGAAACATGCTCTTTCTCCCTATCTGACTACAGATGGGGCATTCATATGGGTTATGGCCTCTCGCAGGACAATACTCTCTTCCAAAAAAGATAATTTGAAGGTGAAGTGTATTCCATTTTATCATTGGAAAGAGTCTCTTGGCATCTTTCTCAGTTTGATCCACATTTTTTCCGTTAGACAAAGTCCAACGATTCATTAACCTATGAATATGAGTATCAACAGGGAAAGCAGGATGTCCAAATGCTTGAGACATCACCACTGAAGCAGTTTTATGTCCCACTCCAGGTAATTCTTCTAAAGCTTCAAAATTTGCAGGGACCTCTCCATTATATTTTTCAACGAGGATATTAGATAGTTCAGAAATAGCTTTGGATTTCCTTGGAGAAAGTCCACAAGGCCTAATGATCTTTTTGATTTCTTCTACTGGAACCTTAGCCATTTTGAAGGGGTTATCAGCTAAAGCAAACAAGTCTGGAGTTACAATATTTACTCTAGCATCAGTACACTGAGCAGAAAGTAACACGGCAACAAGCAGGGTATATGGATCTACATGATCAAGCGGAATCGGTACTTCAGGAAATAAGCTCTCTAGTGTAGAAACAACAAATTTTACCTTCTCCACTTTCTTCATATTTAGGATGTTTCATTGGGAAGAATAGCTGAAGAAGAGGATTTGGTTGAGCTAGAGCTTCCGCTTTCAACAGTAGGAGAAGCCTTAGCTTTTTCGTCCATTTTAAAAAATTTCCCTTGAAAGAATAATATTACAACAATTCCAACAGAAATAGCCGAGTCTGCTATGTTGAATATTGGCCAGAGAGAATACCAGGTTCCTCCTGCAAAGGGAATCCAGCCAGGTAAATATCCTCTCCAAATATCAAAATAAAACATATCTACTACCCTTCCGTGAAATAACCCTCCTTCATAGCTATTTATAGATTCAAAAATAACTCCATAGAAGGTCCTATCGATAATATTACCCATAGCTCCTCCAAAAATTAAGGCCACAAAAAAAGGTAGGGGAGATTTATGGCTGGACATTTTATACAATACATATCCAATAGCAATGACCGCCACAATGGAAAAAAGAGATAAGATGAGCTTACTTGTTTCGGGGCTTACAGAAATACCTACAGCACTTAACAAATGACCTACGGTAAGACCAAATGCTGCTCCCTTGTTTTCTATAAAATGGATTTTGAAGAGGTCTCCAATTACCGGAATTTCCTCTCCTAGTTCCATATTTAACTTAACGATAAGCTTCGTTATCTGGTCGACAAGGATTACGACCAATGCGATCAAAAAATATTTTTTAACTTTCAAGACACCATTAATTTCTTATCTCCTAGACAATCTTTGCTGCTGCTGCTGATTCTGTTGAATTTTAGCTTCAACAGTCGTTGTAGCATGTGGAACGACTCTCAAGCGTTCCTTAGGAATTAAATCACCTGTAATTCTACAGATTCCATATGTTCCATTTTCTATACGGATCAAAGCCTTTTCAAGTTTGTCTGTAAATTTAGCTTGACGGGCCATTAGTATTTCTACTTGTTCCTTTTCACGACTTTCATTACCATATTCTGTAAAATTAAAACTATCTGCAGAATTTCCACTAAATGCTTTCAAACTTTCTGCAAGTCGTTTATGCTCTGCTCTCGATTCCTGAAGCTTAGCTTCTATGATGTCGCGAAACTCCTTCAATTCTGACTTACCATAGAATCGCTTACTTTTTCCTTGATCCATAATTATGGTTATTTACTTAGAGTTGATAATAAGATTGTACCTGAATACCCGTTAATAGCAATTGGTTCTTCTTTTTGAAGTTCTGATACTATTTGAAGGTCATCTGTGAGCGTCTCCTTACAAATATACTCGCGAAAATTATTTATTGCCTCATTCCATGATTCATTGGAAGAGATCTTTATTGTAATTTTGTCCATCACATCAAAGCCTTTATCTTTTCTCATTCTTTGGATCAAGCTTACTAGCTCTCTGGCTGTTCCTTCCTGTGTTAATTCATCCGTAAGTGTCAGATCCAATGCAACAGTATGAACTCCGTCTGTAGCTACAGCCCAACCTGGTATATCTTCACTAAAAATATCTACATCTTCTAAGGTGATATGAAAGGGCTCATCATCTATCCTAAGGGTCGTTTCCCCACTTTTCTCAAGAGCTCTGATATCCCCTTGGGAAAGTTTAGAAAGTGCTGGGCCTATCTTCTTTATCATCTTTCCCACCTTAGGTCCTAATACGCGAAAGTTAGGTTTGATCTTTTTTACAAGAATCTCATTTTCTTCGGTGATATAGGTAATCTCCTTGACATTTACTTCCTGTGCAACTAATTCCCTAATTCTATCCATTCTTCCTTCCATTCCATCTCCCTGTATAACCACCAATGCTTTCGCTAAAGGCTGCCTTACATTAAATTTTTCTTGTTTACGAATCCTGTTAATAAGCGTTCTTAATCGCTGCGCCATTTCCATCGAAGCCTCAAGCTCAGGATTGATTTGCGCTCTCTTAACCTCAGGAAATTTTTCTACATGAACACTGACTAATCCATTATCTCCCATCAAATCCTGATAAAGCCACTCCGAATAAAAAGGAGCAAAAGGACTCATTAATATACTAACTTGCTTTAAACATGTATGTAAAGTAGTAAAAGCACTTATTTCTCCGTCCCAAAAACGTCTTCTCGATAAGCGCACAAACCAGTTTGACAATTGATCTACAAAATCATCTATCGCTCTTATGGCTTTAGTCGGTTCATAATCATCCATAAATGTCTGAACATTTTCCACCAAAGTATTTAATAACGAGAGAATCCAATGATCCAATTCCGAAAAATTTTCCTTTGAAGATTCTTCAACATCAGTGTGATAGAATTTACTGATATTTCCGTATAAGGCAAAAAAGCTATAGGTATTAAATAATGTACCAAAGAATCGTTTCCTTACTTTATCTACCTCTTCCAAATCAAACCTAAGATTTTCCCAGGGAGGTGTATTCCCAATCATATACCATCTGGTAGCATCCGCTCCGTATGTTCCTATGGTTTCAAAAGGATCTACAACATTTCCCAGCCGTTTGGACATCTTCTTTCCATCTTTATCCAGCAGTAAGCCGGTAGATATGACATTTTTAAATGCAATACTACCTTCTAGCATTACTGCAATAGCATGAAGACTAAAAAACCAGCCTCTTGTCTGATCCACTCCTTCTGAAATAAAATCTGCTGGAAAGTTTCTTTGGAATATTTCTTGGTTTTCAAAAGGATAATGCCATTGTGCATATGGCATAGATCCAGAGTCAAACCATACATCTATTAAATCAGGCTCTCTTAGCATAGGTTTCCCTGAGGAACTTACTAACGTCAACTCATCCATTCCTGGCTTATGCAAATCCACTTTCTCTACATCAAAAAAGGAATCCATCACTTCTTTAGTCATTACTCCTGCCTCCACTGCTTTTTCTGCCTCCCACCTTAATTCCTCTATAGAACCTATACATTTCTGTTCAGAGAAATCCTCTGTGGACCAAATAGGAAGTGGTACTCCCCAATACCTCGATCGGGATAAATTCCAATCCACCAAATTCTCAAGCCAATTACCAAATCTCCCGGTACCTGTAGATTCAGGCTTCCAGTTAATGGTGTTATTTAATGCAATTAGCTGATCTTTGACTGAGGTAGTACGAATAAACCAACTGTCCAAAGGATAGTACAATACAGGTCTATCTGTTCTCCAACAGTGAGGATAACTATGCTCGTACTTTTCGACTTTGAATGCTTTATTTTCTTTTTTGAGTTTTATGGTAATATCCACATCGACAGACCTTTTTTCCTCTTGCCCATAATCCTTCACATATCTCCCTGCAAAATCGGTTACTTCTTTGACAAACCTTCCCTGCCTATCTACCAGAGGCATATCATTCCCTTGTTCATCTTTTACCAGAAGTGCAGGAATATTATTTTGCTGAGCGACCCTGAAGTCATCTGCACCAAAAGTAGGGGCAATATGGACAATTCCAGTTCCGTCTTCTGTAGAAACAAAATCACCTGGAATCACTCTGAAAGCAGAACCTTCTGGCTGAACATATGATAATAGTTGCTCATATTCCATTCCAACCAGATCAGCTCCTCTCACTTCGTCAAGTATTTCTTGATAAAATAATGGCTTATCTCCGGGTTGGAAGTCATTAGGATCTAATGACTCTTTTTGATCTGAGAAATATTTACCAAATAAATCTTTAGCCAGAATTACATTCGTTGGTTCCTGTGTATAGCGATTCATGGTCTTCACTTTCACATAAGTGATATTATTCCCTACAGCCAGCGCTGTATTGGAAGGCAGAGTCCATGGAGTAGTGGTCCAGGCTAGAAAATAATCATTTTCGGTTCCTTTTATCTTAAACTGAGCTACAGCAGAAGTATCCTTTATCTCTCTGTATGCACCAGGTTGGTTTAATTCATGTGAACTTAATCCAGTTCCTGCAGCCGGAGAATAAGGTTGTATAGTAAAGCCTTTATAAAGTAATCCCTTATCGAATAACCTCTTCAAAAGATTCCAAACGGACTCCATATAATCCGTAGTAAAGGTAATATAAGGGTTATCCAAGTCCACCCAATACCCCATTTTTATCGTCAAATCATCCCAGATTTCCTTAAAGCGAAGGACGTCCTTTCTACATTCTTCGTTGTATTCCCTTACACTAATCTTTTTTCCTATATCCTCTTTAGTAATGCCCAATTTTTTCTCGACCTGGATTTCTACAGGTAAGCCGTGAGTATCCCAGCCTCCTTTTCTTTTTACCTGGAATCCCTGGAGAGTTTTATACCGGCAGAATATATCTTTAATGGTCCTAGCCATCACATGATGGATTCCAGGTTTTCCATTAGCTGAAGGAGGTCCTTCATAGAAGGTAAATGAAGGAGCTCCTTCCCTCATAGATATACTTTTCTCAAAGGCTTTATTTTTTTCCCAATAGTCGAGAATCTCCTTGTCTATCTCGGACAGTGATAATTTTTTATGTTCGGAATACTTTTTGTCAGAATTCATAAGGGTTAAAACATCCTTTCAGATTAGGTACTATGAATTGAATAATTATACAATTCACATGGCTTCCCTTTGTATCGCTACAGAGAATTATTTACTTGTGCTAATCTAATGACAATGCGAAAAATGCACGCGAATATACGAAAAGCTTCTAATCCTATGAAACGAAATTATTTTCTCTTCATATTAGCCATTATTTCCATGAGTTATTTTTCCTCATGTAATATGACTAAATGGTTAGATACACATAGAATGGAAATTATCAGGTTATCCCAATCCTCTTTATCTGAGCAAGAAAAATTTGATGGGCTAGCGGAAACCCTGGCAACCGTCATGGAGCAATCTCTAAAATTTATAAATCCAGTTAAATCCTATAAATATGTAAATACTTTTCTGGATCAAAATCAACGAGAGTTGGATTTGCTTTATAATGAATTGAATGCATGGCAGCAACATATGAACACAACTGAAAAGATATCATTTGGTGCTAGATCTGCCAGAAAACCCTATGCAAAACGACTGATTGATGTAGTCCCAGCATTCAGGAATAAAGTAGAGAATAATGTTAAAACCATCATATTCTTGGGAAAATTGCTAAAACTATTTAATCCACTAAAAATCCTAACGTAATCCTTGCCATTATCTTATGGAATGTGGATAAAGTTTATCATAGTAAGTTTTTGCTTCTTCCCACAATGGAACTAATTTCTTAGATAATGAAATTTCCTTTTTCTCATGAGCTTTGAATCCAGTCGACTGATGCACAGAAGTATACCAATATTTGGCCCATATGCCATCTTCTGGTTTAGGCCCTATTGGCCAGGATAACATAGATCCCTCAAAGGAAATGCCTATTTTTTCACAGCATATCGTCAACACTTCTCTCGGAGAATTTCTCAATACTGATCCATCTATGACAATGGGGGACATCCCTCTAGTAGTTAATTCTCGATATATTTCGTACTGTCTTTGAATCCCGATAGCTTGCATATCTGGATCTTGGATGACTTTGGAAAAGGAGTTAATCACTTCTAGTGGATCTCTGATTAAAAAAATATTTGATAGCTCATTTAAAAATCCCAGGTCCATTCCTACCAGATGATGAGCCATATTCTTAATAAAGATTTCATTCGTTTGGTAAGAACCTAAAAAAATCTCCCGAACAACCGATGCGGCGCATTGATTTTGAGATTGAATAATTTCTTCTTTTCCAGGATGTTCTGCATAGTAATTAGAAAGATAGTAAGCATATAAAGGTTCATCCACTACGGTGATATCCTGCCTTTGAGCAAAGCTGTACATTAATGCTGTAGATACATTTCTTGGACCGGAAATTAGATGAATTCGTTTAGTCATAACTAGTAGTGCTTTTGAGAATTGAAAACTTTTTATCCACCAGATTATTTCTAATTTAGGCTCTTTTACCAATTTTGTTTATGCAGCGTACGATTTACACAGATTATTTAATCATTGGAAGTGGTGTAGCTGGTTTATCATTAGCACTTAAGCTAGCAAGACATCATAAGGTATTAGTTATCACAAAAACAGAAAGGGGAGAAACAAATACCCGATATGCTCAAGGGGGAGTTGCCAGTGTTTCTTCAGCAAAAGATACCTTCGAAAAACATGTAGCTGACACCTTAGATGCAGGGGATGGTTTATGTCATAAAGATGTAGTCGAGATGGTGGTTGGGAAGGGACCAAAGGCAATGATGGAACTAATTGAATATGGGGCTAATTTTGATAGATACGATAATGGAGCTCTAATGCTGGGAAGAGAAGGGGGACATTCAGAACATCGCATTTTACATGCTAAAGATGCTACCGGCTGGGAAATTCAAAGAGTATTATTAGCGCAGGTAGCGAATTCTGAGAACATTGAAGTAGTCGAAGATTTTTTTGCGGTTGATTTAATTACTGAACACCATTTAGGCAGGTATGTAAATAGGGGAACACCAGATATTACCTGTTTTGGAGCGTATGTGCTTGATTTAACCACCAGAAATGTGCATAAGATCCTTTCGAAGTATACCATTATGGCAACGGGAGGAGCAGGAAATGTGTATGCCAATACAACAAATCCCCCGATTGCTACCGGTGATGGAATCGCTATGACGTACAGAGCAATGGGCAGAGTTGCAAATATGGAATTCAACCAATTTCATCCTACTGCCTTTTACGATCCAGGATCTAAACCTTCTTTTTTAATTACTGAAGCTCTGAGAGGTAAAGGTGCTATCCTGAAAAATGGGTACTCGAAGAAAGAATTTATGCATCAGTATGATGAAAGAGGAAGCTTAGCTCCCAGGGATATTGTAGCACGTGCTATTGATAACGAAATGAAAAAGACCGGGATAGATTATGTACTATTAGATGCTACAGTCATACCATCCGAAGAAATTATGATAGAATTCCCCACCATATATGAGACTTGTTTGAAAAAAGGAATTGACATCACTAAAGAAATGATTCCTGTAGTACCAGCTTCTCATTATGTGTGTGGAGGTATTTTGGTAGATGAAAGTGGGGCTTCATCCATCCACCGATTATACGCTTGTGGAGAGTGTACTTGTACTGGACTGCATGGAGCAAATCGACTGGCTTCGAACTCTTTATTGGAAGGAGTAGTTTATGCTGATAATATTTACTGTGCCATTAAAGAAAAAGCATCGGACATATCCTACCAGAACAACATACCCGACTGGAGTGAAAAGGGCATCAGTTTTACCGATGAATGGGTACTGATCTCCCATAACTTTAGAGAGATTCAAAATATCATGAGTAACTACGTTGGAATTGTTCGAAGTAATCTGAGGCTGGAACGTGCCATGAGAAGAATTGATTTGGTTTTTCAGGAAACCGAAAAATTTTATCAGAAAACCAAGATATCACCTGAACTCTGCGAATTGAGAAATATTATTACGATAGCGTATCTAATCGTTAAGTCTGCTGGGATTAGAAAAGAAAGTCGGGGGCTTCATTACACCACGGATTATCCTGAAAAAAGACAACAACTCTGGGATACTGTGCTGTAAATTAATTCCTTCATATATCTTAAGCGTTCATTACCTTAACCGCTATTTTACATTTAATAATAGCTAATCTATCAATAGTTAAATATTTAATATTATATTCACGAGTAATAAGAACCAATCTGAACATCTAGCCTTTAGTGTAAAATTTATAGGTTGATTCTAGTATTTTTTACACAACATTCAGGCTATGCGTTTCTTCATCAAACATTACTTTTGTTTTGTCAGGAAGTTTAACTTATCGTCCATAAAACGCACATTTGTTTACAGTAATGTTCAAAAATAACATACATAGCCTCTATGTCTAAATTCAATGATAACTCCTCTGAAGTAGCAAATAACCCTAATAATGTAACCAGAGGAACCGATATTAGCATGTGGAAAAATTTCCAATATGATATCCCTTCTGGTATAGTGGTATTTCTTGTAGCTCTTCCATTGTGTTTGGGAATTGCATTAGCTTCGGCTCCTGATCATCTCTTTTCAGGTATTCTTGCAGGTATTATAGGTGGTTTGGTAGTTCCTTTAATTAGCCGATCGCCTCTGAGCGTGAGTGGTCCCGCTGCAGGTCTTATTGCCATTGTCTTAACTGGAATTGAGACCTTAGGGGGCTTCGAGAAGTTTTTAGTTGCTGTCATGCTAGGGGGAGTTCTTCAAATCATTATGGGATTTTTAAAGGCAGGAACCATTGCCTACTTTTTCCCTACCTCCGTGATTAAAGGAATGTTAGCTGCTATCGGAATCATCCTCATTTTAAAACAATTTCCCCATGCTGTAGGATATGATGTAGAGGCTTTTGACTTTAGTTTCCGAAGCACTGAAACGGAAAATACCTTTTCACTTCTCTTACATTCATTTTCTCATATTCAGCTTGGTGCCTTAATCATTAGCGTTATAAGCTTGGCTATTCTCGTATTTTGGGAAAGAACAAGATTAAAAGATGTAAACTGGCTTCCCGCAGCATTAATAGTAGTTATTTTCGGGATCATCATCAACGAAATTTTTCTTGCCGTTTTTCCTGATCTCGCCTTGTATGGTGGAGAAGAAGGACATTTGGTCAATTTACCAGAGACGCAAGGATTCTCTGGATTTATCAGTCAGTTGACCTTTCCTGATTGGAGTGTGTTAAGCGATGTAAATGTATATGTAACAGCCTTAACTTTGGGAATCGTAGCAAGTGTAGAATCGCTCCTTAGTGTTGAAGCAGTAGACAAATTAGACCCACACAAAAGAGTCTCTCCACTCAACAGAGAATTACTTGCACAGGGGGTAGGTAACATGCTCGCCGGACTTATAGGTGCATTACCTGTTACGACCGTTATTGTGAGAAGTAGTGCCAATGTAAACTCTGGAGGCCAGACACGGATGGCAGCTATAGCTCACGGTATTTTTCTATTCGTTTCAGTCATTACTATAGGAAGTCTGTTGAACAAAATCCCAGTAGCCAGCTTAGCTAGCATTCTTCTATTAATTGGATACAAACTTGCGAGACCTTCTTTATTTAAACAAATGTATAAAGGAGGATGGAATCAGATAGTTCCATTTGTAGTGACTATCATCGCTGTTGTAGCTACTGATTTATTAAAAGGAATCGCCATTGGTACCTTAGTAGGTATTTTCTATACCATCAGATCAAACTTTCATTCAGCCATTACTGTCAAAAAAGAAAGTGATTCAGTACTGATCAATTTCAACAAGGATGTAAGTTTTATGAATAAAGTGATTCTGCGAGGGATTCTGGACAAAATAAAGTATGGAAGTAATGTGATTATTGACGGAACTGCTGCAGAATTTATTGATAATGACATCAAAGAAATGATTTCTGAATATAAAGTAAGATCATACGACTGTTGTGATATCAAATTAGATATTCGTGGAGTTAGCAAAGAAATTGACACTATTCCACCGTTGAATTCAACCCTTAACGGTAATAGACCACAAGAAACGACATCTTCATCGAAGACCTAGACAACATTTTGCTAATTAGTATTCATCAAGGGAGTTCGTAGTGTTGAATAAGCTATAAAGTTCCTTGAATAGCTAAGATAATATTTCGCCCTGGAGCTACTAAACCAGAAGAATAAGGTCTGTAAGCGACATCGCGAATATTTTCAATTCCTACATGTACTGAAAAGTATGGCATTACCTTATAACTCAATTTAGCATTTAAGGTATACCAGGATCGAGAAACAGGTAAACCTTCAGCATTTTTAGCGTAAATATGAGGTTTTGCTCTTTCTGATGGGGCCAATTGGTCATAACTAAACATTCCTTGATATTCTGCATACAAATCAATCGCAAGATCTAAATGTTTAATCACTAGATGGGTTTGACCGTAATCTGGAGTTATATGGCGCAGTGATTCTCCATCTTCACTATGACCTTCCATCATCGTATAGGTAGAATTAATTGAAACTTTAGGATGGATATTTGCTTCCAGGGAAAGTTGGAACCCATAAATATCCGCTTCTCCTGCGTTTACAATAGATTGTACTTGACTCAAAGTTCCATCATAAATAATACTATCTCGTTGATCAAACTGGAAAGGCCTCCTTAACATAGCCTCCACCAGCCGAGTATAAAAAACCGTTCCTTCCAGCTTGAATCTATCTTTGAAGTGGTAAATAGCTCCTACATCTGCATTGTATGCATATTCCGGTGTCAATTCGGGATTAGGAACAACTACACTTCCAGGTTCACTTTCAAAGACTTTTCCTGTATCATCGATATTAGGGGCTCTAAACCCTGTAGCAGTATTGATATTTACCTGGAGATGATTATTAGGTCGATACACTAAGCCGAAACTCCCGTTTATCGCTCCATTATTTAATCGAATTTCATCAAAGGGAAATGGAAAAAATTGATCTGAAATACTAGCATTCAGTAATACCTGACTATATCTAACACCTCCTAACATCGTTAGCCTTGAACTCAGATCGTGAGAAACCTGCCCGTATATCGCATAACTTTGCCAATCAGAACCATCTGGATATCTTGAAGCAATCTTTTGTTCATCATTCGTCTCAATATTATGACTTGTTCCGCCAGATTGAACATAATTATATAAAGCCTCAACTCCATAGAACACTGAAGTCTTGAAAGTAATGTTTTTCTCCAGGTCAATGTTGAGAGATAACGCATTTACTTCCTCTTCCCTCTCTCTCTGCCACACTTCACGATACCCTCTATCAATCCTGCTCTCCTGAAATTGTTGATAAGCAACATTAATTTTCATCTGATCATACCAATCTGTCTTTCTAAAGTGGTGGAGCTGAAAATGATTCATCAGCCAAATTTGAGGACCGTAATACCAACTGGCAAATCGTGCCTCTCCATTTCGCTGTTCTAAGAGCCTATCATATCGAGGAATGTTGGAAGATTCAGCATAGTGTAAGTCATATGTTAGTTTCAATTTTTCTCCCGCTTTAAAGGCAAACTTCTGAAGAATATTAAACTGATTATATCCCGTCAACCGTTGGATATGGCTTTGCTCATTAGTCACTATACTGTCCACTTCATTTATCCGCTGAACATACCATGCTCTCTCGAACATGTCATTGCCCTCCCTTCCCATCCTCAAATCATCAAAGTTGCTATAGGTTATACTGGTAAGCGTCGACCATTTCTCCTTACCAAATTGAATATCGAGATGTAACGTGTTTCCATCGTTTGCCGAAGCATATCTGAGAAATGAGTTTACATTAAAATGAGGTTGATCTTTTGTGCCAAAGGAAGTTTCCAATGTGTTAAAATTCATCACTCCTCCTAGAGCATCACTTCCATAAATAACAGACCCAGGACCATATACTACCTCAGCATGCTGAATGGACAAAGCATCTAAAGAAATGACATTCTGAAGGTTCCCACTTCTAAAAATCGCATTATTCATACGGATTCCATCTACCACTAACAATACACGGTTGGCAGCAAATCCTCTGATCATAGGGCTTCCTCCTCCTAATTGGCTTTTTTGAATAAAAACCTCCCCACTTGTTCCCAATACATCCGCTGCTGTTGGAGGTTGAAGCAAAGAAATATCGTTCTTAGAAATAGATCGGACTTTATGAGGAATTTTATCCCTTCGCTGTTCCCACTTATTGGCACTAATAACCACTTCTTCTACATCAATTTGTTTTGGATAGATTACTACTTCCAATTGAGAAGAAATGAGTTCCTTACCGCTTTTCCGCAAAGGATGAAAGGAAATATGCTGAAAAGTCAAGGTGTCGCCAGGGGCCAATTTTCCCAGATTTACTTTTCCCTCATCATCTGATAAATATCTACTGCCATTGTGAAATACGCCTACATTTGGAATTACTTCTAGGCTAATCGCATCTTTGATAGATATTGTTTGACTAAATAATTTCCCTCCTATCCACACAGGTATTAGTGTATGAATACATATAAGCATACAAATTGATGTAGTAAAAGGTCTCTTCATCTATGTGAATGAGGTAAATTCAAACTATAAAAAACTGATTACATATTGAAAGTTGCAAGTTTCAATACATATTCGTGTCACATAATTGGATATTCGAACATGACTAACGTCTCACTTTTTTCCCCGGAGCATTGGAAGGACTACGAGTTGATAGATTCAGGCCAGTTTGAAAAACTGGAACGATTTGGGGATTATATTCTCTGGAGACCGGAACCTCAAGCGGTTTGGGATAAATCCCTGAATGTTAAAGAATGGAATAAATTATCCCATGCAAGGTTTATTCAGGATGGAAGCCATGGAGGAACATGGAAACAGCTGAAACGCATAAAAGACCAGTGGTTTATCTCTTATCAATATAAAGACTTGTCTTTGAAGTTCAGGCTGGGAATGACTGCTTTCAAACACGTGGGAATTTTCCCTGAACAGGCCAGTAATTGGAATTTCATATATGAGCAGGTAAGGAAGCATCATAATGCCAAAGTACTCAATTTATTTGCTTACACCGGTGGAGCTTCCTTAGCAGCAAAAGCCGGAGGCGCAGATGTCATTCATTGTGATTCTATCAAGTCTGTCATTAATTGGGCCAATGCCAATATGCAAGCCAGTAAATTAGATGGAATTCGCTGGCTAATAGAGGATGCGTTTAAATTCGTACGTAGGGAAGTGAAAAGGGGAAAAACTTATCATGGCATTATTCTCGATCCTCCCGCTTATGGCCATGGTCCTAAAGGAGAAAAATGGAAGTTAGAAGATATGATTAATGAGTTGACCAAAGAAATTTCTCAGTTAATAGATCCCAGATCAAATTTTTTGGTATTTAATAGTTATTCGCTGGGGTTTTCCTCATTGGTCCTAAAAAATCTCGTCCAATCTCATTTTTCAACACATCTACTAAAAAATACCGAATGTGGGGAATTATTTTTAGAAGAACGAAGTGGAAGAATGATGCCTATGGGGATAGTACTTAGATTCCAAAATTCAGATAGCTTAATAACATGAAACCTCCCTCTACTTATCTAAGTAGAAGAAGGTCTCCTCGAATTTCTTTTCGACGATCATTAGTCGTTCGATAGTTTACTACATATTCGTACTTTCCTTCGGGGACTGGTAGGCCACCGACCCTTCCGTCCCAAGGGCTATATACATTGTCTTGAGTAAGAATGAGTTGCTGAGAGTCATCAAAAATTTGCAAGGTAAACTCTTTGAGTTCACAACTACTTTTTATATTGAAGTTATCGTTTATTCCATCTCCGTTGGGAGAAAATGCATGTGGTATTTCAATTTGACATGGAATCAAACTGATATTTCCCTGATGTAAAGTCTCATACGGACTCCACGGAGGAGAGAACTGATGAAATCCACAAGTAACAATAAAACATACGACCACAATCAATATCTTACTCATAAAAGGAACATTAAAAGTTACAACAATTAAACCTCCATTTGATTAAACTTTTCTAATTAGTATCCAGTAAAATTCTCATAAGTCCCTTTAAAACAATATATGCGAACAGTAAATAAAAAATTACAACTCTACTGGTGGATAAGGAGGCTGAATGGGTTGAGCAATTGGATTAGCAGCTAAATAATTCATGGTAACAATTGGCTTAAAAGTGTATGCGTAATAAATATTTTAATCTAAAAAATAAATTTTTCGTAACTCGATCAAGATGTCAAGTATCACCTGCTTGCTGTTCTTCTCAAATCGTCAAATTCCATCCTTTAACGGTATGTGGAATAGTTTCTTTTGTCGACGGTATTATATCTCATATATTTCTATTTATAGTATCAACTTTAACTGTATATTCAATTCATAATTAATTTCATTGCATAAATATTTCGGTTTAATTTCATTATTTCTTCTTTTCAGGTAAATTTGCTCATGAAATCTTCGCTTTCTCTTTTCTCTTTAGTTCCCCCATTAACGGAATCCCTACAACGTTCTTTACCAGGCCAACAGGCACATAAGGAAATGACAGGAAACTTCTCACGAGCATGGGAAATCCCAAACAATCCCAAAAAGAGTGGTGTCCTAATGTGTTTATATGAGAAAAACGGGGAAACTTACACTGTCTTTATCAAGCGCATTAAGGATGGAAGAGCCCATAGTGGTCAAATAGGGCTTCCAGGTGGAAGATTAGAACCTCAAGATCCTGATATGATCTCTACTGCATTGAGAGAAGCAGAAGAAGAAGTAAATATATCCCCTTCAGAAGTAACAGTGATAGGCCAACTTACAAAGCTGTATATTCCAGTGAGTAATTATCTGGTGTATCCCACCGTTGGGTATTTGTCCCGGGAACCATTACTAATCCCAGAACCTTCAGAAGTAGAATATATCATCGAATTACCCTTAACAGCCTTTCTAAAGAGTGAAACGCTATCCTTGGCACACATTCAAGTCAGGGAGGGCATTTCTATTCGTACTCCCGCATTCAAAGTGGATGAACATATTATCTGGGGAGCCACCGCTATGATTTTAAATGAATTTGTTCACGTATTAAGAGCTTCTGTTCCAATGCAGTAAACTTATACCCTTCCTCATTAAAATAATTCATCAACGCAGGTAAGGCGTATCTAAGCCTTGGGGAAGATTTGGCACTATCGTGGAATAACAGAATAGAATTCAAGGTAGTATTCTTTTTAACTGAATAAACTACTGACTTGCCTGTCATTTGATGGTCAAAATCTCCACTGATCACATCCATCATGACGATCTCATACTCTTTTTTCAGGCTTCTCACCTGGTTCCATTTCATTTTGCCATAAGGAGGGCGGAAAAGCCCCGTGTGAATTCCTGTATGCTCGTAAATCATTTTATCAGCAAGAGCTATGTCTTTCATATATTCCTCTAGAGAACATTTTCTTCCGTTCACATGATGATATGTATGGTTCCCTATGGTATGCCCTCTGGTTACAATCTTTCGAGCCAAATGAGGATATCTCTTAACATTTTCTCCGACCCAGAAAAACGTACCTTTTGCGCCAAAATGGTCTAAGATGTCCAAAACCCACTCCGTTTCTTTGGGAACAGGACCATCATCGAACGTTAAATAAATCGTTTTGTGGGTAGAAGAACCTATCCATAGGTAACTAGGATACAACCATTGGAGCCATCTGGGAATTTTTTGTAGATACATGTTCAACGCTTATCGTTATATCAATGTTCTTCTTCAAATACTTTCCCTACCATAGACTGAGCTTTTAACAATGCTTCCTGATTAAGTGTTAAAGGAATATCCCTATTGGCACAAAAAGATAATAAGCTCTCTGTTGCAATATTACCTATCAGTTTATCCTCAGCAAAAGGACAACCGCCATATCCTTGTAGGGCAACATCAAATCGCCTACAACCAGAATCATAAGCTGCTACAATTTTCTTTAGCCGTTCAGAGGGATGTGCGTGAAAATGAGCTCCTATCTTTGCTTCAGGAAAAGTGTTTATGCCCTTATACATTATTTCACCAATTTGATCCACATTTGCAGTTCCTACTGTATCAGCTAGTGCAATTGTATTAATCCCTAAGGTTTGCATCTTATCAAGCCACTCCAGAATGATGTCTATGCTCCATGGATCACCATAAGGATTTCCGAAAGCCATAGACAAATAAATGACTAATTCACATTTGCTGTCCTGACAGCGTTTATAAATCTCGTTTACTAACATCCAAGACTCCTGTACATTCTTTCTGGTGTTTCGTTCCTGGAAGGTTTCAGAAATAGAAAATGGATATCCCAGATAGTCAATCTCTTGAAACTGAATTGCATCTTTTGCACCCCTCAGATTTGCCACAATTGCTAGAAGTTTTGTAGCTGAAGTTTCTCTATTGAGATGTACTAGTACTTCAGAGGTATCTGCCAATTGGGGTATAGCTTTAGGAGACACGAAACTACCAAAGTCTAATATATCGAATCCTACTTCTAATAAAGCGTTTAAGTATTCAATCTTGGTGTTTGTGGGAATAAAAGCTGAAATTCCCTGCATAGCATCTCTGGGGCATTCGACTATAGTGATAGATGGGTTCATATAAACTCGAACCTAGAAGAATATTCTATCCTTTCCAAATTTAGCTGTAGCTTATATAAATCCTACTTTTCCTCGTCCTCCTCCTTCTATTAACGTATCGCTGCCAGCTTTAAATTCTCCTACATCTTCCAGAATAATGGTTTTTAGCATGTCAGCACTTCTTTCGCTGTAGGGAATCTGAGCCAGTCGCAAATGTTGATTTTTGATCGCTTTTTCCACTACCTTCCTGACAGCTCGCGCATTACCAAAATATTGGCCTTTATACCTATCCAAATATTTAAAATAACTTAACAAATGTTCTACCGCTTTTTCATCAGGGGTAATTCCTTCTACTGCAAATAAGTGATAAGCTATTTCCATTAATTCTCTAAAAGAATAATCGGGGAATTCAAATTGGCGGTCAAATCTCGATTTTAGTCCGGGATTCAACTCCAGAAATCGCTTCATTTGCTCCGGATAACCTGCTACGATGACAGCAATTTCCCCTCGCAAATCTTCCATCCTTTTCAGTAGTGTTTCTATGGCTTCTCTTCCATAATCATGAACGCCACCTTCAGACAGAGAATAAGCTTCGTCTATGAATAATACTCCTCCTTGAGCTCTGGATATGACTTCTGCTGTTCTGATAGCAGTTTGGCCTAGGTAGCCAGCGACCAGGTCCTGACGATCACATTCGACGAGTATTCCCCTTTCCAAAATACCCATGGATTTATATATTTTAGCTATAATCCTGGCTACGGTCGTTTTTCCTGTACCTGGATTCCCTGTGAATACCGTATGCAAAGAAAATGTGTGCAACACATCTTTCCCCATCTCTCTGTAGAATTTCACCAGATTAACTAATTCATTGATATCTTTTTTCACTTTGTCCAGACCTACTAATCTATTGAGTTCCTGGAGAGCTTCTACTAATAGTGCTTCATCTGTAGGGATAAATGCTTTTTTCTTAAAAGGATCTTCAAATACTGCCTGCGTATCCTCCAACGTTACTAAAGACAAATCCTCTTTTTCCAATGATTCCGGCTCTGTTTGATGCATAATCCTGAGTCCAAGTCTCATTTTCACTTCATCAATCACCGTTAGTACATGTCGTGCATTTCCAAAAGATTTATCTCGCTTTCGATATGCTTCCAAAAACTTTTTAGAGAGATACTTTTTTGCTTCGAGAGAAAGCTCAATCTCCCGCCTTTCTGTCCAGTAATCTGCTATTTGATCTAATTCTTGAGGAGTGTAGTCGGGAAACTGAAATGTGAGATTGAATCGGGAATTTAATCCTGGATTGGATTGAAGAAAAAATTCCATTTCCTTGGGATAGCCTGCAACTACTATAGCCAAATTACCACGATTTGTACTGGATATTTCTTTGATTATTATTTCTATTGCCTCTCTGCCATAGTCCTTAGCATCATCTCCTCCTCTAGCCAGCGCATAAGCCTCATCTATAAAAAGAATGCCTCCTCTAGCCTTTTCTATAGCTGCTTTGACCTTGGGGGCTGTTTGACCTATATATTCTCCAATTAGCTCTGCACGATCAACTTCATATACATGTCCCTTGGTTAATAATCCCAATTTGTGATAAATTCTTCCTAGCATTCGAGCCACTGTCGTCTTACCTGTCCCAGGATTTCCCGTAAATACCGTATTAAGATTAATCTGTTCATCTTCCAGAAATCCCTTTTCCTTCCTTAATTTTAAAAATTTTAGATATTGTGCGTAATCTTTGATTCGCTTCTTTATAAAGTCAAGTCCTATCAAGGAATCCAACTCTAAAAAGATTTCTTCCAGCGATAGATCGTCTGGATGTTTACTGCCAGGACTACCAATCACTACACCACTATCATCCGGTTTTAAAAAGGGGGTTTCTCCAGATACAAAAGCATCACCTACCTTAAACGGCACAATGCCCAATAACTTATCCATGAAGACTATCTCCACAGTATAATTATCCGCAAACCAAGAGCCTTTATAATCTGACCCCCAACCTGAGGTAAAAGAAATTTTTTGCTGCCTTTTTGAAATTTTGATAAGCTCAACTGTATGCCCTTTCAACTGTCTGGCATTATTGTAAAATTTGAAATTTACTTCTGCCGTCCACTCACGCTTTAATTTGTTTCGAGCTTTAAACTCTACCCATACGAACCTGGTCTCTTTATCATGAAATTCCTTGTAATAGGTGGGTTTTCTTTTTTTATTATCCTGATTTCCTCCTTCAAAAAGCTTTACTGATTCTACACTCAAATAGGGATTATTACTTGCTGAAACAGGACCAACTTCATATATGTAGAAATCATGTGTTGCCACTTTCTCATTGCCAATATGTGCTTCCCAATAGTATTCTCCTTCCTCCCAGACTTGTCCTATTTCATCGCTTCCCCACCCTTCTCGAATATAAACCACATTTAAATCTTTAGAAACGTGCTTTACAAGGGGGATAGAACAAATTTCCCTAGGTTTATCTCCACGTTCAAATGCCTTAAGAGTTACTTCTGCTTCCCAGTCCTCTTCATCGAAGAGTTTATTAAAAAAAGAAAATTCAGCAAATACCTGCTTGACTTCAGTCTTATCTAATACCTGACGGTACTTCTTTTTACTCTCAGCCAGCCATTCGAGGGAAATATATGATTTTAATGCTCTGAACTTATATCTTTTAAATTCATTTGATTTTACTTCTGACATGAGATGAATAACGTTATCTTATTTAAGGTAAGTAATTCCTTAACTGTTACTATATCTTTATTCATGGATTTCTTCGGAAAAGAAAAAGTCCCTGCAATTTCTAATATTGTCCTTATTAAAATGAATATCAACAAATTTCGGAAGATTCACCCTTACCTTTGTGTATATTTCTTACACATGGAGTAGAGTATAGTTTCAGCCTTCTCCTGCTTTCCATTTATTTGATTAGGTGCGTAAGGAGCTATTTTAAACCCCAATTTTTCAAGAACATGTCCCGATCTTAAGTTTTCAATATCTACATTCGCTTCAATGATTGATATTTTAGCCCTATCAAATCCAAAATTTAGTACTGCGCTGAGTGCTTCTGTCATAATTCCTTTGCCCCAATGTTTGCTGGAAAGTTCATAGCCAATTTCCGCTTTTGTCCATAATTTATCCAGTCTCCACATTCCTACACTACCTACATAAAAATCCTCTTCTTTCAATGTGATCACCCATCTGATACCCTCTTTCCTTTTAAAAACTGCTTGTGCATCCTCAATTAGCTGTTCAGCTTCTAACATAGTGGATAACTTCTTGGTTCCCAAATACTTCATCACTGAATCATCAGAATGATTTTCAAGAATATATGGAACATCCTTTAACTCTGCAGCACGCAGGAATAAACGGGGAGTCTCCAAGACTGGAAATTCCTTAAACATTACATGTAGTAGATACAAATACCTCACCCTATCCTTTATGGTATATGGTTCAACATTGGAATGGATAAAAGTATATATGCGATTCACCACGAGTTAAATTTCGCTGAATTAATTTTTTCAATCTTTTTTAATCAAACCAAAACATGACATCGCTCTATACCCATGTTTTTGTTATCGAGTAAATAGCCAATTTGGTTACTTAATCAGCCAAATTACCTTTTTAATTGTCCTATTTTTAAATAATTAGTCTATTTCATTGTCTCTAGCAAATATCATCCCACAATTTACCTCATGTAAAGAGAAATTTTAGATCTTTCTCAGCCCATAACCCTCCCTTTAACTTCATCACTTGTACTTTTATGATTCTTCTACGATATTACGTGTATAAAGAGGCGTTTTTTGATGAATCGTAGATAATTCTCCCTTTCCCACTTGCTTATAATGAAAAAGATAAAAAGTATTACTACATACACATCTTTTCATCCTCAGTCCGACCATCAGCCCTCCAACTGGTTTCGTAAGACATTCGTTCAGTATGATTCTAATGGAAATATCATTTCAGAAGAATCTTTTTCTCCAGAAGGTGCTTTGGAAAGAAAGGTAATTTTTAGATACGATGCTGAAGGATATTTAACTTCAGAAATTCTTTATACGAATGAAGCAACATTAACTGAAATCCTCTCTTATAAACATGACTCAAACGGAAACCTGCAAGAAATCCAACATCAATTTGAAGATGGAAGCTTGACCAAAGAACAATTTTCCCAAAGTGAGAATGAAGAGTGGATATTGAGAACAAATGAGTTTGATGCGGTAGAAGGATCAATACACAAAAAGTATAATGCTGATCAATTATTAATCGAAGAAATACACTACAATCAAACAGATCAAATCCAATCTAAATATGAATATATTTACGGAACACATGATCTTTTGCAAGAACACAGGGAATATGGCGAAAATGGGAAACTGAATTTAATCTTTAAATATCATTACAATAAAGATCATCGCCTGGAAAAGCAGATTACTTACACTCCTGAAGGAAAAATCGTGGAACGCTTTTATAACTACTATGATCAAAAAGGCAGGATTGTTAAAACGAGTCTTAATAATGCTGTTACTTTGTTTTATTACGATGATAAAGACAGGTGCATCAAGGAAGAAGTATTGTCAGAAAATGGAAAACCCGAAGCCACTAGTTTCTACTCCTATAATGATGAAGATTTGATTTCCCAAATCATTTCATACCAGATAGGCGATCCATACGATATAGAACCCCAGGTAGTAGGTAGATCTCCATCAAAGTATGAAGCTTCACGCTTGAAATATCAGTACTATGAAGAATAATCTCCAGGCTTTTTTCATTTGATAGATAAGCGACAGATAATTATCTATAGATGATTATCTTTATTTCTCATTCTACCATTGATTTAACTTTTACTGATCAATAATTTGACACCATGCCCAATATTATCATACCCAAACCCTGGAATAGCAAAAGAATTACCCCCATTGAAGAAAAAGATTATTTACAGAGAAGAGCCTTTGTAAAAAAATTAGGATTGGGAATCCTCGGTACCTTGTCCGCTCCTTTGACAGGAAGCTTGGATGCCAAATCAAAAATATTTCTTCAAGATGGAGGAGCCCCTTCTTTTGATTTTGAGGGAATGCGTGATCTTTATCCGGCCGAAGCTAATAATACATATACTTTAGACAGATCACTGACAGAGGAATATGTAGCTACTCATAACAATAACTTTTATGAGTTTATTCAAGATCAAAATATTTACACTATATATAGATTTGTTGATTCTTTCGATACCAGTGATTGGAAATTTCAGGTCAAAGGCCTGGCCAATAAAACGGGAACTTTTTATCTAGAGGAAATCATGAAAAAATTTCCCCTGGAAGAAAGGACTTATAGATTCAGATGTGTTGAGAGATGGGCCATGGCAGTTCCCTGGACTGGAATTCCACTTGCCAGGTTATTAGCTTTCTTTGAACCAAATGATAAGGCAACTCATGTCAGTTTTACTACTGCCTTAAAATTAACTGAGATGCCAGGTATTAAAAAACAACCTTGGTATCCATGGCCATACGAAGAAGGGTTGAGAATGGATGAAGCCATGAATGAGTTAGCTTTTATTGCTACAGGTATTTTTGGTAAACCTCTTCCAAAACAAAATGGAGCTCCCATGAGATTAGTCGTTCCCTGGAAATACGGATACAAAAATATTAAGTCGATTGTGAAGATTACATTTACTAACAAGCAGCCTAAAACTTTTTGGAATGAAACTCAGCCCTCAGAATATCCTTTCATTTCAAATGTGGATCCTACAAAGCCTCACCCCAGGTGGTCACAGGAAAAGGAATATATGGTTCCAAATGGTGACTGGATTCCAACTCTCCCTTTTAATGGTTACGGAGAGTATGTAGCATCTTTATACAAGTAGATGTCGTTCATAAAATCCAGTACTTATTTATATTTCAATGCACATACTAAATAAATCAGGTAGGGTAAATGCAATCATGCCACATGGATAAATAAGTACGGTTGCCAAATACTAAACCCACCTACCAGAGGTTTTATATCTACACCCTTATTGACTACACAAGATGTAAGTTTAACAAGTATACAGGTATACACTGTCTACTCATATTTACATTATTTCAAACAAAACTGTTTGTAAAAAATTTATTTGCTTTTGACCATGATAAAGAGACTTTTTTCTCACTCTATTCTCATAGCTTTTTGCTATTCGTTTGCCATAGGCTTCATTCCAAGCCTTTTCGCCCAAAGCGCTGAGTTACCTGATGACATTCGCCAGTATCTCACAGAGAACGCTTCCCATTGGAATTTGGAAAAATCTGATTGGCAGGAAGCAGTAGTTAAAGATCGTTACACTAACTCTAAAACGAAAACAACCCATATTTACCTTCAACAAAAATATCAGGGAATTGAAGTGAGTCAGGGAATTATTACCCTCGCGCTCAATCCAAAAGGTAGAATAGTACACGCCACAAGTAGATTCGTTCCTTCTTTGGCAAATCAATTAGGACCAAATATAGCACCGGAAATTGAAGCAATTCAGGCACTAACCATCGCTGCAAAACATTTGTCTCTTAAGCCTATAGAGAGTTTTCGAATTACGAAAGCATCCAAAACGGTAGATCAGGCTATGCTTTTCAATCCAGCAGGCATTTCCAAGGAGGCTATTCCTGTAAAGTTGGTAATTGAGTCTCAAGGCAAAGGGAAAGCTCACTTGTGCTGGTATGCACAAATCAAGACTTTGGATGATATTCATTGGTGGAATGTTAGCGTAAATTCAAAAACTGCAAATATAGTTTCAGTTGATGATTGGGTAATTCATGATCACTGGGGCAATGGTTCTTTTGAACATCATTCTTGTATCAATCATAAACACGATATAAAATCGACTTCTCCTCCTTTGTACTTCTCCCCTTCAAATGCTGTAGTAGATGGGGCTTCTTATGAGGTATTTCCCTTGGGAGTAGAGAGTCCTTCCCATGGAGAGCGTATTATAGTAGCTAATCCCGCTGATGAATTAGCTTCTCCATTTGGATGGCATGACGTAGACGGGATTTCAGGTGCAGAATTTGGTATTACTCGTGGAAATAACGTTTGGGCGAGAGAAGATCGGGATGCTAATAATGTCCAGGGAGATGAAGCATTAGGAGATGAAAATCTTTCCTTTTCTTTTCCTTTCAGCCTTCCAGCGCTTCCCTCAGAAAACCTGGATGCCTCCATTACTAATCTATTTTATTGGGGAAATATTTGCCACGACATTTGGTATCAATATGGGTTCGATGAAGTTAGTGGAAACTTCCAGGAAAATAATTATGATAAAGGTGGAGAAGAAGGGGACTTTGTATTCATTGATGCCTTAGATGGAAGCGGGTTTAATAATGCCAACTTTATACCCCCACCAGATGGACAGAATGGTAGGATGCAAATGTTTATCTGGACGGGTGAGGGAGGCTCTAGGAGATTATTGGAAGTTTTTAATCCGGGAGCAGTTATTGGAAAATACAATTCCGAACCTGCCGCTTTTGGTCCTGCATTAATCTCAAATCCTGTAGATGGAGAAGTAGTTTTAGTGAATGATAATTCAGCTTTCCCTGAGAGAGCTTGTTCTCCTTTGATAAATGCACAAGCCTTAAGAGGAAAAATAGCCTTATTATCCAGAGGAGATTGTCTGTTCACAGAAAAAGTGAAAAGAGTACAGGATGCTGGAGCTATTGGTGTCATTGTAGGGAATAATGAACCTGGACCTCCGATTGTTATGGGAGGAGATGACCCATCAATTAATATTCCCTCGATCATGATCAGCCTGGAAGATTATGAGACACTTAAAAGCGTTGTTTCGGAGCTGGTAGTCAACCTATCCTTTGAAGAACTTCCTTCGGACATTGATAGCGGCTTTGATAACGGAATTGTCGCACATGAATATGGTCATGGGATATCCACCCGATTGACCGGTGGTCCTTCCACTAATTGCCTTGGAAATGACGAACAAATGGGAGAAGGTTGGAGCGATTGGGTAGGACTAGTGATGACGGTTAAGCCAGGAGATACCAATATTACTCCCAGACCTGTCGCAACATTTGCTGCAGGACAGAATACGAGTGGTAATGGAATAAGGCCCTTTCCGTACACAACCGATATGTCAGTAAACCCTCATACTTATTCCGATATAGCTGACGTTTCCATTCCTCATGGTGTGGGTTCTGTTTGGGCAGCTATGTTATGGGATTTATATTGGGAACTGATAGATACCTACGGATTTGATTCTGATCTTTACAATGGCGAAGGGGGGAACAATATCGCCATGCAGCTAGTGATCGATGGAATGAAATTACAGGCTTGTAGTCCTGGATTTGTAGATGGAAGAGATGCTATTTTAATGGCCGATAGCTTAAATTATGGAGGAGCAAATCAATGCTTGATATGGGAAGTTTTTGCCAGAAGGGGATTAGGGTTTTCAGCTGACCAGGGTAGTTCTACTTCAGTGAATGATGGAAATGAAGCTTTCGATTTACCCCAGAGTTGTCGAAGAGAATTACAGTTATTTGTGAATGCTGATACTGATACAGTTGCGGCTAATGGTACTTTAGCTTATGAATACATTATCGCTAATACAACTGCTCAGAACCTTACTGACTTGACGATTTTCGATACCTTGGATACAGAGTTTACTTATCTTCCCGATCCTCAAGATTGCAACCTTCTGACTTCCGATAGCATCATAAGTTTTTCTATTCCTGAACTTGCCGCAGGAGATTCCTTTTTCTGTAGCATAAATATACAAGTAAATGCACCTGATTTTTCAACCTTAGTTTTCAGTGAAAACTTTGAAAGTGAAGTAACTGACTGGCAAGAAATAGCTACTACAGGCAATGATGGTTGGGAACAAAGGAACAATATAGGGAGAAACGGTTCATCAGCCTATGTTGTCCCAAATGCTCCACGCGAAAATGATCAAAGGCTGGTAACTCCATTCTTCGAATTACCCGAAAATGCAGAATTCAGTTTCTGGCATAGCTTTTCCACAGAATTTCGCTGGGATGGGGGAATAGTAGAATTTCAAACTGATCTTCCTCGTGCTCAGTGGCAGGATGCTGGACCATTTATGGTGCAAAATCCTTATGTTTCTTTTCTTGGGGACAATAATCCGGGCGGATCGGTTCCCGCATTTACCGGAGAATCAGGAGGATTTATTCTTACAAGAATAAATGTGTCAGAATTTTCAGGACAAAATATTCGATTCCGCTTCCGAATGTTATCTGATAATAATACAGGGGGAGAAGGTTGGATTATAGACGATGTAGCCATAAGTAATCGAATAAGTATTAATAATAGAACGTTGGTAATTGCAAGTGAAGGGGATTCTGCCGAAGATAGCGCCCAAGTAGCCGTCTCTTCTTTCATAACCTCTATTTCAAATTTGGCAGAAGATTTGGGAATTATTCTTTATCCTAATCCTGCCCAAAATGAAGTTCGAATTTCATGGCCGGAAGTACAGAATAATGAAATGGAAATAAGCCTGTTAAATACTATGGGTCAAAGGATAATTCAGCAACAAATCAAGGGTCAGAGGAATTTGACGCTAAATATCAGTGACATCCCTGCTGGAGTCTATTTTGTGGAGTTTAGACAAGGGGATAATAGTGGCGCTAAAAAACTCATCATTCAATAAAAATATCTAAAATCAACTAATAAAAATGCCTGTGAAAGTCTTCACAGGCTTATTTTTTTAGCATTTACCCCTTCATTTAAGCTTCCTGAATGGACTTTCAGAGAATTTTCATGTATTTTACCTTTGTCTAAAGTAAAAAGGTAGTTCCCGCATTTAGTATGAGAAATGAAATGATAAATCCGCTTCCTCAAGCTCAGGACGAAGATAAACAACTTCGACCTAAACAATTGGAAGATTTTATGGGACAACCCAAACTTACATCTAACCTTAAAATCTTCGTCAAGGCAGCAAAACTACGTAATGAACCATTAGATCATGTGATTCTTCATGGTCCTCCTGGACTGGGAAAAACTACCTTATCTCATATCATCTCAAATGAATTGAATGCTAATATCACTACAACTTCTGGTCCTGTGCTGGAAAAGCCTGGAGATCTTGCGGGACTATTAACTAATCTAGAACGTGGAGATGTATTATTTATAGATGAAATTCATCGACTCTCTCCAGTGGTAGAAGAATATCTGTATTCAGCCATGGAAGATTTCAAAATAGACATTATGGTTGAAACAGGTCCTAATGCCAGAAGCATTGAAATTTCTCTTCATCCTTTTACCTTAGTAGGAGCTACTACGAGAGCCGGACTCCTTACTGCCCCAATGTTGGCGCGATTTGGCATTAATGCAAGATTGGAATATTACGATGCTGCTACTTTAAGTGGTATTATCACTCGCTCTGCGAAGGTGTTAGATGTGCCTATAGACCCAGATGCCTCTTTAGAAATTGCCCGTAGAAGTAGAGGAACGCCAAGAATTGCGAATAGACTTTTGAGAAGAACTCGAGATTTTGCTCAGGTAAAAGGTAATGGATTTATTAATTTAACTATTGCCACCATGACCCTTGAAGCCTTAGAAGTAGACGAATGCGGACTTGATGATATGGATAGTAAAATTTTACTGACGATCATCGAAAAATTTAAGGGTGGACCTGTGGGTCTTAATTCCATTTCAGCCTCAGTAGGTGAAGAAGCTGAAACCATAGAAGAAGTATATGAACCTTATTTGGTAATGGAAGGGTTTATTAAGAGGACTGCCCGAGGTAGAGTTGCTACGGAGAGAGCTTATCAGCATTTAGGGAAAAAAATAGAACAAATAAACACCCCTCCAGACTTATTTTCGAAGCCTTAGGGTAATTTTTCATTATCAACACTCACTCACATTCACTGCAATATTTACTGCCAATCCTCCTTCAGAAGTCTCTTTATATTTATCACTCATATCTTTGGCCGTATCCCACATAGATTTTATTACAGCATCTAAGGAAACTTTCGCACTTGAAGGATCGCTCTCCAAAGCAATGTTACAAGCAGTAATAGCTTTTATTGCCCCCATAGAGTTCCGCTCTATACAAGGAATTTGAACTAAGCCTGCGATAGGATCACATGTCAGTCCCAAATGATGTTCCATAGCGATTTCGGCCGCCATCAATATTTGATCTATATCTCCTCCCATCACAGCACATAATCCTCCAGCAGCCATAGCTGATGAAACGCCTATCTCTGCCTGACATCCACCTAAAGCTGCTGAAATGGTAGCTCCTTTTTTAAAAAGGCTTCCTATTTCTCCTGCAACTGATAAAAACCTAACGATTAACTCTTCTTCAAATTCTTCACAAAAGCAGACAAAATACATAAGGACAGCAGGAAGCACGCCAGAAGCACCATTTGTTGGCGCTGTCACAATTTTTCCAAAAGAAGCATTTTCCTCATTCACTGCAAGCGCAAAACAGCTCACCCACTTTAAGGTTTGCCGGAAATTTGTTTCTTTGGTCCGAACTAATCCTATCCACTCATGTACATTTTGATAGGATACTTCTCCTATTAGTTTTCGATTCAACTGTGGAGCACGTCTTTTAACCTTCAATCCTCCAGGTAAAATTCCATCTGTATGGCATCCCTTGTATATAGATTCCAACATCACTTCCCACAGTAAGAATAATTCTTCTCTTATAAGATCCTGATTCCTCCAGCTCTTTTCATTTTCTAAAATAATTTCCCACGGCATTTTCTTCTCTGTAAAACACCAGTGCCTCCATTCACTCGCTTTCGATATGGGATAGGGAACTTTTAATTTAGGTTGATGTACCAATGAATCATGATTGTGCTCCTCTGTGACAAATCCACCTCCAATAGAATAATAAGTTTTGGAAAACATATACTCGTTTTTCATACGAGCTTTAAATGTCATTCCATTTGGATGAAAAGGAAGTGCTTCATCCATGACGAATATGATATGCTCTACCGCTTGGAAATATAGAGACACATGACCCGCAAACAGGATCTTGGATTCTTTCTTTATTTGATCCAGGGTGTTATTTAGATCTTCGGGACCTATTGTACGAAAATCAAAACCACTCAAGCCCATCATAAGAGCTATGTCTGTTCCATGCCCTTTTCCCGTTTTTGCTAAGGAACCAAATAGATACACCTTAATTTCCTGAACTTCCTCAACTTTATATTTTTCCTTCAGCTTTTCAATAAATAAAAACGCAGCCATCCATGGACCCATAGTGTGGGAACTTGAAGGGCCAATGCCTATTTTTATCATATCGAATATGCTGATAGGATCCAAGGTCTATACTAACATTTTATCCATTAATACTCCTGGAATTTCACGATATTCATACAATTGATTTCTCAATCGAGGAGTAAATCCGGCATCTAAAATAACTTGCTGTATCTCTTGGGCGGATAGTCGATAAGGAGCTCCTGCAGCAGATACTACATTTTCCTCAATCATGATCGAGCCTAAATCGTTTGCCCCTCCATGTAGACAGACCTTTGCCACTTTTGGCCCTACAGTTAACCAACTTGCCTGAATATTCTCAATATTGGGCAACATAATTCTACTTATAGCTATTACCCTGAGGTATTCATCCGAAGAAACTGTATTTCTCACTCCCTTTACCGTATTTAATAAGGTCCCATCATCTTGATAGGGCCAGGGAATAAAGGCCTTAAATCCATTGGTTCCTGAAGGCCTTTCCTCCTGGACGGCTCTTATTCTAACTAAATGGTCAAACCTTTCTTCAATTGTCTCAATATGCCCAAACATCATCGTTGCACTTGTAGTCAATCCTAATTGATGTGCCTGACGCATTACCTCCAGCCATTCCTCCCCACTACACTTACCATTCGAAATAATCCTTCTCACCCTATCATCTAGTATTTCTGCCCCAGCGCCAGGCATAGAATCCATTCCTGCCTCCATTAAACGTGCCATGGTCTCTTTATAGGTCAAGTTAGATAAGGTAGAAATATGAACTATTTCCGGAGGCCCAAGAGCATGAAGGCGTAACTCGGGAAACCAGGCCTTGAGTTTGCTAAAGGTCTCTTCGTAAAATTCTATTCCCAACTCAGGATGATGTCCTCCTTGTAACAGAAACTGATCCCCTCCTAAATTAAATGTCTCCGCTGCCTTCCTTTTGTATGTATCATCGTCAGTGATATACGCTTGATCAGCAAATTTTTTGTGAGGCGGAACAAAAAAATTACAAAATTTGCAGTTGGCCACACATACATTTGTCGTATTTACATTTCTATCTATTTGCCAGGTTACAATATCGATAGAATCCGCTTTTTTAATTTTGCGTATCTCATTTGCTACATACATCAATTCAGTAGTAGTAGCTTTTTCAAATAATTGTATCCCCTCTTCTATGGATAGAAACTCCAGGTTCAGCGCTTTAGATAATAGATTTGATATATTCATGATGATAGGATCTATTCAAGACAACAGTACTACTTATTAACAATCTTATCCAAAAACGCGTTAATAATTAATAGGTTTCAAAAAACATTGAAACTCAAATTTGGGAAGTATTCCTTATTGATCTAATCTTTAATCAAATAATAAGGGAAGCTCTGGATGTATCGCTCGTTCGTATACAGCCTTTACCTGAGAAGCTACATTCCGCTCCTCAGATAAGGCCGGTAAATTATTGATAGCATAGTAAGCTACATCTTCTGTTTCTACTCCCGGATGTGTATCCCCTTCCAAATGAGTACAATGAATATATACTTTATAAGTATAGTAATCATAAGGGGGATGAGGATGCTTCTTTTTATCTAAGATTCCTAATAAACGCTTAGCCTTTACTTTAATCCCAGCCTCTTCTTCTACTTCTTTTTCAGCTACTTCACTGGGGCTAAGTCCTATATCTGCCCAACCACCAGGTAATGCCCAACAATGATCCGATTTTTCCTGAACAAGCAGTATTTTGTTTTCTTTGAGAACTACTGCCCTTATATCTACCTTTGGCGTCGCATATCCAGGCTCTACTTTCATATATTCCCGAAGTATATCCTTTTGCTGTTGAGATAATAAAGAAAACATCTCCAGACTAATTTCTCTCAATGCTTCATATCTCTCCAGATCATAAACTCCTGTTCCATATGTAAGTCCTGTATGTGCGATGGCTTGGACTCTATGGGCAAGGTCTAACCATTTATCATTCATCATATAAATAATGCGTATAATCAGCTTTCGGGTGGGGTTCTGGTTGCATTTACGGCAAATTCTCCATCTGAAAAAGAAATATTTCCATTAAACGCTTCTCCTTCGAAAGTGCCTTTAAAGTTAAATTTATACCCTTCATAATAAAACGTAGAAGAAAGAACATTTTCTTCAATACTCACATCCTTCATATTGATAGTTCCATTAGAAGATTTTAATACTCCTGCAAAGGATTCTTCTTCCTTCGTAATCATCATTGTTCCTTTAATATCTCCCTGAGGAGTATTTAGTACTGTATAATTCCAGTTACCTGCAGGAGTATAGACTGCTTTTTTTGAGGCAGAACATCCAATTCCTACGAGAAGTAAACTGATAAAAAACCATTTGGAAAATAACACTGCGTGGTTCATAGTCCTTACATAATTAGGGTTAGCGAATAGAGGGAAAATTAATAAATTTCTTCCAAGAATTACGGTTCTTCAGATTTTTCTTTTATTGGTCGTTTTACCGTCGCCAGAATGGGTTCAAATTCTGAAATGAGCCAGTTCCCCTTGGATGTTCTTACCATACTCAGGGGTCGTTGTTTACTGGCTCCATTGGATGGGATAAAGTATTTTAATTTACCAGAGTATTCGCTTCCACTATACAGTCTTTTATAAAAAACAAATTCATACGGCCCCTCTCCTATATGATAATTATTCTCAGGGACAGCTCCGGGAAAATATGAATTAGGGAGGTAAGGATATTTTTTCAATTTATTCGTAAAGAGGGCTAATGTCTGAGTTGGAAGTTTGTATCCCTGATATGTATATTTTTCTGCAGATTTTAACAAAAGGGTTCGATCTATAAGAGAAATCAAACACTCATTTCCGGTTACTTTATCAAAGGTAAATATCTTCAATGCTACAATAAATAAAGCACAGGTTCCTTCCGGCTTATCGATAAGTTGATTTCTCAATTCAATAAAATCCGCTGTAGTTTTCGGAATGGTATCTATACTCACTCTCCTTTCATGCTGGCCCCACAATGAAGAAGATAGAATAAGAAAAGTAATTAGTAGATAAGCATTTTTCCAGAGTTGAATTCCAAGTACACGCATAAACTGTAGTAATTTCTATTTATGAAGGTAAATTTAATTTGAAATCATTTTCTATCATAAAGTATAACGCTAAAGAACTTTCTTACCTCATTAGTAGCTAGAAAGATGCCAAAGAAAGATTCTGTAAATCCATCGCCTTGACGACTACTGAACAAACTATTTTTCTTACTTTGAGACCGATAATCAATTACTCACATTCATTATGTTTAGTCCAGGATTTATTTTTCACTTCGCCGTAGGATTAATTGCGAGCTTTTTGGGTTCTATTCCTTTTGGTACAGTAAATATCTCCGTCATAGATACCACTATCAGAGAGAACTTCCAGGCAGGATTAAAGATTGCGATTGCTGCAGGAATAGTGGAAATTATTCAATCTTTTATAGCTGCACATTGTAGTATGTTTATCACAAATTATATCTCAGATAATATATATGTGAGTCTATTTTCATTGTTTCTCCTAATCGCCATCGGCAGTTACTTTTTTTTCAAGGGGAATCCAGATAGTGTTAAGACCAAAAAAACATACAAGATTAACAATTTCGCAAAAGGAGCATTATTAGGATTGCTAAATCCGCAGGCATTACCTTATTATGTTTTTGTTATCACTTTCCTTCAAGCTCGTCAATGGATTGACTTTGAGATGGGGCCGTTGTATCTAAATGTGATCGCATTTTTACTTGGTACCTCTATTGGTAGATTTTTAGCCTTACTTATGTACGGATACCTAAGCCTGGTCATTGCAGAAAGAATTCAAACTGTCAGTTCGTGGATGAATAAAATTTTAGGTAGTATTTTCTATTTACTTGCTGCGGTTCAAGCTATACGCTTATTTCTATAATATCCCAGGCATTTAGATTTCACTAAAAGATCTTTCTATAGATGAATTTGACCCAACAAATCCAATCTATCATAAGCCAGCAGGTTGATGAGTGGGATTTCTTACCTATAGCCGAGGAAATCTTGTTTAATTATGTCCTTCAGATACAACAAAGCACGTACAGACTCACTGAAGTAGAATGCTATTTAAACAATGAAGAAAGAGCATTTGACATGTTTGCCCATAGTCATAAGGGATTTACTACTGGTCAATTGAGATTACATGGAGCTGGGATAGATATATCGATACAAGAGAAGAATTTTAATGGTGGATTTTTATTGAGGGGAATGGTTGAGATAGATGATGATTTACTGGATTTACCTCAATATATTGACGGTCCATGGAAATTAGCTCAGAATATCATAAATAAGGCTTCCATCTATGAGGAAAGATTTATCCTATCGTGGAAAAGATGTAAATTACCCCATAAACCAATCATCACTTCTCCTAGAGTTGGGCTTAATTTAAAGTCCCAACTTGATGTAATTAACCAGCTTCCATATTTATTCAAAAATTGGCGATTTCTCACAAGCCCTTTTCAAACCAATAATGCAAAGTACCTAATTGCTATTAGCTTGCTAAAAGAAGGAAAATCTGTAGAAGATGTAAGCCATATATTAAATATTAAGCCTTCCACGATCCAAAATTACCAGAAATACATCGAAGAGGGGAAAAAACTGCATAAAGAAGATATCAAATTACTAGGAAACTCCATCGCTGACAAATGCCGGTCTTATGGCTTTTACATCTCAATTAGCTAAAGAATGATCTAATTAATTGATTTTTTAACATTGAAAAATAACAAGTATTGAAAAGTGTTATTTAATAAGTATTGATTACTTTTCAAGATTAGATCCGATCATATACAAATTGATCATTTATATTTAAAACGATGAAGCTCATTAACCGCAAAAACCCTAAAACTAAATTAAATAGCCTGATCAACGGAAATGAAGTAACTTTTTCAACAATTACTGGAAAAGTAGTGCATATTCAGGAATTACAAAATACTGAGTTGTGGATTAGAACCAGTAATTCTGAAGAAGTATTTGTAAAAATCGACCGATTACTGACCCCGATCAAACTTTCTCAACAAATCTCATTACTCTTTGCACATAATGAAACAAAGGTAATGATGAAACCTGTTTCTGTGTTCATCCACACGAGTAAAACATATTACACCTTCGTTAATGACAAATTATGTAAAGACCTGAAATTGTATGATCCATGGTCTATTGTATTACCTTTTTTATCGTTAACATGTATAATGCTGGCAAGTTGGGTCTTATTCCCTGATTATATATCTATTGTTGGATGGCTTTTATTTTTCTCAGCTGCTATTGTCTCATATACATTTTTATTCTTCTCAATTTACTTTTTGTATCACTTCATTGTTAAAAAACGTGTAAAGCAGCGTCTAATAAAAATCAGCAAGCAAATCTTTAGGGAGCTAAAAATCCAAAAACCTATCAGAATCCTAAAGACAGCATAATAACCTACTTAAGCCCAACGATAGAGCTGTCTTTGGGATTGAAATTTTCCATCGTAAAGCTCTAGAACTTCTTCCCGAAGAGCTGGGGAATGTTTTTCCTGATAAGAGGTGTAGTCATCCATATTCCCGAATTGATACTGGAACAAATAGGTATGTTCTAAGTCATGTAACGGAATAAGAATTTGGTACGATTTGATGTAGCCTGTTGCGATTACATTTGGTACATGAACCATTTTCATCCAATTTAGCCAATCGTCTTCTACATCAGGATCAATGGTAATTTTTACTTCATATGTTACCATAATCTCTATATTAATCTATTAACACCTGTGTCTTTAACTCCACTATCCGTTTCTGAATATCTACCTGGATCGATTTAATTAAATTTGTTTGAATTACTTCTTTTTCCGTCTTAGATAATCGCCTTCCAGATTCATTTCCTTTAGAAAGATATGTTCCCACAATATTAATAACGGAAGAAAAGTAAGGTGAATGGTGCGAAAAGCCAGAAAGCTTTGTGGGTTGGTAATCTAAAAAAATAAATAATGCTTCTACATCCGGTTTAAGGATATCAAAAGCCTCTTCACTTAATTTCGTTTGATCGACCATGATGTCTTCATTGGAAAGTATCCCAAGTGTTAGTCTTTTCTTGATAAATGAATGGTACGTAGAATCTATTGAATCAAAAAACGCTTTTAATTTACTATAAAATTGGTTCTTTTTTCGTTGCTCTATCAAAATGCTTATCCCAATCAGGATACCTGCAATTAAATTTACAATCAGGATATATCTCAGCATATTTATTGCGCTTAAATGATTTTTAACCTTCTTTTCAATGTTTACGGATACCTACTAGAAATAGATCGATTTTACGTTAAAACTACTAATGAAGAAATCTTTTTTTGTTCCACTTAGATTTCTTTTTTGGAAGGGAGCGACGTAAATCTTCTCCCGGAATCACATGTCCCATCGATAAATTTGCTTCCTGAACTAATTGCTCGAAACCATATATTTCTTTCTCCTCAGCTGCCCTCAATACAATCTCTGCACAAGCGTTAGCATCAGAAGCAGCAGAATGATGATCCAATTCAATATCCAGCCATTCCGACAAGGCATGAAGACCGTAGGACTTTCTCCCATCCCATATTTTACGGCTTATTTTTAAACTACAGGAATAAAAAAACTCAGGAATAGGTAAACGATATAGGGTCAACACATTTTTCAATACCTTAATATCAAAACTAGCATTATGCGCTACTACAAAAGTGTATTGAAAATGGCGCTTTAAATGCGTCCATACTTCCCAGAACTCGGGGGCATCAGCTACTGTTTCTTCATTAATTCCGTGAAGTTTGGTATGATAAGGCTCAAAAATATTATCATAAGGCTTAATCAACCAGCTTTCGTTTTCAACTATTATTCCATCTTCTACTACAGCTAATCCAATCTCACAAACACTATCAGGGTTTCGATTAGCTGTTTCAAAATCTAAAGCGATGAAATCCATTGATTATTGATTGAGACGCTGAACGATCTTAAAAGAGAATATCAACACCTAATAATATACGTAATTTTATGCTACACAAAAAAATAGATCCCACCATAAATGGTAGGATCATTCATTCAGTTTATTATTTTTTACTTTATAGTATAACGAATAAACTATGCTCCTTCTGAGAGTAAAAACTTATTCACATTTACAAATATTCTTTTCCATACATTGCCCTGTTTTCCACTGAAGAAAGCAGACCCATTAAGATTGGAAGTAATAATGTATTCTTCTTCTTCATCTGGATAGGCATATACACGTATAGGCTCTTGCAACCCTTCGATAACAAGCGAAAATATAGCTGAGGTCCCGGAATTAACGTTCCTATCCACAATCTTGGTCCCATTTAAATTGGATATAGACGATAGATAACTTCTAACGCTTCCGTTATCCAGCGCCGTAGAATCGGGTAATTTCCAATCACTTCCAGATAACACTATTTGAAAAGATGAATCAGATGGATAAGAAAACGTAAGCTTTTTCCAGTTACTCGATGTTCCCTTGATCAATGTCTTATCTCTCCAATCATTCGCTTCTTTATTTAGTGCTGTTCCCAGTGATCCCCTGATCGCATATACCTCTTTCTCATTCTCTGTTCGAATATAAGTTGACATTCCTGTTTGTTGGAACTCATTTCTTCCTACTATCGCATCGAATACCTTGCTATTTCCTTCAAATACCTGGACATAAGTACCAGAAGAATCTACCTTAAAATCAGAATAATCATCCGAATTGGTCGATACTAATTGGATAGCTGTTAAGGAAGAAATTTGGGACAATGCAGTATTTACTGTGGTTTTGGAAGCAGGAAAACTATTACCATCAGGTCGGGTGACCATCCAATTCCCTTCTTGCTTATTTAGGCTGATCTCCTCATTTTGATCAGGGGCTTTGATGATGATGTTACTCACTTTAGCAGTATCGATCACTGCTAAATCTTTTTTGAACGTGCGATCACCCCCTGAATTAAACACAAAGGAGAAGAGATAACATAGTGCCAATACGCCTAGTACTATCCCTAACTGTATATTATTAAATCGCTTCAACATAAGTATGCTAATTTTTTATTAACCTATTGATAATAATCATCTATAAAGTTATTCCTGATAAGTCTCTTGCATCCATTTAACACGACGACTTCTTCTCATCTGATTTCTATATATACCGAATCCTATTACAATAAGAATAGGTAGTAAGAAAATTGTATATTTCATTAGACCCCGCTGAGTATCATCTAATTGCTTCTCGATTAATCTCCGGTCAACGCCTTTCGTTCTAAGTTCAATAAGTCCAGTATCATCTGTTAGCCAATCCACTGCATTAACAAAAAGATTAACATTTGCTGGTAGTGCCTGACCCTGTCCTTGATTGACAGGAAAATCTCCATCTCCTACAACAACTATCTTACTGTTGCTTTCCCCTTCAATTTTTCCTTCCAAATAAGCCATTACGGGTTCACTAGAATAAGGAAAATCCGCTTCAGCCCACTGTTTTTGCATTTCTAGCATTGCAGGAGGAGTGATTTTTCCAGTTCGTTGAGAAGTAAAAGCGATCGATGCACCAGAGACCAGGCTATCTGTCGGACTGGCAGTTACTGGACTGGCAAAAACAAAAGTAACAGCTTCCAACCCTTCAGTAATAGGATGATCTCCAAAATTTGAAACGACTGGAAAGTAGGGAAACTCCGTTTGGACATTCATGACACCAAATGGCGTTTGCTGAGGTATACCAACTTGTCCACACTGAACATCGGTAAGGAAAATAGGATTAACATTTATCCCTTTTTGCGTTAACCAGCCTTCCAGCCCAGTGTTAACTGCCATGAGAAAGCCTTGATTTGGGTCTACATTGACAGCATTAATTCCTACAAATAATCCACCACCACTGGATACAAATTCATCCAATTTGGATAAATGGTCAGATGGAAAAGAATCAGTAGGAGCTAAGATGGCTAATGTTTTGTAGGATGTCCAGGAATCATCCTGATCTAAAGAAACGGTATCCACATCATACAAAGTACTAAGTTCCTGAACTGCTGATGATAGTTGTTGAAGATTTGGTTCTCCGTGACCTTGGACAATCCCTATTTTGGTTTTACTCTCAATGGTTAGTCGCTTGATACTGCTGGAAAGTGCATATTCCATGGCCGCTCCGGGTTCAACCACGGGAAGAACTTCTTGCTGATTTCCCTTCTTAATAATCGCACCAAGATAGGCTCTTATTTGTTTTGCTTCATCGCGTTCCCTTACTTGTATAATAAGTGGTGATATGCCTTGTTGCTGAGTTTGGCCTTCAAGCTCTTCACTTTCATTTGGATTAACGAACTCAAATACAACTTTTCCATCTGAATTACTTCTGTATTCATACAGCAAATCCCTGAAATCTGATCGTACCGCAGCAACATTTGCCGGAAGTTTTTCAGAAAAGTAGGCTGTGATCGTAATAGGATCGTCTAATTCTTCTAAAATATCTTTTGTCGTCCCGCTAAGGGTATATCGCTTATCAGCGGTAAAGTCTAGCCTGAAATAGTATTTATACACTAATAGATTAAGCAGGACAAATATCCCAATGTATAAGCCTACACGAGAAGAAATAAGTCTTTGCGTCAATTTCATAGAGATATTGATTTAAATTATCCTACAATACTTCTTTGAATTAATTGTCTTTCTGCCAGCATTAACCCAATAAAGGTGATGCTTAAAAAGTATACAATATCACGCAAATCAATGACTCCTCTGGAGATGGATTGATAGTGCGTTAACATACTTAAAAAGTTAAATATCTCTCCAAGTGAGCCTGTAAAGCTACTAGAGAGTACATCAAATAAAATGTGAAAAAATAATCCGATAAATAACGCTAATAGAAAAGCTACAATTTGATTGCTACTAATACTACTGGTAAATATTCCTATGGCAACATAGGCAGAACTCATAAGAAGTAATCCCAGATATCCACACCAAACTGCTCCATGATCCACTGGCCCTAACCACGAAATCGCAAAATAATAAGGAAGTGTAAATGCCAGTGCTATTCCAATTAAGCCCAAACAAGATAAATACTTTCCAAGCACTACCTGCCAATCACTCACCGCTCTGGTTAACAGGGTCTCTAATGTTCCCGTTCTTTTCTCTTCAGCAACCATTTTCATGGTCAAGGCCGGAATGAAGAAAAATAAGGTCCAGTAGCCAATCGGATAGAAAAATGGCTGCATGGTAGCTTCTCCTATAAAGAAAATATCACTTCCATATAACCAGGTAAAAAAACCACTGAATCCCAAAAAAGCGATAAGCAATATGTATGCTACCAAAGAATCAAAAAATGTTCTTATTTCCCGCTTCGCTAGTATCCATGTATTATTCATAACTATTGTCAATTATGATTGTCTTTATTTAATCCCAAATTAAAGTTAATCTTATTCAAAAAAATAAAGTACAAACAACTTAATTTAATGTTAAATCGCGGAAGATATCTTCTAACCTCGTTTCTATAGGTGTCAATTCAAGCAGAATCCACCCTTTTTCTACACATTTATGGAACAATGCCTCCCTCGATGACATGCCCTCTTTACTTTCTATTCTAAATTTTCCATTTCCTTCCGGTTGAGGGTCTACCAGAGATACAGTGGCCATTCCCATCAGCTCCTGGTAGATATCATCCACTGATTGATCTGGAGTTCTTATCTGAATTTTTAGAATCTCTTTAGGCTGAGATCTGTTTCTGAGCATATCTGAAGTTCCATCTGCTACTATTTTTCCCTTGCTAATAATAAGGATTCTATCGCAGGTTGCTTCTACTTCAGGTAATATATGTGTACTGAGAATGACCGTTTTCTCAGCTCCTATTTCTTTAATTAAATTTCTTATCTCTACAATTTGATTTGGATCGAGACCTGTAGTGGGCTCATCCAGAATGAGAATCTCAGGATCATGGATTAATGCCTGTGCCAAGCCCACTCTTTGACGGTATCCTTTAGATAATTCTCCAATCTTCTTATGTTTTTCCTGATTTAAACCGCACTTCCCCACTATTTTTCTCAACTGCTTATCCAAATTTTCCTTCTTCACACCTTGAATACTCGCTACAAAAGCTAAATATTCAAGCACCGGCATTTCAAGATAAAGAGGATTATTTTCTGGTAAGTATCCGATTCTTCTCTTTATTTCCTCAGGATGATCAAAAATGTTATAATTTCCTATAGTAACATTTCCATCTGTCGGAGCCATGTAACAAGAAAGTATTTTCATGGTAGTAGTCTTTCCAGCTCCATTCGGACCCAAAAATCCTAAAATTTCTCCCGTCTTAACCTCAAAATCGATTTGGTCTATAGCCTTTTGAGGTCCATAACTCTTGGTTAGTTGATGAACTTGTATATTCATATTGATTTTCGAATTGATATCAATAGAACATTAAGTATAATTATCATCCATACTTATGTTCAGGATGCAAAACTAAAAGGAGAATAAAGAAATGTCAATAAAAAAATGCGCCCGGGATTTCTCCCGGGCAAGCACGCTAGCCTTATCCACTAATCTAACGCTTAACCAAATTCTTATATGAATTGAAACTTTTTTTCTTTTTCTATTACAATGTAAAAATTGACAAAACCCACAAATAAAAAATACCACTTTCCCAAAAAATCTTACTTTTATTTAGCAGATTTTTTCACGGGGTTTAAAAATTTCTTGTTTGGTTAAGGTTATACAAAAAATTTTATGTTTACCAACAATTCGTTTTTTACATGTAAGTAGCGATATTCTAATTGTTAAATATTTTACACTTCATATCCTGTAAAATGGATTTTTTTAAGTATTTAACCTCAGTTAACCAATTAAGTACAATAGTTTGAATAGATCTATTTCGAAAATAGAGAATTATTATTTTCTGGACTATGTATAAAAGGATGGAAATTTGTTACAAAAAAAGGATTATTATATCATCTTACAATAATTTTTGACCTTCAAGTCACCCCAGCTCCTTAAGAAAAACCATACTCTTCCAAATAATGCGTTTATCGTCTAAATCATATATCCAATGTTGATCAAAAATAGAAGATGCCATATGCTGAGAATATTCTTTCCTCGTTATATGTAAACTATAGAAGTTTGTTCCGTAGTTTTTTCTCCTGAGCTCAATGTCATTTCTGAGTTTGGTTTCTATCTGAGTCAATGCAAAATCAGAAATTACCATCACATCTGCATAAGAGTAACTTTCCTCCTTCAAGATCTTCAATGCTTCTGTCAATGCTGGTTGCAGATCTGTACCTCCATGAAAACTTAATTTCAGGAAATCTACCAGTTTGGTAAAATTACTTGTAATGCTATTTAATTTTAATGTTCTGATTTGGGTAGAAAAAGAGATGACATAAGCTGCCCGATCTTGCTTTAAGGCTAATTCTAATATAGCAAATGATAAGGCTTTAGCTATGCGTTCAGGTTTTCCAAACATCGATCCACTTGTATCTACACAAAGAATAATAGGTCCATATTCTTCTCCTTTACTGGAGTACATTTTCTCTTCTGGATCGCCTTCTTCTGCTTGAATATCTTCCGATCTATACTGAAAGGTCAATAATTTTTTCTCCACAAATTTCTTGGCAAAGATGATCTCTGTCTCCTGGTTGCTCAACAGGGAAACTTCACTTGGAATCAATGCTTCCAAATGATCACTATGATGAACACCACTGATTTCTGATTTACCATGCGGTTTTGGAATCCAGGCTTCGTTTTTCAAAGGGGAGCTCATTTCTTTCTCCACCATTAATGCCTGATTTTGCGAATACCTTCCTAACCATTGGACAATCTCAACAAGACCTGGATCACTCTGAAGGTGTTTTGCATAAGACTGAAGTTGATCCCAAGGAATAGAATCCCATTTGCCTAAAGACTCATTCCACGCTACTCCTAAAAAATTATAGTAAGGTAGAAACATTTCCCCCAAATGATGCAATTGTTCAACTTTGCGCTGGAGGGAAAAGATATATTGATCAAATTTCTTGTCTAAATATATTTTTTCCAGCCTTTCCTGTTTGTCATAATGTACCCTTTTCCAGTCTTTCAACATATTCTGTATTAGCAAATCTGTATGCCTTTCAAGTATTTCGAATCCATCCTCCTCTTCCATCTCTTGCCTTTTCGATGTAAGATCTTCCCATCTCGACTGGTAAAAATTCCAATTGTGCTTCAACTCAGGATAGCGATCTTTTAAAGAAGCTAATTTCTCTATCAACTGTCCCCGTTCCTTTACGTCTTTAAGAATTAGCTTTGAAAAGTCTTCTAATTCATTGGCTTCTTGTTCCAATCCCTCTTCTACTAACATTTGATAATGGGTTTGCTGGCACCAATGAACAATTTCCTTTACTACGCTGATAGAAAAATCTTCATTGTTTACAGTGAGCCGCTTTAATCTTTGGTTGTCGATGATCTCATTGAATATCTTAAACCAATTGGGATATTTTTTAGGAATAGGAGTATTGTTGAACCCGATAGAAGATTTTCGGTTGGGATAGAAAAAGTGGCTATACAATAAGGTGATAATCAATTTTCTCTCTTCCTTGTTCATTACACCACCAAAATCAATAAATCCACATAGTTCCTCTTCAAGTTTCGTCGGTAATTTCATAGGTATGGCTCATTTTTTCTATATCCAGTCTTACCTGTAGCATTTCCTGAATAGAAGCCTCTAAACTTTGTTCTATATGTTTAATATGTTCATGCTCTACAAAAAGATTTTGTTCTCCATGTTCTAAATCGACTTTCTTTCGATGTTCTAATATCAACAAAATCTCGTCACATGTCTTAAGCAGTAGATTGATGCGAGCTGTCCATTGGTTAATGACTTCATCTGATGGAGTTTTTTGCTCTACAATCTCTTTCTCCACTTGCTCCGTTTCCAAGTCATAAGTTTTCTTCTTTCCTCTAAGGGTAAAAGAATCATCGCGGGTTAAAGGATGTGTTTGAAATGGACGATACACTTTATTGGATTGTTCGAATACAGGAACGAACGTCTCTTGATTAGTACTCAGTTTTTTCAAGTCGTCCATTCGAATATATGCTGGCTGATCATTACTCCAGAATTGAAATATCTTGGCAAAAGCCTGATCATTTCGATCTTTGTACCGTTTAATTCTTTCCACCAATTCTTTTCTTACTCTCTTTGTCTCTTTCTGTATCCAGTTCGAAAGCTTTTCCATCTCTTGTCTAAGAGATGTCAGGTGAAGTAACTTTTGATACCCATAGCTACTTATCCCGCCCAGGACCATCGCCTTTACTTCCTCTATTTGTTTTGCATGGTTCCATATGCAATCATAAATCAAAAAACAATCCATCAATTGTACTTCAGATCTGCCATTAAAATATGCTGAAGTCCTTAACAAGCGAACAATTTTCCTCCATCTTCTATCAGAGATATAGATATGTTCCGCTTCTTCCATCGTCATATTTCGCTCAACTATAGATCTTTTTAGTTGGTTTATCAACCCTAAAATATGCATCGGTACTTCCACTTGATCTATGTCCTTAGCCCAACGGTTATATTCCTCATTATTAATTTTTAATTCAGTAGGAACTACATCTTCGCCAATATCTTGATGGGGAAGCGTAATCATTTTATTAAAGGATTCCTCATCTTCTATCCCTTTCACCAATAGCCTTACAAGAAATCTATCCCAGATAGCTTCTAAGCCTTCCCCTTCCTGAGGTAATTCGTTAGAGGCAGCTATGAGTCCTCTAAGGTCTACTTTTACCAATTGATCTCCATTTCTAAAAATTTTTTCATTGATTACTCCCAACAAAGCATTTTGAATAGCAGGGCTGGCCTTCCATATCTCATCTAAGAATACTATTTGCGATCCCGGAAGATAATGATCTACTAATCTCTCGTACTTGTCTTCGTTTTTTAATTTACTTATAGAAATTGGCCCGAAAACTTCATCCGGAGTACTGAATTTTCCCATGAGAAATTCAAAAGATCTCGCCCCTTTGTAGGCAAATTTCAATCTAGTAGCCACCATACTTTTTGCTACTCCTGGAGGCCCCAGAAAAAATATGCTTTCTCCAGCCAGTGAAGTAAGCAACGATAACCTTATGACTTTTTCCTTCTCAAATAACCCTCGATTTAGCACGGTCAATAGCTGAGAAAATCGGTGGTGGCTGGGAATGGTATTGATTTGGGTTCGATGTATTTCTAACAAAAATTCCTGTTTATTGGCTGAAGTAAATAAAGCGTATAATTCATTCTATTATAAGAAAAAGGTCAGAATAAGTTAAATACATATACAAGCTTTTTGATAAACAATGTTTTACAAAAGCTGTAGATCGACTATTAATAAACTTGTTTTTCCAAAAAGCGTTTAGTAAAATTGTATGCATGCATAGTATTTTGTATAAATATTCATATGTTATATGCAAAATTTCGCAATCATTTTTCCTCTAAATAGTCATAGTGGACCATATCCATTATGATTTGAACTCACAACTATTTCAAAGAATAAACTCATGAAGGTAGCTGCAAAAACAGTCCCTGCCGGCAACCAACTAACCTCCAGAACCATTAAAAAGGCTGCTGTATTAGGATCAGGTGTTATGGGTTCCCGAATAGCCTGTCACTTTGCCAACATTGGTTTGGAAGTTATTTTGTTAGATATTCCTCCTCGAGAGTTGAATGAAAAAGAACGTGCTAAAGGACTTAAACTAGAACATCCCGCTGTAAGGAATCGAATAGTTAACGATTCTTTAAAGCAGGCTATTAAAGACAAAAGAGCTCCTCTTTACAAGAAGGAATCTGCCCATCTAATAGAGACGGGCAATTTTGAAGATGATTTTGAAAAAATAAAGGACTGTGACTGGGTATTGGAAGCTGTAGTGGAAAGATTAGATATTAAGCGTCAGGTATTCGAGAAAGTCGATCAGCTTCGGAAACCTGGAAGTATTATTTCTTCAAATACTTCTGGTATTCCTATTCATTTAATGGTTGAAGGACGATCTGAAGACTTTCGAAAGCATTTTTTAGGAACACACTTTTTTAATCCTCCCCGATATCTGCGCCTACTGGAAATAATTCCTGGCCCCGATACTGATCCTTCTTTGGTGGACTACATGCTTCACTACGGAGATTTATTTCTTGGAAAACAGACTGTACTGTGCAAAGATACCCCAGGTTTTATAGCAAATAGAGTGGGTATTTACGCTATAGCAAAGGTATTTCAAATAGTTAAAGAACTTGGACTTACTATTGAAGAGGTAGATAAACTATCTGGAAAAGCTACTGGAAGACCCAAAACGGGTATTTTCCGATTAAGTGATCTGGTGGGATTAGATACAACGGTGCATGTATTAAATGGTCTGAAGCAAAACTGTCCCGAAGATGAGCAAAAAGAATTATTTGAAGTTCCCAATTATGTTCAACACATGTTAGAGCAAAGGTGGTTGGGAGAAAAAACCAAACAAGGATTCTACAAAAAAGTCAAATCGTCGGAAGGAAAAACGGAAATTCTTGCCCTAGACATTAATACACTTGAATATAGAGAACAGCAAAAAGTATCTATTCCTAGCCTGGGAAAAGCTAAGGGGTTAGATCATCTTGCTGACAGATTAAAAATGTTTTTCAACGCAGACGATAAAGGTGGAGAATTTGTAAGAAAATCTCACCTGGGATTGTTTGCTTATGTAGCTAATAGAATTCCGGAAATAGCTGATCATCTTTATCAAATAGATGAAGCCCTTAAAGCAGGCTTTGGTTGGGATAAAGGGCCGTTTGAAATGTGGGATATGCTTGGCATTCAATATGTCATAGATCAGTTTGAAGCTGAAAATCTAATAGTTGCTCCTTGGTTGAAAGCAATGATAAATACTGGGTACCAACAATTCTACAAAACTGAAAATGGCGTTAGGAAATTTTATCAAATTTCTTCTCAGAGCTATGAAAAAGTTCCAGGTACTGAATCTTTGATCCTGTTAAATTTAATTAAGGATGAGAAAACGATTTGGTCCAATAATGATGCTTCGATCATAGACCTGGGAGATGGAGTGGTAAATATAGAGTTCCATTCCAAAATGAATGCTATTGGTGATGGGGTGCTAAAAGCTATCCATCACGGGATAGACATGGCAGAAAAGAATGCATACAACGGTATTGTCATTTCGAATGAAGGGGAAGTATTTTCTGCGGGTGCTAATTTAGCCTTTATTCTAATGTTAGCAGCAGAACAAGAGTGGGAAGAATTAAATATCGCAGTAAAAATGTTCCAAAACTCTACAATGCGATTGAGATATTCTTCTATTCCAGTAGTAGTAGCTCCACATAGTGTTACCTTAGGTGGTGCTTGTGAATTAGTTTTGCACGCGGATAAAGTTGTTGCGGCTGCGGAAACCTATATTGGTTTGGTTGAAGCTGGAGTAGGAGTTATTCCCGCAGGATCAGGAACTAAAGAGTTTGCTCTTCGCGCATCCGATCAATTCAAACAGGAAGGGGTCATTCCAACCAATGTTTTACAACCCTACCTTATGAATATTGCTACAGCAAAACTTGCTGGATCTGCATTTGAAGCCAGGGAAATGGGGATTCTTAAACAAGATGATAAAATCGTCGTAAATGCATCCCACAGAGTCAAAGTAGCTAAAGAGACTGTATTAGAAATGATAGAGGAGGGATACACTCCTAAACTTCCTAGAAAGGATATACGTGTATTAGGAAGAAATGCCTTGAGTACGTTTTATGCCGGGATCTCAGGCATGCAGTATGGATATTACGCCTCTCCTCACGATGTAAAAATAGCGAAAAAAGTAGCATTCATTCTTTGTGGGGGAGATTTATCAGGAGACGATAATGTCGTTTCTGAACAATACTTATTGGACCTGGAAAGAGAAGCATTTTTAAGTCTTCTGGGAGAACGTAAAACTCAGGAACGTATTCAACACATGCTAAAAACAGGTAAGCCTTTAAGAAATTAATCATTTGCCATTCATTTTAAGAATAACTATTACTGATATAAATCATGAAAGAAGCATATATAGTAACAGGTTTAAGAACTGCCGTAGGAAAATCAGGAAAAGGCGGTTTCAGACATTATCGCTCTGACGATATGGGAGCCCATGTAATTAAAGCATTGCTGGAAAAAGTTCCCGAACTGGATCCAACAAGAGTAGACGATCTTATTGTAGGCTGTGCTGTGCCGGAAGCGGAACAAGGTATGCAAATAGGAAGGATGATTGCATTGATGGCTTTACCCCAGAATGTTTCCGGCGTTACTGTGAATAGATATTGCGGATCGGGCCTGGAAACCTTAGCTATTGGGGTTGCTAAGATCAAAGCAGGAATGGCCGACTGTATTATTGCAGGAGGGATTGAAAGCATGTCTTTAGTGCCAATGATGGGACATAAAGTTGCTTTGAACTATCAGGTAGCCAGTGAACATCCTGATTGGTATCTAAGCATGGGACTAACTGCTGAAGAAGTAGCTAAAGACTACAAAATTAGTAGAGAAACCATGGATGAGTTCGCCTTCAATTCCCATCAAAAAGCCTTAAGTGCTATTGCTGAAAATCGTTTCGCAGACCAAATCGTTCCTATAGAGGTAGAAGAGATATTTGTAAATGAAGAGGGGAAGAAGAAAAAGCATACCTATACCGTTTCTGTGGATGAAGGGCCAAGAAAGGATACCAGTATAAGCGCTTTATCGAAATTAAGGCCTGTTTTTCGAAATGGTGGATCTGTTACTGCTGGAAACTCTTCCCAAACTTCTGATGGAGCTGCGTTTGCCGTTATCATGTCTGAGGATATGGTTAAAGAGTTAAACATTAAGCCAAGAGCAAGATTAGTGGGATACGCCACTGAAGGAATCGACCCCAGAATCATGGGGATGGGCCCGATTAAAGCAGTACCGAAAGTATTAAAGCAAACGGGCATTAGTCTAAATGATATTTCGCTGGTAGAATTGAATGAGGCTTTTGCCTCCCAATCTGTCGCTGTGATTAAAGAACTGGAAATGGATCCTGATACAGTAAATGTAAATGGAGGAGCTATCGCCCTTGGCCATCCACTAGGATGTACAGGAACAAAATTATCAGTTCAATTGATTAATGAATTAGAAGCGAGAAATAAACGTTACGGAATCGTTACGGCTTGTGTTGGAGGTGGACAAGGAGTAGCAGGAATCATTGAATCACTTAATTAGTATTTCCTTAAGAATTTGAGTACCGGCATTAGATTAATGCCGGTTTTTTTCTTTCATTAACTCACTACTATCATTTCTCTTGTCCATTGACCTGGAAAACACTTAATTAACTAGGCATTGACACGTTCATCTAATGCTTTGTAAACTGCTTCGTGAATTCGCTGTCTAACTTGTAGTGTATTAATCTTCCAATTACCAGAGCTTGGATACACCCTATTTGATAAAAATACAAAAATCATCTCCGAATCAGGATCTACCCAAACACATGTACCTGTAAATCCCAAATGACCATAGCTGTTGAAAGAAGCACTGGGAGCGATAATATACTCTTCATCATGAGGCGGCATGTCAAAACCGTAAGCTCTGTGCCCTTTTTTCCTTGTTGTGAATTCATCAACGGTTTCACTTTTGTAATATCTTTTTCCTCCGTAAGTCCCTTTATTCAACATTAATTGCATCAAAATGGCAAGATCATTCGCATTGGAAAATAATCCGGCATTACCTGCTACACCTCCCATCAATGCTGCAGCAGGATCATGCACATATCCCCTTAACAATTGCCTTCTCCAGCGAGTATCATTTTCAGTTGGGATAATTCTTCTACTATTGATCGTTTCTCTAGGTAAATATCGAAGCGTCTTCAATCCTAGCGGTTGATAAAGAGACTTATCTAACCACTCATTTATAGGTCTCTTCATAATTGAATCTAATGCTTGCTGAAGAACTACCATATTTACATCGCTATATTCATAATTTTCCTTATCGAATACTGGTAAAAGTTTAATATCCCTCCACAAGGAATCTTTTAGATCATTCCTGAAAAAGAAATCCCCTGCTATTTTTATATCATATCCCAGAGTAACACTTTTCTTATAGTACCGCTCATAACTGTCCAGACCTTTAATCGCGCTAAGAACATACTTTTTTACTGGCATTCCCGCTGGCAGGCCAGAATGATGCGTCAAAAGTTCCTCTATAGAAACATCAAAAATAGCAGGCCTCTTTCTAATGATTCTTCTCTTTGGCCTAAATCTTACAACTAACGAATCTCCCAACTTGAGATAATGCTCTGCAGCTGTTGACATAGGAACACTGATCTCTCGCTGTATTCCCTGTAGTGAAACTTGGTAAGTACTGTCGCTCATGAACATAGCCTGATAGGCTTTCCTTGTAATCGTATCAACAACCATTTCCATTGGGTTTCCCAATGAATCCTTTAAAATTCCAGACTCCACTTCGACCAACCTGTTTGAGAAAAAACGTCCTAATGGTTGATCCAGTGTTATTCTGTCTTTGTCTTTTAAATACATCGCCGCCTGCGTAGTTGCAGCTATTTTAGTCACAGAAGCAATATCGTATACATCTTCCAACTGTACTTTTCGCCTTTTTCCGTAGGTATGATATCCAAAAGATTTATGAAAAATAATACTTCCTTTTTGAGCAACTAATATTTGGCATCCGGGAATAGCTTTTTCCGAAATACTCTCTTCTACAATAGAATCAATGACAGATAAAGATGGCCATTGTTGATACGCAATATTTTCAGGAATATAATTTAATCTTACTTCTGGATAGTGAATTCCTGTTCCTTCTTTCCATGTTGAATTTAGGTCAATAGGTAATTCACCCTTTGCTATCCTACCTCCAAATAGCATCTGCCCCATAACTTGCTGAGAAATGGGGTGAGTGCCATATCCATGAACTACACACACATTTGTTGTTAGTTCTGCCAAATAATTCAAACTACCCAAGTTAACCAAAATCACTTTTCTCCTCAGCGCTAATCGATCCAAAGACTCAATGAACCGATTATCTCTGACACTATCGATTCGAATACCATTCATAACAACAATTAATCGATCATATCTTCTATACTTCGAATATATGTTGGGAAGTCCTTTAACTGTATCAGTTTTGAGGATACTTTCAGAAATTGAAGCATAGTGCTTAAAGGTCCGTTGAAATTCCAGCATTTTCTGACCTATAGTTACCATATGGAAAGAATTTCCCCTGGTATTATTTAATGGCAGCACACTATCAGGGTCCTGGAGAATGGTCGTACTTTGAGTATGCAGATCCACATTCAGTAGAGGTGCAGGATTTACAAAATGTGGAGGATCCTCTTCATTTTTTACATTCTGATGGTACTTGACAGCACCTGTCCATGCTTTTGCTTTTAATATTCTTCTGACCTTATCATCTAATTTTTTCTCGGAAAGAATTTTCCGATTGATGAGGTCTTTTACAATAGATGAAATTTCCGCTACTTGATCATGGACAACAAGCATATCCACATCTGAAATTAACAGTTTATCTATGTAATGAGTCAGTTCATCATTTCCCTTCATTGCTTTTGGAATATCTCCCAACAACAATCCTTTATAATCCAGTCTGTTCCTCAATTCATTAATTTCAGGTAAACCTGTATATCCTTTTCTAAAAATACCTTCATTTTTTAAAAGTAAAGAATCTAACCACAGGGCTGAGATCCTGTAATCTTTTAATTTGAAAAATGGTTGCATTTGCTGAATCCAATCCAAACTATCCAAGCCCGATACATTAGGGAAATTATTCATATGGACAATTCCCAACGTTCTACGCTCCTGCAATTTTGATAAAAATTGAGCGTTAGACGTTAAAACATGATCATTTAAATGATTAATAGTTTGGATAGTTATTCCCACACCTAATTGAGTATTCTGCTCCCCTACCTTTTCTGCCAATAAATGAAATATGGAAGAATCAGAAAGATTACTCATCATTAAGTCGTTAGGAACTTGAATCATCTTAGGGTCATTAACCGAGCCTTTTGTTCCTATGAGAAGAGGGATATTTGAAAATTTTTGATAAAGCTTGGATCTTTCATTTTGTTGGTAGGCTGAAAAATTTTGATAGATGATTCCTCCCACATTAAATTCCTCAATCGTCTTTATGAATAGCTGATTATCATCTAGTGTATCTGCATCAGCAACTACTATTATCATTTGTCCTATTTTCTCCTCTAACCCCATCCTATTCATTACTGAATCCACCCAAGGCGTCCTCGTCTCTAGAAATGGAATAGGTAAGACCTTGTTTTTTCTCATTTCCTTTCTGAGGGAAATGGAAAACCAAGTGGCATATCCTATTATAAGCAGACTCATCACGAATACAAGTATTCGCTGCAATCGAACACCTACCATAATTAAATAAGTTAATTATGCCTGTTATATGACATAAAATTCACCCGTCTGTGTGTTAAGTTATTGCTAATTTACTTAGTATAGGGAGAGTTTTCTTGATCCTAAATTGAGAACGTAATTCCTCCTCTCATAGTTCCTATTTACATATATAAATCAAAAAAATCTTTCTCACTCCACTAATTTTAGGGTTCACTCCTGCCTACAATTCCTTTATTAGCTTTGAATTTACAGGTTCAGTAATTGTGTGCTTATTTACCAGAGAAGAAGTAATTGATATAATATTAATTCTATGAATTTATCTAAGAGAATCATAACGAGTTTCCTTGTTTTTCTATCCATTTCTACTGGTTATCATGTCATAGGACAGCAAGTAAATAATTATCATCAATTGACAGATACAGTGGAAATCGCAGTAGCCAGGGAAAATAATAATAAAAGTTTGCCTAAGAATACATTAGATCCTTCTTATCTGAATTTAGGTAATGTTTCTTTTGATGCTGATGCAAAGGTGTGGTTAAATCCTCAGAGGAGTATCGCTTTAATTCAGGATTATTATTCCCCTCAGTTCTATGTCCGATTCTTTAATCTTATGGTGAATCTTGCAGATGTCAAGCTGTATACAGATAAAGGATCTGTGGCATTTCACGAAAAGAAATACAATTTATTCAAGGGATCGCATATTAAAGTACCTTATGATCAATTCCCGGAAGGTAAATATGTGTTGGTGATAAAAACAGGTACTGGGGAAACCTTAAAACAAAAATTATTCATTCCAGACACAGGATATCAACTAGATATTTGACCTGTAATTCGCTAAAAAATTTTTAATATGGACTTCCTTATTTTACTGGCTCATCTTTGTAAAGATGAGTCTTTTTTATTCGCATGCCTCTTTCCAGATAAATTTTCTCTCTATTTTTTGCAACTCTCCTGGAGGTTGAGAAGTTTCGAGCATAAAAAAAATCCTTACTTCCTCTAATGATTGAAATTCCTTGCTGTACTTCTGACATAGATATGATCCGAAATAAGGTTTTAGGTGCTGATATCCTTTTCTCTTAATGTTTTTTAAATATTTTCTCCATCTATTATTTCTGTAGCTCAATGCAATATGTTCAGGTGGGTCCCAACTAAATTCTTCTCTTGTTAACCATAATTCCTTATGTGATTCGCCTTCTACTTTTGCAGCAATTACATACCACCCATCATTTTTTATCGGATCTGGAGCAAAGAGATCCCATTTCTGTGTCAACTTTACATATCTGGCAATTTTTACTAACGCTTTAGGTAAGATATTGACTCCTAAGCTCTTTCCATTAATTCCAAGTAATATAATTATGGAACAGAAACATATGAAAGTTAAAAGAATGGAGATAGATCCCTGCACTTGAACAATTAAGGTCCGAGTTTGCACTGGCAGAATACGCATGATCTCTCTTGCTGATTCCAAAGAAAACACCCGTCTTAATCTCTCAAAAAAGATATTCAATCCAGTTTCAATCTTTTTTCCTATGGATATTGTCCAAAAAATACCAGGAATTAGAGGTAACCATAGAATGAGCCCGAGCCAGGGAAACAGTCCAAGATGTAAGGTCAGTCCAAATCCCAGATGCATTGACATAAATAAAATACATGCTACCCCTCTAAAAAAACTTAATTTCCACGGAATCAATAATAACAACCATCCAAAGCGCTCCAGATTCAGCACAATATAAGTTAGTATTTTTTCCACCTCCCTAAATTGATGTATTAGTTGACCGATAGAGGTGATATGCATATCCAAATTCAGTACATAGTATACAGCCATTCCGTGTTTCCAATCCTCTCCATTTTTCAGCCAACCAGAGCAGAGATACAGACAAATCATTTGAAGGATAAATCCCATTGTCCCTAAAGAAAAATAATTACCCAAATGTGGCGATTCATTTTTTGGTAGATCGGAAGTTAGAAAAAGGGAAAATCGATGATGCAAGGGTAAAAAAATAGACCAAAATAGCATTAATCGGAGTAGCGTATCGCCTCCAGAAAGAATAAGAGGATTCCGCGAATGCAAAGAAATCAATAGAATCCAAGATAGCGTAATGGAGATCCTACTTTGAATGCCGAATATGATCAATAAACTGAATAATATCTGTATCCCCATCAGTACGGCAATGAAAAAACTCGTTCCAAAAAGGGTGTGTAATGAAATGTCTCCTTCTATCCAAACTTGTTGGATCAAGACAGATCTCGGCATAAGGCCATCATCAGTATAATGGGCTTCAAGATCAACTAATCGCATAAGCAAGTCAGCCAAAAGAAGGATGCCTAATGCGATCCGGAATACTCCTAATGATCGATAATCCAACGTAATTAGCGATCTTAGTTGCTTCATATTGTTTAAACCTTTTGGGGATAGTGCATAATGTAAGAATGAAAGCAACTAAATGATCATATTCTCTGTTGGTTCAATTAGTTATCTATCTTTTTTCTAAAGCTTATGCAGTTAAAAATACGAATCTTTTATTTATTTATCGTTGGCTTGAGTGCAATTCTCTGTTCATGTGATGATTCCTCAGGCCCCACTACTTTTGTTCCAGGTGATCTACCTAATGTGTTGGAAACGCTACAGAATAATTCGGAGCTTTCTTCTTTTGTTGAAGCAATCTCACAAACTGGTAAAGAAAACCTATTAACTCAATCATCTTCCGTTACGGTTTTCGCTCCTACGAACGATGCTTTTCAACTATTTTTAACTAATAATAATTTTGCAAGTATTTCTGATATCCCTGCTGATCATCTTTCTCTAATACTTGATTATCATCTTCAATACACCTCTCTGCCATCTTCTGACATCAATTCAGGATTTGTTCTTTCAAGTTCTCCAGCAGGTCCAGATAGCCAGTTTTTAGCTATTCTTTATATTAATGACAATGGAAATGTGTCCATCAATGAAAGAGCAAATGTAGTAGATGCAAATACTTCTGCGGACAATGGAATTATACATACTTTGGATGCTGTACTGGAACTGCCAAACATGATGGACTTCATAGAAGTCAATCCAAATTTTACGGAATTAGCTCGAGCTTTAGCCATCACGGGGTATAAAGATACGCTAGAATCAGGCGGACCATTTACCTTTTTTGCTCCAATAAATGCTCCTTTTGAAGCTTTACTAGATGAAACTCCTGCTTATCAAACTCTTAATGATGTTCCTGTTGATACACTAACAGGGATAATTAAAGATCACCTGGTACAAGGAAATATTGCGTTTCTCGATTTAGAATTAGGAACCTCCGATTTCGTTAGTAGAAATGGAGATACCTATTCTATCTTTATTGACTCAGAAGGAACTTTTATTAATGATCAGTTGATCATCCTATTGGATGTCCAGGCTACGAATGGGGTTATTCATTTCGTTGAAGACTTTGTGGTGGAGCCTTAATCCGGTCCGTAGGTCTCAATTTACATGAGTTTTTCCTTAAACAAGCATTAGGTTATTTCTTTCGCTTGCGTTCGTGTTCCTTTAGATGTATTTTTCTGATTCTAATAGATTCAGGGGTTACTTCTACATATTCATCTTCTTTAATATACTCAAGAGCTTCTTCTAAAGTAAATTTAATCGGTGGAGCTAATCTCATCTTATCATCTGATCCAGCTGCACGCATGTTTGTAAGCTTTTTAGCTCTGATTACATTTACCACCAGGTCCATTCCTCTTGAGTTTTCTCCTACTACCTGACCTTCGTAAACAGATTCCTGCGGTGCGATAAAAAATTTCCCTCTGTCCTGTAACTTATCTAATGCATATGCCAAAGTGGTCCCTGTTTCATGCGCAATCAAGGATCCATGTTGTCGCTTCATTATTTCTCCTTTAAAGGGTTGAAAATTGCTAAATCGATGGGACATGATGGCTTCTCCTGCTGTAGCAGTTAACAATTCATTTCTCAATCCAATCAACCCTCTGGAAGGAATTTCAAATGTTATGAAGGCTCTTTCCCCCCTGATTTCCATATTGGTCATTTCTCCCTTTCGCTGAGTAACCATATCAATTGCTTTTCCAGAGCTGGTTTCCGGCAAATCAATCGTAAGTTCCTCTATGGGTTCGCACTTCTTTCCATCTATCTCTTTAATAATAACCTGAGGTTGCCCCACTTGTAACTCATAGCCTTCTCTTCTCATGTTCTCTATTAAAATAGCCAGATGAAGTATTCCTCTTCCGTAAACCATAAAAGAATCAGCACTATCTGTTTCCACCACTTTTAAGGCTAGGTTTCTTTCTATTTCTTTTTCCAATCGATCTTTAATATGTCTCGATGTAACATACTTACCCTCTTTTCCAAAAAAAGGCGAGTTATTAATAGTGAACAACATACTCATGGTAGGCTCATCTATCCGAATAGGAGGTAAAGCTTCGGGTTCCTCTGGGTCAGTTACAGTATCTCCTATCTCAAATTGTTCTAATCCCACTAAGGCTATGATATCTCCTGCTTCCACAGATGTTACCTTCTTTTTTCCCAACCCATCAAAAACATATATTTCTCTGATTCTGGTCTTTACCATATCTCCATCTCTTTTTACCAAAGCTGCGGGCATACTCTCTTTAAGGCTTCCTCTATATAATCTGCCTATAGCAATTCGACCCACATAAGACGAATAGTCTAAAGAAGTAATCTGCATTTGTGGTTTACCTTCTGCTACTTTCGGAAGAGGAATATGTTCGATGATCTGATCCATTAAATAACTAATGTCTTCCGTTGGGGTAGCCCAGTCAGGCCCCATCCATCCTAATTTAGCAGACCCGTACACAGTAGGAAAGTCTAATTGATCCTCAGTGGCATCTAATTCAAACATAAGTTCAAATACATCGTCCCGAACTTCTTCAGGCCTGCAGTTTAATTTGTCTACTTTATTAATAACTACAATGGGCTTTAATCCAGAAGAAATAGCTTTGTGTAATACAAATCTGGTTTGTGGCATGGGACCTTCTAATGCATCTACTAATAGGAGAACTCCATCAGCCATATTTAATACCCTTTCAACCTCACCTCCAAAGTCTGCGTGACCTGGTGTATCTATTATATTAATTTTAGTCCCTCTATAGTGAATAGATACATTCTTCGAAAGAATAGTTATGCCTCTTTCTTTCTCAAGATCGTTACTATCCATGATTAGTTCTCCGGGTTCTTCATGATCTCGGAACAAATTCCCCTGAACCAATAGTTTATCTACGAGGGTGGTTTTGCCATGGTCTACGTGAGCAATAATGGCAATATTTCTCAATTGTTTCATATAGTCTTCATTCGATTGATGGATCTATCGACCTATAGATGATTTGATTTAATACAGGCCGTATGTCCAATTCGCTGCAAAATTAGCCGTAGAAAGTGGGATTAACGAATTTTTTTTTATCCACACCAATATGGATAAGTCACTTATCTTTCTGATTTACAATATCAGCTTATCAACAGCTCGCATAGAATAACATGAGGATAAGTAAATAAATAGGTGAATAGAATTATCCACATGGGTGTGGATTCCACAAAAATCAGTGGAAATCTTTTTTTACACACATTCAAAGTGGATTACCTTGAAGATATACACAAATCTTCCCCACGTATTCTTCGTAAAAATATCCTGTAGAAACTCTTCCACATCTATGTGGAAATGTGAATAAATAGATTTACTGTAGCAGATATAAACATATTTAGCCGAGAGGAATATCTTAATAATAAGTACTTTACTGTTCCTTAACACTTTTTAAAAATATATTCTTAAAGCATATCTCTTTTTGTTCACAATTTGTTTAGAATTAAAAAGTCAATACTTTTTAAAAAAACTTATCCTCGAATCCACAGGTATAATACTTATTATATTATTTAATTAAATAAAGAATAATAATAATAATTAACGATAGATATGATCGCTGAAAAATTAAAGCTTGTCCCTCATATAGGATTTTTAGATATAGATATTGATCCGACGCTAGATCTTTTTGAAGAAATCGATCGAATCAAAAAAGAGAAAAATGCCATTATCCTGGCGCACTATTATCAGGATGCAGATATCCAAGATGTAGCCGATTATATTGGAGATAGTTTGGGGCTATCGCAAAAAGCCGCAAGCACAAATGCAGATATGATTTTATTTGCCGGGGTTCACTTTATGGCAGAGACTGCCAAAATTCTCAACCCAGACAAAAAAGTTATTTTACCTGATTTAAATGCAGGGTGTTCCCTCTCCGATAGTGCCCCTCCTGAAAAATTTGCTGAGTTTAAAGCTCAATATCCAGATCATAAAGTAATTTCCTACATCAATTGTTCTGCAGGATTGAAAGCATTAACGGATGTCATTTGTACTTCGGCTAATGCTGAAGCTATCGTAAGATCATTTCCTGAAGATCAGCCGTTAATCTTTGCCCCGGATAAAAACCTAGGTAAATATTTGGTACGAAAAACTGGACGAGATATGGTGCTTTGGGATGGAAGTTGTATGGTTCATGAAGTATTTTCCAGGAAACGTATACTGGAACTTCAGCAGAGATATCCTGAGGCTGAAATTATAGCACATCCTGAATGTGAAGAACATATTTTGGAGTTAGCAACATTTATCGGATCTACAACAGGCTTATTAAAGTATACACAATCCTCAGATAGCCAATCTTTTATAGTAGTTACAGAAAGTGGAATACTGCATCAAATGGAGAAAAATAGTCCTCAGAAGCAGTTTATTCCAGCGCCTAGTGAGGGAACTTGTGCTTGCAACAATTGTCCTCACATGAAGCTCAATACCTTGGAGAAAATTTATCTCTGTTTGGAATACGAAGTTCCAGAATTAAATATAGCCCCAGAATTGCAGGAAAAGGCACTGCTTCCGATAAAGAAAATGCTGGAAATCAGTGAGAAAGCGGGTCTTTAAGATAAATTGAAGCTTCATTAATAAGCAAAAATATAATTACACTAAGCTAAGAACAGTTATCCCCAGTTGAAACATGTGGGGAAAAAAATGAGAAACTCATTTCTGATACATGGGAATTGACTTTCAACAGGTTAATATCAACTTTCTAAAAGTTTTGTGGATAAATATGTGTATAAGCTGTGCATAAGAGAGGATCTATATTTACATCTTCTGCGATTCTGAGGGAAAATTGTATTTTTGTTGTCCCCAGATCTAGCTTTAGCTCAAACAGCAATCTTTTTTTCAGTTGTTCGTGCAATTTTTATTCAAATTGGATTATGGCATACACCCCTATTTCAGAATTAGGCGAATTCGGACTTATATCGAGGATAACTAAAAATTTCCCCTCTTACCATTCTTTTGTTGAAAAAGGAATTGGAGATGATGCGGCGGTAGTAGCTGGACATGGATCAGAGAATGTAAGTTTATTATCATCTGATCTCCTGTTGGAAAAAGTTCATTTCGACCTGGCTTATGCTCCTCTGAGACATGTTGGGTATAAGTCTGTAGCGGTTAATGTCAGTGATATCGCTGCGATGAATGGAAGAGCTTATGGAATTATTGTGTCAATAGGCGTAAGCAACCGATTTCCAGTGGAAGCAGTAGAAGAATTGTATCAGGGAATTCGGAAAGCGTGTGAAGTATATCAACTTGATTTGTTGGGAGGAGATACTACGAGTTCTAAGCAGGGATTAATGATTTCTGTCACAGCTATTGGTACGGGAAAAAAAGATGCAATTACCTATAGATCAGGAGCTAAACCTAAAGATTTAATTTGTGTTACGGGAGATGTGGGAGCAGCTTATGCTGGCTTACTTATTTTGGAGCGGGAAAAGCAGGTGTATTACGATAAACCCGAATTACAACCCGATTTATCTGATTATGATTATGTGGTAGGAAGGCAGTTAAAACCTGAAGCACGAATTGACATAATAGAAAAATTACTTAGCTTAAACATTAAGCCCACTTCAATGATAGATATTAGTGATGGAATTGGAAGCGAACTGTTTCATCTATGTACACAGAGTAATTGTGGGGCTACAGTTTACGCATCTAAAATTCCGATAGATTATCAGACAGTTTCAGTTGCAGAAGAATTTAAGATAAGTCCAGTCACATTGGGAATGAATGGAGGTGAAGATTATGAGTTGTTATTTACCGTTCCTCTTTCAGATTATGATCAGCTTAAATCGTCTCGAGAAGTCCACATCATAGGACACATGACAGAAGACAAGAGTATTCAGATAGTATTGGAAGATGGAAGTGTAGCGGATGTTGAAGCCCAAGGATGGCAACATTTCTCTCCTTCGGAAGATTTGAAACTTAACGATTAGCCATTTCTCCAAAAGACATTTATTTTCAAGTATAGGATTAGAATCAACAGCTTGTGAAATCGATCATCTCATATAATGTAAATGGAATTCGAGCAGCACAGAAGAAGGGATTTCTCGATTGGTTAAAAGAGGAAAGTCCCGATATTCTATGTGTACAGGAAACTAAGGCTCAAATAGACCAACTCAGTGAAGACTTATTGCATCCAAAAGGGTATCACAGCTATTGGTATTCGGCGGAGAAAAAAGGATATAGTGGAGTGGCTATTTATTCTAAGGATAAACCATTAAGAGTGGTGGAAGGTTCAGGTATGGAAAAATATGATAAGGAGGGACGGTTTCTCAGAGCAGACTATCCCGAATTTTCAGTTCTGTCTGTGTACATACCTTCAGGGAGTAGTGGAGATGAAAGACAACAATTTAAAGAAAAATTTTTAGAGGATTTTTACCATTATATTGAATCGCTTCTCAAAGAGGTACCCAAGTTAATTATTTCGGGAGATTATAATATCTGTCATAAAGCTATCGATATTCACGATCCTGTGAGAAACAAAAATACTTCAGGCTTTCTTCCTCATGAAAGAGAGTGGATGACTCAATTAGTAGCCTTAGGATTTGTTGATTCCTTTCGAAAATTCAATGAAGAACCACATCAATATTCTTGGTGGTCCTATAGAGCAAATGCTAGAGCTAAAAATAAGGGTTGGCGTTTGGATTATCATATGGTTTCACAAGCTATCATAGATCATTGTACAGATGCTTCCATATTATCTGAAGTTAAGCATTCGGATCATTGTCCGGTAAAAGTGAGCATAGAGTTTTAGCTCTATTCAAAAAATATTCGTTAATTATATAAGTGTGTAAAAAAATCTCTGTTCAAAACTCCAAAGCAGGTTAGAAAGCACCTTTTTTCCTGCATTATTAGGGGAACATAGCATTCATTACATACGTTGAATACACATAATTAATTATCGTTTTAAAAGAATATGTCCGTAAGTGTCGGATAGATTGTAATACGCGCTGTGTTTACCCATACACATATTAAAGAATAGTTATATGTCTAATCACTTGGATTTGCTCAATCAACGTTTGAAAGACTTCAGAAAGAAGTACTACTCAAATAAAATTATCCGAGGCTCTTTGATTCTAGTTCTTATTACTTCCTCTATTTTGTTTGTAGTATTGTTAAGTGAAGGCATATTTGGATTTTCATCTTCGGTGAGGACAGCGATAGTGTTTGGATTGTTGGCGTTATTTGTCGGAGTATTAGGGTTAATGGTAATCTTTCCTTTATTACAATGGTTAAATATTCCCAAGACTATTTCCGATTTTCAAATTGCCCAATTAGTAAGAAGTTCATTTCCTGAAATTAATGATAAGCTTACCAATTTTTTACAGCTGAGAAGCGAATATAACGGAGTTAATGGATTGGCTAGTGCAGCGATAAATCAGAAAGCAGGAGAAATTGCTCCGGTAAAGCTTAGTTCTGCCATCAACCTCAATGTAAATGCGAGATATGCTAAATATCTACTAATTCCTCTATTGCTGTTTGTATGTACCTGGTTAATTAATCCTTCTTTCATTTCAGGGAGTACCTACAGATTGGTTAATTACAACCGTACTTTTGAGCCGCCCGCACCCTTCAGTATTGTCATAGAAGAGGTACCAGATCAAATCGTATCTGGAGAGTCGTTCAAATTAAATGTTTTAGTTTCTGATGCACGAGAACTTCCCAGGGATCTGTACATTTTTTTGAAGAAAGATTCTGAATCGAGATTTATTAATTACACTTTAGAAAAAACCTCTGATACCGATTTTCAATATACTTTATCAGATTTCAAAGAGAATTTTTCCTTCTACATTGGAAATCCTGAGGTTCGTACTGGACAATATGAAGTAGAGGTATTAAAAAGACCATTTATCAATAACTTCAATGTCGTTCTTGATTATCCCGATTATACGGGAATATCTTCAGAAAAATTAGATGAAAATGTGGGGGATTTTAAGGTGATTAAAGGAACAAGAGTGAGATGGGAATTAGTGCCCAATGGAGATATTTCTTCTGCTCAATTTATTTCTAATGATACTATTGCATTCGATAAAGCCGATAGCGGTAATAGATATATAGTAAGTAAACAATTAATGGAGAATCTCGAATATTTCATTTCGTTGGTTTCTCCAGAATCTGTTTCAAATATAGATACTGTAAATTATAGAGCTGACGTAATTCCTGATCGATATCCTACCATTTATGTGTATTCTCCTAAGCAGGACTTCTTAATTGACCTGGATTTGAATATGCCTTTGGAATTAGAAATAGCAGATGATTTTGGATTTCAGAAAATGAAGTTACTCTACAGATTCACAAAATCCGGTGGAACGAGTGAAGTTACTCCAGAATATCTGGAATATAATTTACCAATCTCCAGAAAATTGCTCGTTCAGCCTCAAACGTATAATATCGATTTATCAGAACTAGGTATAAGAGAGGGAGATGAAGTAGAATTTATGATTAAGGTTTGGGACAATGACGGAATCTCCGGGCCAAAATCTTCTGTAAGCGGGTTGTTTAATATTGTTTATCCAACCTTAGAGGCGAAGTATGATGAGATTGGAAATGAACAGGAAAAGATAAAAGAAGATTTGGAGTCAATGAAAAAGCGCTCGGAAGAACTCAAAGAATCTTATCAGAAAATGCAGGAAAAATTATTGGATAAGAAGAGACTTTCATTTGATGATAAAAAAGAAATGCAGCAGTTAGTTGAGGAACATCAAAGCGTAAGGGATCAAATGAAAGAAGCGCAGGAGGAATTTGAACAAACCAAGAACAAACTCGCTGATAATCAGATGATTTCAGAAGAAACTCTCAGTAAATATGAAGAGTTGAATGAGTTTATGGAGGATTTGGATAATCCAGAGGTGGAGGAAATGTTGAGAGAATTAATGGAGCAGATGGAGAATATAAATCCAGAAGAGTTGAGAGAGAAGTTGGAAAATTTACAGATGGATGATAAAAAAATGCAAAATAGTATCGAAAGAACATTAGAGCTATTGAAGCAACTGGAGGTCCAACAAAAAATAGATGAGCTGCGAAATAAAATAGATAACATGAAGACAAAGCAGGACATGCTCCAAGAGCAGCTCGACAAAGCAGAAAACCAACAAGAGCTTAATCAAAACCTGGAAAAGCAAGAAAATCTTAAGGATCAATTGGAGGGGATTAAGAAAGATATAGAGGAGTTAGATGAAATGAAGGAAAATACGAAAACGCCTGATAAAGAATTATTGGAGAATCTGGATAAGGATAAAGAGAGAGCTAGTAAGGACATGGAAAATGCGGTTGAGGAAATGAAAAAGGCAAAAGGGGAGCAATCAGATAATCAGGAAGGAAAGAGTCAACAGGAAAATTCGGAAAATCAGGATAACAATGATCAAAGTGATTCAAAGGAAGGGGATTCAAATAACCCTACGGATGAAATGAATAAAGAGGAATCATCCACTTCAGAAGAAGGAAAGGAATCCGAAGGAAATGAGCAAAAAGAGAATGAGGGGGAGAAGGAAAATTCTGATCAGTCTGCTGAGGAAGGGTCTAATGAACAAAACTCAGAACAACAAGAGGGAAGTAATCAACAAAACGAGCAAGATAGTACCTCTCAACAGCAGCAGGGAGATCAACAACAAAATGGTCAGCAGGAAGGGGATCAGCAGCAGCAAAATGGCGAACAACAGCAAGGGGACCAACAACAGAATAGTCAACAGCAACAAGGGAACCAACAGCAGAATAATCAACCCATTCCCCAGCAGCAACAAAAGAATGCTTCACAATTTCAAAAAAATGCCTCTCAGAAGCTTCAGGAAATGTCAGAACAGTTGGGCAATATGCAAATGAATATGCAGGCTCAGCAGGATCAACAAAACCTTGAGAATCTAAGGGAGTTAATAGAAAACTTATTGAAGCTTTCATTTGACCAGGAGGATCTGAGGGATGAGGTAAAAGAGTTAAAATATGGCGATCCGTCGTTAAAGGATAAAAGCCAGGAACAGAAAAAGCTCCAGGATGATATGGGCTTATTAAGAGATAGCCTGGAATCATTAGCCAATAAGGTGTTCCAGATTAAAAAATTTGTTTTAGATGAGGTAGAGAATATTACCAATAATATGGAAAGATCTCAGACCTTCTTCAGAAATAAACAAATATCAATGGTGGAATTTCACCAACAATCTGCGATGACCAGTATTAACAATTTGGCCAATATGCTTTCTGATGTCATGAAGCAGATTCAGGAGAATATGATGAGTGGACAAATGGGAGCGATGTGTCAAAAACCAGGTCAGATTCCAAATTTCCAGCAAATAGGAGAGCAGCAGCAGCAGCTTAATCAGCAGATGCAGCAAATGATGAATTCTGGAGATATTGATTATCAAAAGCTTCAGGAAATGGCCGCTCAGCAAGAGGCTCTTAGAAAACAACTAAAAGATGCCCATGAACAAATGAAGCAGAATGGGGGAAAATCTTTGGGAGATATGGATAAGGTAGGACAGGATATGCAACAAACGGAAACGGAATTAATCAATAGGCAATTAACTCACGAAACATTGCTTAGGCAGCAACAAATATTGAGTAGATTACTTCAAGCAGATAAAGCTGTAAGACAAAGAGAACTGGATGATAAGCGTGAATCTACTACTGGAAGAGAATTAGATAAGATATCTCCCGAGGAATTGAGCCTTGAGGAGTATAAGAATAAAATACGTCAGGAATTATTAAAGTCTAATAAATTGGAATATTCTCCTGATTTCATGATTTTAATCGAACGGTATTTTAAAAAGTTAGAGGAATCTCAACCATGAACAAAACAGGAACGAAGCCTGCATTACATAGGCGATTAGAACTAGAAAGTAGACTAGATGGAATTCATTTAGTTGAAGGTATAGTTGATGACATTAAATCTGAGCTAGATTTCAAGGAAGATGTTTATGGAAATGTAATGGTAGCAGTAACTGAAGCTGTGAACAATTCCATTGTACATGGGAATAAAAATGAAACGAGTAAAAAGGTTATCATCGAACTTGAAATGAAAAATCCTTACTGTTTAATGGTGAGTGTGCAGGATGAAGGAAAAGGATTTGACCCTAATATGCTTCCGGATCCAACTTCCCCAGATAACATTGAGAATATAGGTGGAAGAGGCGTATTTCTTATGAGACAACTAGCTGACGAAATTTCATTTCACGATGATGGAAGGAGAGTAGAAATGATTTTCAATATATAATCCGTGGTGTTGAAAAATGTCCTTATCCCAATTTTCTTTTTTTGCCGATGATATAGATTTTACCCTACCTTCAGAAAATGTTGTTAAGCAGTGGCTCCTTCAAATTATTAGTGAGCATAAGAAAGATATAGAGGAGATAAACATTATTTTCTGTTCTGATAGAAGATTATTGTTTCTAAATGAGAAGCACCTTAATCATTCCTACCTAACTGATATATTAACTTTCCCTTATCATCATTCTAGCTTTCCATTAATAGCTGATATATTTATCAGTATAGAAAGGGTTCGTGAGAATGCCTTACTGTATGGATGTTCTTTTTCAGATGAACTTCATAGGGTAATGATTCATGGAATTCTTCATTTACTGGGATATAACGATGAAACAGAAGAGGAAAAGAGCATGATGAGAATGATAGAAAATGACGCTTTAAAGAAGCGTTTGTTTGTATAAAGGGACAAGCTATTTGGAATTTTTTTATTAATCGCTGTATAAATTGACTCTAATCTATTCTTTATCTGAAGAACCCTAATGGATTTAGAAGTCGAAGAATAAAATTTTAGTACACTCTTTACCTTAATACCTGAATTATTCTTGTCGGAGGATTAATAAATAATATCTATTTTTTCAGGATATAGGGTATTTACAAATTATAACATGTTCTTAAACTGAGGTATGATCATGCTGTTTAAGAATGAAGTTGTTTGGTCTTCTTTTGGTAACTGGATGGAAATAGGATAAAGTATGTGTTCCACGTGGAACATTTAAAAATGAGATCCATTTAATATCTTTTTTAGATAGAAATATTATAGGGTAGTTTGAAGAAGAAGAATCTGTTTACATATCTATCTCTTTTCATTTAGTATCTTTATACACTAATAAAAGGATATCTAGTTGAGATATGTTATATGTTCCACGTGGAACATACCCTTAGTCAATTCGTAATAGATCAATAATTATCAGTGAATAGGTTGTAAAAGATAAAAATGATGTTTCAGGAATATGATTTAATTGTAGTTGGAGGAGGACATGCTGGATGTGAGGCAGCAGCGGCGGCAGCTAATATGGGATTGAAAGTTATGTTAGCTACGATGAATATGAATACCATTGCACAGATGTCATGTAATCCTGCTATGGGAGGAGTAGCTAAAGGACAATTAATTAGAGAGATCGACGCATTGGGAGGCTATTCTGGGATAGTAACAGATGAGACAATGATCCAATTCCGAATGCTCAATATGTCTAAAGGACCGGCGATGTGGAGTCCAAGATCTCAGAATGATCGAATGAGGTTTGCAGAATCCTGGAGATTAAAATTAGAGGGAATAGAGAATGTTGATTTTTGGCAAGAAATGGTAATAGGAATTCTTGTAAGTGGAGGTAGGGTAAGAGGAATTAAGACTTCTTTAGGTCTTGAAATACCTAGTAAAGCTGTAGTATTAACTAATGGAACCTTTTTAAATGGTAAAATCCATATAGGTGAAAAGCAGTTTGGTGGAGGAAGAAGTGGCGAAAGAGCTGCTATTGGGATTACAAGTCAACTCCAGGAATTAGGATTTCAGAGTGGAAGGATGAAAACGGGAACACCTCCTAGATTAGATGGGAGAACGATAAAGTGGGATGTTTTAGAAGAGCAGGCAGGAGACGAAGAACCTAAAAAGTTTTCTTTTAGTAATACCAAGCCATTATCGGTTCAAAGACCCTGTCATATAACGTACACTAATCCCAAAACGCATGATATTTTAAGAACAGGATTCGATAAATCACCCATGTTTAATGGAGCTATTCAAGGAACTGGGCCCAGATATTGTCCCTCTATAGAAGATAAAATTAACAGATTTTCATCCAGGGATCGACATCAATTGTTCTTGGAACCTGAGGGGTGGAATACAGTGGAGGTTTATGTAAATGGATTCTCTTCTTCTCTTCCAGAGGATGTACAGTTAAAAGCCATTAAATCTGTACCAGGATTGGATCAAGTTAAAATGTTTAGACCTGGATATGCGGTAGAATATGACTTTTTCCCTCCAACACAATTAAAATTAACCTTAGAAACTAAGCTTGTTGAGAACCTTTATTTTGCAGGACAAATTAACGGAACCACAGGTTATGAAGAAGCTGCATCACAAGGACTCATGGCTGGAATTAATGCAGCCTTAAAAATCCTGGAAAAAGATGAATTAATTCTTAGACGAGATGATGCATATATAGGAGTATTAATAGATGATTTAGTAAATAAAGGGACAGAAGAACCTTATCGAATGTTTACTTCCAGAGCAGAATATAGAACTTTATTAAGGCAGGATAATGCAGATCTGAGATTGACGGAAACTGGATTTAACATAGGCCTAGCTTCGAAAGAAAGGTTCGAAAGAATGATAGAAAAGAAAGATAAAGTTATTGCCCTGAAAAAATTATTAGCAGAATCTTCTGTTTCTCCTGAACAACTCAATGGGTATTTGGAATCTATTGGAACTTCACCGTTAAAACAAAAAGTGAAAAGCATTTCAGTCCTCACTAGACCACAGGTTCATTTAACAGATTTAGGAAAGTTTCATTCAGAGTTAGGAGAAATGATTACTTCATTAGATAAAGAAATCGTTGAACAAGCCGAAATACAAGTAAAATACGCTGGCTACATTCGCAAAGAACAAGAGTTAGCTCAAAGAATGATGCGATTAGATGAGATCCCTTTACCTTCTACATTTAACTATCATTCTATTAAGGCATTATCAGCAGAAGGTAAAGAAAAGCTTGAAAAAATATTACCTAAAAATTTAGGACAAGCCTCCAGAATAAGTGGGGTTTCTCCGGCAGATATTTCTGTTTTATTAGTGTATATGGGGAGATAAAAATCGCTCTGAGAATCGCATAAAAAATACAAGGCTGTACATTATATCACGATATTTTATTCTAAGAGCACAATTTGTGCTCTTTTTTTTGATTTTTGGTGTCTACAGAATTGATTATAAGTGAGATAAGAAAGAAATGTGGTTTTTATTATTGCTTCCATTTAAATCGAAGCATTTGTAAAAAAAAGTGAGGAAAATCCTTAAAAATAGATGGATAGAGAGAAATTTTTAGGATATAGATTATCTAAAGAATTTTTCACTTGTTACTTTTGAGGGAATTAAATTAACATAAAAGTTATGTCTAAAAGCAAGCCCGTTTCCATTGCTCATCATATCATAACATATACGCATTGCCCCATTTGTCAATCCAAAGAAATTACGTCAGTCCTAGAGGCTAAAGATCATACAGTATCAGGAGAAATTTTTTCCGTTTGGCAATGTCAAAGTTGTAAGTTTCGATTTACGCAGCATGTTCCTACAGAAAATGATATTGGAGCTTATTATCAAAGTGAAGATTATATTTCTCATTCGAACACAAAAAAAGGATTTATTAATTCTGCTTATCAAATAGTTCGGAATTTTACGCTCTTTCAAAAGAGAAAATTAGTTGAAAAGAAGTCAGGCAAAAAGAAGGGAAAAATACTTGATTTAGGATGTGGAACAGGAGAGTTTTTAGGCGCGATGAAAAAGGCAGGTTGGGAAGTACTAGGATTAGAACCGGATCAGGGGGCAAGAGAACAGGTAAAGCTAAACTATGGGATACAAGTCAAAGCATCAGAAGAGTTGTTTGACCTATCAGAAGAAGAATTTGATGTTATTACCCTTTGGCATGTACTAGAACATGTACATAAGCTTAGGGAATACATGGATAAGATGTATGAAATCCTGAAAAATAATGGCTTGTTATTAATCGCTGTACCAAATTATTCAGGACCCGATGCAGAACATTATTTTGATCATTGGGCAGCATATGATGTTCCTCGACATTTATATCATTTTCACCCTACATCCATGAAGTTATTGCTACAGCAACATCAATTTGATTTGGTCGAAATGAAGACTATGCCTTTTGATGGATTTTATGTGAGCCTGCTTAGCGAGAAATATGAATCAGGAAGTATGAACATTTCTTCCGCTATTATTCAAGGAGGAAAATCATTGATGGAAGGATGGAAAAATCCTGAGAAGGGAAGCTCTATTCTATACATCATCAAAAAAAGAAAATAGGCTAAGAAATTTTTTTTCTTAGCCTATTTTTTTATTTATACAAATAGCTTATTATTTCTCTTCTCCTTCGTTTTGCAAGATTTCAAGTAATTCTACTTCAAATATAAGTGCTTCTTCCGGTCCTATCGGGCTTCCTGGACCAGCTCCTCGTTGTCCATATCCAAGATTAGGCGGAATATACAGTTCCCATTTTGCATTAGGCTTCATTAACTGTAAAGCTTCCGTCCAAGCAGGAATAACGCCATTTACTCTAAATTGGGCAGGATTATTCGTTTCATAAGTGCTTTGGAATACTTCTCCGTTCAACAGTTTCCCTCTGTAATGAACAGATACCATATCTGTGGCTATAGGTGATTCTCCTTCTCCCTCTTCTAAAATTTTATATTGCAAACCACTTGGTAAAACTTCGACACCTTCGTTATTTTTGTTTTGTTCGAAGAATAGCTCGTTTTCTTCTTGTTTTTGGGATATCAACTTTTGATTTTGATTATTCTGGAAATTAGTCATTAAGGTTTGCACATCTTCATTTGAAAGTAGTGCTTCCTCTTTCTCTATCGCGTCCCGAATTCCTTTGGCTAATATCAGGATATTCATATCAACAGATTTAAGGATTGGATCTTGCTTAAAAGAATTTCCAATTTGAGTTCCAATGGCATATGCAACGCTATCTACTTGATTTTGCAAACTTGCTTCTCCAGTGATGGAGTTCTGGCAAGAAAAAGCCATCGCAGCAAGAAAGAGAAATAAAGAGAGCTGAATAATTTTCATGTTATAGGTTATTTGATGAATAAAACCTAAAATAGGCCAAAGAATAGAAAATAAAAAATACTGAATATGGCGACATTGGCGCAAATCAGTAAAGAGTTGCTTCAGGAAACCGAAGACTATGCCAGCTTTATGCTTGAGCAAAGGTTAAAGCCTGGATTTAGTTATCATACGATCGATCATACCCGTCAGGTGGTGTATGCCTGTAGGGAAATTGGGATAAATTGTAATTTATCTGCTGCTGAAATAGATGTACTTGTTCTTGCTGCCTGGTTCCACGATTTGGGATATATTCAAAAATACGATGGGCATGAGGAAGAATCCATAAATATGGCGAAAGAGTTTTTTTCCGATAAAGATCTGCCTTCGGATATAAAGGATCAAATCCTATCTCTTATTGAAGCTACTAAAATGGATCACATACCTAGAGATCTAATGGAAGAGGTGATCAAAGACGCAGATCTCTATAATCTCGCTACTCCCGAAGCACTGGATAATTCTGACGCGATAAGAAGTGAGTGGGTGCTTTTCCGAAAAATGGAGTTAAGCGATAAAAAATGGGAAAAATTTAATCTTAATTTTTTTAAACAGCATATCTATTATACACAATATGGAAAGGCGGTACTAGAAGAACGAAAGCAGAAAAATATAAAGAAGCTTAAAAAGCGCATCAAGAAGATGAAAGAGGTAGATGTAGAAGCAAAAATGGCGCTGGAAAAAGAAATTCATAGAAAGGAACTTCAAATTAGCAAGCTTAACCGGAAAATTGATAAAATTCAAACTCAGCGGCCAGATAGAGGAATTGAGACAATGTTTAGGACCACCTATAGAACCCATATTAATTTAAGTTCTATTGCAGATAATAAAGCTAATATTCTTCTTTCGATTAATACCTTATTGATCGGATTTATCATTCCCACATTAACAAGCAATATCAAAGAGAGTAGTATCATCCTTCCTGGATTTATTTTATTACTGGTTTGTCTCGCGACGATCATATTTGCTATTCTTTCTACCCGACCTAAAGTGAGTTCTGGAAAATTTACCAGAGAGGATATCATACAGAAGCGAACAAATCTTTTATTTTTTGGAAATTTCCATAGGATGGGATTAGAAGATTTTCTTTGGGGGATAGATCAAATGATGCAGGATAGTGAGTACCTTTATGGAAGTATGACAAAAGATATCTATTTTCTGGGAAGAGTATTGGCTAAGAAATTTCAATTGTTGAGAGTAGCATATAACATTTTTATGTATGGGATGATTGTATCAGTCCTTACATTTGCTGTAATCTTTATTTACAACAAATCAAGAATGGGCTAATATTGACATTTTTTCTCCCAACAATTTTATTCTTTTACAAAAAGACAACAATTCAGTTAAATTCACATGTCAAGCGAACAAAGTACCCCTATTGAAGAAGAACTATACATAGACAGAGATTTAAGTTGGCTTTCATTTAATTATCGGGTGTTAATGGAAGCAAGGGATTTGAGTCTACCACTTTATGAGAGAATCAAATTCCTGGCGATTTACTCATCTAATCTGGATGAATTTTTTAGAGTAAGAGTAGCGTCTATTCGTAGCCTTCTTGGGATGAAGAAGAAAAAGCGAAAACAACTAGGGCTAAGTCCAAAGAAGATCCTCCAAACTATTCACGAAGAAGTGTTAAGGCAACAAGAAGAATTTGGAGAAATATTTCGGGAAATGATTTTACCGGAATTAGGAGAGAATAATATTCATTTACTCCAGGAACTTCCCAAGGATGAAACCCAATTTTCATACATCAGAGATCTTTTTTCCAGAGAGATTATTCCCTATGTCCATCCAGAAATATTAATGAAGGGGAAGATCGTTCATTTTTTACGGGACAAAGCATTATATCTCGCCATTCGACTTACCAGAAAACAAAGAGGATTTGATGAAGAACTAGAAGATGATGAATCAGGCCTTGAAAAAAAATCTTTGTATGCCATTGTATTAATCCCTACACACTATTTTTCCAGATTTATCGAATTACCAGATAAAGACGATCATCATTACATCATGTTTTTAGATGATGTTGTAAGATTAAATCTAGATCAAATATTTCCAGGATTTGTCATAGAAGAGTGTTTTAGTATCAAATTGTCCAGAGACGCAGATTTACAAATAGAAGACGAATATCATGGAGATTTGGTAAAAAAAATAAAAGAGCACTTATCCATTCGTCAGATAGGAGAACCTGCGAGATTCTTATATGATGGAAAAATTCCTCAAAAAACGCTCAAATACTTGAGGAAAACTTTTTTGTTGGAAAAGGAAGATATGGTTGCGGGAGGGAGATATCATAACTTCAATGATTTTTTTGGCTTTCCCAATCCTCTTAAACCTGCCTTAGAAAAAAATTCCTTACCCCAATTACCACATGCAGACATAGATAGTTATAGTTCCATTATTGAAGCTATCTTGGAAGAAGATCGAATCCTGCACTTTCCCTATCAAACGTATGAATACGTTATTCGATTCTTGAATGAAGCTGCACTTGATCCGAATGTAACTGAAATAAGAACTACTCAATATAGAGTGGCTTCAGATTCAGGAATAGTAAATGCTTTAATCAATGCAGCCAGACATGGGAAAAAAGTATTTGTTTTTGTAGAAATTAAAGCAAGGTTTGATGAGGCGATTAACCTCAGATCTGCGGAAAACATGAAAGAAGCAGGAGTCGAGGTAATATTTAGTATGCCAGGGCTGAAAGTACATGCCAAAGTAGCCATGGTAACAAGGGAGAAAGAAGGAAGTGTCGAACGTATAGCTTTTCTAAGTACCGGGAACTTTAACGAAAAAACTGCCAGAATATACGGTGATCATGGATTATTGACTGCAGATAAAGAGATCACAGAAGAATTGGGCTATATTTTTGATTTCCTTCAGTTTAAACAACAACCTCCTAAAAATTTTGAACATCTCCTAGTAGCTCAGTTTAATATTAAGTCTGATTTCCTGAGTAAAATTGATAGAGAAATTGAAGCAGCAAAAAATGGAGAAGAGGCGCATATTATGATTAAGGTGAATAATCTGGAGGAGAAAGAAATGATAGACAAACTATATGAAGCAAGTCAGGCGGGGGTTAAAGTACAATTAATTATCAGAGGAATTTGTTGCCTAAGACCTAATGTACCAGGAGTAAGTGAAAATATAAAAATTACTCGAATCGTAGATATGTATTTAGAGCATGCCAGAGTATTTATCTTCCATCATGGAGGAGCTAATGAAATGTATTTAGGGTCTGCTGATTGGATGGATAGAAATCTTAATCATAGAGTAGAGGTTGTTTTTCCTATATATAACGAAAGGATAAAAGAAGAAATCAAGCACATCGTCAACTTGCAATTGACGGATAATGTAAAGGCGGTACATTTAGATCGAAACCTAAATAACGTAAGAGTCCCATCTGATCCGGAACATCCAGTTCATGCACAGCTAGATACGTATCATTGGTTAGAAGAGAAACATTTGAATACTTCCAGAGATTAAATGAGTGAGATGCATTTAGTGATTAACCAAAATCTCCTTTGACATAGTTTTTAGTTAATTCATGCTGAGGGTTTTCGAAGATTTCTTGTGTTTTCTCGTATTCTAATAATTCACCTAAATACATGAATGCAGTAAAATCAGCTACTCTTTGGGCTTGCTGCATATTATGTGTAACGATTACGATTGTATAGTCATTTTTGAGTTGAAGCATAAGTTCTTCCACTTTTCTTGTGGAAATAGGATCTAAGGCAGAACAAGGCTCATCCATAAGAATAACTTCCGGTCTAACCGCTATCGTTCTCGCTATACAAAGTCGTTGTTGTTGACCACCGGATAGATTCAAGGCAGATTGGTTTAGCTGATCTTGAACTTCACCCCAAAGGCCGCTGGATTTAAGAGAAGATTCTACTACTTCTTCCAAATGAGATTTCTTATGTTTTCCGTAAATCTTTAAACCATAGCAAACATTATCAAAAATAGATTTAGGGAAAGGATTAGGCTTTTGAAATACCATTCCCACGCGTCTTCGAACTTCCACTACATCCACCTGGGGATCATAAATATTTGATCCATCCAGAAAAATATCTCCTTCTACCTTAGCCGAAGGAACCAGATCATGCATGCGATTCATGGCTCTCAACAAAGTAGACTTTCCACTTCCTGACGGACCGATTAATGCTACAATGGAATGCTCAGGCACTTCTATATGTACATTTTTTAGAACCTGCTTTGATCCAAAGGAAAGATTAAGATTTTTTACTTCGAGCTTGGTAGCCATAATTAATATTTGCTATAGTTTCTGAATTGATATCTAAGTATAAATGCCGTCATATTAAGGATGAGGATGAGTCCTATTAACACCATTGCCGTTCCATAAGCGATAGGTCTTACTTGTTCAATCGCGTGATGCTGAGTTGATAAAATGTATAGATGATAGGGAAGAGCCATAAATTGATCATATACAGAAGCGGGAAGATATCTTAAATAAAATGCTGCTCCTGTAAAAAGAATAGGAGCTGTTTCTCCGGCTGCCCGGCTTAGCCCCAATATTGCTCCTGTAAGAACTCCCGGAAAAGCACTTGGTAACACATTCGTATAAATGGCTTGCCATTTGGTAGCACCTAAGGCTAAGGCTCCTTCTCTGTAGGATTGAGGAACGGACTTCAAAGCTTCTTCGGAAGTCGTGATGATATATGGGAGAGTCAATAATCCCAGGGTAAGCCCGGCAGATAATACTGAAGTACCAAACTGAAGTGTCTGAACAAATAGTACAACTCCAAATAATCCATACACAATGGAAGGAACTCCTGCCAGGTTTCTGATAGCGGCACGAATCACCTGACTAAAGAAATTATCTTTGGCGTATTCACTTAAATAAATTGCTGCTGCTACTCCTAATGGAATAGAGAATAGAGCTGTGATAAGCGTAACAAAAGCTGTTCCTATGATAGTGGGGAAAATTCCTCCTTCAGTCATTCCGTCTGTGGGAAAAGCAGTAATAAAGGATAGATTTAATACGCTACTCCCTTTTGAAGAAATATCGAATAGGGTAATTCCAAGAATAGCTACTACTATTAATGTGCAGAAAAGGAGGAGATTAAGTCCTATAAGCTGTTTGATTTTTCTAGATTTCATATTCTCGGGCTTCTGTATTTTGCTGCGATACGTTCCGCAATAATATTGACACCAAGTGTAATCAGGAAGAGCACAGTACCTATGGCAAACAAGGCGTAGTAATGCGTGGTTCCATATGGAACTTCACCTAATTCAATGGCAATGGTAGCGGTTATCGTTCTAATCGAATCAAAAAAGCTATCAGGCATAGCAGGTGCATTCCCTGTGGCCATTAATACCGTCATCGTTTCTCCTATAGCTCTTCCCATCCCCAGAACAATAGCCGCAATAATTCCTGAAAGAGCCGCAGGGATCGTCACATTTATCAAGGTTATCCATTTATTTCCCCCCAAAGCATAAGATGCTTCTTTAAATGATTGAGGAACAGACCTTATGGCATCTTCGGCAATACTAATAATCGTAGGAAGGGCCATCACAGCCAACAATACAGATCCATTCAATGCATTTAGCCCATTATTTAAGCCAAAAACCCTGGCGATAAATGGACCCACCAAAACAATTCCTAAAAAACCAATAGCTACAGATGGAATACTAGCCAACATTTCTATAAGAGGTTTTAAAATTTCTCTTACTCGAGGAGCAGCTACTTCTGCTAAATAGGCTGCAGCTCCTATTCCTAAAGGAATTGCAATAGCCATAGAACCAAGGGTAACCATAATGGTACTCACGAGCATAGCCCCTATTCCGTAGGAAGGCTCATCATAAGCAGATGGATTCCAATTGGCAGTAAATAAAAATTCTGTAATGCTGATATCTTTGAAAGCCCTAATTCCATTGATAAATAGCATAAAGAATATCCCCAGAAGAGCTACTACGGCAAACAACCCACAGATAAAAAATAAATATCGGAATCCTCGATCTATCAGGTGCCTTCTTTTCATGGAGTTATTCCTTTGGTACTGTTTTCTTGCTTGTATTCCTCAGTGAGAGGATAGTACCCATTGTTAGATACCATCGTCTGGCCTTCATCACCTAGCTCATACTGAATAAATTCGAGTACTTTTCCCTCAGGCTTTCCATTTGTATATTGGTATAAAGGACGACTGATAGGATAAGCTCCTGAGATCACATTTTGCTTTTCTAAAGGAGATACTGCAGAATCCCCTTCTGAGGTCGCAACATTTAGCACTTTTATTCCTTCGACTAAGCTTCCATCTTTATTCTGAACATAACCCAATCCCACATATCCTACCCCGGATGGATCATTCTTTACCGCTTCAACTATCTGAGAATTTCCATTCATCTGCTTAATAGAGGTAGAGTAATCTCCTTTGACAATATTATCTCTGAAGAAAACATAAGTACCCGAATTGCTTTGTCTCCCATATCCAGAAACAGGTAAATCTTCTCCACCTAAATCGCTCCAGTTTTCTATATCTCCTTTGAAAAGTTCTGATAACTCATCGATAGTAACATTGTCCACAGTTAATGAAGGATGTACAATTACCGCTAATCCATCAATGGCAAAAACAGTGGCAAAAGGTTCTACCCCATTAGCTTCCGCAGAGGAAATTTCTTCTTCTTTCATAGGACGGGAAGAATTGGCAATATCCGTCTTTTGATTTATTAAAGCCGCAATTCCAGTTCCTGACCCACCACCTGTCACAGCAAATGAAGCATCAGGATATTTATTCATATAAGATTCTGCTAATGACTGGACGAGATTTACCTCTGTATCCGAACCTTTAATTTGGACTGTTTCATTTCTCTCTTGGGGAGGTCCGCAAGCAACAATCATCAATGAAAGGATAAAAAGAAATTGGAAGATGGTACGTAACATAATCGGGTGTTAAATAAGAAGTGTGATTCTATCTTCGGTCAATAAATATATTCGTTCTATGCAATTTCCTCCACATTACAAATATCATATTACCTCATGATTAAGACTTGCCACTTTTTAGAATATGAGTGATTTATTATGTTGTATTGAATTGTTATATTGAGGATGGAAAGAAATGGATCATGGGATTAGCTTTGTTAAAGGTACCCGAAAAAATGAATCTGGGCAGATAGGGAGAAGAGGTACCCAATAATCCTTCTTTGGTTAATAATGATCATATGCTAAACTATGAGGAGTAATTCTTTTTTAATTCTTATAATAATAGGTTTAGTTATTTATCTTACAGTCTTCTATGTTCAACAGGGGAACCATTCCCAAAACAGTAGAGATATAGCTTTTGCTATCGCTGATACAGGAAAAGTCGACAAGATTGAATTAATTCGAAGGGTTCGGGGAGAGGTAGATAACACATTGGTGCTCTCTCGGCTTGAACATAACCAATGGACAGTCAATAATGATAAGCCTGCATTTCAGGCAAGGATAGATATGTTACTAACTACCCTACAATCCCTTCAAGTGAGGGAGGTGCTAGTAGATAAAGGATTGGAAGCGGGTAAACTATTGCTTGAGGAACAGCATACGGAAGTCAACGTTTTTCAGCATGGAAGAAAGTTGAAAAGCATATGGATAGGAAGGGAAGGAAAAAATGCACAGGGATCCTTGATGATGATTAAAGGACGAAACAAACCCTATGTGGTAGAGGTCCCGGGTTTTAGAGGATATTTAAATTCCAGATTTACGCTTGACACGGCTTATTGGTACGAACATCCCTACATTACCATCGACCAATCCTTGTTCCAAAAGATTAAATTGCGATATCCATTTTATGTAGAAGGCAATCCATCATTCCGATCTCTTACCTTTGTGCGAAAAGATGAACAGGAGGCATTTAGTTGGATCATAGATAAGGAACCTGAGGCGATAGAAAAGAAAGACATAGATTCGTTGGCTATAAAAAATTATTTGTCTTCATTTAAAGGAAAAATGTATGCCCTTAGGGAGATCGATTTTGATGAGGAGAATATAACATTGGAAAGAAATCCATATGCAGTATTCCATATGGTGAGAAATGATGGGTACCCATTGAACTATTGGGTTTTTGAAGCGCAGTCGAATAGGGATTATTATTATGTGTTGGATGATGCGAAGAGGTGGTTATTGTTCCAACGATTTGTCCTTGATCCCTTTTTGTGGAGAAAATAAAGTGATTTACCAGGAAATGAACCCCTAGATATTTCTTTATTTTTTCAGTTTTGTTAATTTTGTTAAGTTAAATCTTACTCTCAAGAAACTATTCTTTTTTCGAACCCCATATAGCTAGAGGAAGTCGGTATGAATTTTGTCGTGTCATCAACAGCTTTATCAAAGCATCTCAGTCGGATTTCGGGCGCCATTCCCTCCCGTTCAGTTCTGCCTATAATAGAAAATTTTCTTTTTTCTGTAGGTAGTGACCAGTTAACTATATCTACTACGAATTTAGATACATCGATGCAGACGCATCTGCCTATTGAATCGAGAGGAAATCCTGTCAAAGTGGCTATACCGGCTCGTATTTTACAGGATATTCTTAAAGCGTTACCTGAACAGCCTATTACCTTCCTGATAGATGAAGAGAACTTTGGGGTGGAAATAAGTACAGATAATGGAAAGTATAAGATAAGTGGTGAGAATGGAGAAGATTTTCCAGCCATTCCACAGCCAGACCAAACGGATTCTATTTCCATACCTACAGAAACGATGCTTAAGGCAATAAGCAAGACGCTGTTTGCTGCTTCTACAGATGAGGATAAGGCGGCATTAAATGGAATCTTTTTCAATTTGGGGGATCAGGGAGCCACTTTTGTTGCTACAGATGCTCACAGATTAGTAAGATACAAGCGTACAGACATTGGAGTAAGTCATCCTACCCACTTCATCGTTCCTCAGAAAGCATTAAATCTACTGAAAAGTTCTATTCAGGCAACTCCTGAAAGTGCTATGATGGTTTATTACAATGAGAATAATGCCTTTTTTCGTACAGATGATCTGTTAATGGTTTGTAGGCTAATAGATCAAAAGTATCCTGATGTGGAAGCTGTTATTCCAGGAGATAATTCGAAAGAGCTGTTTATTTCCAAAAGGGAATTACTTGGAACACTTAGAAGAGTTAATATATTTGCCAATCGTACTACGCATCAGGTTCGCTTTTCCATTAAAGGAAGTGAACTAGAAGTATCTGCAGAGGATCCAGATTATGCAAATGAAGCAAAAGAAGTATTAAAGTGCCATTATGAAGGAGAGGATATCGTTATAGGGTTTAACGCTTCTTTATTACTAGATGTCATTAATAATGTAGATACAGAGGAATTGACTATTAAATTATCTGAACCTAATCGGGCAGGGTTGATTTTACCAAATGTGCAGGAGGATGGAGAAGATATTCTCATGCTTATTATGCCCATTATGCTTGCTGCCTATGTAAGTGTGTAAATTTATCATTCTGTTAGCTCAGGTAATTTTCTGAAGATAAAGAGAGGTCTTCTTTTTATAACAACCCACATGTATCCTGTTATTGATTTACATTGTGATTTGCTTTCCTACTTAATTCAGCATCCCAGTCGAACAGCATACGACACACATAAGATTGGTGCAGCGATTCCCCATTTAATGGATGGCCATGTCAAATTACAAATTATGGCCGTGTTCACTCATACTCAGCCAGGGAGTTCAGAAAAATTATTTCGGCAACTTGAAGCATATGACTTTTTAGGGCATTTACCAGAGATTCGATCAGTATCTTCTTGTGATCTGTCATTAGTATTGGATCAAAGTGGTTCGGAAGTGTTAATATATCATGCGATAGAAAATGCTTCTGGTCTCTTTGAAGAGGAGGAGGATATGAAGAAAGGTTGGGAGAGAATGGATGTATATTTGCAGAAAGTGGGTAAGCCCTTATATATCAGCTTAACTCATCATACAGAAAATCGATTTGGCGGAGGAAACAATTGTCATCATGTGGGCTTAAAATCGGATGGAAAGACTTTGCTGGACTGGATGGATAAAAAGGGGATTGCCCTAGATATTTCTCATGCCAGTGATTCCTTAGCTGAACAAATATTTGATTATATCGATCGACAAAGGTTAGCCATTCCACTAATCGCAAGTCATTCCAACTTCCGATTCGTGTGTAATCACAATAGAAATCTTCCCGAGGAGTTCGTCAGGGAAATTATTCATCGTGAGGGCTTAATAGGATTAAATTTTTTTCGCGCTTATTTACATCCGACTGATCCTGAGGCGATCTTTCAACATCTATCCTACGCATGGGAACAGGGAGCAGGAGAAGTCATCGCATTTGGGGCAGATTTTTTCGATCCCTCGACTATTGTGGAGTCGAAGCGATTCCCCTTATATTTTTCTTCTTATCAGAATGCGGGGTTTTATCCAGAATTATTGAGGGAATTAATGAAACGGGAGGTCAAGGAAAACCAGGTGGAACTTCTTGCAGGAAAAAATGTCATTCGTTTTATTAAGCATTGGAATTCCAATTGATATGTTTGGAGGGTAGATTATCAATATCAAAAAGAAATTCGTATATACAGGTTTATGTTGAAACGAATTCGGACACAGTTCATTCGCCAAAGATTGTTAGTAGAAATAGGCTCTATAGACATTGAGGGGCTAAATCTTGCTATCAGGAAAGGTAATCTGGAGGCGGTACAATATTTTGTGCGGATGGGTATTGCTTTAGGTGAAGTAGATTCTTCTCAATATTCAGCTGTATATACTGCGGTAAATTATTGGCAAATAAACCTATTAGAAATATTAATTGATGGAAAGGCGACATTAAATGATCCTGATAAAGAAGGAAAAACGCCATTAATCAGAGCATTAGAACTACAGCAGCGCGAAGCGGCGGTGGCTTTACTCAGGGCAGGAGCTCGGCCAGATGTAGTAGATCAATATGGAAGGTCGGCATTAATGATAGCGTCTTCTCAAGGGCGTACCTTTCTGATAGAAGAGCTTCTTAAGAAAGGGGCAGTAATATCTAGACAGGATGAAAGAGGAAGGGATGCGCTCACTTATGCAGTGAAGGAAGGTAAGATAGGGGTAGTAAAATTACTGTTGGAAAATGATGCAAACCCATATCAGCAAGATAAGACTGGAAGTAGAGCGCTAGATTATGCAGGAAGAGATTTAGAGATTATTCGATTGCTTAGAGAGGCAATGAATAACATTCCTCCTGATGATGTAGATGAGAATGATTCTTATCCCAGATCAGTTTATTTAGAAGCATTTCAGGAATTCATTTCTCGATTATCTCCAGAAAGAACAGTAGAAGGTTTACCTGCAGAAGAATGGATAAAACTAATTAGTGAATCCTGGGAGTTGGTTTTAGGATTTTTAGCTATTACAGGAATTTTGGAATCCTGGAGAGATTTTGAGAAGAGATATATCTTTGTAGAAGAGAGAAATGAAAAAATTAAAAAGGAGATTGAGTGGTTCTTACAATTATTGATAGAAATAAGGAGTATTATTTATGCCTTAAATAGTTTACATGGGCAAATAGATAGTGAACAGCGACAAAAGATACATGAATATCGCAAACAATTGACAACAGTAGTTGCAGGAATGTCTGCTTTCCTCACCAAATTAGTAGAAGAAAGAGAAAGGAGCGGGACTTATTATTATAAGGAACAGGTAGAAGAACATTATTTTTTGGATCAAGCATTGAGAAAAGCTGTCAGCGAATGTGATGAAGAAATGGTGAAGCTATTGTTAAATGCAGGAGCTAATCCGGCCAAGTCAGTTGAAGGAGGTCTAAGCGCATGGGAACTCGCTGCTAATCATCCACAAATTCTTCATCTGTTAATGGTCGAAATGAATAAACAAAAGCCTTAAAGAAGAGAAACACTTTTTTTCTGAGGAATTGCAGCACAACGAGAGATTGATTCGTCTTTTTGAAAAAAAGTATGAACAAGATATCGTTTAAGTTTTTATTAATCTCCTTCGTAATTTTAGGAGTCCTTGGGTGTGAAGATGATCCTGTTATACCCATTCCTGATATTTGTAAGCGAATAAATTACAGTGATGAATTATTTGGTAATGAGCCATCTCAAGGAGATCCTTTCATCTTTGAACGTGTGTCTGTAGAGGAAGATGAACTATATGTAACTGTTTCTTATGGAGGAGGATGTGGAGAAGTTGATTTTGAACTATATGGTGTGCTATCTCCTATTTTGATCTATCCTCCTCAAGTCAATGTTCGATTAGTATTTGATGACAGGGATTTTTGTGAAGCCCTGATTACGAAAGACCTTTGTTTTGATTTGATTCCCATCAGTGAGAGAAGTGATTCTGGTATTGTGAACTTAAATATTATGGGCTATGATTCTCTGTTGACTTACAGGTGGGACTAAGGATAGAAATTATGTAAGACTTAAGATGATCTGACGGGAGGGCTTATCTTATGAAATAGGTCTTCTCGTTCAGTTCCTTCTATATTCAGCGCTAATTCGCTGCCATAAGCCTGTGAAGGAGTACTAAATCCCACAGTAAGGTCCTTAGCTAATATTTTTTTTACGATGGTCAATGCTGCTTCTGCAGTAAATGTATAACCTTCCGGGCCATACCATCTAGCTTCCAGTGTTTTTCCGTTTTGTTGTGTGACCTTTCCCCATATTGCAGTATATCCTTTTTTTCGTTGAAATTCATCTGGCCCTGGAGCCTGAAGTCTTACTCGGCTTTTGAGATAATTTTGAACCAATTTGATTTTAAGAAGCCATTTAAGGTATCTGGATGCACGCATAATTTTCCTAGCTGAGGGAGGTTGAGTGGCAAATACCGTAATATTAGGTATTCCCGTACTGTGATAAGCCATAGAAATATCTCCCCAGGGGATTGAGATACAAGTTCTTATTCCATATTTTCCAAAATCTACTTTCAATTTACGATGGGCTGGAGGAACCATGGTGATTTTTCCTTCTTTGCGAATAGCGCTACCGTTTGGGAGATGTTCAATAGCAGTGATAGCCGTCCCATGAGATACTTTCCCTTTCATGGTGAATGCAAGCTCAAGCGATACAGGATCATGGGCTTCATTAGCCAGATACGTGGCTAAACAATCAGTAGCAACCACATCGAATCCAACACCAGGCATTAACATGATATTGGTCTTTAAGGCTTGTTGATGAAGTTCTGCTAAACTTTCAAATACCTGCCATTCTCCTGTTACATCCAGATAGTGAGTACTCGTATCCATACAGGCCTCTGCCATAGGAATAGCGGTATGAATAAATGGACCAGCACAGTGAAGAACCAGAGGAACTTCTTGTAGTAAAGATCTTAAGAGGTCTTTTTGATCTAAGCTTACAATTTGATAAGGTAAATCTAATTCATCAGCTAATACTTTTATTTTACTTAAGGAGCGCCCGGCTAGAATAGGAATTAATCCTAATTCTTTCGCTCTTCTGGCAATTAAAGAACCCATATAGCCATTAGCGCCATATATTAAAAATTTTTCCACAGTAGCAATGTCGTATCAGTAGTTTTTTTAATAGATTCGTATGAAGTTAATGATTCCTATTGAAGTATTTTACTATAGCCATTAAATAATATAAGGATCTTTTCCCATATTTTGGGAAGGGAATCGAAGAGAAGATAATAGATGTCGTACCAATGATCTATTGATCTCGTGCAATTATATCTCCGAAATTCGAAGGCGATAGTCTTATTCAGAAATGATAGAGATATTTAAGGATAAGCATTAAGGTAGAGAAGATAAAGACTCGCAGGTATATTTAGGCATATAAAAATAATGCTCTATATTTGTTATTTAGGTAAACCATTGAAATACATCTAACTATCATAAATTCCAAAACATAATTTTTCATGATTGTCGAAGTAAAAGTACCTAGTCCTGGTGAGTCTATCACCGAAGTAGAAATTGAAGCCTGGCTCGTAGAAAGTGGGTCTCATGTAGAAATGGATGCTGAATTGGCGGAAATCAACTCCGACAAAGCAACCTTAACCGTTAATGCAGAATCTGCAGGTATTATTGAAATTATCGCCAATGAAGGAGATACGGTCGAAGTAGGGCAAGTGATCGCAAAAATTGATACAGCAGGAGCCCCAGCTGCTCAAGAGAAAGGAGAAGATGAGAATCAACACTCATCAGAAAAACCAGAAACTCAACCAATGGCAGCTACAGTAGGATCCTCAGAAAGTTCATATGCTACTGGGCATCCTTCTGCTTCGGCTAAAAGATTGATGGATGAAAAGGGAATAGAGAAAACAAGTATAGATGGAACCGGCAGGGATGGAAGAATTACCAAGACAGATGTAGTAAATTATACTAACCAGCCTCAACCTTCAACTGTCTCACCTCCATCTAAGGCAAAAGAGTCAGGAGCTAAGCCCTCTACCTCCGTCAAAACAGACAGGCCTATTCCTGATATGCCAATAATGGGAAATGGGTATACCAGAGAAGTGGGTAGAGAGAAAATGACGACGCTTAGGAGAGCTATTGCGGATCGATTAGTTTCCGTAAAAAATGAGACGGCTATGTTGACTACTTTTAATGAAGTAGATATGTCGGCTATTATGTCTATGCGTAAAAAATACAAGGAAAGATTTAAGGAAATTCATGGAGTAGGCTTAGGGTTTATGTCTTTCTTTACAAAAGCTGTGACGATGGCGTTGATGGAGTTTCCCAAAGTAAATGCTCAGATTGAAGGCAAAGAAATGATTACCCACAATTATACGGATATAGGAATAGCGGTCAGTACAGAAAGAGGCTTAGTTGTTCCTGTAATTAGAAATGCGCATCTGATGAATTTCCACCAAATTGAGCAGTCGATCCTTCATTTTGCCCTTAAAGCCAGAGAAAACAAAATCACCATAGAGGATATGGAAGGAGGTACTTTTACGATTACTAATGGGGGAATCTTTGGATCCATGTTGTCTACTCCAATTATTAATCCACCTCAGTCAGCTATCTTGGGAATGCACAATATTGTTCAAAGACCTGTAGCTATAGATGGGAATGTAGAGATTCGTCCTATTATGTATGTGGCTCTTTCTTATGACCATCGCATCATAGACGGAAAAGAAGCAGTAAGCTTTTTGGTACGAATAAAAGAACGACTAGAAGATCCGTCAAGAATTATGCTAGAGGTTTAGCTTGAAGGGATGCTATAAAAGTAATTTTTCAAAACTGATAGAAAAAAGCCACCTGACATGAGGTGGCTTTCGTTTTCTCAACAGTAAGCAATCTTAAATAACAAACCTTATTATCTATAAACACATTTAATTATTAGTCTTCTTCAGGTTCAATGTAGCAAAGATCTCGTTTGCACGCATATCCCACAAGGGTTTCATTTTTCGACTTATCGAGTGCATTTTTAATTTTATGCCTTGCAGATCTTACTTTAGTATTTTTTCTTAAATTAATTCTTCTTTTCATAAAATCAATTGAAAATCTGATGTAGGTAAATCAGTGATTATAAATATATAAAAATAAATTGAGTATTTATAGTAAATTCTTACTTAGAGCAATAAAAAATAGGGAATTTTTATCCAACAATGAAAATTTATTTCTTTTAAATAGAAAAAAAATTGAACTAGCGCTAGAAGAAACAATTTTTTAGACCTAGTCTGTCATAATCTAACATGCACAAAGAAATGTTTTAAATAGTAATAAGGATGACAGGCAGGAGAAAAGTTTCTCTTGTTGTTTTTCAAAATAGGGAGATGCTATCAAATGTTCAGACGAAGTTCACGTTCTATTTAAACACATCTATAGAGATGTATAGTAGCTCAAAGCATTTTTTCCTTTCAATTCCCTCCCAAGTGTTTCATATAAACAGATTAATAGTGCAGAGCTGTATTATTCAGTAAGTTTGATGAAATTTTAGTTTTCTATTTTTATGCTAGTAAAGACATATGGAAGTGCTGTTGGAGGCATCGAAGCTTTTATTATTACCATAGAAGTCGATGTAGCTAAAGGAAACATGGGTTATTTTTTGGTTGGCTTGGCAGATGGAGCAGTAAAGGAGAGTAGATATCGGATCATGACTGCCTTGGAGAATAATTCTTTTTCCTTACCTCGAAAGCGGATAGTAATTAATATGGCACCTGCGAATATCCCTAAAATAGGGACTGCTTATGACTTACCTATAGCCTTAGGAATTTTGGCTGGAGATGGAAAAATGTCATCTGAGAAATTGGGAGATTATGTCATTATGGGTGAAATCTCCTTAGATGGAACTTTGCAACCTATTCGTGGAGTTCTACCGATAGCTATAGAAGCCCGAAAGCAAGGATTTAAAGGGATATTATTACCTAAAGTAAATGCAGAGGAAGCAGCGATAGTAAATCAACTGGAAGTTATTCCTATATCACATTTAAAGGAAGCGGTGGATTTTCTAAATGACAATCTGGAAATACCTCCTGTAGAAAAAGAGACCAGAGACATATTTTTTTATGCCCAGCAACAATTTGATATAGATTTGTCAGATGTTAAGGGACAGGAAAGTGTCAAAAGACCCCTTGAGATTTGTGCAGCAGGAGGGCATAATGCCATTATGATAGGTCCTCCTGGATCTGGTAAAACCATGTTAGCAAAAAGGATACAGACTATATTACCTCCCATGTCTTTGCATGAAGCGCTCGAAACCACAAAAATTCACTCAGTTGCTGGCTTACTTTCCGATAAGGCCTCTTTAGTAGCTCATCGACCTTACCGTTCTCCTCATCATACGATCAGTGATGCAGCCTTGGTAGGTGGAGGAAGTATTCCGCAGCCAGGAGAAATCAGCCTGGCGCATCATGGGATTTTATTTTTAGATGAATTACCAGAATTTAAGCGCACAGTTCTGGAATCATTAAGGCAGCCCTTAGAAGAAAGAGAGATGGTTATTTCCCGTTCCAGAACAAGTATTACCTATCCAGCGAGTTTTATTCTTATAGCAAGTATGAATCCATGTCCTTGCGGAAATTATAATCATCCTGATAAGGAATGCGTTTGTCCAGCAGGTATGGTTCAAAAATATCTAAACAAGATTTCAGGGCCATTGATGGATAGGATTGACCTACATATAGAAGTTACTCCAGTACCATTTGAAGCGCTTACTTCCATATCATCTGGAGAGAAAAGTGAACATGTGAGAGAACGTGTTATATATGCAAGAGAAAGGCAATTACATAGATTCAAAGATGTAAAAGGAGTGTTTACAAATGCAGCAATGCCGCCTAACATGGTAAGAAAATATTGTAATATTGACCGGCAAGGAGAAATGCTCTTGAAGATAGCCATGAAAAAATTGGACTTATCTGCAAGAGCATTCGATAGAATTTTAAAAGTTGCCAAAACTATTTCTGATTTAGCTGGAAAAGATTCTATTTTACCTGAGCATGTAGCAGAAGCTATTCAGTACAGATCATTAGATAGAGGGAGTTGGGGAAATACTTTTGTATAATAATATAGACTAGTTAAATATACTTTTGCTGAACTTGATGTACTGAAACGACCCATTTATAAGCGAATACAGAATATAATTTCCGGTAGGGAGAAAGGACACATTAATGATAGATTCATCAACATTAGATTGATCCAGTACAATATTTCCGGCTTGATTGAAAATTCGTATGCTGCAAGAGGATAAATGCTCTTGATCTAAATGGATGGATTGGTTAGCATTATTATAGTAGATGAGCTGGTTTGATTCTTTTGGCACTAAAACCGAAAAAATATCTGAATATGAATATTCACCATTAAGATCCACCTGTTTGATTCTGTAATACATTTTACCTGCACCAGGATGATTATCTAATATTTGGTAGGAACTGGTCAAAGAAGTTGTTCCTGCTCCTACAATTCTTTCAATAGCTTTCCAGGTATCAATATTGCTTTTGCGTTGAACTTCAAAATAGTCATTATTAGATTCTGATCCCGTTTCCCATTCCACTTCCACTTTTCCCGCTGAATTAAGTTTAGCTCCAAGGTGAATAAATTCGACAGGAAGAGCCATTGCTTCTTCAATGCTGAATTGATCATATAGCAAATATAGGGTAGAAACAGAGTAAGCGTTTGAGACATTGGTAAGCAGTACCTCATCAACATTTTGAAACATAAAAGAAGGAAATTTGGATAGATCAACCATTTCCTCAGAGTCTCCTGCTGTGCTGACTACAATAGAACCCGTGGAAATACCATCTCTACGTCCTTCTATTCTAATGTTAAAATTTCCGCCTGCCCATTCTGCTAAATAAATTCCGGAGAAATTGAACTCATAGCCATTGCTTTCTCTTATAATGAAAGCGGGGTCCCCAGCACTCGTATTTCCTATCATTCCCCCTCTTAACGGAGCGTTGTAATAAGTAAATGTCTGACCAGTGGGAGTTCCATCAGTATTGCTGGTAAAGAAATCTATATCTAATCCCGGGACGTCATTCGACCCAAATTCACCGTCAGACACTATATCAGTTAATGTAGACCCACTTGGGACACTAAAAGATACAGTAGTTTGCGCAGATGTGTAGCTTATTAGGATCATTAAGAAGATAGAGGCTAAACGTGTATACTTCAATAACATAAAGAATGATGTTTAAGATGATTACGAAGGTAAATATCCTAAATATTTCATAAATTGAAATACCATTTAATCAAAGTATTTAACGTTGGTTTTATTTTTAAATACATTATCCCTGTGAATTCTCAGGAATCCTTAAATTAATTGAATGGTCAATTATTATGTATAAACTGGTGGAAGAGCTGTAGTACTAGGAAAACATTATAACTGAAAGATATTGGAAATTTCAGGGACTACAAATTTAGTGCTTCATCCAAGGTGAATTATTACATTGAGAAGCTAAATATCTTCTTTTTTTCTTAACTCCTTTTTCAAAATTTTTCCAGTAGCGCTCATTGGGAGTGCCCCCATAAATTCAATTATTCTTGGATATTTATAAGCGGCAATTCTTTCCTTTATCCAAGTAATGAGTTCTTGTTCAGATGTATTGGCCCCTTCTTTTAAAACTACACATGCTTTTACTTCTTCTCCATATTGTTCATTAGGAATACCAATCACAGCTACCAGAGAAACATCTTCATGTTTCATCATTTCTTCTTCAATTTCTCTGGGGTAGATATTTAGTCCACCTCTGATGATGATGTCTTTAGATCTATCTACTATATAGTAAAACCCATCTTCATCCTTAATAGCTATATCTCCAGAGTGCATCCATCCACCTTTCAGCGCTTGTGCACTAGCCTCAGGTCTTTTGTAGTATCCTTTCATTACATTATGTCCCTTAAATATTAATTCCCCTTTTGTTCCTATGGGAACTTCCTGATCGTTTTCATCCACTAATTTTACTTTTACTCCCCAGACGGGTTTTCCAATAGACCCTGCTTTACATCCTAAATCAATTTGATTGAAGGTTACTACAGGTGATCCTTCTGACATACCATATCCTTCGAGAATATTTACCTTAAATCTTTCTTCAAAATCTTCGAGAACTTTTACCGGGAGGGAAGCTCCGCCGGAAACAGCAGTTTTTAGATTTTTTGAAATTTCTTCATAGTTAAATTTGGCCTCTTTGTAATTTAATAATCCCCAGTACATGGTCGGAACACCTGCGAACACAGATACTTTATGTTTCTCCATTAAAGCAAAGACTGTTTCTGCTTGAAACCTAGGGAGTAAAATGCTTTTCATTCCTTTATAAAGACCGGCGTTCATCAACGTAGTCATAGCAAAAATGTGGAATAAAGGAAGGACGATTAATTGTACATCTTCATTTTCAGTTCGGAATAACTCTGCTGAAAGTATAGCATTATGGATTAAATTATTGTGGGTAAGCTCTGCTCCTTTCGGCCTTCCTGTAGTTCCAGAGGTATAAATAATAAGGGCAGTATCTTCTGCACTAGTAGCTACCATATCGAACGCTGTAGATTGGTCAGCCATTAAGCTTCCCAGTGTTTCTGCTCCCTGGATGGGTGATGGACTGTCTGGAGTGGGCATAATCATGAAAAAACGTTCGCAACTGGGTACTTGATTAAAGGCTGCATGTCCCATTTTGCCCACTGGCAAATCATTTGTTCCTACAAAGCAAAAATATGCTTTTACATCAGCATCTTCCAGATGATAGGCAATTTCTTCTTTTTTCAGCAACACATTAAGAGGAACTACTACTGCTCCAACTTTCAAGATGCCAAAATAGATAATTGGAAAGAAGGGAAGATTGAAACAGCTAATAGCCACCTTATCCCCTGGCTTAATACCAATGGCTACCAATCCATTAGCTAGTTTGTTAACAGAGGAATTTATTTGAGTAAAAGTGAGTGAAGTATCATTGAATACATAAGCTTCATTATCCGGATATCTTAGGACACAATCTTCTAATAGCATTGAAAGATTTAACATGATGTTATATTAGCGAGTGTAGAGAATAAAGAATTGATCAAAGAAGTTAAATATGTTAATATAAAATAAAATCATAGATTTAAATGAGATTAAGCCTCAATAAATCGGGAATTCCCGACTTATTGAGGCTTAATAAATGGTATGATATCTGGAAAAGAATGAATTTATGTGGATTTAACCACTAGAAATTCTGTCCTTCTATTTAATTGTTTGTTTTGAGTGGAGTCATTAGGAACTGCGGGCCTACTTTCTCCGAAGTGATTAGATATAATCCGGCCGGTAGAAATCCCATTTTGTTGTAAGTATTCTATGATAGTCTGAGCTCTCTTTTGAGATAACCCCATGTTGTACATTTCTGTCCCATCACTATCGGCATGACTTGCTATTTCTACAGAATATGAAGGATTTTCTGTGAGGATGTAAACTAATTTATTCAATATTTCATAACCACTTCTTCTCAGAGAATACTTGTCTACATCATAATATACATTGTCTACATTCTCTTCACTGATGGACTTATAGGTTCCTTCATTACCATTTGAAGCTACCATGTTATTAGAGACTGACTGCATTTGCATCTCCATTTGTATACATCCCACTTCTGTAGGAGCGTTGGGAAGAATACTGATAGGTTGATTAACACTAAAGTAATCAGGGTGATTAATAGAAAAATTATATTGGCCGACTGGAAGGGAAAATTCAAATGATCCCTCAGACGATAGTGGAACCTCGGCAACCAGTTCCCCCTGATTGTTTGTAACTTCAGCAGCTATATTTTGAGAAAATACCTGCATATCGGACGTGTTCACTTTACCTTGAATACATTTACTTCCTTCAGGAGATTGCTTTAGGAGAATTAGATCTTTTTTAAGTCCCTGTGGATAGTTTTCTGACTTCAAGATGACATTGGTTTTGGTGCTTGTATACCCTTGAGCAGAAATACTCAGCTCAAATGGTTCTCCTATTGGCAATGTATAAGTATAAGCTCCACTTGCATCTGTTTTAATCGTAGCGAAGAGAACATTCGTGGAATCCCTTAATTCTATATCTGCATTAGGAAGAGGTTGATTAGTGTCGTTATCCATGACCTTTCCATACACCGCTGTTTCCTGGGCAAAAACCGAACCTCTATTGATATGTATATTTATACTCTTGTCATTCACAGAAGCACTGGCAATATCTATATTCCCGTCTCCGTTAAAATCCCCTTCTACTAATGCTGCATTCCAATTTCCCGAATTAACAGTTATTCCTTTATCGAAAATTCCATTGCTATCATTGAGGTGTAAATGAATGGCGTTATCATTTTTTGAACAGGTAATGATATCCTGATCGCCATCGGAATCAAAGTCATTTATAACTAGATCAAAATGGTGATCCCCAGAAGGAACCTGCTGCTTTGGTCTGAATGCACGGTTACCTTCATTCAAATAAATATAAAGTTGTTTGTCATTCTCTGTGGCTGCTGCTATATCTGGAACACTATCGTTGTTAAGATCTTTAACTTTTAATGCCCAGATAGCATCTTCTGAAGGTAAGGTTTCGTAATTATTGTATTTATTTTTTTGGTTACCGTAGTAGATATACAGCGAATTATCCTCACAACCGACGATGATATCATTTAAACCATCCTTATCTATATCTTCAATCTGAGCCACACGAGGATTGTCTCCTGTAGAAATCTTTTTTCTGGATTTAAATTTTCCGTTTGATTTACCGTAATGGATGTTTAACATATTTCGATCGGGAACTACACATACCAAATCGTAAATACCATCCTTATTAAGATCTCCTGAAACGATGTGGGAGGCCATTTTAGCGGTATTAAAGGTGAGGGATTTTTCGAGATTCCCGTTTCCATTATTTAGGAAGACGACAATATTTCCTGAAACATTGATCCCAACTAGATCTGTCAACCCATCTTTATTTACATCTAAGGTCGTAAGTGTCCGAATACCAGTAATGGCTACAGATCGTTTTTTCTCGTTAAACTGGGCCTGACCATCATTAATGAGAATTTCCAGAAAATTACTTTTTTTGGGTGCTACGATGAGATCCTGGTCTCCATCATTATCGATATCTAAATGACTTATTGCCCAATTTTCTGAAGCTGCCTGATAATTGACTTTAGGATAAAAGAGGCTATCATAAGCACTAAAAGCAAAAAGTTGTGAGGAAGGGTTAGATAACTGTGCGTGAAGGTGGGTAGATCCTACAAAGTAAATGAGGTATAATAAGATCCCTTTTCTTATTAAAGCATCCATATGCATTATTCAATGAAAAATATTGATCCATAACTATTAATATAACTTATTTGATTGCAGTTTTATTTTATGTATGTAATTTTTAAGGCAGAAAAATCATCCAAAAGGATTGACAAACAAAGGAGTTACACCTTTTCGGGCACTTAAATGAATTATTCAATCGATAAGAATATGGAGATATATCAATATCATGAATCAAGAAAAAAGCATATCAGGTTATATAACTTATTGTTTTTCGCAAATAAACATGTATAATCATTGGACAAACACCACATGAACCAATAAATACAAAAGAACATGCGTCCTTATCCTTACTTCTTTATGATGCTGATTGGGTTTACCATCATGGCTTGTGCTCAATCCAATAAGGTAGATAAAGAACTTCAGATAGCTACGGCGGTATTAGCTGCTCCCGAAGAACTCAGAGCTGATGCTACGATATATGGCTACGATGCTTCTAATGAAATGATCCTGTTAAAAGAAGGCAGCAATTATTTAATCTGTACCGCTGACGACCCTAATCAAGAGGGATTTAGTGTAGCATGTTATCACAAAGACTTAGAATCTTTTATGAAGAGAGGAAGAGAATTGCGTGCTGAAGGTAAAAACAGACAGGAAGTATTTGATACCAGGGAGGAGGAGGCTAAGGCAGGAACTTTGAAAATGCCTGAACAACCGACTACCCTACACATTTATTCAGGCCAAAATGCAGTAGTAGATCCTGAAACTGCGTCTGTCACTGGAGCTGTTTACAGATATGTGGTATACATTCCTTTTGCTACCGCAGCTTCTACTGGATTACCTACAGAGCCTATTATTCCGGGCGGGCCCTGGATTATGGATCCAGGAACCCATAGAGCGCACATCATGATTACTCCACCCAAGGTAGAGGAAGAGTCCGAAAATTAAGATTAATTCAACTCACACATTCAAGCACTCTGTCGATGACGTATTGCTGCTCACTATCTGAAAGCGTAGGATACATGGGCAAGCTAAGGCAGTGTTGATACCATTTTTCAGTGTGGGGAAAATCCCCTGCTTTCCATCCTAACTGCTGATAATATGGTTGGTAATGAACGGGGATATAGTGGACCTGAGTATAAATCTGATGTTTGCGCAGATGATCATATAGCTCTTTGCGCTTGGGAGTTCTGATGACGTAAAGGTGATAAGCGTGGCCTTCGGATGAAGGAGGGATGATTACCGTAGAGTTTACAAAGGCCTCATCATATTGCCTGGCAAGATGGCGTCGACGAGCAAGACCCTCCCTGGCGCGCTTAAGTTGGGAAAGCCCCAAGCTGGCATGGATATCACTTAGGCGATAATTGAATCCCAATTCCTGCATTTCATAATACCATCCACCTCTTGGGATATTGTGCTCAAAGGGAGAGGGATCAGAACGAGATGATTCTGTCGGAGTAGCTGTAAGTTGAGATGGGTTTTTAGTGATGCCATGATTGCGAAGTAGGCGCAGACGTTCGTAAAGGTAAGGATTATTAGTAGTGATCATCCCTCCTTCCCCACAGGCGATATGTTTTACGGGATGGAAGGAAAAAATGGCAAGGTCAGCATAAGCGCCATTTCCGCAATGTTGCCTTATTTCTTTACTATCTGTAAAAAATCCTCCAGGAGCGTGGCAGGCATCCTCTATGATCCAGCATCCGTATTTATCAGCTATATGACGCGTTTTTTCAAGATCTACGGCTGCCCCCATATAATCCACGGGAATAATCCCCAGGAAGTCATCCGCATTGGCATAAGCTAACTTTCTCTCTAATGCATTTAGGTCCATTAATCCTGTTCTAGGGTCAATATCCACAAAATCTACCATCCCTCCAGCGTATTTAACACAATTTACCGAAGCAACGAAGGTCATGGGCGAACAAAGTACTTTCTGTCCAGACTTGAGAGCCAGCGCCAACACACACAAATGTAATGCAGCAGTCCCATTAGAGACAGCTACAGCATAAGCTGAACCTACATAAGCGGCAAAAGCTTCTTCAAAGGCTTCAATTCGTGGCCCTTGAGTGAGAAAGTCATCATTCAAGACATTACAAACAGCTTGTATATCTTCTTCCTGAATAGATTGTCTTCCGTAGGGAATGGGGTTCATTTTCATAGTTCATGATAAATATCACATATAAAAATAATACATAACAGGAGATGTATGTTAGTAATATGGCTGAATCTATTGTGATATTTGTTACTTTATGAAGTGTTTTACAACTTGTATAAGTAAAATTTGCTGCATCGCTCTGCTAACAATTCTTGTGTTCGATCGTTTATTCCGCTAGTTTAGAGTTGGGTTTGATATAAGGCAATAGATTTTGGTAAACTCTTTTAAGACATACACATTTCATCTACTTCTTTTTTTTCTTACCCTACTGACCACGCTCATGGTAGGAACTGAATTGGTTACTCCGAAGGTCATAAATGAAGAAGGAAAAGTCGTGGCAAAAATGTGGTTCACTTGGTTATACAGTGCTGCTCCAGTGCAAAAATTGACGTGGGAGGATTTACCCTTAGGCATTCCCTATTCCCTTTCTTTTTTGGCCTTTTTAACTTTTCATGAATTCGGGCATTATTTTACTGCCGTTTTTCACCGCGTCAAGTGTTCGCTTCCCTACTATATTCCTGTGTATTTTCCTTTGGGAGTATTAAATATCGGATCCCTTGGGGCTGTGATACGTTTGCGGCAAATTCCAGAAAGCACGAGAAAGTATTATGATATTGGGGTAGCGGGACCTATAGCGGGTTTTGTGGTTTCCCTCTTTCTGCTAATTTATGGATTTAGTCATTTACCCCCTTTAGATGATTATCTCATTGATATTAATCCCGAATACGCCTATACATTTGGAGGAGTTCCTTCAGAGGCAGAGATCATAGCATATGTTAAGCAAGAAGGGGGAGCTGTGTACTATGTTGGGACGAGCCTACTGTTTGAGTTGCTAAAATATACGATTCCGGAAGACCCAACTCAGGTGCCCAATCATTTTGAGCTAATTCACTATCCACATTTGTTTGTGGGATACATCACGCTTTTCTTTACCGCCTTGAACTTACTTCCCATAGGCCAACTGGACGGAGGACATGTGATCTATGGAATGTTTGGACGACACATAAGTAGTATCATCGGTCGGGCAGCGGTGATTTTTTTACTATTTTTAGGAGGAACAGGATTAGTCGATTTAGATGTAACACAGTATTTAGGCAGTTTTATGGAGGTAGGGAGTTATCTCGCAGGTCAGGGACTCTATGCTTTATTTATTTGGTATGTGTTAGCTCGAACATTTCCTCATTCATCCAGCGGCAAAATTATCTCAGGGACGTTGTTGATTCTCCTTTCGCAAGGAGTGGTGGTGTATTTGATAGATGATTTAGAAGCCAATTTTATCTGGTTATTATATACATTTCTAGTCGTAAGAGGTATTGGTATAGATCATCCTCCTGCAAGATCTGAACATCGCGTAAACTTTCCTCGTCAGTTATTAGGATGGATAGCCATACTCATTTTCATTTTGTGTTTCTCTCCTGCTCCGGTTCAAATCGTAGGAATATAAGTGTTTAAATGTCTGGAACTTTTCTTTGGTATTGGATAATTCTTTTATTTGATTATTAACATTATTAGAGAATTGTGGATATATATTACACACACCTTTTCCCTTTATTTTCAGCTACTTAGTAAGGAGATTCGGACTAAATTGAGCATTATTCCACTCAATTGCTCACATATGTTCCACGTTATCCACATTTTTGTTGATAAATCATTATACAGACGCGATATAAAATTGAGTTAATTAGATACACAATATAGGTGGCCACAACATCATGAAAGAAACTTTTAGTTGTTAATTTAATCAATACAGAGGTCAGGATTATGGCGCAAGAAGTAGAACCATTATTAAAAGAAAACCCAAATAGATTTGTTCTTTTTCCCATACAGGAGCACGACATTTGGGAATATTATAAAAAAGCAGAAGCTAGTTTTTGGACAGCGGAAGAGATTGATCTTTCGGCAGATCTAATGGATTGGGAAAAGCTTAGTGATAACGAAAGGCATTTCATTAAGCACGTGTTAGCGTTCTTTGCAGCGAGTGATGGGATTGTGAACGAAAATTTAGCAGAGCAGTTTATTAATGAAGTACAGGCAACAGAGGCTAAGTTCTTCTATGGCTTTCAGATAGCTATTGAAAATATACATTCCGAAACTTACAGCCTGTTAATCGATACGTATATCAAGGATACTGCGGAGAAAGATATGTTATTCAGGGCCATGGAAACAGTGCCAGCAGTAAAGAAAAAAGCAGAATGGGCATTGAAGTGGATCAACAATGAAAATCTTTTTGCAGAGCGATTGGTGGCATTTGCTGCAGTAGAAGGAATATTCTTCTCCGGAAGTTTTTGCTCTATCTTTTGGTTGAAGAAGCGGGGATTAATGCCGGGACTTTCTTTTTCCAATGAGCTCATCAGCAGAGATGAAGGATTACATTGTGATTTTGCATGCTTATTATTTTCCAAGTTAGTGAATCCGATCTCTTTCGAGGAGACCAAAGAAATATTGTGTGATGCAGTAGCGATTGAAAAAGAATTTATCTCAGAAGCATTACCGGTATCTCTCATTGGGATGAATGCAAATCTCATGAAGGAATATATAGAGTTTGTAGCCGATCGTTTATTTGTAGCCTTGGGATTTGAAAAAGTTTATGGCACAGCGAATCCTTTCCCTTGGATGGAGCTTATTTCGCTACAAGGAAAGACGAATTTCTTTGAGAAACGCGTAGCTGAATACCAAAAAGCAGGGGTAATGGCGGAGAAGGATAAGCAGGTATTCAGTTTGGATGAGGATTTTTAATGCGTAAAAGGTGTATGGTAAGCAAGGTCGATATAGATGTTGCTTGCCTGACGCTTTCCTGAAGAGGTAATATTTCTAATTTTTGGCAATAAAGGTAATTCCAGCATTCACCCTTTAAGGAGGGAGTGATAATTACGTGCGTACTATTTTCTAAGATTTAATATGACAAGATCATTATGTATGTTATAAAAAGAAGTGGCAGAAAAGAAGAAGTTAAACTAGATAAAATTACAGCGAGGATTAAAAAGCTGTGTTATGGATTAGATTCGAGATTTGTCGATCCTATTTCTGTAGCTTTGAAGGTGATTCAGGGGCTGTATGATGGTGTTACTACCACAGAACTCGATAACCTGGCAGCAGAAACGGCAGCATCAATGATCACCAAACATCCAGATTTTGCCAAATTATCTGCTCGTATAGCCATATCCAATCTTCATAAAAATACAAATAAATCTTTCTCCAAGACGGTTGAGAAATTACATAAATATTTTTTGGATAAATTGGAACGGTTGATTTAAAAAATCATGCCTTTTCTGTTTAAAGATGCCACTATAAACCTGAGCATGATGACCAGGGTTCAGACATGTGCATTTTTTTTTTTGAATGCGCCGATTTTTACTTACTTCGGATACGATATGTTATGCTTAGTTTATTCATATTAAAAATCAATTTAACCCTTTAGTGCCTAGTGTGCACACAAGTGTACGAATTGCAAAAAATTAGATTCTAAAATTAGAAGGGATAAAATTTCCTATGAGCGTCGCGACTATGAGTCGGTAGACGGAAAGAACCTATCTTAGGCTATGTCTCGAAAAACGACGAAAAAAAGAATTCAGGCATTAAAGGGTTAACGAAAATGAAAAATTACGAATTTGATTAACCCTTTAGTGCCTAGTGTGCACACAAGTGTACGAATTGCAAAAAATTAGATTCTAAAATTAGAAGGGATCATCAAAAAAATTTCCTATGAGCGTCGCGACTATGAGTCGGTAGACGGAAAGAGCCTATCTTAGGCTATGTCTCGAAAAACGACGAAAAGAAGAATTCAGGCATTAAAGGGTTAATATGATATATAAATATTAATTCAATATGTAAATATATTCATACACAAATATTAATTCTTAAAGTTCGCAAACGACAGTTAATTGAGTTTAAATGTTATTCTTCTTGCAAGATTTTGAATAAACTAAACATATGATCTATCGTATTCAAAGTCAGATAATTCGACGGATACGAACAAAAAATATGCGTATGTCACAACCCTAATGATGATAATTTGTAAAAATTAAAAATTGGCAATGGTAAAAATTTTTCACATACATTTGTAAATTTTTCACCAATAATAAAACTCAAATAGTTGGTCATTGGAAATTTATACCATTCCAAGTAGCTATGTAAAATGTGAATAAATATTTAAGTACCATCAACAGCAAAATAAATGGTACCCCCAAATGGTACTTTCTCATTTCGAAAGTGAATTTACATGCCCATAATAACGTGAGTCAAATTTGTTACTGCGGTCAATTTTCATTGCAGAGTGCTGCAGTTTTCTGACAATCGGACACCTTTGGGAGTACCATTTATTTTGCTGGCGATGGTACGTGCATCACACATGCAATTTTTGAGTTGTAGCTACTCTTAGGAAACATGTTCAAATATATGAATTTATAAACTCACTACTCTAAAATGTTACAACCGATTATTACAAGTTACAACATGCATCCTTTGGGTTGAATGATTTTTTCAACTACATATACAAAAAATGAGCCTGTTTCCCTTACCTACAATAGACTAAAAAAATAAAAAAATTAAATAAAATAAGAAAAAAAATAAAAAAATGTTAAATTTTCTTTTGCTGAAATGAAGTTCTCTAACAATTTCTTCCAATCTAGCCAATAGCCTCACCTTGTGTTGTGAGGGAATGAAAAACAAAAAGAAACATAAAAAACATGTTTTTTTAAATAAAAAACAAAATAATAAAAAACATGTTTTTTAAAATAAAAAACAAAATAATAAAAAACATGTTTTTCAACAACACTAGCCTCACCATTCTCCTCTTGGTGATGAGGTCCGCCAGTTCGGCCCAGGCAGCCCAGTTGTGAGGAGCCAAATGAAGCGCCCAAGACAGCACCTCCATGGCCTGCCTCCGGTGCCCCAACTCCTTCAGCACAACACCGTACAGGTACATCAGGTACGAGTCATACCCACTGCAAAAAAAAAAAAAAAATAAATATATATATATATACAAATATATAATGGATTTTTTTTTAAAGGAGACACAACGAAGACAATTTTTTAAACTAGTTTTGGCCCGAGCTTTCGTTAACATATGCTGTTGACTTTTTCAAGGGAAGATTTATTATCAAAAAAGCTTCTTACCTGTGTACAATGTGTATCTAGATTAGCTACGACCAAAAATTTGTTTTATTTATTATATTTTTTCTTAATTAATTCCTACAAAAAATTCTCATATATATATATATATATACATACACACACACACATATATATATATATATGTGTTACAAGGGATGAACGACAACAACGTGCAAGGATTTTGCCCGTCCTTAGTAATAGAGTTTTCTAGAGCAACTATAGTAAAGTAAATAAATAAAAAATAGCAAGTAAATAAATAAAATTATAATACCCAGCAAATTATTATTACAGTGGTGCTGTGTATTTTAACTGTCACACTAAATCATAAAACTATAGTCTTAAGCTCATATTAGATACACCATCTGTTTAGCCACGATTGAGTAATTATTATTATCTTGTACAGACTCATAGACAAAACACGATTTTTCGAGTCGTGTCGGGATTTTTTTTGGATTTTTTTTTCGGTGAACCCCTTTAAGCTTATTTTAAAATTGGAATCTCAGCCAAAAAGGATTCATTGTAATATATATGCATACACACACACTCACATTAAACAGTATATTTTTCTATAGGTGTCATAAAATAGCTTGTTGAAGCTAGGATGGCACTTCATACACTATTATAGTATATTATTTTTTAAATCTAGACATTTACTACTATCCTAATTACACACGTGGAATATGTCTATTATAGTATATTATTTTTTAAATCTAGACATTTATTAGCTACTATCCTAATTACACACGTGAAATATGTCTATTATAGTATATTATCTTTTTTAAATCTACAAATTTATTACTATCCTAATTACACGCTTTCTTGAAAATAAAGTCCCTCAAAAAAAAAAAAAAAAAAAAAAAAAAAAAAAAAAAAAAAAAAAAAATTACGCACGTGGAAATGTCTTCTTCCTTGAAACTCTTTAAGCTGCCATCCGGTACACTACTGGAGGGGAGGTGGAATTTCCTGCTCTCGTCCCCTAATTCGGTGGTGTCGTCGATGTCAATGCCCTCAACATCGTCACCCAAATTGGCCACCTGAGAGTCGTCCAAGTCCTCGTCCACCACAACCTGAGGCAGACGGTGCAGGAATGAGCTCGTTTCAGGAACAAACTTAGATTTATTTTAAACTAGACTACCCGTGTCCCGTTGCGTCAAATTAAGTCTAAATTTTGAATCTCAGTCTCGAATCTAGCTTTGAATATTATTAATCTTAATTATTTAAATAGTGGATTATAGTAATAAAATAAACATTCACATTAAAATATGATAGGAAGTTAGCCCGAATAGTATTGTAATATTTTATTTCAAAAATTCAGAATCGTAGATACGGTTTTGGATATAAAAATTCAGCCGAGCTTCCTTGCAAAGACAAAAAATAATTCTCAGAAATCCCAGAAATTATGAATTAGAGTAGCCATTCCATATCCAGGATTCGTACGCACGGCCTCAAGCAGACAAACATCCAATCAATCAATCAAGACTATCAGAGTTTTATAAGTATAGCTATAGATAATACGTCAACTTTTATATGAACAGTTAAAAGAGTCGAATGGCAGAGGAATTTATATTTCCATGGAGTCGCTTGATTCAATAGGATTTATGGTTTCAAATGTCCTGCATAGGTTGTTAAAAAAACTCAAAAAACACGTTTTTTTTTATTTAATGTTTTTTTTTTTGGTTTAAATGAGTTCATATAAATAAAAAACACGTTGATTTATTTAATTTTTTTTTGTTTAGATGATGTTTTAATATGTTTAAAGGGTAATAAGGCAACTGTGCATCATCATTAATGCACTAGAAACAACAGCACAGCCAAATAAACTAGCTAAGCCATCACATTTCCTTTGGTATCAAGATATGAATTAGCTATGTATACTAAATTATGCATCGACCACAAATTGCGGGACTTTGCTTTGATAGGCGTGTCATAATTATATCATTAAATTTTGAAAGGTCTTTGAGAGTACATTCCGAAATCGATTCCGTCTGTCTGTACCACGATTTTTAAACGAATTGCGGTACTTTGTTTTTATATTTTTTTTTAGCTATACTCATCTAGGCATGCATCTTATGTTTACAGTATATAGTAAATAAAGTAGCTATTTCCCTTACCGGGCGTTATTATGGGTTTGACATTTATTCGTGAATAATTTCAGTAATTTGTGAATAATTTTGTCTTTGATAATTTATATTAAATGTGAAGATAGTAGTAAATTTGTGTTCAGAAACACCATGGAATAGGCTGTAGCTCAACACAAAGCTACCTGAGGTCATTAAAATCTATAGCTAATCCATTAAAAAAATTAATAAAAAATAAAATAAACCAAAAAACACATGGTTTAAACCAAACAACCCTAGTCCTGCACGACAAAATTGAGGCCTAAGCTTCCTATGATGATATTTGCCAGTTTAGTAAACATAGCTACAATTATTTGAAAAAAATTGTAGCTAACTAATTAAAAAAAAAATAAAAAGATTCTGAAATTTGAAAAAAAGCTTTCCATTAGTTTGTAGAGCTTGCCAAGTCAAATCCATTGATATATAACACATTGCACTTCGATCAATAATCACGCGGTTCGATTATTTTTCGGTATTGAAATTGGAATTTGAAAAAAGCTTTCTATTAGTTTGTAGAACTTATCGAAATGAATCCATTGATATAGCTATAAGACAATGCAATTTGAACAATATTAACGCTTCGCTATTCGTTTGAATATTTTTCAGTTTTCGGCCAAATTTCAAAAACTATATAGCTAATTTGAATTTGCAAAAAAAAAAACAATATTTTACCTTCAAAATTGAGACCTGCATAATCTCATTCAAAATCACTAAAATTTTGAGTTAAATATATATATATATATATATATATATATGGATCTTAGAAAAAATTCCAAGAATAAAAATAATTATTTCACCTTTTACATCTCTGTACCAAACTTCAGATCCCCTAGGTCCAATAATATTTTTCTTCTTCAAAACCTTAACACTTGCAATGCTCCCCTTAAGGTGTCAGTAGCAAGAAATCAAATCCCCAGCACTCCTCATCATACCTCCTCATCATGTATCTGATCATCAATCCTCATCATCATCATGTATCTGATCATCAATCCTCATCATCATGTAGGCCTATCTGATTATCAATCCTCATCATCATCATGTATCTGATCATCAATCCAATAATATTTTTTTTTCTTCAAAACCTTAATACTTCCGATGCTCCTCTTAAGGTGTCAGTTGCAAGAAATAAAATCCCCAGCCTCCTCCTCCTCTGGCCACTCACCGCTGGCCGCGGTCGCCCCCCCCCCCCCCCCCCCCCCCCGGGATCCCACACCCTGCAGGACTGGCGGAGGTGCCTCGCCATGTTCCTCACGGTCAACTCCCTCCCGCAAAACTGACAACTAACCCTCCTGCCCACACCCTCTCCGCCGCATCCCCCTCCCCGACCAACCCCGTTCGCACCCAGCAGCCCCCTACCCTCCCTCCGCACGTCTTCCGCACCACATCCCCGCCCCACACGTCCTCCGGTGACAGACGAGGGCGCCCTTCGTAGCCACCTCCAGGCCACAGTCCTCGCACACGAACCTAACTCTCCCTTCCACTCTCCGATGCATCATACTTTCATGCCTCACCAAACAAGCTCTCGATCTGCACAACCTCTCGCACCCCTCATACCTACACCTCAGATCCTCATTTACACGCCTCTCGTTCCTCACAAGCCTCTCCTCCCCGTCTCCCCACTCATACCCATGCGCCAGCTGTCTTTCATACACATCCAAATGATCCATTCTTTCTTTCACCAACTTCTTCCATCCGCTCCTGTCGCTCGCTAACCTACCAACATCCGTCCAATAAATCCCCGCTTCACTCAACATTCTCTTCCAGTACAGCACAGTCTTCCCCTTCTTCCCAGGCGCCTTGCTTACCCCTTCCAGCTTCTTATACCACCCAAGCACTGCCACTTTCGTCCGACTCTCATCCTTCATTCGCATTACATGTCCAATCCTCTCAAGCACTCTCTTCTCAATCTTCCATTGCACACTCTTCACTCCCAGCCTCGCTCTCACATCATACATGTTCTCCCCTCGCGCCTGCATTTGCCTCAGAGGTTCTCCATTCCTGTTGCTCCACACATACCGCCAACATTTATCCATCCACTTTTGCAACCTCATCACATCCTTCTTCCACCACACTCTCACTTGGCAGTCAAACAGCAACGCACTCTCCACACACGCTTGTACAATCCTCGCTTGGCACCTTTTAGACAACCTTGTATTCTTCAGCTGCTCTTTCACTTTCGCCCACAGACCTCCCGCTCTTTCGCAATCGCATATTCACATCCTCTTTCATACCCACCCATGACCCAAGCACTCTTAATACTCTCACTCTCTTCCATGCAAAAATCCAGACACTCTTCCTTTTGGTCGTTACTCCTCTCCTCAAACCTCCCCATCACTTCTTTCATCGCATTCACTCCCCCATCCATTTCCTCTTTCGTACCCACAATCGTCGTATCATCTGCAAACAACAACTCACCCTTCCTACCCGAGTTACACGCATTCTCACATTCCTCAATCCTCTCGCGCCACCATTCTCTCTCCACTCTCCTCAGAAACTGTCTCATATTCCGCCTCGCACGTCCCTATTGCTCTTTCACCACGACCCATTCCCTTTCCAATCTAGCTAACTCGCCTCCCCCCCTTCGCACTCTCAATCTCCTCGCGTTTATCCTTTTCTGCATACTATTCCTCTCACTGATCAGTCTCTCAATCTCCTCTCTCATCTCATTCACTTCCCTTTCATGCCCCATCATGCAAGGATTCGCCACACGTCCACTCTCAAGACCACACACCTCTTCCGCTGCCTCATTCATCACTTCCACCAAGTTTTTCCACTGCATTTTGCTGCTCTCCCCAGTCTCCCTCTCCATCCTTTCATTCCACTTAACCCTCGTACTCTCCTTATATTCCTCCTTCTCAGAGTCACGCAACACTTCCCACTTGATCCTCAGCTTCCGTTCCTCATTCACCGCTCTCCACCTCCTCTTCTCCACACAAATCACAACTTTCTTGGTTTTGTGGTCCGACAACTCATTCATCCGTTCACATCTCATTCTCCTAATCATCCGGTGTCTTTCATTCTGTCTTACCACAAACCCATCCAACTCATACCACCTGCCATACATCCTATTGAACCACGTACCCCTTTCAGCATGCCTAACAAAACTATTCGCATATGCTAACCCATTCGCTTCACACCACTCAATCAGATCTCTACCAGCGTCATTCATCCTCCCCACCCCAAACTCACCACCACACACACCATTCCTCGCACTCCCCCTTCCCACATTCGCGTTCCAATCACCTCCAATCAACAGCCTTTCATTCCTACACATGCTCAACTGGCTCTCCATGTCCCTTCGGCAGCGCTCCAGGCCCACCTGAACCCAGAGCGCTCCCGCTTCCGCCGCGCGGAGGCAGCCACCCAGGAAGCTAAAATCCCCAGCACTGCACAAGTTTCCTACCTCCTCATGTAGCTATCTGATCATAAGATTTCAAGAACTATATAATTTAAATTTAGCAAAAAACAACAATGTTTTACCTTCAAAATTGAAACCTGCATAATTTCATTTAAAATCACTAAAATTTAAAAATTCATTTAAAATCACTTAAGGTGTCAGTTGCAAGAAATCAAATCCCCAGCACTCCTCATCATACCTCCTCATCATGTATCTGATCATCAATCCTACTGGAGAGTTTCCTGGGGCTGACATGCAGGTGTTTGGTTGTGTTGTGTAGCGTTGTGTTGCGTCTGCTGAGGTTCGTTTTGTACTGATAGTCTCCCACACCCAAAACGCCCCTCGTTTTCGCAGGGTAGTTCTCCTTCTTTGTCGCCTTCAGATAGGCAGGCCCAAGTCGGGAAGCGAGTTCGGAAAGGTGGGGCCCGGGCATGTGCTTGGGAACTAAAGCTGTAAATATATATTAAATATATATATATATATATATATATATATATTCTGTTCATAGGCGCAGAAACAGTAGTAAAAATGGAGGAAACGACCTACAGGGTGCTTTAAATGCTCAGAAAAGAAGGCAGCTCTGAAAAAAGGATCAGATAAAAAAAAAATGTTAACTATATTCAATGGATAAATTCAGTAAAAAACTAAACAAGTATATATATTGTATATATAGAGTTATGAACATAAAAGAAATTACAATTGAATGAAAATAAAGTGCTTACTAAGCTAGTTATAGCTAAAGTCTAAAAATGAATTTAAACAAAAATAAGTCCTGACACTAAATGAATTTAAATGGTATAGCCAACTTATTAGCTACAAGGTCTGAGGAGTTGAATGTTTTATGACAATAATAGCTAGATAGTAGGCAAATAAAATATTTAAAGTGTGACAATTTGCAAATATGTAGGCAACAATGTAGCACTAGCTATATATTTTTGAAAAATTGTTGAATAAATGTCAAACTTCTTCAAAGTTAATTTTGAAGAAAAATCTAAATTTGGGATTTTTTTAGAAGTCTGAAATATTTCTTTAAGACTCCAACTAAGATTTTCAAAGCTACGACTCCGACTCCAGCTTTAACAAAAAAAAAAAAAAAAAACCGACACCAATATGTAGCCCTGTTAGCTACATGTGAAATCTTTAAGTATGAAACTTATAACAAGTAATAGTGATAATATTGATTCCAATTCATAAATTATATAAATCACAATGGTGATAAGCAACAATATCCATATAAAGTTATTTCTTTGTTCATTATTCTTGCAAGAACAAATAATAGCTACATGTTAAAAGACTTGGAAAGATTTCATTAGATTTACTTACTGATGGTATCATTTCTACTGCTATTGATATTCTGTTCATAGGCGCAGAAACAGGAGTAAAAATGGAGGAAACGACCTACGGGGTGCTTTAAATGCTCAGAAAAGAAGGCAGCTCTGAAAAAAGGATCAGATAAAAAAATGTTAACTATATTCAATGGATAAATTCAGTAAAAAAAAAGTATATATATTGCATATATATTAAAAAATTAGTGAAGCTGATCTAACAAACTTAACAAGATTTAAAATTTTATGATCTTCTGCATTGTTTCATGCATTGAAATTTAATCCCTACCACAATCGGAAAATTAAAACTATTTTTTTGTCCAATTTACCCTTTGGAATGAGTTAAAGATAGGACAATTAAAAAAGTCATCAGTAACATATAGAAAAATACAATTAAAGAACCAACATTAGGATTAGCTAACTTTAGATTGTAGCTTTTTGCAGCATATAACTATCTGTATGATCCATTAAAAGAAGCTAATAATGGCAACTCACTAAATTTTCATAATAATAAGCCATTGAAAGTAATAATCAAGACTGGTCACCTGAAATATTCTTTGATGTTAAACAATCCTTTGGCACACTCATATTCCTCTGCTTCACTACCCAGCTCTTGCCTTGCGCTCAGTACTTGAGGTTCTTCTGTCAGGGCCACATCTTTGACGCATATTGCCAGTTCTGCACACCTGCAATTAAAAAAAAAAACAGTAGATGTGATCATGGAAAAGAAATTCCAAGTTGATAGGCATCCATGTCAATTAAATTAACATCTTCAAATTAAATGTTTTAAAGAAAAATATACTTTATTTACATGATGGCACTATTCTAACTAGTATAATTTTGCAATTAGCTAGTTATAGCTATACCTAGCTACCTGTAAATGCAATAGCTATGCACTGTAGCTACTGATAATAATAATAATAATATTAAAAGTAGTTAAATCTAGTATCATCAAATATTTACCAGAAATAATGTAGAAACTTAATTAAACTAATTGTAGAAAAGGCATAAATTAGCTAATTATAGAATCATGAATTAACTATAAGAAGAAATGACTAAATAAACTAGAACTAAACAAAAAACACTGGATCAAAGGAAGAAAAGTCTTGTGGTAATTAAAATCAAATGTGAAGCTTTATCTTTTATCATAGATAATAGATTATCTAGACATAAATTAATGCTGTAGCTCTGTTTGGAAAAATTGACAGTTTCACCACATGCAATGACATATTTCAGTAAATTAAATTATTGACACAAGGGCATGTAAGCACAACAATGTGCAGGCCCATAAATTAAAGTGCTATAAAACTACAACTGGATGAAAAACAAAAAAGGGAAATAATAGTAGCTACCTACTACCAATTCTCAGTTTGTTTTTTACCCAGGGGCAGTTTTTAAGTAGTTTAAAGGCCGTACACAATAGTCACCCTCTGTGCAAGGAGTGCAAAACTCTTTCCCACTCAATGTTGATACATGAATTCAAATAGTTGCATTTACAGTGCATAATGCATATTGACAAAATTCTCCATGTTTTATTAAAGATAAATTGAACAATAGAATAAACCCCCTTGAAAGTAACTATACTTCTGGTTCTAACTGACAAAAATGGACATTGGATTCTACAGATCAAAAATACATAAATTAAAGGGAAAAATTACTCCTTTTTTTGAATGGTGTTAGGAGTAAAAAAAAAAAAGTTTACTGATATTATAGTGATATATAGGGATGTACCGATGTATCGGTATCGGCAGTATCGGTGCTTTTTTGGGGTATCGGTATCGGTAAAAAATGGCCGATACTTTACCGATACTTTTCTAATATTATGCTCTATTACTTGTGTTTACAATTGTACCAATTAATAATTGTTCAATCATCATATTTATTATTCAATAATGACGAATATTCAATATATATTAATTATATAATAATGTAGAGGACAGAGATATATACGGCTCGTAATTCTAAGTCTTAAATTAAATCTTACTCAATATTATGATGTAACAACTAACAAGCAGGTAGTGACCAGCGAGTAGCGACGTAGTTACTCACAACTTCATAAGCTACTTAACTGAATATTTGATATTTCATTAACCAATTAAATGGTATTATTATTCTAATAGACTAATTTGAGTAATTTCTATAGCTAATCCACTTTTTTTTTACAAAAATCTTGCAGTGGTAGCTAGCTGTTTTCAATGAGTAGGTAACAAATTCTCTTCTATTTAATTATCAATATATTATAAAATTAAAAGTATCGGGGTATCGGTATCGGTTAAGTATCGGCCTATTTCAAGTATCGGTGTATCGGTATCGGTGAAATACTGGGTATCGGTATCGGTAAAAATGGTATCGGTACACCCCTAGTGATATACCTTAAAAACCTTGTAGGAATTGCACAATATCGGTATATTAGCTTCCCCATATGTGAGGTAATACTGATTGAGACTTTGATCATTACTCTGTCTTAAGGGGATCGGCTACCCAAAATCGTCTAATTTATTTTCCAATTAGGTATGCTTTACTATGTCTAAAATAAAGCTGTATATGTGTAGAATATTGTGTGAAAATTTCATACAAATCGGACAAAAAACGAAAAAGTTATAGCGTATACAATTTGAGTACTTTGACGTTACTGCCTGCAGTCATATTTGAGCGAGCCGCTACCGACTTGAGGAAGGGTAGGGGGTGGGATAATGGTGTAATGTATTGTTTTTTCTTACTAAGTTGTCCAATGATATTCCTTCGGACGTTTCTGACATGTAATGTGCGAAGGAAACAGGTTTGCCAGCACACACTGGTTCAGTATCACTCCAGCTTTGACGTGGGAAGGTTAGGTTCTGTGTAGCCCTCCACCATAAACTCGGCTGGCTTTACGGAGCGATATCTCAAAACTCGACAATACAGGACAAAAAGTAGATAATCTCTGTAACCGCTGGGCCTACATAGCTGTGTTTGGGCTCATTTTAAAGTGGAAGAGCCATGCAATAGCGCAACATTGCGCTTTTTTGCAATTTATTGCTAGAATTCTTTTTAAATCGATGTAAAAAGTCAAAAAATTGCAAAAATTTTGAATTTTTTTATGCTTCAATTTGATTTAAATTTTATAAAATACTAAATCGAACATTGTTACGTGGTAAAGCAACTCTTCCTCTTTGATTTGAGCCATCACACGACTATGTAGGCCCAGCAGTTACTGAGATCATCTATGGGCCGGTAGGCCTAATTCGCGCCGGTTTTTCGGCCGTAGGCCTATTTATAGGCCGAAAATCAAAAATTTCCATAGAAGAAACCCCTAAGGAATTTCAATTTTACATACGCATGCCAAATTTCAGGCATCTAGGTTCAATAATAAAAAAAAAGTACCTGAAGGTAGCCGATCCCCTTTAAGAGACAGGAGAGTGTCAAGTTTGAAGCGTGTAAATAGCTAGTTCAAATGGTTTAGAAATGACAACAGAAAGAGTGAAAATAAAAGACAGTACTCTTCAAAATATGTTTTTGTCATTAGGTCTTTGATTCTTTATTAGGCAATCGAAAGAATCAAAACAAACAGCAAACAGCTGTTCAGATTGTTAACGGATGACCATTGTGTGCAAACCATTTTCTGGATGCGATAATTAAATTTTCAATCTAATTTATTATAGGCTAAAAATAAAATTGATAGTTCTTTTAAACTTACTAACAACCTTAAACAGGTTAATATATTTTACATGGAAAAAATGAGATAAATAAGGATTATTCATGTCAAAATACTTTATGAAAAATAATGAAAAAAAGTGCAAGGAGACAGGAGTCACCCCCGATTACGAAAAAATGCAAGCTGACTCCTCGCCGCACCAACAACAACAACAAATGTTTCAAAAAGTCCTTTTAGGACATCGTAGTGGAAGGTTAAGTATAGCAAGGTACACAGCAAATTTCAGATCAAAATATTCATTAATAACAAAGTTATGATAAATTGAACAAAAACAGGACTTTGGCTCTATCCAAATTTCACGAGGGTTAAAAAAGTGGACTTTTTTTGAGAATTTTGAAAAAATACTTACGTCAGTGCTATTTGGCTGAAACCTTGGTCATTTACTAATAATAACCTGCCCTTTCTAATGGTAATAACGGTTTTTCAATTTTCAGGATTTTTCCCCTCGAAAAGGAGAGTGCGAGGAGTCACCCCGAGTTGCGTGGTGCGAAGAGTCACCCCGACCGACGCTATAGGCCGCTACCTAGTTAAGGTGTTACTTTACTTTAGTAACTTTACCTTTATCATGGCGGCTGGCTAAATTTCTCAATTATTTTTGGCCTGTCTGACAAATTTTCCTACAGTTCCTTCAGTATTTAATAGGAGAAAAATAGAGAATTGGTGTGTATCTGGAGAATTTTTCAGTTTGGCTAGTGCATATCTGACAAACCTGGGGCCATACTATTCTACCTGGAACCTGGCCTGGCTGGCCATTATGAAGACAGAAGAATGAATGTTTTTCATCACGTTATGCCTTTAGCTACCTATATATTTAGGCAATGAAATGGAAATATTAGTTAATTAGGTATACTATAGTAGCTACTACATAGGTACCTAGTTAGCTTAGACCAGAATGCATTACTTGGCAGCCTGAATGCATAATTAGCCAAAATTCCTGAAATAGCGGGGGCAGAATTTTGATCAAAAAAGTTCATTTTGAAATAGCGGGGGCAGGATAACCAATTTTAAAAATAATTTCTGATGATTATCATAAAAATATCACAGACATTGCTCTAGAATTTAATGTACAGCTTAGTACAAGCACTTACATTGACTGTATATCTTTACTTTTCAATTCATTGTTCGAATAGTAGGTTTTTCAAGCTTGCTGTAGGGGCACTCAGAACTGACCTTTCAGAATTTCAGGGGCAGAATTTCAAAGTTGGGGGCACACTGGGGGCAGAATTAGCCTGTTTTTATATACAGGCTTGGCAGGTCCAGCCCCCGGGGCTAACATAGTTAAAAAATCCAGCCCCTGGGGGCCCCAGTATTGCGCCCCTGACTTCAATATTGCTCCCCTGGTGGCATAAATTCTGCCTCTGCTTTTGAAATTTGCGCCCCTGGATTCAAAATAGCGCTCCTGGCTTCACAAACCATTAAACTGTAGCCATGTTTGATATTAGTTTCATTCATTATTTAAACACTTTAAACAATAATAGATATGAAACTAAGTATTTAAAATGTATTTTATGATGAATTTGGCCAAAATCATACCACAGGTGTTGGCAATATGACATTTGTGGTTAAAATTGTGCCCCCTGGGTTGTAAATAGGACATATTTGATCAAAATCCTGCCCCCTGGGTTGGAAATAGGACATTTTTAGTCAAAATTGTGCCCCCTGGATTGGAAATATGACATTTTTGGTAGAAATGGCACCCCCGGGGTTGGGAAACTTGTGCCAAGTACTGCATTCTGGGAACTTAGCTATCTACAAAATTTTTCTTATTTTCTATTTATAACCACACTCACCAATTATATGCTTGGAACAATCCTCTTTTACTTGCTGCATCTTTGGCAATAATTAAGTCAGTCTTCACTTTTTGGGTAAAGTCATTGGTAGTTGAATCATTTTTAATATGAGGAAGTTCTGATTTAGATAGAAATACGGCACTGAAATCATTGACACCTTCGTACACACCCGCCATCGCAATTGATTTGCAATGGCACAAGGATTAGTGTGATTAAGTGGACTATACAACAAGTTCTAGACTTCTCACCTGTATATATTTCAAAGTTCAGGAGATGTATGCCTTTCAAAATTCCTGCGCCGATTCTGCAAATTTCAAATTCTGCGCTGGCAATACTATTTTCAACATGGAGGGTTTGCGCTGAAGTAATTATGCACTAACACTCGTTTGTCGATTATCCGCCGACAATAGGAAAACACTGAAAGACAATTAATTACACCTTACTTAATATTATAAATAATTACAACTTTTTTATGGCTGTTCTTACATGTCTTTATTTAATAATTAGTATTAAGAATTGCTATGCAGAACGTAAAGGTAAATGAACTTTAATTGTATGGGCAAAGTGGTCAACCGACTCGTGCAGAACGAGAGCAATGCTTCCACACAACCTCACCCAACACAAACTTACAAGAGACTGTCAGTTTGTCACCGTTCGTCAGTGACCTTCTGGCGTCTGCTAAATATATTAACGATCCCAAAAGCTAACTGTATAATGTATTGCAATGAGAATGATCAGATCTCTTTCTTAAAACATCGTTAACAAATCCTTCAATACAAACCTAAATATTTTTTCATGACTAAAAAGAAATCTGATATATGTTACAATACGAAGGATTTTAGATTTAGTTAGCCCTGTTAAACTTTCTTCCGACGATACCCAAAGAAAACCAAGTGAATTTGAAGGGAACAATTGTAATAATTGATTCAGATATATATATTTTAAATTAGGCTTATTAAATACACATTTAGAAAACTTTGAAATTTAAAATTCGTGTCTTCATTAGTTATATTACCGAATCACACCTTAAGTAGTAGCTAGCTACATTCACATTGTAATATGCATTCTTTTGCCTGGTTCGACTTTAACATTGAATATATTTTCCTAATATAATATATCCTAATTTACCTAATTATGTTATTTTTTTAAATTTATGCATACATTTTAAACTCATTTTTTTGTAATTATATTTTAAAAAAATTAAATTGTCGTCTTTGTATTTTTTTGACATGTTCACTTTTAAGCGTGTCTTGCAACGAAAACTGATGATATGGAAGTAGATTCAAAATATTTTGTTTTCTGATATATATATATATATAATATATACAATATATTGAATCTATCGTAACCTAACCTTGCCTAAAATTAATGCACGTATTGCATAGGAAAATAAAAAGTTTTAGTTTATTCAGTATCATATACAAAATTATTAACTTTGAAATTTTAGAACTTCTTAAATATTAATTTAAGCAAGAAATGAATGTTTTATTCATAAACTAGCTAGCTACATTAAAAACTCTACCATTTCACATAGTTTCATCTAATACATGTGGTCTGTAAAAATCAGAAAAGATCCATATTTTCTAGTAAAATAGTCATTCCATTTTAATTTTCTGGTTTCAAATTTAATTTCATAGTCAATATTTCAGTCAATGAGTCACTAAAATTACTATAGTTATCTGGGTCTAAAATAATAATATTATTATAACAATAATATTAACATATATTAACAGAATATATTTCTCGAACATAGAATAAATATATTAACGATCCCAACAGTAAAAGAAACACATAACCTTCAAGTGCAAAATATGAATCCAATTTAGAAATTTATATTACAATTGTGAAAAACATAATATTTTAAATAAGATATATTATGATCTACTTAATTATCAATCTGCTAAGTAAATATTGTCAAATTCTATGTCTAATCCTGCAACGAACTTTATTTCATCATTTATGTTAATGATCTTTTCATCTTGAGTGTGTTTGGATGGTTTGGATGTAGCAAATAAACATTGATATGTTATTAATATGACATATTAAATATTCTTATCACAATGAGTAATCTTTTATGAAGAATGCTCTACATATGCTTCTTCTCTGCCTCTTTGATGTGTGTGACGAGAAAATGAGATAGTGCCCCATCGAATGTCTCTACATTTGCATAACCTTTGAAAATCTATGCGCACAAATGATAGATAGCTAAAGAATTTCATGTTTTCTTTCGTCAATTAGTATTTCTCCCGAATTTGTTTGGTCCTGCTGAACAATTATGCATGTATTTATCAAAATGCAGTACGAGAAACACCAGGTTTCATACTGTGGCATTTGAATCGCCAAGCCTCACTGAAGACCTGCTAGTCGCATCGCACACCAAGTCAAAATACCTCTCGCCCGCCTCGCCTATGAAGTTGTATTACTTTAGGCACAGTCGCCAGCACAATAGCATTGACAAGAAACATAAGGGCTTCACTTCAGCACTTTTATTACATTAAACCTATGGAATAAATTTAGTTTAGACAGCCACTGCGAAGACCGAAGATATTTTATTGACACAATGTTACACAGTAGCTACACTGTCATTGCACACACAGCAAGTTCAGCAACACAGAGGGAGTCGATTATATAACCCTCACGCAACGACAGCTCATTACCACTGCTGTTGAGCCTGTTGTTATTCTATGATTCAAGCATTCCTTCCACAGCGTGACAGCTGTTATTCTTTGCATCCTAGGATTGCATAAAAATTACCCTAGAATGATCCTTGATTACCATAGAAAATTCAAATTAGAGCAAATACCGTTTGAAAAAACGTAATGATTAATAATTATAATCTTCATTAAGATACGCATTCATTGCAAAAGAATCATTCATAAAAAAAAAAAAAAATCAAAATTTCTTATCTCAGTCACAATAAAACCAATTGAAATTATTAGACTCAAAAATTTCAAAATAAAGCCTCAAATATTTTAAATGTTATCAATAATTTATAATGCTAACATTTATTATAATGATATAACGATTAATATTATAACTTCTAATTTAAAAAATGAAATGCAATCATTATTAATCACACAACATTATCTTAATTCACGTCACCGTCGCGGCGTCGTCACGTGACTTCTAGAATGTTCTGGAATGCACGCAACCGTCCAAGGTCAGTTATTAGGTCACTGGTTAATTACACTTGATTGACAGTAAAGATAAACATTGTTACATAGCAAATCACATAAATAGTTTAAAGTTATTCAACTGTTGTTCAAGATAAAATATTCGTTACGAAATCGGTCAGTAATTTACAATGCAATTAAAGGAAAAGTTCGACAGTAATAAACTAGTGACGACACCATCATCAGAAATTGAGATCAACTGCCATTTACCAACAATAAATTATAATGCTAACATTTATCATTTACGATAATGATATAACTATTAATGTTATGATTTATGACTTCTAATTTAAAAATGAAATGCGATGATGAATCGCACCATGACACCTGTTTTGAAAAAGACGCTAGCAAACGTTTTAGCGCATGCGCTTCTCGTATTTCATTTGGCGGTTGCACTGAAATAAAACTATTAGCTATCAATAAACGTAAACAGATGAAATGGTAATATTAATAATAAATTTAATCGTACTTTGAATCACTATGTAGTTGAATACTTGTAATTAAGCCAAATTATTCTTGTCAACCCAAACATTTGTGTGAACGCAGTAGCCGTAACGAACGCGATATAAAAATTATGTGAACACGCAGAAGGAGAAAAATCACGAGTTAAATTGTGGGAATTAGTAGTGTGGGAACTGATATATAGTGGGATTTTCTAATTTAAAGAGTGGGAAATTGTGTCACGTTTCGTTGCAAGCATCTCTAAGGTACTTTTTCTTTCATGTCAACCCGCCTGAAGTGTTATTAAGATGAAATTTTATCGCCAATTGTTATATTTACTTTTAATTGGTATCAAATTTATCGCCAATTAGTCGCATGTCGATTTCAATCAATCACTTTTATCGCCAATTCGCTTGGCGATAAAGGCCCTACTTTCAAACCTGGGAGAAACACTTCCCTGTTCCCCCCAGATCATTTTCAGAATAGCGTACTTTAGTCAATCACAATCATACTTACCTGGCACAGAGGATACCGTAATCAAGAAGGCGGTTCCTCCAGGGCAAGACTCACCATTGCACTCCGGTGTTGCTGACCCTTGCGATTATAAACCCCAAATGTAGAGAAACGAATGAAACTAGTTTATCAGCCCGCGTTTTTTTAAATTTATAGATTCACTGACTATTCCAATATATAAATCTGATCTTTTTTTGTTGTATATTAAATTGTATCATTAAAGGCAAATAATTGCTAGTGATATCTGCTGATATTCCTGTACTTTGGAAAAACCCAGAATATAACTAAGCAGAGCTAAAAAAGGGGCCAGAAACATATAAAAAAAAAGCTCGGGCTGAATTCAAAATTTTACAAACTAAACAGCTTGGAAAAGAAAAATATTTGTCTCTTTTTGGGCTAAGTTGGCATCCGTACTTGTGAGGGCAGTGAGGCGTCAGGGTGACAGCTGTAAGCGATAGCTGAAAATTTACCAAGTCGATACATTTTGTACGTGTTTGATACTATTTTCTTCAGGATTGTATGTAACATTCAATTCATCTAGTACGTTTTAATGTTTTTAGTAATTTTTTGGAAATGATGGTAGATTGAACTTCTTTTCTGAGCAGTTTGTACTAAAAAGTTATTTCGGCGCACAGGAAGACGTTCTGAGTGCGCTGAAAAAGAGCCTTAGCTAAAATTGCTGCGCTGTGTATTTTAGTACGTATAAATCCCAGCGCCGACATTAAATATTAGCTTAAAACCCTGCGCCGAAAAGAACTCTGAAAATCTCACGCCGCGTACGAATACGCCTCGACCCCCATACTTTTCCAGTCTGGCCCTGGGTTGTAAATAGGACATATTTGATCAAAATCCTGCCCCCTGGGTTGGAAATAGGACATTTTTAGTCAAAATTGTGCCCCCTGGATTGGAAATATGACATTTTTGGTAGAAATGGCACCCCCGGGGTTGGGAAACTTGTGCCAAGTACTGCATTCTGGGAACTTAGCTATCTACAAAATTTTTCTTATTTTCTATTTATAACCACACTCACCAATTATATGCTTGGAACAATCCTCTTTTACTTGCTGCATCTTTGGCAATAATTAAGTCAGTCTTCACTTTTTTGGTAAAGTCATTGGTAGTTGAATCATTTTTAATACGAGGAAGTTCTGATTTAGATAGAAATACGGCACTGAAATCATTGACACCTTCGTACACACCCGCCATCGCAATTGATTTGCAATGGCACAAGGATTAGTGTGATTAAGTGGACTATACAACAAGTTCTAGACTTCTCACCTGTATATATTATGGAAAAGATAACATGCACATTGATTCAAGAACTTGCAAGTGATTAGTAAGTCGTTCCTTGGCAGTGTTGCTCTTATTCAATACTTTTTTGTATTTATATACTAAGTACATGCTCAAAATGTATTTAATTACTAAATACATTGATGTATTTAAATACTTTTGTAGATACTTATTCAAATATATTCAAAATATCGACCTATGTAATCCATTAATATTTTCATTATGAATTATGAATCAAACGGAATATTTAGTTCAATTATCCAGGATTTCAAAAGTTACGCAGGAATATAACTGATAAACATGTAATTAATTTTATTAACTGCATAAGGCAATGTGTTTCATTTAAACTTATAGCTTATTTAAAAATCTGAATAACAGCCTCTAACAGGGTCAAATATGAATAACAGTCTTTAACAGGAATTTAGTTTTATTTTTTTTATGCTCAGGAATATCGCAGTAACTTCACCGATAGAAAGTGACATCATCACCCTGGCCTTATGTCCAGGTCATGCGCATGAGGGTGATCGCGGCACATTTTATTAGTAAACTTGTTTCAGTATTCTTGTATAAAAATGAGAAACTATTGTAAGCGGCAGAGTGGAGTGAGAGAGAAGAGGGTTAACTAAGAGTGATCGAACAGATACAATACGTGACTGTATTGAACGGTTTGAACCCGTGATTGTATGATTAAACAACAGACCCTCTGTTGTTCATACTTAATAGACTATGAAAGAAAATATTTGGATATGTATTTAAATATATGTATTTAAATACTCTTCAAAAGTATTTAAGTACAGTGATTATAAATACATGTTGACGAATTTATTTAAGCACAGTGTACATAAATGCAGTAAATGTATTTAAATACACTGTATTCATATTCTGCCCAGCTCTGTATCTCATCATCCAATCAGAGGTCCTTTTCAAAATTGCTATGGGTTGAGGCTGTAATAACCTGATGGAAGGAAATACTATTATTAGTTGCAGGTTCAGTGAATCTGGTGTAGTATATTTTATTATTAATTGTAAAGTAATATTGAAACTAAATGTAATTCCATTTTCGCGAATAAGCTTGCAAAGGATAAAAAATGAATTAATATTGAAAATGAATTGATAGTACTATTAAAGTTGTGAATTTTATATCTAAAACGAGCTGAATATGCTTTCAATTTTACAGATAAGAGAGAGATTCCATTGAAGCTGTTAGACCATGTCCAGACAAACAGCGCAGTAAACCAGGGTTGAGTAGAGCTGGCACGGTGTTTTATGGAAGTGTTATTCCTATTATTGTGGCAAGACAAGTAGCGTGGAGCAGGGCAGAGCATTACTTGCCAAACACTAATAGGAATAACACAAACATAAATAACACAAACATAATCATGAGAGTCAGAAGAAGAAGATTTCCTCAGGTGGCGCCGCACAGCGAAGCCAGTGAAAGTCCCCCAACAACCCCTACCCCTGAAGAGACCCGGAGACCTCTCCGAAGACCAGAGGGGGTGTGGCCCTAGTGCCACCCTAGATGGACTTATGGTTCACTCATCAAACACACCTCACATCACCAGAGCTTCCCACCGGACATTTTTTCATCTAGGGGAAGTGAACGAACACAGGCGCTCCTTCCCCTACTTCTCCTACTCTCTGGTGACATCGAAACAAACCCCGGCCCTTCATGCCTATGTCCAACCTGCTTTCGCCCCTGTAACAAAAGAAGGGGCTCAATCCAATGCCCCCAATGCAGCAGCTGGACACACTGCAATATACGCTGTTCGATCTGGTGTACCACAAAGACACCATATCCCATCAGGGTGGGTCTGTTACAGATGCCACTCGAGCCCTACATACATGACAACACAAATCACCCCACACTCACTAGGTTCAGCTGGTAGTCCGCTCCCAGTGCTGCCGGCACACCACACCCGTGCTGCAGCCATCCTTACCATTCCTCTAACCCTCACTCCCAGCTCCTTTCCTCCGATACCGTCCTCCTCACCTCGTCTTCCCCCTTCCCCATCTCTCCCAACTCACTACACTCAATCCCACTATCCCTCAGCCCATGCACACAACAGCACCAAACCCATCTTTCAGAAATTTTCACACCCTCTCCCACAACCTCACCACCACTCACCCATTCCTATCTTTCTCCTCCACCCACCCCACCACCTAGCCAACAAACACAAACCATCACAAAACTAAACATACCACAGCAAAACATCAACAGCATCACAAGCAAAATACAACAACTCAAACACCACCTGCTACGACACAACATACACATTGCAGCCATCCAGGAAATTAAGCTCAAAGATAGACACAAAACATATAAATTTCCTGGATACAAAACACTCCGAAAAGACAGAACAACTGGTGAAGGCGGAGGGCTAAACACACTAATAAAGACGCACCCTTCACAAACACGACCAGACACACACTCTAACACATGCCTGCAGATGACGCACTTGAACTACAAGCAACACGTATCAAACTGCACAAACAAGACATAAACTTCACCAACATATTCATTCCCCCAACAGCATCATGCCCCCCAATGATGCACCCCACAACTTGGCCAATTAGACACACTGCAGAATTACTTCATCCTTGGGGACCCCAACGCTCACGTTCCAGCCTGGCTCACGGCAAGCAAACTGATCCCCGAGTCACGCACATAATCACGACAACGTATCTCACACACAATACTCAACAACACCAACTCACCCACACGTAAGCCTTACAAAATAAATACAAACCCGACATCACCTGACATCTCACAAGCTTCACCCAACATTGCCCTCTAATCCACCTGGCACACATCCCACGACCTCTCCTCCGACAACTTACCCATACACATCATACTAAACACACCATACCTACGCAAACTCAAAAGAACCTACACTAACTATAAGCGAGCCGACTGACTCTCTTTCACTGACACAATAAAACAACAGCTACACACATTCAACCTTGCAGACTACAATAACATCGACCTGGCAGTACAACACTTTAACAAAACAATCACTGACGCAAACAAAACATATTCCCACAGGCACTATAAGACACTTAATCCATGTTTTAATTGGCACATCAAACAAAAACTCAAAACACGGACCCAATTACGCAAGCAAACGCCAACACCAGATATCCTCGAATGAATTAGGGTACAAAACACAGAAATAGAAGAGGATATGAAACACAAACAAACTGCCAAATGGAAACAACTACTCGAAGGCATTACATAAAACACAAACCCTTCCAAACTTTGGAAGCTCATACGCGGCCTCAGTGATAGGTACACTGACAGAACGGAAACTCATGAGGTCATCCTCACACATGAGCAAACAAACATATCCACAAACTCACAGCAAGCAAACATTCTCAACCCACACAACACCAACATCTGCAGAATACCACACAGATATGAGTATCGGCCCATCCTTAAACGGCTACACTCAATCACGCTAGACTCAAACATGACACCACCCTTCACTCCCACCATGACACAACATGCCATCATCAAAACAAAGAACACCTCTGCCACAGGCCCTGATGTAATTTCCTACTCACACCTCAAACACCTAGGTCTACACGGCATCAGGGCCTTCACATACATATTCAACCTTTCACTCACAACCAACAGCATCCCCAACATCTGGAAACTTGCCAAAATCATACTCATTCTAAAGCCCAACAAATCCCCCATAGAACCAGCTTCTTTAGACCCATATCTCTCTTTTGCAACCCTTCTAAAATACTAGAGAGACTGGTTCTAAAGAACATCACCTCACACATTAACTTATCACCCTCACAACACGGCATCAGATCACAACACTCAACATCCAACCTGCTCACAAATCTCACGCAAACAATAATTGAAGACCTCAACTCACAGAAACCTGCCTCCAGATCTTTACTTCCTGCCATTGACATAAGCAAGGCCTTCGACACAGTTCCACAACACCTACTCATTAACCCTTTATGGGCCAAATTCTTTTTCTCGTCGTTTTTCGGGACATAACCTATGATAGGCTCTTTTCGTCTACCGACTCATAGGCGCGACGCTCATTGGAAATTTTTTTAATGATCCCTTCTTAAAAAAAAATTGAAATTTCGGTGAAAGAGAACACCTCCTGGGCGTTAATGTTTTGATGTAATTTGGAAATTTTCATTTTCTTTAAACCTGTATGGACCAAATTTTTTTCATAGTTTTTCGGGACATAACCTAAGATAGGCTCTTTTCGTCTACCGACTCATATATAGGCGCGACGCTCATAGGAAATTTTTTTGATGATCAATTCTTAAAATAGAATTGAAATTTCGGTGAAAGGGGACACCTGTGTCCTCCTGGGCGTTAAAGGGTTAACAAAATACTCAACGCGCACATCCACCCTAATTTAAAAAAAATGGCTTGTCAACTTTTTATCAGGTAGACAAGGTTACACAGTTTACAACGGGTAGCCCTCCAGAACACTACTCTACACAAGCGGAGTTCAGCAGGGCTCTGTTCTCTCACCAACACTTTTCAACATATTCATGCACGACATGCCCACCCCCACTCAATCAAACACTCACTCCATGTCATACGCAGACGACATTACAGTACTCTCACAACACCCAAAACACGAGACCGCTGCCACACAACTACAAGACTACATCCGCAAATTAGAACAATGGCTCACCAACAATAGAATGAAGGTCTCCACAAACAAATCCTCACACTCATTATACCTCACAACGCAGAATACAGAACAAAACCACAAGTAACACTTAACAACACACCCCTCCCAGTTACACACAGCACCAAAATCCTTGAAGTAACAACCGACAGAGGGATAACGTTCAAACAACATGCAGACGACATCAACATAAGAGCCAAAAACAGACTGAACGTCATCCGCTCAATTAAGGGCCACATCCACGACAGCGATTTTCAATCGCAACCGCGATGTGCAGCCAGATCGCGGTTGCGGTTGCTGTTGATGGTCTACCCACACACACAGAAACCGATCTGTTCAATCTTTCTCAGTTTATACTAATTAATATAATAACTTATTTATATATAATTGTCAATTAATGATATAATTATAGTGATAATTGATATAGTTATTAATATATGATATAATCAATATTACTTATATTAATAATGGATTCTATTAATTAAAAATTTTATTAAACGAATCACCTTATCTTATATATGACATTGCATCTACATGAAAGAAATTTTACTATTTTATTTAATCTAATTTAATGTATTAAATATATTTGTAATTAGTATTAATTGTATACATTTTTTCTTATAATTTTGTAAAGTTCGTTTAAAAGGTCTAAAGACTTTTTGTCTGATTTTTGTTTAGTATATTGCTTCAAATTTTGTAATAAAAGCCTATAATTAAATCTAAAGTTCCATTTAAACTTCATTAAGTCTCCTTAACTACCATATTGAGTATATGATCGAATTTATCACTGTTGGTAATTATAATATGGATTGCATTAAAGTGTTTTATCTTACTAATTAGCTACTTTTATAATCAATAACCAAATTGCATGGTAAATTATTTCACTTCCTGTTTGTCCGGGAAAATTTCATTTGTATCAATGCACTTATTCAAAAGCATGCAAATATCTGCGCTTATGTGACATATTTGATCGCTTCTACCCATACACCACCGCAACCTCAACCGCAACTTTAAGCTCAGCCCACCAAATATCAGAAATTCTGATCAACAGCGACCTGCAAGTTGCGGTGGTGGTTGCGGTTGCTGGAGCCCATACACGGAAAATTTGGTCGAGGTTGCCGTTGGAAATTGCGGTTGCGATTGAAGATCGCTGTCGTGGATGGGCCCTTTACACACACTATATACGGACACTGCAATGAAGACATTACAACAATATACAAACAGTTCATCAGACCAATAATAACATACGCACACAAAGCGTGGCAACCTGACACTGCAAAAACACACATAAACAAACTACAGACCAGACAAAATACTGATCTCCGAATCACTACAGGCTGCACAAAATCCACCCCACTCCCACATCTTCATGAGGAAACCCAAGTCCTCTCTCTCCCCTCCCATATGGACACGAGAGGTACACACATTTACACATCCACGGTAGATCCACAGCACCCTCAACACTTCATCAAAAACCCAACACAAACACGGAGAAAAATAAATCTGACACCTGCATAACACTACCACACGCACCACAACACTCTTCCTCCAGTCCCGAACGATAACTCTGTGAGGACCGACATCCACACAGAGTTTACCCGAAGGGCACTGGACTCCCTTCCTCCTAACTCCCTCCTTGGTGCCCGGCCGCCCGCTGCCTGCAAGACAGAGCTCACGTTGGACCGCTGGCAGCGGGTGCAACTGCATGGGGCGACTCCCGTGTGGCTGTGGCGATAGCCAACGATTGTATATATTCACTCATCATTTATTTATTAGTTGCTTCAACATTTCATTTATTCATTGTTTATTAAGTAAAATCGCATATGTTGATACTTTCATAGGATTCAATTGCAATTTTTGCATCAATTACAAAGCATATATTTTTCTTAGCTTGCAGTTATGTAAACTAGAATTTGGATATTTTCACACTTTTGATTTTCACCATATGGCAACGTCGCCCGTACGGCAACATTTTTGAAAGCCATTCTATTTCCTGTCGTGTAAGAGTGTCGTGTAATAACTAGAATCCTTGTAACAAAATAACCTCTCGTGAGGTAGGTAACCCTTATTATTTAGGCTGTCCTTCTCATTATAGAGATTAAGGTGTAATAATGTGTTATGAATTATTCAATTTGTGATCTAGTTACTATTTACCATTTTTTATATAGCTATGTTATTTCCTATTGCTCAATAATTTTGGTATTTCATGTTTGTTGTTCAATGATTTGATTTCTCACCCTGATGTATTGATACTAGAGACTTGTGCAGAAATAGCTACACCTATTTTAATCCTTATGTTTATATGTTGATAAGTTCAGTATTTTGACCAGTAAAGCAATTTCATGATTAATTTTACTCTTTTAATTTTGGAAAACGATTCGGGTCATATAATTTCATACATGTATTCCCAATTCTACTCATTTAATTTATATATATATATATAATATGTGCCTATTTCCTATGTTTAACTAGGGAAAGATAACCTTTTGAGTGATATTGAACCAAACTTTTTTTTTTCTCCTCCATAGGTTCAAGTCCATGGGATTTTAGCATCAGTATTTATACCCCTATTTATACCCTGCTGAATAAAACGCTTTAACCCGACACCAACTCGTCCTTACCCCCAGTCTAGTTGAATGACGTTGTTGCTCGATAGCTAAACCAAGCAAGCCTCATGGCCACTCAACACTAGTCCCCTCATACATGCACAGGCTAGGACTTGCTCAGGACGACTCCTGTTCCAATTGACGACAGGGCCCAGCCGACACTGAGCATGTCCTCCTACACCGCCCACAAACACAACAACACAGAATCATACACGACATACATTCACGCCCAGTCGAATTGAGCAACTTCTTGCTTGACTCGGGCTTGGTCCAGACGCCCACATAAACGCACACACACCATTGGATGAGTGGCCCGTGGGTCCGGGGCGGTCCACCCGTGGTCCACGGAGTGCCCCTCTTCGAAGGCCTCCAGGGCTTCATCCAAGTAATCTAAATGAAATTAAATTGATTTATAGGACCAGATGTATTTAACACAAACATAAAATATCATTCCAGCTCTTCTATGCTCAGCCCTGCTTTATAGATATTTGTCTTACACAGCAGCTGGTGAGTGAGTGTCGACATAGCTATTAGAATAAGCAAGTTAAACTATACTCATGCATGTCCCGCGTGATCATATATATATATATATATATATGATCACGCGGGACATGCATGAGTCAATGTCGTCAATTGAACAGTTGCAATTCCTAATTGCAACTGTTTATTATTATCAAAAAGGGACTCCAACATTCAGAGTACAATGATCTCTTGTTACAATTACATCAATAATAGTTTGCTTACGTGATTTAATAAGGGCGCGTGTTAAGAAGAGCAATTTTCACAATTATGAAAGCTATTCAATAAATAATGAAAAACTAGAATTTTCCGGTTTCCTACTAGCAATTTGAGCAAAGGGGGGGGGGGGGGACTGGCGATGTTTCCAAATTACAGTTCAATTGAATGATATATTAAATTAAGTATTGAATTAAGGGTAATAACATCATTAGGAATTATTATATTTTATCAGGATTTACGAGAACAATTGGCTGCCATCAAGTGTAATCATTATCACAATCGTATGCTTCCTTTAAGTACAGTACTCACGAAACTAATTTGTCCAGCAATAGTTGAGTAGCGGGGCTCAAATGAGTCCCAAGAACAACGTAGACCTCCAATCACATCTAAGTTTCAATGGACCGCCCCCAACCCACCACCCCAAGAACAACGCAGGCCACTTCTAATCATATACCGAAGCAGGGATGATTCTGAGGCGATCCCAAACGTACTCTCATCGGAATGGATCAAAAATGAATTCAAAAAAGAGAAATTTGGACTCAAAGCCCACTGCTACGGCAAAGCTGAAGATTTTATGGATAAAATCCTAAGAGGGGAAGTCGTCATTGACCCAAAAAGAATCAAATTTATGGAACACAAAAAATTCCAAGCACTCCCAAAAATTACAGGACAGGACGCCTGGTCTTAACTAAGGATCACCAGAAGACAAACCAATCAGTCTACGAAACATGCCAGTAAACCGACAAACACTCACGATATTGCAACACAACGTTCAAAATTGGAACACAAAACGACACACGCTAGCTAATATCTACAACTCAATAGATCCAGACATACTATTACTGAACGAAACCTCTGTTAAAAACACAGACCATCTAAAAATCTTCAACTACAATGTACTCAAATCTAACAAAAGAAATGAGCAATTCGCAGGCGCTGCAATTGCAATAAAGAAAAATATTACAGCACAAATCGAAGATGATTACTATCAAGATTTCGTATCGGCAACAATTCAAATAGAACTCTGCCCAATCACTGTTGCAACTGGATACATTCCACCCAGACAAGCATACATAAACTCAATTGACCTAAACAAAATTTTCAACAGACGACACCCCGCCTACTTAGTTGGCGACCTAAATGCATATCACAGAACTTTTGGCTACAGCAACAATAACCTCCGAGGAAAACAAGTAGTAACACTTATCAACGCAAACAAATACAAGCACATTGGCCCTTTCTTCGACACTAGAATCACTGCAAACACGACACGAAAACCTGACATAGCACTAACAAACAAACAAGCACACCTCAACACCTATCTCAAAGCAGGACCGCTTACATCATCAGACCACCTACCAATAATAATGAAAATATCGACTAACCCCATACAAATACCTATCACCCCTCGACTGCAATTTAGCAAAACTAACTGGACCCTCTACAAACAAACTCTTTCCAACTTCGAAACACCAAACCTAGCCCAAGAAACCCTCGAAAATATTGATCTTCATATCGAAACTTGGACAAATAAAATAAAACAAATTACACACGCCACCACACCGACAATACACTACAGAGTATTTCCAGGTGTCAAACAGAACAACTACATACGAAAAACACAACGCATGCACAAAAAACTTATGAGCATAATTAACATGCACGGAACAAACATACAGAGACACCAACTCTTACAAACACTTAGACAGAACATCAGCGACGAATACAATAGACTCAATAACATCACATGGGACAACATAATCGCCAAAATCGACACAAACAACGACCCAAAAACTTTCTTCAACGCAATAAAAAGAATGACAGGAAATGCATCTAACATATCACCTTACATCATACACAACGAAATAAAAATATACGACCCAAGACAACAAGAGAAAATTTTCAGAGATTACTGGAAAAAACATATTTACATCAAAAGACCCTAATGACAATAACTTTGACTACGAATTCACCGAGAACATCGAAAATCAATTAAATGAAAGGACTGAAAGAATCACCCCACACAACAACAGTGACATAAATAGATTAAACATTAACAACTGCCCACCAATTTCTCACACTGAAGTGACAGACGTCATCAAAGCAATGAAACACTAAGCCCCCGGACCAAACAAACTCACTGCCAACCAGCTCAAAAATCTCCCTCCCAACATGACAAATTTCCTCACCGAAATCTTCAATCACTCCCTATCAGCGGGATATTTCCCCAACTTCTACAAACACGCAACAATGACCCTCATCCCAAAAGCAGGCACTAGTGGCACTGCAGTTAAAGATAAACGACCAATTTCACTGCTCAACGTTGATGGAAAATTACTCGACAAAATACTGAACAAAAGACTCTACACATTCCTGGAAGAAAATAACTTACAAAACGAAAGACAACACGGCTTTCGACGCAACAGAGGCACACAAACAGCTATTCTCACACTACATGAAACCATTTCAAAACATCTTTCACTCAAGCATAAAGTTGACGTTGCATGCCGAGATGTAACTAAAGCTTTTGATAAAATTTGGCATACCGGCTTAAAATACAAAATAACAGAATTAGGACTTCACTCATGCTATGAGAAAACACTCAGCAACTATCTCACTAATAGAACGGCATCAATAAAAATAGGTCACATCTCGGGACCTAAATTCAAACTTGAATCCGGCGTCCCCCAGGGGGCATGCTTATCCCCAACACTATTCAACATGTATGTCAAAGACATCCCCGAGCCCCTCGTAGACACTGATTACTTACAATATGCAGATGGTGTCACACAAATTATAGCACTACCAGGCAATCCTAGGGCGATTGCAAACAACACCAAACTTGCAATTGAGCAGATAAACAACTATGAAAACAAATGGAAAATACAAACTAATATTAACAAGTTCCAAATCATGAATGTAAGCCGACGAAACACAGCCCCAGTCATCGTCAACAGAAAAGAAATAAACTATACCAACAAAACAAAAATTCTAGGCATGACATACTCCACACACGGCATTTCCCCTTAAGTTGAAATTAGAAAAGCAATGGCAATGAAAACTTTAACAAGACTACAACGTTTCAGGAATTTATCTGAGAAAAACAAAAGGAAACTCTACTTAACAATCGTAAGACCGCAACTTCTATACCCAATTATTCCATTAAACAGTATCTCAAAAACTGCACATAAAAAACTACAAAAAGTACAAAACAAAGCATTGAGATTTATTGAAAACACAACACTAAACGACAGAATTCCTTCCACGACCCTACATGCTCGAAATAAATTACCTACAATCAACACCTATCTACACAGACGAGGAATAAATGTCTGGACTCAACTACAAGACAAAAACCCCGACTTATATGACAAACTCAAGCCAAATGAAGGAGACCCTCGAAGACATTCCAGATTTCCCTCAACTTTTCTGACAACGAATTCACCAGAACCCCTACCAATATATACATAAATAAAACTACAAAGAAACAAGCAAAATAGATTGCCAATAAAGGTCCATAAAATATGTTGTCATAAGTTGAATGCCTTTTAATTATTACTTTTATATATGATGATGAGACATCAGATGGTATTATCATTATATATTTTTAATAGAATAATAGTTTTCACGAGAAATCTCGACTATCGAATCCTGCCCTGGATTCAAACTCGAGTCTGGTCGCGATTGCCATTCGGGTTGGAGTTGTATTGCGAGTGAACAAACAAAATCCTCTTAAAGTTATTCTCAGCTCTATTCTTTCTTCAAACATATATATATATATAACACAGCTTTTGTTTTTACAGGATTTATTCTCTTGAAAGTTTTATAAACAGACTGTTGGAATAGGATACCTTTCCTCTGTTGGAATAGGATACCTTTCCTCTGCTGGAATAGGATACCTTACATTAATGATTGATATACTTTCCTAAGAATTTTCTTTACTTGTTATTCTTAATATTTAAAGCAGCAAATACAAACCTTGAGTGAAACTAAGTTGACAGCTTTGTTTTTGAAACTATTTTATAAAGGTCCTGCAGTCCTGTAATTTTGCGACCTGGTTGCAAATTAATCTCTAAAACTATGTTGTACATGCATTTTTCTTATTTCCTCAAAAGAAAACAGACGATACGTTTTCAGAAAATTATGTTCGGGTACATTTTCTCGCGATGGAAATCCTATTGAGCAGGCGCTCCGTACTTGTCAAAAAGTGAATTCGGATTACAGTGGGACAAGCCCAGTTCGCACGTTTAATAGGGCCTCTTCTGAAATTAGAGTTTTCGAATTTGTTTAATTTTATAGTATAGTTTGTGGAAATAATAGTGAAACTTCAATTTAATATATAAATAAAAAAAATCAACTTCAAAAAGTCCACGGAAATATGCTAGCAAGAAATAATAAATAAAATCATCCAATTGTGCAGTTGCATAAATATTTCATAGTAAAAAATATAAATATTCCCTCTGGCTTTAATGATTCGTGAGAAAATGTGCCCAGATTTCAAAAAATAACACTTTGCAGTATAAGGTCGAATAATATAAGGTAGCAATCCAAAGAATTCATAACAGTTTTTGTGCCAGGCTGATTTGGGGAATTCTCAACCACACAGTTTTTCACACTTTTATTAATTAGTTTTTGATGCACTAAGTAAAATAAGAAAGAACTTTACGTCAAATAATAAAGAAACTAAAATGATATTAGAAATTACTCTTTTTATAGAAAATTCCTCTGTTAGAGAGTTTACAATAACGCTTTAAAAAACCAAATCTTTGCTCTATTGGATTTAATTAATTAACGACCGGTTATGATTCAGGGTGACACTCATAATTATCAACTCAATCTTGTTAAACTGACCACATTTCGTAGGAGAGAAAGCTAAATGGTGTTCTTAACCCTTTGTTGCATGATTTATTTTTTTCGTCGGTTTTTTGAGATATAGCCTTAGATAGGCTGTTATCGTTATCGTTTTTTTGATCATCCCTTCTTATTTTAAAATCGAAATTTCGGTCAAATGTTGCTCTTAGGCCACGTTATGCAACAAAGGGTTAAACAAATTCAAAAAAATCATTTTGTTTAACCCTTTGTTGCATGATTTATTTTTTTCGTCAGTTTTTTGAGATATAGCCTTAGATAGGCTGTTATCGTCTACCGACTCATAGACGCGGCGCTCATAGGAAATTTTTTTGATCATCTCTTCTTATTTTAAAATCGAAATTTCGGTCAAATGTTGCTTTTAGGCCACGTTATGCAACAAAGGGTTAAATTCGATTTGGATACCAAAATTGAACATGAAGTTAGGTAATTGAAAATATTTACAAACTTAGTCAATCTAAACAAAATCAGAGTTCAATTTTTAAAAACATGACGAGTAATTTATTTCTGAATGAGTAAAAATAGGACGATTTACTAAGTTTCTCATGAAAAACTGCATACCTATACATGTGCGTTGCACTGTTAAAGACAACAGCATTTAGAAATATACATTTTGCGATCAGTTCACTAGTATTTACAATGAAATTTGTGAAGGTTTCACAGCTAGCCGGGAGCTGTTATTTCACTTTCCAATTAAAAAAATAGACCTTTTCACTGTGTGTTTTCTTGTAAAGAACTGAGAAAAAACATGATGCTCTGTACTGTCAGTTGAGTGGAGCCAAAACACCCATGTTATTTTAGTTTCACTCAAAAGACCTGAATTCTTTGATATTTTAGACCTCGTTTTTCAGAGAAATTTGATAAGAGTTTGTATGAAGAATGTATAAAAGAGCGTATTTTAAAGTCTGTTTGAAAATAGAAAAGTTTTTGTCGATCTAAAAAACAACGTTATTATACTTACATTGTAGTTAATAGTGATCTTCCGGTATTCTTTTATAATTGAGGTAATTAAAACCTCTTCCGGAATGTTTAGAATAGCCCAAGCTTCAGCACATAAGAGTAAATATAAGATAGAGAGAGCATCTTGGCCAAAAGAAACTGTCGCCCTGTCCTCATAAATCTTACACAAACTTCTAGCCTCAGCCAACCAATGCAGCTTAGGCTATAGTGCAGTGTGGACGTGTGTCACACTGCTCCACCTGCTGGAATGATATTGTGTTTTGCTTTTAATATCTAGTAGTTGCTCTCGGGCACCTTTCATATTTCTCAAAAGTCATATATTGAATCGTACTTTCAACACGCAAGCAAATAAACAAACATCCAAGCAAACAAACAAACACAAACAGACAAACACACACAAACAAACAGACAAACACAAACAAACAGATGCAACCAAACTCAAACAAACACGAACAAACGTACACAAACAAACGCAGACAAATAGACAAATACAGACAGACAAACACAAACAAACGCAAACACAAACAAACAAATGTAAACACAAACAAACAAACATGAACAAACACAAACAAACGCAAACATACACACAAACACAAACAAACACGAACAAACGCAGACAAATAGACAAACACAAACAAACGCAGACAAATAGACAAACACAAACAAACGCAAACACAAACAGACAAACACAAACAAGCGCAAACACAAACAAACATGAACAAACACGAACGAACAAACACAAACAAACATGAACGAGCACAAAGAAACACAAGCAAACTGACACAAACAAACAAATACATGTAAACAAACGCAAACAAATACAAACAATCACACGCAAACAAACACACCTAAACACAAGCAAACAAACACACAAACAAACTCACACGCGCGTGCATTAAATAAATGACACACACAAATACACCACAACTCTAACACACCACAAACAAACACAGGCAAACACGTACACAGCAAATATTATATAAATGATGATCAGACAATGATAAGATGAAGCTAGAGACGAACATCATTACATAGCATTAAATAAATGATTGTCAGACAATCAGGAGATAATTTTTGGGAGAATCATCTTTTATTTGATGTTAGGCGATGATGTTTCTCTCTAACACAATTTTATCATTGTTTGACCATCAATTATTTGATGTTTAATAATGATAATTCTTTCAAGCATCATCTTGTCATCGATTGACCACCATTTATTTGATGCTAAACAATGATGATTCTCTCAAACGTCATCTTGTCATTGTCTGACCATCATTTATTTAATGGTAAGCAATGACGTTTCTCTCTAATATTACCTTGTCAATTTTTGACCATCATTTATATAATGTTGTTCAATGATGTTTATCCCCAACATCATCTTGTCATTGTGTCTCCATTATATATTTGATTTTAAGCAATGGTGATTCTCCCTAACATCATCATGTCATTGTCTGACCATCATTTAGCTATATGATGTATGTTGCACAATGATGTTTCTCCCTAACATCATCATGTCATTGTCTGACCATCATTTATTTAATGTTGTACAATGACGTTTCTCCTGAACATATTTCAAGCATATATAACAATCATATTTGGGGTAACTGTAGTTAATGAAGATAGACAAGCTGGAAAAACAAAGGTAGGTGTGCAAATTGTGGTGAAAAGATGGCAAGAGAAGGCAGCAGCACACCCCTCCTTCCTTAGGGTCAACTCACACGGGCGACTATATATTATTGACATATTGTATAATTGAACTAATTTTATGTCTAATATTTCGTTCATTTTCAAATTTATAATGGAACAAATGAATAAGGACGATATTTTGAAAATAATATAAAAAAGTATTTATAAAAAGTATTTAAATATATATATATTATTGACATATTGTATAATTGAACTAATTTTATGTCTAATATTTAGTTCATTTTCAAATTTATAATGGAACAAATGAATAAGGACGATATTTTGAAAATAATATAAAAAAGTATTTATAAAAAGTATTTAAATACATCAATGTGATTATTATTTAAATACATCGATGTGATTATTATTTAAATACATTTGTAAAAAGTATTTAGTATTTAAATACATTTTGAGCATGTATTTACTATTTAGTATTTAAATACAAAAAAGTATTTAGTACGTATTAAAGTATTTAATACGTAAATATTAAATACGTAAAAGTATTTAATAAAAAAAGTATTTAATACAAAAGTGCCCAGCTCTGGCTGTGGTCGCCAAGCTGTCGCTAAGTTGTCGCCAAGTTGTCGCCAAGCTGTCGCCTTGTGTGAGTTGACTCGACTGCTGGTCAGAGACTTTTTTCCGGATCAAACCGGCGACTACTTAATTCGCGACTAAACTGTCGTAGTCGCCAAGTTGTCGCTCGTGTGTGTTGCTTTCTGCGATTCTGTATTAAACCTATGAGATATATTTACCATCCGCACCTTGACTGCTATTTAGTCGCCGTTAACATCGACTGCAGTCGTACGTGTGAGTTGACCCTTAGTGACGCCTAAGCTGGCACTAACTCAAAAAATAATAATGATAATTTTATGAGGACATAGCGTCAGTTTTTTCTCTCGCGTTTTCTGGATACAGGACTCCCTCTATTTAATATTTACTCTAAGTTTAGCACTACTACACGTAGTGCGTCGTCAGGGGGAAATTAATTTATATATTTCGAAAAAGAACGCAAGTACACTAAACACGAAAACAAGATACAGCAATTATTCTATTTTTGAAATTTTGACTAATTTAAACAGTAATTTATTGAGTGACACCATGGAGGTATTATTAGGAAGGAGCTGCCCCAACACTCTTTTACCACGGTAGTAAAATGAAACCAACACACCTCCAACCCCTCCACTAGCGCGGTCAACAGAGCTTCCAGTACCCATATTAAGGGGGTCATTTACAAAATATGGAATTTTCTTTATTATTAGTCCGATCTTACTGAAATTTACTCACAATAAGTAAAATCGAAAAAAAAAAAATTTTGTTCCTGAAAATTTTTCCATTTAGGGCTTAGTTTTTTATATACATACAAATATATATATATACACATATATATGAAATAATAGAACTTCCTCAGCTTTTATGCTAGAATAAAAAAAAAAAGACAGTTTGGAATCCTTGAAAGATTTCCTACAAAACGTACAAAATATTTGTTCCATTTTCTTTTTCGTTTTCTATTTACTTGAGATTATAGATGGGTGACTGAATTCTTTCAGTTACCCATCTGAAATCTCAAGTCACGAGGACTGTGGGCAAGTACGAGGCATGCTCTAAAAATACTGTAAATCAAAGTTAAACGTTTTCTAAGCGATAGACCACCTCCGTGTTGCCCACGCTTGTGGAGGGGTTTTTAATAATACCTCCATGAGTGACACAAAATAATTTAAAAAATTTAAAAATTAACTTCAATAATACACTCGAAAAAAAACATCGACTATAAATCACGTTAAGACTTGTATTATACTAAAAATTTACATAGCTACTTATTTAAGCCTGCGAAAAACAAAACAATTCTTTCAATGCAACTGCAGATTATTTTAAAATAATAATAATTGTACTCATTTTTGGGTTAAAAAAGTTTATATGAAGAGGTTTGCTGTATAGAGGTAACACACGTTTCTGAGCCTCTATAGATTTTTTTTTAATTTATGCTTAGTAGTTTTCTGTCATTTCTGTAATTATATCTGAGATATTCTCCTATCATCTACTTTTTTCCATGTTCCCTTCTTATTACTAGTCGACAACAACTGCTGAGTAATCTACAGGGCCGGTACTGAGTTTTCTGTATTGGTGCTAGTGTGCCCTGAGTACTGAGTAGGTATACTTCTGGGTAAATTCATACTTTAGTTTAAAAAAACGTACCTTTTTAATTTCATTTTTTTGGGCATAATAAAAAATATAAAAAAATAAATATTTATTAAATAAATATAAAATGTACTTACGTACTTACTTCACTCATAGCTTGAGCGCGAGTCTGGCGTCATTTCTCAAAACATATGGCAACATCACTTGTTCGAATGGCCTGAATCTTGTATTTTATGCCTATCTAATACATTATTTTTATAACTCAAAAACTAGATGCGACCGACAAAAATAGATTTCAGATTATTATTCTACACCCCAAAAAACCTGTAAATAAAAAAGTACGTTTTTTTAAAATTAAACTAAAGTATAAATTTACCTACTTCTGGACCTAACTTTTGCGTTATGGATAACTCAGCACAGCACAGCTCAAGGTGACATTATACCTACCTTTGACCTCAGCCAAGGTTTCTCAGGCTGGCACTATACATACCATTGACTCTAGGGAAAAGTATGTATAGTGTCGCCCTGTGAAATGTGAACTGCTTTCCGCTACTGTACCCAGTACTGGATTTGGGTGGACATCATAGTATTTATATTTTAAACCCTTTAGATATGTGCTGGATTACCTTGCAATCTTTGCCAAATTTTGTCCACTGGGTTTTAAGCTGGAAGTTTCAGCCAAATTAAGGGTTGACAATCTGGCGACATTTTTGGCATCAAACAAGTGGGGAACAGTAAGGGGGCCAACAATCATGCTATTGACTCAAACTGCAAAGGTCTTTATCGTAAATTCTGCTAAAATTTATAGCCATTTAGTATACTTGCTTTATTAAATGTTCTTCATTATTTAAATCATTATATTGAATGTAACTACGCATGTAACAATAGTATTGGGGATAAATTAAAACAATGTTTGAATAAAAAATTAATCAATAATAAATAAGCAATGAATTATATAAATATATCAATTAATATCTCTAAAAACAAATGTCGAAATATCCAAGGTTTAAAATATTACGATGATATAAATTATGAATTAAAATATAATCACAAAAAAAGAGTAACAATTTGGATTTAAATCAAAAACTTTGATTAAAATGGAAGTTTTATTATCAGAGGCACCGGCAGCTGCTTGCCAGAGATGCGAAGGTATTGGAACTGACTTGATTGCTGTGAATGACGAAACTTGGGGAGATTTGGGGAAAATTGGGGAACTTCAGCCGCGTAAATCCCCTCAATTAGAATTAAAACCAAACTGAACAAATATTGGAGGAATATTCTATGAATGCGCAACCACATACATGTAGGTACATGTTTTTATACTGTTCTATAAATACCGTTGCAGAGTTTTGTGCTTATATTTTATAAATATATGAAAAAAATTTGATTACAATTATTGATATATATATATATAAAGTAATAACACAGAAATCAAAACATCAACATATTATTTGTTGTAACCACCATAGACAATTAAGTTGCTGGAAACGCTTGGAGTATTCTCTACAGGAGTCACCAATGAATGTTGGGGGTATTTTATCTCCTATTTTGGACAGTTTTTTAGAGCCTTCAAAAGTGGTGTGGTGGGCAGTGCTACTCACCACAGGAGTCTACATGAGTCACATTCAAGGCTCATGTTCAGCTTCTCCAAGCGTTTGCAGCAACTTGTCAATGTTAAGGGAGGTTACATCGAATAAAATGATGACATTTGATTCTTATATTAATATTTTGAACATTTAAGTTAATGTTATCAGTAATAATAATGTGAAGGCAGCGTTAACCCTTTTAATCATTGAGTTCAGTGCACCACTTTTGTCTCTACAAATCAAATGCAGTTCCTATAGGCTGGCAGCCATTTACAGCCGATATCACAGCTTTCTTTGCAGCCAATTCGGAAAATGGCTTGCTAATTGGTCAGTTTAAGGTATGCCCAGACATGTACCAACTAGCCTATTCGTTGAGACCTAGTCTGTGCGCTCGTCAGGCAGTAATGATGCATCCATATTATTCTTAATCTATAATGGACCTTTACTTCTTATGTTAGGAGGATAAATTTTTAAAAATAATATGGAGGCCGCATTTCTGCCTGACGAGCTCACCTACTTGGAATCAACGAATAGGCGGGAGGTGGAGGAGGATGGCAATAACACTAGGGTGTGCAAGGGAGAAAAGAAAAGGAAGATTGCAGGAAAGATGCGGCCTTTAAGGCCACGCTACACTAGGGGTTTTTAGACGCGCGCGTCTAGACTTTTTGGGAACGACCCTGCGTCAAAATCCCCCTCTTCGGCTACACTGATTTTCTCATTGGGACTTTCGCCGAGCGATTAGTTGCTCTGTGACAGTAAGTGAGGATGGATGTTGAAGAAGAAGCTCTGTACTCTATCGTGGAGTAGAAAAGTGAGGAGATTTAGAAAAGTGTGGACGAAGGAATGGTTACTCAGAGAGAGAGTGAGTTGAGGTGAGGTGAAGGAGGTAGTTGAGGTAAGGTGAGGTGAGGGAGGTGAGGTAGATTTGTTGAGGTAATTGAGATGAGGTAGTTGATGTGAGGTAGGAGAGGTGAAGAAGTAGTTGAGGTAAGGTGAGGTAGTTGAGGTAAGGTGAGGTAGTTGAGGTAAGGTGATTTTGTTGAGGTGAGGTAGTTGAGGTTAGGTGAGGTAGTTGAGGGGAGGGGAGGTAGCTGAGGTAGTTGAGGTTAGGTGAGGTAGTTGAGGGGAGGGGAGGTAGTTGAGGTTAGGTGAGGTAGTTGAGGTGAGGTGATTTTGTTGAGGTTAGGTAGATGAGGTGAGGTAATTGAGATGAGGTAGTTGAGGTGATTTTGTTGAGGTTAGGTAGATGAGGTGAGGTAATTGAGATGAGGTAGTTGAGGTGAGGTGTGGGAGGTGAAGTGAGGTGAAGGAGGTGTTGAGGTAATGTGAGGTAGTTGAGGTGACATGACTATTTTGAACTGGACGACGCGACGCCACAAGCAATCAAAATTTCAGCTTTAGAATATATATTTATTGAAGCAAACATATTTATTTCTGTTGAAAAGCTAGACATGTAATCTGAAGGGGTTGGTAGACTTGCTAACCCTGCATCAGGTTCAGCGTTCAACACACCCATCCTCTCTCTATGGCGGCGAGCGCTACACTGACAGCACTCTTGGGAAGCATGCGTGACGCAGGGGAAAAAAACCAACATTTCTGGATAGCCCGCGTCTTCACCAAAACTGGCTGCTGAGACTGCTTTGCCCAAAAAATCTAGACACGCGCGTCAAAAAACCCCTAGTGTAGCGTGGCCTTAAGAATTGACCTAGAAAAGGAGAAGAGAGAAACTGAAGATAGTAAGAGAGTAAAAGGACCTTTAGGTTTTACTTAGTCTTTGGTAGGTCTAAATATGCAGTCTTAGGTAGTCAGAAAAATAAAGTTTTAAGTTTTCCTGTCAGTCCATTGAACGGTCATTCAAATTATTTACAATATATACACTTTTTTGTTCTTTTTAAGTTTTCAAAAGATTTTTTTCTTTTCTCAGTTTTATTGATTTTTTTTCGGTTTTAGATTTATATAATATATACAGTAGCGTCATGCAGTATTTCGTTAGACAGTAGATGAGTCATGATTTTCTGTGTCAGTTAGTCCGTGTGTCGTCGTGCAGTTTTAAGGGGGGTTTACATGGCGCGACATGGTGCGTATACACGCACCATGTGTATACGGGGACACGAAATGAGGCTCATATGAGCCCGTAACAAGGATCACAGCTGCGATTCACTGAAATGAGTTCGTGATGCGCAACACTACTGAGCCTCACCGCTAGTGTCGAGATCAGTGTGTTCCCAGCCGCTGCCGAGTAAGGTTATTGCTGCTCCCTTCACCGTACTTGGATATTCTCACTGAACACTACCGTTTCCTGTATGTTTATGGAATATTAAATCAAAAGACTACTAAAATAGACCTAATAAGGAATAAAGGCATTGCAGATTTTACTCGTTAACATGAAAATGATCCCTTTTTCACGAGGAAAAGAGAAAATATATACAAATTCTCAATAGAATATATATATATTACATACATTCTCTTTCGATAGTTGGACGAATCTTCTCCAGCAGCAAAAAGATTGCTGCTATTGACATTTGAGTACGTATAATTTTCAAAGGAATAATGGTCTTCACAGGCTACCTAGTTCATTAAATATCATTTCCGAATATATATATCCATTTTAACCATGAACTGAACCAAATCCTCCTCCTTTTCTTTGCCCCTTTTTCACTTTCTATATTTTAATTCAAATTTACCATCAACAGCAAATTATATGGTACCCCGCCAAATGTTTCTTGTCCATTGCAAAGCTATAGTACACTTTATTTTAGCCGTACCGAATTCACTTGACTATTAATACATACACGAGAATATGTGCTAGTAAATTCGCTACAGCTAAAATTGAGTATAGCTTCGAAATGGTCAAGTAAACACCTTTGGGGTACCATTTATTTTGATGTTGATAGTACATTTCCCTGACATTTTCTACATTGGACATCTATGTACGCAAAATCTCATTGCACAATGTACAGAAAATTGTTTCACGTAAGTGCTGTAAAAATAATTTCAAAGTACAGTGACAAAATTTGTAGACAATGGCAAGTTTTTTCTCATTTTGCTTCTGATTTTTCTCGCTTATTTAAAATTAACAGAATAATGTCGACATAATATATATATATTAATGCACAAAAGAGTACGTTGCCGTCAGTACATCTTGATTTCTGGTTAACAGCTAGTCTGTGATGCAGGCTGGCACACCTGCCATGTATATGCTCTGGGGCCACAAGGTGCGCAACTTGTGTGTCTAGCCTCATGTGATCCCGCCTCGTGTCGCGCCATGTAAAGGCCGCTTAAAGTCATATATTATAGTTAGTTGGGCAGTGAATCGTAGATCGTTGAGCAGTAACACATAATAAATATATCTAAGGGGCAACAAGGGGTGGGCCAGCCCATATACACCCATCTTCCGAGAAAGATAGCCGATCCCGAAGCTCTAGGGAGGGAGGCCCTATCAGTGGTTCGTTAATCGTCAAGCTGTTGTTCGTATATTGGTCGGGGTTCGGGGGTTTCCGCAGTGAGAAATGATGTCGGGAAGTGCGTGTGTCTTGTAAGTTCGTCTGCTTCCGGCTTCAGGGTGTCATATAGTTAGGGGTTTTTGTCATGCAGTTGCGTCCATGCATCTATTGCTCGTCTGTGGATATAGGTGTTTATCGCAGGGAGCTCGTTTCTTGTGCGTAGTGTAGTGGATGGAATTCTGTCTGTGCGTTTGGTATTTTCTATGAATCTTAGGGCTTTGTTTTGTACCTGTTGTAGTTTTCTGTATGATGAGTGTGAAATAGTGTTTAGTGGAATGATTGGGTAGAGTAGCTGTGGGCGTATAATTGTTTTGTACAGTCTTCTTTTGTTGTTTGTGGATAGGTTTCGGAATCTTTGTAATCTGTTTAATGTCTTCATGGCCATGGCTCTGCGTGTTGTAATTTGTGGTGTTATGCTTCGTGTTGAGAATGTGAGGCCTAATACTGTAGCTTTGTTTGTGTATGGGATTATTTGTTCGTCTGTTATGATAGGGTGTGTTGTGCGTCGGGCTATGTTGAGTGTTTGGAATTTGTGCATGTTCGTCTGTATTTTCCATTTGTTTTCGTACCTGGTCAGTTGTTCTATTGCGTGTGAAGTGTTTTGGGAAATTACATTGGGAGGACCAGGTACTGCTATTATTTGTGTGATGTCGTCTGCGTATTGTATGTAATCTGTGTTAGGGAGTGGGTGTGGTGTGTCGTGTACATAAATATTGAATAGTGTTGGAGAAAGACAAGCTCCCTGCGGTACTCCAGTTTCTAAGTTAAATTTTGGTCCAGTGAATTGTCCTATTTTAATAGTGGCAGTTCGGTCCATTAGGTAGTCGCACAGTATTCGTTGATAACAGTCGTGTAGGCCTAATTCTGTCAGTTTGTACTTCAGTCCAGTATGCCAGATTTTGTCAAAAGCCTTTGTCACGTCACGGCATACTATGTCTACTTTATGTCTTTGTCCTAAGTGTTTGGAAATTGTCTCGTAGAGCGTTAGTAATGCAGTCTGAGTCCCTCTGTTTTTCCTGAAGTCGTGCTGTCTGTCGTTCTGTAGGTTGTTGTCTTCTAGATGTGTCGTTAAGCGTCTGTTAAGAATTTTGTCGAACAGTTTGCCGTCTACGTTAAGCAGTGAGATTGGTCGTTTGTCTTTAACTGCTGTTCCTGCTGTCCCGGGTTTAGGAATTAAAGTCATAGTCGCTTCTTTGTAAATTTCTGGGAAGTATCCAGCAGTTAGTGAATGGTTAAATATGTCAGTCAGGTATTGCGTCATGTTGTCAGGTAAGTTTTTTAGTTGGTGGGCAGTCAGTTTGTTCGGTCCGGGGGCTTTATGCTTCATTGCTTTAATTATGTCTGTCAGATCAGTCGTTGTGATTGGAGGGCATTGGTTGTTGTCGAGTCTTGTCAGGTCGCTGTTATCGTAGGGTATAGTTATGTTGATTCTGTCGTTCATTGAGTCCTCTATTTGTTGAATGGAGTCATAGTCAAAATTGTTATCGTCAGGGTCCTCGTTTGTAAAAACGTTCTTCCAGAATAGTCTAAATACTGGTTCCTGTCTCTGTGGGTCGTAGAGTCTTTCGTCGTTGTGTATGATGTATGGTGAGATTGTCGTAGAGTTTCCCATAAGTCTTTTTACAGACTTAAAGAAAACTCTTGGGTCGTAGTCAGTGTCTATCGTCTGTATCATCTTGTCCCAGGTATTTCGAGTCAATTGGTCATATTCGTCCTTCAGGTTTTGTCGTAATGTACGTAAAAGTCTGTATCTGTCTGGATTGATAGTCATTAGTCTCTCGAAGGTGCGTTGCAGTCTCTTAATGTGTCTGTTGGGCTGTGCTCCAGGGAGCACTCTGTATCGTATTATAGGTGTTGTTCTGTCGGTACATAGCGTCTTTTATTCTGTCTGTCCAAGTTGAGATGTGGTTGTCTATGTCTTCTAGTGTTTCCTGATTCATGTCTGATCTATTGAAGTCAGTCAGTATTTGTTTGTATCTGGTCCAGTCTGTCTTGGCGAATTGCAGTCGGGGGCAAATTGGAATTTGAATTGGGTTGGTGGATATTATCATAACTATTGGGATATGGTCGGTTGGTGACATTGGTCCAGGTCTGAGATGGGTGTTTAGATATGCTCTATTGTTTGTCAGTGCTATGTCGGGTTTTCGTCGGGTATTAGCAGTCACTCTGTTGTCAAAAAAGGGTCCTATATGTCTGCATTTGTCGGTATCAATTAATGTCACTATCTGTTGTCCTCGTAAGTTGTTGGTGTTGTAGCCAAATGTCCTATGGTATGCGTTAAGGTCTCCTATTAAAAATGTCGGTTCGTCATGGCTGAAAATTTTGTTAAGGTCTATTGTATTGATATAGGCTGGGACATGGCTAGGCATACAAGAAATAGGCCATCCAGTAAGCTAAATTCCTAGTTGGCTACAAGGATGGCTGTGATTGGCTGCCAGCCTTGGAGCTGCGGCCGATTTGTAGAGACCAAAGCGATGCGCTGCACTCAATGATTAAAAGGCTTAACGCTGCCTCCATATTATTTACCCTCCTGTGTCTAACAAACCGAAAGGTATATTTAAATATATTAAATTTTGTTTACTGATAAGAATAGATGTACATTCAATGCTGTTTTGCAGTAATAGAGCATTAAAAAACAAGATAATAAAGTGTTTGTTATATAACCCAAAAATACCCTAAATCAATATATTCCCTAAAAAATCTATAGCTCCTTAGCAAAGGTGATGTATATCGCGAAAGGGCAGTCATTATTTATATAGTTTGTTGCATAGGATGATTGACTGTTATTGGTATAGAACGATTATTAAGAGTTTTCCCCCAGTTTACCGCTTGACATTGAGTTGAAGTGTCAGTTGATATTTTTTCATTGCTATGTTAAAAGTATTTAGAGCATATGGACCGTCCACGAAAGAAAATTATGCAACATAAGAAGAACAATTATTTAATTATCCATAATAGGAGACAAAGATTATTATTCAGCTGCATGTCTTTTTTAATTTGATATTATAGACGCTCTGTTTTCTCCACAGGACGCTCTGTTTTCTTTGCGAATGAAAATTAAATTCATTAAAAACGTTTAAAATTTAATTAAAAAATTATCAAATTAAAAAAACATTTAAAATAAAACTTCAATTGAAGAAGTACTTCATTTTAGACACATTAAAGTTTAAAAAGATAATTCATTTTAGACATATTAAAGTTTAAAAAGATAATTCATTATAGACACATTAAAATAAAAAAGTTCATTTTAGACACATTCAACCATACGATGCTCTGTATTGTTTGCGAGTAAAATATAATTAATTTTTATTATTAAACCAAACGAATGTTTTATTGAATAATTCCTTCTTTCATCTTTCATTAGTTCGAGAATGAATATAGAAAATGAAACGGGATTTCTGGCAATGTTTTTACGTGAAATTAATTTGAATTGATATTGAAGTAGCAGAAATTAAAAAAAAATTATCAAAGGGCGAAAATGGCCTTATTTATTTATAAACGATTGCGCTAAGAGAAAATATTAACAAATAAAATAAATAATACAGGAGTGAACTTATACGAATTGAGGTGGACAGCTAATATAATTTACGGTTCCAGGAAAATTCCACCCACGAAAATTCCACCCACGAAAATTCCACCCAGCGAAAATTCCACCCACGTAAAATTCCACCCAACAATAGATTGAAGGGTGGTGTATACCTAACCTAACCTAACCTAATTTTCGCTGGGTGGAATTTTCGCTGGGTGGAATTTTCGCTGGGTGGAATTTTCGCTGGGTGGAATTTTCGTGGGTGGAATTTTCGTGGGTGGAATTTTCGTGGGTGGAATTTTCGTGGGTGGAATTTTCGGATCACGTAATTTACACCATTATACAGCAAAATTTAGTTCTTAAAGATTCATTTGAGGGAATAAATTTAAGATATTTTAATTTTGACTTAAAATTAACTTGTTATTAATATTTAGACGCTAAAAACATGTGTAAATGATATAATCAGTAAAATACAATTGAAAAATCTAAAAAAAACACTACGAAAGAATAGGGAATTTTTTGAGTCACGAAACAGAGCTACAATGTAGAACAAATGCTTAGTAATTCCGCTTAAATTTTCGAGACAAAAGAAGAGTAAATTCATTTAATAAATGATATTAATCCTTGTAACAATTCACAAACTACAACAAAATTACTACTGAAAACTTGTTTGGAGCAAGGAAATGTCGTAGGCTTCTAAGTTAGACATCACACTTATTCTTTAATGGAATGAAAATTACAAATAATATCTATAATTCAAATGGGTTGAAATAAACTTTATAATTTTCTTCAAACAAATTTGATAAATATTTTATTCTACGATTGTCTTAGTTATCGCAAGTAGCCTATAGCAATTGGCATAAAAAATTTGTACGTTCAGTTTGAAATAATTTTTGCTTGCTTTCTGTGTTTGTTGAGCAAATTATTCAAGGGTTCTATGAGCGACAAAAATTGTTTTAGTGGAATTATACCGTAGATATTGGAAACAACTTGCTAATTATTGATGTTTGAAGCATATTTGTCCGACTTAGTGCAGATGTCGCTGATACAACAAAACTAAACGATGGAAATAAAAAAAAAAAAATTGGGTGAATATTTTTCTCAAAACTAATCCTAGGAAAGATTGCAGCAATACATTCACTGAAAGAAAAAATGTAGTTATTATGACCAAAAAAGTTGAGTCACTAGGGAACTATATTACGAGTAATTGGAGAATATTTGAGTCAAATTACTCGGAATATAGTTCCCCAGTGACTTAAATTTTTAAGTCAAAATGGCTTTATGTTTTTCTTCAGTGTTACTGTCTGAATGCAGCTGCAAATGCTTTTAATTCTTCTGACTTAATGAGAGTTTTCATTCGCTAAAGAGATTATCTGCTGCATTTTAATTTGCAGAATTAATCCGTTTAATAAACAATCGCAAAAGCATCTCAATTGTTTTTCTGAGGCACGAATGCAATTAATGAACTTTAATCGTTATTGACTTGTTGTTTCAATAAAGCGTGCATCATCAGAATATATTTGAAAATTTATTCATTTCTGATTCATTTGTATGTTGCTTATTCTTCCGATATTTGTAATGGTAATGTGAATAAAACACTTAAAAGGTATTAGAGAACAAAGCGAAAGCGTTTTATGTTTGTTATTGCATACACATTTGCTTGTAATATGAGTAATTATGACAATGTAACGACCAAACAAGAAGGTTTTGTTTGTAAATTAAAACCTTCGCACATGTCAACTGTGGACTGTAAATAACAGAGTTACTCATTATTGTGAAGAAAAAATGTTTTTCTGTAGAAATGCTTTCATTTTGTCCAATAAACAAGAGCGAAGATTACAATTACAGCCAAGAGGAGGTGTTATATGAGGCACTGGCTGAGAAAAACACCTTCCAAACAGGTTGTCTTCTTCAATCAAATAGAAAAGATCAGATCAAGTTTGCAACAATATTTGCCTCGTCAGCATAAAACAATTCAATAATAAAACCTGTTGTTATATATATGATGTGAATTTTTAATAACGAAATACAAGAAAGAAAACTTAATTAATACTGCTTATTTCTCTGATACTTATGTGCATTTTGACGATTGAAATCAGTAGCTTAATGGCATTCACTGAAAGAATAATGGAGTCATTTTGACCTAAAAAGTTAAGTCACTGGCAGAATTAAAATTCGAACCGGGATTCCAAGTAATCGGAGAATATTTGAGTCAATTTCACTCATACTGAGCTCCATCAAATTTGTCTATTCATTGACGGATGCACACAAACTGAAACTTTAAAGCCTCTTAATTGTCAAGATTACCGAGTGATGAGTTTTTATAGGAAAGCTCGCCTTCTATTTGGTATTTATTGTGCTGCATATCCTGATATCCATTCTAATCCTTTTTGCAACGGTTCTTGTATGAGTCTTTTCAACTGTTGCACTATGTTTGAGTTATGAAAATAGAAGATTTGAATTCCTTTACTTAATTAACAGATAATAAACAACAAATGTCGTTTGGAAATGTCTGCAAAGTTTGTAAACTTTATTTCTCGAAAAGTGTTGCAAAATGTTCAGAAAGAAAATATCCTACTGCAAATAGACATATTAAATTCAAGGTCTGATTGAAGCGAAACTTACACCAAGTGTGTAAATAAAATCGAAAAAAAGTTTAAATTCTCGAAATTTTCGTGTGTTTTTCTTTATATTCGTTTCATAAGCATTTTTATCTATTGTTCATTCCACAGCTTCTAAAAAAAGAGACTAATTCGGAAAGAGTAATTAAATTCCCATAGAACTATAGATCTGATTAAATTTTGCATTTTGTGCATCTTTTTTCGAAAAGTAAACTTTATTCAAACCTCATTTTTATCCACATTTTTCGAATTCTTATCAGTATCACTCTAAAAAGAGGTTAAAATGGAAAATCTATCGGGTACTTCTGTAGGCATTTCTGCAAAAGCTATTTTTGTTTTTCTCATATTGAAAGAGATGGAGTTTTTTAAGTGCTGTAAAAAAAAAAAAAAAAAAATATATATATATATATATATATATAGGAGAAGTAAAGGACTAAGTAAGGAAGTGTTCATGTCTGTTTATACCTCTTATGGAGACGCATACGGCTGTTGATTATAAAATAAAGTGTTTTAGGAACAAACCTGCCTTTAGAAATCATTAACCCTTTCAGACCCGACGACGTCTATAGACGTCCTCACTCTTTTGCACAAGTGGATCACCCTCATTCCATATATTTATAGTAAAGACAAACATGAGATATTTTGTGAAATTGATAAGCATGGTGTTTTGAATTAATCAGTAGGGGAAAAAATGCAGGACGTCCATAGACGTCAGTGGTCATTTGGGTCCAGCTAGGGTCCCAAAAGCACAGGACGTCTATACACGTCCAAAACCTAAGAATAGTCTGAAACGTTCGTAAATGAAACACAATACAATTATTTGTCATTTTATTGGTCAAAAATTCCGTAGAACACTCTAGAGTAATACAAAGCAAATCCCTTCATATATAATACCAAACCAATTAATATTGAACAATAGCAACCTAGTATGTCTCAATCAATGACGTCTATAGACGTCAGAAACCATGAAATGTTCATAATTTCAATAATATAGCTGCAAAATCACTTGTAAATCAAAGCAACGGGTCCATCTTATACTCTAACACACAAAACCTTCCCTCACGACTGCTATGATAGCACTGAACCATACTTTTGTACTTATTACAGAAATTTGGTACTAATGGTACCAAAATCGAAAAATTAGTACCAACAAGTTACAAAAAGCACACAGGCTCACTAGAGCCATGCAAAAGAAGCACACCAATAATATTATTCCGCACAATAGCATTAAATGACGACGGCATGCCACGTCTATGTCATTTTGTGCAGTTGAAAAAATGGACGTTTGTCACTTTTGTGCAAGACGAATATTTAAAGGCGAGCTTGAAAGGGTTAATATGTAAATAATCATGACATCGTGTGTATAATAAATAATGTGAAGACATATAATATAATTATTATTATGAGCTATAGTGATTTTGCATGTGTTTTTCGTGAGAATAATTTATATAATAGAATTCTATATAGAAACAGAATTAATATGGAAGAATATAATCAATATTGTATATATATATAAGTACGAATCATGTCTTTGAAGTATTAGAATATAATTAGAATAAATATATAATATATGGAACCATAGACACCAAAACAAGATGTTTTGATAGACATGTTTTGATTCCGTCATAGACATGTTTTGATGTCTATGATGGAACATACAAAGAAGAATAAGATCAATAAATAATATATATATAACAGAATTTTACAGTTTCTTCTTTGTTTCCTATACCTATATTGAGGATATATTTGGGCAATCTTTATATGTTGAGTTTTGTTCCATAAAATGAATACAAACAGAAAATGAAATAGAAAGCGGGAAACTTAGATTCGCTACTTGATTCTATATATAGTTCTAAAGTTTAAATCAAATCGATTGAATTTGAAGACTAAATCCTTCGGATTATGATCTTTAGACCCTATTTGTAGATGTTGGAGTGATCGTTGGAGTGATAATATATTTTTTAAATCCAGGGCCCTAAATCGAGTATTTATCACTAACTAAATGGAAATATATCATGAGATATTTGTATTTATTTGCTATTGTATAGAATCTAAGCAGGCATGGTTGCAGCTTAGTTTTATGTTGAATATACTTCAAAATATGGTATTATATAGGGTGTAAAACATTAATTATCTAAAGTTATTTATGACGTTGGCATGACAATATCATTGGAAAACAGTTCCATTTTGCTTATTGTCAAGTCTAACGACTTGTGCCCAATTTTGGGCAATTCCCTAAATCTTTTAACATGGACACGCAGAGCACTCAAGTGGTGCACGAAAATCTATTTTGAAACACGTGCAGCTAACTGATAGAGAAACTTTCGTTACAGTTTGACATAAGATTTCAGGTATACATTACTAAACAATAGATTATTCAAATTTCAGATATGCACACAATTATAGTTAAAAAAAATAGCGTATTAAAAGTTTAAAATGAATTTGACAAAATAAATATAAACTTACGAAGATAATGCAGGATCGCATGGTACCAAATTCAGCAAAATACCCTCTACCCCAAATGTGGCAAATTTTGAGAAAACAATTTCTTAAAGCTTCTGATGGGTTCACAGACTATATAATAGAAAGAAGGTTTTTTATTTGTGGTAGGCGGGGTCAACATAGCATTAATCTAGATTCTAGAAACTGCAAGAAATTCTCTTTGGAAAATCTGTAACCTAGCTGTGGAGAAAAAGGTATTTTGCGGTCGATGGTACATTGGTATAGTAAATATGTTAAATTTCAGGTTTTAAATTACTAGATAGTTTGTTTTTAATGTTACGCTTATAGACAGTTTTTTTTCATAATTTAAACTCTGTAAATACAAATACCATTAATGAATATATGTATTTATATAAACATTTGAAAAGCCGTCACAAAAAACTATCAGCAGCTTCATAGCATAAGTTTTTACCTTATAACTCCACTCTCAGTTTGTATAAATTTAATGCTCTATATAGATTTTGTTAATTTATAATAAAGATTGTGAATCTAATTCACCGAGACTTCAGTTATACCTAGTCATGTGTACTTTTTCACTAAAAATCATAGAAGTAAATTCAATGAAAATTAACGTTAACATTAAGTATCAAATTTTGTGCTGCAAAAACTTAGGTTTTACGTACAGAGAATTACATTACTCATTGCGCAGCAATTTGCGGAAATGCATATTTAAATTACTTAAGGCAACTTAGAAGATAAAGTCAATTTAGTTATAAGCATACAAAGCGAAATACTTAGCGTTTAACACTTCATATAAATTGAAAGGTATGAAAATAAAATCTCTGTGCGATCGATATCGCAACTGCAAAGTAACAAATTAGCTACTGATAATATGATGATCTTGCAAATATTATACCAGAAGGCAACCTTTGGATAGTTCCAATACTCTTTTATGTTGAAAACACGTTTGCACGTCCTGTGATAAAGTAGTCCTTGGTTGAAAGATAAAATAAGCATTTATTCGTCAAATTTTGATACTAGACAAAACTTCAAAAATAAAGAAGCAACAGATGTAGGCAAATTTCAAAGGAGATCTTTATCCTCGTTATACAAAACTTAATACTTTATTCTTATAATAGGAGCGACACATTGCGACAATGCACGTATATTTGCATTTTAACGTAACGTATATCTGGCTGATCTATGTATATTCATAGAAATATATTATCAAGTCTAATTAGAAAAATCAGGTGATATTAACTAAAACGATTATTCAAGCCTTTAACCCATTAATGCCTAACAGGATCTATAGTTACCGAATAATCAAAATTTTGTTTCAAAAAAAGTAGGGATCAAGAAAAAAAATTCCTATGAGCGCCGCATCTTTGAGTCGGTAGACGATGAGACCCTATCTTATGCTAGATCTCAAAATTTGACGGGAAACAGGTTTCAGGCTGTAATGGGTTAAAAAGGTTAAGAGATTTTTGACACTGTCATTAAGTGAACTTCTGTAGAACGTACTTCATCCTTTCAAATTTCAGTCATATTTCATTATTATGAGAATATTTTAATCGAATTATTAGGTAGAAATGCACAATATGTTTGGAAGAAATTATGGTATTAGTTTGTTTTATTGTCATCTAAAAAAGGTGTTTTTATTTTTTCATTCCATGTTTTTTGGGGTGTAGATTATGAATCTGAAGACGGTTTGTGGCGGTCAGCAACGGAAATCTGATTTTCTCGATTTTTTTTTATTTCTGATAGAAAATGACAATGGGGGACCCGTGGGGAATCGGGGGTTTTAGGGTGGAGGTAGAACCCCTGGAGGAGTAAATCGTGAATAAAAATCGGCCAAAAAATTTAAAAAATCGGCGATTTCGGATAAAATCGGAAATTTTTCTTTTTATTTAAAATGGTCTGAATCACATTGGGAATGGCACCAAACTTCTTTGAAATTCAAAAATCGCCTCAAAAACTCTAAAATCGGTGAAATTAAAAAGAAAAAAATCAAATTTTTTGGGAAATCCGATTTTCCACGATTTTCTGATTTCTTATAGAAAACAACAGGTCACGTTATTTTAGGAAAGGTTAGGTTTGTTTTGGTTAGGTTAGGTATTGTTTAGGTTAGGTTTGGTTAGGTATAGTTTAGGTTTGGTTAGGTTAGGTTAAAATATTTAATGATGGAATGAAGAAAAACATCCTGGGAACTGGTATTTATGATACACTGTGTTAAAATAATTGGGTATTCTGAAGAATGCAAAAAGCATGCAAGAAATTTTTGAGTTTTGAAGGACTTTGGTGGCCTTCCTAATGCTTTTTAGACAATTTCAAGTCAAAAAAGAAAGTCGATTTTTTTTTCTTTTTTTCTAGTCGATTTTTCCTATTTTTTCCCGATTTCGTCGATTTTTGAGAGTTTTGGCCGATGTTTTTCGATGAATTGATCTCTCTAGGCATCTTAAGCCCCCCCAACAAAACCCCGATTGCCCACGGGTCCCCCATTGTCGTTTTTCTATAAGAAATAATTAAAAATCAGATTTCTGATGCCGACCACCTCAAACCGATTTCAGATTCGTAATCTACACCTCAAAAATCATGAGATGAAAAAAATAAAAAAAATATGATTTTATATGGCAATAAAACCAATTTTTACCGAAGTTATTGGCAAATAGAAGGAATGAAAGTATTAACAGCAAGAGCTTGCTCAAAAGATAATGAAACACGAGTTGTAAACTCCGCAGACTTGAGCACTTTGAACTTGACACGCATACTGCAGAATATTATTCTAACTAGGAGGAAACAATGGCATGCCGCATGTACAATGCTATTTAAGCAGTAATATCTTTTATTAGCTGACTTTTATTAGTTTCTTATTTTAATTAACTAATTTTCTTGCAATAACTTTTAACTCAAGTCTTAGAAGACGCGAAATGTATATTTTACTATATAATCCTTATCCACGGGACATTTTATATTATTTTCTTTACATAGAATTGATTTTTCAATTCTGTAAATAATCAAAAGAACAGCATATATGAAATATTTTTGACAATAAGGAGTAAAAGTTTAAAATAGTGGATAGTGTACTGGAAATTAGAAGAGAATGATCCTTTTTCTTTTCTTGCAGCGGCATCAATCATTCATGGTCCTATTTTAGGGAAATTTTATGGAAACAGTTTAGTGTAGCCAATAATTATGTTTGTTTAGGACCCATTGGGAAAACAAAATGGCATTGATGGATTCTAGAGGAGAATATAAATATTATAATGTCATACATAAAACATTTACTTTCGGTATGAACTATGAAAGTGTCTTCAATAGAGTAAAAAATATTTTTTGAGGTAATCTTTGATAATAATTTCATAATATTTTTTTTATGGTAAAGGGAAGTGAATTTTGAAGAGGTTACTCTATGGCTTTTCTGTGTAGCTGTGACGGAAAAATCTTGTTTATACATTTCTGATGGTACACTAGGCATTATTTTCTAGTTTATCTAGCATATTGAAAGATAGACAATGATACTCTTCATGAAGAGATATAATTAACTGCAATTTATTACATAAGAACAAGCTAAGGAAGCTATTTGGTCAATTGATCATATATTTATACACATATAATATTTATATATCTTATCTGTTTTACATGGAGTTGTTAATCTTAGATTTTTTTTAATATGAGATAATTTTAAATGTCGAAGACAATTCGAGCGAATCCCAAAATATATTGAAGCCCAAAATTTAAGATGTAAGTAAATATCAATTCGTGAGGTGATTGCTAGGCTGCATAAATTTGTATTTTATATCAACTATTTTATTGTTAATTCATAAGAAATTCTGTGAAATATATTAGGGTTATTTTATATACTGTGAGAAACACCTTCACTAACTGAATATTAAGCAAGTGAGTCAGGAAGTCCAAATGGATCGCACGAAGAAGTTGCTCATAGAGTGATCTACTAATTCTCTTTTAAATTAAGTACCGTAATCATAAAAGTAAATAATATCGGTAACCCAATGAAGTTACTTTTCATGATGCTTGTTTTCATGTGGAATATTAGGTACCCATGCAAATGACGGTGTAGCCACACACTTCCATGTTAAAAGCATTATTTATTTATTATCACTATACTTTCATAATTTGACTAGTGATGCATTACTAATAACTCACTAATAGTGTACCAATAGTCATTAATAATGCATCACTAGTCACTAGTAATGTACTACTAATAACTAATAATATCCCAGTAATGTATCACATGTCACTAGAAATGTATTACTAGTGACTGGGTAGTAATGAATCAAAAAAGTGTCACTAGTAATGAAAATGTGTCACTATTAACAGTAAGTAATAAACATGCAATTTGAATTCATTTTCTAAATAATCATGAACAGAAGATTTTCATTAATTATGTAAAATGATCTCAAGTATTTATGGTATTCATGTTTTTAAAGTTCAATTGTAACAAAAAATGTTTTCTAATTGAAATATTTCTTACCATTCGTCAGTAACTGGCCGCTTATTCAAATACTAATTAAACTAAAAGGTATTTACTTGCACGATCGACATGAAAGAATAACCCAAAGATACCAATTAATATTCGGAACATACATCCATTTAACTCTTTACATTTTTTTAAATTAACTGTAACAAATCTATGTAAGACCTGAAACGCTACCTTAGATCCATTCAGTTACTTTTTTTGTATTTAAATACTAAATACATGCTCAAAATGTATTTAAATACTAAATACTTTTTACAAATGTATTTAAATACTAAATACATTAATATATTTAAATACTTTGTAAATACTTTTTATATTATTTTCAAAATATCGTCCTTATTTATTCAATCTATTATACATTTGAAAATGAACGAAATATTAGACATAAAATTAGTTCAATTATACAGTATGTCAATAATATAACTGATATGCATGTAATTTATTACATTACCTGCTGGTAATAGGTTTTATTTAAACTTGTTGCTTAATCGGATATCGTATGGGGATTTTGCTGTGCTGTGTGCAAAGATAGGAGTAGAGACTATAATGACAGACAATGTGGGAGTGATGTCAATTGGGACCTTAATTTGTGACTCTGAGGCCAACACGTATCTGACCAAGCTATGATATAGGATACATTATATAATTATATTGATAATATGTACGAAGATAAAACAAAAATTTATAGGAAACTGAGGGAAACAATTTAGAAAACCATTTAGTTCTTAGAAGAATATCCGCTACAAAATTATTAATAAATAAAATAAAAATGAAAACAAGTCTCGTGAACAAAACGCTATATAGAAAATCACATATTTAATGTTAGTAATAATTATATTGGCTTACTTTTAAATAAATGTATTTATTTGAACAGAAGTCAGCAGCACAATACTATCAGACTAGTAAGTTAGTAACATTAATAATGGCACTTATGAAAAGTGTTACTACACTAACATTATATAGACTCATTGAGTAAGGCATTGTACACCTTTTCTTATTTGCTTTGAACAATTCTCCATTGTTTTAACAAATATTTAAGGATTTTGAAGTTCAATATCTTTCCCAATCCATACATAATTTAAACCAATTAGTCATTAACTTTTTAACCTTGATTCATTATTGTTTAGCAATATTCATAACTATTTTCATAACTTGAGTTTTTGCTTTAGCTTTTTTCATGGAAATGTTTCGTGAAAATTTGTAACTACTAACTATAAAATAAATTGTATCAATGTTTTATGTACCAATGTTTAACATTCAAATCTAATTTTAAGATACTTAATGAAACACAAACCGAATGCTGATCGGATGAGGGACATATCTAACCATGATGCAAGTTGCAACGCGTTTTGAACGTAGACAGAACAACGCCAAAAATGATAACGTTGTATTGTGCAAAGTACAAATGTACAATGTATATTAAATTATTGAATGATTTAAATAAACTTTTTCAATTGGGAAATATATCATAAAAGTGGATAGAGAACAGTGTTATTTAGCAGTAAACAGATGCAACATGTGACTGCGTTGAAGTGCTTGAACCCGTGATTAGCTGATCAATCCACAGAGCTTCTATTGTTTATATTTAATGGAGTATGAAGGAAAGTATTTAGAAAAGTATTTAAATACATGTATTTAAATACACTTCAAAAGTATTTAAATGCAGTGATTAAATACAAGTTGAAGAATGTATTTAAATACAGTGTATAAATACAGTAAATGTATTTAAATACAGCATTTAAATACAATGTATTTAAATACTGCCCAGCTCTGGTTCATTAAATGATTAAAGGGACTTAGTATCATTACAGTCTTGCCTGAGTGTGCATAAGAGCTGCTGTAATGGCTGGCTTCATCACTTGTCAGACTATCGATTAGCCAAGAATTATCTTGTCTGCCAATCATCATGCTGATTAAAAACATGCTAAGTGTCTTAAGTCATCGTATTCAGAAAATTTTGAACAGAGTGTCTGAGTATTTAAAGAGGTCATTATGTCCAATTAAAAGAATATAAATGTCCAAAGTAGAGCGTTGAATCTTTGCAGAGAGTTATCATACTTATCAAAAAGAGTAATATGATGGGACAGAAATGTATGTATGGAATTAAAAGAAAATAGGTAGAAAGAAGAGGATAGAATTTAGCGGAGTTGATGTTCACACTGTCATGTATGTGGAATAAATGTGAGTGAAGCAGTATCGTGGCAGAGTTGGAAATTTATCAATATTTCATTAACTTCCGTACCAATTTGAATTTAATAGAATAATTATTATCAACAATTTCTACAGCGATCTATTGCAAACGCAGCTGAAAATAAAATGTGAATTCACACAAGATAGTAAAATGAAATAAATTGTAAAATTTACTTGGAAATCGTGGACTTTGAAGAACGTTTCAGTAAAATTTACAAATTTCTTTGAATAATTGTAGTTGAAATTTTAAAATTACCTTAAATTATAATTTCATACATTGTAAAGCAAGCTATATTGATATGTCCATGCACGGTGTACCTTGCTATCTTGAATGAATGACATTTAATTTAATCGAAGTGCTTATCAACATTTCCTGTCAATTTCTATAAAATAATTCATAACCAATTTTTTAAATTTACGGTTTAAATAAAAGGTGCAGAGCTACACAAGCTGAATATTACTAGATCATCAATGACTTTAATGTCAAATATAAGCTATATAAGAATTTGTCTATAATTAACTAAATGCATAAGTTATAGATATGTACATATGTTATTTATTTTATTATAAATTTAATTCTGATGTAAGTAGAAACTGAAACTGCTTCACCAAATTTTAAATATTTCAAGTCCATATTCCAGATATTATTTTGTTAAGAAATCAATTTAAAAGTTCGGAAAAATGGAGAGAAAATCTCGAACAACAAGGAAACGGAGACATGTTCTATAGAAAAAAAAATCAAAGGCACAAAAAAATAAAAACTTCCTCTCCATGAAAGAAGAAAAACCCAAAAAAGTTTCTCAATTTCATACCGAAAACACAAAGACAATAATTTTCTAACCAAAGACAAAGACAATTTCCAACTGAAAGCACAAAGACAATTTCCAACTGAACGCACAAAGACAGTCTCAAACTGAAGAAACAAAGACAATTTCTAACTGAAGACAAAAAGACAATTTCTAACTGAAGAAACAAAGACAATTTCTAACTGAAGATACACAGACAGTCTCAAACTGAAGAAGCAAAGACAATTTCTAACTGAAGAAACAAAGACAATTTCAAACTGAAGAAACAAAGACAATTTCTAACTGAAGAAACAAAGACGATTTCAAACTGAAGACACTTAGACAATTTCTAACTGAAGAAAGAACGACAATTTCAAACTTAAGAAACAAAGACAATTTTTAACTGAAGGCACAAAGACAGTCTAATTAACTGAAGAAACAAAGACAATTTCTAACTGAAGAAAAAAAGACAATTTCAAACTGAAGAAACAAAGACAATTTCGAACTGAAGACACTTGGACAATTTCTAACTGAAGAAAGAACGACAATTTCAAACTTAAGAAACAAAGACAATTTTTAACTGAAGGCACAAAGACAGTAACTGAAGAAAAAATAAAGACAATTTCTAACTGAAGAAAGAAAGACAATTTCAAACTGAAGAAAGAAAGACAATTTCAAACTGAAGACACTTAGACAATTTCAAACTGAAGACACTTAGACAATTTCTAACTGAAAAAAGAAAGACAATTTCAAACTAAAGAAACAAAGACAATTTCTAACTGAAGACACAAAAGATAATTTCTAACTGAAGATATAAAGACAATTTCTAACTGAAGACACTTAGACAATTTCAAACAGAAGAAAGAAAGACAATTTCTAACTGAAGACACAAAGACAATTTCTAACTGAAGAAACAAAGACAATTTCGAACTGAAGAAACAAAGACAATTTCGAACTGAAGACATAAAGACAATTTCGAACTGAAGGCACAAAGACAATAATTTTCTAACCAAAGACAAAGATAATTTCAAACTGAAAACAGAAAAACAATTTCAAACTGAAAACAGAAAGAAAATTTCAAACTGAAAACAGAAAGACAATTTCTAACTGAAGACACAAAGGTAATTTCTAACCCATTTCTTACTTCAATCTACCTTTGTTCTTTTTTCTGTTATTTGCTTTATTCTGAGGAACTCATTGTTATTGTATCGAATTTTGAAGGAAAACTGTCAAAAAAATAAGGAGCATTTCTTTCCTTTTATAATCCACAAGATTTAAAGACAGCCTGTATCAAAGTAAATAGAATTTTTTGCAACCTATCAAGGACAGTTACTTCAAGTGCATGTATGTGCGTCAGTATATATATATATATATATATATATTATGATATATATGCATATATATTTTATACACATTTTACTTAGAAATGAGTTTATTTCAACTAATGAGGTATTCTGGGAAATTGCAGGCCACAAATTGGATTAGTCAAAATTAGTTGATCTCGAAACTGAATTGCAATATTGAATAAAAACGTAAAATTGCCAAGCAATAATTGGGCTCTCTGTAAAAACAAAACCAAATTAATTATTTCTGACACAAATCATGAACTAAATGCATATATTTGCAAAATTCTTCAGTTCTTCGATAACTGACTTTTCTATTCAGCTGCGTGGGATGTAAATGGAATATATTTATTATACTTATTTTTACATTCTTATTGTTTGAATTCCATTAAATTAATTAGCCATCATAAAAATATAAAGATAATCTAAGTTTTATGGAAATAGAAGGGATCTTTCGTATTATAAAGAAACAATCAATTAATATTTCCATAGGTAATAATATATATTTTTAGAATTACTAGGAATATTTTCGAAATATTTACTTATGGCTAGTTTTCATAGTTCTTAATTAGTTTGTAATTTTAAAAGTACCGCTCGATAAATTGAAATGAAATATGTTCATTTCAATGAAATAATATGTTCTCCGTGTATGCATAAAACCGCATACACGGAGAGCAAATTCAGAGTTTAGAATTATTAATTAATTTCATATGCTTGTCAATAAACATGGACAAGAAACAAGCGATATCTGGAATGATGATTGAGTTGAAAAAACTTTGCTTGATTATAGCAAAACATCATTCATGATTTCACGGCCAACATAAATATTTTTTTCTGTGAACAATGGGCATTTAATTAGATATTTTATTTTTTATTGTTGTCTCTCAATAATTATTGGAAAATAGTATTTTAAAACTATTTTTTCGTCCTTCAACCCTAACGATTCCAGGAAACATGATGACACCACCAAGTCGATATATTTCCTGTAGCAAAAGCGTTTCATTTTAGGTGCAAATGGAATCACCAATACCTTTGGGCAGCATATTCACCGACTTACCGATACCTTTGGTCAGCATATTCACCGACTTACCGATACCTTTTGTCATCATATTCACCGATACCTTTGGTTACGATATTCACCGACTTACCGATACCTTTGGTCAGCATATTCACCGATTTGCCGATACCTTTGTTCAGCATATTAACCGATACCTTTGGTCAGCATATTCACCGACTTACCGATACCTTTGGTCAGCATATTCACCGACTTACCGATACCTTTGGTCAGCATATTCACCGACTTACCGATACCTTTTGTCATCATATTCACCGATACCTTTGGTTACGATATTCACCGACTTACCGATACCTTTGGTCAGCATATTCACCGATTTGCCGATACCTTTGTTCAGCATATTAACCGATACCTTTGGTCAGCATATTCACCGACTTACCGATACCTTTGGTCAGCATATTCACCGACTTACCGATACCTTTGGTCAGCATATTCACCGACTTACCGATACCTTTGGTCAGCATATTCGCCGATTTGCCGATACCTTTGTTCAGCATATTCACCGATTTGCCGATATCTTTAGTCACCATATTCGCCGATTTATCGATCATGGGAGCATCTGTGGGAGCATTTTGTTCTGATACCAGCCACACAGTTTCAATATTTGTAAGGCGCAGCTCCAGGCGGCTTCTAATCGAAACTAAACCGAGTCGTTGGCTTGGGTTTGGTGGAGGAGGATAAATAGGATTATAATTATTTTAAACAAAATTGCTTTACAAAAATATAATTTAAACCTTAGAAAATTCGGTAAACTCCTAGATGAGTGACACGTGCCACTCAACTAGGAAGGGGGTCTGTATACCGCCTTCATACCGAACATAGGTAGGTATGGTTGGGTTAGGTTTGGTTAGGCTAGGTTCTATATCTAACCAAACCTAGCCTGAACAAACCTAAACTAACTTAACCTAACCTGACCTATCCTTGGTTAGGTAGGAAAGCGGTATATAGACCCCTTTCCTAGTTCAGTGGCACGTGCCACTAACTAAGAGTTTACCGAAAATTCAATGTATTTCTATTTATTCGAGAAAGAATTAATTAAGTTAATTATATACTTTCATATCATTATATTTATTTTCTTTGAAGAAACAAACCAGAAAAATATAGTGTATGAAGAGTTAAAAAATAGGATGGCTCTTTAGTAGTTATTTCATTTATCAAAATCAGTGCTCATTTTTTCATAAAATCTGATATCTTTAGTGAATTCTATTAAAATTACACTTTGTATAAAAAAATCAATAAGTTATAGTAAAGATAATCTGTAAAAAAACCTTTTTCCTGTTGGATCTCATACAATATTCTGTTTTTCTTACAGTATTTTGCTTTTCATACAGTATTCGTTTTTCATACTGTATTCTGTTTTTCTTACAGCATTCTGTTTTTCATACAGTATTCTGCTTTTCTTATGTACAACACTCTGTTTTTTATACATTATTCTGTTTTTCTTACTGCATTCTGTTTTTATACAGTATTCTGTTTTTCTTACAATATTCTGTTTTTCTTACAGTATTCTGTTTTTATACAGTATTCTGTACAAAGGGGATTATTCTTCATTATCGAATTTGTAGTAAAAATGAAACAGTGGCCAATACAGAGTAATTAACATACTGTAAAACAAATGTGCAAGAACAGATAAGGGCATCAAAGGTCTGGTTAACGGCAGCTAGCTGACTAATGGCACAAAGAAAGTTAAAAAAAATAATTTAATAATTATTATTCACATCATTGAATGAATTAAATATTCTAATTTCAATTCAGAGGTTTTCAAATTTTAAATACAATTTCTAATATTATTGAGCACACGAATGAACGAGACTTCATTAATTAAAATAATACATGGATAATTGACACACGAAATTCATTTCACTCGAGAATTTTATGCATAAACAAAATAAAAGAATAATTTTGATACAGAATCAAACAGTTCTACAAATTCATTGAAAGGAAGAAACTACAAATTATTTTATTCTATCGAAGTCAGGACTACAATTAGAGTATTTTCATTGATGTATAATATAGATATCATTAATATCCCAAACTTTTTAAACACACTCCTTCAAAGAGTTATAGTCACTCTAATAACTGTTCCGGATTGAATTTATTTCAATAACTAGTTTATAAAACTTCTTGTTAAAACAATAATAAATAAAACTGATTGACTTTAAATAAGTCTTAGTATATATATTTTACAATTTCATTAGATCACTCAGAGTTTTAAAGTTTTTTGTAAACGAGTATTTATTGGGCTTTACTTCTCATTATATCAGTGACCTATAAAGTGCATTACAAAATAAATCAAAACATTCACGATTGTAGCGATGATGGGTTTGCAATTCGATAGAAAGAGAAAAATTGCTCGCCTGAAACATAAATAATTACTTAACCTAAAATTAAATCATAGATTCCGCTTCGAATGAGTCTAACTATTAATATTGTATTTCAGATTTGAAAAGGGTCCAATAACAAGTTAGCATATGATAAAAATAGCCACTGAAGTCTTGTAACCAGTTCCGTATATCCGGAAAAAAACTTTTAATCTTCTTATAGATCCTTTTTCTCCCGTTCCTTTTAACAGGAGTGAAATATTAAATGTGCCCTAAAAGTTTAATTTATTTCAGCAAAGTCAGGATTGCGGTCATGTTTTCGCTCAGACTGATGAAAACGCGAGTCAAAGGACTTTTGTGAAGGGCTTGAAATGATGAATGAAACGTGTTGTGAAACCACGACACACAAACATACATGTTTTGTTTTGTGTGTACCATCATCAATTGACTTGACTACCTTTATTCTAAAAAATATTATTTCTTGAGCAAAATTCCTTCAGGTATATATAGTGATAAATCGTTTTCGTTCTGCTATCCAGGCACAGGATTTAAACAATTTGTCATGAGGAGTATGATATAATTCTTTTTACATTATGATGTAATGTAAATTTTAATAGTTTTTTAATATCAATGACGATCGAGTACCAAAATTTGAAATTTTGATACTCGTGCATGATGTGTATCCCGCCTCTAAAATTTCAATTCCTTTTGATTAAGCTATACGATAAATACAAAAAACTTAGGTCTATCATCAATCTATTAACTTTAATATAGTCAGTAAGCATTGGTAATATACAAAAAATGTTGTTTCAAATATTTCTATTTCATTTCAAAGCAGAAAATTATAATTTTTTCTTGCATATATCTTAAGCGTGTTTAATTACTACAGTTAATACTAATCTCCCAATGGCTGCTTTTAATCAATTGACAGAAAATATATTTAGAATGATTATTCACTACAATTATACTGATTATTTTCCCCCGTGGATTTTAAGGCTATTTGGAAAATGTGCAAAATTTTGAAATGAAATAATTTTTTAAAATGAGATAAAATGTGTCCCATCTCATCAATACGATGGTTATAGGATTAGGCGAAAAACGAAACTAACAGATAGGCATTTGATTAAAAATTAAATGCCTATCTGCGAATTAAATTTGGAAATGGACAATCAGAGAAGCTATAGTGTGGATTTAATTAATGGTGGACTGAATCACAATAGAATGTAACTCTCAATAAAGAAAGAAACGATCATTATATGCATCCGATATTTAATTGAAGTCTATATAGTTTAGAAATGGACAATTATTACTCAAAAAATAAAAGAGAAGACCTCATTTCCTCTTTGACCAAATTTTTTTTACTAGTACAAAGGAAAACATTATTCTGATACTGAAAATGTGAATTTGAATAGAAATTTTAAACAACTAAATACATAATTTTTTGTACTTTTTGAAACTCTCAAACTGATGTGAAAAACGTTATCATTTACAACACTAAAAGCAAAATGGCATTCAATTTTGTGTATTTGATAGCTTTTAATTCATGCAGTTAGCTACTAAATAACCATCAAATATAATTTATTAAACCAAATAGATGATATTAATTTATGAAATACCTTTTATATTCTCGAGATAAGAACATTTCATATGAAAAAATTAGAAATAGAATTACGTATGTCAGAAATACAGAATGGGAAAGATGATATAACGAATATATTTTGCTACCCACAAGGTATCGCATATCAAAAGGGCAAATTTGCATGTTATTTTGCAAAATAATTTAATGCCGAAACTAATGGAATATTGTAAAGCGGTGCACGAGGCGGTCATGGAGAAGGCAGCTTCTCATGAATATTGATACAGAACTGGAAGGATTTTTCCCTTCACCAATAACCGATGCAGGGACAGATGGAGAGCTTGACTAAGGATTTTGTTTATTTTTGTTTAAATAAAAAAGTTCGTTTGAAACTCTTTTTCCAATTGATTTCAGAGCTTCAATTGCAATGTGCTATTGGCACATTGAAATCAAGCAATTTGATATGTATGTAGCACCAAACATGTATCACAGAAGCATAACAGAAATGATATTGTAGAGAGATCATGTTCGGTAGATATAACTGCAATGGGTGGACTCTACTGTTAACTTTGTTGCAACAATGTTCCCGGTATAAAAGAAACCATGGGCGCATTTCCGGCTTTGGTGCGTTCAATCTTGGCAGGTTTTCTCGTCCTTTTAGAACATTATGACCGAATTTCCTTCAACGGCGCAAACCGTCGTGTGCCGGTTATTGCAAGCTCGGGTAGACTCAGCGAGAGCTGATTCTGCACACAAATCAAACATTTCTAAAGGCATACGATCAGAAAAGTTGAAAAAGAAAGGTTCTAACCTTGCAAATTCTGACTCTTCTTCTGGTTTCTTTTCTAGTACATTTTTACTGCAATATGATTGTAAGAAAAACTTGCATTTTGTACTGCGTAAGTAAGCGATTAGTAACATGATTGCCAAAGTATATAAAATGATGAAAGGGACTGCATTCTGACTCATTCGGGAGGATTTATCGTAATTTAAGCTGGCCTACTATTTTTTACCCAGATAACAAAGCGTTCAATAGTCTAACTGTGATTCACTCATTCTTCATTATTAAATGTGAGGATACAATGATATTTTATGAGTTAGGCGATTAGTTCAACTTGAGTTTAACTCTTTGTTGCATATCGGTCACTATAGTGCACTTATGGCCAAAATTTCCATTTTAAAATAAGAAGGGATAATCCAAAAAAAAAAATTCCTATGAGCGCCTCGTCTATGAGTCGGTAGAGATATAGCCTGTAGAGATAAAGCATATTTGAGATGTTAGCCTATCTTAGGATAAATCTCAAAAACTGACGAAAAAAAGAACTCATGCAACAAAGGGTTAACAACTAAATATTTTAGTCACATAATAAAAAGGCTTATTATTCTTACATGAGTTAAACTACTTGCTTCACAAGCGAACGCGAAGAAATATTTTGGAGTACATACTTTCTCTACTATCCCTTTATATATGTTTATAATGCTCATTTTAATACCTAATTTCATATTTAAAAAAATAATAATATATACTCACTATCAGTACGTATATCCGTATATAGATAATTGAAAGGTGTTTCAGTGAATAATAATAAGTTATTATTCAAATATTCCTTAAAGGTAAAACTATTGATCATGTGCATTTCTTCAGTGATGGTTTCACATTTTACATTGATTAATTAATGTGGTATTTTCAAAAATTTTATTTTAGTAGCAAAAAGTGAAAACAAGAAAAATGAAAATAATTATTAATATAATGAAAACAGTGATGAAGAACATATATATATATATATATATATATATAAATTTTTATGTGAATATAATATGAATGACTAAATAAGAAAGAATCACAAATAATAAGTTCAAGAATTGATAGGCATCTTTCTCTTGATTATTTTATTGCTGGATCAATAATTCTTCATTATTTTGAGACCAAAACTTGACATTCTCTTATTTTTTTAGCTCAGTAAACCAAAAGACATTTTTGTAACCAAACATGAACCATGTTTATGATGAATCATCAGTGCTACTCTCTTATAATTTCAGAACTTCTTATGTTCAAAAATTCTTTTCATGATTTAAAATTAGATGATTTAAGACACAGATAAATTTGAATTGAAATTAGTAAAAGAAATGTGAAAATTTAGCTTTTACTTGTGTATTACGAAGAAATTTTTTCTATGGATTTCGAGCTCTATTCCTCTGTGGCTTTCATAATTCATCAGGCAAAGTAGAAGCAAACGTGACCTCCAATATTGACAGGAAAAAGTGTTCCTACATCCACTTTACATCAATGGAGGGGAAGTACATTCTTTGCTGGAACAGACAAAGAATGCGTCTAGTAATCAGGAATAAGTAAGGAGCCTAAATTGTGCCGAAGAATAAGTAAAATTTCGCTCACCTGCCTCGCTACAAATGCGACTAAAAATTGTTAAAAACAAACGAAGCTTTTTAATAAAGCGCATCGTTTGTAATGAATCTGATTTTACTTTCATGAAGTAGAATGGGGCTGTGATACAATATTGACCAGCTTCTAGAAAGCATGCATGAGAAACAAACATCACCCTTATTCCTTTAATGTGTAAGGCAAATTTTCCATTGCGTTTGCAAATATATGAATAAGAAAACAGATGAATGACAAAAAAGATGAATAGAATAATAAATTTGTAGTAGGTGGGGTTAACGTAGCATATAATGAAAATAAAACGCAAGAAATTCTTTTCGCAAATTCTGCCACATGTGCATGTGGGTAAAGAGTATTTTGCTGCCGATGGTGCATGCTGTTTCATAAATTGAATATCAGTATATTAAAATGTAGAACCTTTTCTCAATAGAAGACTTCAAAATCAAACTGTCATTTCTTTTGAACTGATATCAATAAGTCAATAATTTACAAGTCAGTCTTTGGAATGGTACTTTATTAAATAGGGAACTAATAAGTTTGCCTTTCAGACTATCTTTGTGTTCCCTAACTTAATATTTGATTCTCTTAATTTCAGCTCAAAAATTGCAAAAATATTTACAAGATTGATTTGTTTACATAAAATATTTTATAGGGTACCAGAAGAGGAAGCGAATCTTGTTCGATTTGCACTGAACTTGGGAACCAAAGCGAACAATTTTCGGGAATATTCCCTAACATGCTGTTTACCCTAAAAAAGGAAACTAATCGAAAACAGCTTTAAAATTGTAAACTGATGGCGTTTCTCGACTATTATTAAAAGCACCATGATTAGTATTTTTTGCTCTCTGCTGTGTATTAACCCATTAGTGCCCGAGTTTTATTTTCCGTAGATTTTTGAGATATAACCTAAGATAGGCTCCTATCGTCTACTGACTCATAGAATTTTCTTGTAATCCATTATTTTTTTAAAGTCGAAATTTTGGCCATACTTACTAAATATAGCGGGTCACGGCAATGGTTTAGCAATTCCAAAAGAAAATTCTTCAAACATTGTATTTGGAACTAGAAAAAAAGGTGCTGAGCATAACAGCAGTTGGAACACAAACAAAAAGATCTGAGAAGATCTCTTCGTCTCTATCGAGGCATACGAGGCTGTAAAATTTTGAAGTCAGATTTTAATATCTTGAAATAAATTTTTCCTTTTCACAAATTTTCTTTTCAACTTATAGAAAAAAAACAATTAATAGTCTTTTTGTAAAGTAAATAGATTTGATGATCTTATATAGCCTATATAATTTCTTCTGACCCTAAAATGATAATAAAATATATTATGCTGCTGTGAATATGATATAAATAATGGTATGAATTAACCCTTTATGGACCATTCTTTTTTTAGTCTTTTTTCGGGACATAACCTTATATAGGCTCTTTTCGTATACCGACTCATAGGCGCGACGGTAATAGGAAATTTTTTTGATGATCCCTTTTTAAAATAGAATTGAAATTTCGGTGAAAGGGAACACCTGTGTCCTCCTGGGCGTTAAAGGGTTAAATTTATTTGATCATGTATCGCTTAAAAATATCTCACTATTTGAACAAAATGCATATAATGCAAGTGAAAAGTCATAATAACTTAATTTTAAGTAACCTATGACTTTTTTGGTAAGTTATACTGCGTATAACTTAGGTTAAATAGGTTCTTTTTTAATCCCGAGAGATGTATATATTTTAATAAATCATATGCATTCAAATTTATTTATTCCTTATCTAATACTGAAGAAACGCAAACTTTGAAATTTGTATACTTCTCTTAATGAATTTCAATCCATTCCTAAGGTTAAACCTAACATTAATTAAGCAAACCTAAACTAACGCAAGGATCTCTAGAAGTCTTCTGTTTACATAAAATATGTAAACAGAAATATGATTTGTTAAAATATGATTTGGAAATATGATTTGTTAAAATATATACATCTCTCGGGATTAAAAAAGAACCTATTTAACCAGCTATCAAAAACTTTAAAACTATATAACCAGGTTTTTCGAATATTTCCTGTTTGGTGGCTGCAGTTTAGTTTAATTTAGTTATATTTTTTCGATGTAATTTGTTAAATTAGGTTTGGTTTATTTGGTTAGGTGTGGTTTGGTAATCCAATAGGATGTCTAGAAGACTTCTAGAGATCCTTGAGTTAGTTTAGGTTTGCTTAGTTAATGTTAGGTTTAACCTTAGGAATGGATTGAAATTCATTAAGAGAAGTATACAAATTTCAAAGTTTGCGTTTCGTACTAGATAAGGAATAAATTAATTTGAATGCACATATCTTTAAAAATACACGTCTCTCGCAAAAAATGGTAATGATATTTGGATTCCACACATATAATTACATAAGAAAAGTGTATGAGTATATTCAATTTAACCCTAAACTACACGAATTCTTCTTTATGTACTTAGTTTTTTGGGACATAACCTAAGATAGGCTCTTTTCGTCTACCGACTCATAGTCGCGACGCTTTTAGGAAATTTTTTTGATGATCCCTTCTTAAATTAAAATCAAAATTTTGGCTGAACGTGTCATATGTGGCACGCAGCGCAGTAAAGGGTTAAATGCGTTCACCAAACAGCAGAGATCAGAATTTTCTTAGGTTATATACAGCTAACTTTATATCGAATATATATATATATCTACATGAATAATAAAATAATATTCCAGTTCTAAATTCTGATGCTATTATTTGCATGCCTTCGAAAAAGCATATAAAAATTTTGCTCATCATAAAAGGCACTTTTACCATTGAAATTATACATAACAGGAAAAAGTTTTTTTCAAATTTATTCAACAGTAACATACACGAACTTTGTTCCAAATCATTAAAATCGAAAAAGTGATAGAAATATTAACTATAAACCTATTTTCTTAACTAAATTCACATGTTTACCATTGAAAATAAACACAAAAGTACCATAAATACCATTATCGTTAGATATTTTTAAGTTGGCACTTGGGATGTTCCCATAATGTTGCCAATTTTTTTCAAAATAGTTTTTAAATTGAATTAGAAACATGTAGTATTTGAAAAGAAATATAAATATAATTTTATAAATACTAATTCATGACATGTGGCACAATGAGTGTCACGTGACATGTCTGACGCTCCACCCCCAAGTGCCAACTTAAAAAAATCCGACTATATTATTATTTAAATTACATGAAATGACACCAGTAGTATTTAGGACACTTGCCAGGACTCACTTTTAAATTTATCTTATTTTTGGGCTCTGAATTCACTTAGAATGCCTTACATGTTTAAAAGGTTATTTATAATCAAACATCGCATGGCCGGAATAATTTTCCAGACAGCGCAGATATGCCGTCGTGCCCAATACAGCTGTGAATATGCATGCCCAATTGCATCAACTTGTGCAGTTAGCAATCACAAGAATTAGCTTTCAAATGAGGGAACAATTAAAAAAAAACATAATGGATATTCAGGGAAAGTAATTACAGCATCTACGACATTTGGGCCAATTTATTGGGACAACTCGGGACCAGGTTGTGCCGATGTTAGTTGCCAAGCATTGGCCGATATGTGAATATGTTTCAACGTTGATTTACGGGACAGTGGTGCAAGTCGTTGCAATGTCATGAAGATAGTTTGGACAGTAGATGCCAGCGCTTGGCACTTTCAATTAGAACTGAGACATTCGCTGGAAAGTCCTGGTGGCAGAGAACTTGGCATGCTGTTGACTGTAATTATTGGAGTGCAATATTTATTTTCAAATTATTTAGATATTGTATGACAAATTTTTGAAATCTGAAATTATACAAATTTTTTCAATTAATTTGAAAATATTATATATAGCCACAGGATAGAAAATGAATTCTTTTCGGATATCTGAATACAGTATAATAATTTTTTAAAATTACAATCAAAAGTGATCAGAAACTGAAGGTAAGGTCAACGAAAAGAAGAAATAGTTCATTATGAAATAATACATTTTTTGAATTGAACGGAAAAACATATATTCGAATTAGCCAACCAAAATCAAACAAGTATACCATTTCTGGTTCAATTATTATTCCACAAATATGACGCAACATTGAAAAAATCTCAAATATGGTGCAGCACAAATTTACTTTGTTGAAGATCAATTTGAATTATTGGATAAATGGAAGGAATTATATTTATAATTTTTCAGAATTGAAAGCATAATCATTATACAAATTTAAGGATAATGGTTATATTCTGAAACTGTATAATTAAAAAAAAAAATAAAACTTTCAGAATTCAAAAGGCAGCTAACGAAAAGAAAAACAAGAAATTTTCATTCACTCTTTATTATTATGTGATAAATTCTTTTTTATATTAAAAAAAACACAATTGTACGAATTAAGTCGAAAATATGTACAAGTGAAATACTACAGAACTTCCTTTTTATTTTTTCTGTGCGAGTTTAAAAATTTCCTCAATCTGACAAGGAAAAAAGTGTTAAAAGAATCAAGTGAAACCAAAGTCATATATCTTAATGTCCAGTTTACTGTTGTATTTCAGATAGTAATTTATATTGAATGAATTGGCTATTTGCGAGCATTTATAAACTGATTGACACAGTAGACGACATGCGGTTTATCAATCATAGTTCACAGTTTCCTTTTCTCAAAGACTACAATACTTTTTTCGTCCAGCGATGAATTATGTGAATAAGAAAAATGTAATATTATTACAAGAGAACGAATATGAAAAATCTCCAAGGTATTGAATCGCTTGTGTTTACAATAACATTTGCATATAGAAAAGCAATTTTAATCCAACACTCAATTTTCCTTCAAAGAGTCGTTAGAAAAATTTACCCAGCTAGGCAGCGTTCTGTGTATTTTAGTTACTGACACTTTTACACGTCAATAAAGTGGTTATATTGCTTCAAAACTGAAAAGTATATTGGGAAACCCATTTAAATGAGCAGTATAAATGTTTAATCTGCAGCCACAGAAGTAAAAATTATTGAATGTTATTGCAAGCTATATGAATATTACGTTATTTTCAATTTTTATGAAAATATCTGCTGTGTTTTTAAACATTTACTAAAGGAAACTAAATAAACGATTCAATGGTAGTCACACATTCTCAAACAAAAATATGGATAGTTGATGAGTTATTAAATAAATTTTCTTCTTATGTTTTAGAATAAACAATTTCAAAGTTTGTTCAAATTATTAAGTAAATAAACTATAGTGATAAGCATTACACCAAGAAATGAAATGTGGTTTATGACGTACACTCTTGGTTATAATATCTTCGTTTCTCTTCTGTGTTTAAAAAGGTAATTCAAATAAACATATATTTTCAAAGTGTAAATAGACATAGATCTTCAAAGTGCTTTTAGACATAGAACCACAAAATGCAAATCGAAATAGATCGACAAAGCTCTAATAGAAATAGATCCTCAAAGTGCTAATTGACATAAATCCTATAAGTGCAAATAGATATAGATCCTCAAAGTGCTTATAAATATAAATCCTTTAAGAGCTAATAGATATAGATCCTTCAAGACCTGTGAGACACAGCATGCATGGGCCAAGCTTTATCCTCATTCCTGGGCATAACAGACAAGTGTTGTTTGTTTAGATCAAAGTTCGATGTAAGTCCTGTAATGTACATCGAAATTATATATTTCAGCCACTGCACCATTAAAATAAATTAGCAACGCCTTCTGGAAAACAAATCGAGGGAGAAGAAAAATATTCTCAATTGATTATGAATTATATACAAGTAATTAAAATTCCTTATTTTACTTTAAATATTATTAAAATTAGTTAATGCGATAGAAAGCAGAAGTTTTCTTTATAGTTATTCGTTATTTCGAACATTTTCTTATACCATGCTCTCCAGTTGCCAATGAACAATTAATCCATAATAATTTGAATTTATTTCTAATGTAATGTAAATTAATGCAAAAAAAGAAAAAATAGTCGTATAATTTTTGTTATTCTCTAAGATGTTTTATACTATTACTTATGATTATTATTTGTTTAACATATATTCTAATAAAACGACTAATCATTCTATCATACTGAAAAAATCAGGATCATGTTTGAAAATCGACCCTCATCAGATTTTCATTAAAATTATTGTAATAATAGAATTTGCTATGTCGTTTTCAAAAATGATATTTTTTCTTGTAAATCATTGTTGATAAAATTATTCATCTTTAAAGTCATTTATAAAGTTATATATATTCTTTTTTATCTATGCATTCAGTCATGTACGTTTATGCAGTACACAAAGAGTACGTTAATTTAACCCATATATTGCATCATAGGTTTTTTCCGTCGAATATTGAGATATAGCCGAAGGCTCTTATCGTCTACCGACTCATAGAAATTTTTCCATGATCGCTTTAAAAAATCAAATCTCGGGCACTATGTTGCTGCAACATGCAGCCAGTGTTGAAAGACAATATTAAGAGTTTATGATGTAGAATTTTGAAGAACATTTGTAATATGACACAAACAATGAAGGGGTTATTATAATGGAAGACTGCTGGCGTATATGAAATTGCATATGAAGAAGGAATTTGATTGAAGGAAGCTGTGGGAATAATATATTCAATTAAATGCACTAAAGACTCTGTTCAAACTCCCAGTTTCTGATAAGAAAATAAATTAAGTGGTGCCCGATTTTTGGAATGCACAGTTTGATATATTTTGCCTTCAAATTCAGTATTATGAACTTCTGAATATTCCTCTTCTCTCTGATTAATTTTTGTACAGTTGATAAATAAATTTAACTCTAGTTTTTCATAATTCAATTTAATACCCTTTATCTTAGAATTACCATGTGATTAAATTGTTTTTGTTTACAGCTTCAGAAACTAATCAATATCAGAAGAATTATGGACGAATATGTACAATCGTTGACTTGAACATTTATCCTTCTTAACCCTTTAGCGCCCCGGAGGACACAGGTGTCCCCTTTCACCGAAATTTCAATTCTATTTTAAGAGGGGATTATCAAAAAAAATTCCTATGAGCGTTGCGCCTATGAGTCGGTAGACGGAAAGAGCCTATCTTAGGTTGTGTCCCAAAAAACGACGAAAAAAAGAATTCGGTCTCTTATACATAAAGGGTTAAAGAAAATGAAAATTTCCAAATTACATTAACCCTTTAAGGCCCAGGAGGACACAGGTTTCTCCTTTCACCGAAATTTAAATTCTATTATAAGAAGGGGTTATAAAAAAAATTCCTATGAGCGTCGCGCCTATAAGTCGGTAGACGAAAAGAGCCTATCTTAGGTTATGTCCCGAAAAACGACAGAAAAAAAAATTTAGTCTCTAAAAGGTTAAATGAAATGTTTATGCGCTATATTGCAGATGAAATATTTTTTACAAAGTAATTTATGAAAAATGAGAATCCCTAATTAAGAAAAAAGTGTGTCCAGTCACACGGACCTTAACCCATTACAGCCCAAGACCTTTTTACCGTCAGTTTTTGAGATATATCCTAGGATAATATCCTTCCGTTTACCGACTCATAGGCACGACGCTTATACGAATTTTTCCATGATCCCTTCTTTTTTTTAAATCAAAATTTTAAGAATACGGTAACAAATGTTGACATTGGAAGGAAATGAATTAACTTGATATCTGGAAATTCGCTATATAATAAAAAATCCTGAAAATCTCTTTTAATTCTATTTAACTGCTTGCGATATGAAAGTGAATGAGCACTAAGAATTTGATTGAATTCAATCATTGCACGAAAGGAATCAGAAGAGGTTTCAAGTGACACTCGAGCGCTCCTCAGTATAAAGATTGGAGAAATTTACATTTCGTGTCATGGAAGGTAATAACTTGAACAGCAGGATTCATCATTTAATTAAAAAATGGCCTAATTTTCCAGAAAAATAGAAGACATTGATGATTTTTTTAAATAAAAAAAAACTCAGTCATGAAATAGAGTCATAAACTTGTCCACCGGTCATGACCAACAGGTCTGGAATATATTTCAAAGACTAAACCAAAGACTTAACCCAAGACAATAAAAGACTTGAGAAAAACCATCGGTTACTTTCTATCTTATTTTATTTTAATTTTCCCCTTCACTTTTCTAGGCCGAAATCCTTCTAGCCAACTCTTTCTCTGTACTCTTCATTTCATTTCTCCCTTAAAACAGTTAAAAGCTCTGTTAATTACCACCACCACCGGTCTGGAATGCGACAGAAAGAGTCAAAATAGCTCAACAGTGAGAGTCAAATTGACTCAACATTGAGAGTCAAATTGATTCAACATTGAGAGTCAAATTGACTCAACATTGAGAGCCAAATTGAATCAACATTGAGAGCCAAATTGAATCAACATTGAGAGATCAAATTGACTCAACATTGAGAGTCAAACTGACTCAACATTGAGAGTCAAATTGACTCAACGTTGAGAGTCAAATTGACTCAAATATTCTCCAGTTACCTACTTTGCCGGGTCGAATAAGAAGGGACGATGGAAAAAATCTCCTATGAGTGCTGCGTCTGTGAGTCTGTGGACGATAGGAGCCTATCTTACCCAGGTTATGTCCCGATAATGGACGGAAAATATAATTCAGGTCATTAAAGGGTTGAAGTGGGTCATAGGATTAAGGGGGTCATCTCAAAATTTTGGAATTTTCTTTATTATTGGTCCGATCTTACTGAAATTTTCACACAATATGTAAAATTGAACAAAAAACACTTTTTGTTCATGAACATTTTTCCATTTATGGCTTAGTTTTTTATATATATACAAATATATAGATATACATATATATATTAAAAAGAATAGAACTCCCTCAGTTTTTATGCTAGAATAAAAACAAAGACAGTTTTGGAATCCTTGGGAGATTTTCTACAAAATGTACGAGATTTTCTTCCCATTTTCTTTTTCGTTTTCTATTGATTCGAGATTTTGTATGCGTGACTGAATTCTTTCAGTTACCCACCTAAAATCTCGAGTCAATAGAAAACGAAAAAGAAAATGGAAAAAAAATCGTACGTTTTGTAGGAAATGTTTCAAGGATTCCAAAACTGTCTTTGTTTTTATTCCAGCATAAAAACTGAGGAAGTTCTATTCTTTTTCAGTAGGACAATGTAGTTTTTCAGTAAAGGCAATTTTATTTTTATTTTGTTATAAATGCAGTATTTCCCAAGGAAATGCCCTATGCATGTTTCATTTATAGCATATTCCCACCTACAAATACCTAACATTCTTCAAATACTAATTAAATTTGAAAATAGCTATGTATTAGATAAATAAATGATTAAATAATGAAAATAAACATTGAAAAAAGTCAAATTTGGACCCCCCTGTGGAACCCCTTTGCCCCCCATTTCTTTATTATTGGTCCGATTTTACTAAAATTTTCACACAATATGTAAAATCGAAAAAGAAACACTTTTTGTTCGTGAAAATTTTTCCATTTAGGGCTTAGTTTTTCTTATAAAGCTATACAAATATATATAAATATATATATATATATATATATATAAAGAATAGAACTTCCTCAGTTTTTATGCTAGAATGAAAAAAAAAACAGTTTTGGAATCCTTGAAAGATTTCCTACAAAATGTACAAAATATTTTTTCATTTTCTTTTTCGTTTTCTATTGAAAATGAAAAAAAAATAATGAACCTCCCCCTTTTCCCCCCTCTGCCCCCCATTTTGGGGGGGTTCTAGTGCCACTAGCCCCCTAAAAATTTGGGACGTAATGCCCCCATGCCTGAAGACACTTTTTGAGCAAAAAACAGAAATTTGATAACTTTGACCATTTTCGCTGAGATGACCCCCTTAAAAATTATAAGTATGACCCACACCAATTATTGTGCAAGGTTATTATTATTTTGTACCTGTAGTTTATGACTGTATAATTATTTCATTCATGGCCTACTTAATATACACTGCCGGATATGTTGCAGCAAGAGGTTTTTGCTAAGAGGTAGCTTTGTTTCAGTTTGAAAATCCCTATTATTTTAAACGCAGTTGCGTATCCTGCCTACAAGTTGAATCGCCTTAAGTTCAGCTGGATTTTGTTTATCTCAGTCTTTATTTAAAAAAAGTTTCAGTAAAAAATAACAAACAATGGTGAATAAATACTGCTTGAAATATTGCAAGTCTGAAGCCAGTGGATTCGCGTTTCCCAGACAAGAAAAGTTTCCTGATTTGAGTAAGAAATGGAGAGAATTTGTGAATGATCCTGATTTCAAGCCTTCTGTTCGTTCCCGGATTTGTATTGAGCACTTTGATGGAAAGTGTGTAAAAACTGGAAAACGGAATCACTCAATTTGGGACAAATTGCCGATTCCAACAATTCACACCAATGTGGAAACAAAAACTGCTAAACAAGATTTCTCGTTAACTGTTCCAAAGGCTCTTCATAAACATCCACGAAAAAGAATTTTTCAAGAAGATGAGATTTCGAGGTTTCTTGAGGAAGATTCGATTGAAAATTTTGCTGCACTGACTGAAAAGACTGTTTTCCAGGAATTACATTTGTGCAAAAAGAAAAAAGTGTCGTCATGTTTCGCCTTGAAACATAACTATAGTCGGACACCCCTGTAGTTAAAGAATCCATTTCGATTGACAAACATCTTCATGTTTCTCTGAGTTACTGCGGTTTTCATGTTCCCCTGCCCGACTGGTTTCGTGCGGTTCATGATTGTAAATTATCGAAAAAGAGTGTTTTCGAGAACTTTCTACTGTACATCAGACCTAGAAGCGAATAAATGAACCCAATTTTGAAAGAAATCAACGAGATGCAACTGTACAAAGCTAAAGGCAGTCCTCAGTTTTCATTCCAGATGATAAGGTATGTATTTCTTACTACTCAAAAATCTGATCTTTCCTTTTGGTTGCAATTTTTAGGGAGAAATCTTTTTCAGGGCAAACACTGCTTTCGATAAATCCTATTTTTTCATTGCTGAGGAAATATTACTGAATATAATTTTCATTTATTTAGGATTCATTGATGTTCAAAAGCCTTTTGTAGGTTTCTTTAAGTAAGATACTTGACATGAGCTATCTGAAGTTACCATTATGTCAAACACTGAATTGAACAGATTGAGAAAAAAAAAAAAACTCTATTGCAATGATTCAGTTTCATCAGTGCTATTAGATAAAAAATAATATCTTCAAAGGCTTTTAAATTTCTTTGATGGCAAATTAAAAATTCGTTTACATTCAGCTATGCACTTCTTAATAAACAATTAGCTAGTGACCTTTTTGGATTTGAAACATTTTTTAGATTTAAAAAAATATTGCAGCTCTTACATCTTACAATGAATTTATTATAAGAAAATGACATCTATACATTAGCATTTTTAGGCCAGGTAATAAAAGGTTGCTTCATGCGTAATGTAATAAGCTTACAAGAAAGTTATTGTAAAAGAAGCAAGCATTTATTAAATATAAAAAAATATTCAAAATTCAATTGCTTATTAAAAAGAGCATTACTAAATGCACTAATATCAATCGGTACACCTATACTTTTTATCAATCATGTACATTAAGTAGGCTATGACTTCCATTATATTTGATACAGGTTGGATTGGGATAAAAATATTTCACTATTCCCTAAGCTAGAATTGTCTGAAAAATAATGTTCGTTTTCATTGTTTCCAGGTATGCTCTCCTACTTCGGTACACTTCCGCTCAATCCTATAAGTTGTTACTAGAGCAGCTTCCGTTACCTTCTTTCAGTTTGCTTAAGAAATTGACATCAGGAAGTGTCGACTCCCTGAAGTGTGCTGAAAAACTTAGATAGGTAGGAAGCATATCCGATGATATCACATTAATTGTTGATGAAATGTACATCAAGAAATGTTCCCAATATCATGGTGGTGAATATTATGGCGAAAACTCTGATGGTGTACTATACTCTGGGATTGTGGTTTTCATGATTATCGGCCTCCAACAGTCAGTTCCCGTCACTGTGAAAACTTGCCCAGAAACAGCAAATTATTGTTGGCAATTGGCTACCCAAAGAAATGGACAACTGCATAACGAAGTCGAGCAAATATGGTTTCAAGGTTCGCGCTCTGGTTGCTGATAATCACTCTTCAAATGTGAAGGCCTTTTCGAATTTGTTAAGTTCCTTTAATGGAGAGCAGATCTTCATTAATCATCCAGCCTATGACAACCAGTTGAAAACCTATCTTTTCTATGATATGGTTCACATCATCAGTAATGTACGGAACAACTTACTCAATTCGAAAAAAGTTGTCTTTCCTGCCTTTAACTTTGATCAACTGAGAGACAAAATCTTTGTTCCAAGTGGATATATACAATGGAGTCTCTTTCATCGTCTTCACGAAGACGACACAAAGCTAGGTGTGCACCTTAGGAAAGCTCACAAGATAAATCCTAATGTACTTCTCCCAGGCCAAAACAAACAAGACGTTTCCCGTGCGCTGGCCATATTCCATGAGACATCTAGCGCAGCGATCAAAAGCTATTTCCCACACAGGCAAGATGCTGTCCAATTTCTAAATTTGATGCACAAGGTTTTCCTTGTTTGCAACTCCAAAACCAGAGCACACGGGTCAAATTCTCTAGGAGATGCAGCGAAGACAGGAGACAATAGAGTTTGTTTTATACGAGCCGTCGCCGATTGGATTGAAGAGTGGAACTTGTGCCCCAATTTCACCCTAAGTGTCCAAACAGGCAAAGCCATTGTTGTGACTTTGAGAGCACTGGCCAGTCTCATTGAAGATCTCTTGCAGGAAGGTTACAATTTTGTTCTGACTGCTCGATTTCAGAGCGATCCTTTGGAATAGCGACAAACATTTTTTTTCAATAATAGACGTTTACAGAGGACTGCAGAAACAGAATGTTGAAAGTTTCAAGCAGAGCCAACGGAAGAAGAAACTTAGAGAAGGATATTGAATTTCATTTGAGCACATACACGTTTGACTCCTGCATGATCATTAATCTTTTTGGAGTACCATACAAAGAATAGATTCATATAATTTCTTGTAGATAATCTTGAATGTAATCTTTTTTTTTGTTTGGTCTTACAATTTTCATCAGTGTTCAATGTAGTAGAATAGGGTGGAAAGAAAAGAAACATTTCATTAAAATTTTTTTTATTTCTCCCTCCTTTTTTGCATACTTTTTTAGGTTACCGCAAAATCTACGATAATCTTTGTTATCAGAGTTTTCATTAGGTATCTTGTTCAAAAAAGTATGACCTTTAATTAATGAAACCATACGCAAAGCTAAGAGGCTAATCAACCTCTTAGCAATAGCCTCTTGCTGCAGCATGTCCGGCCGTGTATATTAAGTAGGCCATGTTTCATTGTAGATCATTATCAATTTAATGGATTTATAGAGAGCTTTGAATCATATTTCAAAATGAAACGAAGGGGAAGGAATTTAGGAAACACGTAAAATTAATTTTTGTACACTTATAATAATACCTTCATGTTTATTATAAAAGTATGATAGTAATAATATTGGAGTATATTATTATATTAGTGGAATCACACAAATATTTAAATTTATTTGTATATACTGAATTTGCAGAATTTACTTTCTTCTGTTGATGATACGAAAATTGTCCTCTGATGCTCTATGAATACTATGAATTTTAAAAGATGACAATGTCTGAGACCTTACGTCTCAAAATATATAGGATTTCGATTCCAGCAACATTCCAACATGCCCCGAACATGTATCTGCACTTTTGCAAATGTATTTGATATTATCATTATGGTTGAGCTTTAGTATTATTGAAGCGGTCAGTGTTACCTGATCTTCTCAAGAATCTATATACTTATAAAACTCTGATCACCTTGATTGTATGTTTGTTTGGTTGTTTGTTTGTTTGTTTGAGACCGTGCGTAAGAATCCTGGATACGGAATGGCTGCCCTAATTTCTAATAATTTACTCAATTTAATCTCGGGCTCAGTAATGCTTTTAAGAAGTAGCTAGCTAATAATTATTAATTATCATTATACCATACAGGATATTTAATTTTCTTGGATAAAATTTATTTAATTTACTTTTTTCTTTTATTTAATTGAATTATTATTATTTTTTTTATTGACTTTTTTTCTTCTTTTATTTATTTTTCTTGGTTGTTTCTTGGATACGGAATAATTCAAGTTGCACAAAAAATGTTATTAAAAAGGCGTTAACCTAATAAAAATTTCATTAACCTATTTAGGTACTAGAAATTCAAAATTTAGACTTAATTTGACCCAACGGGTCACGGGTGGTCTAGTAGCTTATAAATGGTAATGGTGTTTGACGGACTATTTCTATGACTTCCAAGATGGAAATTTGGTTGTCGACTGGTAACTTAAAAGGGGGATTCCTGTAATGATGTTTGGTTTTCTTCTACAGTTTCGTACAAAGAAAGATCGTTCTAAGTAAGATCAAGTGGCATATTCTAACAAATTGCTAGCTTAAATTAACCCTCTGATACAAGGGCTGTTTTTGCAGAGTAGTCTGATTTTGTAAACTGCTTTTTCATGTCCATGCTAGAATGAATTATGAATATGTATTTCTGTGTGTATTGTTAATATGTTGCAACCTCAGAAGAATAAAATCTTTTCTATTCAGCTTAGAGAGATAGAATTAATTTTCTATTGGTAAAGCGGCCGGTAGACAAATCTCAAGCAATTTCGTTATACATTGTCTACTCTGCTTATAATATTGCTTTTTCTGAAATATTGTCAATAATTGAGTATAGGGAAGACTATGAGAAATATTAATGGAGAAAATAGAGAAACCAATTAAGTTTCCACTAATAAATTAGTTATTCCTGCTTCTTATCTCAAAATGTATAATCTGATACAAATAAAATTCTTTATATAAATAAAATCTCCTCAAATTCTTAAATTTTCCCGATTCCAAATTTTTGACATGGCAGCTAGATTTCCAGTTATGTTCTTCAATCCTCTCTATGTTTAAATTAGATCTGTAGTGATCATTTCCAAGAGTTTAGCCCTTTTCTTCCTAGCGTACCCATATGGTACCGTTTAGCAAAAATTTTAATTTAAGAATGGATAATCATAAAAATTTTCTAAGAGTCGGTAGACGAAAAGAGCCTATCTTAGGATATGTCCAGAAAAACGATGAAAAAATAATTCAGGATGAAAAGGGTTAAAGAAAATGAGATTTACAAATTTGTTTCATCAAAGAATTTTTCTATCAGAAATTGCTTTACTTTGGTCTGCTCCATGATCTGTAATGAAGAAAATACTGACAACTTATAACCTAACACAAAACATATTTCTATGAATGATTTGATAGAAACAATTCAATGAAAAGAGTTCATTTAATATAAACAAATGAATTAACCCTTCAAAGAACCCTTCAAAGCCCAAATTCTCTTTTCCATTGACATAAGAGATATAATCTAAGACATGCTGCTATCGTCTACCGACTCATAGATGCTGTGCTCATAGGAATTTGTTCAATTATCCCTATTTCAAAATCGAAGTTTTGCCAAATGTTCCTTGAGAATGACGATGGGACTTAAAGGGTCAATTAAAAGAAATAAAAAGTACAACATCATCATCATTTTAAAAAAATTGGTGGCGCCAAAGCAACAGGATTTGCTTTACATAATGCAAATATGAATTTTAATTAATAAAGAATGGATTCACTTATCACAATAAATTGTGTAGAAATTTTTGATGAAATTTATTATGTTCGATAGAGTAATTATGAAAGTATAGCACTTGCATTATTTTTGAAAAATAAATTGCTTCACTATATCCATTCGTCAGTAAAACTATGAATATGAATTTTAATAGCTAAAAAATTTATAATTGTTAAGACAATTCGCGTTCTACAGCAAAGATGTAAATAAAATAAAATCGCTTTACAGTACCATTTACAGCTTGTCTGATGACCGAGAGGGAGTGGAATAGGTCTAATTCCGCTTAATTGTCTTTAAACACTCAAAGAGCAATAGGAAGACCAGCAATAATGGTGCTAAGAGTGCTGCAATGGCACTCGGAAGAAGCCCTCTGGTTGCCCAACTACCCGGCCAATGAATCGTTAAGAAGATTTTACTGCCGTCACCAGATGCAGTGAGTCGTAAAACTGCTTTTTTTGGACAAGAAATTGGATGGAACTTTCTGGGGGAGTACTGGAAAAGTAGTCTCGGATGATTCATGTTTATTTATATATCATTGATCATTGCAGAAAATATAATAAACCGCTAAAATGTTTTAAATGATTGATTCCACACACATATATATTCTCAAAAGTATATTCCCAAAGACCTCTTGCAATCTGCCTTTAACTATGATTCGTCGATGGGCTAGAGCACCTACTGTTGAAACAAAAGGCGTTGAAATTAATTACGGTGACATTCAAATGCAAGTGATGGAATGATCAATTAATTTAACATCTCTTAATAAAATTCTCCTGTCAGATTTCCATCATAAAAGAAGTGTCCAATACTTTTCCCGTAATGCACAGACAAGCCTAACCAGCCAGCTTCTCTCTTTCTATGCTTTTTCGAACACTTTTCAGTGGTTGATTATCACTCCAAAACCTAAAATTTTGAGGATTCACTCTTCCGTTCATAGAAAATGATTCCTAATCGGAAACTACCAACCTTTCTGTAAACTTTTAATCTTTCGAAATAATCCAAATGCAAAACGCTCTCCTCCAGCCATTGAGGTAATTGGCCTCATTGCGCCTCACAGAGATTTTAGGATTCTCAGTAGTAATCGCCTGATGGACAATCGTGATGTTGTTTGTTCTTTGAGTAAATTTTCGCCCCGAGTTGCCTTTGTTTCGGTTGATAATATTCCACGGTAACTGAATTTTCATAAACAACGATACGCTGTCTGCATATGGGCAAGTTTCTTTCAGAGAAATATGCATTAAAAGCTCTTCTAACTTGTTCACAGTTTTCGGTTGTTTCATATTCTAATGCGCTAACAATTCTTTGCTCTTCAGTAGGCTGCATTTTAGGGGTCTTCAAAGGGTGAAATTATGAAGCAAGTAACTTCTCAGAGGGTTTAGATATTTGTTGGAATGTAGGATGCATTTTTGTGAAATACTTTTACCAGTATGTTTTGATAAATAAAGAGCACCAGCGTTGATTTTCAAAACTTTACTTTGAACAAATAGTTTTTCTACCCCTTTCAGAAAATCGATCACTGTGAATTGGTTATTCAGTCGATTTTCAGAAAGTTTGATTTATTCGATTAGAAAAATTACTAAATTGTAAAAAAATGTTAATTTAAATCCGAAATATAATCAATTAAAAATTCGGTACATTTTTGTAGGACATCCTGTATATTAGTAAAATGCTAATAATAATAGTATACATGTCAGCACAAATAAATGATTCGCTTTTTCTGTGCTTTTTCCCAAATGTGCATCCACTTTGCGTAATCCAGTCAGTCAACTTTGTAATTTTATGCCATGAAGTACTTTGTGGTAGACAACAGTTACTCTGCTTCACGATTTTTAGAAGCGATGAATCTTGTTGATACACAAACATTTCTTTGTGTGTTTATTTATCGGCCGATTTCGATTACACCGGTTCTGTCGAAGGCTTTTGAAAGGTTGATCGCTTTGCGTTTTGGTCGTTTTTTTGGAGAGATCTGGGGTCCTGCCTTCTCACCAGTATTCATACAGGAAGAGAATGGGTACCTGCGATGCTCTTCTTGACATCGTCTGTGCCGGTCAGTTGGAATTAGACAGGGGTGGAGAGCTTTCAGTGCGGCCTTTGACAGGGTTAATCATGGGGGCCTTGTGTTTAAATTGCGGGAAGCTGGAGTTGGTGGATTGATCTTGAAGGTTTTCCAGAATTTTTTGTCCAGTCGTACTCAGAGAGTTAAGGTTGATGGTGTGTTAAGTTCAAGTATTGATGTCGTATCTGGTGTGCCACAGGGTAGTGTTCTTGGTACATTGTTGTTTTTGCTGTACATTGCTGACCTTCCAAGGCTGCTTCAGAATGAGCTGGTTGGTTATGCGGACGACTGTACCTTGCTTTGTAGGATACTACATCCTCGTAATAGGTCATTCGTGGCAGTATCATTGAATGATGATTTGGCTGTGATCAGCGATTGGTGCAGTAGGTGGGGCATGTTGGTGAATCCAAGTAAGACGAGGGGGACGCTTATTTCTCGTTCTCGTACGGTTGAGCCTTTGTTCCCCGACTTGTTGATTGATGGTTCTGTTGTGGAGATGGTCTCGGAGTTGAAGATTTTGGGTGTCATTCTTGACTCCAAGTTGACGTTTGAGAAGCAAGTCAGAGCAATTGCTGCCTCTGCCTCGATGAGGGTTGGCATTTGAGGAAGACAATGAGTGTTTTTCGAGATGTCGCTGCTGTTGCCAGGTGCTTCTTGGCATTTATAATCCCTGTGCTAGAGTACTGTTCTCCAGTTTGGATGTCTGCAGCCATTTCTCACCTGTCGTTGCTTGATCGTGTTGTCAGCCAAGTTGGCCGATTAAGCGGTGGAAGTGTCAGCTGCGATCTTTGGCACAGGCGCAAAGTGGCATCTCTGAGTGTTTTTTTCAAGATTGACAGTCTCGTTGATCACCCTGTGCGTGGTGGAGCCTTGGCTGCTCACTCTCGATCTTTTGAGATGCCTAGGTCTAGAACTGTGCAGTTTTCGCGCTCTTTTGTTCTGTCTTGTGTTCGATTGTGGAATGGGTTGCATGAATCTGTCTTTGCTGGTGAAGGTTTGGGTGCTTTTAAAACTTCGGCCAATGGCTTTCTTTTACAAGGTTGACTGCCCGCTGTTTTTTCCTTTTCTTCAACTATTTCTCTTTCATTTTTCCTTTTCTCGGGACCTAAGATAGCATGGGGGTCTTCGGACTTATAAGGCTCTTTGCCTTTACTCGTGTTGTTTTTGGTTTTGTCTTCCTTGGGGGTGGTTCAGTCGGTAGTCGTGTCTGTTTTGACATGGAGTCCGACACTTGAGACTTGCTAAGCAGTCTCTGTTAGTCCGTAAACTGGATTCCACCTCCTTGAGTAGATCTAAAAAAAAAAAAAAAAAAAAAAAAAAAAAAATCTCTGATGTTAGTTGCTTAGTGAGTCGATTATTTGATAAAACTCAATTGAAGTGTGAAGAAAAAAGTTGCAAGTTTGCTAAATAAGTTGTAGCAGAACTACAAATTACTTGCCCATAATAACTTATGGTTATGTTTTTATGGGCAAGTAAATTCGGTACGGCTAAAATAGAGTGCAGCTTCGAAATGAGCAAGTAAAAACCTTTGGCGGTATCATTTATTTCTCTGTTGACTGCACATCATTAAGGTTTCATATTTCTTGCTTTGATGTTTTCGTTCACACTTTATATAAAATAACATATTAAAATTCAAGATATAGACACAAAATCATTGAATAAAACAAAATAAACCGACGATTTTCTTTGTATAACCGGCAATTCTCTCTTAGTTTAAGTATATTATTAGCTTGGGCACAAATGATGCGAAAAAGACTTATGTAGGCCATTGTACATAAGAATTTGTGCCTTATGACGAAGAAAGTAGTACAATTAAATAACAATAAATTCTATTCATGCGAAATGCCTTGATTGGTTCTCAATAATTACTATCCCTTCAACACCTAGCTTTGCGTTTTAGTCACTTTTAAGTTAAGTGAAATTTTGATTTAACCCTTTATGGACCGAATTCTTTTTTTCGTCGTTTTTCGGGACATAACCTAAGATAGGCTCTTTTCGTCTACCGACTCATAGGCGCGACGCTCATAGGAAATTTTTTTGATGATCCCTTCTTAAAATAGATTTGAAATTTTGGTGAAAGGGGCCACCAGTGTCCTCCTGGGCGTTAAAGGGTTAATGTAATTTGAAAATTTTAATTTTCATTAACCCTTTATGGACAGAATTCTTTTTTTCGTCGTTTTTCGGGACATAACCAAAGATAGGCTCTTTTCGTCTACCGACTCATAGGCGCGACGCTCATAGGAATTTTTTTTGATGATCCCTTCTTAAAATAGATTTGAAATTTTGGTGAAAGGGGCCACCAGTGTCCTCCTGGGCGTTAAAGGGTTAAAAATAATAAGAGATAATCGAAAAGATTTGATATGAGTGCGGCATCTACGAGTCGGTAGACAATAAAACCCTATCTTAGTTAATAATCTTAAATATTGAACGGAGAACAGAATTCTGACTTTAATGGTTGAGGCGAGTTATTGAACAGCATTTACACAATAGTGCTTACTGTTAGAATTGCATACTTTACATTTATTCTAATAATTATATATATTTCTTCTTTCAGCTCGACAAGGAAGAATAAGTGTGAAAAAAGAGTATGAATTTAAAAGACAATTTTACAAATAACTTTGTTGTGTTTTATAGCATGTAAATATAAATACGAAAGATTTATTTCGAAATATATCTATTGCTTCGTCATTTTAATAACTTTCATTTTGTACTTGCTTCAATGATAGTTAAAGCTACTATGTATTTCATGGCCGCGTAACACTGTTTTTCGCTAATAACTGTTTAACGCAATGTCGGATCACTATGAAATTTTTACACAAATTTTTTAGACCCTGAAGTAATTTTTAGTTCACATACCATGTTTATTAATGCTCCAACAAAGGAGTTTACTCATCCAAATTTAGTGACTTTTAGCATTTCCCGTTCACGCATTCGAATGAAGTTTTACTTCGTCTATAGCTTAACTCGTTTATGGACGAAATGTTTATGAATGAACTGATAGTAAAATACAAGGTTGCTACATGTCACTATATATATATATATACAGTAACCATGTCATGTAATTGCATTGAGTTCTATTAATTGTAATATCAAATTCACAGTTCACAACAAGTAAGAGAGCTATATCCATAGATAATAATCGATTTTGAATACTATATCAACTAAAGATTTATATTGTTATTAGTGATATGTTGTACATTTTGCAGGACTTCAATTTGAATTTTATTTAATTTTTTATCGTTAATACTGTCGTGTTCTGTAACCATTGTCCAATATCTCCGTCTCGATTATTGCGAAAACTTTGAGCTAGCGTGAAAGGAAACGATTGACAAATCAAAATGTAATATGTCTTGTTTTTAAAAATATTATCAAGTTCTTAGTAAACATTGGCAACCATCTTGTAGTATAGAAAGTGTTCCAATGAGATGTCATGTCTTAGGAAAGCGTTATTTACAAGAGTAAACTCCTTCATGGAAGCATTAATAAACATGGTATGTGAACTGAAAATTACTTCATGGTTTAAAAAAAATTTGTGTAAAAATTTCATGGTGATCCGACATTGCGTTAAAGAGTTATTAGCGAAAAACAGTGTTACGCGGTCATGAAATACATAGTAGTATCAAAGTTATATTTAGTTTAAATAAAATATATTTGAATGAATACTACGTATATTCTATTATTTATTCATTTAGTAAAGGATACTGGCATTATTACTTATTAACTTTTGAAACCGGTAACTTGGGTAATTTTACTTCATATATAGTAGTACATACGTGTCGAATTGTTCGAAAGCGTGTACCCAGATCACAGGCTAGACATAAAAAGGATATTTTTTACAGAAGTAAAATCCTCTGTAACCATTTTATCAATGCGATATGTAATCCAAAAATTAGGTAGGGATATCAAAAGCATTGTGTTAAAATTTCCTGATGATCAGACAATTAGTTTAAGAATTATTAATGAAAAACAGGGTAACGCGGCCAGTGAAATACATAGTACGCAAAGAAAAATGAACGGTAAGATAGTAAAATTATTAAAATAGTCCGAAATAGTTTTTTGAAGGAAAATTATTTCTCATTCAAAGCTGCTCACATGAAGAACATTCATAACAACCTGTTGACTTGCTATGAATGATAAAATTATATTGAGTGCATTGTAGCAGATTGTGTTCGGTAGTAACATAGCCTCAAACAAGGAAGTTTGTGAATAAAACGAAGGATGAGCCCGTTGGGTCTCAAATCTTACTGACTCGAGTGAATCTTTTACGAACTCCTTAAAGGTACTCGCAGTTTAATGTTTCCGGTAACTTTGTTGTACTCAGAGTTTTCAGATGCCTCATTTGCTGTCAGTTAGTAATGCGTCAGGAGAAGTTTTACATACTTTTGTTGAGTTTGCAATAATGTTTTAGTCTCAGAAAATGTTAAAATTAGTTCGGAAAGAGGGTTTTTATTTGGAATTTGTGCAGAAGTAAATCATTTTTTGGTGGATTTTCTATAAGTATTTCTATTGTTTTTTTAATAAAGTGCAAATATCATTTTATATGCGCATCATCCAATGATATTTGCTTGTTAACGGAGGACGGTGTGTTAGTGTTAAGAATTAAATCAATTCGAAAAAATTAAATACATTTTCGAATCTCATTTTATATGATTTAAGACCAACTTACGTATGTTCTAGAGAATGCTACATAAATAGTGTGATAAAAATGTTTAATCATTACATTTTTATTATGAGAAATTGACTTCGATTATAAGATATCCTAAAAACACAACGTTTAATATCCTTCAATATTTTGAATGGCTATTTTTGGCTGCACGAAGATGTTGAAATTCACAATTTAATTGGCAGGAGGCTGTTTTTCGTTCATTTTTGAGACATCTGAAATAGGATTCTATCGTCAACCGACTCATAGTAAAGCTTTTTAATGATCCCTCTTTTGCTGGAATCAACTTTTTTTTGCCAAATTCAACAAATTTCTTCGGCAAGGCCATATAAGTGTTTATAAGAACTATTTTCATTATAAAAAGGCCAAACTATGCTCGAACTTGCAAGATGTTCTAAACCAGTTTTAGACAAGTTATATTCCTGTACAACTAAGGGAGCCTTCACACGATACGTTTTTTCACCACATGCGGTTTTTCACAGCGCAGTGAAAAACCGCACTTTACCATTTTACATATAATTATAATCTAACCCTTCAGACTGTGCGGTTTTTCACTGGACGGTGAAACACTGCAAAAGATCCCGCGGTGATTTTCTAAACTCGTGAAAAAATACAACGCACTTGACCAGATTGCATACAATTATAATGGAGCCCGTCACACGGTGCGTTTTTTCATTGCATTCGGGTTTTAACTGCACGAGAAGACTACAGTGAAATCAAGTTTGCTATGTTTTTACATTGTACGTTGAAAAAACGCACCGTGTGAAGGTAATTAAGTGCGGTATTTCACTGAGCTGGGAAAAACCGCATGCACTGAAGAAACGCATCGTGTGAAGGCATCCTAGTGTTAGCTGCAGTCAAGCCCTGGTATGTGTTTGAACATTTTTACAGAAATAATTTACAGAAAAGAAAAAAAAAAAATGTCTGTAAAGCCAAATTTGTTTTGAGACATTTTTCCTGCAAAAATACCGAACGACCATTCTTTACTAACAAATTAAACTCAACTGATGAAATTTTAATTTGATAGTGAAATAAATAAATATATATAGCTATAAATATATACCTATTGACACCTCTCAGTTGTATCACGTACCTATCCCAGTTGGTCACTTGCTCCTCCCCGTATTCGTTGCCCCCCCCCCCTCCGTATGGATTTATTTGTTATAATTTGCACCGAAAATTCGAACCCCAACCCATTATTGCATAGGTTTGGGAGCATAAATTCCAAGCCAATCAGACCGAATACAAGGGAAGGGTGGTTGATAGATTTCACCCTCCAAAAGTAGCAGAGCATGTACGTGTCGCTTTCTATTAGACTGCGCTTGGGCTAGCAGCTCCTTAATACTTGTGTGAGCTTCTTCCACTTGAATATATATATATATATATATATATAAAGAACTCTAAATATTTTTTCAGATTAAAAAACTCTTATTATATTTAATTTCAACTCTTAATTGCTAACCATAATTATGAGGTGGTTGTTATAATGCAGAGAAAATGATGGATTTTTATTAGTAAATTGGCATTAAAAAAGGCATTTTTTTAAATAGATATTTTTTGGGGTGTAGATTAAGAATGTGAAATCCGTTTTTGGCGGTCGGCATCGGAAAACTGTTTTCTTGGCATAATCAAAAATATAAGAAAAGTGAAAATTTCTTGATCAATTTCTAACCGAACCGAAAATAACCTAACCGAAAATAACCTAACCGAAAATAACCTAACCTAACCAAACCAAGGCTAACTTAACCAAATTTAACCAAAGCTGGTGAAATTATAATCTATTTTTTTAGTTCGCTTGAAGCTCTGAAGCCATATCTCCACAAATAACAGAATACAACATAATGACCATAAAATTGGTTTCATATAAGCCTATAAATTGATTATTTAAGGCAGTTAACAATAAATTACCTCCTCGTAATTAACATAATTCTCACAAAACTAAAATTGACAGAGTTCTAACATATATCATTTATATACCAGAATATAAAAATGTACTTAAAAACACTTAAATATTCCTGAGAAATAAAATATTTCACATTCTTGTAATATTTTCTGCACATAGTTTTGCAATTACTGTTCAATTTACTTATAACGGAATTACAAAGGACCATTTTCCTGTAATCAAAAGCGAAGCGTGAAGTTTTTTCTGAGCCTCTGTAAGCGCACAGCTAGTAATCGGCGCTCATCGGTTCTTGTCAACGAAGGAAATACGGTCATAATGCTCTAAAATAACCTGGAAATATGGAAAATTTGAACCCACCAGAGCCTGAAGTCTGACAATCACACTTGTGTACCACAACATGAATCTTGAAATGTCCGCTAAAAAGAATTTTGTGATGTGCTCAAAACATGTGAAGGAAAAATATTCCCAATTACAAATGGTTACGTAATATGAAAAAAATATGCAAGAGCAAATTGGAATATGATGAAAAACGACAAATATTTGCAATTCAATAAATAATTCGTGAAATAGGATAATATACACCTACTGTGTAAGATACACTTAAACATAAAAGTTAAGAAACACAAGATAGATACACTTGTGATATAACACAAGATACACTCACAATAAAAGATACAAAGCACTTAAAAGATATAAGATAGGACACACCATATTACATTATCTTATATAAAATACACTTTCTATATAAGATAAGGTCATAAGGTACACTTTGCATATAAGAAAAGAGACACTTACTCTATGAGATACAGTACGCTTCAATATAAGATGAGATACACACATTGCAAAAAATGGTAACAGATTATCGAAAATATGTTATCGATATCATATGAAAGCATGCCTTCATTGGGCAACTCGGAGATTAAAGGAAAATTGCATTTCCTTTATGCAGGTATTTGGAATGAAGCTTAAAAAGGATCCCAATAAATAGTAATGAAAAAATTGATTCTCTATTTAAACGAACTGATTCCTTGCGGTTATGGAAATGTAAAATATTTAATGAAGGTTAAAGTTGGTCAGAAATATATAATAAAGATCTTCAAATACTTTTAATTCAGTTAAATAAATACAAGATATGGAATAATTATACATTGAGATATTGCATAATAATGCATAGATGTAGTTGAGATAAGTGAAATAAAAGTGTTATTTATATATTTTAATTCAAGTATTTTTCATATGTCATATAAAATATGAAAATTTACACTTTTATAAATAAACAGAGTTAATAGGCATGTTTACATGATAATAATGATTAGTGCCTTTAACAGACTAGAACACGAACACGAAGACTATAAAATGATATTCATATAAATAGAACAAAAAATTGAAGTTACCCTTGAAACACTGCATTTGGTCTATTTGTATGGGACAGCAACATTTCAGCGTCAACAAAGAATAACTTCAGTTTTGTCATTAATATTCATGAAAGGAGTGACACCATCTTCTGTTTTCTTCACAACACTCAAAATATTCTGTTTTTGTTTTGGTTAGTTATTTTATTGTTTGCTTTGAATATGTTGTTCGAATAAAAGAGGTTATTAATATCAAAAGTGAATTCATATGAATTTTTGACATTTGTTCGGTAATTATGAAAGTTTTTCTATCACTTATTTAAGAAGATATTAGAATATAATAAAGAGTTTAGCAGAGGAAAGTTTGAAATAAATTTTATCCTAAACTACTCCGCAGAATTTCTGTGAGTCGAACGTTTAAATTATTTTTAGGCTTATAATTATTATAAATAATTACTTAGAAGTTATTGTAGACTTAGCTTTCAAAATTTACACCAGGCCCCCGACAAAAATTATTAATAAGCGTTTACATTTATCATTTTATTTATTCATTGATTGCCCAGCTATCTATACATATATATATATATATAGATATAATAAATGTGTAGGCACAGATATATATGTATATATATGAATATGAACTTTAAAAATTCTGATAGTGAACTACATGCAAAGAATACCAATCGATCATTTAATTTCCTTTATTCCATTAAAATATATTTGGAAAACAATTGCAAGAACAATCACTTACAAATTCCATTAGTTTGAATGCACCCAAACGGCCCATAGAATACACCCAAACGGGCCATACTAATAGTTTAGGGTAAGTTAGGTATAGTAACTACTAGACTACCCGTGATCCGTTGGGTCAAATTGAGTCTAATTTTTGAATTGCATTAGGCCAACGCCTTTTTAATAGCATTTTTTGTACAACTTTAATTATTCCGTATCCAATAAACAACCATGCTACCGAATAAATAAAATAAAAAATAAATACAGAATCAATAAAATTAAAGATAAATTCAATGGTATCCAAGTTACTAACTTTCATAACAGGTCGAGTGAACCCTGGAATTATTATCGAATCTACGCACGGCCTCAATCAATCAAGTAAGCACGACGACCAGACTTTTATAAGTATATAGATAGATAGATTATAGTATTGGAATGTGATATATTTCATCGACGTTTTTGAAATATTTTCTGGTTTCTTTTGTAGTATTGACAGTTATTTTGTATTCACTTTTAACAAATGTTGATCTTGTCGCACAAGAATACATGTTGATTATTCTTAGTTCATTTACTTTTATTCATTCAATATTCATTCTGAGATATTATTTTATGAAATTATATTGTATATATATATAATTTCATGGAACGTTTTTTAAATATTATTTTATGGAAAATTATTATATCATATATTGTTGTACTGGAAAATATTTTCTTGTTTATTATTCAATGGAAAAAATATATTCAGATACACGGGAACTGAAATGTATAAAAAAGTACAACAATTGTCGCTTAAAAAACACCTATCCAAACAAAATCCCTAATTAACAATAAATTGGAAACAATTATGATAAATGAGTGAACTATGCGACAAAAACTCAATGAAATAACTAGAACTAGATATGCATTTTAAAAAACAATACTTTTTCGATTTAAACAAAATCACTACAATTAATTTGGTTTTTAAAGGAGATGGAAAATGTAAATTACTATTGAGTGTTGAACAAATTACTGAGACATAAATGTTGTTATGTACTTCTCCTTAAATTATCTCCTTTAATTATCTCGTTTCTCTTTTCTCCCATTGAGCCATTTCTTGCCTAAAGTGACTCTCAAAGGCGTCCAAAGTTGTCCTCCAGCACCCCATCAGTCCTTCTTTTATCGATGGCCTCCATCCGAATTCTCGATAATTTAAGTGACATAAAAAAAAAAACTGTGCGGTTAGAGATAAATTTGGTGGGTGATAGGAAGGAGTTTTTTTTTTTGTGTGGAGATGCAGGTTTAATTCACTTTGTTATAACAATAAATAATTGCGTTTTTGTTTTGTTTTTATTTTCTGTTATAGAGAGTTTTTGTATTACTACAATAAAGAAAAATAGTTTTTTTATTATCTCATTATAGAGTCATTTTGTAATAACAATAAAGAATTTTTGTTTTATTAATTGATTATAGAGTTTTTTTTATTATTACGGTATACAATTATTTATTCGTTATAAAAAGTAGCTTTATTGTTACAATAAACAGTACAAAATTATTGTCATTTTATTCATACCCCAAAATTATTTTATATATAATCAAAATTCTACTGTTTTAATATTAATTGCATGGCTTATTATATTAATTGCATGGCTTTAATATTAATTGCATTATTAATTGCATAATATGGCTGCTTTAAACATTAGTAGCTAACTGACCCGCTATATTTAGTACAAATGGCAAAAATTTCGATTTAAAAAAAGTAGGGATCATCGAAAAATTTCCTATGAGCGTCGCGCCTATGAGTCGGTAGACGATAGGAGCCACTCTTAGGTTATATCACAAAAATCAACGGAAAACAAAAATCAGGCACTAATGGGTTGATTTACTATATTCAACAACAAGGTATTGATCTAATGCAGAACGTTAAATTCTTGAAAAGAATTAAGTATCACTTATATCTGAAATAATAATTAATTGAAGTGAATATAAACATTTCAATTAAACTGGAATTAAATTAGTTTTCTCAACAATCTTCAATACTTTAAACCAAAACTAATAATATAAAAAGAAATTTGATTATATAATAGGAAAATTAATCTTATAATTAGAATAATAACTATAAACTAGTGAAACCCCTATTCTTTGGACAACACTCGAGATAGCCAATTCCGAATTATAGAAACTCAGACAGCTTAAGCTACTAACTAGTGTCTAATCATGCCTACCTTGTGAATATGAGTAAAAAATAAAATAAAAAAGAATCTAAAGGTTAGCTATGAATTACAAAGACGCGATATTCGATGTTTATTTAATCAGGAATAAGGGAATATTATTCTTTTAGCTATATGAAGATATTTTCGCAATAATATTAGAACTATTCAATCACTCTTTCAAAACACCTTTCCTCATTTATACAAGAATATATTTACTTGCCTCTCTGCATGAGAAGTATAATATTAGACAGCTGTTTAATAATCTTGATGAATTTATTTATATATTAAATATTAAAATATAGTTACGTTATTTAATAGTTTTCAATAGCAAGCGCGTAATTATTCAATAAATTATTCACATCCTGTCTATTTAATATGCAATCAGTACCCATGATAATATGCGAAGATTATCTATTAATAATTAATTTCCTTTAATATTCATGAAGATAGATGCGTTTAATCATTGATTGAATTTTCCTTTTAATGCATTAATTTCTTTAACTTCCCCGTTGTAATTGTAATAATAAGTTTTTTTTATTATGCATGTCACAGTTATCTGCTTATGTGAAGAAATTGCCTCTACTTTTTATTAACATTTTAGTTTTTTTTGTAGATAAGCTATTGCACAGTATATAATATTTTTTGTGCTAGTATTTTTATAGTACATAATTTTTTCGTGCTTATGTTTTTTTTAATATATAATATATTTTATGACACCTCTGCACTGAAATGAAATAAAATAATTCAACTGAAAGCAAGATAAATAAAATATGAGTAAAAATAAATAAATAAATTATGACCAGATAGAGTTACTAATGCATTCCTGTGCCTGTTAAATTAAAAATAATTCGTACTTGAAGGCAACAATGGCTTCGCTATTACATTTGAGAGCAAATAAAATACATTTATCGCCTGCACGGAATTTAAGTAATAATTCATGTCTGTACTCCATAGCTACTGTAGATTAGAGGATGAAAATGAATTAAATCTGAATATGAGTCAAATTAATTTCAATTAATTGAAAATAGATGGGGTGTAAAATAAAATTTTTCATGACTATATTAAGGTAAGCGGGCAGAACTTTAGAGAAAATGATCCAAAATTTTTCAGAATCTGTTTCAATTGACATAGTTTACCTTTTTATAATTTAGTATTACACAGCGAATACAAAATAACCCTCTCTACGCAACACTGGGGACATCCTGAAAAAACTAATTATTCTGGCTAAATATTTTTTGCTTCAATTACTGTTTTAATATATTTTGAAAAAACCTTTTACCTATTCTCTTACATCTTAAACGAGCCAGAGAAATTTTTTTCGTGTTCTTTTCTGGAGAAAACAGAAGACGACAATTAATTCCTTTATGTTTGTTAGTGAATAACAAAATGCTTAGGCAAGATGTTTTTAATTTGGCGGTAGACTTCTTTTGTTGCTTGTGTTGGTGAAAGCTAGTCGAACAAATTTACATTCTGTCAACAGTCACAAACCTAATTAGAAAAGAAAACTAACCTCCTTCAAATTTTAATGACTTTAATTAGGCCTTGTTGTGACAGAGACAAGTTTCTTCAGAAAAAGTACGAAAAATTAGGAAAAACTTAATATAATTTTCGGTAAAATTCTTTAAAATGTATTTAAATCTTTTTTATTAAGATTTGAAAAAATTCAGTAGTAATTTCAGATAAAATTATATATATTTAATTATTAATATACATTGAAATTAATTAAGTATAATTATAATTCATGTAAAATAGCTTCAATATAATAATAATTTGTGTTAAAAAACTGCAAATGAGTAATAAAAACTTATATCAATATAAGTAAAATTATGACTAAATTAATTTAAAGGAGTGATTTCAAACGAATGATGTTTAAAATTGATAGAATTAGAATACTTTGTAAGATGAAAATGTGAAAAAAGTTGTTAATATTAAAATCAGGTTTAAATTACAGATGCGAAATTCATAGAAAATTTCTTTGATAAACTATTCATTAGATAAAGAGTATGGTCATTATGTTTCCCAACATGCAAATAAAAAAAATAAAAAGTTCTTGAAAAAATCTTGATGTAGAATTTTTCCGTTACTTGAAAATTTGAATACTATCCTGATATTTCACTCAATTTCTTGATTATATTGGACATACATATTTTACACCTGCTCTGCATATTTAATAGATTGAGGTGATAATTATATAACTAAGCATATATTTTTCTAAAATAATATTACAAAAACGAGCAGGAAACAACTCTTAATTCTAATTCAATTCACCAAAAACAATATTATGAATATTTCCAAGTGCAATATTTATAAGTGTAGTAACTGAACTGCAATATTTACGTGCAATAGACTACCTATTTACTTGCAGCAGCATTATTTTATATAATTCTTTTTTTCATCGTTTTTCGGGATATAGCCTAAGATTGGCTCTTTTCGTCTACCGACTCATAGTCGCTACGCTTATAGGAATTTTTTTAATGATCCCTTCTTAAATTAAAATGAAAAATTTTGCTAAACGATCCTATATGGGTACGATAGGAGGAAAAGGGTTAAGAATTTCTAGACTGGAAACAAATGATAAGAAAGAATGCCTTAAATTGACCCCTACCCCTGAGTTATTCTTGAAGTGAGATGATAGAGACATGGCCTACTTAAAATAAGTCCTGATATATTGCTTCAAAGAAGGAAATCCTTCTATTTTTATATAACACTTCTTCGTTCTACTTTGCTCTAGAAAAGTGAATTCTTAATGAAATTTGTCCTCATAAAAGTTGCTTGGAGGGTTTAATTAAAGCTGCATTACACTTATTCCATGTTTTAACCACTTTTTTGGTGATAATGAAACCACAATATGATATTAACGTATGTATTTGAAATACTTTTGTTAGATTATATCATGACAATGTTTATACATGATATAACCAATTAACCATATATATATATATCATAAATAAAAAAAAACGAAAATTATGTCAAAAAATGCATTTAATTTGCATTATCCTTGCTAACAAAGCATGAAAAAGTGTTCCGAATGATAAATATAATGGCATATATAGGTTTATAACTAATTATATCCAGAAAAACTGCAGCCTTGGAATTCAGGGATCATGACGTTTGGATCGTTTGAATTCTTGCACTCTATCATCAACTGTAATGCATGACTTTCGCTTCCTTTCGTTGTTGAGAAAAACATTACAGCAGATTTTATTTACAACGGCAGACAATTTTTGCAAGTGTGAATGGCAAGCAAATTCAATGGGGAATTGAACGCCTGTTGTAAGAAACATTCTGCCGCGGCTCTTGCAGGAAGCACATTTCGTTTGATAATTCGATACACTTCATTAAGAATTGCAAAGCAGCTACTGATATAATCACTGACTGCAGTAGAGGGAGTATAGTCAACCCACCTCTGGCCAGTATCTTGAGGTACTCATGATTATCATTCTCTCCGAAGACCATACTTGCACAACAATCTGCCACTCTTGGAGTCAGTTTCTTAGCGATGTATCCAGATATATAAACTGATACTTCATAGCTCTCTTTGTCCAGAGTTAGACCTTCTAGTTTGAGGCCTATCACTTTCGCAATGATAGGATTCATGTCCTGATCTCTGTTTCTGTGTTTAAAATGAGACAATATTCCCAGTCGCAGTCTTCTTTGAGGAGAGTTTTTATTTTCAATATCTTTTCAGAAGATTCCACTTCTCGTAAGGAAACCAAAAATTTTATTCTTCAAAACATCGCTGCTCATTTCTATTTCAGAAAGGGCTTTCACCATATATGTCACACTTTCTTGCAATCCAACAGTCATGAAGCACAAAATACCTCAAAACAGTAGGCCATCATCATACGCTCGAACAAGTTTTCCAACTACATAATCTTCGTTCTTCTTCTACTATATTTTGTCAAAAATGAGGATAACGTCTTTCAAAATCGCATTGCCATCGGACAACATCTTGGCTGACCTCATAACGTCGATTTTCCCTTGCTTGATTTTTCTTGAAAATGAAAACGACGGAAGATGAAATTCCTCGAGCAGGAGCTTGTAGCATTGTGCCGATGTGTATCTCAGAAGCAGTGCGTATAGGATGAGATTAGCCGAAAAATAAATATTCCTTTTCTGTGTTGAAATAGACGAAGTTCTTCAGACATTGAACTTGCAACAGCTTCTGACATCAAACGAATTTTAAAGCTGGGAAATTTCTAGTTGGGTGAAGCTCGTCAGCCAGCAATGCTTGACACCATAACGGAACCAAGGAGGTAAAGGTAGCGGACATCCGATAAAAAAAAAATTGAATGTGAAGATCTTTGTCGATTTTAATGACTCTGTTATTCTAGGAATAGAAAAGCCCTTGACCTCGATTTTTTAGAACCATGAGATTCAGAAATCTTATCCAATATTATTTCAGATCATGTCTTTTCCTGGGATGTTTGAAGAGAGCAGTTTTTCTCGGTGTTCACATCAGACTCCCGTACAGTTGTTCACCATAGCTGTGTTGTTTTTTCACTAAACACACAAAATCAATTATCTAAAATAATAGAAACCTCCTAAATCAGGTCTTATAATAATGCCTCTAAGAGTCCGTATCTACAATACTACAATTTTTTTAGCAGCAGGATTCCATTTTTACCCTTCTCTGAAGCAATATATCGAGCCGTATTTTTAGTAGGCCATGATAGAGAATATAAAAACAAATTGCATGGATTTTATCTTTGCTGCAATTTTGCCAGTCGTCCAATTCTACTTTAACCTTTAACTGCCTGTCGTGCTAAAATAGGCAAGTATGGCCAAAATTATGATTTTAAAATAAGAAGGGATAATCTAAAAAAACTTCGATGATCGTCGCGCCTATGAGTCTGTAGACGATGGTGTTCTCCGATAAATATAGAAGATATAAATTATTTTTAGAAATTGAATGTACTTTGCAAATTGTAATTCCATCAGCAATACAAAAAAAAAAAACATATTAGAAATTCAATATATAGTAATACATAATATGCATTGAAAATGAATCCCAATGATTTATCATATCAAATATTTTAAGATGTATCCATTAAATACTTACCCATTACCTACACTCATGTGTTCTGTGTAACGCTCATTTGTATAAAATTTATTTTTCGTATCAAAGGGAATTAATAAAATTAATTTCCAATGAGTGATGCGCCTATGAGTCGGTAGGCAGCCGGGTTGAGCCTTATTGTTCTGTTCACGCAAATATTTGCTCAATACTACGAATAAAATTTTCATCTCAATCTTACTGGGATTATGTAATGAACGTTAATTGACAACGATTTACCCATGGCGAGTCTAAAAATTAAGGTATAGATTACATCGTCTTTTGCCACTGATGATATTATAATCACAATAAAACAAGAGAATAAGTGTCTCCATGTGACAGAAAATAATTGCCTTTAATATATGCATTGTTTGTTTTCACGAGCAACTTAATAACGGGCATTTGAGTGTTATTGATTGCATCGATAGGCTATCATATTTGCTATCGGAGTGACAACAACACGGCCCAATTAATGAATTTCTATTAGTTTGAGGGGGCAGGCCGTTGAGTGCCGTAACGAATATAATAATTGATAATTGAGGCTCAATAATCAGCGGTCGGCTCTAGCTGCGAACGTCGATATGGAAATAGGAAATCGTAAACAAAACATCGAAATTTCATATGAAAATTGATTAATTTTTACCATGATTATATATTATTTTGTTTTGTATCGTTATGATTTTCATAATGAGTATCTTTATCGCAAGGATTGTAAATAGACAATAGTTCGCAAAAACCTATAGATAAAAGTTTGTACTTGCATATTATTTTTATTATTAAAGATTTTTAGATGAATTATATTTGATACAAGTACAAAAAATTACGGTAAACTCCTAGTTGAGTGGCATGTGTCCCTGTCTCCAGTAATTGAGATCAGGGTTCAAATTCTGGCAGAGCAACAATTGTTTTTTTCTCCATTCTATTTGAAAGTGTACAGTCAACAGCAAAATAAATGGTACCCCCAAGGGGGTTTACTTGCCTATTTCGAAGCTACATTCTATTTTAATCGTAGCGAATTTACTTGCACAGTATAACATAACCATGAATTATTATAAGCAAGTAAATTTGCTACGGCTAAAATCGAATGTAGCTAATGTAATCGAATGTAATGTGTGAATTTCATACCGGCTATGAGTCGGTAGACGGAATGAGCCTGAAAACTAAATTTGGATGTAAAATGAACTGTAAAATGATATAATTCGAGTATAAGTACGTTGTACTCGAATTATACCATTGTACAACTCGCGTCATATCCTTTTTATAGAATATAATGAGTAAAACAAAATGAGTTTCCCCATTCTTTGTTACTAGCTGTGCAAAAAAAAAAAAAAAAAAAAAAAAAAAAAAAAATTAAACCTCAACAAATTTCCAAATTGCTTGTCATTTTGCTTGGGAAATCAATTTGCAAAATATCGATGTGCAAAACAGAAATAATAAACATGCATCGCAGGAATTGATATAAATGTAACTCATCTTGCATTTGAGAAACATATATTTCTTATCCCTCTACTGGGTGAGTGATAATATTTTATTACCTAAATAAACTTTAAAAATCACTCTGACTCATATTTGCGCTTGAATTTTGGGTGACGTCACTTTATTTTGGAAAATTCACACATTGCACACTCTGATCCCTTACACCAGTGTAACATTCTACAATAATTATGGCGATCCAAACATTAGTTACTGCTGAGCTGTCGTCAGCCTCGGCGACTACTTCTCCTCATATATATCATCTAATTTCCATAAGTATTTCCTTATTTTATGTAATGACCGAATTTAGAGCCATAAATATGAAAGTTATACATAATATAATATAATCACTTCAAAATAGACATTTGCAATTCTAAGCAAGAAAGTGATCATACATAATCACTTTATATATATCAATCTATAATTTTTAGGGGAAAATATCATCAGTAGAGAAGATAAATTGGATAACTTATATTGATTTTGAATATCAATGGAAAATCTTTTAGTATTTACACAAGTGCCATGTTAACTCTTTGGTGTATGAATCCTTTTTTTGTCGGTTTTAGAGAGATAGCTCCTACCGTTTACCGTCTCATTGACGCGGCGCTCATAGCAAATTTTTTTGATTATCCATTCTTTATGTTAGAATCGAAATTTTGGCCATACGTACACTATTGTGCACGCTATTAATCAAAGGATTAAGAAGCAGTCGTCCATTGCAGTGTACCCCAAGCACGGGTAGGCCCCACAGTTATTTGAGTTAATAATAGCATGCCTGCTTGCCGTATAAATTACTTTTCTAGTTTGTTTCCATTAGATGCTGTGTCTTAGCACTACATGAATTTGTACATTGCTGCTTGCATGTATATAACTGTAACATTTTTCAAATGCGTATATATTGTCAATTTTTCCCTAATTGGGATCTTTTCTGAAACCGACGAGCCACTTGATTTCAATAAACCTTTGGTAAAGGGTAGTGTTGTTAATGTAATTTCAATGAATAATAATTTTTTTGTGGAAATCATTATTAAAAAGTTATCGGCATTTGAAATTATTCATTTCGTATGTAATAGTGAAGAAAATAAAACTTTGATTTTTCATATCTATTGCATGCTTCAAAAAAAAAAAAAAAAAGAGTAAAAAAAAAACAGATTTCTCTAACCTAATTGACACTACTTTCTCAATTTATTTATGGAAAAATGACCATTAGTACATTAATATATTTTCATGGTTTTTGTTTGCCAAAGTTCCTAATAGTGAAAAGAAATTCAAAACCTCTGAAAACTAATCATCCTATATTAATATTTTAAACTTTACAATAAAGTTTTGTATCTCTGGATAACAGAGTCATAATACTACTAGAGAGAGCATGTCTTCGCAATAGAACAGGAAGAAACTGATGCAAATTTTTCCGACCAGAATGTGCAACGTTACAGCGTGACGTCACTCGAGACTGCACCCCAATTGGCTAATGGTCCTAGTGGCGGGGGGCTGAGGGGGAATTCCCTGGGAATTGTAGCGTCTCTTATCTCTCTTTTGTCAATGGTAGCACTGGAGGAGTCTGTGGGTGTGGGAGGAGCTCAGCGGCGGGGAAAATTCTCTTCACTGGAAGGCAAACATGCTCCCTCTATTTAGTATTATGACTCTGTGCTCAGGATGAAACACTAATTTTAAGACAAATATAGGTCAAGTCATCAATTGGTATCACAGATACTCAATCAATTATAAATTTTCTTTCTAATAACATGCAATACATAGGAAATATTGAAATCTGAGTTTCTTCAGTAATGCATATGGAATAAATAACTTTAAAATCTAAATAACTTGTTAAATAACAATTTCCGCAAAAAATGAACATCATTCTAGTTAGGAAACTGTATTAAGAACTATATTAGTACTCATATTTTCATTGAAATCAAGTGGCTCGTCGATTTCAGAAAATATCCCCTAATTGTAATACCATATGCAAATATACAGTATTTCATGAATTAAACATAGATAATAGAATTTCCATAATTTCTCATTGTTTATTCAAACGATTATATAATGTAGGAAAATAAGATTCATTTCATGCATTAATTATTCCTAATAGAAATTTCCTGAACATTAGACTGCGATAATAACTAGCTACAGAATATTTTTTTTGTGCCTTTCATTTTCATTTGATAAAATTATGGAAATGCATTTCGAAACAATTATTAAATCTTGACACTAATTAGCGGAGGCTTTTATTCACGGAGAGGTTGCCAATGAATTCCGCCTCAGTGATTCAATTCATTTATGAATTAACTAATTGGTGAAGCGAAAAAAATTGGTGAATTATATAATAAATTCCAGAATACACTTTTGCGCATTGAATTATTTGCACTATGTTGATTAATTAAGGAATTACGAAAGTGTAAAGTAAAATTACAGCAGCCAGTTTCGTAAATAATAATTTTCCTGTTTATTTAATAGTTGTTTAATTAATCGGAATAAAAGTAGGTATGAGTTTATTATTTGAGAGGTTGTCAGGTACACATGCTTCATTTTACTGAGAATTAAAAAAATATTTTGGTAAAAATGATATTATTTATATATGAGTTTTCAGTAAATTTTTTATTTCTAAAGTGATGTATTAATGATAGTTTTAATCACCCTGTCACGCAAAGCATTAAGACATTTAATGGTTATTAGCTTTCAGATTTTGTCAATAAAATCTTTTATTTTCTTTTTCCTTGTATCGAATGCCGATTACTTCATTTTATTTGATATTTTATATTTACTTATTTATTTTTATATACTTATATACTGAAAAAAATGTTCAAATTTATAACGTTTATTACATTATTACATAACATATTCTGTGTTCCGTCATAAAAAAATCTTTTAAATATTAGTAGTAATATTCAATTTGCTGAATTTAGATTTGTTTTTTTTTTCATCGTGAAACCTGACTTCGTGACGTATTTTTTTAGTACTTATGTAACAACCAAATGTTCATTTCGAAACTTCGTAATTTAAATATCAATTGTTCAAAGTAATTTGATATAGGACAATATGTGAATAAAAGGCATAAAATCCTAATTATTACGAAAGGTATTAATGAAAATTCTAAGTAATATGAAACAATATAATTTATTGCAATTAGAAATAAAACGAATGTTAGAACTATAGAAAGGAAATTGTTACAACTTCCATTATTATATAGATTACTGAGTTTTAAAATGGTTGCATTTAATGAACTTCTTAATAATTTGTGATTCCTTATAAAATTCAATAGATTTCTTACCTTTTAACAAATAGGACAAAATAATTACTCGCATGAAAATAATAATGATGGTATAAAATTGATATAAGGTACGTGCATACCAAAATAAATATATTCATTTAATCCTTCTAGCCGACGAGTTACACCATATACTGATGCTCATAAGCGAAACGCTATGATTTGAAATAGTTTCTTTTATATAAACAAATTGTGGAAATATAATTATGTGTGAAATATTTGAATTCCAGGCGATAAATGTGTTTTATTTGCCCTCAGAGAAATGTGATATCAAATCGATTGCCGCGTTTAATTGAATTGTTTTTAATTTAACAGACACAGTAATGAATTTGTAACTCTTTCTGGTCACTCATAATTTATTTATCTTGTTTCAATTGAATTATTTTATTTCATTTATAATGACAGTTATGGTAGGATTTTAGCACATAGGTGTCACAAAAAACACAAAAAATATTATATACTATAAAAATATTACCTCAAAAAATATTATGTACTGTACCAGCTAATTTACTAAAAAGCTACAATGTTAATAAAAAGTAAAAATAATTTCTTCACATAGGCCTATAACTCTGACTTAATAAAGAAAAATAATTATAAAAATTGGAACAGGAAAGTTCAGAAAATTAGAGGAATAAAAGGGAAATTAAATCAATAATTAAACGCGTCTATTGTCATGAATACTAAATGAAATTAATCATTAATAGATAATCTTCGCATAAATATCATGGTTAGTGATTGGGTATTAAATATACAGGGTGTGAATAATTTATTGAATAATTATGCGCTTGGTACTGAAAACTATTGAATGTTGTAAGATTATTTGAATGATTAATATATATACAAATTAATTAAGATTATTAAATAACTGTCTAATGATATACTTTACATCCAAAGAGGCTAGTGAATATATTCTTGCATAAATGCAGAAAGGTGTGTTGAGAGACTGATTGTGCAATTCTAATATTATTGCGAAAATATTTTCATATAAAAGAATGATAATTTTTTTCCTGATTAAATAAACATCGAATATCACGTCCCTGTAATTTATAGCTATACAATATTTAGATTCCTTTTTATATTCATATTCACACAATAGGCACGAATCCAGACTAGATAGTAATTTTATTTGTCTGAGCTTCCACAAAATGCATAAACTTGTGTATTTTGAACATGAGAAACTAGATTGCTAGATCTGGTCGTCTTGCTTGGTTGATTGATTGAGGCCGTGCGTATATTCGATAATTCCAGGGTTCAGTCTACCTGTAATAAATGTTAGTAACTTGGATACCATTGAATTTATCATTAATTTTAATTTTATTAAATTTTATTGATTCTGTATTTATTTATTATTTTATTTATTATGTAGCATGGTTGTTTCTTGGATACGGAATAATTCAAGTTGTACAAAAAATGTTGTGATTAATAAGGCGTTGACCTAATAAAAATTTCATTACCCTGTTTACTAGCAATTCAAAATTTAGACTTAATTTGACCCAACGGGTCACGGGTAGTCTTGTATACTTATAAAACTCTGGTCATCTTGCTTGCTTGCTTGCTTGAGGCCGTGCGTAGATTCGATAATTCAAATGTTCAGTCGACCTGTTATGAAAGTTAGTAACTTGGATACCATTCATCTGATCAATAAAATTTATTATTCTAGACTGGTCTTTTTTTGATAAATTGTCTGCCACAAAGGGTAAATTGAAAAATTCTTGCCTTCCGTACGATTCCTTGATACGGAATGGCTACATATATACAGTCAGAATAGCATTTCTATCAAATTGGTTTATTGTATTGCATGGTTACCCAACGGGCAGTCTAGTTTTCTATAAAAAGAGCAGAGTTCAAGATCGTTGGTAATCGAACGAACGACCTTGAAATTCATGCGATAAAGGAAATAACATAACTATATTATGCTTCAAATATTATATATATATATATGTGTATACATACATATGTATTTATACATGCCCCTGTTTCCGTTATCATAAAAAAACTGTGGACAAAAAAATATAAGAAACACTCACAAGTGTTTTGTGCTGCCACGCCATTTTTTTCTGAAGTTATACGCAGTAGGATATTTTTGCCCTATTCATCTATATTTGAAACACGAAACGAAATAAATTTGGAACAGCAGCAATTGATTTACCTTCAGGAAAACCAGAGTCGTAATATGAACATAAGGAAGAGAGTAGTAATAAAAATAATTTTGTGTCGATAACTTAACCCTTTACTGCCTGAATTATTTTTTTGTAGTTTTTCGAGACAAAGCCTAAGATAGATTCTTTTCGCCTACCGACTCATAGTCGCGACGCTCATAGGAATTTTTTTTGATGGTCTCTTCTAATTTTGGATCGAAATTTTTGCAATTCGTCCACAAGGGTTAAAATGTTACCTTTTTGGAATAGTAAGTAAAACACGGATCCGAGGGCACCTCTTTTCCCCTCACATATCTCACGTAAAATACAATAACATATTAGTTTCTTGGTATTATGTTACTAAATTGAAATTATTATTATTGAATATTCTATAAAAAATACTATTAAATATAGTATATTTGAATATTTTTATAATTGAATATTCCATCATTTCAATATTTTTATCATTGAATATTCCATCATTTAAATGCATTCCCTCAAATTATTGTTATTAAATATTCTATATAATAGAATAAATGTTCTTAAATATAATAGTTTAAAATATTATTATTAAATAATCCTTCACATTTCCCATGCATAATTTATTAACATATTACTTTTTATTATTATACATATTACTTTTTTCTATTTCTATTATTATGCTTATTTTTCCCATAAAATTTTTATATTTTATATCAGAGCTTAGTAACTTAATTTATTCTACTCTGAATTCGAAGGACAAATGATAATGGTAGACAGTCTTTAATTGCTTCACCATCAATATAAGTATAAACTTTCAATTACTTAGGTCTATTGAAAGAAAAAATGACATTACCATTATATATCACTGAAAAATGATTGCAACTATTGTCGATGGATATAATAAAAAAATATCCAATAGAGTTATTATTTTTTTCTATTAATTCTTTTGTGAGTAATTTCCCCATCATATTTTGGAAGAATAACAACGATATATTGTTTCTTCTCATTGTAACAATTTACCTTAAGCATGCACACAAATTTTTTTCAGTATTTTTTAATAGAAACACTTCCAATCGAGATGAAGTATCTTTCTCAAGATTTATTTTAAATACTAATTTTTCTAATTGACTATAGCAATATACCTTTCTTTTAATTCATCCTCTACTAAAAATTTAATTTCCCCTTCATTTCCTCATTCCCTCTAATTGACTTAATTATTCTTTCGTCTTTTTCTCTAATCTCACTCTTTAAATCATGTACGTCATCTTGAAGTGAATTTATATTACCAAACGTTTTTTCGAATATCAATATCCATATATGTTGGACTTCTTTATTTAGGCTTTTCATCATCAAGTTTATTAGTTTAGTCTATGAGTCGGTAGACAGTAGGAACCTATCTTTAGTTAGATATCTCGAAAATCGATGCAAAACAGAATTCAGGGGGTTAAAAGTTAAGCATTGAATGTCTCATAGGGCTGCGCCATGATTTCTCTTGCTTCCTAAATCTCATTATAATAACTACTCAATTTACAAGCAGGAAGGAGGGACTTCCTAATTGTTAACGATTAAAAAGACTGCAATGCAATCGTTGTTTGATATATTTCAACATGTGTATCAATTGCAACTATATATATCACTACAAACGATCATATCTTAAAAATGATGAAAAGTTTTAAATAAAACTTGATTTAAAAAAATACTTGCCGTTTTTGAAATGATAGTTGATTTTTTAAATTTAAAGTTGATCTTTTTCAAATTAAACTGGATCTTTTTAAACTAAACTTGACTTTTTAAAATTATAACTTGACATTTTTAAAATAAAAAGTGACCTTTTTAAATTAAACTTAACCTTTTATAAGTGAAAAAATGTAGATCAAACGCTTATGATATAACACCGTGTGCTGAGTAAAAATTTAATTCGTGGAACTTCTACAACTTATGCTAGCAGATGAGAAGCCAATTCGATTCGTACAAACTAAATTTCTAAACATTTGCCAATCAACCAATTTTATTATTTACCATACCAGTTTCAGTAACCATTTTCCCATGTCTCCAACATTATTCCAAGTTGCACGCGCCCTCTCTTCATACCGGTACGCAACACAGCATTGCACCATTCACTGCCTGTAATATTGAAAAATATCGCCCAGTGTTGCTCTGCGTGGCTCCCTGCTGAACAAATGGCCTCTGCAATCACCGGCAAACTTGCAATGTTTTGCTCTAGTTCTTGCACTGAGAAATGGCGAGAGTTGGAAGCTTCCGGAGTGGATCTCTTAACAAAAAACATTGTAAACTCTTTTCTTTTTGCCAATTGTAGATGATCGTCTGTACGGCAATGTACGAAATTATTGATTTGTATCATCAAAATTCAAAAGTATAGCATATCATATTTGTATATATTTGATAAATTATTGCTTTATCCAATATAATATAAGGATCGTATTAGAAATAGGAATATTAGATGGAAATCTCCAAGCAATTAAAAAGGTAAGGATAATGGTACGTAGAGATTGCATTCTTTATTTCTTATTCTCCATCAGACCGGGCCAACGGTTTCAATATTAAAATTATTTTCAATGATGGTACTGAAAACAGAGAAAAAAAAACTTAAACTTAATCCTGGGTTACCACATAACTTTTTTTTTTTTTTTTTTATAAACACAAATAATAATTATTTACTGAGTAAAATATTCCCTATTAATGATCTAGAATGAATAACCCAAAATTGTAAAAGCAGAAGCAAAAATAATAAGAACAAATAAATAACACAAGATATTATGATAATTTCATCTCAAAGAAAATAATATAAATAAAAGAAAATAGAACCTAAACAAAGTTTACAAACCTACTAATTTCCAACTTCACATTATACACTTATCTAAAATAACAAAGAAAACTAACTCTATACACATACAGCTACACACCTTTTCTTGATGACAGAATGAACACAAATGAGTTAACCTAACACATGAGAGAACTATTTATTAGGTAACTAAAACAAAGACAAAGGGATTGAGGAGCGATCTAAATTGAGAGCGGGATGCTGGTTAAGAATATAAAGGGATTCCATAATGCGTAACTGAAGTTCGTCTGGGGCGGCATCTATTATTGAAAAATTGCTATATTTAAAGGGGTGATTTTTGTTCTCGCAATGTTGTCGAGGGGAAGAGTGAGATGGAGAGGTAACATGTCTGTCAGTCCTGGGTGAAATGCCAAGATGTTGGCTGAATCTCACCTTCACCAAAAAAAAAAAAAAAAAAAAAAAAAATCTTTGACAATTGCCCTCAAATATTTCGACCTTCTTTTTATCGTAGATACTTGGATGACACTTTTGCAATATTTTCAAGTGAACATGAGGCTAATCAATTTTTCAATTTCATTAATTCGGCTCATCCAAATATCAAATTCACTATGGAAAAAGAACACAATAATAGTTTACCTTTTCTTGACCTCTTAACTCAATATCGTGACTCCAAACTTCACTCTTCTATTTACAGAAAACCCACCTTCACGGGCCTTGCTTTAAATTTTTTCAGTTATTGTCCTATGAAACATAAAATTAATTCAATTAAAACTTTAATCCATAGAGCTTACTACTTATCGTCTAATTATCAATATTTTGCCACTGAAATTGACTACCTGAAGAATTTTTTTACCAATAATGGTTATCCTTTAAAATTGTTTGAGAAAATAGTTGGCAGCTTCCTTAATAGAATTAAAACCACTAACATACCTGTAATTACTGTTCCCAAGGATGAATTTTATGTTTCCTTGCCGTATTTAGGACCCATATCCCATGAGATGGAAAGATTTTTCCTGAAAGTCCTAAACCCTAGTTACCCTCAAATTTCTTTCAAATTTTCCTTTAAAAATAAATTTCAACTTAAATCCTTTTTTAATTTCAAAGACCGTTTGCCTGCTGACTTGCGTTCCCATATTATCTATGAATTTCAATGTGAATCTTGCCAAGATTCGTATATTGGGAGCACAACAAAGCAGGCAAAGGTGAGATTCAGCCAACATCTTGGCATTTCACCCAGGACTGACAGACATGTTACCTCTCCATCTCACTCTTCCCCTCGACAACATTGCGAGAACAAAAATCACCCCTTTAAATATAGCAATTTTTCAATAATAGATGCCGCCCCAGACGAACTTCAGTTACGCATTATGGAATCCCTTTATATTCTTAACCAGCATCCCGCTCTCAATTTAGATCGCTCCTCAATCCCTTTGTCTTTGTTTTAGTTACCTAATAAATAGTTCTCTCATGTGTTAGGTTAACTCATTTGTGTTCATTCTGTCATCAAGAAAAGGTGTGTAGCTGTATGTGTATAGAGTTAGTTTTCTTTGTTATTTTAGATAAGTGTATAATGTGAAGTTGGAAATTAGTAGGTTTGTAAACTTTGTTTAGGTTCTATTTTCTTTTATTTATATTATTTTCTTTGAGATGAAATTATCATAATATCTTGTGTTATTTATTTGTTCTTATTATTTTTGCTTCTGCTTTTACAATTTTGGGTTATTCATTCTAGATCATTAATAGGGAATATTTTACTCAGTAAATAATTATTATTTGTGTTTATAAAAAAAAAAAAAAAAAAAAAGTTATGTGGTAACCCAGGATTAAGTTTAAGTTTTTTTTTTCTCTGTTTTCAGTACCATCATTGAAAATAATTTTAATATTGAAACCGTTGGCCCGGTCTGATGGAGAATAAGAAATAAAGAATGCAATCTCTACGTACCATTATCCTTACCTTTTTAATATAAGGATCGTTTACAAAACCTCACAACTTGAAACAAATAAGTCTTTTTTGTCAATATTTTAGGATTATGATATTCACGAACAGTCGCTCCTTTGAAATGTAGATTTTAATTGATAGAGACACATTTATCCAACAAAAAGCTTAATGAGTGGTTACTTCTATATAACAACTAGTTACTCTGCTGGATAAAACTTCTTGATGTACTTCAGTAATATTGAGGGAATTTTTTTTATGTTTTGTCAATAGCTATACGTAAGTACACTGGGCATGTCACTCTTTATCAACGAATTAATAAGGATCCTTCATTAATTGATATTCTATTAATAATCAGGAGTGGCCTTTCGTGATTATTATACAGAGCAATGCTTCTAATTTTAACTAATATAATGATCTATACGATCAAATATTATTATTATTTTTTTTTATTGGTTAATAATCAACAAGGAAAATTTTTTTTAATGGCCCAAGCTTTCGAAAACTGAATCGTTTTCTTCTTCAGGGGAAATTTTATTAAAAAATACGGATTTACATGCAAGAAGTTTGTATCCTATTTACAGTTTATTTTATTTTATTGTTTTTTGTTTTGTTTTTTCATTATTGGTTTAAAAAATAATTTTAATATCCTATCATCTACACATTTTCTCAGTTACTTTTTAGGATTTTTCTTATAACAGGTTGAACAATTTCACTGACATCATAAGCTCTATTTATCGAATATTAGTTCATTTAAGTGTAATAAGATTCCAAACGTCTCCTGTTTCCCAAATTTGAATTTAGCTATTTAATTTGAGGCTATTCGAAATCAAATGTGTGGCCGAAATCCATGGAATGCTGATATATTTAAGATTGTTCTTTTCCCAGCCGAATGTCTCGATCGTTAATGTTCTTTCAATCTGGTTTTTAAATTCCTTCCCGTTTCTCCAATATATTGTTAATTACAGTCTTTGCAGTTTATTTAGTAGACCACATTTAGTTTATTTAGTAGACATTTAGTTTATTTAGGGAAAAGAACAATCTTAAATATATCAGCATTCCATGGATTTCGGCCACACATTTGATTTCGAATAGCCTCAAATTAAATAGCTAAATTCAAATTTGGGAAACAGGAGACGTTTGGAATCTTGTTACACTTAAATGAACTAATATTCGATAAATAGAGCTTATGATGTCAGTGAAATTGTTCAACCTGTTATAAGAAAATTCCTAAAAAGTAACTGAGAAAATGTGTAGATGATAGGATATTAAAATTATTTTTTAAACCAATAATGAAAAAACAAAACAAAAACAATAAAATAAAATAAACTGTAAATAGGATACAAACTTCTTGCATGTAAATCCGTATTTTTTAATAAAATTTCCCCTGAAGAAGAAAACGATTCAGTTTTCGAAAGCTTGGGCCATTAAAAAAAAATTTCCTTGTTGATTATTAACCAATAAAAAAATGTAAGAACCAAGGAGTCCTCTATTCCATCGATTGAGAAGAATTGATAACGAATATTAGTTTTTTCCATATTTCAGTTTGTATCCTACATACAGTTTTGAATATGAATGATCAGGAATATTTAATTTTATGCTTTCGTCTACAACTCTACATTATTTGAACGTCCAAAAGGAACGTTTCGTCAGAATTTCTATTTTATAATAAGAAGGGATCATTGAAAAAATTCTTGTGAGAGCCGCTTCTATGAGTCTGTAGAAGATAGGAGCTCAAAATCTATTGAAGAAAGAATCTGGGCGTTAAAGGGTTAAAGAAAATGAATTTTTGCAAAATGCAATAACCCTTAAACGGCCATCGTCCCCAAATGGGACTTTTTGCCCGAATTTCGATTTTAAAATAAGAAGGGATCACTGAAAAATAATTCCAGTGAGGGCCGCTTCTATGATTCGTTAGACGGTAGGAGCCTATCGTAGGTTATATCTCGAATATATATTGAAGAAGGAATCTGGGCGTTGAAGGGTTAAGGTATTTTTAAGATTAGGTAAATGTATTCCTTTCTATTTACTATCTCATTTAGGAGTTCCGTTGAGTGTGTCTACGTAAAAAAAGACAATGGGAGTTATTGCGACGAAGGTAGGTATTTGTCCTCCAAGGCTGTTGATACTTAGGGAAAGTTTTGAGACTCTTTTGGATTAAATTTATATTTTGACAATATTTCGACCAGATAAAATCTTAGGCCGTTTTCAAATCGTAAATAATTCACAGTTTGAAATTGCTTGATGAAAAAATCGATGTAAATTGAATACCGTCGAATTTTCTAATATAATAAATATTAATTAATTGCATGAAAAAATATGAGTCATAGAAAAATGGAAAGACCTGATTAACAAAGTTTAAAAAACAGTGAAAATATTTATTTTCATTGGGAGGTGCAATTTTTCGGTTAATATTAACTAATTATTAAAGTCTAAAAACAGTGAAGTTATACATTTTCATTAGGTGCCATATTTTCGTATGATATTATCATAATAAGCAGGGATATCTAAATGCCTATTTATACTTCTGGGGTTTGCCTTACTAAATGAAGCTTCAAGAAACATTCTGATATTTCTCCTATTATTACTACCTAATACTTTAACATTATCAAATAGAACACTATGGCCAGAATCTCTTCAATGCTAGTAAATTAACGAATTTTGATTATGTTGAGCTAAATTTCGTCGGTGTTCGTTAAGCCTATCCTGTAATTCCCTGCCTGATTCACCTATATAAACATTATCACATTCGTTGCACTTTATTTAATATACGACATTACTTGTTTCTTCTTTTTTTCTTTTTGTCCTTTAGTTTACACAGTTAAGTACGTAGAGTGTTGCTAGATTTATTTGACAATTTAAGATTAAAGGGTTTTAATCATTTTTCCACTTTTTCCGAAGCGCCTTTGATGTACGGGGTTGAGAGATAATTTTTTCGAGTAGATAGATCCAAAGAATTCCTATGGTGGGCTTCAATTGATTTTACGAATCTGCTGGGATAGTTTTTTTTTTTCCTGAAGCTGTTTGTTGATAGTTTCTTTTTCTGAAGAGAGTTTTTGTTATGATGAACAAATCTTTTCAGTTCTACTCTGAAGAGATTTGACTACACTTCTTTTGTGTCTGATGTGATCGTTAGACTCAAAATCCAAATATTTGCCTGAGAACGTGGGTTTGCGGTAGACTCCAAAGGAGATGGTTCCAGAGTGTTCTCTTGTAAGTTGTAGGTGTTAAGAAGGGGATCGTTCCATTCTATTCAATTTCTTGGGTAAACTAAATGTTTTAATTAATGCTATTGATGTGCGTAAGGAAGGCATCAATTTAGTTGCGAGGTAATGCAGTCAAACAGTCATCAACATAACGAATCCAAAATAGGGGTTGGTGAGGAGGGTTTTCAAAAATTTACTCTTCGATTGCTTGCATTGTCAATTCACTTAGCACCACGGAAATAGGAGAGCCAATTAGCAGACCAGATAATTGTTTGTACAGCTGTCCATTGTACTGAAACGTTGTGCAATGAAGGCACGCACGAACTAGTTTTAGAATATTTTATTTTGACATTCTGGTTCTATCAAGAAGGTTTTAATCTGACTCCAAGACTTTTTCTGCGCAAGTTAGAGCAAGGTTGTGAGGGACAGATGTGAACAGACTCTTGACGTCAAAGGAAACTAAAGCATGAGACTCGGGAATGACAATGTGACTTAGTTTTACTTTTGCCTCATAGGTGTTCTTGATTTTTTGATCAGCTTAATCGGTGATAGGAGTCATAAATTTAGAGAGATGTTGGGCGACTTTGTAAGAAGGAGAATTAACAAAAGATACGATAGGGCGGATTGGAAGCCCTTCCTTATGAATTTTGATCAGTCCATAGAAGAGAGGCGTCGCGGCGGAACTCGAGTAAAGATATCTGTATTAGTTGTAGTAAAGCTCTTATTTTTCTTAGATTTCTTCTAGTATTTTGTTGATCTTCGTCTTGAAACTTTTAGTCGCATTTTGTTAAACTTTCTTATAAACATTTTGTTGATTGAGATGATCTTCACATTTTGTTTTATAGTCAACAGTGTCCATCACAACGGTAACTCTTCCTTTATCTGCAGGCACAATGGTAATGCTAGAATAATTTTTTAATTGTTTAAGAGTTTGCTATTCTTCTTAAGATAGATTTGATTTGTTAGGTAGATTATTTACAGTTGCAGCGACTCTTTGTTTAAGGGAATCTTTATCTACTTGAGGGACATTTGATAATTAATTAATTCCTTCATCAACAGCAGCAATGAAACTAAGTACATCTTGTTTAGTATGTTGAATAGCAAAGTTGAGTCCATTGCCAAGAAGTTTTTCTTCCTTCTCTATGAGTTACTTGCTAGAAACGTTTTTAACCCACTCTGATTTGTGGATCCTTCGATATTATTGCGAATAGAGTTAGTCAAATTTTTTGTTCAATTAATATTTTTTCTTAATACGAATATTCTCCATGTTGTTTTGAACAATTTGCTTTAGATCATCAAATAATTCCGAGATTTGTTGCTGAAGGATTGGGATGAGATCATTGATCTATTTTGTTTATTTTCTTATTCTAAAATGGTCATCTTCAATGAAACATTTGAGGAATTATTTACCAGCTCGCTTAGCAGCGTTGAATCCAAAGGGAGTTCGGATGGGTGGTTACAGCTACAAGCTTTTTGGGACAACATCGTTGTGTTTGCAGCGCAGGTTGAATTTTAATAATTATTATTCTTGAGCGATAGCCAATTTTTTGTGAGAATCATCATACAAGCAAGCTTTTTTTGTAAATTTCTTCTCCTCTTTGTCTTATTGCGACGAAGGTAGGTATTTGTCCTCCAAGGCTGTTCATACTTAGGAAAAGTTTTGAGACTCTTTTGGATTAAATTTATATTTTGACAATATTTCGATCAGATAAAATCTTAGGCCGTTTTCAAGTCGTAAATAATTCACCGTTTGAAATTGCTTGATGAAGAAATCTATGTAAATTGGATACCGTCGAAAAATGATTTTCTAATATAATAAATATTAATTAATTGCATGAAAAATATGAGTCATAGAAAAATGGAAAGGCCTGATTAACAAAGTTTACAAAAAACAGTGAAAATATTTATTTTCATTAGGAGGTGCAATTTTTTGGTTAATATTAACTAATTATTAAAGTCTAAAAACAGTGAAGTTATACATTTTCATTAGGTGGCATATTTTCGTATAATATTATCATAATAAGCAGGGATATCTAAATGCCTATTGATACTTCTGGGGTTTGCCTTACTAAATGAAGCTTCAAGAAACATTCTGAGAAACATTTTTAGGCTTAACGAACACCGACGAAATTTAGCTCAACATAAATCAAAATTCGTTAATTTACTAGCATTGTAGAGATTCTGGCCATAGTGTTCTATTTGATAATGTTAAAGTATTAGGTAGTAATACAAGGAGAAATATCAGAATGTTTCTTGAAGTTTCATTTAGTAAGGCAAACCCCAGAAGTATCAATAGGCATTTAGATATCCCTGCTTATTATGATAATATCATACGAAAAATATGCCACCAAATGAAAATGTATAACTTCACTGTTTTTAGACTTTAATAATTAGTTAATATTAACCAAAAAATTGCACCTCCTAATGAAAATTAATATTTTCACTGTTTTTTAAACTTTGTTAATCAGGCCTTTCCATTTTTCTATGACTCATATTTTTTCAATCAATTAATTATTATATATGATATTAGAAAATTATTTTTCGACGGTATCCAATTTACATAGATTTCTTCATCAAGCAATTTCAAACTGTGAATTATTTACGACTTGAAAACGGAGTAAGATTTTATCTGGTCGAAATATTGTCAAAATATAAATTTAATCCAAAAGAGTCTCAAAACTTTCCCTAAGACAATGGGAGTTTATTGCTAATTTCTATAGTGAAAAGTGTTTTAATTGAGCAATGTTCAGCTAAAAAGGGCCATAATAATAAACTGTGAATACTCTCATAATTTAAATACTGAGAGGCACCTAAAAATCAGCTAGTGATAGTTTTGTATTCTCAAGGCAACTGAAATTTAAGAATAACTGAGTGAAGGAATTTGGTTCACTGTTTGAGAAAGTTTTGCTGCTTTTGTGTCAGTGACTTCACAAGTTGATATCGCTTAAAGTTTGTAGAGAGTAAAGTTTGAACTGATTTCTTTGTTGAAATTTGCTATCGTCATTTCTTCTCTAGAGAATTGGATCAATGATATAAACTTCATTCAGCTTCAAATAATCCACCTTACCAATTCTCCTGTGTGTTTATGAGTATATATATATACGTAACATTAGAGCCATCACGCTATCATTTAACATAATTATATAAAAAATGAATGAAAGTTATAGTATACAAAAATTTCGATGTTTATGATACACAGTTGCATGGATGCAAATTGTTTATGTCTAATAATTCAGGAATAAACTATTTTATTAAAATATGAAAAGAATTAAGGTATTAATAATATTTTTCTATAAATGTATTAGTATAAAAGTTACGAAACATATAATATTGTTAATCTAATTTAAGTTTCCGCAGCTAATTTTAAGGTTTTGAAAAATGAAAGTATATAGGTTTGAAAACTTACTGAGTGATCGGTTCTGCAATTTATTAATATGCAAAATACAACAATATTTGAACCTGTTATTTTAACGGGCTTATGCATTAGTTTTTGTATAATTGTCATTGTTGTTATGTTGTTTTGAAAGCGTTTTGTAACCGACATCACAGAGTTGTTCATACTCCACTTACACAGAAGAAACAATTCGTGAGGGGTTGAAAGATAGAATCGGTGTAGTTCAATGAGGGTACACTTTCCCGTGTGGTCAATAAGTTTTGTGTTATAACGGACGGCCAATCGTCGGTCATGCGATGAACACTGCTGCATTTTATGAAAACCAGTAATTGCTGTCGATCATTTCACCAGATGTTCGGGTTCATGTTGCCTCTTCTGACTTTAAAAAGGAAAACATGGGCAGTTTTCTATGCCTCCTTAACCCTTCATGGACCAATTTTTTTTCCATCGTTTTTCGGGATATGACCTAAGATAGGCTCTTTCTGTCTACCGACTCATAAACGCGACGCTCATAGGAAATTTTTTTGATGACCCCTTCTTAAAATAGAATTGAAATTTCTGTGAAAGTAGATACCTGTGTCCTCCTGCGCGTTAAAAGGTTGAACGATGTAGTGGATAGGACAAAAGTGCTTGTGTCCTTTAGTCTTGTCGTTTACTATTCTTTGTATGGGTTGATGCCCGTATGTAGCTTTGATTATTCAAGATGTAGTTAGTTTAAAATTATATAATTTTTTTTATGAGATTGTTGTGAAAATTGAAGTATAATTCTTGTCAATGATCTTAACTATTATTTCGAATAATAACATACTTGCATCTAATCAAGTGAGATATATATTTTATTAAAATATTAGATTGCATAAGAATAAATTATAATGGCATATAGCATTTTCAGGGGAATAAACAGTACAGATATTTTAGTAAGTTTTTACAAAAACTATATATTTACATTATTGAGTTAAATAATAGTGAAAAAATTATGGATTGAAAGTTTGTCAATATATAACAAGTTCTTAGCTTGAGGCAACAGTTTATTAGATTCTAGTAAAATTTGAACAATTTCCTACAGCTGGAAATAAACATAAGTATATTAGATATTGAAACTCCTCATGAATTGAATTTATTGCTTTAATATATTTATAGCAGAAGTTTATTTTAAACTAAGTGACACACATGAGAACACAATCAGACTGACCGCCTTCCCCTTACTTCAAATTTTGAGAATATGATAATATGTATGCGAAAGATGCAAGTTTTTCCTTATAATGGAGTAGAAAAAAATAAATAAACTAAGCATGAAAAATGAATCCTATACCTAATATTAAAATAAACACATCTTAATACTTAATGTATTAATTAGTTCGTGATCATTACTTATTTACTAGTGAATATTGGTACATTCAGTGAAGAAGACGAAGTTGACTGTTCTTTGGTGTTGGTTACCCGGTTGAATAGAATTGGAAATGATGAGGCATGTGGAAGAAGAGGTATTGAAAGGGTATTAGGTAAGCGTCTAGATGAAGTATTAAGAGGACCTAGACTTTGGGAGGAAAAGAGAAAGAACTTTAGAGGGATGCGGAGGTAGAAGTAGAGGGCAACCTGGAAAGAGGTGGAGCCAAATTTGGTTGGTTAATGGAGTCGAGGGCATATTGGAAAGCGGGAAACAATGCAGCTTATTGATGATAAGAATTCTATTGGGACACTATGAGGATATGACTGAATTAATGTCATTCTACTAACGTAGACTGTCGTTGAGATTAGACACTATAGTTATTAAGATAGAATATAAACCAAGACATGCTTCACTCTGATGTGGATACATATGGTTGCAGAAATCTGTCGAGTACATATACATTTGCATAGCAATGACCATGAAACTCATTGGTACCTAATTTTTACACATGTATTTGTGAAATTCGGAAAGTATAGATGCGAATTTTGAAAATAAAGCAAAGATTTTTTAAAAAGAGTGTTAGCAAAGTTTTTGAATGTAAATGCATAAATGGTTCTCATATTATAATATTTCATTGAATATAAAATGACCTCTATGAACAGCAACATTGTAATATTAAAGCAAACAAATAACTATATTTTTATCAATATGAATAAAAATCCAGTATTATATGCATGAAAATAACAACTTGATAACTAATTCATAATATTTACCCAAGAAATTATCGTTGAATCTATAAAGTAGCTTGATATACGCCTTTTACGGAATGAAGCATAAGGGTTACATATATCAATAAAAAAAACAATCAATTCTGATTTTGAAGACAACGGCTTCCTCGAAATGGGCTGCACTTGGATTGTTTCCCGACTTCGGCCCTTCTGAGCGTTGAGGTATTAAGTTCGAAATCTCCTTTTCTTGGTCTTCCCACCGTTAATCAGCATTGAAGACGACAAGAAAGGAGCTAAGATTTGATATATTTTCTGAAGAGATCATTAATAATAAGAAAATATAGCAAAAATAAAGAAAATGTAATCATTTCCTTGTAATATTATGAAAAATACACAAATTTTACCATGTTTATGTATCATGTGCATAGTGCATTTTATAGTAAAGGTTTTGCAATATGTAAGTATTTTAAACTATTTTTTAAAGAATTTATTTTCAATGCATTTCAGCAATGTGCAATATTTCCCAAAGCCTCTCAGTACTTTTTTGAATCTTTTGTTCATGCTTATTTTTTCAATCATAATGAGTGACAAACACAACTTCAAAAAAAGACTCATATAGACATAATTTTAAAATTTGAATTCAAATCACTAAATTAAGATTTCTGTCAACACGATCATTCAAATCTATACCTCTCTTTGCAATGGCTTTGTAATTTGCTGTTGCATTAATATGCTATTAAAAATATTATAGCATGTGCACTGAATGAACTCAGTTGATTTTTGTAGAGATAAAAAACTTTTTTGTATAGGGTAAAATCTTATTTTAGTGGCATTAATTCGCCTACCCTAAATCACTCAACGGTCTTCTCTTAAGAGTAAACATGAATGCTATACATGAACAGTATTAATATAGTCCATGGTATTTAAAAAAAGATGGAAACATGTACATTTAAGTTAAATATAAGAGAAATAGAATTTTACTATCAATTGGTGGTTGCGCCACCTGTCGTCACTATGAATAATCCATTCATGTTAGTTTGGATTTCATTGAGAAATTAGTGTGTGATGTTACTGTTGGTTACGCATAGTAAACTAGTTCGTTCCGAAATCAATTAAAATATAAATAAGTAGCAATTGTTGAGGTAAGGTGTCTAAGCATTTATTGTAGATTAAATGGTTTCAATCACGGTTTTAAATAAAGCACAGTGATATAAGGGCCCAATAATTACCGCCGCTAAAATAAGTTTTGCCCAAAAATAGTTTTCATTAGCTACCGAAGAATTTCTGATAAATACTTTATTCTGCTGCAATCAATATTTACCACTTGAAAGAGTAATAATGCGTTTATGCATGTAAACTTTTATTGCTTTTGAAATGAATTGGCATTACTTTGGCAAAGATTTATTTGAGGATTGAGAAATAATGTCAGCTGGAAGATAGAGCCCTACGAAGATGTTTGGTGTCAGTTTCATAGCCTCCCAACAACTTCTGTCCAAAGTTTTCCAGAAGTTTGTCCAGTTGATTGGATTGAAAGTTGATTGACTTCCAGCAGAAAAAAGTGAAACAGATGCTGCTTTTGAGAATAGAAGCGAATTGGTTTGCTTTGAGGAATTGCGAACCAATGGTTAGAATCTTTCGATTTTGATATAGTTTTTAAAAAACAATTTTTTTGGTCGGTTTGAGAAATGGAAGCAAATATTAGAAAAAGTTGTCCCACCGATTTGGTTTGGTTAGTTTAGACTATTTATTGAGGAATTTATAAAAAATAGGTCATGTACCAACCTGAATTATTATACCCTAATCTAATCAAATCAGCAATGTTACTATACTTCCTATAATTTATAAAAAATGGCTATATTGTTCAATTCAATAACATATTTTCTATACTTACAAACAATTTTTGTTTGTTAGTATAGAAAACTCTTACTCTTTAAAGTTATACTCTTTAAAGTTAAAGTTTTTAGATCTTGTAAATACACTTTAAGAGACATCTTGCTAATATTAGACACAATTTCACATTTTATTTAGTTCTTTACATGAAAGTTGAGCTCATGAATTTGAGGTTAATATTTTCATGTACAGAACGTGTTGGCTAAATATCGACATAGAATCTATACATATAATACATATGACACACATCACAAATTCTCAACCAGCAGGGCCCAGAATGTTTTCTAAATTCATAATTCAGATCATCCAATAAACAAACAATAAAAATCCTTGAATTTCTCATTTAACCTTCTAAATGAGCGATACTCTTTTTCCCAGACTGCACATTATTTATTTTGATTTCGTTTCAAATTAGACGTGCACTCATTTGCCTTAACGTCCACTTAATATGTAATTAATCATCATCTTAAACTCAATTTTTAACCAAAAATGAGAGTTTACGCCCGTCCGGGGATAATTTATCCGAAGGGTTTTAAAATGAATTAGTTTTTATCCAAACTGACGGCCAAGTCTTCCTCATTATCGTTTCCTTGCCCTTCAATAATTCATCATCTTCTGGATCAGCATATATAAACTGGTGAAAATATGCTGTATCAATCTATTTTCATGGAAAATATGCTGTCTCAATCAATTTTCATGGAAAATATGCTGTCTCAATCAATTTTTATGGAAAATATGTTGTCTTAATCATTTTTTTTTGGAAATATGCTGTCTCAATCAATTTTTATGGAAACTATGCTACCTCAATCAATTTTTAAGGAAAATATGATGTCTCAATCAATTTTTATGGAAATATGATGTCTCAATCAATTTTAATGGAAATATGCAGTCTCAATCAATTTTTCTGGAAAATATGCTGTCTCAATCAATTTTTCTGGAAAATATGCTGTCTCAATTAATTTTAATGGAAAATATGCTGTCTCAATCAATTTTTATAAAAAATATGCTGTCTCAATCAATTTTTCTGGAAGATATGCTGTCTCAATCAATTTGTAAAGAAAGTATGCTGCCTCAATCAATTTTTATGGAAATATGCTGTCTCAATCAATTTTAATGGAAACTATGCTGTCTCAATCCATTTTACTCATCTTCTGGATCAGCATATATAAACTGGTGAAAATATGCTGTATCAATCTATTTTCATGGAAAATATGCTGTCTCAATCAATTTTTTTGGAAAATATGCTGTCTTAATCAATTTTTTTTTTGGAAATATGCTGTCTCAATCAATTTTTCTGGAAAATATGATGTCTCAATCAATTTTTCTGGAAAATATGATGTCTCAATCAATTTTTATGGAAAATTTACTTTCTCAATTAATTTGAATCGAAAATATGCTGTCTCAATCAGTTTTTTTTTTTGGAAAATATGCTGTCTCAATCAATTTTAATGGAAAACATGCTGTCTCGATCAATTTTTATGGAAAATATGCTGTCTCAATCAATTTTTATGGAAGATATACTGTCAATCAATTTTAATGGAAAATATGCTGTCTCAATTAATTTTTATGGAAAATATGCTGTCTCAATCAATTTTTACGGAAAATATGCTGTCTCAATCAATTTGTAAAGAAAATATGCTGCCTCAATCAATTTTTATGGAAAATATGCTGTCTCAATCAATTTTAATGGAAACTATGCTGTCTCAATCCATTTTACTGGAAAATATGCTGTCTCAATCAATTTTAATGGAAAAAATGCTGTCTCAATCAATTTCAATGGAAAATATGCTGTCTCAATCAATTTTAATGGAAAATAATCTGTCTCAATCAATTTTAATGGTAAATATGCTGTCCTAATCAATTTGTTAAATCAATCAATTTTTATTAAATGTTTTTTAACCAGACTGTAAAAGAACTTTTTCACTGCTGGTTTACAAGTATAGAAACGTTGAAATTAAAGCTCCCCGTGCATAAAAAATATATACTCTAAAGTAAAAACATATTTAATGACAAGGAAACATAACAAAAATAAATGAAATGAAAATACTTTCTGAAATAGTAAATTGTGATTAAATTATGTATATACCAAAAAGATTTCGTAAGAATTTTAAATATGGTACCGGTAAATATATATTACATAATAATTGTTGCATATCTATTGCTTCCAAAAACTGTGGTATACGAGATGGAAGAATCAATACAAAAGATATCAGTTAAATGTTACTGAAAAAAATGTTACAATAACCCACAAATAATAATATAATAATAATAAAAGAAAATCTCACAATAAGATATTTAATCTATAACTTGACGAGAACCTAATTTATCCAAAATATCATCTGAAATAAATACTACATATTTTATGCTCCATAAAAAACAGTAAAAATAATACCATAATAGAAGTTGAACATTTCTTTCTGTTTCAAATTTGATGAAGAAATATACATTTTAAGTTGTATCTGCAATCTAACTTCAAAGCAATAGGGTTTCAATATTTTGATACAAAAGAAAATATTTAGGGAATGATATTGGCAAACGATGTAAAGAGGGCCTTCGTAACAAAAAAAAAAAAAAAAAATATATATATTTTTTTTTTAATAGATCGATAAAGTTAGTACGAAATATTTTCTTAGTTGTCTTAAAAATATTTCAATAGAAGGTGGAAAATAACCGGAGGTAGCTACTTCAATAGTAATAATTTTCACCTTATACACAAAAACTAATAATGTATAAATATGCAGTAGATTGCTTGCTCCTATAATTTTATTAAATATTGCGCATAAAACGCAGTTAATATTGATATTAACTTCAAGATTTATTATCAAAATATTGACATTAGAATGTTAATATTTTCTTTTGTAAAGAGTTTCTCAGTTGGCATCTTAAAAATAATTTAATATAATATTATGTATTACAACTAATATTATTGAATAATTTCAATAAATTCTTTTCATAATAATAAAATGAAAGTAATTCCAGGAAATATTTTTGAAATAAGGGCAGCAGTCACGGTAAGCCATCCATCATAGGAGGATTTGAAGTGAGTGGATGACACAAAAGGTTTTTAGTTGTAAACGTTGCCTGCACTGAAATTAACGAGAATTAATAAAGAAAAGATATTTTAGATATTAGATAATATAGACTAATGTTTCTGTTCATTGAATCAATTGAATGACAACGAAAAAATCTTATGTATTGCAACTACTAAAACTCAACATGGCAGAATTTTTTTTATTGGACAGAATCACATTAATAGAACGAAAAAAGTTTTTGAATATTTTTTTTAAACAAACCTCTTGGTTGTTGAAAACCATAATATTTGTCAATAGAAGAAGTGTTGCTGGCACTGTAATTATGAGTTTTTAGAAGAAATGTATTTTATTTGGGAAAAATTGACACATTTTTTGTAAAGGTAACTCAAATGCATC
>CBDHFQ010000039.1:0-58917 GCA_965262565.1 Bacteroidia bacterium
TTCCTAAAAATGTCCTTTTCCTTCTCCAATTGAAACATGATCTCCTCTATCCTCCTTTTCATTAACACATAATCAACCTGACCATTGATAGATAATTGATCAATATTCAGCGCACTTAATTTATCTAAATATGATTGGTGGAAAGTGATAAATCTTTCTCTTCGTTCCGGAGAACCCTCAATTTGATAAAAGCGGCTCAAACTTCCCCAATCTGCACTCCATTCTATAGTTAATTGGTATAATTCGCTGACAGTTGGTTGATTGTTTTGAAGGGGTTGAGATAGTATATAGGGACCAATAAGCCATAAGCTGAAAAAGGATAAGAGAAATTTGTTTGATGTAGCCACTTGTTTATTGTTAGCGTATGAATAAGGTCAATGGTTAAGATAATAGTTTTCAATAAATTAGCCCAATAATCACAGAAGAGTACATCAAACGAATCGCTACTACTCCATCATCCAGCATCAGGTGAGTTAGCCCAACCTCACCATGTATGAATCAATTCCCTCTTTGCTAAATGTTGATCAAATGCCAACCTTTCCAGAATTCTGAATTGTTGTTTGTCGGAGGTTAAACGCGTAATCGCACCTGGACGCCCTCTAAAGCGGGCAAATGTCATTACCTCCAATCCACTGGACACTCGCTGATAAAACATCCTCCAGGATTCTGCTCCTTCTATCAAAATGTGATCTAGTCTTCCCGATATTGGCAATGCTACCCTATTCTCCAGAAACCATGTATGAGGCTTATTAATAGAAACTCCAAAATTTTGTTCTCTCAATTCAGGAAATTCCAGATTGGAGATCTGGAGATGCTGGCTTAGGATCTCTGCTGTTTGAGAAGCACGAAGCAAATCAGAAGAAAACATTCTGTAATTTTCAGCCTCAATATGTCTACTCATATATTGCCCCATCGCATTCGCCTGTTTTCTCCCTAGTTCCGTTAAGGGTGTATCTGTCCACCCCCCCATTAAGCCATTAATATGATGTTCTGACTGACAATGTTGAATGAACAGTAGCTCTTTCATATAAATATCCTGGATTATAAAATACTTACAAAGTTACTTTTACTCATCAAACACAGTCAGAAATCCCGTTCAAAACAAATAGCGAGAATAAGTGCCACTGAACTGAACGAGCCTATTAGCTGTTCATATGAAACAAGCTGTCAAGATGTCCAACAATTTTCATCGAATTAGACTTCTGCAACACTACACCTAATTTTCCAGCATTTCCCCTTCTCCTGCCCATAACGCTCCTATTCCTGCTTCCCAAAGTTTCTTATTAATGGCAGGCACATCTGTAGTTAGCATTTCCTCTCCTTCTTGCTTTAAGGTAGACCATTTTTTATTTAACACATCAATCCTTTCTCGAGTGGGCTGATTTACCCGAGGGATATCACTTTCAGCATGATTAATCGCAAATAAATAGTTAGCAGTAAATTTATTGGGAAAGTTCTCTACATCATCATAAGCCTTGGATTTGCGTTGCACCATTTTCTTATCCCATTCCTTCATCTTTTTCATTAATGTCTTTGCCTCAGTTTTCAATCCTTCGTAAGATGGCTGATCCATCTGAGCGACAACTGCATTCAGTTGTTTACGCAGTTTCGCCACCTCATTGACCATATCATGCATAGCGTTGAGCTCTTTCTCTACAGCAATCATGAATTCATGATATTCTTGGTAGTCTGCTGCACTTAATCCGTAATTAGGATTTTCAAGAATGTTAAAGGTTGTAGTTAAGGTTTGATCGCCCACTGTCAGCATCAGATTATATGCTCCCGGAGAAGCTTTGTGCCCTCTATAACTTCCTTCTATATACACTTTGGGCACCCCTTTCATGCTTTCATACCTCATATCCCAAACAAATCGATTCAGTCCTTTTTTATTGGGCAGCACAGGTTCTGCAGAAGGACCTCCATCATATTTTTTATAAGTGTTATCTTTCTTAGAACTTAGTTGGCGAACCAACTTCCCCTGACTATCGGTAATCTTCAACGCTACCGTAGCAGAATCTGATGATTCAGGAAGATAGTAATACATCACTACCCCTGTTGCGGGATTTACTCCCTGCAATGGATGGGTTCCATCAAACCCATCTTTGGTACTATTCAGTTCGCTCCTCCCATTGGCTAATAACGCATCTTCTGGTGTGTATAAAATTGCTGCATCCTCGGGTTTCTTGTATTGGCGGAGAAGTGCCATATCATCCAGCACCCAAAAAGACCTTCCAGAAGTAGCCACAATCAAGTCATCATGCTTTACCTTTAGATCAGTAATCGGCGTAACAGGAAGATTGAGATTAAAATTGTCCCAACGATTTCCTCCATCCCAGGAAATATATATCCCAGTTTCTGTTCCAGCGAATAATAAATCTTTGCGTTGATCATCTTCTCTTACCACTCTGGTATAGGCTCCATTGGGAATATTACCGGTAATGTCTGTCCAACTGCTGCCATAATCCGTCGTCTTCATCAACTTCGGTCTGTGATCATTAAATTTATAACGAGTGGTAGCAATATAAGCCGTAGCTGGATCATGGGGAGAGATGTCTATCGCATTGACTAAACATTCCTCAAGCCCAGAAGGAGTGACATTCGTCCAGCTCTCTCCACCGTCTTTTGTCAGTTGTACCAATCCATCATCTGTTCCCACCCAAATTACTCCTTTCTCATGTGGCGATTCTATCACATAGCTAATCGTGCCATAATTTTCAGCTCCTACTGCTTCTACTGTTAGAGGCCCCCCTCCTTTTATCTGCTTATCTTTTTGATTTCGGGTCAAATCAGGAGAAGCCTCTTCCCATGTTTTTCCCATATCCTTCGTTCTGAGGAGAAGTTGCGCGGCATGATAAAAAGTCCCCGGCTCATGTTGGGACCAGATAATCGGAGCGTTCCAATTAAAACGATATTTCATGTTGCTGGCAGCCCTTCCTAAATACAGGATAGGTGCAGCCATGATATTCGTCCCAGCATGAGATCGATTATCCAGTACTTCAACGGTTCCCAAATAGCTTCCTCCCAATACATATCTGGGATCATCTGGGTCAAAGGCTAAAAACGCGCTCTCACCTCCTGCTGAATAGGTCCAACTTCTGGTCGTAATACCACTTCCTCCTAGTTCTCTATGGGCAATAGATACAGAGGAATTATCTTGTTGGCCTCCATAAATGCGATAAGGAAACCCATTGTCTACATTGATGCGATAAAATTGGGCAGTAGGCATATTAGATTGAGTCGACCAGGATTTACCATGATTGAAACTGATCGCTGCACCTCCATCATTCGCTATACATACATTTTGGGGGTTGTCCGGATTGATCCATAAGTCGTGATAATCTCCATGTGTACCAGTAATTCGCTCCCATGTTTTTCCTCCATCAATCGATCTCAACGCTGGTGCACTTAACACATAAACCGTGTGCTCATCTTTAGGATCGGCAAACACCTCAATATAATACCATGCACGTTGTACCAATCGATGATCTGCACTAACTCTTGACCACGATTTACCCGCATTGGAAGAAACGAATAACCCTCCCTTTTCCTGATTAGAATTTCCTTCAATTAAGGCATATACTTTTTGAGGGTTTGCTGGAGAAACAGCTATAGCCATTTTTCCTTTCTCCTCTGGCAATCCCTGGGTCATTTCTTTCCATGTTGCACCTCCATCCATTGACTTATACAATCCACTTCCAGGTCCACCGCTAATCACTTTCCAGGGAAGTCGTTGATGTTCCCACATAGCAGCGTACAAAATATTAGGATCGGTGGAGTCCATAGATAATTCTGAACAACCTGTTCTGTCATCCACATACAACATCTTCTTCCATGTCTCTCCTCCATCCATAGATTTAAAAATTCCCCGTTCTTCATTTCGTCCGTATAATTGACCCTGAGCTGCCACATACACGATATCAGGATTATCCGGATGTATCACAATTCTGGAAATGTGCTGCGATTCTTTGAGTCCTATATGTTTCCATGTTTTCCCAGCATCTGTAGATTTGTAAACGCCATCTCCGTGAGAAGTCATCACTCCTCTGGGGGCATGTTCTCCCATACCTACATAGACGACATTGGGTTGGCTGGCGGAAACAGCTACAGCTCCAACAGATCCCGTGTGAAAAAAGCCGTCTGAGATATTGTGCCAATGCTGCCCTGCATCCGAGGTTTTCCAGACGCCTCCTCCCGTGGTTCCCATATAATAGGTCAATGGATCTCCTATCACACCTGAAGCGGATACAGATCTTCCTCCTCTGAAGGGGCCTATATTTCGATATTTGACATTTTTAAAGAAAGTTGAAAGCTCTTTGTCATCTTGGGTGGGGGTAGAAGCATCCTGAGCACTGAGAAAAAAAGTGGTGCCAATGAGTAAAATAACAGCAAAGGTTCTAAGTAGCATAGTTATGTGTATTATGGACCCTTAAAATATACATAAAATTATATACTTCAATCCTTTGCTGGGAATTTCCATTAATCTTTGGCTGAAATGTTTGTGTGGAGCTGTAATTCTAGCGTTATCAGCTTAATGATACGGCACGACATGTCTTTTTCTTTACCTACAGAGAAGTACTCAGATGATTTATAAATTAACCATCTCTCCTGATTCAGCAGATTGATTGATCGCCTCTAAAATGGCAATATCTTTCATTCCTTCTATTCCGGGAACTCTCACTTCTGTATTATTCAGAATAGCCAGTGCATCATTATCCATCTGTCGGGCTTGTTGATCGATAGGGTCGTCGGTAAGTTTTATTCCATCACTGGTGGTTCCGTTTATACCTGAGTATGCCTGAAATGGATCCAATTCATACCATCCATTTTCACAAGTTATCTTGAGATGATTGACAGTTTCGCGAGCTGAGACTTTTCCTGTAGTATTAATGCCATTGGGAAAATGAAGGGTAAAATTGGTTTCTTCACTAACTTCCTTAAATAATTCAGGCCTGGTGTTAATAAAGCTGGCGGTAACAGCAATAGGTTCTTGTTGCATCGCATATCTTATCCCATTAATGGAATAAACGCCTAGATCATATAAATGTCCTCCCCCTAAAGCTTTAGACAACCGCCAGGAACTTGGGTCAGGATTCATTTGATATCCTACTTCTGCGCTGACTGTTTCGATGGGTCCATAAGGTTGTTCCTTAGCCCATGCTATAAATTGTTGGGTATTAGGCTCATGCTGCATGCGATATCCTATGGCCAACTTCACTTCATTTTTATTACATGCATCAATGACAGCCTGACATTCTTCCACTGTTTTAGCCATGGGTTTTTCGCACCATACATGCTTTCCTGCATTTGCTGCTATGATCGCATATTTAGCATGTAATCCTGTAGGAAGAACGATATAAACCACATCTATATCGGGATTTTCTGCGATGGTGTGCATATTTTCATAATTGTACACATTCGTTTCGGGAATGTTATATTTTTCCCGCCACACAGGAATTTTCCCCGGAGAGCCTGTAACGATGCCTCTCAATTCGCAATGCTTAGTCAATTCGAGTGCTGGTGCCAATTGACCTCTACTATAATTTCCCAATCCCACCAGACATACACCGATTTTAGTTTCAGTCTCCTGTGCTTTGGAGGCACAATAAGGGAATAGATAGGTAGCCCCCATAGCTAATGAGGCTTTTTTAAGGAAAGCTCTTCTTTTCAAGGAGACAGGAGGAGAATCAGACCAGTTTTTCATAGCGTAACAGTTACCATAAGCTCTAATAAATATAAAACTATATTTTCACAATTAATCAATTTTGCAATGATTTAGGTAAAACTGTCCATAACCATAATTCCTGTGGCGGGAAACTGGTCCATTGCCATTAAGGTTGAAGGTACTTCATTAAGGGATATTCTTTCTGATATCATCTGATGGATAGGAATCCTCTGTTGCTGGATAAATTGGAACATGGAAGGATATTGGTGTGCCTGCATGCCATGGCTGCCGATAATTTCCAATTCATGAGCAATAACAGGAGCCATAGGGATAGCTGGATACTGATGCTGTCCAGCCATCAATCCGATTTGGATGTGCTTACCTCTTTTGCGCAATGATTGGATAGACTGAATGCAAGTAACAGTACTTCCTAATGCATCCATAGATACATGCACCCCACCGCCTGACACTTCTTTTATTGCAGCAGGAATATCTTCCATTTCCCTGGCATTCAGCAGAATCATTGCCCCAAATGAACGTGCCAACTCAAGCTTTGACGCATGAATATCTACACCAATGACTTGAGCTCCCATAGCACTGGCGATAGCAATGGCTGATATACCCACCCCTCCACATCCAAATACTGCTACCCATTGGCCTGGTTGGAGTTTCCCCTGAGCCACTATTCCTCTATAAGAAGTAATAAATCGGCAGCCCAATATCGCTGCATCCACTACCTCCATGCCAGCAGGCAGTCGAACAAGGTTTTGATCCGCATAACGAATCATGACATATTCAGCAAAGGATCCCCATCCTGTAAATCCTGGCTGGAAGTAATTATCACAGACTTGTTGATGACCACATTGGCACTGATCACAATACCCACAACCTCCACAAAATGGTACTGTCACCCGATCTCCTGCTTTCCATCGATGCACTTCCTTTCCCACTTCGACGACGACTCCTGCTAATTCGTGGCCGGGAACATGAGGAAGAGAAATATCACTATCATGTCCTTTCCATCCATGCCAATCGCTTCGGCATACTCCACTGGCCTGCACGTTAATAATCGCACTATCTGGAAGAGGAATAGGATCTGGCACGCGTTCGATCTGAATAGGGCCGTTAAATTCGCGATAGATAACTGCTTTCATGGGAGTAATACATCAATAAATTCCTAGGGAACATCCATGTTCTCACAAGTGGAAACTGAAATATACTTTGTACGAGGAGATGTTAAGGTAAATATTCCGCTGGAATAGGATGTTCCTCTGATTCCTGCATCCAATAGATATTAATGATCCACCATCTTTCGCCATCATTAAGCAATTGAATACTATTGATGCCCCTCATGAATGGCGCTTCATCCTTTTCACTATGATAGGATTCATAGGTGCTAAATACTTGGGTAATATTGCCAAAATTTTGAACGACCCGATGAATTTCCTTTTCAAAAAACCCATTTTCCAATAACCAGCCACCCGCTCTTTCCATATATCCTTCCGGAGTCATGTAATTAGGACGATAAAGGCCTTCTTCATTTTTGCTGGTAGGGATCAACTTCGCTTCGGGATGAAATATAAATTTGAATAATTCCCAATCCCGTTCTTCTCCCTTTTCGCCAGAGATGACCGAATAAAGATTCATCAAAGTGGAATCTAGTGTCTGGACTTTGGGGAGATAGGTGGATGAAGAGGTTTGTGCCAATGAAGTAGACACTAACCATAGGAATAATGAGAGGAGAGTAGTAGTTATTTTCATTGGTCTCTTTGTTAACTTATGTGTGGTAAATGTAGAATGTTGGCACTTAGCTCCAAGGGGTGGTTTTCTATTCCCCTTTTGACAACTTCTCATAGGTGGACCAAACCTCATACATCGGATCTCCTTTACTGCTAAATCCGCTGTGGTGCCACTCTCCCTCTACCACCTCAAAGTCAAAAGATAAGGAAGCCCCTACTCGACTGCTATCTCTGGAAAAGAATTGAATATTCTCTACGTATTTACCCTTTTCAGCCGAATAAGTTCCCCCCCCCGTTCCTCTAAAATCTCCTGTCTCTTCATTATACGCAATCCACTGAAAACGGGAATCTGAAAGGATTTTCATCGTTTTTCTGGCAGCTAATGCTCTTCTACTTATTTCCCCTTCCCCATTCTGCTTTCTTCCCGCAAAAAACCAGGCACCAGCTAATGGGCTTTTATCCCCAACATCTACCCTTTCCCATGCGAAATCTTCTCCCTCAAACTGCATCTTCCCATCTGTTGCTTCAAAAGGAAAACTTATGTCAGTACCTACTTCAGGATCACCCTTAGAGGAAAAGTCCACATTCAGCTTCAGCACATTGCCCTTCATCTTCCAACTTCCTCCATAGGTCTTCATAAAGAGTTTCTGCTCTTCATTATAATAAGTCTTGGCTAAAAAGCCATCCTCAACTATCATCGTAATAGTTATTTCGGTTCCTTCTTCATTCTCATATGTTGTGGTCCAGGCACCATTAAGCATCCCTTCATCTACTGAGGGCGTTTCGGGCAGTTGATTAACTTGGAATGTTGAAAGGTAGTTTGGACTTTTCTCCCCTTTTGGGCAAAGAAAGATGACCAAAGGTAATGCAAATAAAGAAAACCACTTCATGATATAGGGATGTTTAGGGATTATATGTTTGGTATTTTATACCTCTCAAATATAGGTAATTTCGATTATTCTCTGAAAGAGTTCTAAGGAACACCTTAATGCTCATTAAATGAAATTTCCTGTTCAAAGATTTCGCCCTCCCGGAGTACCTTTAAGCTTATTTGATCTAAACGCTCAATATTTTTAAGGGAAAACACGACTTTGACCAGGCTGGTTTCAGAATCAATCGGAACTCCATTAACAGCCAATATGATATCTCCCCCTACCTCTAAGTCTTCATCAAACATATTAATTACCGTTTTACCACCATTTAACCCAGCCAAGTCTGCAGGGGAATTTTCTCGTACATGTTGAATTAAAAGAGCCCGCTTTTGAGGAACATTTAATATCATACATTGCTCTTCATTCAGCCAATACCCATTGATCCCCAATCTCTCATGCTTGTCATCAATGACCATATTACGGCATACATTGGAGGTGGCAGCAAAGCCTACTCCTTGGAATCCACCTGACTCAGTCAAAATAGAACTTACGATAGCTATCACCTCTCCTTCCACATTAAACATAGGACCTCCAGAGTTCCCTTTATTAATAGCTGCATCGGTCTGAAAAAATTCTGCAAACATTAACCCAGTAGTTTTTTCTTTTTCCCTGTGCCTGGCACTAATGATCCCTCTGGAAAGCGAATATTCTAATCCATATGGAGTACCTATAACAGCTACTTCATCCCCTATTTCCACCGAATCGGAATCAGCCACTTTAGCCACAGCATATTCTTCCGGCATCCTTCTAAGTTTAATTAAAGCCACATCAGGAACTTGAGTAGACCGAACCAAATCTGCAGGAATAATTTCTCCACTTATAAATTTCACTTGTATGGAGTTTGCCCTATCAACTACATGAGCAGCAGTAAGGATATTCCCTTCCTCATCAATTAACACACCTGACCCAAAACTATTATTATAGGAAACAAATCCACCGATATCATTTCTTTTTTCTTCCGTTTCGATGACCACAACAGAAGGACTGCATTTTCTGTATAAGTCGCTGTAAGATTGTGCATAGCCACAATTAGCCACAAGAATTAACCAGATGAGTAAAATAAGTTGGGGGTTCATGAGAAGTAGATTTTAAAAAAGCATGGAGCTGTTTACCTGCTCCATGCCCACTAACATTAAACAAAACTATTTTCCGCTACGGTTTTCTTTCATTTTATCTTGCATCTCTTTCTGCTTCTCCAGATAAACTTCGAACTGCTCCTCTGTTAACAATTCTTCCATTTCAGCATCTTTCTCCTTGCGAATCGATTTCACTTTTTTAAGCTTTTGCATTTTAGATCCTCCACCGTCTTTCACTTCTTGCATTTGTGCAGCATATTTCTTCGTGATAGCTTCAAATTCTGGTTGTTGCTCCTCCGAAAGATCTAAAACTGCAAAAAATTCTTCTAGATTTTGAGCGACTGCTTCCTTCTGCTCTTCGGATAAATCGACCTCCTCAGACTGAGCAAAACTAATGTTAGTGCTCAACACGAATAGTAATAAGAAAAATGATGATAATTTTAAGAATTTCATGGTACGTTGATTTGATGGTTAAGAATTGAATAATATTAATCTTTATTTCTGTAAATGTATACGGGTGGCATAGCTTTTTTTTCGACTGTCAAAGTGAATTGAACATCGTAGCTGATGAATTGGACGGATACCTTTTAAAGGTGGCTAATATGTCATGTGGGGGATCTTGATAACTAGCAATAATGAGAGAAAAGGAGATGTGCCAATGATGTAAGCTAACATTATCTTTTCTAAGACCTGTTACTACATTCAAAAACCTATTCTTCTAATGGCAAAGCTAGGATTAATAGTGGCGTCTATCGTTAAAAAAATAATTTCCCAATCATAATTCATGCAGAATTCATGAACAGCTTCTATCACTCCATACCTCGTTAAGCCCATTCCTCCCCAATCTCCCATCGCATAATCATGTCCCGCAATGATACCATAAGATTTAACCTTTGAATGATATAGTTCAAGTTCCTCTTTAGTTGTTTGATACGAATGATCAGAATCAATGTAAATCCAGTCAAAATAATCATCTGGAAATTGGGATGCGGCTTGTGTGGATAAGCCTAAGTTTATTTCGACTAATTGATCCTTTATTTGCTCCCTAAATTTATGTTCGACCTTTTGCCGCTTTGCCTGATTATACTGTTGACTCCCCCAAAAGTCAATTAAATGGAGCTTTGCTGGCTGACATATCTCCAGGATTTTTTCAGAAAAATCACCTTCATCTACGCCTATCTCCGCTACTACCCCACCTTTCGGAAAATGTTCCAGCAATAGCTCTCTGCTAGGTAAAATAGTGGATTGTTTTGTGTGTTTATATTCTAGCTTAACCCTGGGAAGCTGAAGTGCCTCCTTTTCTCTTTTTTCTCTTAACTGGGCCAACACCAATTGATAGAGCTGGCTTTTAACTGAAGAGGGGATTATACGGAGGAAGTATTTTTTCAACATTACGGTAAACTTTGAACATCATTTTTTTAGTGTAAATGAAGCCAGCAGGTAGTAGGTAAAAGAGAAAATAATAAAGGACAAAAATAGTATTTGATTGACAATTTCCTACCCTTAATCTGACTTCCGCAAATACGCAATGATCGTCTTATCTCCTTATACATTCGATGCATTCATTTTGGTTCTTCTTTAACATGAGGCCTCTAAATTACTTTTTTATTGCAAGTATTTCTATTTTGTTCCAATGACTAATTAGCAGGTACATTTTTTTGTTCCAATATCCGATTCAAACAAGCTACCAATTCTTCTACATCTTCTTTCTGGGTAGCATAATTGGTAATACAAGCTCTCAAGGTTTGCTGACCGTGAATGGGATAAGCAGAAATCCATACATGCCCCATCTTCGTTAACCTACTAATCAAGCTCGGTATTGCTGGCTCTTGAAGGGAGGGATGGGTAAAACATACGATAGGTAAATTGGTACGATTCTGAATCACCCAGCCTTCATCGATCAACATTTCTTTGAGCGTCTCCCCCATCTCTATATGGTGCCAAATAGCCTCTTCAAACCCTTTCCAACCATAGATGGCTAAAGGTAAATACATTTTCAAGCCAATAAACCGCCTGGACCATTGGATGGAATGGGCGAAGGGATTAACTACCTGAGATAAATCACCATCTTTCGGCATGTATTCTGTGTAAAGCCCGAAGGTTTGATGAAGAATCCTTGGATGCTTCGTCAGAAATAAACTAGCTCCCATAGGAAGGGAAAACCATTTGTGCAGATCCAGCGTAATGGAATCACTTTTCTCTATACCAATAAGCCAGTGTCTTGCCTTTTCCACAATGACCGCCGCCCCTCCAAAGGCAGCATCTACATGAAACCAAAGTTTATATCGTTGGCACAATTCCCCACATCGAACCAAATCATCTATGGCTCCGCAGCCTGTTGTCCCAGCAGTTCCCACAATCATTATAGGCTGCTGTCCAGACAAAAGATCCTGTTGGATAGCCTGTTCTAATAAGTCCGTATCCATTTCCAGTCGATCGTTCACCGCTATTTCCACCACAGAATGTTTTCCCAAACCGACATTCATCGCCGCCCGCATCACTGAATGATGAGATTCTGAGGAACAATAAATCCTTGGGCGTTTATCCAATTCTAATAATCCTTTCTCTTTAAAGCCTGGAAAATGATGATTGAGTGCACACAGAAAAGCAGTCAGGTTAGATTCGGCTCCTCCTGTACAAAAAGTTCCATCTATGTCCTCTGGAGGATAGGAAAACTTTTGGGCAAATTGATGAACTACATATCTCTCCACTTCATTTGCATAAGGAGCATGTGACCAGGCAGCGAGTTGAGGATTATATATAGCGGTGATATAGTCTGCTAAGGCGGCCATAAATCCTGATCTTGGATTAAACAATCCAAAATACCTGGGATGAGGAGTATGCACGGCATATTGTGTTAACCCCTTTATCACGTCTTCCACTACCTCTTTTGCCGGATGAGTTTGATCGAAGGAAAATTTTTGGACATAATTACGAACCAAGTTGGTGTCCCATTCATTCCCTACCTTCAAAGAACGCGTTTCCTCATAGAATGGAGCTAATGCTTTATGGACCTGTGTGAATAATTCCTGACGAGTAGTATTATTTTCATCAAATATCATCTTCTTTTTTTCTTTAATAAAGTGAATTTATCCCTATCTGCTGCTGTAATCCATAAATCATTAGACGAAACCAGATATTTCTTACTAAAATGTAGAACATTTAAATCTTTTCCCCTATATTAGTTCTACAAATTAGTAACATAATGAAAGAAACTCGCATAGGTGAATTTGAAGAAGTGATACTGCTGCTCACAGGGATATTAGGAGAGGAAGCTTACACGTTAAAACTCTCCGAAGAATTCACTGCCCAAACTGGTCGTCCTGTTTCCATCGGGGCAGTCCATTCTGCCTTAAACAGATTGGAAAAAAAGGGATTTTTAGCTTCTAAGATGGGGGAGCCTACCCCTGAACGAGGGGGAAGACGCAAGCGAATCTATACTATTACAGGAAGTGGTCATAGTGCATTAGAAGCCTCCAGATCTATTCGCATGCGTCTATGGGAACAGTTCCCTGGTTTTTCTACCGGAAATATTCACTTCAGTTTCTAATTGCTAAAAAATTTCCTTGTGAAAGATTCTAACTCAACTCCTCCTAAGTTGGCCCAACAATTTCTTCGTTGGTTTGTCCGAGACGAACTACGAGAAGAAGTTTTAGGCGACCTGGAAGAAAAGTTCTACCATATTTACCGGACCCAATCGCCTAGAAAGGCCCAGCTCAATTATTGGTATCAGGTATTCCACTACTTAAGGCCATTTGCTGTACGATCCTCCATTTTCTCATTTTTCAACTATACTCCTATGTTCAAGAATTCTTTAACAGTAGCCTGGAGAAATATCTTCCGTCAAAAAGTATATGCCGCCATCAAGTTGGGTGGATTTGCGTTAGGAATTACAGCTTGTGTACTCATGGGACTGTTCATAATAGACGAATTTAGCTATGATCAACACTATCAGGAGAAAGACCGTATATTTCGGCTTTTAAATCAATACGGCTCGGATAGATGGACGCTCACACAAGCTCCTGTTGCGAATATATTGAGAGAGGAGTTCCCAGAAGTAGCGAATGCAGGGAGATTAGTTGCGATCAAATGGAATGAGGCTGGAAGTAATCAGATAAAAGTAGAAGGGGCAGAAAAGAGTGTATATGAAGAAGGATTTGCCTATGCAGATCAGGAATTAGTGGACATCCTGGAAATTCCCATGGTTTATGGAAAACGTAGCGAAAGCCTAAGCCAACCCAGGACGATTCTCATTTCAGAACGAAAAGCGAATAAATTCTTTCCAGGCGAAAACCCTGTTGGTAGAACCATCATTTTGAATGATCAGAAAGAGCTTCCCTATACGGTAGGAGGCGTCATGAAGAATTTCCCAACTAATTCTCACCTACCCTTTGATTTCTTTATATCATTGACTGATAGAGAATTTTGGGAAGGAGAACAGACTTCCTGGTGTTGTAATAATTACAGTACCTATTTGCTCTTAAACGAGGGAGTAGATCCCGAGGGATTTGAAGAGAAACTACTTAGCATCGTAGATTCCTATTATCTCCCTTATTTAGAGGCTCATCAAGATGCCGCTTCTGTCGCTGATGCAGAAAAAAATAGTAGATATGACTTACAACCCGTTACTGATATACATCTCAACAAACAGCAAGCCGGGGATTTCCTGAATAATAGTGATATCAGATATGTAAAGTATTTAGGACTGATTGCTTGCTTAATCCTACTATTAGCCTGTATCAATTTCATTAACCTTACGACAGCAAAATCCGCGAATAGAGCCAAAGAAATAGGACTGAGAAAGGTAATCGGTTCCAGAAGGTCTCAATTAATCCAACACTTTTTAGTGGAGTCCATCTTATATAGTACGATCTCTTTCATATTGGGCCTCCTTCTCGCCTACCTTGTATTGCCTTACTTTAATGAGTTGGCCGGTAAGTCCTTACATATTCCTATAAGCTCCTGGTGGTTTATCCCTTTGATACTTGGGTGCGCTTTGATCATAGGATTAATTGCCGGCATTTATCCGGCTATGTATTTGTCTGCCTTTAAACCTATCCAGGTGCTGAAGGGACAGATCAGCAGAGGAAGTAAAAATTCAGGCTTTAGAAGTGCATTAGTCATTTTTCAGTTCTCCGTTTCCATTATTCTCATGATCGGAGCCACCACCGTTCAGCGACAATTGAACTATATCCTGCATAAAGATCTGGGATATGACAAAGAGCAGTTGGTGATTATCCATGGAACGCAAACGCTACAAGAGAAGCTGTTAATCTTTAAAGAGGAAGTGAGTCAACTTCCCGATGTTTCCTTTGCGACCACCACTAGTTATTTACCCATATCTGAAACGCGAAGAAATGGAGTACAATGGAATTTGAAAGGAAGAGCAAAAATAGACGAAGGTTGGTATGGTCAGATGTGGAGTGGAGATCACGATTATCTCTCTACCCTGGATATCGATATTGTGGAAGGCAGGGATTTCATTCAAGATATGGCTTCAGATTCGCAGGCCATTGTGATTAATGAAACATTGGCAAAAGATTTTGGCGGGAAAGAGGCAATAGGAAAATGGATAGAGAATGGATTTACCTCTCACCCATATCAGGTGATTGGGATTATGGAAGATTTTCACTTTGAGACTTTGTTTGCACCTATAGGTCGCATAGGATTGATCCTAAGCTCAAACGGGGAAAATGTAGTGGTCAAGATTCGGGAAAAGGATATGAAGGAGTCGCTCTCCTCTATTCAACAACTCTGGGAGCAATTTAAGCCCGATCAGACATTTAGATATACCTTTTTGGATGAGCGCTATGCTAATATGTACCAAGAAGTAGGACAAATGAGAAAGATCTCCACCTCTTTTGCTATTTTAGCTATTGTTATTGCTTGTTTAGGCTTGTTTGCCCTTTCCGCCTTTATGGCAGAACAACGACGAAAAGAAGTAAGTATCCGAAAAGTTTTGGGTGCATCTTCTCAACAGTTATTTGGATTGCTTATTCGCCACTTCTTGTTGCTCGTTGTGATTTCCCTAGCTATAGCCATTCCTGTGTCTTGGTATCTCATGCAGCTATTCTTGGAATTGTTTAGCTATAAAATTTCGTTAGGGTGGGATATATTTATGATAACAAGTATATTGATACTAATTATAGCGCTTACTACCGTCAGTTATGAATCCTTGAGAACAGTGAAAGTGAATCCGATAGAGAGTTTGAAAGTGGAATGAGTCACTTCACCACTACCATATCTCCTACGCTCACTTTCCCCATCTTCCGAGGAATTAAATATACGCCGAATACCACTGCTCCATTTTCTTGCTTGCGATATTGGGATAATGTTCTTAATGGCTCTCCGTTTATATCCTTTTCTTGTGATTCTGGATCAATGGTTGAAAATACACAACGCTTGCAATGTAAATGGACCTCAAATTCACACTCTCCTATAACTACCCTCTTCCATTGATCTTCTGCATAAGGTAAACAATCCTTGACAACCATATTAGGACGAAAATGGTGAATGTTGACGGGCTTCGCTAATCTTGTATTTAAATCCTCCACCGAAGCTTCAGAAAGTAAATGGACCGGGGAAGCATCGGCATAACTCACCACATCTCCATCCTTCGCTCCATGTCTCAACAACATCGGTCGATGCAATTCTTTCATCGCCACCAACTCACATTTAATTCCTAATAATTCCGACATCCATCCAGAAGCTTCTTCCCCCAGAGCATAACCACTTACCACATTCTTGAATAAGCCAATGCCCTCTACTCTCCGATCTTTCTCAGAAAAATGGACGATCAATTCCTCTTTCTCAGGAGCAGTCAAACGTATAGCATTATTATCTAACAGTGCATTAACTCCCAACAAACGAGGATACTCTCTCCCTGTCAATACCTGCTTCTCTTGATTCATCACTACAAACATTCGATCCCCTTTAAAACCTGTAATATTAACTTCGTGTTCCATCACAGGAATTCTAGCTGTGGATTTAATGGGATATACAAATAATTCAGAAATTGTCATATAAGGATAGATTGATTTGTTCCAATGAGCAAACTGCTTATCATCTAATATATTACTTATTGGATGAATACACTGGAAATGTTGGATGAGACTTAATGGTTTGTATTTGCGTTTGATGACGCTCCATGTGAAAGCTAAGAAATTCCAATCGTTGGATGACATTCAGAGGTCCCAGAAATGGGATGAGGATAAATGATAGACTCCACATCCATTCCTTCTAAGTAGTCTCCTAATGTAGATAAGATTTTTTGATTTGCTGTTAATGAAACTAACCAAAAATCTATAGGACCTCCCATCCTGGGCTTAGCTACTTCGGGAACTTTCTCTTTAACTTGCCAGGTGTTAGCAATAACTTCTTCTATAGAAAAGCCTAAATTGGGATTTTCTCCCTCCCATAGGGGTATACCTAAGGATGCAGCATGGGCAGCCTTCCACATTCCCAACACTCCAACTTGCTCGGCCCAGTATATATGTTCGACCACCTGGAGAATAGACCAGCTATCAGGAGTGGGCTGAAATTGAGTTTGTGGTACAGAAAGGCCAGAAGCTTCCGCAATAAATGCAGCTCTGACTTCCTCGATGGTTGAAATTAAAGGCAGTATATGACTCATTGGCATAAAACATCTAAACCGCCAATTAAGTGATTATCCTTCAGTTTTTTCTTGTCTATAGAATATTTTACTCACAATTTTCCACTCTCCGTCTATCTTCAGCAAATTCATATAATCTATAAAAGTAAAGGTAGGATATTCTATTTCCAGTCTGGCATTGGCAGCATGACCCGCTATGTTAATGTGAGCAATTCTCGTCTTGCGATCTTGCTTCTTGGCTTCTTTCATTCCTTCTCTGAAAAAATCAATCGCGTTCACTTCCTTATATTCCTCACCTGCTATATATTTCATTGTAGCTGTCTCATGGAAGGCTTTTTTCAGCGTCTCAAAGTCTCCATTGGTTCCTCCATCTAAATAATAACTGACCGTTTTTTCCACCAAGACATAATCTGATTCCTGCGCATAAAGAGAACTAATACAAAATAGTAACAGGCTAAAGAGGAGTGTAATGCTTTTCATGGTAACAAAGATTGTAGGTTATAACAAAAGAGATGTTAAGTACTTCGTAAATACAAAGATTAACTTAGAAAGTTGCATTGTCTTTTGATCTGTTTCCTCCTTTGATGTTTTACCGAGCTGCTAATACACCTGTAGTGAGGAATAAAAAAATGAAGCATTCCCTCTGTGGATCATTGGCACAATTACTTCGCTCTATTATTCAAAATTCCCCTGATTTACCTCTTTAATAAATCGAATTAATCCCTCGAAATAGGTTTCCGCATCATCATACATCGCTAAATGGCTTCCCTCAGGACAATGCACATATCTTCCATGTTGAACCTCAGAAGCCATCCACTCCATATGTTTCGGGTCCATCGTATCATATGCTCCTCCAATCATTAAGGTAGGTACAGTAATATTTGATAAATCCTCACTTCTATCCCAGGTCACCAGTTTCGCTTCTCCTACAATCCCAAATTCACTGGGTCCCTGCATAGTTACATACAAACCTTGGTTGATCTTGGCAAAAGCGCGATTTACGGGGTCTGGCCATGCTTCTAAAGGCCTTCTAAGAACGTGTTCTGTATAATAATGTGTATACAGCAATTCTGCGTATCGGGGATTTCCATAGTCTTTTTTTGCCTCTAAGGCTCTTACCTCTGTAAGTACTTCTTCCGGCATTTGGGGTCCTAATACTTCCTGGGCATAGGTATTATAATCAGGCACGGAAGACATCATGTTGGAAATGATAAGTCCTTTCAGGTGTTCTTGATGCTTTAAGGCGTATTCCATACAAAGAATACCTCCCCAGGAAGAGCCTAATAAATAAAAGTTGGATGTATCAAGTCCTAAGGCTTTTCGTACTTGCTCGACTTCATCTACATAGCGATCTATATTCCACAAAGCACTATCATTCGGTTGATCGCTGTATGCTGATTCCAATTGATCATAGTAATAATATTCAATGCCTGCATAAGGAAGATAAGAATCAAATACTTCGAAATATTCATGGGTAGCTCCAGGTCCTCCATGTAATAATAACACTTTCATGTCAGGATTATTTCCGACCCTTTTTGTCCACACATTGAATTCTCCTTTAGAAGTGGTGACAGGAACCATCTTTACCCCTCCACTTAATTTATCCTCTCGATCTGAATAATTGAGATATTCATTGGTAAGAGTTTGTTCAGTGGAAGTTTGTGAGGCTGGCTGACAACTTACCATGATTAGCAAATAGCTATAGGTAAGTAGTTTGGCAGTAATAAAGGAATATTTTTTCATGCTAATGTCGATTAGGGTGATAAAAAATGGGATTAAAGTGAGTGTTCAATAAATGTTAATAATTGATCTGCTCGGATCACCTTTATTTTAAGGAAATCAATAATATATTTGTATCGAGTACGATCCTCATGTTCTTTTTGTCTCAGATCGCATATGTTCATTAGCTCAATTAATCCACCATCACATTATTCTTCCATAACATCCCGTCCTGCTCCAAATACACGTCTACTCCTTCAGGTCGGATCATCAAATTATCCACTGTCAACATATCCACCTTCTCAAAAGTCGAAATAACGATTCTGTTGGTAGGCTTTTGAAGATAAAAACTCATATCAGCACGCATCCAATCCTGATATACATTCGTCGCCATTTTTAACTCCAGTGGTTTTAAATCTATTCGGGTATCTCCCTCATATTGTTCTATAAGTAAGGCGGGAAGAAAATGAGAACGAGTGTCAATCTTCATCCAAAGGGAAAATTCATATGCTCCACTTCCCCCCACCGAATCCACCACATCTGGCATTAATTTTCCATCAAATAAGGTATCCTTTTTATTTTCTGTGTGCCAAACTTCTTTTCCTAAAGGCGTGGCTCGATCTCCAACATGTTCCCAGACAAATCCTGATAGAGCTTGGGTGCTGCGTAGCGTTCCTTTTTCATATAGCGGATAAATAGGTAAAGAATCTTTTATCGTGCGAAACTCCTCATGTACCTCTTTTCTGGTATCGGGAATATTTTTCAGTTCCAATTTGGCGATGCGAATATTGTAGATTTGTGTAATGGAGTCCGAGGCTGCTACATAGGCTTGTTCGTTAGGTGCCAATGATTCATGTGAATATAGAAGTAATATAGGGCGATCGTCAGGTAAATCATTCAGGATCTCTTTTTCTATAGCGGGATCACTGACTAATTGCAGTAATCTTAAACTTGGGGTAAGCGGTGCCCTGGCTACCAGTGTATTGAGCATAGGCAGGCCTGTTTGATATGCTACTGCATTAGCATGTCTGGTAGAATGGAAACTGGTCAACGTAAATTTTTGGGTGCCAAAATGAAAGAAAGGAAAAGATAGGATAGCCTGAAAATCAGAGGTTCGATAGCCATTCGTGACTAATAAGCTATCGTAATCTACCAACCATTCCGGGTAGGCTGTCTCAATTTTTTGAGACAAAATAAATTCTCGTTTTTGTTGGAGCATCGTTCTCGCTTCCCAAGCCCAAACCCCTATACCTAACATACAAACGAATAATCCTACCAGTCCTGACCCATTGGCACGATAAACCATACTTCTCATTCTCCACATCCATATTCCCATCATCAGCAATACGATAATGGGTAACATATATTTTAACCACACAGGAGGAGTGGCCTGAAACGAAAACACCCAATATACAGCCAGTCCAACGCTTGATAATACAAACCCCCAGGAAAGAAATTTTACTTTTTCATTAACAGGAATGGCCCAGTAGCTGCTTAGTAATATCCCTGTAGAACAAAGTGCTACCCAACCATAACCTACTGCCCCCAGTAAGTCTACCCATCTCGTCATGGACCATGCAATCAAGGCTAATAATACCCACATATGTACAAATGCCCATGCGTGTTTGCTCCCTCTCCTTCGCATCATTTTCCAAAAAGCAAATAATATATACACGCCTAAACTCATATATACATAATAAAAGGGCCAAGTCAATCTTCCCTGAGATCTGAATTGGCGAAGGAAACTAATAAGGTCCAATAATTCGGGAAAGGTATTGAACGGAAACCCCATCGCCCAAATCAGTAAAAGTGTAGTCGCCCAAATGCCTGTTTTTAGGGGTTCGGGTAACACGGGTTGGCCTATCCACCTTAGCTTCCTTCTGAAAAGGAGATGCATTAATCTGGCTACCCATCCCAATAGAATGATTAATCCTGTAATCCCTACATAAGCTACTCCTTCCCACTTCAACCACTCTTCCCATGGATTAGGTTTAATATTAAAGACTTTATCCCAGAAGGTATATAAAGGATCATGCGAAGAGAAAAAAATTTGTTTGAAACTAGAGGTAAACAGTAAAAATCCATAAGGATAATCCACAAAGTCCGTTGCCCCTATTTGAGTAAGTGCTTCCCATCCTTTTAATATCAATCCGGGGAGAATTCCGGCAAACAAGATCCCCCCACATGTTAAGAGACGCTTTTTAAATTCCTCTGTATGTTGAAGCAGATATACCAATGTATAAGAAAATAAAAATCCGCTTCCTATCAGAAAATAATATGGATGGATAAAAGAAAAGCAGCCGACTAATGCCACATGTGATATGAGTGCCCATTGATAGTGTCGATCTTGCCAAATTCTTAAGTTAACATACCATAACATGGGCACATAACATACATAGCTTAAGGTCAAATGCCCGGTGAATCGTTCTATTTGGGGCGAGAAAAAGATAATAATCAAGCTGCTAATGATAGCATAGGGAATGGGTAAGCCAACTCTCCTCAATATCCAATACATAAATATCACACCTGGGAAAAAAGCCAGTAGAATAGAAAGGTTGATGCATCCTATAATATATTCCTTGATAGAAGGGAAAAGATTGGAGAGTGATCTCAAGATAAGTGATAGTAGAGGATTTACATCATCATAGATTAAATGATTGCCATAAGGATAACTTGCTCCTGTGTGATGAACTCCTTCGGGAATGTACTTAATAAAATAAGCTGATGAAAAGTATATATTTAACCCATCTCCAGACGTTGCAAACATATAGTCATTTGGAGCGATGAGCACCTCCCCAAAAAACATCCACAGAATTCCAAGTGTAAGTACCAAACACCACCCTAAAGGATATCTATATACGCCCAGATATTGAAATAATGTGGTAAAATCTGCTTTTTGATAATCCATATAACACATTAGCCTGAATAAAAGTAGTAAGAAATTCTTACAATCATCTATATTGTCGATTAACACAAATATTCATTGACTTATAAATCGAAAAATGATGTACAACCAACCCATGTTGAGAGATGATGCCCTACAAGGGAAAGTCGTAGTTGTTACCGGAGGGGGTTCAGGACTAGGTAAATCTATGACTCGCTATTTTTTACAGTTAGGCGCCAAGGTAGCTATTACCAGCCGTAAACAAGAGAGATTGGACGGAACTGCAGCTGAACTAATGGAGGAGACTAAGGGAGAAGTACTTCCTTTAGCATGTGATGTAAGGGATTATGAAAAAGTCGAGGCAGTATTTCAGTCAACTTATGAGAAGTGGGGAAAAATTGATGCATTGGTAAATAATGCTGCTGGAAATTTTGTTTCACCAACAGAGCGTCTCAGTCATCGTGCCTTTGATACTGTTGTGGATATAGTACTGAAGGGTAGTTATAATTGTTCTTTGGCTTTGGGAAAAAAATGGATTGAGGAAAAGGTGAAAGGGACGATGTTAAATATAGTTACCACTTATGCCTGGACAGGATCGGGCTATGTAGTTCCTTCAGCTTGTGGAAAAGCAGGGGTATTAGCACTTACTCGTTCATTAGCTGTAGAATGGGGAAGGAAATATGGGATTCGGTGTAATGCTATCGCTCCAGGACCATTTCCTACCCCCGGAGCATGGGAACGCTTATTCCCACCAGCCCTACAGAAGGTATTAGGAATGGATCCAGTAGAAAAAGTTCCATTAAATCGTGTGGGAGAACATCAGGAATTGGCTAATTTGGCAGCATATCTGGTATCGGACTTTGCTAGTTATATTAATGGAGAGGTAATTACTATTGATGGAGGAGAATGGCTAAGTGGTGCAGGAGAGTTTTCCATGATGGAAAAAGTTCCGGATCAAATGTGGGATGTGATTATTCAAAAAGGGAAAAAAGTTAAGACCTGATTCGATTAAATTAAATATCAATTACTTATATGCTTGTCAAAAGGTTATTATTGAATGAGAATCCAAAACATTCTTTTTCTTTCACTTTTTTTCTTTGGGAGTGTCGGTAACTCGGAAATAACAGCACAACAACACAATGGTGAAATATTTTCCGATTTACTTCAGGATCATTTATTACATATAGATACAAGCCTGAAAGAGGTCAAGGGCAACTGGGCAGTTGACTATTTGCCTGGCATATCTTTCGATACATTAAGCGGAATAGGATTGCAATTAGGTGATCCTATCATTTCTTATAAAAAAATTTCGTCAAAGAGCCGGCACTACCAACGCTTGCTCTCTTTTTCTTCCACTTTAAGCACAAAACCTCCAGAGACTCAAATGATCACCTTTACTGACACTTTGGAACTGAATGAAATTAAAGAAGTGATCAAAAAAAGTCCCAAGGAGCTCAAAGGAGATAAACCGACCATCATGAGCAAATGGATACGACCGGCTTTGCTGATTTCCCTCAGTACTACCGTAATTATAGCTTTATTTTTTGTGCGAAGTTCTTAAAGAAATGTTGTTATGCGTCTTCAATTGATGTTGGGAACAAAAAAAATATCATGGGCATGTGGAATATTGCTGATCATTGCTTTATGTCAGATCCACTGTGCAAGTCAGGTGTCTCCCAAAGGCGGTGAACCCGATAAGATTCCTCCTACTGTAAAAAAAACCAATCCTGAGAATCAAAGTCTGAATGTGGAAAGCAATTCGATCAGTTTCCAGATGAGTGAATCTATCAAACTCCCGTCTTATAGTAAAGAAGTGTTTATTTCTCCCCTGTTGGAACGTCGACCATCTATCACTCTAAATGATAATACGCGAAGGTTGCGCATTAAATTTCAGGAAGAACTGCGTCCTCAAACTACCTACGTGATCAGCTTATCCGGCATTACGGATTATTACAGCAACAATCCTATGACAGGATCATTTATTTATGCATTTAGTACAGGAGATCAACTGGATAGCATGAAATTAAATGGAAAAGTATTAAAGGGAGGCTCCAATGCCCCTGAGACTGATATTCTTCTTCTTTTGTTTGATGCTGATAGCATTATTGATAATGATATTTTCCGCAAACTTCCTGCATATGTATCGAAAACCGGAGAGGATGGTTCCTTTACGTTCCAATACTTAAGGCAAATCCCCTACAGAATTTATGGGATAAAGGATGCGGATCAATCAAATACATATAGTCAGCCTGCAGAATTGATTGCCTTGGCAGAAGAACCATATGTTGTTCTAAAAGATTCTACCCAAGAAGTAACGTTATTTTCTTCTCTCCCGGATAACCAACCTCCAATACTAAAAAATTATGCATGGTTAGATGATAGTACCCTGACGATTAGTTTTGATGAAGTGGTGCTGGAAGAGGATCTTCGCTTTTCGCTTACGGATTCTTCTGGTCAGGACACCTCTCAACTGGCTTTTTTTACCAGAATCCCTAACACAGATAATGAGTTTTTATTTCGGACAAGTCGCCTCGACAGTAGCATTAATCAGCTTGTGATTCAGAATATTCAGGATAGTCTGCAAAATCGGGCAGATTCCAGTATTATTGTACGTTCCTCACGCACCAGAACGATGGAAGAACCTGTTTATCTTCCTCCAGCCTATAACTTAAGGCTACGGGAAATGGAATTTTACTCAAACGTACCTTTCCGAGAAGGAGATACTACCTTTGTATTTATCTCAGATACAACGAAGTATGATTATTCTCAAATAGATACTTCTGAAGTCTCTTCAGACACGCTCATAGAAGCTACTTACCCCAATCGATTCCCTGCAAGCTTTCAGAGAGATGGATTTCGGGTAGCCATCATCCCGGAAGGGGATATTCCGGTGGGAAAACCTATGCTGTTACACGTGAATGGTCAAATATCCGGTTTGTCTGACAGCAGTTTCACATACAGCCTAAGTTGGCCCGATCCCAAGGAATTCGGTACGCTCAGTGGTTCTGTCAGTATAAAAAATTATGAAGGCCCTCTTATTGTAGAATTGGTCTCAGGAGGGAAACGAGCGGATGTAACCTACGACAGTATTTTTTCTTTTTCGCTTATCCAACCTGGAAATTACCAAATTAGAGTAACGCTGGATGAAGATAGCAATCAAACATGGACACCAGGAAGTTTATCTCCCTATCGGTTACCGGAAAAGATTTTATTAGATTCACGTCAGGAAAACATTCGTGCAAATTGGGATATAGAAGACTATATTGTGGAGATGGATCCTAATCAGGTTCCCATTCCTGTAACTGACACTGATACTACTCTTGCTGAAGATCCGAACCGATAACATCACTACGGCTTGCGCATACTTACAAAAAATCAGCTAACACTGTTTCTTCTTTTTTCGGCTAATATTGTCTCTGGATTTGCACAGGGAATTACTATGATTGCCATACCATGGCACTTGGTTCACAATTTAAGTGCATTGAATGGAAAATGGTTGAATACGGCTTTAGTAACAGCAGTGACTTTCGGTTCTTTATTTTGGGGATTATATGCAGGTACTCTCATAGATCGGTACTCCAGAAAGCGTATATTCCAGATTTTGACCCTTATAGACGCTTTTATCATTTGTGGCAGTGCAATAAGTGGATTATATCTGGGATATCTTCCATTTCCCCTGATAGCTCTGGTATACACCACGACTATTTTTACCTATAATGTTCACTATCCTAATTTATATGCTTTTGTTCAGGAAATCTTCGACCGATCCTACTATGCCAAGGTGAATAGCGCGATAGAAATCCAGGGTCAGAGTACTTCCTTTCTAGGAATGATGCTAGGAGGAATAATCATCTATGGAAGTCCCGAATACGATTGGTGGCCGGAAACATTGTCCTTTGAGGCCTGGAAGCTTTCGGAAATTTTTCTCCTCGATGGATGTACGTATATACTGGGATTTTTTCTCATCACTTTAATTCCTTATCAACAACAACTTCGCAACATTGATAAAGGGAATATTTTAAGTCGTGTCAGGCAGGGCTATGTTTATCTCTCAGAACATAAACCTCTCTTCGTATTCGGCCTGGCATCGTATGTAATGTTCTTTTCGCTACTTATCATTATCAGGGTACTTATGCCCATTTACGTGAGTGATTATTTACGAGCTGATGCCTTGGTTTTAGCTGCATTTAAAGGCTTAACGTCCCTTGGCTCGGTCACAGCTGGTGTGTTTGGTTTTAGTGCGTTTGTTAAAAAAGGGCATTTAATTCGACAAATTATTGGTTTGATGATATTAGGTTTATCCATTTATATCCTGTTAAGTATAACTCATTCTATTTTTTATACCTTATTTGGCGCATTTCTCATTGGACTCAGTAATGCAGGGATTCGAATTCTCAGGATTACTTACATTGTGAGGAAGGTCCCAAATCATATCATTGGAAGGGTAAATTCGTTTTTCTCTATCCTAAATGTAGCGATGAGAGTGATTTTTCTATCTATCCTAACAACCCCTTTCTTTTCCGATGTAGAAAATGGGGATAACATTCCTTATGCTTTTCTACTTTTAGGGTTCATACTTGCACTAGCAGTATCTACTTTGATGCTTTGGTTTCCTCAATTTGATCATAAAGCGGCGAAAGAATGATATATGGAAATGACAAAAAATTTACTTGAACTAAAAAAAATATAATTCCAAGTAATTCGCACTAGGTATAATCAATTTACTTTATTAGTTTTATTTAGAAAATATTCCATACATAAATAAGCTCCAACTATTTCTCATGATGCACATATTGAGGAGTAAATCTCAAATACAAAAAAATAACTCCCTTCCAGATCCCTTGTTTTGGCAATTATTAAATTATTCTGAAGAAGCCTATATATTGTCAGATGTTGAAGGAAAAATTCTTCAAGCAAATAAAAAAGCTATCCAGCTCTTCGAGCTTTCGTCTAATACGCTTATAGACAGCGATATAAAAAAGTTGACTTTTTGGGAAGGACAGGAAGCATACAGCATTATAAAACACACTTGTGAATTGGGTAAGCCATATACAATTGAACGAAATCATTTTGTTTTCGGCCATATAAATTATTTAAATATTCAAATAATCCCCTTTTCATCCATCCATGACTCTTCCCCAATAATAATTTTCATTTTCAGAATTACTAATATTCAAAAAAAGCTCCAGCAAGATTTATTAGAAGAAACCAATTTGCGAAAGCTAATAGCTGAAGTTTCAAATTCCTTTTCCGAACAAGAAGATATCCATGAAGCGATCGGACATTGCTTAAAGTTAATGGGAAACTATCTGGGGGCTGAAATAAATTTTGTGTATGAATATTTGGAGGATGCACAAACATGTACCCTTACCCATGAATGGCAACCTTATACTTTTAAGCATAAAAACGGTAGACTAATAAAACAGGAGTTAAACTGGGAGCAGATCCCCGGATTTGATCAACTTAAAGAAGGGAAAGCTTATTATATTTCTCATTTAGGCCATCCACCGTCAGAAAAAAATTGTATTAGCAGTTTTGCTTTGGAAGGGCATACCAATTCTATGGTATTAATACCCATGTCCTGGGGGGAGAGACTTTTGGGATTTTTAGGTTTTGAGAACTTCTCGACTCATAGAGAATATAGTGCGATGATTAACCTCCTATTATTTATAGGTAGGATGATTAGTACTGCCCTCCACAGACACTATATAGAAGCGGCGTTGAAAGAAAGTAAACTCAGATATCAAGCTGTAGCTAGTATGACTACGGATATTATCTATCACTTTAAAATATATGATGATGGATCTCATTCAAAAGTTAATTTGATCAACTCTCGACTTCTACCTGATTTACAAATTGACCATCATGAGGGTTATGTAGAGCTTAAGGAATTGCTTAAAAATGTGTACGAGAAGGATAAAAAGTTAATTCGAGAAGCAATTCAGACGATCTTGAAAGGAAAGGAATCCCAGGATGAAATAAGATTTGTTAACAATCATGGAGAAATACGATGGATGAGTCACTATGGCAAACCAGTATTCGACGCAAATGCTCCAAAAGTAATAGGAGTTATTGGAAGTTTATCTGATATAACGAATCGCAAGCAGATTGAAAAGCGTCTCCTGGAAAAACAGGACCGATATGAATTAGCGATAAAGGGATCAGATGTAGGAATTTGGGAATATGATATAGAAACTAAAAGGATTTATATCAACAATGAAGTTGCACAAATAATTGGTTATCAAAGAAGTGAATTACTAGAAAAGGTCTCTTTTTGGCAGGATATCGTCCATCCTGAAGATATTCCCCTTTTCTACCACTTATTTAAATCTATTGATAAATCGAATCCAAATATTCAAGTGACCTATCGTCTTCGTCATAAAAATGGACACTGGGTATGGGTTATTACCAGAGGAAAAGTATGGACATGGACCGCTGAAGGTAAGCCTAAACGAATGGTCGCAACGCAATTTAATATTACCAAAGCCCAGGAAGCTAAGGAGGAATTAAACGTTTTGACAAATGAGATGATCAGGATAAACAATGAATTAGAACAGTTTGCCTACATCACTTCTCATAATTTAAGATCTCCTGTCACCAATCTCAAAGGATTATTGGAATTATTCGATCATGATGAGCCAACTAATCCTTTAAACTTTGAGATTATGAATAAAATTGATAAAAGTGTAGACTATTTATCTGATGTGATAAACGATTTGCACCATATTACTGATCTACAGAAGACTGAGAAATATGGAGAATTCGTGTTGTTTTCCGAATTAATAGGAGCAGTAAAATTATCGCTTCATAATCAGATTACTGAAGCTAAAGCAAGAATCATTTTAGATCTCCAAAAAGCACCTGGACTAATTTATTACAAAGCATATTTACATAGTATATTGTATAACCTGATAAGTAATGCAATAAAGTATCGTTCTTCTGATAGACCCCTAAAAATCACCATTAAATCCAGAAATATTACGAATGGAGTTCACCTTACTGTATCCGATAATGGATTAGGGATAGATTTAACAAAATACGGAGATAGGATTTTTCGTATATATCAAAGATTCCATCCACATATGGAAGGAAAAGGACTGGGCCTCTACATGCTTAAATCTCAAGTGGAATCTCTGGGAGGAAAAGTTAACGTAGAAAGTAAGCCACAGGTAGGAACGTGTTTTCATTTACATTTATTTAATTTATTTCAATAGAGTTAAGCTTATGACTTCCGTAAAAAAAGTTATGATTATCGATGATGATGAAATTAACAACTTCATCTGCATCAAAAATATCAAAACCCTCAACTTCGCTGAAGATGCTACTTATCATTTGCGTGCCAAGGAAGGTTTAGAAGAGTTAAAAAATCTGGCTAAACAAAATCCTAAGGAGTTACCAAATGTAATTTTCCTGGATATCAACATGCCAGCGATGAATGGTTGGGATTTCTTGGAGGAATACAGTAATTTTATTCAGGGACTAGATCATCCTATTCACTTATTTATCCTATCTTCTTCTATATACAGGAAAGATTTGGATAAGGCTGGTAATCATGAACAGGTTACTGATTATATTCCCAAGCCACTAAATAAAGACAAACTACAAGAGATTCAAAAAAGGTATTTTACCGATAAAAATCTCAATGGAGTTAAATGATTCATAAACTATTTATAAGTTTTTTTTTCAGTTTTATAACTCTATTTATTTTTTCACAACCGTTACCATCATCGGTAACTCAACCTTATGGTTGTTTAACAAACAATAACCACACTCCCACCCCTACTACAACCTTACCTTTAACCCAACACTCGAACAGGAATATGTTCATAGATGACTCTGTGTTACATATCCCCTTGGTATTTCATATCTTACATAATGGAGAAGAAGCAGGGCAAGGACAATTTCTAAGCCCAACCCAAATCTATGATCAAATAGATATTCTCAATGAAGACTTTTCATCATCTGGACTCCAACATGGGGGATCAGGTATAGGTATTAGGTTCTTTCCAGCGAAAGCAGATCCTCAAGGTTGTTTGTTAACTGAAGCAGGAATCCATCCCATAAATAGGAATATCGCTGGTTTTCAGGCACCTCCTTATTCAAGCACCTATATAGACGGTGTCATTAAACCCTTAACGCAGTGGAATCCTGAAAAATATCTCAATATTTGGATTTGTGATATTGAATCTAATGTTGCGGGATATGCCCAATTACCCGATCTATCTGGACTGGCTGGAATTCCTTCATTAAATGGCCCAGGATATACAGACGGAATCGTTCTAGATTATCTGAGAGTAGGAAGAGATACCACCAGTAATTCTCCCTTTAATTTAGGCAGAACAGCAACACATGAAATGGGGCACTTTATGGGATTAATTCACATTTGGGGGGATGGAGGATGCGAAGCAGATGATTTTTGTGATGATACCCCTCTCTCAGAAGCGCCTTATAGTGGCTGTCCTAATTCCGGTTTTTCATGTGGCACTGAAGACCAAATAGGTAATTATATGGACTTCATAGATGATGCCTGCATGTTCATATTTACCGAGGATCAACGAACCAGAATTAGAACTGTGATGTCTGTTTCTCCAAGAAGAAGAGAATTAGTCAGCGCTAACCCTGACATTTCACTTCCTGTGGCGGACTTTTCTGTTAACCTTCTCAGAAGTTGTGGAACACCATTAATTTCCGTTGTAAATCAATCAACTTGCCCTTCTTCTGAGAATATCAATTGGGTAACTCCAAATGCAACCTTGATAGAACAAAACGATAATCTGTTAACGCTTCAATACAATGAGCCAGGGATTTATCAGATTACGCAAATCGTTTCCAATGAAACTGGAATAGATAGTCTTAGTATGTCTGTCAATCTTACAAATAATCAGGACTTGGACACTCTTTTTTTTGAAGATTTTGAAGGTACTCTGGACCAATGGAAGATAGAAAATAGTGATAAAAGAGAAGGATGGATACTGGCCTTAACGAATGAACCCGACTGGCAGAAAGCTGCCCATATTCCTCTATATGATTATCCTGAGGTAGGTGAAAGAGATGCACTTATTTCTCCCGAAATAAACGTAGCAAATCATGATTCCCTGACATTATGCTTTTCCTTTGCTTACCAACCGTTTGATAACGCAAAAAGAGATTCATTAATTATCCGAGCCTCCACAGATAGGGGAATCACTTTCCCCTTTCTAATATATCCTTCCTCTCCTGCCGATATCAATCAATTTTATCAACTGCCCCCTTCAAACACATTCTTTACTCCCAAAACTGACGCAGATTGGTGTGGAGGTGATGGAAATTTTATTAGTGGAAAATGTATACCCTTACAAGCATATAATGGTTCTGAGAGTATCACTTTTAGGATAGAATCATATAATGACTTTGGAAATAATATCTACATTGACAATTTTCGTATTGTAGGCAGGTGTAAGGAAAACTTAATAAGTAACATTTCAAATGACCTTACTGAAAAGATTACCCTAGTCAATAATCCAGCATCCGGCAGCGTTCACATTCGCCACTCAAATATCACACCTCAAGATATATCTATCAGAATATCAGATATTTCAGGCAAGTTATTTCAGGTAATTAATGAAAAGATCGCTCAATCTTCAGGAATGATAGAAGTCGAGCTTCATCACCTTCCCAAGGGCATATTATTTTTCCAAATTTTCACAAAAAGGAAAGTTACTACACTCAAATTGTTGTCATTCTAAACGATGTTAGGATTTGACGATATGTGAATTGTTTTGATAATGGAATTAATTTTATCTTTCATTAATTGATCGATTATATCTTTAATTCAATTACATGAAGGGAAGTTTGTCATTCACAACAACGGAACAGCTTAATCGATCCTTCCTATTTTTTATTGGGACGATTACGATTATATACACTTTCATCCCGTCACTCAACCCTTTTGATTCTCCGGCAAGTAAGCTTATTAATGGGTCTCTAGGTACCTTGTGTTTTTTTATATCAATTTCAGCCAGGTTTATTGTCAAGTTAAGTAAGCATTTGAAAACTTTAAGTTACATTATCTACACCATCTTATTGATGTGGTTTCTAATATCGCATTCAAATGACTCTCAAGCTTTTGGCATTCCCATAATCATTTGGGTTATGTTATCATTTTCAGGAAGCCTTTTTCACTCATTAAGATCTTTCTTATTATTTACGGTATTTGCCCTTGGAGGCATTACTGCTTTTCTCCTTTATAATCATATTCCTCTGTTTGAAAGTTATTATTTCGGTTTTTCCTGTGGTCTATTGTGCATTAATGGACTACTCATTTATCAAAAAGATATCCACCGACTTAATACTGATTTCAACCAAGTTCATAATCAACTGAGTCCAATGCCTTCAATGGAATTGTCGCTTTTTGGGGATGTGATAAATTATAATAAAGAAGCAGCAAATATATTTTCAAGACTGGAAAAAAAAGGGAATGTTAATCCTTTTTTTCAAGAGTTTAGAGATCAGGTAACCAATAGGGGAATTGGGGTATTTAACAGTGAATTTTCTTTTGAATGGGCTGAAGGTAGAAGAACTTATATGGTCACCTGTCAATATTACAAGGCTCGAGATTCTTTTTTCCTTTACTTTCAGGATATTACCCGAGAAAATGAATTGATAGGAATTAATAGGGAACAAGAAGAAATGTTTCAAATCATTTTTCAAGGAACCAATGAAGGGCTTATTATGGTCGATACTACAGGCAAGATTTCTTTCGTAAACCAACAGTTTTGCAAGTTATTCGGCTATACAACTAAAGAATTGCTAGGTAGAGAAGCAGCGGGATTATTAGTCGACAATTCAGACCCGGCTATCATTAGAAAGAGATTGGCAGATAGAATTAATGGAAAGAGCCAAGTATATCAAGCACATCAAACGACAAAAAACGGCGATAAACTCTGGACATTGATTAGTGCATCTCCCTATAGAGATAGGAACGGAAATGTGAGAGGAACAGTAGCGGCGATTACAGATCTAAGTCCACTAAAAAAAGCTCAGGCAGAATTAGAAGAACGCAACGAGCAAATGGATATGTTCTTGTATAAAGCTTCACACGATTTAAAGGGACCTTTAGCATCTGTGAAAGGTATCCTCAATCTAGCCATCCAATATTGTAAGGAAGAAGAAGTAAAGAATTACATAGAAATGGCTATTATGAGTGCTGAAAGATTGGATAATGCTGTCGTGGACCTCCTTAGAGTCACCCGAATTAATAATTTACAATTACAAGTAGAGGAAGTAGATGTCCCTTCTATGGTTTATGAAGTGATCCGAAGCATTGATCATTTAGAAGAAAGGCAAGATGTACAAATTACTACTGAATTCCATATCGATAAGCCATTTCACACGGATAGAGGAAGTTTGCATTCCATTTTACAAAATCTGGTAATTAATGCTGTTAAGTACAAAAACCCCAATCAATCAAGTCCTAAAGTGGATATAGATATCTCCAATCATAAAAATGGAATTAGGCTCATAATCTCTGATAATGGAGAAGGGATCAGAGAAGACGTACAACGCAAGGTTTTTAACATGTTTTACCGAGGAAATAAAAAATCCAAAGGTACAGGTCTGGGATTGTACATTGTTAAGCAAAGTGTTGAAAAAATGAAGGGAACTATTCACTTTGAAAGTGCAGTATCTAAGGGAACAACATTTACTATCTATCTTCCAGAATTAAAAGCACCTCATACGTTGGAATCACAGGAAATTGTACAAGAATTATCCGCTTAACAATTTGATCTATTATTCGTTCAATAAGGATGGATTTCTGCTTATTCTGTCAATTCTCCGCAGTTATCTTTACCTTTACAAATCCAAACGATTAAATTTATGCTCGGATATAGATTCTCAAATTATGTCCCTTCAGATGATAATAGCAATCCTTTCGAAAGACTATTAAAGATCTTCCTTGACCTCCTTACTTATACTTCTGGTGATGTTCAGGAGGCATTAAATTGGATGAACCAATTAGATCGTCAATATGGATTGACAGATGATGATTACGGAATGGGGGATTTTATCGAAGATCTTAAGCGTCATGGATATATTGAGGAAGAAACCGAAGAAGGAACCTTAAATATTACAGCCAAATCTGAACAAAGTATACGTCAAAGAGCACTAGAAGAGATTTTTGGAAAACTTAAACGATCAGGTAGAGGCGAACATAGAACTCCTTATGTAGGATTTGGTGAAGAACCTACCAGTGAATTAAAAGATTTTCAATTTGGTGATTCATTGGAAAGTATTTCATTTACGGAATCCTTTAGAAATGCTCAAATCAATCATGGAATAGATGATTTCATGCTCACTGAAGAAGACCTTAGCGTCAGAGAAAAAGAGCATAAAACTGCTTGTTCTACTGTATTAATGATAGATATTTCCCATTCGATGATTTTGTATGGTGAGGACCGAATTACTCCAGCCAAAAAAGTAGCCATGGCTCTCTCCGAATTGATTATGCGTAAGTATCCAAAAGATAATCTGGATATCATTGTATTTGGAAATGATGCATGGCAAATTTCAATCAAAGACCTTCCTTATTTAAAAGTGGGACCTTATCATACAAATACAGTTGCGGGATTAGAACTTTCGATGAACATTTTAAGGCGAAGAAAAACGCAGAATAAACAAATTTTTATGATAACTGACGGTAAGCCAACTTGTATTAGAGAAGGCGCCCGGTATTATAAAAATAGTTTTGGTCTCGATCGAAAAATTCTTAATAAAACCCTTAACTTATCTGCTCAGTGCAGAAGGTTAAAAATCCCTATCACCACTTTTATGATTGCCAAAGACAGTTGGTTAGTTGAGTTCGTACAAGAGTTTACACGAGTAAATAATGGTAGAGCTTTCTATACTAGCTTGCAAGGGCTTGGAGAATACATTTTTGAAGATTACATTCGTAATCGTCGAAAAAGAACTCGGTAGTATAAACTCATGGAATCTTTTCCTGCCATTCCAGAACAATCTGTCATCCAATTCTTTGAAGAGTTAGATCAACTTGATGACGCTGACATTTCTTCTTTGGTAGAACAGATGGGTAATGAACAACATGTATTATTTACCTTTCTACTCACTATAGGAGATTCTTTTTTCAATGATGAGGAAAATGAATTGCTCCTTTATTTAGGTTTGGGGATTTGGTATAATTTCAACAGGTATTATGGTCCTACATCCAGTGTTTCATTGGAACAATTGGAAGAGGTTCAGGACCAGAATCAATTCTGGCTTGAACAATGGACAGAGGGATCTGAAGCAGCTTTCTATGAAGAACTTACCTCGGTAGACCATCTTCAACCAGACCTCTTACACTACCTGGTAGAAATTGTTCTTGACGAATCTTCCGGTGAAATGAATCCGGACCACCAGGGACTCATGTTGATATACGCAAAGATTGTCTTAGAATCCCTGGCCATTCATTATCTTACACCTATTAAGCATGAAGAGGAACGACCTCACCAGGGAACCAGTAGGTAAAACCCTTATCCAATTAACGCTACCCACTGTTGTAGGAAGCCTGAGCATGATTGGCTTCAATTTAATAGATACCTACTTTGTAGGTCAGTTAGGACAGCACGAACTAGCGGCACTCAGCTTTACATTCCCAGTCATATTAACTATTGCAAGTCTTGCCCTAGGGATTGGAGTGGGAGCGATGGCCCTGATATCCAAATCCTATGGGATGCAGAATATTAAGAAGGCCGCCAGAGAAACGACAGATAGTTTATTTCTCGCCCTTATTCTGGTTGTCACCTTCGCTATCATTGGGCTACTGACTATTGACCCTGTATTCAAGCTATTAGGAGCTGATGATGACACGTTACCACTGATCAGGGAATATATGGAAGTTTGGTATATAGCCTTGATGTTTGTGATTGTTCCTATGGTGGGAAATGCTGCTATACGCGCTACTGGAGATACTCGAACTCCTAGCATGATTATGCTTTTTGCTGTATTAATTAATGCCATCCTTGACCCTTTACTCATCTTTGGTTTAGGGCCATTTCCTGCCTTAGGTCTTAGAGGAGCTGCCTTAGCTACTGCTATATCAAGAGGCTTCACCTTTCTTTTAGCACTATACATTTTATATTTCCGAGAAAAATTATTGACTTTCGACATCCCTCCCAAAAAAGTATTGCTGGGATGTTGGGGAGCGATCCTCTATATCAGCTTACCCACTGCAGCAGCGAGAATGTTAACTCCGATTGCAGTTTCCATAGTAACCGCGATGATAGCTAAATATGGAAATGCGGCTGTTGCTGGATATGGTGTAGGTAGCAGACTGGAAATGCTAGCCATGAGTATGCTCATTGCTCTCTCTGTCGCTATCAGTCCATTCGTAGGTCAAAATTTAGGAGGCAGGCAATTTGACCGAATTCGAAAGGCAGTAAATCTATCTACTCGATTTGCCATCGGTTGGGGATTGTTGGTTGCCATCATTTTAATTCTCTTCTCTCGTCCTATTGCTTCCATTTTTAACGAAGAAGAGGAAGTCATAGAAGTAATTGTGCTATATCTTTCTATTGTCCCCTTTGCTTATGGCTTTCAAGGAATTTTCTTAACATGTATTTCAAGTTTAAATACCTTGAACAAACCTATTCAGGCATCAATTCTTTCATTTATCAATACGCTTGGAATATATATCCCTCTAGCTTATGCGGGAGCTTATTTTTTGGGATTAAAAGGTATATTTATTGCTCTGGCTACTACTTATTTTCTGGGAGGCAGTATATCTTACCTGGTTCACAACAGACTGTTAAAGAAAGTACAAATGGACACTAAATTATCATCAGAAAGTCTGCCATAATAAACCACTGATCCACGTAAAAGCCATATTCGCCTTAAACCGCTTTTGTTGCAATTCGTTCAATTTGGCTTCCGCATCTATTTGTTTTGATTGCCGAGAGTTAATTAAGAACAAGGTACTTTCCCCAGCCCGAAATTTAATTTCTTCAGCTCTAACCAATCTTGTGTAATTGGAAACCGCAGATTGATAGAGAATTACTTGCTCTTCCAACAAGTTCATTTCTACAAAATACGACTGTATTTTATTCTTAAGCTCCTGAATCTTTTGGTCTTGCTTTAACTGAGTTTCTTGAATTTTTAATCTGGTCAATGCGAGATTTCCTCTTTCCTTTCTGTAAAAAAGGGGTATATCCAACTCAAGACCCCATTTATAATTTTCACCTATTTCTACTGTCCTATCACTTTCTAATGACTCTGTAAAAGAGGTGGCAGGAGAAAGGTAAGTGTAGGATAAATTTAATTTAGGTTTAAGTTTATCTGCTTTAAGTTTTCTTTCTACCTCTAAATTTGCTAATGAAAGTGTTAGAGCGCGAATATCTGGATGCCTGTCTAATACCTGGAGTAATTGGTCTAATGAGTCGAGGTTTACCGTATTCATCGTAGAAATTCCCGATAAATCAGTAGGCCTGACATATTCTGCTAACTCCATAGGCTTACCTTCATTACTCCAGAGGTAATTGGTGAGGGTAAGTTGTTCCTGATAAAACGCTAATGCTGCCTGGCTCCTCAGCAATTGGAATTGTTGAAGCTGAGTTAAGGCTTCGACGGTATCTATCCCAGGATAATCTCCTGCTTCGAAGGTAGCCTTTATGGCTTCAAACCTTCTTTCCGATACCTCTACAGCCCTATTAAACAACCTAAATTGTGCATAGGCATATGACCAATTTCCATAGGCACTTGTAGCTTCAAAATACAATTGGTTCAGTAACTGAATCTGCTCAATTCTAGCTAATTCTGTGAAAATTTTAGCTTGCCTTAACGCAGCTCTCCTGCCATCGATCCACAACCCCTGGCCAAGGGGTATTTTCGCTCCTAAAAAAGCCTGACCCTGAGAGGGAATAGAACGCTCAGAATTTAAAAACTCTCCATCATTCCAACTATATCCCGTTTTTAATTCAATCCCCAGAGTAGTAGGAATTTTCAATCCTCCTTCAAAAATTCGCCAATAATTTATCTCTTTAAAGTACTTGTCCTCATACTCCCCAAATAATTTTGGATCAAAGCCTCCTCTCGCTAACCTTAAATTAGCATCCCCTCTTTCAGGTAAAAGTGCTGCTTGCCTCGATATGGGATGATTAGCTTTGACCCATAACATATAATCCATTAGGGAGAAGGTAACCAGAGAATCTGCCAGCTCACTATCCAGGAGTAGCTGGTTAACCAAGGTCTCCTCATCCTCATCAGATGCGCTAAAATAGGATTCTTGGGCAAAAGTAGCATTGACGTATACCACCAAACTTATCAAAAGAATACTTGCTGTGGCTGATCGAAAATGACGAATAGATGTTATCATATTAAAACCCAGTACCTTTTACTTTACCGCTTTTTGTCTTTTCTTCTTTTAAGCCAGATTTACCTTCAGAGCCAGTGTAATATTGAGGGGGAAATCCATTGAGTTTTCGCCATATTTCATACCAAACAGGAACATCATTTAACAGGGCAAAAGAGTTTACTCCAGATCCTACTCTAATTAATGCTGGCCATGGCTCCGTATCGGGATGTGCTTCCTCCACTAATACTCTATATAATCCGTTATCGCTAATATTATTTTCCACTGCAAATACTTTCCCACCAAAAGTTCCAAAAGTTGCATCTGGCCAACCAGAGCCAAATATAATGGCAGGCCAACCATCGAATTCGAGACGTACTTGTTGACCTTTTTTAATCAGTGGAACATCTACAGGTCTTACAAAGATTTCCGCTGCCAGTTGAACTTCTTTAGGAACGATGCTAACAACAGCCTCTCCCTCCTTAACGGTCTCTCCTATCCCTGGTTTAAGCGCTTTATTGATGATACCATCCTGTGGAGCCCTAATGTATCTGAACCCTGCTCTTTGAGAGTAATTCGTCAATTGGTTTTCCATTTTTTGGATTTGAGCTTCGGTATCAAAGCGATCAGAAAGTGCACTCTGCCTATCAGACTCAGCTTTAGCTAATTTTTCCTGAAACTCATTTCGAACATTATTAAAAGCTACCGTGGCATTTGTTAATGCCACCCTGGACTCAGCTAACTTATTCTCTTGAGCAATTAACTTGGCATTAGCCTCCTGTCGTATCTTTCTCATTTTTTCCAGATCTGTACGCGACTTAAGATCTTGTTTAAAGAGCGTATCCCAACGAGCCAATTGTAAGATCGCTACAGAATCACTTACCTGCGCAGCCCTTAAATCAATACTATCAGCACTCACCTTGAATCTTGATTGGGTCACTTTATTTCTTGCCATATCAATTTTCAATATCATAGAAGCTTCCAATGCTTCAATCTGTTGGTAAAGAGATAGTGCCTTATCATTATATGCATTTGCTGATTGAACCTTAGCATCGATTTGTGCCTTAGTCCTACCTAACAGCTCAGGATCAAAATATTCATCCTTGATTTCTGATAAATATAGAATCGTATCTCCTTTCTGTATGGAATCTCCTTCGTTTACATACCAATGCTCAATCCTACCCGCCACGGTTGATTCTATCGTTTGAGGCCTCTGACCAGGGCGAAGGGTGGTCAGATTGCCTCTTGCTGCTATATTTTGCGTCCATGGCAGAAACAAAACACAGATGATAAATACGATAAACCCTATTAACCAATAGGTCAATGCTTGAACTAATTTGGGTGAAAAAACCTTACTAAAGGCTCCATATTCACTACTGATTACTTCCTGATTAATTCGATTATCGGAAATATTTAACATGTTTGCCTCCTGTTTTAATGGAATAATTCTTCAAAAAATGGTTGAGAGGTAACTTCTGGATAAGTTCCTATATATTGAATAGTTCCTTCGTCCATAACTATGATGCGATCACATTTAGATGCAAAAAATTTGTCATTCGTAACCGCAACTACAGTCCTCATTTCTGCGCAAGTGAGAAACTCACATATTTGCTCTTTTTCCTCCGGGGTCCACACATAAAAAAGGTCATCCATCAAGAGTAATTCCGGTCTTTTGGCAATACACCTCGCTAAAATAAATTTCTTCACTGTCGCAGGGGCAAATTGAGGCCCTTCAGGTACTAACTTTGTTTGGTATCCATCTCTCATGGATAATATCAACTCATTCAAGTTTAGTTTCTCAAGTGCCCATATGACGTCGTTCAAAGAAATTTCCGGGCTTCCCATAGTCATATTTTCTTCAACCGTTCCTCTAAACAGCGTCTTCTGGGAGAAACAGTCTCCTATAAAAGACCTGAGACTTATAGGATCGATATTTGAAAGAGGGATACCATTATATGCAAGTGTTCCTTCGAAGCTTTGATACAATCCTGAAATCACATTCAACAACATCGTTTTACCTGAATTTCCTGGCCCTGAAATACACACCTTCTCTCCTGCACTTATTTCAAAACTGACATCAGTTAAAGATCTGACTGTTTGACCTGGGAGTTGAAAGTTTACATCCTTTAGGGTAATTTCTATTCCTTTCCCTGTGGAAATATTGTGAAAGTTGGTTCCCTGGTGACGCTCTAGTGGAAGATCAGTTACCGTTCCTAACTTCTCTACAGCTGTCAGAACATCATATATCGTTTCCATGCTCAAAATCAATTTCTCTACTGAATTAATGATTAAGATGATGATGATCTCTGAAGCAACAAACTGCCCTACATTCATTTGGCGTTGAATCAGCAATACACTACCAATTAACAAAAGTATGGCAGTTATTAATGTTTTGAAAGCGATAATGTTGCCAAACTGAATGACTAACACACGGAAATGGCTCTTTCTGGCATCTAGATATTTAGACACTTCCTCATCAGTTTTTTCTAAAGCTAAATTAGTTTCTCCAGCCAGTTTAAAAGATCTTAATGTTCTGGCTAATTCTTCCAGCCAATAAACAACCTGATATTTATATTTTGATTCTTCTAAACTTGTCCTTAATCCCGCAGGTCCTGTAAATCGGAATATTAATAATAGAATAGTTATCAGTAAGATTCCAAAGAAGATAAAGAATGGGTGGTAGAATGATAAAAGAATTAGTCCGAATATAATCTGAAGACTAGCGGTAGAAAAATCTATCAGTAATTTGGGAAGCCCTTTTTGAATGTTTAACGTATCAAAAAAGCGGTTGACTAATTCAGGAGGATAATAATGCGAAAGAGATTCCATTGTAATTCTTGGAATTCTATAAGCAAACTCAAAAGATGCTCTGGCGAAAATCCGCTGTTGTAACATCTCCGTAATAGAAATCTGCATTAATTGCAACCCTCCAACTACTGCCGTACCTACTGTTACGACAAAAATTAACAGCCCCCACGAAGAAGATAATTCATTCGCCAAGACTTGACTGATGATTGCCTGAATACCTAGTGGTAAGGTTAAATAAATTAAGCCACTAAGTATGGCATAAAAGTAAATGTGCCCAATCTCTTTTTTCTCAAGTGAGAGTAACCTGAAAAATCGCTTAATGGGCTTGCCTTTGAGTGATTCTGTTTCGATCGCCATTCTGATTATTCAATTACTATCAAAATTAATAGTTTTACTTTTAAACGTCAATAATAAATATTGGTTACTATTTTTTGAATTATGCGATAAAGTAGTAGGAACCTTTAAAAATAGAACAGTAAAAATAGAAATACTGTTTGATATGTTCCCCCTGCAATGAGTAATCTTCCTGACATTTAAGGTATAAAATTGGCTATGTAAGAATAATGGATGTTTAAAGGCCAAATTTATCAAAAATGAAAAGGGTATTATGGTAGGAAGTTGTTTTACATATTAGGGGCAATTCAACAGCGATGTACGGAACACACAATTTAGCTATACTACTATGACTGGCCCTAAATTTGTGTATATGAGACTGTTTATAATCAATTGTAATTGTTTTAAACCTACATCTTATGAAACTCCAATGCTTTTTATCCTGGACAATCGCCATTTTCAGCTTGGCTCTTTTTGCATGTGATAATGGGGACAATCCTAAAAATGTGAATTGTAACCGGTTTTATAGGTTAGAGAACTTCGACACAGGTATAACCTTAAAGTCAAATAAAGTACGTGTACTTTTCCAGGTAAAAGGATGCGAAAATGAAGGGATATCTGGTCTTACAGTTGATGATTTTGAAGTAATTGAAAATGGGTTTTCAATGGATACTGAAGCAGATATTACTGTGGATCCCGGTCAGATTCCATTTTCAGTTAAAACTGTTTTGCTATTAGATATCACCAGAAGTGTAGAAGGATTGGTAGGCCAAATTAAAGAGGCAAGTATTTCTTTAATTAACCAGAAGATTCCCAATCAAGAATTTGCAGTATACGAGTTTGATAAAAACCTGAGAATCATACAGGATTTTACTTCGGATACAGATTTGTTGGTAAACGCCATTAACTCTATTCCTGAAACAGGTTTGCAAGCGTCTACCAATTTATATGGATCGCTGATTGATCTTAACATTAAAGATATGTGGGAAGATGTATTTACGGTTGATTCCATTGCTGCTGGAAATCTCATTTTATTTACAGATGGAAGGCACAATGCAAATCAAACTCAAAGCCTGGAAGATGCTCTTGCCAGCATTGGTAATCAGACCGTTTATGTAGCAGCATTACAAAGTCCTGATTTAGTAGAAGAACCTCTTCAGCAAATTGGGGCAAGTGGCGGATATGTCCAGGCAGAAAACATCACTAGATTGGAAGCGGCATTCCTGGAAATTCAAAAAGAAATCGTCAATCTATCGGGTAGTATCTATTACCTCTTTTATACTAGTCCTATCAGTGATCCTACTCCTATCGATAATGAACTCATCATTAGAGTTTTTGGTAACACTAATTCTGAAGTTGATAATGAGATTGTCACTTCCTTTAATAGTGAAGGATTTAACTAATAGTAAAATGCTGGTTACATCCTAAATAGGGGATATCTCCTGTACACTAGATCCTTTTTTAGTAAAGGGCCATTGGATTGGTAGACCAATCTAATGGCCTATATTTATGGAAGGTTTCACCATAAATCGAGTCCAGTGCTAATTAAGTTTACCTAACATAAGGTATCAATTTCCAACTATAATAAATTAATCTGCAGCTTGAAAAACTAATTTGTTTTTACCCATTGGCACAAACCCTAACCTACCGCCAAATACTTTTCTTTCTGTTTGTACATTCTCAACACCTGCCAGAAAAATACCATCCCCTTTTAATCATTTAGGCTGACTGTTGACCTTTATTTTTTCACCAATAGAGAATTCTCCTCTTCTTTTTTAAAAAATCTTTCATTAAATATTCCTAAATAAATGTCATTTCCACCACCCATGGATCTCAAGTATTTTACATAATACACTCATTATGAACTTATAATATATGATTACATTATTTATTAAATTTTATTTAATAAGTTTATTATACTATTTGTATATTTACCTAACTGCATGGTTTAAAAGATATATAGTAATGAATATTCATATCTTTTTCCCCTTGCTTTGTATCCTAATCCCTTTAAGATTATTCGCTCAAGACTCATTATCTGTCTCTTCTGTTCCTCCATCCATTCTCGGTAGTTGGTATTTTACTGACGGATCAGATTTAATGGCATATGAATTAAATACTGAAAGTCTTATATATGGAAATCAGCATTGGAAGATACATTTTGTAAGGAATAGGAAAGACATCTATCAGATCATTGTAAAGAACAAAGAAGAAACACAAGAATTTTTTATCCGCTTACCCAAAAAAAATTACATCCAGATATCCGATCACAACAGGAAATTTTATTGGTTCAAAAAGTATCCGTATTTACCCAATACACCTCACAAAGAACTCAGGGAATTATCTTCTGCCCTAAAAGGTAGCTGGTACACCACAGATGGAAAACAGCAGAAATTAATCGGATTTGACCAAAGCCAAGTGTATTGGAAAGGTAACGTATACCCACTCATCCACGCCTACCAGCAAGGTGAATATTTTACCTTAACTTTAGGAAGACTGGAGCATCCCATTGTCCTGGAAATAAAAAACTGGAACCATAAATTACTTGAAATCGTCGATGAACACAGTATTTCCACATTTGTAAAAAGGGATCTTCAATCTTACAATGGTGTTCCCATTTCGCCTACTCAATTACCGGACTCCTTATTCGGGAAATGGTATACAGCTGGTCCAAATAGCGCCTTGACGTATGATATCAGAACATCTTCAATAAATCAGATTGACATTTTCATGACATTAAAAAAGGGAACAGAGTATTGCTTCCAACTTGTAAATGGTCAATCGATCTATTGCAAAATGGATACAAGACACTATTTGTGGATAGCTGAAAATGATAAGAAATTCCAAATTTATCATAGCGGTCCTTTTTATAGTGAGGTTACTCGTCTGGCCCCAAGCTCCATTCCCACTAATTTACGGGGGAAATGGTATGATACCATGACGGATGAATGGACGTGTACGATTGGGACATCCTGGATATTACAGCACAATACTTTTTGGAGTTATCAGATGGTGGGGATAAAAGATTTCAATTGGATGTTTATTCTTGAATCTCCCCCAGCACTTAGAAAAATGGAAATTCAGGTAATAAATAATAAACATATACGAATAAGAGAATCTGAAGGAGAGTGGCGCCAATTAAAACGTTCTTAAAGGGCCATTTTAGGTAGGTATCCATTAAAGCTGATACTTTATGATGAAAATTTTTACCTTTTCTTTATTTACCCTACTTACTTTGCTAAACAGTTATCCCAGAACTGTATTAGAAGGTTATGTATATAATGCTTCATCCTCTACTGGTACACCGAAACAAATTGGAGTTAAATTTTTTGACTTGAGTACTGGCCAGGAGCATGTATACATGGCTCCTATTCAAGTTGATGGGACTTTTAAATTACATTTTCCCGGAGAATTACCACAAGATGTTTCTCTAGTTTATGGTAAAAGGACGCACCCTATATTTATCCAACCGGACTCTCTCCTTGTTATAGGAGTCAACGCTACTTCCTATTTAGATCGAACTCATAGCTCGGCCCTGGATTTTATGGGAACTCATTCTCGGCTAAATTACACCATTCAGCGGTATATGTCGGCTTATGAAAAATTGCCTCATCACCTGGAGCATAAAGCTAACAAGCGTATGCTTGGTCCGAATGAATACAAACAATACCGCAACAAAGTTTATCATTTAGAACGCTCGTTTTTAAGTCAATTTCTCATCGATCACCATGCTTCCAAGCTTTTTAAAACATGGGCCGAAAATGGAATATTATACCATTATGGTATGGATTTAATTAGATATAGTTGGCTACATCCTGTTCTTAATGAAGATATTTCTATGACTTTGGTTAAGAAAGGAGTAAACGAAGTAGAACATTCCTATTTTAATTTTTTTGATCTGTTTCCACTGAATCGCGACTCATCTTTTATCCATTCTAATTATGGGAGATATATTAAAGAATTTAAACAACACTTACTCTGGAAACAACAGAAAGAAGCATCTTCTATCAGTTTTAGTGATCAGGTAAAGTTGATCGCCCAAAGTGCCCAATATATTTCTATCCTTGAAAGAGAACGACTATTTGTAATTGCTAATACAAAGCCCGAATCTGTGGTGAGAGAGGATAGGCAATTTGTAGAGCAGATCATCCAATCTGATTCTGTAGTTCGAGCACATTTAGCCCGTCAAGCATGTATGGAAGAATTAACTTCTGTGCTAGATATCAATGAAGAACCTCTTCGTTCCAGGTTAATTAGTTGGTTTATGAATGATTTAATTGAGGATATGGATTGGGATGCTGTGAATGGTATGATGCCTGTATTTTTAGAAGAAGTATCCTCTGACCGAATGCGAATTCAAGTTCAAAATAATTATCAGATGTTAAGGAAGCATTTGTACCGTCCAAATTTTTCAGCTAATGTTTCTTTAAAAAAAGTTAATAGTATTGAAAAAGATAGTATCCTGAATGAAATATTTTCCCAGGAAAAGGGTTCTATATTATATCTGGTTTTTTGGTCCCCATGGTCGACACCTTGTAAAGATCAAATTCAAGATTTAAAACTATTGGAAAAACTTGTTCCAAAGGAGAGGATTAAGATAATCAATATCTGTATGGATGAAGATGAAAAATTCTGGAAAGCTACCATTTCAAAATATCGTTGGGAAGGAAAGCACTATTTTTTGTCTAATACTCAATCCAAGTCCCTTATTCAGCATTTTGAGATGAAAGCAGTTCCCCACTACGTTATCGTCAATTCTCAGGGAAAGGTCATCAGAAAAGACGCCCCCTCCCCAAAAGATTCGACAGTGCTAAGTCAATACTTATTAAAGTTCTCAAATGTTCAACATTTGGAATAGAGATATTTAGTGAAATATAAAGAGCCTTTTGATTAACTTTACTTCGAGGATGAGCCGTTTTCCGGAATTAATGTAATTCCGGAAGCGGCTATTAGTTATATCAGTCATCATCTATTCAAATCCGACAAGTGGAGATGGTACATTGCAAAGCTTATCGGAAAAATACGATAATATTGTACGATTTTATGAAATCCCAATGGCTCTCGTTTACCCTATCGATCATAAGAAGAAGGTATTTTTGGATTCCTATATGCTGTTTGCTTCCCTATTGTTTTATAGGTTGTGAAAGAAGTACCTCAATTTCTTCAGAACCAGATTATATAAATGAAAGTATTGAACTTAGAGATGCAAGAATGAAATGGTGGAGGGATGCACGTCTAGGGATGTTTATCCATTGGGGACCTTATTCACAATTAAGCGGGATCTATAATGAGAAACAAATCTCTGGCATAGGGGACTGGATTATGGAAAGAGCTGCTATTCCTGTATCTGAATATGAACAATATGCCCGGCAACTAAATCCTGACAATTATCAGGCAGATGATTGGGTACGGTTAGCAAAAGAATCGGGACTGAAATATATCATCTTTACTGCTAAGCATCACGACGGATTCTGTCTCTGGAACTCTGCTTATACCGATTATGACATTACTGATTTTACTACTTTTAAGAAAGATATGGTGCAGGAATTAGCAGAAGCTTGCCAAAAATATGGTCTGAAATTCGGGCTGTATTACTCTATTATGGATTGGCATCATCCCAATGCTCAATCTGTTTTTTACCCGGACTATAATGATTTGGATACCACTAATGCTAATTTCGGGCAGTATGTTGAGGATTATATGAAACCTCAGATAAGAGAACTGTTAACAGCCTACGATCCCGATATTTTTTGGTTTGACGGAGAATGGATCAAGGATTGGACCCACTCAGAAGGTATAGAATTGTATCAAATGATTCGATCTATTAAACCTTCGATCATTATTAATAACAGAATAGACAAGGGAAGAAATGGAACTCAGGGAATGAACAAAAAAGATCAGGTCTATGCAGGGGATTTTGGTACGCCCGAACAAGAAATTCTGGAGGGCCACTCATTCGAATATTGGGAAACCTGCATGTCTATCAACGATACCTGGGGCTATAAATCATTTGACAATAATTGGAAATCTGCAGAAACCCTGATTTATCAACTTGTGGAGACAGTGGCTAAAGGAGGAAATTATTTACTAAATATTGGCCCTAAGCCAGATGGTTCCATTCCTGCTGAAAGTAAAAATCGATTAGCAGCTATAGGGAAATGGTTATCTCAAAACGGGGAAGCCATCTATACTTCCAAATCCTATCCCTATTTTAAGGAAAGAGAATACACATATTTCACGCGAGATACATCCGAAACAACTGTATATGCTTTAAACCTGGGCACACTCCCTGATAAACTAACCCTCTCTGATGTCACTCCTAAGAAGGGAAGTACGATACAGTTGTTGGGAGATTCCAGAGAGTTGGACTACGAAATAAATAAATCTGGTAAGTTGATTATTTCCATTCCGACAGATGTTCTTAAATCAGCCTTACAAGCCCCAATTAGAGCCTATACAATTCGAATCAAAGGCAAAAGAATCATAGCAGACAGTTTAGATCTCCAAATATCTAATATAACTACATTGCCCAATTCAGACTAAGATTAAAGATAAGGCTGGGCACTTCTCTCATATAGGAGCAAGCTGTCCCATTTTTCCGCTTCTATAATCATCAAAAGCTTGTCTAAGCTCTTCTTCCGTGTTCATGACAAATGGGCCATAGGATGCAATGGGTTCATCAATCACTTCACCACTAATCAGTAACGCTTTGGAAGAACTGTTAGCTTTTATTCGAATGTGATACCCTTCTCTGGAAAAACTGATAAGTTGTCCCTCTTCTAATAGAGTTCCATTATTTATATCTAAATGGCCGGAAAGAAGATAAATTCCCGCATGATGTGTATCAGGAACGGAAATGTTCAAAGTTCCATCATCTTTTGACAGATTAAAGTCTAGTACATTTAAAGAGGTAAAAGCATTTGCAGGACCTTTTACCTCTTGGTAAGATCCTGCTATCACCCGAACGTAACTATTGTCCGTCAATGCAACTTTAGGAATATCGTCGGAAGAAATGTCCTGATATTTAGGGGAAACCATTTTGTATTTTGCAGGAAGGTTAACCCATAATTGAATTAATTCAAGGGTACCTCCTTGTTTCGTAAACTCTTCTTCATTTTTTTCTTCATGGACAACTCCTGAACCCGCTGTCATCCATTGTACATCTCCTGCAAACAATTTCCCCCATATTTCCAGCAGAATCCCTGTGCCTCAATGCCCCCTGATATAAAATCGTCACTGTCTCAAACCCTCTATGTGGATGTTCATCAACTCCTTTTGGTATATCGCTAGGCTCTACCAAAGTGGGGCCAGCATGGTCGAGAACCAAAAAAGGATTCAGGTGCCTTAGATGTTGATGGGGTAAGGCTCGTCTGATGTGGAAGCCATCCCCTACTTGAGTTCTTGTTGACTGAATTATCTTTTCGGTCCGTTTTATTGAAACTGATGAATGGTCCATAATTTAAAGCTTATCTTACGTATAAGGCTATCATTACATTACATATCCACCACCTCTGGTGATATATCTTTCTAATTCTTCAATGGTATTCTCCTGTTCATAAATCAATGCATCCACCACATCTCTTATAGTAACGATGCCTATCAAATTTCCATTCTCCATGACAGGTAAATGACGAATATGCTTTTTAGACATTAGAACCATACAATCTTTAACTGTGCGATGTGGCTTAATGTAAAATACATTTTTTGTCATTAGTTCTTCCATTTTAGTGTCTCTAGAATTCTTTCCCTGAAGCACTACTTTACGCGCATAATCTCTTTCTGAAAAAATTCCCACGAGTTTTTCATCGTCTACCACCATTACTGCACCGATATTTTTTTCAGCCATTAATTCCAATGCTTCATAAACAGTAGCATGAGGAGTAACAGTGTAAGAATTGTACCCCTTGTGTTGCAATAAGTGTCTTACCGTAGTCATAATACAATAATTATTGAGTGTAGAAGTAGTAAAAAATTGAGCAATAGTCACTTAACTCTTTATCGATTATTTTATAACTGTATTCTAAAGAAAGTGTTGAAAGGACAATATCAATAGAATTGGTTGATTCGGGAGTGATGTGTCTTGTTAGTAATTTCAAAAATTATTCTTCAAAAAAAAAGCAAAATATTGTGCTTGCACAGTATTATTTACGTATATTACAAGCAACAAATGCTATGCGTGCATAGTATTTGTTTGTAACACAGGGATTTGTTCCCCAATGTTCTTCTATCAAATATAAATTGTAAAAAAACATATGGAGACAACATTGCTAGAAAAACAAGCATTGAAAGGTGGCGAATTCTTAATTCGTGAAACACATGCTGATGAGATTTTTATCCCCGAAAATTTCTCAGAAGAGCAGAGAATGATGGCTGATGCATGTCAGGCCTTCATAGAATCTGAAATCTGGCCTAATATAGAAAGAATCGATTCTCTGGAAGAAGGGCTCATGTCAAAAATTGTAGAGAAGGCAGGTGAATTAGGGTTGTTAGCTGTTACTGTACCTGAAGAATATGGGGGATTAGGAATGAGCTTTAATACTTCCATGTTAATGGCGGATATTATAGGTGCCGCCGGATCATTTTCTACTACCTTTGGAGCACACACAGGAATAGGTACACTTCCTATTCAGTATTATGGAAATGATGCTCAAAAAGAAAAATATCTTCCTAGATTAGGTTCTGGCGAATGGAAAGCAAGTTATTGTCTGACAGAACCTGATGCAGGTTCAGATGCTAATGCAGGAAAAACAAAAGCAGTTTTGAATGAAGCGGGTACCCACTATCTGATTTCAGGACAGAAAATGTGGATATCTAATGCCGGATTTGCAGATTTGTTCATCGTTTTTGCAAAAATTGGGAACGATAAGAACCTTACCGCTTTTATCGTAGAAAAAGGATATGAAGGAATCACTTTAGGAGAAGAAGAAAAGAAATTAGGGATCAAAGGGTCTTCTACCCGTCAGGTATTTTTCAATGAAACGCCCGTACCAGTAGAAAATATGCTCTCTGAGCGCGAAAATGGCTTTAAAATAGCCTTAAATATCCTGAATATCGGAAGAATTAAGCTAGGCGTAGGGGTAGTGGGCGGCTGTAAACATGTTACAGAATTATCTACTCAATATGCTAATGAGAGAAAGCAGTTCAAACAACCCATTTCAAACTTTGGTGCTATTCAGTATAAAATAGCTGAAATGGCTCTTCGTACTTACGCATTGGAATCCGCTTCTTATCGCGCAGGCCAAGATATTGAACATTGTATCGAGATGCTTAAAGCAGATGGACTCACAAAGGAGAATGCCATCTTGAAAGGTGTGGAACAGTTCGCTATAGAAGCATCTATTATCAAAGTCTTCGGTTCAGAAGTGTTAGATTACGTAGTTGATGAAGGCGTTCAAATTTATGGTGGAATGGGATTCTCCGCTGACGCTCCTATGGAAAGAGCTTACAGGGATTCCAGGATCGGACGTATTTATGAAGGGACGAACGAAATCAATAGGATGTTGTTGGTCAGCATGATTTTGAAGAGAGCTATGAAAGGGGAGTTAGCTATCATGGATGCAGCTAAAGAAGTGGCTAACGAGTTACTCTCTATTCCCGATTTTTCTGAGCCGGATAATTCATTATTCGCAGAAGAAAAAGAAGCTGTAAAAAATATGAAGAAAGCCATCCTTTTAGTTGCAGGAAAAGCTGTACAGGATCTTAAGGACTCATTAAAAGACGAGCAAGAGATTCTTATGAATGTAGCTGACATGATTATTGAGACATACATCTGCGAATCAGCGATTTTGCGAGCTGAAAAACTGGCGAGCCTAAAAGGAGAGGAAAGTGCTGCTTTATTTATCAACATGGCTAGAGTAAATGTGTATGAAGCGATAGAAAAAGTAGCCGCCGCTGGAAGAGAAGCAATTGTTTCTTTTGCCGAAGAAGGTGAAATCAAAATGCTCATGATGGGATTAAAGCGATTCACTAAACCACTTCTTACTAATGTGAAGAAGTTGAGAAGAGAAATAGCCAGTGTAGCCATTGAAAAAAATGGATTTCCTTACTAAGGTTAAGGTTTAAGAATACATATTTTATCAGAAAAACCAAGTGCCAGGGAATTCCTTGGCATTTTTTATTCCTTTTTTGTTAAACTTATCTACCAAGAAATAAAGCATGGTACGATTATGGCTCTAAATACTTAGTTAGCAATAGATTCGTATGGTTTACTATGCTTATTCTTTACTAGCTTTCTTGCTAGTACTTCCCATTCACCTTTTCAGCCAGGATAATAATCACCTTTTTATCTCTGAGGATGGAGCAACCGCATTATGGAAACCCGAAGTAAATGAAAATGAGCCAGCACAGGATGGGGCTTATATTATCCAAGAACCAGACAGTTTTGTCCTATTTAAAAGATCATATAAAGACCAAAAATGGGATGGACCTACCTTCAAATATTACAGAAGCCCCCGACAACTAGAATTTATAGGAGAATATAAAGACCATCTTAAGTCTGGAAAGTGGATTTACTATCATAAAAATGGTACTATCTCTGATTCCGGATCCTATGAATATGGATCCAGAATAGGCCAATGGGCATCCTATTACCCAAACGGAAGGAGAAAATTTATCGGTTTTTATAAAGAAGGGTTCCGAGAAGGCAACTGGGAAATTTTTTCTCCAAATGGCCTACTTAGTCACGAAACCACCTATAAACGAGGGATGAAGGAGGGGCTATTCATTTCGTATTACACTTCAGGCCAATTAAAAACCAAAGGATATTTTGTTAACAGTGAAAAAAGTGGTGTGTGGACCACATACTATGAAACAGGAAAAATAGAAAGCAAAGGTAAGTTTGAACATGGATACAGAACTGGTGCCTGGGAATATTTTTATCCAACTGGTGTGATAAAAGAAAAAGGATCGTACGACAAGGAACAAAAAATAGATTTCTGGATATACTTTTACGAAAATTCCAATATTGCCGAAGAAGGCCATTATAGAAATGGGCTAAAACATGGTCTTTGGTACGTTTATAAAGAAGAAATAGGAGGAATAGAACAGTACGAATATCGGAACGGAAGAATTATCCCAACAGAGAAAACCCCTAAATAATTCCTCTTACCATTATTTTTGAAAATTTCTTTCTGTGTTAATAAAGAAAAAGAGAATGACTACTTTAGAGCCATCCTCTCAACATCAATTGATCAATTTTAAATTTTCAAGCCTTATCAAAGAAGCTGTTTATCATTTACATTTTATTGCTTCATAATTTTCACATATTTGGATCTGCCAGCAGGTTGGTCAACCTCCTTTACAGACAAAAGATACACTCCACTACTAAATTTATCCAGAGGGATTTCTGTTATAACATTACTGATTACTGAGGTTGTTAGAGCTAACACCTTTCCCGTCAAATCCATTATTTTCAACTCAAAATGGCTACTTCCACTACTTTCAATCGCTACATTTATATTTCTTTCCGTAGGATTTGGGAACACACTAATGTCAAAATTATTCCCCAACTCAGGAGCTAAAGAAGTAGTCACATTTGGCTGGACAGTGATGGTTACTTTCGCTTCATCAGTTCCTCCCTTTCCGTCCTTCACTATCAAAGAAACCACATATGTTCCTTCTTCTTCAAAAGTGAAAGTAGATATTTCCACATTTGCAGTTCCTAATCCTTGAAAATCCCACTCGTATGTGAGAGCATCCCCGTCCTGATCAGACGAATTAGAACCATCAAAAGTAACCGTAAAAGGAGCTGTACCAACGAAGCCCGAGGCTACAATTTGCGCCAGGGGAGTAATATTATCTTCTGTAGGTTCAATGGGTTTTGTACCTCCCTGAACACAATTTGGGATAGGATCTGACAAATATGGATCAAGAATATCCATTTTCCATTGGTGAATATCTGACCAATTATCCTGAAGAATTCCTCCTGTGTCTCCAGAGTTGGGATTCATACACCAGAAAGTCCAACTGATCTCTCCCCCAAAATCATTCATCAACTTTTCTATCCACGTTTTGCTGATTCCTCCAAAGGCATCTTCAGCTTTGATCCCAAATTCCCCCATTAATAAATGGCTGATTTCTTCTGTATGCACAAAGGACCATCTATGGCTCCATGTAGTATCTAAATTATCTGGGAAATTAGCTTCATCAAACCAGGGTTGCTTGTAGACTTCCGGCCCATATTCGTGGTGAGATAACATCAACTTCTCAGGTTTACTTACCTGTAACATATAATCCCTCACATCTCCCAGCATGCCTCCCCACCAATTATGCCTTCCTGTTTTGTCTGTGTGAATTCCCTCAACACAAATGACAATGTTCGGATTCACTTCCCAGATAGCTTCTGCACATCTTTCTGCCGCTTTAGCCCAATCCGTGGCGGGATCTCCATAACCCCATGTAACTATAGTACCGTCGCTATTGTGAGGTTCGTTATTAATATCTGCTACAGCCATCGCTGAATAATCTTTATATCTATCTGCCAGAAACACCCAATCTTCTATCCATTTCTCTTCAGGGACTTCATCTGTATACCAAAGATTTTCATTTAAATAGGCATCTGCTGCACGAGAGTGATTATCCAGGACTATTTTAATGTCATTTTCTTCACACCATTGGACCACCAAATCCAGCCCTTCCAAAGGAGTAAGTCCCTCCATGTAGGGATTCAAAGGATCTCCTGTGTAAGAATCCTGGGCAGAAGCATTAATCGACACACTATTCATTTTTGCTCCATCTTCCAAAATTTCATTTGACCACGGAAGACGAATGGCATTAAATCCTAAATCCTTGATCTGCTGAAGCACACTATACATATCTCTACTCCACAATCCGTGAAAAGCTTTGTTCTGCGTTTCAAACCCAAACCAATTTACTCCTGTCAAACGTACTTCTTCTCCTCTACTGTCAAAAAGTTTATTTCCCTGTATCGTTAGGAAGTTAGGTTGACAAGCTCCTGTTGTATCTGGGTCAGGATTTGGATCAATTCCAGTGGCCACAATTTTTTGCTCGTAGGTATCAGACTGGCCTGATGCATCGGTAACCGTTAACACAACCTTGTAGGTACCCACTTCGGTAAACGTATGTGAAACCACACTCCCGCTATCTGCGGTATTATCATCGAAACTCCAGCTGTATGATATCTCTTCATTTTCAGGATCACTGCTTTGAGAGGCATCAAAATCGACTTCCAGTGGAGCGGGGCCGCTTAATGGATTAGCAGAGAAAACAGCAGTAGGAAATTCATTAGGAGTTACTTCTTTCGGTAAGACGGTAATCGCCACTGATGCCTGATCTCTCTTTTCTTCTCCATCTACTACAAGTAGAGTTACTTCATATATGCCTGGTTCCTCAAAAATATGCGTGGTAATGGGTTCACTACTAGATTGACCATCTCCAAAGTTCCAGCTTATGGAAAGCGGTGTGCCATCCGGATCGCTACTCGCCGAACCATCAAAAGTAACTTCAAGGGGTGCTGGACCTTCTAATGTACTTATATCGATTAACGCAATAGGACCTGAATCGGTAGAGTCTGTGGATTCCACCACAATATTAGCTGTGAATTGATCTTTACCTCCTTTACCATCCTGTACTTCTAAGGTTATTGTAAAGACTCCCTCTTGTGTAAAGATGTGGCTTATAGTTTCTCCCTGTCCATTATTACCATCTCCGAAATCCCATTCAAAAGTTAATTCATCCTTATTCGGATCCGAAGAAGCAGATGCATCAAAAAACACTTCCAATGGAGCCTCTCCTTCATCCACACTTATAGAAAAAATAGCACTCGGAGCCTGATTAACCTGGTCTCCTCCTTCAGGTTCTTGTCCTGACAGTAAGACCCCATTTTCATACATAGGTATGTAAGGAGTTTCTACTCCTCTATAGTCTATCGCTTTATCCAAATCCTGGAAGGACCAATCATTTGTAGATTCCCAACCTGATTGTAAATTTCCTGTCAGGCCTATTTCAAACTGGACTTCAGCTTTAGCTTCACTATCTCCTATAGGAGCAAATAGCTGCTGGAAGGTAATCTCGACAAAGTAAACATTCCCTTCCCACTGTTGTAATTCACTTATTTCGACATTTTTGCCAAAGCTAAGTTTGGCATACACATCATCAATGGTAAAGCCTGCATCTAATACCTCTGCTAAATTGATAAAATACCTGATAGAAAATGTTTCTAAGACTCTTGCAGGCCATGCAGAATGGTTATAGGCACTAACTGCCACTTGAGTAAATGAACCCGTTTGTGCATTAATCTTTCCTAACACTCCAAATTCTCCTTTTGGCTCTTCCTCAATCGGGAAATCAGTCAGTGGTTCTCCTCCAAAATCCTGCACCATCCTTGCAATCACGCCAGTAAAACAGGCATTATAATCGCAAGCCACTTCATTAGCAATATAATCACCTCTATCATCTTCATATTTATCAGATGTGCTTGGCCCACCTACTAAGGCACCGTAAAGAATATGTCTGTTATCCATCTCCTCCGGAGTCTTCAGATTGTTGGTCCAGGTACCATGTGCCGTTCTATGATGCGGGTTTTCAGGTGGATTTATCCCAAAACCTACCACATAACTTCTGTTATTGGGATTATCTCCCAGCATATAATTAATCTGGCTTACAGCAAAGTCGTAATACTTCTTTTTCTTGGCAACATCCTCTGTAATATCGCTGTAAATCATTGCCATAAAGGAAGTATTAGCTGAGTATCGAAGGGAACCCCATTGATCCAGCCAGGCTAAGCCTCCTGGAGTGTACGTAATTTGCTTTCCCTCTGCTCCAGTGGTCCAAAAATCTAGCCATCTTTCTGCATCCTCTTTATACTTTACCTTCTCTGTTAATTTAGCCAATAATACATAGCATCCGTATCCTTTATCGTCCCAAGCCAGCGTCCAACCAAAAGACTTAATGTCGGATTGAGGTTCTGTATTCAAATTAGCATATCCCTCTTCTGCTTTTTTCAGATATGCCTCATCTCCTGTCGCCATATATAAAAAGATTGCTCCCCAAACGATCTCATCATTATATCCGCTCCATGATCTGTAAAATGCTGCTGCATCTGGAATCGCATCTGAATACGATCCTCTATAGTTATCCGCAAAATCATACAATTCCTTTGCGTGCTTTATTAATTCAGCACTATAGGCTGGATCTTCTTTAGAAAAAATAATACTGGCAGCCGCCATAGCAGCAGCAGTTTCAGCAGCCAATTCTGTTCCCGGATTATCCTGATCAATTTTATAAGAAGGACGCTCCATTTGCATAACTTCTGCTGATCCCCACCAGGCATGATCTACTTGACCATTTCCTACCTGTCCGTATAATTCATTGGGTCCAGTATGACATTTTATAAAATAATCGTTTACCCAACGGAGATTGTCCAGGAGATATTCCCATTGTCCCGACTGCTTATACCCCTGTTCATATTCTATTCCTCCCAAAGCTAATACAGTGGCAGAAAAAGCCATAGGAAATCCAAATTTAACATGATCTCCAGCATCATACCATCCTCCTGCAAGATCATGACCAACGTCCTGACCATCATTTATCGCAGAATGCCCTCTCCAACTAACTCTATTAGTAGCTGGCAGTGGACCGGATCGTTGGCACTCATAAAAAAAGATCGATTTCTGTAATACTTCTGCATAATTATAAGAATTCTGCGCGGAGAGCTGGATAAAACCAGCATAGAGCAAGGTGAAGTATGCAATAATATATCTTTTCATGGTTGAAAATGTGGAAGGCTCCCCCGAAGGGAAGCTTGATTAAGGGTATTAATTTTTTAGTATTCTGATTACTTTGGAAAATTCTTTTCCGGGAGTTGCACTATTAATTTTCAAAAAATAGATACCTGCCGCTAAATGTTCCACAGACATCGTTTTTTTGACGGGAAGATTTGCAATAGTTTCTATTTCCTGATTCACCAATATGTTTCCTCTTAGATCTAGAAGTTGAATATCAAAAAGATGAGAGGTCTGATTTTGTAGTTCGATAATGAGTTTATCTTTTACAGGATTAGGGAAAGCTTGAATATTCCCTATCGGGCCCGCCGTTGGATCCACAGAGGTAGTCAAGTCTTCCGATACCTTTATTTGGCCAATAGCAATATCACTTCCTCCTTTTCCATCTGTTACCGTCAAGCTTACGGTATAATTACCAGGTGCATTAAAGGTATGAGAAACAGTTACTCCTTCCCCTTGTTGTCCATCTCCAAAATCCCATTGATAGGAAAGAGCGTCTCCATCAGGGTCCGCAGAAGAGGAAGCGTCGAAATTCACTAGTAGTGGTCCTATTCCTTCGACTATGGATGCATTCATGACCGCTACAGGTTTAGTGTTGCCAGATTGATTTTCCACAAATAGTGTTATTTCAGAAGAAGTCTGGGTAGGAGTTCCATCTGCATTAATTAATCGAATTTCTACGGTGTGGAAACCTGAAGAAAGTTGGTCTACAGTGAAACCATCCAGGGTATAGAGATCGCTTTCTTTCACTCCATCTATCCACAATTGAGCAAAATCTCCACCTGTTTGAACTTCCCAATTTTCGACTGAATAATTCAGCTCAAAAGGAAGAGAAACAATAGCATTGTTCCCGGGCTCCAGAATTTGAACCTTTGGAATAGCTGTTACACTGCCTGATACATTTACTTCAATGGTGTGTGTTTCTGTACGCCTGATCCAATCACCATTCGCTAGTTGAAGGGTGATAGTATGACTTCCTTCGGATAAATTATCCGTTGGAATAGGATCTGTGGTGAAAAACGTTCCCAATTGTTTGCCATCTATATCTACATATACCATTCCCTTACCACTATTCATTGGCCCCAGTTCAAAATTATCCAATTGAAACTCCACATTAAAGGAAGAGGGAACAGTAGCGTTTTGCTTAGGAGAAGTGATTCGGACATCTGTTAAAGGTTCAAAACCGCTTTCTTCATCTCCTCCATAGATAGCCCATTTGACCGCTGCATCAAAAAGTTTCCATCCCTCTGGCGTCATTAGGTGCAGGAAATCTTCGCGCAGTGGGAACGCTACTTTTCTGGATAAAGAAAAAGAAGAATCGCCCTTTTTATTTCCAAAAATAATGGGGATCCCCTGGCTTTCTGCAATTACTACCGCATCGGGAGAAGATGGATCACCGTAGGGCAGTCGTTGGATAAGTTGGTACAATGTGGCTGAATCCTGTAAATCCGCAGCCATAGGATGGGTGGGGTTTACTAAGCTTATGGTACGTTGAGGCTCTTCTATAAACCCAAAACTGGCACCAAAAGAAGCTCCTGTAAGCCGGAAGAATCGGTAACTAAATAAATCCCATGTAATTACGGGAACGGGAATATGTGTCAGCCCTTCTCCAATTTCTTCTGGGTCAATAGATGATGAAATCAACAAAATAGTCGTCCCTTGCTTCAAACTATCTACCACTTTTTGCTCTATCTGTTGATCCCGAATAGTAGAAACTACAAATCCCAATTCCTCTTCCAAATGAGCCGCTACAGTCAATTCCCCTTCACTCATTTCCGTTCCACCAATCACCATTACTGCATTAAAAGGACGCTTGTAAGTGAATTTACTTTCCCTACTAAAGGTGGCACTTTTCCCTTGTTGATGCATGACCTTTGCCTGAATTGTATATTCTCCCCATTCCAACGGTTGCCATAGGATATGATAAGGGGCCTTAGAGGATTCTGCTACTTCTTTTCCATTAGCATAATAAACCACCTTGGAAATTCCTTCCAGGTTAGTTTCTATCCCCAATGGCACAGATTGTTGAAGTGGATAATCTGCTCCATTCAAAGGAGAAATTACCTCTAAGTGCATATGTGGATTAGGTGC
>CBDHFQ010000040.1:0-15052 GCA_965262565.1 Bacteroidia bacterium
TATTATTATCTGGATTCACTAACCAAACTTTTCTATTTTTTTCGTCCAGTGTAATTGGAGTAGAGTGGGTAGGAAGATCTCTGGTAATTGATTCATGAACGATTAGGGAAATAGATTTACTCGAAAACCCTCCCCTTCCGTCTTGAACCTGTATAAGCACCTCATAAATTCCCGGTTCTGAAAATGTTTGGGATATTTGAGGAGAAGAGTTCCATTCTGTTTTTCCGTTCCCATCATTAACATCCCATCGATAGCTAAGAGGATCTCCATCAGCATCTGTCGCCTCTGCACTGATCGTTAAATTTGTCCCAACCTGAACTGGGCCTGAGGTACCGTAAGAAAGATCTACAATGGTAGGTGATTCATTCGAAACCCCTCCTGGCCCTCCACCAGTGGTGAATTGGAACATAAACTCTTCGATTCCATTTCCTGCCACATCTTTAATCCCTCCTTCTATCAGTTTTACTTCATAGGTAGTATTAGGAGATAAAGGTGTTTTGGGAGCAAAATTAATGATATCATAAGATGTAGATACGACATCACCCGCAATAGGCTCTCCTCCTAATGGAGAGACCTGAATAGTTTGATCATTGATAGTTACATCGTCTAAAGTTTCATTGATCACAAAACCTATAACAGAAGTAAGAGGAAGATTGACATCATCAGAGAAGGGATGATGAAATGACACATAGGGAGGGTTCGTATCCAATTCATCACTGTGTGTATAAAAGAAACTTTCTCCGGTTCCTGACTCAGCTCCACTAGCCATAATCATATGACCAAGGGGAATCCATTGAAAATCAGAAAAGCTAAGTGGATGTCCTGGAGTATCATATCTCACTTCCACTTCCCTGGTTTCCAGATTCAGTTTTACTCCATTGTGTTGGCGGCCTGTAAAACCAAATTCATCCTGGAAAAACATATATCTCCCCGGAGCATCCTCTAATTTAACTCCAAATCCATGTTTCAAGTCTGTAGGATCGCTAAAATCTATGGCCACTAAATTGTTTCCTCCTTCATTACTATTGTCTCCATTCATGAAGATCAAATAGTTCCGCCAAATGTGATAAGTAGTTGTGTACTGAGTATAATTCCCTTCTAAGGCATCTAGAAATCGAATATTTTCAGGATCTCCAATATCATACACAGCAGCTCCTCCACCCGAAAATATAAGTAAATTGCCTATTCTAAATTTCAGTTCCTGGCTAATACTCGCACTAAAATCCGCAATTCCTAACATCTCATCCTTCCTCATATCCCATATGTTATTCCCATCAAAGGTGAGTGGAAAGGTTTCTAAATCCTGAACATACTCTTTCCCATTTTCCTCAATAGGAAATGGGGCTGGTTTTGTCCATGGCGTTCGCTGAAGCATATTTGACAGGTCTATGTACTTTGTCCCAGACCCCAATACTTCGGGCACTTCGTATTCTCTGTAAAATAAGTCCTGTAATTTCCACCATCTGTGTCCATTAGCTCCTCCTCTTTTTTCATCCACCTTTTCGGGACTAGCGGGATTTGATATATCCCATACCGTGGTATTATCCAATGAGTGTAAATAAACATATCCTCTGTGGATGGTAGCCATCCTTGCCCCACTATTAATGTGGGAGAGAAATGTACCTGCAGGCCAGGTTTGTTTTGTCAATTCAGGAGCCTCCTGAAGTTGTTCTATTACCAATACCGATAATCCCATTAACAACGTAGTTCCAACAAGGGCTAATATTCCCCGAATAAAAAATCGAGAAAAATTTGCATAAAGTTTTTTAAGCATGAACCTGAATATATTACACTTATTTTTAATTGATTAAGTTAGTAGTTGATCAAGCCTTTCCCCATTTGGCTGTAGAGACCAACAGAATTTCAGTGTGTAGATATATTAAAAGTTGGAACTAAATAATCAGACAAACTAAATTGCCTGTCTGCAGCATCTATAACGTTGGATAAGTTTCTAACCTGGTTAAAAATATTCCGTTGATTTAACCTTATTGACTATTAATAAATTAATTATGTGTAGTATAGAAATAGATATTAACAAATTTGCTTAGTACAATTATCGCTATATGATACCATAAAAAAAGAACAAATAAGTTTATCTAAATACATAAGCTGTTAATTTTAATCAGGATAATAAGCGGCACTAAATTCAATATGTTCATATGTTCGCTCTATAGTTTGGGTTTAATAAGGATCTAACCCTTATTTTAGGAATTAAATTTGATAGCAATAGGTTTTCGATTAGGTCATTTAATCTTTGAGGATATTTCAAGGGGATAAAAATGCCAGTGGGTTCCCGAGGAATTAATCCGTAATCAGGGGTAAAATAAGCCTAATAATATTCTCATTCATGAATAAACTATAATCTGTCCTATCAAGTGTAGCCTTCATTCATACTGACACAGGCTGTAGAATTATTTGTTTAAATATCTCGTCGATCAATATGAGATTCGAACCTCTTTCTAAATGAATTCTATCATATTCATGTCTTCATTAATTTTACAATATGATATATAGGATAAATTAAGATAAATGCGTAACCGCAAAGTGTTTCATCGCTTGTTGCAAGAATTTGGCATATTCAGGCTGTGCTTCTCCGTGGACAGTAATAAATCGCTCATCTTGTACATATAATTCTCCCAAGCCAGCATATGCCTCAGCTTGTAAATCTTCCGAGTCTGTCGTACCCCAGAAAGCTCGAATCAATGTGTAATGCGTTTCGATAAGTTGTTGGACTTCGACACTATGAGGATCTTTCTTTTTTAATTCAAACAGTTCAAGAATAATATTTTCAAACTCCTTTGTTAGCTTTGTGAGTCCTTCTTTCCCCAATTTCGAAAGTTCTTTTTCAGATTGTCCCACCACGTCTTCACCATATTCTTCTATGGCCTTCTGACGGTAGCTTGTTCCCATTTCTTCTGGAAATCCATCGTATAAATCTTCTGGATTAGTAATCATTTGCTCTTGATTAAGTTGGTCAATAGTTTGGTCGATAGTTTTGAGCAAGGTTGAAATCCTGTATTTTCTTTCCCTCAACGCTGATCTGTGATTTTCTAAGGCCGTGATCAGATCAAACGTTGGATCATCTAACAGTTCTTGAATCTCTTTGAGGGAGAAGTCCAGTTCCTTATAAAATAAAATTTGTTGAAGGCGAAGGAGTTCCTGATCTCCATAATAGCGATATCCGGCTTCAGTGCGCTTCAACGGTTTTAGTAGACCTATGTTATCATAATAATGTAAGGTGCGTATTGTTATGCCTGAAATGGCCGAGACCTCCTTAACTCCATAGATGTTCATTGCTCCTCTGTTAGTTTATCGACGATACAAAGGTAGGCTATGACGTAAGGTTAGAGTCAAGCTTTTTTTCACTTTTCTTGGAAATTTCTCATAAGCACAAAAACAGTAGCCTATTTACAGAAAGAGTTAAGATTTAGGAAAGCCTAATTAGGAGGTCGATTACTTATAACATAGGAGTATTCCCATATCTATTAAAAAAGAAGATTCAGACCAATCAAGATCTGAATCTGTGTTTCTATTCTGAAAAAATTATATTAATCAGGCTGGCTGAAGATACATTTCATCTCTTTGAGCTTTAATTTCTTCATTTGCCAGGTAATCACCAAAGGACATTAATTTATCCAACACACCATTAGGCGTCAATTCAATAATTCGATTACACACTGTATCCATAAATTGATGATCATGAGTATGTAACATCAAAGAACCATCATAATCCATCAGACTGTTATTAAAAGCCGTAATAGATTCAAGGTCCAGGTGGTTCGTAGGTTCATCCAGAATTAGTAGGTTGGGTTCTTGAAGCATCATTCGGGCAATCATACAACGCATCTTTTCCCCTCCAGATAATACATCACTCATTTTCAGAGATTCTTCTCCAGAGAACAACATCTTTCCTAAAAATCCACGGACATAAGTTTCATCTTTATTCTGGGAGTATTGCCTCAGCCAGTCGATCAAATTCATAGATCCGTCAAAATATTCATCATTTTCGTTGGGAAGATAAGCTTTTGTAATTGTCACTCCCCATTTGAAAGAGCCTCCATCCGCTTTTTCTTTTCCCATAATAATTTCGAAGAAGTTGGAGATGGCTAAAGTATCCCTGGACATAATCGCCATCTTATCTCCTTTATTCATTTCAAAGCTGACGTTGGAAAACAATATCCGATCATCCAAGGATTTTGAGAGATTTTTAACCTCTAGTACTTGTTTGCCAGCTTCGCGTTCTTGCTTAAAAATAATTGCAGGATATCTTCTTCTGGAAGGAGGTATTTTTTCTAAATCTAATTTTTCCAACAATTTTTTCCTGGAAGTCGCCTGACGGGATTTAGCTGCATTAGCACTAAACCTTTCTATAAATGATTGAAGTTCTTTTCGCTTTTCTTCTACCTTTTTATTTCGATCTGCCCTTTGTTTAGATGCAAGCTGACTCATTTCATACCAAAATGTATAATTTCCGGTATACAAATTAATTTTTCCAAAATCAACATCTGCCACATGCGTACAAACTGAATCTAAGAAGTGCCTGTCGTGAGAAACTACGATGACTATATTTTTATATTCGGCTAAAAAGTTTTCCAGCCAACTGATCGTTTCCACGTCAAGGTCGTTCGTGGGCTCGTCCAGTAACAAAATATCTGGATTTCCGAATAATGCCTGCGCTAATAGTACTCGGACTTTTTGATTCCCGTTTATCTCATGCATTTGCCTATAATGCAGATCTTCTGAAATCCCTAAGTTGCTTAATAATTCTGCTGCATCACTTTCTGCATTCCAGCCATCCATATCTTCAAATTCCGTACTTAATTCCCCTACTCTAATCCCATCTTCATCACTAAAGTCTGGTTTGGCATAGATGGCATCCATTTCACTTTTGACATCATACAATTTTTTATTTCCCATCATGACAGTTTGCAAGACGGTATAATCGTCAAATTCAAAGTGATTCTGCTTAAGGACGGAAATTCGCTGGCCGGGCGTAATAGATACAGAGCCGCTATTAGGATCTATTTCTCCTGATAATATCTTTAAAAAAGTAGACTTTCCTGCTCCATTTGCTCCGATAATTCCATAACAATTACCTTCAGTAAACTTTACGTCCACATCTTCAAATAAGGCTCTCTTACCGAAACGCAAAGAAACGTTTTGAGCTGCTATCATAAGTATTTCTAACTTGTGCTATTTGTAATGTTAACAATGCAAAGGTAACTAATTTTTAAGGAAAAAATTACAGCTAGTTTCAATCTCCTTTTATCATATTTATGATTGCCTGCATAGCTAATATGTAACTATGCTTCCCAAAACCTGAGATAAGACCATGGCAAGCCGCACTAATAACGGATTGATGCCGAAACGGCTCTCTCACAAAAATATGAGACAGGTGAATTTCTACTTTGGGTAATTTCAGTATATTCAATGCATCCATAATCGCATAGCTGTAATGAGTGTAGGCCCCTGCATTTATTAGCAACCCATCTGCTGATTCATCAAAGGCAGCATGAATACGATCTATAATGGCACCTTCATGATTTGACTGAAAATGATCCAACGATACTTCAGGAAATCTTCTGTGCAACTCCTCCAAGATATCCTTCAGGCTATCTGCCCCGTAAATACCGGGATCTCTCTTTCCCAGCATATTAAGATTCGGACCATTTATAAGAAGAATTTTCATATTTAATGAATTATGTGAATATTGATAAAAGTAATATTGGTGTGAAAATAAGATATGAACTGGGAAGAAGCGATTCGTGAATATCAACTTTACCTGAGAATCGAAAGGGGAATGTCAGACAATACCCTTAGTGCTTATTTGAGAGATCTCTTGCGATATCGTACTTATACGGAAGAAATACTACAAATTGCAGTCCCTTCACAGCTCAAGTTAGAAGATATCAGGAAGTTTATTTTATTTCTCGCAGAGGACTGTTTTTTAGGAGAGCGAAGCCTTGCACGGAATATCTCTGTCCTTCGTTCATTTCACAGCTTCTTGCTAGCTGATGGCATCAGCGCACATGATCCCAGTGAACAACTACATTTACCTCGCTTTCATCAATACCTACCCACCGTCCTAAGCTTTCCAGAAGTAGAAGCTATATTTTCTACTTTCGACTTAAAAACTCCACATGGCCTTAGAAATCGCGCCATGTTAGAAGTGCTCTATTCTTCAGGCTTAAGAGTTTCTGAATTGGTACAACTAGACATTTCCCGAGTTTTTAAAGAAGAAGGGTTTATTCGGATTTTAGGTAAGGGGAAAAAAGAACGATTAGTCCCCATAGGTTCACCTGCTTTAATATTAATTGATCAATATCTTACAGAAGTCCGGTTGAAACAATTACCTAAAGCAGGACATGAGGATGTATTATTTTTAAGCAGGCGAGGAAAACAATTATCCAGAGTATTGGTCTTTCAGGTGATTAAAGAAGCTTGTTTGAAAGCAGGGATCAAAAAAAATATTAGTCCCCATACTTTCAGACATACATTCGCGACTCATTTACTAGAGGGAGGGGCTGATCTTACCTCCGTCCAAGATATGTTGGGACATGAATCAATTACTACTACTGAGATTTACTTACACATGGATAGAGAGTACCTAAGAGAAATTCATGCAATGTATCATCCTCGGAATTAAGGTAGGTTGATTCTAAATAGTTGGTTTTCTGACATCTGAGGCCACTGTTTTCAATCATTTACGTTAGAGTAGTATATTTAATGTTCCTTGCTTTAATCTCAACTATTGTGATTCATACGGATTCAAAAAGCAAAATTTCTAATACCTTTTATGGTAAGGTTAAACAAGTAAGTTCTCTCATCATAGCAGAGATCTTCCAATATTGGCCAACAAGTATAGGTGCGCTATTTATGGTTCTTGTGGGGAAAAAAGGGTATTCTTTTACTTATTATACAGATGAGTTATCCCAGACCAGTCTATATGTAGGATGGTTTATTCTCCTGTTAATTGGATTCTTCTTCTATTGGTTTATTTAATCTTTCAATTTTGATCATCCTGTCTTTCCCATGAATATCCTGCTTAAGGAAGACCTTACCTATAATCTTTTCACCTATTAGATTTGTCAGTTTTTCTCCCATTAATTCGTGAATCTCCATATATATTACTCCATGAGGTGTGAGCCAATATGGAGCCCATCGAAGAATCTGCTTATAAAATATCAAAGGATCTTCATCAGGGACAAATAATGCACTAGCCGGCTCAAAATGTTTTACATGGATATCTATTTCTTCCCTTTCGGCCATAGGGACATATGGAGGATTGCTCACAATAATATCCAATGAATGAAATGTGTTTTCCTTAGCTTTAAACAGATCTATCTGCTGGAACTCAACATCTGTCTCATATATATTGGCATTTTCTTTTGCTATAGCTATAGCTTCCTGACTTATATCTAATCCAAAGGCGGTAACTCTACCCTTTCGAGCAGTAAATTCTTTTGTTAGGGTAATAGGGATACATCCACTCCCTGTTCCTATATCAAGTATTCGTACTTCTTTTTTTCCTTTAGCCTGGTCAAGGTCGGTTAATACCCATTGGACCAATTCCTCTGTCTCTCCTCTGGGAATTAACACCCCTTTTCTTACCTTAAATGCTCTACCAAAAAAATATCCCTCCCCTAAAACATATTGAATGGGCTCTCCTTTTTGTAGTCTTTCTATGGCCTCTTGTATGCGATCAAATTTATTTTTTGAAATGCGATAAGAAGGATCTGCTTTCCAGATATAAGAAGGGACTGAAATTATTGATTCCCCCAGCCACGTTAATATGGTGTTAATTTCCCGATCAGGATATAAATTAGCTAACCTTTTTGCATTTTCTTTCATTAACGTACGAAGCAGAAGATCTTCCATATGATCATTTAACTAGGGTATTAGAAAGAGAGATTGTATTTTAAGTGGATAATTGCTGAAGGAGCAAATGTTCTCTCGAAGTTGGGCATAAAATTTGTAAATAATTAATGCATTCAATAACAAAATTTCTAAGTGGATGTATAAGCGTTAAAGGGCCTATGAAGCATTATTGACTTAACCAAGATTCTAATTGATTTATGAAGTACAAGTGGATTAGTTTAGGTGCATTTTCGGCGTTGTTATTCAGTGCATTTGCATCTTTCGCCCAACAACACCATGTACGGGAAGAAGATCACTTTTGGAGAAGAAGGATCGTCACCCGAATTGACCTGATAGAAAAAATTAACCAACCATTAGTTCATCACGCTTCCACCTATTATAGTGATGATAGTGAATATCCCGAAACAAATGGCATCGTCTCATCTTTGATCAATGGGGTCAAAGAAGGTAAATTTGCTGCTTATGATCCAGATAAGCCTTCCAAAGCTTTCACTTATGAGGAATTAGTGGAACGTATGGCAGAATTTGAACAATCTCTTTATGCTGAAGAAGAAGAACTTGAGGAGGAAGAAGAAGTGATAAATGATGATTTCGGAGAGGAAGAATGGGATTTTGATGATTGGAATGATGGCGATTGGGAAGAAACCAATGGAGCTACTGCGGGAGCTGAAGAAAGTTATGCAGATCAACCTCTACCTGATCTTGGCCCTTATGAACAGGTTATTCATATGATTGAAGATTGGATCTTTGATAAAGGAACATCTCAAATGATTCAGCAACCGAAGATGTTTGAAATCATTTGGTCAGATCCTTCAGAAGTATTGCCTGAAAAGGTATTATGTCGATTCAAGTGGCAGGATGTGGAGGATCAACTGGAGCAAACTCAGTGGAAAAATCGCTTTAATGATGCTGAAACCCGTACCATTAAAGAAGTAATAGCCATGAGAATATTTCATGGTATCATCGTAGAGGTAGGGGGCCAACCTGTAGCTACCTTAACTGAAGCTGAACGCAGACGCCTCGAAATTGTAGAATTTGAGCATAACCTTTGGAGCTATTAATAGTCTCTTTTGGGAAAATATGAATAAGCTATAAATAGCTTATTCAGCTTCTAACTCTTATATGTTGATTACAAAAATTTTATTATAGTCATTAGAGACCGAAGCTAATATGAGGAAAGCTTGGCATTAGTACTATAGAGACATTCATCTGAATTAATTTGACTCAGCAAGGCAGACTTTCGGTCTGCCTTGACTTTTTTTATATATTTATCCTCAATTTGATTGATTATGCAATTACAACTGCGAGGAAAGAGAGCTATGGTTTGTGGCAGCACACAAGGGATAGGTCATGCTGCAGCAATAGAACTTGCCGAACTTGGGGCGGAGGTCATCCTTGTAGCCAGAAGAGAGGATGCATTAAAAGATGTCTTACAATCCTTACCTACCCCATTCGGTCAGCAACATCATTTTATTGTAGCAGATTTTAATGAACCGGAGGTTTTAGCTGGGAGAGTCAAGGTTTATGTAGATAATCATCGTCCGATTCACATTCTGGTCAATAATACGGGTGGACCGCCAGGAGGTCCCATATTAGAAGCAGAGGTAGAAGCCTTTTTCAAAGCTTATCGAATGCATTTAGCTTGTAATCATTTACTTGTACAGGCATTAGCTCCTGGAATGAAAGAAGCTCAATATGGAAGAATTATCCAGATCATTTCTATTTCGGTGAAAGAACCTATCCCAGGTCTGGGGGTCTCAAATACTACGCGTGGAGCAGTTGCTAGTTGGGCAAAAACGCTGTCTAAAGAATTAGCCCCTTTCGGTATTACGGTAAATAATGTACTTCCTGGATTTACGGAAACGCAAAGACTTTTCAGCTTAATAGAAGCTGAAGCAGCTTCCAAGGGAGTTTCTGTGGAAGAAATATCAGCACTTAAGAAATCTTCTGTACCTGCAAAGCGATTTGCGAAATCGGAGGAAGTGGCTTACCTTATTGCTTTTCTGGCATCTTCTTCTGCCTCATATATAAATGGAGTAAGTATTCCCATAGATGGAGGTAGAATTAGTTGTATATAATTGATGATATATGGATAGCTTAACATATAAATGCTTACCTAAGCCTTTGGTAATCATTATCTATCTTTTTACGATGGGCCTATTTTTTGCTTGCGAATCTATGGACCTAGCTTTTATCAATAAGATGAAGCGATTCGAGCCTCAGTGGATGACTTTGAGTGAGGAGTTAACTTTTTTAGATCGAAATCTCAATATTTCTGCTAACCGATACCAAAGGGATTTGGAACTTATAGAGCAAAAAATGGAGGTTAGAAATACAAGAAGTCAAAAAGTATTAGATCAAAGGGCTGACTTAAAAAGCCTCATATTGGAGAGAGATCGCATACAAACAGAATTTGATGCATTAAAGGAAACTTTTACAGCAAAAGTCTACGAATTTAACGAGTGGCAGAATCAGGTGATGAAGAATAATCTAAGCCTGGAGGATGCTGAGAGGGATTTTACACTATTCCAGGAAGAATATAATATTCTGGGAGGACAAGCCAGTAAATTGAGAGATGAATTACTAACCAACCTAACTTCTCATAATGTAATTTTACGTCAACTATCGGAACAGCTTAAAATGTATACGAATTTCGATATTGTCCCAAAATAATTTGATTTTTTTGTCGGTAGCTACTGTTTAGATGTGCACGATTCCAATTTAAAAAAACCTGTCTTGCTTTGTGCGTATCCGCGCCAGACTACGTTTATCAAGAAAGATCTGGAGATTTTTCGAGTTTCCTTTGATGTCCGGTCACACGCATTTGATGCGAAAAAAAAGTCGCTTACTTTTCTACGCTTTATTTCTCAAACTTTTTTTCTTCTTCAACATATTTGGAAGGCTCAAATTATTGTTTGCGAGTTCTCGGGATATCATTCCTTTTTACCTGCCCTTTTCGGTAGATGGCGTAAGCTCCCTGTACTTATCATCTCTGCGGGAACGGATTGTGTGGCGTTTCCTTCTATTCATTATGGTAATTTTGCTAAGGGATTAATGGGGCGATTCACCAAAAAGTCATTTCAACTGTGTACTCATATTTCTCCAGTACATGGTAGCTTGATTTATCGTGAGGATACTTATTATCCTGAAACCCCACCTTATCAAGGTATATATCATTTTGTTCCCGGACTTCAAACTGCTTATACGATGATTCCCTATGGGTTTGATCCTGAGAAATGGTATCCTAAAGGTCCTAAAGAACCAAATTCGTTTATCACTGTAGCATATATTATAGATGAAAGACGATTTATTCTTAAGGGGATCGATATGATTATACAGGTAGCGCATAGATTTCCTTCATGTACTTTTAGTGTAGTTGGGTATAAGTACGACTTTGCTGGAGAAATACCTGCCAATGTACGGCTAATTGGTCCTACTCCTAATAAAGATATTTTGCCCCTGTATCAATCCCATGAATTCTATCTGCAATTGTCTATTTCTGAGGGTCATCCTAATGCAATCTGCGAAGCGATGCTATGTGGATGTATTCCCATCGGTTCTGATGTTACGGCCATTCCAGATATCATAGGAGATACGGGTTTTATTGTGGCCAAGAGAGATATTGACTCATTGGAGGCCAGCATTCGGAAGGCAATAGATAGCCCTAAAGTAGCGCTCTCAAGTAAAGCGAGAAGAAGAATCTCTCAATATTATACTTATGAGCGGAGAAAGAGCGAAATGTTAGTATTACTTAATTCTTTAATTGAACAAAGCTGATAAAAGGGATAGGAGATTTTCCCATTGGTACGAATTCTTCAACTACATTTAGAAGAGAATACGATACCACTTAAATGGATAGTGTTGCTATTCAATAACCTTCGAACTTTATTCAAAGGGCAGGAGGTGTTTGTGGTAGCTGATTTATGTTGATACCCAGTAGAAGGAAGCAACAAGATATAAACGGCTCCCGATATTATGATCGCTTTTGGGAGACCTGACAAAGATTGACTTTTCTATAAGCAATGGGAGGAAGAAGGAATTGCTCCTCAAATTGTTATAGAGGTATTAACTCCTGGCAATACTACTTATGAAATGCTTCGTAAACATATCTTTTATCAAATGAATGGGGTAGAGGAGTATATCATTATTGACCCAGATCAGGAAGCTTTTTTCATCTATGAGCGAAGTGGAGCACATGTAGCTTTGTTACAGGATACAGAATTGTGGCAAAGCCCCAGCGCTAAGATTTGGTTGGCAGGAGAAGAGGGGAAACTGAAAGCGTACCAACCAGATAAATCACCGTTTAAATCCTATGAGGATATTCAAAGTGAGAATCAACAATTGCAACAATAGAGACTACAAATTGAGGTGGAGAAAAAGGAGATTATTAAGAAGTCTGTGTTAAAACTCCATCAGTAGGGAATGCCCATTCGAGAAATTGCTGCCTTTTATGACATGGAAGAGTCAATGATTAATTCCCTGATAGCTGAAAAAAGTAAGTGATTTTCTATTGCGATTTGTATTCTCAATAATCATTTGATCTATTCCTCCGCCAAGCTGACCACTAAGGACTTCTAGCTACCCAAACAGGAAAGCTTTCTAAGAATTGAGATAAAAAAGGATGAAATTGACCGCTTGAAATGTTAATTTAGAGGGACAATTTTATTTTTCGAAATATCGTATCTAATTAAATTACCTTAACACACCACGGTATGATTGCAATAGATCCTCATATACAGGAAAAAGCGCACCAATGGCTCAACAGTAACCTTAAAGAAGAAGAGAAAGATGAGATTCGCCGCATGCTCGAGAGTGAAGACAGTACACAAATCGTAGATGCTTTTTACAAAGATTTGGAATTTGGGACAGGTGGATTACGCGGAATTATGGGCATTGGCTCAAATCGCATTAATCGCTACACCATTGGAATGGCGACCCAAGGATTAGCTAATTATCTCTTAAAGACTTTTCCTGCTCAAGATATCAAAGTGGCCATTGCTTATGACAGCAGAAATAACAGTTCCTTTTTTGGTGAAGTAACTGCTTCTGTTTTTTCTGCTAATGGTATCCATGTTTATTTATTCAAGGCATTACGCCCTACGCCAGAATTATCCTTTGCTGTAAGAACCCTTGGATGTAAAGCTGGCGTTGTCCTTACGGCTTCTCACAATCCTAAAGAATATAATGGCTATAAAGCTTATTGGGGAGATGGGGCCCAAGTAATTTCTCCTCACGACAAGAACATCATTGCTGAAGTACAGAAGATCCAAAGTATTGATGATGTCAAATTCGAAAAAAATGAGGCCATTGTTTCTTATATAGATGAGGAGATTGACAAGCCTTATTTAGATGCCATTGAGACGAATGTACTTGATAAAGCATTGATAGAGCGCCAGAAAGATCTTGGCATTGTATTTTCTCCTATTCATGGGACTGGTATTACGATGGTTCCTCCTATTCTGGAGAGAATCGGCTTTAGTAATGTTACTGTAGTAGAGGAGCAAGCTGAGCCCAATGGCAATTTTCCTACTGTAGTATATCCCAATCCAGAGGAATCTGAGGCGATGACGCTGGCTTTGGAAAAGGCTAAAGAATTATCTGCTGATTTGGTCATGGGAACGGATCCGGATTCGGATAGAGTTGGAATTGGAGTGAAGAATCATCATGGAGAATGGCAATTACTTAACGGTAATCAAACAGCCACTTTATTGATATATTACCTCCTCAAGCAGTGGCAGGAAAAAGGGAAATTAAATGGTAAGCAATATATTGTTAGTACCATCGTGACGACTGATTTGTTAGATAAGATGGCTGCCAAGTTCGATGTAGAAGCTTATAATACCCTTACAGGCTTTAAGTATATCGCTGCCTTACTCAATAAGTTTGAAGGAGAGAAAGAGTTCATCGGAGGGGGAGAGGAAAGTTATGGATATCTAGTCAATGATTTTGTCAGAGACAAGGATGCCATCATTTCATGCGCCATGATTGCCGAAATGGTAGCCTATGCCAAGGATCAAGGGCTAAGCTTATTTGACATGCTAATGGAAATTTACGAAGAATATGGAATGTTCCGAGAGCATTTGATTTCTATTAAGAAAGCTGGGAAAGCAGGGGCAGAAGAAATCCAGCAAATGATGGCTTCCCTGCGTGCAAATCCTCCAAAATCTATTCAAGGTTCTCCTGTGGTAAAGATTTGCGATTATAAGAGTGGAAAAGCCTTAGAAACAGCTACTGGAACAGAATCAGTGCTAGAATTTCCTTCGTCTAATGTTTTACAATTCTTTACGGAAGACGGAACTAAAGTTTCAGCTAGACCATCCGGAACTGAACCAAAAATTAAATTTTACTTTAGTGTTCAAGCTCCTTTGGAAGATAAAGCTGACTTTGATATGGTGTACCAACAATTAGGAGATAAGATTGAGGGAATTATTGAAGAGATGGAGTTAAAGTAATTTTCAAATAAATACGTTTGATATTTACCAGATGCTATGAATCTAATCGTAATCAAAGCTTTTTAAAACTATATCGATCAAGGTTAGACCATGTGTAATTGAGGTTAAACCAATGATTATGATAATAGAGAAACGCCATGAAGTATAAATCTTCATGGCGTTTTTGTGTTAAAGGCTGTATGAAAGCCCCAAAGACCTAGTTTCCTGCAAATTCGTCCCAGTTAATTTCCTCTAATGGTCTTTCTAACTGCGTAAACACCACTCCATTATCTAATTCAACGGGAATTTCATCTAATCTACCATATCTTCTCGCATCTATCCAGCGATGTCCCGCCTCAGCCCAAAGAGAGTAACGACGTTCAAACAGAATTTGATCAATTAAAGAAGTTAAATCAGTAGCTCCTGCATAATCTGCTAAACCTGCTGCGGTGCGGACAGCATTGATTCCAGCCAATGCTTCGGCTGTATTTCCTAGCTGAGCATTTGCTTCTGCATAAATCAACATTAACTCTTCATTTCTGATAAAGGGAATATTTGTAGCCTGAGTAGCATATCGCTGATCCTGATATTCTCCCGCTACAGGAATATTTTGGTTGCTGGCTGCCTCCATTCTTTGATAGAATTTTTGCTCTACACGTAAATCTCCAGGTTCAGCATCTTCTATCATGGATGGGTGAACAATTACCACTCGGTTAGGATCCCCATCTAGTACAAAGAACATT
>CBDHFQ010000041.1:0-188635 GCA_965262565.1 Bacteroidia bacterium
CTATATTATATGGAGATTTAGAACCTGGCGGGATCATTAATTATGTAACTAAGAAACCTCTGGGCTATAATCATGCTGCTATAGAGTTAAAAGTAGGAAGTTATGGCCTTTTTAGACCTGCTATCGATCTAGGAGGTAAATTGGGTAAAGGATTAAGCTATAGGCTTAATACAGTTTATGAACGATCGGAGAGTTTTAGGGATGAAATTTCCAATGAACAATTCATGATTGCTCCTAGCCTCCTTTGGGAAATAAGTCGAAAGTCTAGCTTGGGCTTGGATGCAATTTTCATGCAAAATGAGAGAACCATCGATTGGGGGATGCCAGTAGGATTGCCCATTTCCAGAGCTGAATTACTAGATGACTCTAATTTTTATGGCTATCCTCTTGGGAACATGGAAGGGAACAATAACACAGTTATGGCTACATTCACTCACCAACTTTCCCAACATTGGCAGTTGAGGAATGTATCAGCTTTTTCTAACCAACCTAGATCCTTACATGACGTTTATCCTATCTGGGATAGTAGTACGGACAGTGTGAGTTATGCCTTTGGAGATTATTATGAAAGAAGTAGATCGAATACCTGGTCTAATGTGCTGGATTTCATGGGATCAGTGACTACTGGAGGATTGGAGCATAAACTACAAATAGGTATTGACTATTCCCGAATTACCAGACCAGTTAGTTTTAACTTTAGCTTTCCCATCGCAGGAGTAACTTCGCTTGATAATCCTTCGTGGCAAAATACTTCTATCAGTTCAGCTCCTATATTGGAGGATGATATATTACCTTTTACCAATCGATGGGGATTTCTCGTACAAGATTTGATTTCTTTGTTTGATGGAAAGTTAAACGTATTGTTAGGGGGACGATATAGCCTTTTTACCACAGGGACTAAATTCCAGGGAGATGCCCAGGAACCTCAGGGATATTCAGATGAAGATGAAGGCCGTTTTACTCCAAGATTGGGATTTACATGGAATGTCATTGGGAATACCACGATTTACGGAAGTTATGCTGAATCATTTAGTTCTATCACACCTCAACCCGGAAGGGGTCTTGAAGATCCTGAACCCCTGCTTGGAGAGCAAATTGAATTCGGAATAAAACAATCCATGTTCAATGATAAGTTAGGTGTTACGGTATCTTATTTCGATTTAGATCGAGAAAACGTCCTTCAATTCGATATTATCGATCCAGATGGGAGTATTTCAGATCCTGAAAATTTTCGAGCAAACCAATCTGGAAAACACAATAGTAAAGGAGTAGAATTGGATGTTAACGGGAAGTTATTGGATAACTGGCAAGTGTATGGAGCTGTATCCTATATAGTAACTGATGTTATTAGCGAAATAGTTCAAAGTGGAGATGCTGAACCTGTAGACTTTCGAGGAAAAGAGTTACCCAATAACCCTCGTACAAAGTTTAGTCTTTGGAGCAATTACACCTTAGCGCAAGGAATTCCTGGTCTTTTTGTCGGTGCTGGCGCCTTTTATCAAAGCGACATGTTTGGGGATCGTTTAAATACCGACGAAAATATCATAGAGGGCTTTGTCAGAGTGGATGCAGCCTTAGGGTATGAATATAAGCGACTTAGATTCCAGCTGAATATAAATAACCTAAACGATGTCAAGACATTTCAAAGATCTATTTTTGGATCCTATGTACCACAATTGAGAAGGATGTTCATCGGCTCTGTGGTATTACAATTTTAAGGAAGCAAAAACTTACTATGAATTCATGAGACTGTATTGATGATCAGATCTTGGGTAGATAGTAATGAAATACAGGGATTAAATATAAGACTAGTTCCTCCTCTGAGAAGTCTGTCAGAATTGAGATGATCAAGCTTAATGCATAACAATTATTTGGTAGATAATTCAGAGGGGGGAATGATACTTCGCGTTCCCCCACACAAATCATCAGAATGCTAAATTCTAAGAAAAATAGCTTATTCGAGTACATGTTTCTTTACTACGCTGTATCCAAATTCTGTTAATATTGCTTCGGCCTCTTTTGAAAATAAAAATTGATAAAACCGTAGAGCCTTTGGATCTTGATTCTTGATCATTACTATCCCCTGTGCGATAGGCGAGTACGCTTTCTCATCCACCACTACCCATTTCCCTTTATCTTTCATTTGAGGAGATAATACCACAGACATAGCCGTAAACCCTATATCCGCTGATTGAGTAATAATAAATTGATTAGTTTGGGCAATACTTTCTCCATACACTAGTTTAGGAGTTAGCTCCTGATCTAACTGATAGCTTCTAAGAGCTTCCATGGCAGCTATACCGTAAGGAGCAATGTTAGGATTAGCTAAAGCGATATGCCTCACAGATTCCTCCTTCAAAGATGTTAAAGAGGGAATGAGGTCTTCCTTCATGGACCACAGCACCAACGTTCCATAAGCATATACTTCAGGCGCTTGTTGAGCTAATCCACTTTCGTAAATTTCCTTAGGATACTTCATATTTGCTGAGACAAAAAGATCAAAAGGAGCTCCCGCTTTAATTTGGGCCGTCAATTTACCAGATGAACCTATCACCATCTCACAGTCAACCTCATGAAGGGTGGTAAACTGGTCAATAAGGGCTCGCATAGCGAATTGCATGTTGGCGGAAGTGGCAATGGTAATAGATGATGTGGATGCCTCAGGACGTTGAGTGGATGGAGCATGACATCCTACCACCGATAACAGCGCATAACTCAGCAGTGAGCCCCAATAAATCCGTACAATTCCTGGCATTTATCCCTGTTCCTATTAAATGAAGGAGCGAATTACCTAAACATAAGGGAAGAACACAACTGTTTGGCAGGATTTGACCTCAACAGGATCTAATAGCTGTTGTTCTTTACTGCCTTTTTTCATTTAGCGTTCCTTCTCTTTTCTCCGTACCAATGAGCCATGGGCAAGTATATTCAAGGCCTTATCATAATCCTCTGGGCGATTGGCATTAAATAAAGCTTCGGGATAGCTGGGAATAATATGATGAATATCTGCTCGTTGTAAAACATCCATAAGGGAGTGTATGTCGCCTTGGTTTAGCAGTCTGTAAGCATGGCGAAGTCCTTTAGCTTCCCAAATAGCGCATAGGGGTTCTGGTAATCCGGAAGTGGGAGAGAGAAACGCGCTTACTTCTTTTTCTATATCTCTGCATTGTAGGAGTTGTGCCAATGACCCAGAGTGCAGCAAAGGAAGGTCCACAGCTACCACTAACCACGCCGCTTCAGGAAAGGAGAGATGCGCACTGATGATGCCATTCATTGGTCCTAAATTCAGCGCTACATCTTCTATCATCTGTTCTGTATTCACCTCAACATCCAATGGCTTACCAAGCTCCTTTAACAAACGCTTAAAATGGCTAGCTGACGGAACACTAATAAAGGTGCGGGAGGTGTAGCTGGAGATCAACTCATACATATACGCCCATTGAGGTACTCCATGATAAGAGATCCAGGCCTTATCTCTGCCCATCCGCCTGCTTTCGCCTCCAGCCAATACAAGACCGTAAAGCTCACTCATGTTTCATCTTTTCTTAATCCTTATCTTGACCGACTTGGAAGTAGGAGTATTACTTTTCCTGGCAACACTATTGATAGGAACCAAAGGATTGGCTTCCGGAAAGTAAGTTGCGACACATTGGGACGGAATATCGTACGGAACTACAATAAACTTTGGCGCGTGTCTAATCTCTCCTTCAAAATGGCTACTGAGATCCACAACATCTCCTTTAGTTAATTGGAACCGCCGCATATCCTCTTCATTCATCAAGATCACTCTGCGTTCATGATAAATCCCTCTATATCGATCATCCAATCCATAGATAGTGGTATTGTACTGATCGTGGCTTCTGATCGTCATCATGAGTAATTCATCCTCTGCTAAGTCGTGTTGTGTCTGACGATTGATGCTGAAGTTGGCCTTTCGATTATGAGTGTGCCAACTTCCCTCTCTGGCACCATTGGGTAAATAAAAACCTCCTGTTTGCCTGACTCGTTGATTGTAGTTCGTACATCCGGGAATCACGGCTTCTATATGATCTCTGATAACATCATAATCTTTTTCCATCGCTGCGTAATCTACAGGGCTATTTTGAAAGGTTTTTTGTGCCAACTGACAAATAATCTGGGTTTCGCTCAGTAGGTGAGGAGAGATAGGGGGATTTAAACCTCGGGAAGTGTGCACGAGACCAATGGAATTTTCTACACTGACGATCTGTTCTTTACCATCGTGTTCATCCTTTTCAGATCTGGCGATACAAGGCAGAATCAAGGCTGTCTTTCCATGAACTAAATGGCTTCGATTGAGCTTGGTAGAAACATGAACAGTCATATCGCACTGTTGAAGGGCTTTAGCGGTGAACGCTGTATCGGGGGTGGCTGAAATGAAATTCCCTCCCATACCCATAAAAAAGGTGGCTTTACCTTCGTACATCGCTTTAATACTGTTAACTACATCCCAGCCATGTGCTGTCGGAGGAGTAAATCCAAATCTTTGTTCTAAGCCTGTAATGATATGTTTGGGAGGCTTTTCTACGATGCCTACGGTTCGATCTCCCTGTACATTGGAATGACCTCTGACTGGACAAGTTCCTCCTCCTTCTATGCCCACACTCCCTTTGATCAGAAGTAGATTCACCAACTCCCTAATAACATCGACGGAATTTTTGTGCTGAGTCAATCCCATGGCCCAACAAATATTGATTCGCTTCTTTTGGGCTATCAGTTGGGCAAGTTCATATATCTGTTGTTCTGCAACACCCGTTTGCTCTATCAATTCCTCTAATTGATAGGTAGATAAATCGGCAATAAAGGCTTCAACACCCGAAGTGTGTTTCTCAATAAATTCGAGGTCAAATACTGATCCTGGTCGTTCTTTTTCCTGCTCCCATAGAATCTTCAAGATGGACTTAAAAAGAGCTACATCCTGGTTAATTCGCACCTGAAGGAACATGTCTCCTAACGCTTTACCTCCTGTAAGCACGGCTATCGGGCTTTGAGGATCTACAAACGTTTTAAGTCCTGCTTCCTTGAGAGGGTTAATACTAATGATTTTGGCTCCGTTCTTTTTAGCTTTGGCGAGAACAGAAAGCATTCTGGGATGGTTAGTGCCCGGGTTTTGACCGACTACGATAATAAGCTCCGTTTTGTAAAAGTCCTGGAGAGTTACTGAGCCTTTTCCTATGCCCAATACTTCTGAAAGGGCGGCACCACTGGATTCATGGCACATATTGCTACAGTCGGGTAAATTATTGGTTCCAAATTCTCTGGCAAATAATTGATAGCAAAAGGCCGCTTCATTGCTGGTCCGGCCTGAAGTATAAAAAATAGCTTCATTAGGAGAAGGCAATGCGTTAAGTTTTTCAGCTATGATGTCAAATGCTTCTTGCCATCCTACAGCTTCATAATGAGTTTGGCCTTCCCGCAAAATGACAGGTTCTGTGATTCGTCCGCTCTTGCCCAACTTAAAGTCTGACCATTGGGATAATTCTGCTACACTGTGCTGCTGAAAAAAGGCTGCATCCACCTTTTGGGTCGTTGCTTCTTCAGCCACAGCTTTCACTCCATTCTCGCAATATTCTGCTACTGTTGATCTTTGGTCGGGATCCGGATCAGGCCAAGCGCAACCTGGACAATCAAATCCATCTGTTTGATTGAGCTTAAATAATGTTCGGAGAGTTTTGGGAAGACCCATTTCTTTCCAGCCATGTTTCAATGCCGAAACCACAGCGGGTAATCCGGCGGCCTTTTCTTTAGGTGATGAAACCGTTAATCCTGTAAATTCTGTGGATGTTAGTGGATTAATCTCATTAGGGTCGTTCTGATTCATATTTATTTATTTCCCGATGGAGTAAATGGATGCAGTGAAGGAGTAAACTGTTTTTTCTTTGGCTCCTTATGATCACAAGGAAGGTCTTTTTCTATGAGAATATCTAAAAATTGTTGATGTCCGAGTTCTACTTTATGGTGTAAACTCACTTGATCGGTGGTTATCCAGTTATTCGCTAGCTTGGCAGGAAGGTAAATGCGGATTTCCTGACCATCGAAAGAAGTACATATATGAGGTATTTTCTCGTAAATCTCCAGCATGTAGGTAAGTGTTTGATGCTTCGAAGGGGAAAATTGTATCGATTCCTGAATAATGCCTTCCTCAGAAAATTGTTGTAGCTCATTGGAAGTGAGTCGGAACCGGATGGAATTTCGTTGAATTCTAAGTTTCATATTATCCTGGATTAAGCATCCTCTGCCTGTCAGCAAGTAAATGAGATAAATAAAATAGGAAAATCTTATCAATTTTTCTGCAAACTCATGGCTGATTGTTTGTTCGTTGGCACAACATCATCTCCTCATAATATGCTAAGTGTTAGTTCCTCCTGTATACACATTGAAACTGTGTTCTTTAATAAAACCAATCAGTGTCATCTTGTGTGTCTCTGCTAATTCTACAGCCAGATGAGTAGGAGCCCCTACCGCACCGATCATTTTTACTCCAGCCATAAGCGCTTTTTGAACTAATTCAAAGCTGATTCTTCCGCTTACTATTAAGCAATATGGGTGAAGAGGAAGCCATTTTTTTCTGAGGGCAGCACCTATTAACTTGTCAAGTGCATTATGCCTACCCACATCTTCAAATACCATCATAAGTTTTCCTTCCAGATCGAATAATCCTGCTGCATGAATTCCTCCCGTATATTTAAATAATGGTTGATGCTTCCTCAGGCTTTCTGTCATAGGATATATGGATGCTAAAGGGATATAGCTGAATGAAGAATGTGCATGTAACCTATGGGTCTGAGCAAACACGGCTTCAATAGAAGATTTTCCGCAAATACCGCAACTGGAGGTCATAAAAAAATGTCTGTCAGATCCTATAGCATTAGGATCAAAGGAAGAAGATAAGATGACTTTTACCACATTTTGTGATGGGGCTCTATCACAGTATTTTATTGTCTCGACTTGCTCAAAAGATTGGATAATTCCTTCATTGAACAAAAACCCTAAAGCTAATTCGAAATCATTTCCAGGGGTTCGCATCGTAACAGCTATACTTTTCTCTTGAGGCAGATCGTCTGTCAGAAATAAGATTCTGATTTCCATGGGTTCCTCTACTACTAATAAATCATCGATAAGCATGGATTCCCTATGCTTGATTCGAATAATCTTTTTTGCAGCTAAAGGTTGTTGTTCTTTTTGCATCTCATCTCTGTTAAAGGGTTCCAATGGGAAATTTCCTGTTTTTTTTTTCGATGGGCTCTATTTGGTCAAGAGCCACTAAGTTAAGATCAATATTTCCTATTCTTCCAGAGATATGAAAAAAAATATTATGAAAGGATCTTTTCAATTGAAAGGGGTAACATATGATTATTGAGCCTTTTATGATAGAATAGGATGTTTTGATAATTGGTAATTCACTGAGCCTTCAGTTTATGTAAAGGAATAATGCCTGAAGATCAAATATTTAGATGGTTAGGCGGTGTATTTAGGTAAAGAGAATCGAAAAAAATCACTTCTGTAATAAATGTCATAGAATAGACCTGATAAAAATTATATTATCATTTAATTTTGTTAATGAATTATTTAAGAATTGAATCTTTTAATTAATTGTTAATACCAAAGATTTTAAATTTTGTTATATGCTAAGGTTAGAACCAGTACAGAAAAATCAAATAACGATTTCAAATAAAGTTTGGTTGGCAGCAGGGGGAGTAACCGCATTAGCTTCAGTGCTCATTGGTGTATGGTTCTTGAATAATAGGGATATATATCTTAGTAATAACATGTACATGGAGCCAAACGCCATTTTGGCCATTAGTTCTAATGTTGTTGTAGAAGATACGCTCATAGCAAACGGCCAGCTTTATATCACCAATGGTAATTATACAAATAATGGACTTGTAAATTGTGGTGTATGTAGTAGTGGTGCTAATTATTTGGTGGGTGATAATGGATCTGGGCAGGAAATAAATGGAACAAATTCTATTCAGTGGTATGACGGAGTATTAGATAATCCGCAAGGGTTAACTGTAAACAACCGATTAAACATTCGAAACAGTTTTTTATTTCAGAGCGGATTGATTACGACAGACAAAACAGACACAACTGATTATGTTCACTTTGAATCAGGAGCTGTTTACAGTAACACTAGTGATGCTCGTCATGTCAATGGATATGTTGCCAGGACTGGAACAGGTTCCTTCGATTTTCCCATTGGGGACGGAAATAAATTATTTAGCCTTGGGATTAATCCTTCCAGTAGTTCGGAAACATTTAAAGCTGCTTATTTTCATCAAAACCCTGGAACAAATACCATACTAGATGGAGGAACGTTCTCACCAGATGTCATGGATAGCTTGAGTTTGTCAAGTGTTCATGATCAAGAGTATTGGGACCTGGATGGAAATGCTACTACCACTATTACGCTACAGTGGGATAATTCCAGCAATGTCAGCAGCTGGACCAGTTCGCTGGATTCTATTGTGGTAGCAGGCTGGGACGGAACCAGATGGGCTGGATTAGGTCAGGCATCTGTGTCAGGAGATTTGTCTAGTGGTACGGTAACCTCAACACCTGTTATTCCAGATGGATATTATGCTTTCACTTTAGGTAAGGATGCTGAGCCTTTAGCTCCGTTACCAGTTGAATGGTTGTCCTTCTCAGGAATTCAGCGTGGGGCAGATGCGCATTTAACCTGGACTGTACTGGAAAATCCAGCAACCAGGAATTTTGTCATAGAGCGATCCCTGGATTTAATTCAATACGAGATACTGGGAAAGATTGAGGCTAAGGGGAGGGATTTCTCTATAATCGAATACAGCTTTCTCGATAAGGATATTTTAGATATTGGTGCTTCTTCTTTGCACTATAGAATTAAGCAAATAGATTTTGACGGGCAATTTTCATATTCCCGTATGGTAGAAATGTCTTTTGAACAAGAGGAAGGAATACAATTTAGTTTGTTTCCCAATCCTACTGCAGACCTTTTACATGTAAAATTAACTAAAGGTCGGGTTAATGATGAATTAGTTATTTCTGACCTCACTGGGCGAAATATTTATGAAGCTGTTTTTAGTGATATGACAGAGAAGGTTATTCCTGTATCTGATTGGGCTGAAGGTGCCTATATACTAAGTGTTCGAAACAACAATCAAGTGCAAAGTGACAAATTTTATATATACCACTAATCTATATCCTCACAATTAATTCAAGGACTAATTAGAATATAAATTTATTTAACATTAATGATAACTAAGTATTTACATATCATATCTGTTGTTTTGGTATTACTTTTATTTAATCATAAAGTATTTAGCCAAAATACAGGTATTGGTACAAGGACCCCTACGCATACCTTACATATTATACCTAATCTCGATGAGGATCCATTGAGAATCGAAGGGTTAAATGTGTTACAAACCGTGGCTGATTCCGCTGTTTTGGTGGTAGATCCGGCATTGGGCGTTGTTCGGTACATACTTATTGACTCCCTTTTATCTAAGAATTCTGTGGTGAATACAGATGATCAGATGCTGAGCCTGGGGGGAACTACCTTAAGTATTTCAAACGGGAACTCTGTAGATTTATCTACCTTAAATACCGATGAGCAAACCTTATCTATCAATGGTAATTCGTTGAGTATTTCAAGTGGTAATAGTGTAGATCTATCCGGGATTAGCCAAAACATCTTTAATTCAAATGGTTCTTTATCGGAAGATAGAGCCTTTAACATTGATGGATATATCTTCCAGATTAATGGAGACGGAAAAAAGAATTCCATTTCCCTCAGAAGGAATAGTAATGCTAACGATATAGGAATTTCATTTCAAAACGGCGGAAATGCCTATTCCGCAGAAATTTATTCTCCCCGGGATGGTAATGGTAATGATAAAGGACTGGATATTGCTACAGTAGGTAACTATATTGATGCTGAATCAATAGGTCTTTCATTAAGACTAACTAATGAAGGAAAGCTCGTTCTTCCTCAATATGGGTCGAATACATTTAGTGGGACTCTCAGTAAATATTTAGGTATTACCAGCAGTGGTGAAGTGATAGAAGTCAACCAATCGTCCCTGGATGATCAGACCTTATCTATCGTAGGCAATAATTTGAGTATTGAGAATGGGAACAGTATCAGTCTTTCAGATATTAACTTAAATATGTACAACACTAATGGATCATTGTCTGAAGATAGAGATATCGATCTAAGAGAGTACAGTTTGAGATTAAATAGTGATGGAAAGGTTAATTCTTTTACGTTTCGCAGAGATGATAATGCCAACGATATAGGGATGTCTTTTCAGAATAGTGGATACGCCTATCCAGCAGCGATATATGCTCCAAAATCTGGAGTTGGTAATGATAACGGTCTGGACTTCGCTACTGTAGGAATTGAGTCTGATCCATCATCTTTAGGATTATCATTAAGGCTTATGGATAATGGTAAGCTCATGCTTCCTAGGTATGGATCTGGAAATTTCACTGGAACAGCCAGTAGACTGTTAGCTGTTAGCAGTAGTGGAGATTTGATAGAGATAGAGCCAACCTCCTCAGATAATCAGACACTATCAGTCGTGGGGAATACCTTGAGCATTGAAAATGGGAATAGCGTAAATCTGACGGATATTAGTCAAAATGTTTATAATATTGATGGAGCTCTTTCTGAAGACAGAGCTTTTAATATAGGATCTTACACTTTTCAGATGAATGGTGCAGGGAAGATGAATACCATGGCATTAAGGAGAAGTAATAATGCCAATGATATAGGAATTTCATTCCAAAATAGTGGAAGTGCTTATCCGGCAGTGATCTATATACCGGGAAATGACGAAGGGAATACTAATGGGTTGGATTTCGCGACCGTAGGTAATTCGACTGATCCGACATCATTGGGAATATCGTTAAGATTAATGAACGATGGGAAGCTCAATTTACCGCAATACGGCTCAGGGAGTTTTACCGGAAGTGCCAGTAGGTATTTAGCGGTAAGCAGTAATGGTGATTTGATTGAAGTAGATCAATCCTCCACCGATGCCCAAACCCTATCTATCAGTGGGAATACCTTAAGCATTGAAAATGGGAATAGTGTGAACCTTTCGGAGGCTAGTCAAACGATGTACAATGCTAATGGTACTATTTCTGAAGACAGAACGGTAAGTGTAGGAGGAAATACATTTAAAATTACCGGTAATGGAACTAAAAGCACATTTGCTTTACGCAGATCAAACAATGCTAATGATATAGGTATTTCCTTCCAGAATAGTGGAAATTATTTTCCAGCCACGATATTTTCTCCTAGATCGGGAAGCGGAAATGATAATGGACTAGATTTCGCTACAGTAGGAACTCAAGAGGATCCAGGATCTATTGGACTAACGTTAAGGTTGATGGAAGATGGAAAAGTGATGCTACCGCGCTATGGTTCGGGGACCTTTTCAGGTTCTGCCAGTAGGTATTTAGCGGTGAATAGTAGTGGAGAATTAATAGAAGTGGATCAATCTTCCAGCGATGCTCAGACCTTATCTATCAGTGGAAATACCTTAAGTATTGAAAATGGGAATAGTGTGAACCTTTCCCAGGCGAGTCAGACCATTTACAATGTCAATGGCTCTATATCTGAAGACAGGACGGTCAGTGTAGGGGGAAATACATTTAAGATTAACGGCAGTGGAACGAAAAAAACGGTAGCATTAAGAAGGAATAACAATGCCAATGATATCGGAATTTCCTTTCAAAATGGTGGAAATTATTATCCGGCAGCGATATTTTCTCCAAAATCTGGTAGTGGAAATGATAATGGGTTGGATTTTGCAACAGTAGGAACTCAAGAAGATCCTGAATCTATTGGCTTGACGCTAAGGTTGATGGAGGATGGAAAAGTGATGCTACCACGCTATGGCTCAGGGACCTTTTCAGGTACTGCCAGTAGGTATTTAGCGGTGAGTAGTAGTGGAGATATAATAGAGGTAGATCAATCATCCAGCGATGCTCAAACCTTATCCTTGAGCGGAAATACCTTAAGCATTGAAAATGGAAATAGTGTGAACCTTTCCGAAGCCAGCCAGACTATTTATAATGCCGATGGATCTTTGTCTGAAAACAGAGCTTTTAATATAGGAGGACATACTCTCCAGATTAATGCGAATGGAAAAGATCATAGTTTTGTTTTGAGAAGGACAAATAACGCCAATGATATAGGGATGGCTTTTCAAAATAGTGGAAATGCATATCCCGCTACTATGTTCATCCCAGAAAATGGAGGTGGAAATGATAATGGATTGGATTTTGCTACTGTAGGGAACCAAACAGATCCTTCTGCGCTTAATTTATCACTGAGAATAACGAACCAAGGTCAGCTTATTGCTCCTCAATATGGTACAGGAACTTTTTCAGGAAGTGCCAGTAGACTTCTCGCTGTAAGTAGCAGTGGAAATATTATCGAAATAAATCCATCGGATACGGATGAACAAACCTTATCCATTAGTGGAAGTAACTTAAGCATTTCTAATGGAAATAGTGTTAGTCTTAGCGGAATCTCAGATGATATGGGAGACCATATCGCCAAGACCAACCTTCAATTGAACGATAAATGGTTGAGTAATGATGGAGGCAATGAGGGATTACAAATAAGCAACAATGGTAGCTTAACCTTTTTAGGAGGAGGTATCTCTATGGAAGGTGGTTTAAAGAATTCTAATCAAGGAATTGAGTGGCGATTTAGTGGAAATAATGATAGGTATGGTATGGCCCAGACCACAGGGAGTACCTTGCAATTCTATACCTCAGGAACTGCTGGGAGTGCTAATTTTAAATGGTCTTTAGCCAACAATAGTGGAGACTTTGATCATTTAATGATGTTAAAAAAGAATGGTAACCTGGGAATCGGAACCACCGATCCAAGGGCAACTCTACACGTTCAGGGTTCAACCAGAATCACAGACTTATCAGGTACAGGAAATAGAATGGTGATCTCAGACCAATTTGGAAATCTGAGTACGCAAAACCTGCCATCTGATACTGATAATCAGAACTTAAGTTTGACAGGGAATAATTTAACTATTGAAAATGGGAACACGGTAAGTCTCACTACCATTAATACAGATGAGCAAACACTTACCCTGGTAGGAAACAACCTGTTTATCAGTGGAGGAAATAGTGTAAGTTTGGAGACGATCTCTGATAATCTGGGAAATCATATGGCTACTACGGATCTGGATATGAATAGTAATGAGCTTGATTTCGGTAACATTACAGGGCAAAAAATTAATTTATTTGGGACAAGTTATGGAATAGGTGTTCAGGCCAGTACTCAATATTTTAGAACTGGAAATAATTTTGGCTGGTATAGAGGTGGGAGTCATGATGATGATGAATTGGATGCAGGTGGGGGAACTTCTCTGATGGAGTTAGACCGCAGCGGGAACTTAGGAGTAAAGGAGCATCTTGGAGTAGGTACTTTTTCGCCAAGCAGGGAATTACATGTAGTGAAAAATGCACATGAATCTTTAAATGGGACAGTTGGAAATGCTTTATTTTTATTGGAAAACGACGGAGAATCTGGAATGAGCATCATTAGTAGTGAAGAAAGGAGTTCATTTATAACATTTGGTGATAATACAGACAGTAGAAAAGGAAGTATTAATTTTCAGACTAATAATAAGATATTTCGCTTTAGAATAGATGGTGATAATAAGATGGTGCTGGATTCTTTAGGTAGAGTTGGAATTGGGGTCAATTCACCATCAGCAGACCTTCATGTCGAGGGGACTGCGCGTATTGCTGATCTATCTGGCAGTGGAAGTAGATTAGTTGTTGCTGATGGACAGGGTAATTTAAGTACTCAATCTCTTCCTTCAGACACTGATGATCAAAATCTTAGTCTAAGTGGAACTACGCTGAGCATTGAGAATGGAAACACCGTTAATTTGTCGAGTTTGAATGAAAATATATTTAACTCAGATGGCGATTTAACAGGGGATCGCGCGATAGACTTAGATGATTATGATCTACAATTAAATACAAATGATTCCAGATCAGCACTGACCTTGCGAAGAACCGACAATAGCAATGAAATGGGCCTTTCATTCAGGAACAGTGGGAATGCATATCCTGCCAGTATCTTAGTTCCGGGAACGGGTTCGGATAATATTGACGGATTGGATTTTGCTACGAGGGGAAATCAATCAGAACCAGGGAACTTAGGTGTAACTCTTCGCCTGACAGATCAGGGAAAAGTCATCTTCTCAACCTATGGATCTGGCAACAATACAGGTACCTTGAGTGAGTATTTAGGAGTTACTGCGAGTGGGGAATTGATAGAGATCGACGCCTCTACTGTGAATCAAAATATCTTTAATTCTGACGGAACGATTAGTGATAATCGTGCATTAAACCTGGGAACTAATCATCTACAGATGAATTCCAGTGGGATAAGAAACGGATTCACGATCAGAAGAACTAATAATAGTAATGATCTGGGCTTAGCTTTCAGAAATAGTGGAGATGCTTATCCCGCGGCTATTATGTTACCCAAAGGAAATGTAGGAAATAATAATGGATTAGACTTCGCTACCATAGGTAATGAAACGGAAGTAGATTCTTTGGGCATCAGTTTCAGATTGACAGATCAAGGAAAAGCCATTTTGCCTGAATATGGAACAGGCAGATTTACCGGAAACCCCAGCGGATATTTATCTGTCAACAGTGCTGGAGAAATTATTGAAGTAGAACAATCCGATATAAATACGGATGATCAACGTCTTACCTTTAATGGAAGTTCACTGAGCATAGAAGGGGGCAATAGTGTGAATCTCTCTGTATTATCAGATGATTTAGGCGATCATCAGGCAACTATGGATTTGGATATGGATGATCACATCATTGATTTTGGAAGTGAAGAACAGCAAATGATCAACTTGAGAGGATCCAACTACGGCATCGGAGTACAGCCAAATACCCAATATTTCCGTACTTTGAACCACTTTGCATGGTATAGAAGAGGTGCTCATTACGATTCTACGTTACATGCTGGGTCAGGAGGTGAAACGTTGATGACCTTAAAAAACAACGGGCATTTGTCCATTGAAAATAGAGCGGGGATTGGAACATTTTCTCCTCAAAGAGAATTACATGTAGTGAAGAATGCTCATACTTCTATGGCAAATCCTGATGGTAACTCCTTATTGGTCCTGGAAAATAATGGTTCCTCAGGGATGAATATTATTGGAAGTAATAGTGGTACAACTTTTATAGAATTCGGTGATGATACGGATGTGGACCGAGCAGCCATCTCTTACAGAGCCTCTGATAAGTTGTTTAGGTTTCAGGTAAATAACAGTGCGAGAATGATCATTGATTCATTGGGCCAGGTAGGGATAGGTACCAATAATCCTAATCAGTTATTATCCGTTAATGGGGATGCTGGTAAAACAGGGAGTTCCACCTGGGCTACCTTTTCTGATCGCAGGATGAAAAAGAATGTGAATGATTTTAAGGATGGACTGGAGTTGGTAAGAGATATTCGTCCTGTTACTTTCGAATATAATGGTAAAGGAGGATATGAGTCAGATGGGAAATCCTATGTAGGTATCATTGCACAGGAAATGGAAAAAATTGCTCCTTATATGGTCTCTAAGGTAGCTAGCGAAGACTTTGAGGACCAACGTGTATATGATGCTAATGCACTTACCTATATTCTGGTCAATGCACTTAAAGAATTGGACCAAAAGGTGGAGCAGTTGGAAGAAGAAAATAGCCAGCTTAAAGCAATGAATACGGAATTACGAGAAGAGCAACAGAACCTTACAGAGAAATATGAAGCTCTTTCACGTGATATTGCTTCTTTTTCCGAGCAAATGAATTCCCTTAAAAAGTTGCAGGAAGAACTGGAAGCATCTAAGGCTCAGGCTGCATCTTCTCAGCTAACAACAAACAAATAGGAAATTGAATTGTATATCATTGTATTAAAGCAATGAGTTTAAAAAGGAAAGCATAGTTCGTAAAGAGCTATCCTTTCCTTTTTTATTGTTCCGATTTGCAACCTTAAAATGGCTTCACTCATCCTTTACTAATAACTATACGCTACCTCAATCTTCATTTTCAGTCCTTGATCTTATGCTAAAGAGCTACTTCAAAATGGCCATTAGAAATATCTCAAAAAATAGGATTTACTCCGGCTTAAATATTTTAGGATTGGCCCTGGGAATCGCTGCCTGTATATTTATCATGCAATACATTTCTTATGAAAAGGAGCTACGATAAATTTCATGATGAATATGAAAATCTCTACAGAATCAGATATTATAATTATAAAAATAATGAGTTATTAATTGATTGTGCTGCTGCAGTTCCCAGCGTGGGGCCATTTATGAAAGAGAAGGTGCCTGAAGGGAAAGACTGTGCCAGAGCCTTTCCCAAATCTTCGGCCATCTCTTATGAAAATGAAAAATTTAGAGAAGAGCGAATTCATATAGTAGATCCTTACTTCCTAAAGATATTTAGCTTTCCGTTAATCTTGGGTGATATAGAGACAGCTCTGAGTGAACCTAATCAGGTAGTAATATCGGAAACAGCTGCTGTAAAGTATCTTGGCTTCGAATCTCCGGAGTCGGCAGTAAATCAAAAGGTATTTTTGGGGAGAGAACAAAAACCCATTATAGGGGTGGTTTCCAACTATCATCAGATGTCTGTTAAATCAGCTATTTCTCCGATTGTTTTTCCTCTGGTTACCGGAAGGGCAAACTTTTTTACCATAAAATTGGACAAGGGGAATTATCAGGAGATCCTGGAAGAAGTAAAGTTTACCTATGAGCAATTTTTTCCCGGGAATCCTTTCGACTATTTCTTTTTGGATAGCTTTTTTAATCGCCAATATGTAAATGAACAGAAACTGAGTAAAGTCTTTACCTTGTTCGCCATCTTTGCTATCATCGTAGCTTGTCTGGGCGTATTTGGCTTATCTTCCTACAGCGCACTGAAGCGGACGAAAGAAATCGGAATCAGAAAAGTATTGGGAGCTAATATAAATAACATTGTCTTCTTACTGTCCAGAGAATTCCTGCAATTAGTTCTTTGGGGAAATCTCATTGCCTGGCCGCTGGTTTATTTCTTCATGGATCATTGGTTAGATAACTTTACGACCAGAATTAGTATCAGTATCTTGGTGTTTTTATTGGCGGCAATATTAGTATTTGTTATTACCATGATTACCGTAGGATACAAAACACTTAGTGCTGCCCGAACAAATCCTGTAAAAGCATTGAGATATGAATAAAATCGATGATGTTCAAATGAATAAGATAGAGATACGTTCCGTATTAATTTCCGAGCTCGAACAACTTCAGCAATTAGGGAAAACTACCTTTTATGAGTCTTTTGCCAAGGATAATACCGAAGAAAATATGAGTTATTACTTATCAACTGCATTTTCTCTTAAACGGCTTACAAAGGAACTGACTCATCCAGATTCTCAATTTTATTTTGCAACAGATTCACACATTCCCGTAGGATATCTCAAAATTAACATGCTTGAGGCTCAAACGGAATTTCAGGATCCTGATAGCCTGGAAATCGAGCGAATTTATGTGAAGAAATCTCATCAGGGAAATGGCATAGGAAGATTGTTCTTTCAAAAAGCCTTAAGCATTGCTCAAGCTCATGATGTTCGCAGAATATGGCTAGGGGTTTGGGAACACAATCCCCTAGCCATGAAATTTTACAAAAGGCTGGGATTTAGGGCTTTCGATACCCATATATACCCTTTAGGAGATGATCCACAAACGGATATTCTCATGGAATTACCCATTTAACGTCTGAGGATCTTAAAACCAAATTCTCTTCCAAGCTGACTCGACATATTGATCCATATCCGACAAAACTCTTCTAAGAGCCCTACCTTATCATCTCCTCCAAAGTCATAAGGAATAAACCCTATATCTTTCGCTAGTTCCATTGCACACTGTTTCGCCTCTTTATCTGTTCCTGCAATAAACATGTCTAGGGGAAGTTCATGGGGAATAGGAGTAGATAGATGATACAGTGGATTTCGCATATTCTCTGCAGAAGTACAATTAAAGCACTTAGCCAATTTAGCTCCCGTAAGCTCTTTAAAAGCTTCAAAAGCAGTATGAAAAGGTTCCGGTTTTTTAAAGAGGGAATTTGTCGTATCGATAATAATTTTGTCGGATAAATCTCCCAACGATCGAGCTAATTCAGCAGTTAAATGGGCTGGAATGGCGATAATGATGATGGTGGATTGAGAAATGCTCTCCTGAATAGAATGAATAGATACCTTATTCTTTTTTTTCCAGGGATCGAGTTTGGCATCTTCTAGATTTCTTGCTCCTATGTGTACGTGATAGTTTGCCTCAACTAAATTTTGGATCAGCGCCCCTCCTACGTTCCCATGTCCAATGATGGTAAGTTGTTTAGGATAGATCATATTTTTCAGAAATAATATTAGAATGAAAATTGGCCAATCATTTTTCCTTTTTATCCTCTTTCTGTATTTAGCACTAGCGCATTAGTACAAAAAAGAAAAAATAATAAAAATTGACTTACGGAATCAACATTATTCTCCTAATGCCTGGATGAGTATTTCTGCCGTTTCGCTCCCACTAAAATTTTGCTGACCGGTAATGAGGTTACCATCTCTTATGGCAAATCCTTTCCACAATCCAGCCTGAATAAAATTAGCTCCCAATTTTGTTAATTCATCTTCTATTCTCCAAGGCATCACATGGGTTCCTTTAGATAAAGCTCCCATGGACCAAACAGCCTCATCCGCAACATCTTCTTCTATATTAGCGAAACCTGTGACTGTTTTTCCTGTAACGAGAAATTCCCCATTCGAAAGTTTGGCGTACTTTAATACTGCTACTCCGTGGCATAATGCACAAGCAATTTTCCCTTCTTCATAAAATTCCACAAATTTTGCTACTGTTTCAGGGGATTGTTCCAAAGTAAACATGGGACCCTGACCTCCTGCCATAATGATGGCATCATATTCACTCACTTTAATGTCTGTGGCAGGTTTTGTATTTTCTAATAACGACATAAATTCAGGATAATGTAGGTAGCCCCTGGAAATAACATCTTCAGCCTGCCATTTAGAAGGATCTTCAGGATTACTCATGGCATCTGCTTCTACTTTTCCGCCGAAGTAACTATAAATATCAACAATATGCCCCTTTTCTGATAATTTGAAATAGGGGTGGCTTAGCTCACTCCACCAAAACCCTACTGGCCAGCCTGTAGTAGTGGAGACTGAGGGATTGGATAACACGATCGCCACTTTTTTAGGATGATTTGGTCGAATGGAATTTAAATTTTTATTTGACATAATTTGTATGGTTGAGATTAAAGGATCATCTTAATTCAATATCTGACAGGAATAGCTAAAAGAAGTATTACTTACCCATTTACCATATACTGGTATTTAAATCAGTAATTGATAACCAGTGACTTATAAAACTTGCTTGAGCTTGATTCATGCATATCTTTTTAAAGTACCAATTTCTCAATATGCCAGAATTTAAAGTAGAAGGTAGATTATTTTATAACCCCGTGGATTTTGCCCTACACAAGATTGGAGGAGTATGGAAAATGCCTATTCTATGGAGACTGAATAAAAAGACCATGCGTTTTGGAGAATTAAAGAAAACCCTCCCCAGAATTGCAGATAAAACGCTGTCGGTACAATTAAAGGATTTAGAAGAGTATGGATTCGTCCATCGCGAAGCTTTTGCTGAAGTACCTCCCAGAGTAGAGTATTCTATTACAGAACTAGGGAAGGAAGTGATACCTATTATTGAGGTGATCAGGACCTATGGTCAAACACTCATGGAAAGGGAAAAAGTAGAATATCTACCGAAGAAGAATGATAAGAACGATGCAAAAAAATAGGATAAAAAAATGAAAGGGTTAAGGTGCTCCATCTGTTACATCTTCCTTTTTTACGGATGCTTCTCTCAATATTATAGTAGCTAAATACTGAATAACCAAAGCCCTTTTGTCTGGAGGAAGTTTGACAATAGTGCTGGGTTTCTGATCGGGAAGTTGCTTGACAAGCATAGCACCTAGCACTTCTTCTACGGAATTGATTAATAAATCTCTCTTCTGCAAAAACTCTTTTCTCAAGGTCGATTGCCGGACCATATCACTTAATTGATAGGTTTGAAAAAAATCCAACAAGTTGTACAGTTCTGTAAACTGCTGTTCCGAATATTCAAAGGAGGGAGAAAGGATATAGCTACTAATTTCCCTGAGATTAGCATGGTAGACCCCGATTATTTTAATAACGCTGTTCAGCTGTTTATTTGGAGTAATTTTTAAGGACAGGCAAAGACGACAATAGGATAAATGCATCCTATCACACCTGGTAATTCCATAAAAATCTTTCCGCATGTGCCTGATACGAACTAACTTAATTCTACTGATCCAATGATATGGATATTAAAATGTATGTATATTAAAATTTTCCTGAGACATTTACTATACCAAGAGTTCCCACTTGCGATTATTTGGTTTTGAATGGTATATTAAGGATAAGATTTACCCAATTATCAATGCTTACTCCCATCAGTACAAATTCATAATTTTCATTTATTGTCAAGGCAGGAGGAGGATTGATATCTCTAATATTTAATACAACATTAGATAAATTATAGAATTGGAAGGTCTTTTCAAAAGTATAGGTTCCGGAAATTAAGTTTCCACTCGAATCCAATACTGCATGAAAGTAAATCGCATTTTCCTGTATGTTTCCATCTGACCAGCTAAAAATAGGAGAGAGAATATCGTTTTGATTGATAGTCAGTAAGGTTGGATTACTTTCTGTAGGGAGATCATTAAATTTTAGATGGATAGCATTGGAAATAAATAATTGGCCGTTTTTAATGTAGGTTACTCGACACCACTTTGGATCGCTCGTTTCATCTCTTAAAAATCTGTGTAGATATCCATTGAAGAAGGGTTCATCTTCCAGCACTAATGCTTTGTAGCTATCCAGGTCTTCTGGATCGCTAGATATATTCTCCGTTTCAAAATACTTAAAGTCTGAAGCATTACCCTCAGGATAAAAGAGAATGGATATAGGATGTGTGTCTGACTCGAAAATGGGTGCTTCATTGCCAAACGCACAGGCAATTAATGAATCGCTTATAAGTTGAAGATTAGATTGAGTGATATAAGTAGCCAAATTATCTGTTGACTCGATAGAATCCACCTCTTCGTCATCTGAACAAGAACTACCTAATAAAAATAGAATGAGACAAATTAGGCTAAGCTTATTGTTACGAATAATGATGTTGAAAGATAGATTATGTAACAATTCTTTTATCATTTGCCATAAAGCTTAAGTGATTATTCGCAATTCTTTACCCTATATAATTGGAGATTATGTTGAGGGAAACTGTCGCATAACAAACAATTCCCACAAAAATTCAATTTCCATGAGAAAATCATCTGAATAGGAGGTAAGCTTAAGTGTTACTTAATCTTTTGAATGATGGGATTAAAGGCCTTAGACGCTACAATCACCTCTTCGCCTATGGAAAATTGTTTGGCTTCCTCTTCATCTATCACTATTCGAACGAACTGTTGGCCGATAAGAATAGTAAAAACATAAATGACCTCTTCTTTATGGATCTGTACTATTTCTCCTATAAATTGGAACTTGCCACTCAGCGTACGATGTGAAAAAATATCATAAGGGCTGCCTTGTTGTTGAATTTTTCCTTGATTCAGAACAATGACCCATTGGGACAACTTGAAAATTTCTCTGATTTCATGGCTTACGAGGATGGTGGTGAGTTGGAAGGTAGCGTGAATTCGAAGAAGATAATCCTGAAGTTTGTTGCGCATCTCCCGATCTAAGGCAGAGAGAGGTTCATCCAGCATTAATAATGCAGGCTTTCTCACTAAGGCCCTTGCCAATGCTACTCGTTGTTGTTGGCCTCCGGAAAGGGTCCCTGGTTTACGCTTTCTCAGGCCCGTCAACTCCATCAGCTCTATAAGTTCGTGAATGATCTCTTTTGATTGCCCTTTTTCTAATCCGTAAGCCAGATTTTCTTCTATCGTCATATGGGGAAATAAGGCATAATCCTGAAAGACATAGCCGATATTTCTTTCCTGAGGGCTTAGATGTATCCCATTGGCACTATCAAACCAAACGCTGGAATCTACTTCTATATATCCGCTGTCCGCTTTCATCAATCCTGCTAACATTCGTAAAACACTCGTTTTGCCTGCACCAGAAATTCCATACAAGGTCACAAAACTATTCGAAGGGAGGCTTATATCCACCTCCAAGCTTATCTCTCCTTCTGCTGATATTAATTTTTTTGAAAGTGAAAACCTTATCATACCCCTTTATCCAACCCTTTTGTGAATTGTCCTCTGTTTATTTCTTCCATCTTACTTCCTTTCCCACTTTAGCTGCATGCCTACATATCCTCCATTGATCAAGTACACAGATAGTAAGATGATAAAAGTGACGCCAAATAAAAACAGGGAATATAAATTGGCCACTCCATAATTCAAAGCTTCTACTTCATCATATACAGCAATGGATGCTACTCTGGTTTCTCCCGGAATATTGCCTCCTATCATTAATACTACCCCAAATTCTCCTATCGTATGAGCAAAAGCCAGTACAATTCCTGTCAGCAGAGAAGTTTTTATATTGGGAAGTAAGATCCGAATCAAGGTTTCGAATCGCGACTTCCCCAGCACATAAGATGCTTCAGATAAGGAGGCGGGGAGTTGCTTAAAGCCGGAATGAATAGGATTTACCATAAAGGGAAGGCTGTATACCAATGAGCCGATGACCAGCCCTGGAAAAGAGAACACCAATCGAATTCCAAGGGTATCAGAGAGCCATTGACCGAAAGGGTAGGCGGGACTGAAAGCCATGAGCAAATAAAATCCCACAACCGTAGGAGGGAGGACTAAAGGCATGCTTACCAGGGTTTCAACCACAGGTTTTATGCTGGAAGTGCTAAATGCCAACCAATAGGCCAGGGGAATGCCGATGAATAGTAAGATGAAGGTAGTAATGGCGGAAAGTTGGAAGGTTAACAAGATGGGGTCCCATTCTATCATAGGGGTATGTTTTTGAGACAATATAAGGATATCGGTGTTCAGTATTATACTGGACCAAGTCATCGAAAGTGAGAAATGATTATTAAAGACATCAGTTAGCCAACACCATCACTTCTGTTACTTTTACCATCGCTATCACAGGATCACCTTCTTTCAACTTCATGTTGGCCAGACTTTGGTTAAGGACGATGGCAGCTATCGGAATGTGATCAAATTGCAACTCGACTTTACTTAATAAAGTCCCTTCAGTAATTTTTTGAATGGTACAGGGAATTCGGTTCGGAATACTTAGGTCCATGCAATGATGATGCGCTAAAATGACTTCTGTTTCTTTACACATCAAACAAAGTTCCTTCCCCTGTTGTAGATAGGAAACGGTATCAGGAGTCTCTATCACTAAGACATGCAAGAAAATATCCTGTACAGCCACTTTGATCAACGATAAATTCCCTTCGACAACTACTTCTTGTACTTTTCCATCTAATCGGTTCATATGAGATCGTTTGTGGCAATAAAACAAAAACCTCAGCAACGAAAGATACATTGCTGAGGAAATGTGGATTCTGGTAGCATGTTATTATCTGGGTAGAGGTGCCCCTTGTATCCAGGGCGATCCAGCTTCTATTAATGCCTGTTCAATTTCAGGGATTTCTTCTTTCATAATTTGTACCAACTTAGCTTCAATCTTATTGTATTCATCAGAAGCTATTTTTAAGTTTTCCTTATGCATAGGCGTTGGTCCGTAGGTAGCATAAGAGGTACCCATCATAGCAACCCCTAATCGGCTAAATACGGTAGGATCATTTTTCTCACCCACTTCATTTTTGGATTGATTGCCACGTAGATCTTCCTCTATTTCCAATAAGGCCATATGCGTGTCATGTAATTTGGTATTGAGTTTCCCAGGAGCTATAGCTGCTCTGGTCAAAGCTGTCTTCATCGCTTCTACCCGCTTAATTTGTTCCCCTACCACTTTGGAAGTGGCAGATAAAGACCTTTGAAGTGCTTCTATATCTCGCCAGAAAGAGGCAACCTCTTCAGGACTGGCAGCTTTTAATGCACCATCTCTCATTTTTTCTACTTCAAACGACTGTGGATCTCCAAATTCTATCACTTCTCCGTTCATCTCTTTGGAAAGTTGGACAGTATATGTTCCTGGAGCTGCCATCATACCGGAAGCTTCATTAATAGGAGTGTTGCTTTGTTCATCTACTGCCTGAGGGGAAGGATAGCGCAAATCCCAGGCGACGCGATGGAAGCCTTTTTGAGTAGGTCCATCCAGTTTTCTCACTACATGGCCCTGATCATCTCTTACTGTCAACCAAATCTTTGGTTTGGCTTCTCTTCTTTCAGCTTCTACTGCATCCCAACCTGGAAATGGAATATTTTCATCATTTTCGGCTAACTCCTTTTCCTTTTCTTTGCGAAGGTCTTCTTTGGATTTTAAGGACTCAGCCAAGTGATAGGTAAATACGGCACCGAAAGGAGGATTGTCTGCTACATAATACTGCGCTCCGCTACTTGCTTTCTGACTTCTTCCCAAAATCATTCTAGGAACGTACCACCATGCTTTACGAGTAGAGAATAAGGTAGCTTCCTGTGCTAGATTTTCTTCTGTCACCTCTCTTAATGCACTGTAATCATCCAATACATAGAAACTACGACCGAAAGAGGCTCCTACTAAATCATTTTCTCTCCGTTGTATAGCTAAGTCTCTAAAGGAAATGGTCGGAACTCCCCCTTTTAACATGGTCCATTGGTCCCCTCCATCTACTGTAAAATAAATGCCAAACTCAGTCGCTGCAAACATCAACTCGGGCTTTACATGATCCTGTACTAAGCGCCACACTAAGGTACGATCGGGAATATTTCCTTTAATGGAGGTCCAGGTAGCACCGGCATCCGTACTTTTGAATAAATAAGGATTGAGATCTCCAAATTTGTGATTATCCAACGCTACATATACTGTATTGGCATCATACAGATCTGCTTTAATATCATTTACAAAGGCTGTAGCAGGAACCCCTGGTAATTGATCCACTTCTATGTTGGTCCAATTAGCTCCTCCATCTTTTGTTACCTGAATAATTCCATCATCTGTTCCAGCATATATAACGCCTGCCTGTACTGGAGATTCCGCCAGGGAAGTAATTGTATTGTAAGTAGACATGGCATTCAAATCCCAGGGAGCATCCCATCCCCATTGTTTGCCCATAATAGGCAATTCGATGCGCTCTTGATTTTTCGTCAAATCTCCTGAAATGGCCGTCCAATGGTCTCCTCTGTTATCTGATTTCCAAACGCGCTGAGAAGCGAAATAGATAGTGGTAGGATTGTGAGGGCTAACTAAAATAGGAGAGTCCCAATTGTAGCGTTCGTGTGGTTCTCCCTGGGCTGGTTGGGGTTGGATATAAACAATTTCTCCGGTGGTTCTATCCGTTCTGACTAGATTTCCTTGCTGCCATTCGGAATATACAATATCGGGATTGCCCGGTTCAGTAGCTGGTTGGTGGCCATCCGCGAAAACCGTAATAAACCAATCCGCATTTCTGATTCCGTGTAAATTATCGGTGCGAGAAGGCCCACCATGCGTATTATTGTCCTGCGTTCCCCCATAAATATTATAAAAGGGTTCCGCATCATCTACTGCCACTTTATAGTATTGAGTAATGGGAAGATTGTCAAAAAATCGCCAATTCTTAGCTAAATCAAAACTTTCATACATCCCACCGTCTGTGCCTATCAACAAATAATCTGGATCATCTTTTCTAAAGGCAATGGCATGATTATCTGAGTGCTTGTTTTCCTCCATCAATCTTCTGAAGGTTTTTCCTCCATCATCTGACACCTGAATGCGTACATCTACCAAATAAAGGCGATCGAAAGCGTGTGGTGAAGCATACAATTCCTGATAATAATGTGGACCTGTAGCTCCTGATACGGCATCAGAACGCTTTTCCCAGCTAGAACCTCTATCAGTAGATCGATAAACGCCTCCAGATCTTCTATCCAGTTCGATAGCTGCATAAATAATATCAGGCTGTTGAGGAGAAATAGCCAATCCGATTTTTCCCATATGAGAAGAAGGCAATCCATTCGTTAATTCTTCCCAACTATTTCCGCCGTCCATACTTCTATGAATACCAGTGCCGGGACCTCCCCCCATATAAGCGGCTACATTTCTATGACGCTGCCAGGTAGCGGCATACAGCATATCAGGATTTCTTGGATCAATAACGATATCCGTAACCCCTGTCCACTCATCATCTCCTAATACTTTCTCCCAATTAGTTCCTCCATCTGTGGTTTTGTATAATCCTCTCTCACCACCTTTACTCCAGAGAGGTCCTTGGGCAGCTACCCATATTACCTCAGAATTTTCTGGATGTACCATGATTTTGGAAATATGCTGTGTTTCCTTCAATCCCATGTTCTTCCAGGTAGCTCCGCCATCATCACTCCTGTAGATCCCATCTCCATATCCTACATGTCTTCCACCTACATTTTCTCCTGTACCAACCCATATAATATTGGGATTTAGCGGATCAATGGTCACACAACCGGTAGAATAAGTGGGTTGATCATCGAAAATAGGATTCCAGGTTACGCCTGCATTATGTGTCTTCCAAACACCTCCGGAACCTACAGCCACATACCATACATTATCATCTTCAGGATGGATCGCGATATCCGCAATACGACCTGCCATAAATGCTGGGCCTATGCTTCTAAATTCCATCCCCTTAAAACGATCTTCGGTAAATGGTGAATCTGTATCCTCTTGGGCAGGAAGATACAAGCACCAACACATGGCACCGATCAAAAAGTAACAAAATTTGTTCATCATCAATAAGCTTTAGAGTTACACGTGCAAGTTGAGTAGTATTGCTATTAAATATAGCTATTTTCTAATCCGCAATTACGCATTTTCGTAAGTTTTTCCAAAGTGCTTGATATTACAGTGTTTCCTTGGTAATTTTTATGTGAAAGAATAAAAAAGGCAGGACATATTTTATTGTTGTGCCAATGAATAAATGCTTAAGTATTGAATAAATGAAGACGAAATCAACACACAACTCTCGCCGACGATTTATCAAGTCGATAGGGCTGGCGACAGCAGGTATAGCTGCTTCGACATCTTCCTGGGCAAACATATTGGTACGGAAAAATAAAGATAAGCTAGGGGTCGCTTTAGTAGGATTAGGATATTACAGTAAGGATTTGTTAGCTCCGGCCCTTCAGTTGACGGAAGCTTGTGAGTTAACGGGCATCGTAACAGGAACTCCTTCCAAGATTCCTACCTGGCAGGAAACGTATGGCATTAAGGACAAGAATGTATATGACTATGAAAATATGCATCAAATAGCAGATAATCCTGATATTGATATTATTTATATAGTTCTGCCACCGAGTATGCATAGTGAATATAGCATTATCGCTGCAAATACGGGAAAACATGTATGGTGCGAAAAACCGATGGCTGTTACAGATGTGGAATGTCAGGCCATGATTGATGCCTGTCATAAAAACAAGGTGAGCTTAAGTATCGGTTATAGAATGCATCACGAACCCAACACCCAAACAATTATGTCCTGGGGGAAGAAACGGCCGTATGGTGCTATTAAAACGTTGACTGCTGAAGCAGGATATAGAGATGGAAGGAGTGATCATTGGAAACAAAAGAAGGAGATGGGAGGAGGAGCTATGTATGATATGGGAGTGTATCCGTTGAATGCTGTTCGCTACGCTACCGGAGAAGAACCCGTAGAAGTGATAGAGGCAAGACATGAAACGACTCGTCCCGAGATTTACACAGAAGTGGATGAGACGACCTACTTTACGCTTCGCTTTCCCGGAGGAGCCATTGCTAAGTGTCAGACGAGTTTTGGAAAGGGAATGAATGCATTGAACATTGAATGCGACAATGGATCTTACGGACTTTCTCCTTTTTCTTCCTACAGCGGGATAAAAGGGAAAGCCAGCGATGGAACCCCATTTGATCAAAGCATTCCTAATCAACAAGCGCGTCAAATGGATGATGACGCCATGGCTATCCAAAACGATAAGTCAATGATGGTTCCAGGGGAAGAAGGATTGAGAGATATCCGAATTGTAGAAGCGATTTATAAAAGTGCGAAAGAAGGGAAGAGTATATCATTAACCTAGTTAACCTTATAAGTTTATGAATCCTATATTCATTAGATTTTTATCTCTGACATCGACCATCTTTTTGGGTATCGTAGTCGTCTTCGCTGCTTTTTCAGAATTAGGATATATTCCAAATAATAATACCAATATGCTTCAATTGGTGGGCTTGGCAGCGGTGTTTTGGTTTTTAGTTTGGCAATTGAAGCGAAGTAATAAGGCATAAAGATTAGAATTAGAATGTATTTAACCTCGATGAACGCTTACGAGACGTTTAGCGAGGTTTTTTTGTTTCTCGTCTAAACTTATGGTTGCTAAGTACTTTTGAACGTAAAAAAAGATTACTTTTTTCTCCTTCCCATGCAGCACTTTCTGCATTCCTCCCGTCTAAGTCTTGTGCACAGCTAGAATTAGATGGGACTATCATTACTTTCCTCATGTAGGACAAGAGCAAAGAATTTAGTTTCGCATACATTTAGGTCTGATTTTTTAATAGGCATGAGTTGAGAGCTTCAGCTCAATTACTACACAGTCATTGTTAAACATTTGTGTTCCGAACCCAGTTCTGCATGGGTTTTTATTGTCAGGCTGGCCCTATGATATCTAGGGCTAGCTTTTTTTGTAAACTTTATGTGCTGTTCAGTGGTACTAGTATTATATTACTGATTAAATAGAAATGAAAAAGTGGATTATTCGAATATGTATTGGTTTAGGTACCTTAATAGGACTTTTATTCATAGGAGTAAATCTTATCTCAGAACAACTTCCGCAAGGACAAACGGGGCCAGCAGCAGAGGCCCTGGCTGATAAAATGCTGGCATCTCTAAACCTGGAAGCATATGAACAACTGGATACATTGAGCTGGACGTTTCCAAGGGGACATCATTTCATTTGGGATAAAAAAGCCAATATCGTAAATGTCATATGGGAGGAGTATGAAGTAACATTTTCCCCTGAAACCATGGAAGGCAAAGCAACTAAAGATGCTCAGCTGCTATCAGGCACAGAGAAAGAGGAGGCCATCAGAGAGGCCTGGGAATATTTTGCCAATGATTCCTTTTGGTTGGTAGCTCCCTATAAAGTTCGAGATCCCGGGACCACTCGCACCTTAGTGAATACAGAGGAAGGAGATGCCTTACTGGTTACCTATTCTTCCGGAGGCGTGACTCCAGGAGATAGCTACCTTTGGATGTTAGATGACAATGGCAGACCGATAGCCTGGAAAATGTGGGTCAACATTATTCCTATTGGAGGATTAAGGTTTAGCTGGGACAATTGGAAATCGTATGAAGGAGCGTGGTTTGCCACGGATCATAAAGGACTCATTTCATTGAACCTGAGTAATATATCTGTAAAATGATGTTGCTTTAATCAACTTGTACTTACCGATAAAAAATTAACATAAGCAGACAAAACCACTCCTAAAAGAATACGGAGACACTCCCTCTCACATTCACAGGAACTCCCGGCGTAAAATGCACTTCCGTAACAGCCTCAGCTTCCTCTCTAAGTCGGGAAGTAGTTTCAAATTGGGCCTCTCTCCAATCTACATTAAACACATTCTCTACTGTAAGCCCCACTTGAAAACGGGAAGTAGTATAATTTAATCTGGCATCTGTTACCGTATATCCTACTGCTGTTAAAGAGAAATCTTCATTGGCAGGACGATCTCCCAGCAATCTCGTTCTGATACTTCCACTTATTCCCCATTCAGTCTCTACACTCAATCCTCCCATACTGCTAAATACAGGAGCCAGAGGAATATAATTGGCGCCTTCCGATTCATCTAATGCTCTCCCACGATTCCAACTGACGTCCACATCAGCATAAATCCCTTTAGATAATTGATAACGAGCAGAAATATCTACCCCTAATCTTCTAGTCCTTCCACTGGGTTCCACGATTCCTGCATCTCCCACATACACAAATTCCTGATCCAGATGTAATATCCATACTGCAGATTGAAGGATTAAGTTGGAGATAGGCTTGTATACAGTACCAATGTCGAGGCCGTAAGCTGCTGGAAGAATGTCCTCTCCTGATTGAGCGACCACTACTCTGGCATCGTTTGAATGAAAGCCTATCCCAGACTTAACATACACCTGCCAATCAGAATGAATATTATGAAAGAGACTGAGTTTCGGACTTACTCTCGTGATACTTTCTGACTGAGTGTCGTAGGTTGGCAACAATTCATCTACATAATCAAAACGGAAATGGTCCAATCTCACCCCAAAATTAAGCAGGGTATTTCCCCATTGGTACCTTTCATCTACGTACACATAGCCATTCGTCTCATTTACTTGACCTAAGGCTAATGGTTCTAATACTTCGATTCTGTTTTTCGTTCGTGCCAAAGAAATATCATTCACATCATCGTATCGAAATCCTGCACCAATCCTGGAAGTTAAGGTTCCCGCTCCTACTTCCAGAGGTAATTCGTATGAAGTATTGGAACCAATAATCGTTCTGTGTTCTTTTTGCTGGATCTGATCGCCATTAATCGGGTCTTCTAAAAAGAAGGTAAAATTAGAGTATAATTCGAACTCATATTGAGAGATATAAAATTGACTTCTGAAGGTGGCACGATTCTCTAATGCTTTGATATACTGTATATTTAGATTACTTCTGCTCGTTTCCCCTCCTTCCGTATCATCTATCGCTCCAAACCGACTAATTAATCCGCTTTCCACGGCTCTTTCTGGAATTTGACCCGAATGATCCCATTTTTTATGCATATGAGAAGCCTGAACCGAAAGAAGCTGAGTTGTTCCTATCATCTCCGTATATTTTCCCACGACATTTAATCGAACAGCATTCTGAGGACTTTCAAAAGGACCATCGGTCAACAATAGCTCCGTAGCCACATAGGCATTTCGCTGGGAGTTCTCTTCCTCTTTATCCATCAACTTCACCATCGCCAACATACGCTGCGTATTAAACTGGCCCAGCTCTAGTTTTACTGTACTTTTTTCAAGTGCATGTCTGGTATGAAAATCAACATATCCAGCAGTGGTAAAATTTCCATAATCAGCATAATATGGCCCCTTCCCGAAATCTACACTCTCTACCAGTTCCGGAATAAGAAAATGTAGATCCGAGTATCCCTGACCATGTGCATGAGATACCATATTAACCGGAAGTCCATCCACATTGATCTGAATATCCGTTCCATGATCCAAATCAAAACCTCTTAAAAATATTTGTTCCGCTTTCCCACCTCCTGCATGTTGGGCAATAAATAATCCGGGAACAATTCGGAGGAGATCCTGACCAGAAGAAGCAGGCCGGAGGTTAACATCTATTTTGCTCAAGGTGTGAAAGTCGTTGAGGTTGGGAGCGCTGATAATTACTTGTTCCAGTTCAAGGCTCCTGGGTTGAAGCGCAATCATCCATTGAGCAGATATGCCTGAAGTAGGGATGTAGGTTCGATTATACCCAATAGCAGAAATTACCAGAGAATCGGGCATGGAAGAAAGAGCTATCGAAAAATATCCTTGTTCATCGCTAAAAGCCATAGATTCATGGGAAATGGACTGAATGATGGCGCCTGAAATGGGGGCCTGGCTGTGTTCATCTACAATTCTTCCCTGTATTTCTACATGATTAGTAGCATGGATATAGGAAGGGAAATTGATAAAGAGGGAAAAAATGACTGAGATAAGGATTGGTAGACGAATTGTCATGGTTTTCAAATTTAGGATCAATAATTTCCATAATGTTAGTGCCATACATACGGGATCAATTATGGAATCGGATGTTCAGAAATTCATTTAATCAGATGATAAATGGAAAAAAACCTTTGTTGAAGCTTTTGAGGGGTTGATTGAATATAGTGCCAATGATCCGAAGAGTGCCCTATTATACGCCCAAATATATCAGATACATTATGAGACAAACATACTTATCGATTCAGATGATAGTGTGGGTAGGGATTGGGGTAGGAGGGATTCATTCATTGCTCAGTCAGAATTCAGATAATTCAGTACTTACTATCCCTGTCATTGTTCATGTGGTGCATGATGGAGAGCGTATTGGAGAGGGGGCCAATATTAGTCAGGAGCAAGTGTTATCCCAAATAGCGGTGCTCAATGAGGATTTTAGAAGAATGGAGGGAAGTAGAGGCTTTAATAATGCTGAAGCTGGGGCCGATGTAGAAATAGAATTTTGTATGGCTACGGTGGATCCAGAGGGAAATGTCTTAGCTGAAGCAGGGATAGATAGAATCAATGGGAATAGACGTGTGTGGCGGCAAGCTCAGGTGGAAAGTAGCCTTAAACCAAATACGATTTGGGATCCCACTCGATATTTCAACATGTGGACGGTCGATTTTGGGGGGTTTGTCTCCAGAAATTTATTGGGATTTGCTCAATTTCCCGATAACTCTGGTTTGGATGGCCTGGATGATATCGGAGGATCTGCATCAACGGATGGGATAGTGGTAGGCTATAATTATTTTGGGAGTAGTGATAAAGGAGATTTCCCCGTTTTATTTGCACCGTATGACTTGGGACGAACTACTACGCACGAAGTAGGGCATTGGCTTGGACTCAGGCATATATGGGGAGACGGAAATTGTAGTTTTGATGACTTTTGTGAAGATACTCCTTCAGCAGATGATGCTAACTTAGGATGCCCTCTAGGCAAGGTATCCTGTAATTCTTTTGATCAAGTGAATAATTATATGGATTATACAGATGATGCCTGTATGAATCTCTTTACCTTATGCCAAAAAGATCGAATGCTGAGTGTATTGCATACCAGCCCCAGAAGAAAAGAATTAACGGAATCGACCGTTTGTGGGCCTGATGTAATAAGTGCCAATGGGGAAATGCTCCAAGCTCAATTACTACTCGAAGTGGTAAATCCAGTGAGGGATGATCAGCTTACCCTCAATATTCAAAGTCTGTCCCCTAAAGAACTCATCGTATACATGTTTGATCTTTCCTCAGGTCGACGCTTGCTCGATGAACCACTCATGATAAGCCAGGGAACTCAACTGCTAAATATCTCCTTAGGCCATATAGGATCAGGTACTTATTTGTTAGAAGTTCAAAGCGATGAACAGAAGTATAGGAAAAAGGTCATCGTTATGTGAGGGAAAGGTGCTTGATCATTCGACTTTACACGATAAATCCTTTCTTCATGGCATGGTCAATGATCTCCTGAGATGATTTGACAAGAATAGCATTTTTAAAACTATGCTCATTGATAAGTTTTTCCACTCTTTTTGCGTTCCGTGTATTTTTCGTGTTTCTGATGTAAATGGCTAAAATTCGATTGGGATAGGCATCTGCCATTGCTAAATAGTAATCTGCATCTTTTGAGCCAGTATCTCCCAGCAATATAAAGGGCAAATGAGGATATGTATCAAGGATATGACTTATCCGCTCTAATTTGTGCTGGCTATTCCCAGAAGAGGTGAGAAATTTAGCGATATCAATATCTCTTAGCAATATTGGGCCTTTGGGTAGTTGGTGGATGCGCATAAAAGCTTCTATCAGGTCGTAAAGGTTCCACGGACTATTGGATACATAAAAAATGGGATTAGAACGAGTTCCATCACCTCCTTTGGCAAACTGTTGATAGAGATTCACAATCCCTTCCATGGGGAGTCGTTGTGAGGCGTCCTGAAAAAAGATGGCATAGATCATCTTAAGCTTAAAGCGGGAGGTTACGTGGGTTTGTAGAACCGTATCATCTATGTCGCTAATAATACCATAATCGGAATTAAGAGAGGGGAAGAATACTTCTGCTATGGCGTGGATGGGATCGTTGTTTTCCCCTTCCGCTTCTAATAAGGTAAGGTTAGCCTGTTCCCATTGACTTCCTTCTGGCTTTTTACTCGTTTCCCATGCCTGGTCTATCGTAAAAAAACCTTCCTCATCGGTTTCTACCTCCTGATATTGATCTAACAAAGAAATTCCCAATCTAGCTCCTTCTACTTCATCGCTTTCAAAGCGCTTAAATTGTTCAATTAAGGCCCACAATTCATTACTCGTTTGACCTTCAAATATATTTTCATCCTCCAACACTCTCCCTCTTAGAAAGAGTTTATCTTGTGAAGCATAGCCTCGGTAAGGCATGATCATTAGGGGATCATCATCGAAGATCGCATCAAAAGCACGAGAACTGGTTTGGGCCATTTTTTTTAGGCGCCGAATCACATTATCCATGAAAATAGGCTGTTTTTATAGCTAATATACGAGAAAAGACGCAATTAATTGCGTCTTTTCATGCGGTCAATAATTGACTATGTCAAAAATACCTTCCCTCATTTTATTCATATGACTTCAATAATTGAATCATTTTTTTATTTCTTGACTTTTGAGCATGATACATGGGCATTTCATCTCCTGGAGAAAATAGATTGGGATCTGCTCCATTGTCCAGGAGTAATTTGGCCACTTCATAATGTCCTTCTCTAACTGCACAAATGAGAGCTGTTCCATCTCCGTTGACCTGACTATTCACATCTGCTTGTTGTGAGATAAGGTAATCTACGATCTCTAAATGGCCAGCTCTGGAAGCTACTAATAAAGCGGTGCCATCTCCTTTTAGTTGTTCATTGACATTTGCGCCATTTTCTACAAGGTATTGGACTATATGCACATGCCCATACAGAGAAGCTGCCATGAGGGGTGTTTCATCTCCTTTGGCATGGTATGAAACATCAGCATCAGCATCTACCAATAATTTCACGATCTCCATATTTCCATTTCTGGCTGCAGCTACTAAAGGCGACCTCGGCTCACCTCCATCTCTGTACGTACAGTTGGGATCTGTATCAGCTAATAAGGTGTTGACTAAGGAAACATTATTGGTTTTTACTGCGGTTAATAACTTATGGCAAGCATCTGTAGCGGGAAGAGATGGATCTGAATATTCAATTACTGACCCATTTAATTCTCTGGTTAATTCGCTTTCATGTACATAAGGAAGAATGAGCTTTAGTACGCCCTTATGTCCATGAGTTGCTGCATGTCTAAGGGCATCCCAACCATCATCAGAAGTTAAGCTGGCATCGGCTCCGTGATCCAGGAGAACAGCAACCATATCTTCATCTCCATGTTGAGCGGCAAACATGAGCGGTGTGTGCCCATCTTTCAAGGCATAATTCACATCCGCCCCTTCATTCACCAATTTTTTAACGGTTTCATTTAATCCATGTTCTGTCGCTTCCAGTAAGGCAGTATACCCTTGTCTATCCACAGCATTTATATCCACACCTTGTTCAATTAATGATGCTGCAATTCCTTCCTGTCTTTGATGGCAAGCTTCTATCAAAGGAGGTCTTCCATTTGACGAAAGCTTACTCACTTTCATTCCATTACCTATCAGGTACTCCGCTATTTCCGGCTGATCATGATCTACAGCCAGACTAAGGGCATTATACCCATTAGCCATTTCTAGTTCAAGCTTTGCACCGTGTTCCACAAGAAATTCTACTGTGCTTAATGGGCCATGTTCAGCTGCTTCCATGACAGCAGTGTATTCATCCAGGCCCTGTTCGTTCACATCTGCTCCTGCTTCAACCAGGGCTTTGACGATGCGAGATGCTTGATGATGGGCTGATTGAACGAGTAGAGGTCTACCTCTTTGGAATGTCCCTGTAATATCTGCTTCCTGATTAATAAGATATAAGGCGATATCTTCATGACCATGATCAATCGCAAACATAAGAGGAGAAAAATCCCCATTTAATGTTTGGTTAATATCGGCATTCTGTTGAGCGAGAAGTTTAACGTGTGCCAAGGGACCATGTTCAGCTGCTTCCAACATAGCGGTATATCCATCCTCTGCAATGATATTGACTTCTGCTCCTCTATTCGCTAAATAGGTCAGTACATCTGTTTGTTGGAGGTGGGCAGCTTCAATCAAAGGAGTTCGGCCCTTATATAATGGAGTATTGATATCCATTCCATTGTCCAGGAGCATTTTGATAGTTTCTACATCCCCTTCTTCTATGGCATGCAACATATCTGATATATCATCGTTATCGGTCTCATTAGTATCTTCTGAAACAAGGGTAAATCCCTGACTATCATTGCTATGCTTGATTTTGACATGTATAGGCTCGTCATGGGAATGTTGTATGATAGCTGAAATATTCTCGTCGGCCTGAATCAAGGTGATGGATTCTGCTTTTAGGTCAACAGATTCTACAGCTTGCTCGATCACGATTCTTTTTACCGATCTTACCAGTGGATTGGGAAAAAAAGCTTGTGCTAATCCGCTTACTAAGAGGAGTAAGATGATGAGGCCAACTTTAATCGAAGGATTCTGTCGCTGATACTGTCCAAATAATCTAAAAATGCGCTGACTAAAAGATCCTTTCTTCCCTTTAGCAGCCATTGCCAGCCTGATATTTCTAGGTGTATGGAATATGTGAAGTTGGGTGAGTGCCTCAGCGTACACCATAGGCTTTCCATGCAATTTGATGACTAAATCATCACAAGCGTGCTCTCTTTCTTTGCGAATTTGACCAGATAACCACCAAATTCCAGGATGGTAAAAGAAGAATATATCAATGATACTTTGAAAAATATTAATGAGGTAGTCATATCTACGAATGTGGGCCAATTCATGGAGTAATAATACTTCCACCTGTTCCTGGGTAAGACCTGTTAGGAGACTTACAGGGGCTAATACCACTGGCTTAAATATATGAAAAGTAATGGGTTCCTGAATAGAGTAAGAAAGCAGGAATTGGACAGGACGTTTTATGCCCATCTTCTCTTTCAATTGCTCAAAAGTTTCCAACCACTTTTTATCAGGTAAGGTGACATTTTTAGTTCTGAGCTTTTTCAAGCGGAAGAAACTGAAAAACATAGAGGAAGCATACAATATGACTCCAAGATACCAACTAAGAGCAATAAGAGGTACATAAGGTCTCAGGGAAAGGTGAATTCCAGCAATTTTTTCCCGAAGAGAATAGCTTCTTTCTGTAGGGAGAATAGCATCTGACATCACAGGAACTAACACTGGTTCCTGGATGTTGGTAGTAAGTTGAGGCTGAGCTGGGGATACTTCTGTAGTATCTAAACTGGTTTGATGTGCAGCAAGAAGGTTCCATTCATAGGAAAATTGATATGCGGACCAAATAAAAGTACCTATTAATCCTGCTAACAGGAATAAATATCTGATCTGAGAATGTCTCAGAGGGATAAATAAGAGCAATATTCTAATACCTAGGCAAATTATGGCGATTTGCCAAATGCTATGGAGCACAGTCCAACCTAGTGCCTGTCCTAAAGGTAAAAAGGTTTCCCAGATAAAATTATTCATTACTTTCTTGTTTTTTGGATTGTAACCATGCTTGAATCTGCGCTAATTCTTCCTGGCTGGTTTTACTTTGGCCGAGAGCATGCATTACCATATTCATGGTAGAGCCTTTGAAGGCAGTGTTTAATAATTTGTCTAGAAGACTTTCCTTCACCTCCTCTTCTTTAGGGATCGCTTGGTAATAATGCGTTTTCCCTTTTTTTACCCTTTCTACCATTTTCTTCTTTGTCATTCTCTGTAAAAAGGTTAACACAGTGGTGTAGGTTACTTCTCTTTTCTCACAAATTTTCTCGTGAACGAATCTGACTGTGGTAGGTTGGTGCTGCCACAGGATCTGAAGAATTTCTAATTCAACCTCTGAAGGCTGATAAATATTTGAAGGTTCCATAGCTGATTGCTGTTTACGAGTTCAATATATACTACACATGTCGTAGATGCAAATTTTTCTACTACAAAAGTAGTATTTAAGAGAAGTAATTAACAATGAGGTGCTTTATGAATGGTAAAACACCTCATTGTTAAATTTTATCATACCTCTACTTAAAAAAAGTAATATTTACTCTCTAGGGTTCATCGCTTGGGTGCGATCTTCTTTGGAAGGCACCTCAGGAAATAGAGGCCCCTGTTGTTCCACAGATTTCATCACTTCTTCAATAGCCTTTTCCAACTGGCCATCGATTCCCTTAGCTAATTCGGTAGGATCTTCTATGACTTTTATGTCAGGTTCTACCCCATATCCTTCTTTGAACCAACTTCCATCAGGATTATACATACGGAAGGTAGGAACGGTAACTACTCCACCATCTATTAAACTGGGAGAACCTGAAAGACCGATTAATCCTCCCCAGGTTCTGGTACCTATTAGCGGGCCTAATTCAGCTTTTTTAAAATAATCAGGAAAAGCATCACCACCTGAACCGGACCATCCATTGATCAACATGGCCATAGAACCAAAATGAGCAACCGGAGGCCATTGCCAGTTTTGCCCGTCCCTCACATCCCAGAAAGCAAGTGGTTTTCTATTGAGCAACTCAATAAACCTATCGGGAATTTGGCCACCATTATTAAAACGTTCATCTACAATCAGTCCTTCTTTGTTCCACTGACCATAAAACTGGCGGACCAATTCTCTTTGACCATCTATGCCAGTACTTGGTACATATATATAACCAATATTTCCATTTGAGGCTTCGTCAACTCTTTTTCTTTTAGTTTCGATCCATGCGAGATTTCTTAGGCGCGTTTCATCAGATAAGGTCTTAACTACAGCAGTTTTTGCCCCCTCAAAAGAAGCTTGGTCATTATAAGTTAATTCTACCGTTTTATTGGCTAATCCTTCAAAAGCAGCCCATGGGTCGGTGTATTCAGTTAAAGCTATTCCATTGACTGCTAATATATAGTCTCCTTCTTTTACGTTAATTCCTGGCTCATCCAATGGAGATCTTACTTCATGGTCCCAGGGAGCACCTCTGATAATTTCTTTGACTTTGAACTGATTATCTTGCTCTTCCCAATTTACTCCCAAATAGCCTACCTGTTTGTAATCTGGTGATTCTGTATCTCCTCCTCCTCTGTAGGTATGAGAAGCATTAAGCTCTCCTATCATCTCCCCCAAGATGAAATTGATATCATTTCTATTGGTAGCATACGGAATAAGCTTAGCGTACTGTTCTTTAATAGCGTTCCAATCTACCCCATGCATATCTATATCATAGAAATAGTCTCTTTCAAATCTCCAGGCATCATTGAATATTTGAGCCCATTCCTGTTTGGGATCTATGGTCATCTCCATAGACTGTACAGGCATGGTTTTCTCCAAAGATTGATCTGGGCTAACTTCTACAATTCCATATTGATTTTTCTGGCGGACTAATAGTTTACTCCCATCTTTAGTTACATCAAATCCGCTAATTCCCTTCATGATGGTCTTTTCTTCCTTTTCCTCCAGGTCGAAATAGGTCAATGCATTTTCTGAACCTGAAGAAGCTCCTGAATTAGGGTATCTTACGTAAATCACTTTCCCTTCTACAGCATGTAGGCCATTCATATTTCCAGCATCAGGAGGAAGCATGACTAGCCTATTTTCGAAATTCTCGAAATCAATATTGACTACTATTTCTTCCTTTTCCTCATCTTCCTTGCTTTCCTCTTCGTCTTCTGATGACTCTTCTTCCAATACAACAGCTACGGTATCATTTTCGGGAAGTAGAGGGGAAGCAACCTCTTTTCTTAAAGGGATCACAGCCAGAGAAGTAGCATTGGGATATATCCAGGTATTATCATAATCGCTATAGATGGGATCAAAGGTGCGATTAGTCATCAAAAATAAATGATCTCCTTTTGGGCCGAAAGCAGGTTGAAAATCTGAGTAAAATCCCGAAGTGGCTTGAGTACTTTCTGCGGACGCTGTATTGTAGATGAAAATAGCATAATTTCTATTGGTCAAGGTTTTAGGATAGGCTAACCAACGACTATCCGGAGACCAACTAGCCCTCCAAGATCTCAGACCACCTTCAAATAAATAAATGTCTTTGTCCACTTTTGTTACTTCCTCCGATTCCATATCATAAATGGAAATAGTCATAGTTTGGTCGATAAAAGCTAATTTTTTGCTATTAGGAGACCAAAATAGTTGGTATCTGAATCCAGATCCGAGGCTGGTTAATTTCTTCTCATCATCTTTTTGTGTCAAATCCTTTAACGTCAGCTCATATTCTCCTGATTTGTCACTCCAGTAGGCAACGTACTTTCCATTGGGAGACCATGCTGGATGACGTTCAGCAGTTCCTGAGGAATGTGTAAGGTTTTTTACAAATCCCTTTTCTGCGGGAAGAGAAAATAATTCTCCTCTGGCTTCGAAGATCGCGCGATTTCCATCAGGAGAAAGAGTGAAGTTCTGTATATTGTCTGAAACCGATTCCTTGCGAGGCTTTACAGTAATTAAATCAGAGGAAATCTGAATTTCTACCTTAGTAAGTTCTTTGCTGTTAACGTCCAATAAGTAAAGCTCTCCACCTGCCTCAAATACAATTTCTTCATTACCATGTGAGGGAAAATGTACGTCGTAATTTTCAAATTCGGTCAACTGTTCTTCAGATTGATCCGCTAAATGATAGGCCCAAATATTGAATCTTTGTTCTGGTCCTTTATCGGAAAGATAATAGATGGTATTTCCCATCCACATGGGGAGTTCGTCGTTAGCTAAATTATCTGTAATATTAACAGACTCATTTGTGGCCAGGTTAAAGGTCCAGATGTCTGCTGCCATTCCTCCTCTATATCTTTTCCATGTACGGGAAATTCGAGAACGTTGGGTGAAAGCTATATTATTTCCATCTGGAGAAAGCGTAGCGAACTCTCCATAAGCAACAGGTAATTTTTCTGGTAGTCCTCCTTGTGCAGAAACTTTATAAAATTGGGAAAATCTTTGTTTACCACTTTCCATGCTGCTGGCATACAACAAACTTTGGCCGTCAGGATACCAGTCAATGACCCTATCATACATGCCATGGTGAGTGATGCGAGTAGGAATTCCTCCACCAACGGATAATGTATAGATGTCTGTATTCCCATCATAATTTCCACAAAAAGCAATGCTTTTTCCATCAGGTGAAAATTTGGGGAAGGTCTCCGATCCTTTGGGAGAACTTAATTTCGTAGCGTTTCCTCCAGTTTTAGCTACAATCCAAATATCACCTCCATAAGCAAAAGTTATATGGGTTTGGGATACATCAGGATATCGGAATAGGCGAGCATCTATTTGTGCTTCACTTATTTGTACCGCCGACAGAAACAGCAGCAAAAAAAAAGTCATTCTCATTGCAGTAATCTTTTAGTACAGAGGTTGAAATATGATAAATTATATTCAAAAAGTTGAATATATAATAAACATACTCCTAATGACAGGAGGAGGTTCAAATAGTTGTCTAATAAAAGGGGAATTTTTGAAGGATAAGGTTAGCTCTTTCCTTTTTGCCTTCTAATCAAGGACAAAGACATTATCACAACTCAATCTACATCCCTGACAAGTTCTCACTCCTATCGTTAAACGAAAAATATCTTTTGTTTAATTAAATTATTTCGAATTTAATAGTATATTGGATTCGTATTAGGTTTTGCAGCATCATCCGATGTTGTAAATGAAAAGGGAATCAGGTGAAATTCCTGGACAGTTCCCGCTGCTGTAAGCGCTATTACAGCTCATTTCTACTTCATGCCACTGTTGGCTCGCACCGACGGGAAGGCTGAAATGAGTAGCGTAAGTCAGAAGACCTGCCTAATGCCTTTGGTTCGAAGCTTTCGGGATAAAAGCGAAGAATGGTTCCATATATACCCTGTTCCGGCCACATAGCGTCAGAATCAGCATTGTGATCATTTTTCAATGATTCCCCTGGCTATTTTAATAATGGTTAGGATATGATTCGTGTATACGTAATATACTTATGGTGTCTGTGCTGTGGATTAGCCATTAATGGCCAACTATTATCACAGAATTTACCTCGGGAAATGAGATTGGATACGCTCTCTATTGTCGGTACGCGTTCTGAACTATTCCTTCCCGGACAAAAGCGAGTGCAAATAGATTCCCTTACCCTCCATCAATTCAAGGGGAGAAATCTGGCGGATATCCTGGTAGCTCAAAGCGATGTGTTTATCAAGAGTTATGGCTTAGGAAGTTTAGCCACTACTTCTTTACGAGGAGGAGGAGCGAGTCATACTGCCTTGGTATGGAATGGTATACCTTTAAACAGTCCTATGAACGGGCAATGGGATCTATCTCTTATTCCCATTTTTTTCCAGGATCGATTAGCCGTAGAATACGGAAGTGCTGCCACCTTATATGGAAGTGGCGCAGTCGGAGGAACGATTCAGCTTGAGAATCACACAGCTTTTGGAAATGGCTTGAGGATAGGTGCCCTGAGTCAGGTAGGAAGCTTCAGCCAACTTCATCAGGGATTGGAAGTAACGCTTAGCAAAGCTCATTGGTACAGTAGAACCCGAAGCTTCTATCAGTCAGCCAACAATGATTTTCGACTTCCATCTTCAGCATTGACCGCTCGACAAACAAATGCCGCCCTTCAACAATATGGCCTGTTACAAGAAGTTGGCCTCCAACTAAACTCACAACATCAACTGCACCTCCGACTTTGGCTTCAAGAGACTGATCGAGAAATACCCCCTCCTTTAAGTAGTCCGATTAGTTTTGCTCAACAGGAGGATCGATTGGTAAATGCGCTGGCAACCTATCAATGGAGAAAAAAACGCTTCTACCTTCAACTCCGATCCGCCTTTTTAAAAGATTATCTTCATTTTAAGGACAGTTTGGCTGTGATAGATGCTGTTAACCGCAGTGAAAGAATAGTACAGGAAGTGGAAGGAAGAATTATCCTCCACCCTCAGCACCATATCCATTTAGGGGTGAATTATACGTACCAACGAGCAAATGCTGATGGTTTTGGGGAAACGACCCCTCATCGACATCTTGGAGCTATATTTGGTGCATATACCTACAGCGCTGAACAAGGTAACTGGGAGGGAAGTGTGAATCTCAGACAAGCGTATGCTTCCGATTTGGATATTCCATTTATTCCTTCCATCAGCTTAACTGCCTATCCTCTTAAACTCGTTGGCGCGAATAATACGACCCAACACTTATCTCTCTTTACAAACATAGGAAGGAGTTTTAGGCAACCCACTTTTAATGATTTGTTTTGGGAACCAGGAGGAAATCCAGACTTAGCACCTGAAAAAGGATGGCACACGGATGTCGGAGCCACCTGGAAATTGGAAAATCCTGTAAATTCCATTTCTACTGATGTGGCTTTTTTCAGCCAGTCCATTGACAATTGGATTCTTTGGCAACCCGGAAGCAGTTTTTGGTTTCCAGATAATGTCAGAGAAGTGTGGAGCAGAGGGATAGAATGGTCCTATCGATGGAAGATGAACAGGAAACAATGGAACATCAACGCCTTTACCGCTTATACCTTTACCCGTTCCACCATTACTGCTGTTCAATCGACTCGAGATTTATCTTTGAACCAACAACTCATCTATACACCAGAGCATCAGGGGAGAATCAATCTCGGGCTCGCATTTCACCATATTCAAGTCGGCTATTTACATTCTTTCACTGGAAAGCAGTATACCACCTCAGATAATCTAAGAACTCTTCCAGCTTTTGATGTTGGTAGGGCTTCCATCGCATATGCATTATCCTTCGCTTCCTGGCATTCGTTGATCTCCGTCCAACTGGATAACATATGGGACGAGCTCTATCAGGTGATCGAGAACAGACCTATGCCAGGAAGAAGTGTTTTGATTTCGTTAGACATTCAATTTCAACAACCTTTAACACCCAAAAAATGATTAGATCTTCTACTTTCATCTTAATCTTAATGGGTATAACATTATCTATGTTCGCTCAAGTAGTTCCCAAAGAAGTGGTCATTCTAAACGGAGGTCAGTTTGGCAATCCCGAAGAAAATGTGAATGTGGTCTTCTATAATCCAGGTACACAATCATACAGGCAAATAGATACGATACAAACCCAATCGGTTCAGGATGCACTTATAGATGGAACGGATGTATATGTGGCAGCCCAGGATTCCATCGTGAAATACGATTTAGTTAGTGGGGAAAGAATAGCTGCAACCGTCTTTGGAGCACCGAGTACCATTCATATGGCGCTTTATGAAGAGTTTTTATTGGTGGGGAATTGGTTTGCCCCTTTTGGAGTAACAGAACCATTTACGAATCATTTCAGAATATTTGATGCTCAAACGCTGGTATTGGTAGATAGTGTAAACTTGGATCAAGGAGCAAAGGATTTTATCGTTGTGGGAGATACTGCTTATATTACACAGAATCTGAATTCTTCCAGCTTTTCAGATTCCGCAGGCGTGATGGTTCGGGTGGATTTAACAGATTTCAGTGTGATTGATAGCATTCAGGTCAATGAACATGGAGAAGACTTGGGCCGCTTAGTGAGGATAGATTCTATCATATACGGAATTAATGGCGCATCGAATACCATTACTCAGTACAATATTAATACTGCCATTGCTCAAACGGATAGTGTCGATGTGGATTTACAACCAGGAACGACTGGGGCGCGCTTAGTACTAGATGAAAATAATATATTACATGCAGCAATAAATAATGATATTTCGACTTTTGATATAGAAAGTCAAACAGTGCTGGATTCCAGTATAGTCGATACAGTCATAACGGCTTTTACCTTAGATACCGTCAATCAGGTGTATTATATAACTCAAACCGATTTTACCACTTTTACCGGAGGGATTATTTTCGATGCTGAAGGAAATCGGCTGGACACACTACTGGCAGGTTTTTCTCCTGAGGTCATTGAGATCGCTTACAATACCTTACCTCAAGCGGTGAATGATTCTTTTTTGATTTCTGTATCGCTATCTAACAAAATTCCTGTATTAAAAAATGATGTTGATCCAGATGCGGAAACTTTAATTGTATCTATCGTAAGTCCGGCTGCTTTTGGAACCGCTTCAGCTGTTGGAGATAGCATTTTATATGAAGCGAGTCCCGGATTTTCTGGCAAAGATTCCTTGGCTTACAGCATTACAGATGAGTGGGGAGATGCTGATACTGCTTTTGTCTTTATTAATGTTGACCCTACAACGAGTCTCTCTCCTGATCTTAGCGAGAACGTGAGGCTTTACCCAAATCCAGCAAGCGACCAATTTGTGCTTGTGGTTCCTGATCGTTGGCAGGGAACCATAGAGTTGTTGGATCTTCAGGGAAGGATTTGGATGAGGAAAGAAGTCAAAGGAGAGCGAGAAATAAATTGGAGCATTGAAGCATTAAGTCCAGGATGGTATTTGTTAAAGGGAATAGGTGAAGACGAATATTGGAAATTGAAGTGGGTCAAATATTAGGTTCTTGTACGATTTGAGGTTTAACATGATAGAGAAATTATGCCATTAAGAGCGGTTTATTATTGTCTATGTCTTTTTTCGCTGTTTCTGACAGATATTTTAAGAGCCAATAATCTGGAAATAAAGGATTTGCAATTGATTGACTTTCAAACCATCTCATTTACTGTGTCATGGGACAACAGTTGGTTGTTGGAAGCTGATCAGGCCCCAGGGAATCACGACGGAGTGTGGTTATTTGCCAAAGTCAGGACAAGAGAAGGCATTTGGCAGCCGCTATATTTTCAGGCTGTTCTTGAAGATACTGATTCCATGAGTTCCTTCTTGGCGACTATCCCTGAAAATGGGAGAGGTTGTTTAGTAAGGAGATCGAAGGTAGGTTCTGGTAGCATAGAAGGGGTAATGAGGCTGTTACTAAGTGAAACGTTGACCACAGAAATAACAGATATTCAATTATTGGCCATAGAAATGGTGCACATACCTGAAGGAGCCTTTTATGTGGGAGATAGTAGTAGCTTTCATCATATTAGGGGGCCAATGGGCGGTTCTCCTGTCTTGATTGAAAGTGAGGCAGAAATAGAGATGAGTGACATAGGGGTAGGGGAAGAAGCTACGATAGGTGGAAATATCCCTACAGATTATCCTAAAGGTTTCGCGGCATTTTATGTGATGAAGTACGAAATTTCGCAGGCGCAATACCGGGATTTTTTGAATACGCTAAGCTTCGAGCAACAACTATCTCGAACCGTAACCTCTCCTGATGATGAGATTGGCACTTCAGCTTTGGCGGGGCTTTCTGTTCAAAAGTTCCGCAATGGAATTGTGATATCAAAGCCTGGAGTCCCTGGAACAGAGGCTGCGGTATATGCTTGCGATGCTAATGAAAATGGGATGATGAATGAAGTGAATGATGGATCGGACCGGTCGTGTAATTTTTTAAATTGGCGGGATATACTTGCTTATATGGATTGGGCGGGATTAATGCCTATCACTGAATTGGCCTTTGAAAAAGCTTGTAGAGGGCCATTACTTTGGACAGCAGGAGAGTTTGCCTGGGGAACTTCCCAGATCCTTGATGCGAATAGTCTGATAAATGATGGTATGGCAAATGAAGGAGTGATGGAAATGGCCACAACGGAAGCGGGATTGGCTAGTCATGGCTTTCAAGGACTACAAGGCCCTTTGCGTTGTGGCTTTGGAGGATCGGACAGTAGCAATCGATTACAAATTGGGGCAGGATATTTCGGAGCTACCGAATTAAGTGGAAATCTGTGGGAACTGTGTGTGTCTATTCGCGAAGCTGGCTTAGTGTTCAAAGGAGGCCATGGCGATGGACATCTTGATTCCAATGGAGAGGCCGATGTGGTTGATTGGCCTCTGGAGGATGGAGGGATTCACAGAGGGGGAGCATGGAATAGTGGCATTCAAGGCGAGTTTCGAGATCTGGCCGTGTCAGATCGCTTTTTTCACGATTTGCATCCCTCTCAACGAAGAAATACAACAGGTGGAAGAGGAGGATTAATACTAGAATAAGTTCAATGTATAATTGATGCGAAATTACATTTATGGAAATATTATCGGATTTTTTCATTGCTCATAAGGAAGACTTTTCCAACAGGCGACCATGGTCCATTGGCACAATTTCCTTCCTTACATTACTCCTTCTTCCATTCTTTCTACCAGCTCAATCGCCTTATACTGGTGGGAAAGGGGATGGATATGCGAAAGCGGAACTTTCTCTATTGCAAGTGTCCACTCAACCTTATCTCCAATCTGCTGTCCGAATATTTCCTCAACCCATTATTCAAGGCCAAATGATGGAAATTTCCTGGGGTGATCCTTCGTTAACGCTCGAAGCGATTCAATGGGTAGATATAAATGGTAGTATCCAAACCTTACGCTTGCCTCCGAAAATTCAAGAACAACGATTGTCACTTTTGTTAGAAACTCTATCCCCCGGCATTTACGGACTCATTTTACAATTCAATCAAGCTCAATATCAATCTAAGATCCTTATTTTTCCATCCAACTAACGTATTTCATTTATGTCAAATGCTCGTAGACTAATAATTTTCCGTCTTATCAACATCTTTACATGGATCCCTTTACATCATTTAAGGTATTTGACAGTATATTGGGGAATTATCTTGTTGATAAGCTTAGTATCATGTAGCTCTGAGGCTGATCCTATTCCAGCTCCACCCGTTGTGCAGCAACCTTCTTCCCCTGATGACCCGGAACATCGTGTTTGGATTGTCAATGAAGGAAATTTTCAACGAGGAAATGCCTCTTTAGACATTTATTTTCCTGAACGCCAACAGTTACAATCTGACGCTTTTGCAAGCACAAATGGTCGGCCATTGGGAGACGTATTTCAATCTTTGACGATTTATCAGGACAGGGCATATTTAGTGATCAATAATTCCAATAAAATAGAAGTTGTGGATGCGGAAGAATTAACTGAAATAGGAACCATAGATGGACTCGTTTCTCCGAGATTTTTTCTTCCCGTTGCTGATGATAAAGCTTATGTGAGTGACTTATTTGGTAATGCAGTTGCGATCGTTGATCTAAATGGCTTGAATGTTTCAGGACAAATTGCGCTTCCTGGTTGGACCGAACAAATTGGTATTAGTGAACGGAAGAAGCATTTATTACGAATGTTAGAAGACCTTTTGTCTATATAGTGAACACAACCAATGATCAAATTATTGATAGTATAGGAATAGGAGAGGGAGGCGGGTAGAATGGTGTTGGATCGGAACCAAACGATTTGGGTTGCTGCTGGAGGATTATTACAAGATAGTGTCAAGGGAGCTTTATATCATATTGATCCTGAAACGAGAACCTTAATTGGTCAAGTTAACTTTCCTGAAGGTCAATATCCATCAGAATTAAGTATTAATGGAGATGGAAATAGATTATATTATATCAATGAAGGGGTCTTTGTATTTTCTATTGAATCCACAGAATTACCAGTAGATCCGGTTATTTCTGAAGATGGGGAGCTATTTTATGGGTTGGGAATTGATCCGGAGGCCGAAGATATTTATGTAGCAGATGCTATTGATTTTGTCCAACGTGGCCTTATCCTGAGATATGCTTCGGATGGAAATTTGATTGATGAATTTCGGACGGGTATTATTCCGGGGGGATTTTATATGGAATGATAGATAGTACAATGGACAAGCTGATTCTTCCTCTGATGTAATCAGGTCCAACATAATCAATGAGGGAATTGAACAAGGGATAACGGATTCAGATCTTTTACAGAAGAGCAAAAAGGAGATAACGATGAGACCTTATTTAGCTTTTTCGAAGCAATTAAAACATCCAACTTTCCACTGGCTGATTCTTTAGCAAAGACTGGAATTGAGGTGAACAGTGCTACAGCCGAAGGTTGGACACCACTTATGGAAGCAGTAGCGATAGGAGAAATAGGATTTGTCTACGATCGAGATAGGAAAAAATGTCCGAATCAATCGTTCAAATAGTACAGGTTGGACACCGCTAATGGAAGCAGTAGAGGAAAGAAATATATCAATGGTAAAGTTATTGCTGGAGAAGGGGGCCAATGTGAATGCTCAAACTATTAGTGGGCATCCCGTGATTCTTACTTCCCACCAGAGAGCCTAATAAATAGTGCTAATCTTTTAGACCATCATTAAAAATTAGTATGAATGAAGCAAGATGACATTGTTGAACAATTAGCACATTATCGAAAACTGAGAGAAAAAACTAGAGCTGACATCGAAAGATATAAGGGGAGAATAGATGTATTTGATATTATGACAGAAGCTTTTGAGGCAGAGATTAATAATTTCAATACTGTAACAGCTGCCTACGAGTCTGAAATAGATGGGTTAGCGTTTAAAGCTGAAGATTGTTTACAAAAAATTCATTTCTTTGAAGAGTTTTTAAAAACTTAACTATGAGTTATTTATCAGAAGCCTTGAAAAAGATGTTACTGGAATCACAAAAGAAAAATAAAGAATTAATACGCCAAATGGATAAAGCTATGGCGGAAATGGATGAATTAATAAGAAAAATTAAGTCTGGGGAAATTAAAATAGAAAAGTAATGTAATTTACCGCTATGGATAAAATAGCTTATATTACCGGAGGCTCCAAAGGTATCGGATTAGGAATAGCCGAAGCCATGCTAAAGGAGGACATGAAAGTCGCCATTACAGGCAGAAACAAACAAGATCTTGATAAAGCAGAAGATTATTTGTCCCGATGGGGGACAGGAGATGTGATGGGCATTGTTTCCGACGTTCGCAATCTCGAAGCCGAACAACAAGCCATCGACAAAGTATTAACTCAATGGGGGAAGATTAGATGTATGTATCGCTAATGCAGGCGTCGGTGCTTTTGCTCCCATTGACCAATTAAGTACAGAAGATTGGAACGCTGTCATAGATATTAATTTGACAGGCGTGTTTCACACCGTAAAAGCCTGTATTCCCGCCCTAAAAGAATCCAAAGGATATATTATTACCATTGCCAGTTTAGCAGGGACCAACTTCTTCAAGGCGGGAGCTGCCTATAATGCCAGCAAGTTTGGCTTAGTAGGTTTTAGCCAGGCCATCATGCTGGATTTGAGGCCCTTTGAAGTGAAGGTATCCACTATTATGCCAGGTTCAGTGTCTACGTATTTTAATGGGCATATCCCCAGCGATGCAGATGCCTGGAAAATTCAGCCAGAAGACATAGGAAAGCTAGTGATGGACTTATTGACCATGCATCCACGTACCTTGCCAAGCAAGATTGAAGTGAGACCCAGCGTTCCTCCTTCAGCTAGATAGCTCAAGATTCTCTTAATTAACATTGAGATGAATAAACAGATGAAGTGTGGGCTATTCATCACTGTTTTGGTGAATATTTGGATGGTCGGATTAAGCCAATCACAAAATAATCTGACTGCCTTCGAAAAAGATATACTCCAGCTTAAGGAGTATTTTCATATCCCCGGCATAGCGATAGGAATTAAACAAGGAGATAGCTTAATTTATGAGAATTATCTGGGCTGGGCGAATATCGAAGACAAAGTCCCAGTAGATAGCAGTACCGTTTTTCCGATAGCTTCCATCACGAAGACCATTATGATGGTAGCCTTCTTGCAATTGGTAAATGAAGGAGCTGTAGATGTAGAGGAAGCAGTGATTGATTATATTCCGGAATTAAATGTTCCAGCATCTGTCAAAATAAAGCACCTGATTTCGCACACTTCTGAAGGAACTCCAGGGACAACCTACATTTACAGCCGTAGAATTGGATTACTGAAAACGATCATAGAAGAGATAAGTGGAAAAACATTCTTGGATTTTTATAAAGAACGGATTCAAGATCAGTTGACCCTGGACCATACCTTTCCTATGCTAAGTGATTCGACAGTGGAACAGCATAGAGAGGTATTAGCAACACCTTATTTTTTTTACGGATCAACAGAACCTGGTATCTATGAACCAGGATTTAGTACCACCGCAGGTCTTGTCTCCAATATTCGTGATTTAATGGCCTTTGATTTTGCTTTGGATAATCACTTACTGCTCCCTCCTGAACTACAAGGAGAAATGATGCGCCCTGTTCGATCTAAAGATGATCAAGCATTACCTTATGGATATGGCATATTTGCGCAGGAGTTCCTCACAAAAAAAATCAATTGGTCTTACGGACAGTTCGATTGCTTTTCCAGTTTATATCTTAAAGTGCCAGAACAAGATCTCACGTTAGTTCTATTGGCGAACAATAATTTAATGAGCGATCCGGCAAGATTAATTAACGGAGACATTAGATACTCTCTGTTTGCTATGGCCTTTTTGAAGTATATGGTGTTTGATATAAAGCATAAGATAAAATTTGAGGGTTATGCCAATGAAGATACCCTAAGACCTGTCATAAATAGCTTGCTAAAAGATGAACAAAGAACTGCCATAGACATCGACTTTTATGCACAGGAATTGGCAGCACAGATGTTGGCAGCTATCTTTATGGCGCAGGGATTTCCAAAAGAAGCAGATAAAGCGTATTTATGCTACAAGCTGATTAAAGAAATAGGAATTGAGTTCACAGAATTTGGCAATCTCTCTACCCTGCATGGACTGATCCAGCTAATGACATTTTATCCTGAGGAATCCATCAAAGCCGATATCCTATCCCTGGGAACCTCCCTTACCACCCAATGGCCTGAAGATCCTTATGCCAAATACTACCTGGCCTTGTATCACGATATTCAAGGAAATGAGGAAAAAGCCTACCAGTATTATCAGGAATTATCAGACCTCGAAAATCATCAGCCATTTTGGTACACTATCGAAGCTTATTATTATTTGGGCCAATATTTTATAGATAGAGATGTAGATAAGGCAAAAGCCTATTTTAGAAAAATAGTTTCTATTAATTGGAACATAGGAGGGAAAGTGGAGGCCGCTAAAAGAGCTTTGGTGGAGATTAGCGAACAAGAAGCATCAAATTAATTTCGAATGTTTCTGAAAGTATGTAAAATTTCATTTAGTCTAATGATAAATTAATTATATTAGTTAGATATTATCAATAACCTTGCGACATATGACTCAGACTACTCGAGTATTATTTTTTATTTTTCTTTCAGCCAGTTGGTTTGCTTGCCAGGACACCTCCCTTCAACAACCCGATATCGTTTCTACCTTAACGACAGAAGAGGCTCGAAACATAGCCAAAGAAACCAGGGAAAATACCAAAGCCGAAGTATATGAGGGATTTGAATTAAGTTTATGGGCTTCAGATTCACTGGCCAAAGATCCTATAGCACTTGATATGGATGATTGGGGTCGCGCTTATATTACACGTACGAATAGGCAAAAGCATTCTGAATTTGATATTCGCGGTCACAGAGATTGGATGATTGAATCAGTATCTTTCAGAAATGTAGAAGAAAGACGTGATTTTCTGCATAAAACCTTTGCTCCTGAGAAAAGCAAGGAAAATGAATGGTTACCAGATTTGAATAATGATAGTATTCACGACTGGAGAGATTTAGCTGTAGAAAAAGAGGAAGTATATCGCATTGAAGATCTCACAGGAGATGGGATAGCTGATTATTCTCAATTATATATTCAGGATTTTCACGATGAGGTAACCGACGTTGCCGGGGCCGTTATGGCATTTGAAAATGCTGTATATCTTGGTGTAGCACCAGATTTATGGAAAATCGAAGATGTAACAGGTGATGGAAAAGCTGACCGAAAAACATCGTTGAGCCATGGATATGCAGTTCATATTGGATTTGGCGGACATGGGATGTCGGGATTGACGGTAGGGCCGGATGGAAGAATTTATTGGTCCATAGGAGATATTGGTTTTAGTGTGGTAGACAAAGATGGCAAAAAATGGGATTTTCCAAATCAGGGCGGAATATTTAGGTCAGAGCCAGATGGGAGTGGATTTGAGGTATTCGCCAGAGGATTGAGAAATACGCATGAATTTGTATTTGACGAATATGGTAATTTATTCAGTGTAGACAATGATGGAGATCATCCTGGAGAAAAGGAAAGACTAGTATATGTGGTAAATGGATCTGATGCAGGTTGGCGCACCAATTGGCAATATGGAAAATACATTGATCCCAATAATAATTTATATAAAGTCTGGATGGATGAGGAATATTTCAAGCCACGTTTTGAAGGTCAGGCAGCTCATATTGTTCCTCCCATCATGAATTATCACAGTGGCCCGGCAGGAATGGTCTATCATCCGGGTAATGCGCTAAATGATCAGTGGAGAAATCATTTTTTCATAGCTGAATTTGTAGGCTCGCCTTCCAGATCTCATGTGTATGCCTTCCAGGTAAAACCTAAAGGGGCAGGATTTGACTTTGCCGGAGAAAAACAAATCCTCGGTGGTGTGTTGGCTACGGGGATGGATTTCGGACCTGATGGAGCCTTATACATAGCGGACTGGATAGAGGGCTGGGATACTAAAAATTATGGAAGGATCTGGAAACTGGATGTCACAGATTCTTCCCTAGCGGAAGCCAGAAAGGCGACGGCTATATTATTGAAAGAGGACTTTGCTGATATAGATACGGATGATTTAGCCGACTACCTTCGGCATGAGGATATGCGTATTCGCCAAAAAGCTCAATTTGCTTTGGCTGAGCGGAGAAACAGTGGCAAAAAAGTATTCTTAGCAGCCTTAACTCAAACTGAACATCAATTATCTAGAATTCACGGAATTTGGGGAATAGGTCAGATGGCGAGAAAGCGTTTGAATCAGGCTGAAGTGCTGGTAGAATTTTTGAATGATAGAGATCCGGAAATTCGGACTCAGGTGTTGAAGACTTTGGGGGATATTCGATATGTAGAAGCTGCGGATACCTATGTTTCGCTTTTGAGTGATCCTGAATCAAGGGTGAGATTTTTTGCTGCTGAGGCATTAGGAAGGATCGGATACAGTCCTGCAATTTCTGCCATTATTTCTATGCTGGAAGAAAATAATGATGAAGATCTCTACTTGAGACATGCCGGGGCATTAGCATTGGCAAGAATAGGAGAAGCTGCTCCTATCCTGGCATTAGATTCTCACCCAAATGAGGCTGTCCGATTAGCTGCGGTGGTAGCTTTGCGAAGACTTCGCCATCCAGGCGTTGCTCAATTTTTGGATGATGCTAATGAGTACATTGTTACTGATGCTGCCAGAGCTATCAATGATGATTTATCCATCGAAGAAGCTTTGCCAGATTTGGCTCGTTTATTAAACAAGACTTCATTTCGGAATGAACCTTTGGTCAGAAGGATGATCAATGCCAATCTTAGGGTAGGGGAAGCAGAAAATATAGCTATTATGACACAATTTGCTGCTAATACGGAAGCTGAAGAGGCTATGCGGGTAGAAGCATTAGCGACTTTGGGAGTATGGCCCAAGCCTTCCGTGCTGGATCGCGTTGACGGGCGCCTTCGCGGAGAGGTGGAGCGAGATCCTGCGATGGTTCGCGAGGCGGTCGAACCGATGCTCGGTTCGCTCTTATCCGAGCAGCAAGCTGCTATCCAGATCGCCGCTGCTCAGACTGCCGGACGTCTGGCCCTCCAGGGCGTCAGCGACCAACTCATCGAGCTGCTGGCGCAGCATCCCGACGCTGAGGTGCGTCAAGCGGCCCTTGCTGCGCTGCATGATATGGACTATGCTGATATGGATGCTGTCCTGCAACAAGCCCTGGCAGATCGCGAAGCGGTGGTTCGCATGCAGGCGATGGGCATCATGCCCGAGTTGGGGCTGGAGGAGGCTCGCGTGGCGGAACTGCTGCAAGCAGTGCTGGGCAGGAGGCCTGCTGCGGAGCAGCAGGTGGCGGTGGAGGCGATAGGACAGCTGTCAGCTACCCACGCCACTCCCATATTAACGAGTCTCATGGACCAATTGGCACAAAATAACCTCATGCCCGATATCCAACTGGAATTAATGGAAGCGATTGAAGCAAGTGAAAATGAGGAACTGAATAATAAATTATTGGCCTATAGAGAGCGTATCCCAAAAGAAAACCCTTTAGCCGCTTATCAGGAAGCACTTTACGGAGGAGATCCGCAAGAGGGTTTCACTATCTTTATTAGAAATGCCTCGGCTCAATGTATGCGCTGTCATGGTCTTCGTCAATATGGAGGGGATGTAGGGCCTGACTTAACACTTATCGGAAAAGAGTTGAACAGAGAAGAGCTGTTGCTTTCTTTAGTAGCACCTAGTGCGAGAATAGCTCCAGGATACGGGGAACCGGACATGCCTTCCAGCATGCCTCCTATGGGTCAAACGCTGGAAAAAAGCCAATTAAGAGATTTAGTCGCTTTTCTGGCCAAACTGGATGGATCTGAGTTAAATTACAGATACTAGAAACTTATTCCAAAGGCAGCGTTGGACGTATGGGTTGCATCGTCTCAAAATCGAACAGGGTAACAGATCGCAATTCCTGAACGGCAGACCAATAATCACCTAGCGTTCTGACATATTGTACCTGGGCTGCATCCTTATCACTCTGCGCCAGGAACAAATCTTGAATACTGATTTTTCCTACGAGATATCTGTTTTTGGCAATATCGTATCTTCGCTGGGCGATCGTATCTGAACGAGACGAAATATCTACCTGACTGCGTAATTGATTGAGATTCTGTATGCGATAATAGACGTCATCAGCTAATTGTTGACGGATGAGGTTTTGTTGTTCCCGAACGCTTTGTTGTCGAGCCAGGGCAGCATTAAATTCAGCTTTTCCTTGTCCCCACCTGAAAATGGGAATTTCTAATCCCAACGACACAAATTGTCTATCCTGTACGTCATTCAACAAATCTCCAAAATCATTGGCGGTATTATTCAGACCAATGCTTGCTGTAAGGTCCGCATTTAAGCCATTATCTTTTCGAGTGAAGGTGACATCTCGTTCTGCTTGAAAATTAGCTAATTCACTATTGATGATATCTTCGCCAAATTCCAGGGCTTTAGACACGGCAAATTCCGGTTCGACTTCCCATTCGGGAAAACTTTGAGGTATATCAACAGATATTTCTTCAGAACGATCAAATCCCAGAGCGGTTTTCAGTTGTTGAATAGCACGTTGATAATCCAATGAAGCTCTTTGTTCATCTGCCTGGGCATTTCTTAGATTTAGCTCACTTTGAAGCAATTCATTTTCTGCTATTTTACCTACTTTAAATCTTCCTCTACTGATATTGTAAATCGTATCATTATTGGCCACATTCAATTGAGCGCGGATTAATCCTAGCTGTGCACTTAAAGCTGAAAAATAGATATTCGAAATATTTTGGGCCACGGTTTCTTTAATCCTTGCGTATTGTACCTGAGCTACTCTGAACTGTAAGTGTTGTTCCTCTCTATCCCATTTAAAAAAATTAGCCTGGAAGATAGGTTGCGAAATGCGCAGTAAAAAAGGAGTTGTACCCCAACTTGATCGGTTGAAGGGTTCAAAGTTTCTAATATTGAATAATTCTGATCTCAGCGTTATCGTACCTCCTGTTTGTGGAATTCGCTGCAGAATATTCAATCCAAAGCTGGAGAATGTATTACTCTGAGTGACAAACTCCTGTGAGCCGTCATCCAGCGTTTGATTGAAAATCCTGCGACTTAGATTTGGTAAATCGGCATCCATGGAAAGCTGCGGTCTGTACCTTGCCTGAAACGCTTTAAAGTCGTAAGAGGCAGCCAGAAAATTATGTGAAGCTACTCGAACCCCTGGACTTTGCTCCTGCGCTAATGCGATAGCTTCTTCTAATGTAAGGGCAGTGGTAGTAGATAATTGGCTCCAACCAATTAACCATACGAATTGGAAGCAGATTAATAGGGATAACTTTGATGTCATGATTGAGATGTTTCTTAATTCGATCTTAGAGAAACTACAGGGTCCTGGCGAGCAGCCTGGCGGGCTGGATAAATACCAAATACCAGGCCTATACTTACCGCCACGACAAAAGATAGTAAAATGGACCAGGTAGATACAATGGTTGAAATGCCGCTAAAATATTTGATAATGTAACTCAGCGATACCCCAAGTAATATTCCTATGATTCCTCCACTAACACTTATCGCTACGGCTTCACTCATAAATTGAAGCACTATATCTTTTTTTGTAGCGCCTACCGAAAGTCTGAGGCCAATTTCTTTGATTCGCTCCATTACTGACGCCAGCATAATGTTCATAATACCTATTCCTCCGACAATCAGGGAGATAGAAGCAATGGCACCCAGCACAAAATTAAAAATAGTAGTAGTTCTTCTCTTTTGTTCCAATAATACATCCGGTATAGTAATTTCGAAATCTACCACCTGATTATGCCTTCTCGTCAGCATCCTATTACTGATTTCAGCTAATTTTTTCATGTAACGGGTATCATTTACTCTTAACACCAATCTGTCTATCTGGTGGTAGTTAACAGGTTCTGTTGATACTTCATTTTGTTCTTCATCTTCCTCTTTGGCAGCTACTTCTATATCTCTTTGAGTAATTAATGCTCGATTTTTATATCTCAGCAATAAGGTATTAATGGGAATGTATATGTCAAGATCAAAATTTCTGATTCCGACCTGAGCGAGTTCTTCACGAGCCTCCTCGGAAATATTTCTTCTGTCCAACACGCCAATAACTGTTAACCAAAGTCTTCCGCATTTAATCTTTTTTCCAATGGGTTCATCAGTAGGAAAAAATTTGGTTTTGACATCATATCCGATGATGCACACGGGCCTCGATTCATCAAATTGAACCCGATTAAAGAAATTCCCTTGAAGTAAAGACAAATTTTGATATTTAAAATAATTTTGATTTACCCCTATGAGCTTGGTACTTCGCTTTCTGGCTTCTCTTATTACCAATGTTTCCATGACTACTTCAGGCATCGCAGCTTCTATTCCTGGAAGTTCTTTTAGTCCCTCCACATCCAGCATGGAAAGGCCGGGCGTAAACCTTTTGGGCTTATTGGCCATGAGTAATATTTCTTCTTCTACTTCCCCTTCTTCCTGCTCGATAATAGGGGTAATAATGATATTATTAGCTCCCAATAATTCCATTTGTTGAAGAATTTCTTGTTGTGCTCCCTGCCCGATGGCGAGCATGGCAATCACAGAGGATACGCCAAATATAATTCCCAACGAAGTCAATAGCGCCCTCATTCGATTTTGTCTCAATGCCTCGAGGCCAATGATGAAATTATAAATGAGTTTTTGCAGCATAGCTAGCGATTAGCAACTTCTTTAGGTGAGTTGAGACGAATAAATTCTATCCCTGAAGTATCTTTAGAAGCAGGAAGACTTAGATATACATCGTCTTCTTGGTCCAGACCTGCAATAATTTCCGCATGATTCTCATTCATCATGCCTACTTTTACTTCTTTTTTCTTTAATCTGCCTCTTCCACGATGGAATACATAGCTAATACTATCTTGAGCGTGAAGGCATTCGAGGGGAATGAACATCGTACTATCCTTAGAGGAAACTCGGATTTCGTTACTTGTGGTCATAGATGGAAGAAGGGTCGTATCTGACTCATTGACCTCAATAATTACTTCAAACACCTTAGAATCAGAATTGGGTCGTTGTTCTCCCACATTAGCCACCTTTTTCACCTCTCCGGTTAAGTTTTTATCTGGCATAGCATCCAAGCTTATTTTAACCTTCTGTCCTTCAGCAATTTTCTGAATATCAATTTCATTGGCATAGGTAATTGATTCCATATATGAAAGGTCAGGAAGGATAGCTACCACGGGATCCCACCAAGAGATGCTTGAACCTATATTTTTCTTTTTGCCATCCCATTCACGAGCGTAAATGACCATGCCATCAGCAGGGGCTTTCACCCTAAACTCAGATAACACAGAAGTCAGGTTTTCCAGAAGTCTCTGCTGTTTAATAAGGTCTGCTTCTACTTCTTTTACCTTAGCCACAGATTGTGCGACCTGTTTTGAGTAATTTTCCTGTGCTTGTTTATATTCTCTTTTCGCTTTTTCATAAGCCAACTTAACCATTTGTTTGGTGGCAGGAGCTTCATAAATAGATTGTTCCATCTCAGCTAACTTTTCATCCATAGCAAAACTGAGATTGGCAATATTATTTCTCTTCTCCGAAAGGGTAAGTGCAGAATCCAGTTTTGCCTGAGTGTATTGGTGTTCTGCTTTATCTTTTTCTAGTTTAGATTCAGATATTTTGGTATTAAGTTCAGAAGCATCTAATTGAGCTACAAAATCTCCTTCCTTTACCTGAGTTCCTTCATCTACAAGATCAGAAATCGGAATATTGTACACTCTTGCTTCTCTGAGTTTACCAGCATCAGGACCTCTAATTTCAGTTGAGTTTTTGGCCTTTAATTCCCCGGTAGTTGTAACGATAACTTCAAAAGGACCTACTGTGGGAGTTATCAGTATATTAGTGTCATCATTTGTAGTATTTCCCAGAAACATCCAACTCAGGATTACAATAGCTATCAGGGATATACCAGCAATAATTAAGTGATTTACCTTCATGTCGACTTTTGGGCTATATGGTGTTTATCATATGAATATAACAATTTTTTTACTCAAGTATATGGGTTCATCAACAGAGCTTATTAATATCATAAATTTTTGATTTATAAGAAAAAGCAGTAAGAATTTAAGCCTCTAATCCTTGGTAAGGAAAAGCTTACCTAAATTTGAAAATAGGTAAATAATACATATCAACTAACACATAGGTTCAATAGTATAAGTTCCATCTCCACCATTGGAACTCTCGAAGAAAATGGCATTTCTGAGATCTTGGTGTTAGATCTTGAAGGGTGGAGAGTGGGATTTTAACCTCAAATCGAGCAACATATTACATAGCTTAAAAAATTATTATCAGGTAGAACAATTTTTTAATCTTACATATGTTATATAGGTAAAAGTACACCTGATAATTCATTCCATCCAATAATTCTTAATTGATTCTTTCTTTAATACTTTAACTTGTTACCTGAATCGTCGTTTGCAGACGTGAAGGTTAAAGATTTTACCATGAAAATAAATTTTATCAAAAATCTTTTTAGCCTTTTGGTTTTTACCTTGTTATGTAATTGCTCATTCGTTTTTTCACAGTCTGATTCAAGTGATTGTAAGTTCTATAATGAAGTGAATGGATATGTCATCATGGAAGCCGAACACACAACTTCTCCTTTGGGGAATTGGAAAATTAATCGGGAGCTTGAAGGATATACAGGAACAGGATATTTGACATTTACCGGAAACAGGCCACAGGGAGGGAAACCTGATTCTCCTATTTCATATGATTTTAAGATCAATAAATCAGGTATTTATCAATTAATTATAAAAGCAAGAAAGCAGATATCTGAAGCATCAAAATTTGATGGGGATGATGGGTATGTACGAATGGAAGGAAACTTTGGGCCCGGACCTAATGTTGGGGATAGCCTTTATGATGATGCCAACATGGAATTATTGAAGACCGATACGAAATTTATTGGAGGAAAAGAGAATAGTTGGGGATGGGCCGATAGATTAGGATTTGGCAAAACAGAAAAAAGAAGAGCCAAATATATGTTTAGGGGCGGGGAGACGTATAGATTAATCGTGTCAGGTCGTTCAAGAGGTTGGGATATTGATAAGATTATCCTTTTTCACTCAGATATAGGTATTTCTGAGGCAAGAAAAACGACGATGATGATGGATGAGATGAAGTGTGTAGAGGAGAAGCCAGCACCTCTTCCTCCTGTTAAACCCACTGAAAAGGATAAGGTATCACTTCAATTAAAAGAGAGTTACAACTGTTCCACCAATACCTATTGCGTTAGCCTTCAAATTAAAGCACAATCAGATACTTTTCAAATTGGCACTTCTTCTATTTTTCTTTCATACGACAAAGAGGTGATTGCTTTTAAAGATTACGCCTCTACATCATTCAATGGAAATGATCAGTGTGTGGAAGGAATGGTCTCTGCCTGGGATGAGCATGCTGTAGATGGCATTTCTGTTCCCGGAAAACTAAATCTTACCCTTTCTCTTTCATCAGAAACCTATAGTTGTCCAGTAATCGCTGATGAATGGATTGAAATAGGCAAATTGTGTTTTGAGGTCAAAAATGAAAAAGGAAATCCCAGAATGTTTTTCGATAAGGTTAATACCAACTTTAATCGAAACATGCCAAATGATGGGACTAGTAGTATCCCTTTACATAAGTTAGCAGGAATTGATAAGATAATCGATTGTAATATGATGCCTGCTCCTAAGCCAGATCCGATGCCTACGCCTGCACCGGACCCTAAGCCAGATCCGATGCCTACGCCTGCACCGGACCCTAAGCCAGATCCGATGCCTACACCTACCCCGGACCCTAAGCCAGATCCGATGCCTACACCTAGCCCCGGATCCTAAGCCAGATCCGATGCCTACGCCTACCCCGGACCCTAAGCCAGATCCGATGCCTACGCCTGCACCGGACCCTAAGCCAGATCCGATGCCTACACCTACCCCGGACCTAAGCCAGATCCGATGCCTACACCTGCACCGGACCCTAAGCCAGATCCGATGCCTACACCTACCCCGGACCCTAAGCCAGATCCGATGCCTACACCTGCACCGGACCCTAAGCCAGATCCGATGCCTACGCCTGCACCGGACCCTAAGCCAGATCCGATGCCTATGCCTACACCGCTGCCAATAGATCCGATGGAAGATTACCTAAGTCTGAGACTCTTAGATACTGTTAGATGCGAGGATGGGATGTATTGTGCAAGCATTCAAATCAAAGCGGAATTGGACAGTTTTATGATAGGCACCTCTTCTATATTTATGACCTACGATAAAGAAGTATTAGCTTTTAAATATTACGAATCTACCGCATTTGATGGAAGCTCCAGATGTATAGCCAATGTAGCTTCAGCCTGGAATAATCATGCCATTGACGGAACATCCGTTCCAGGGAAAATAAATCTAACATTATCCCTAACCTCCAGAGAATTTAGCTGTCCGGTCATAAAGGCAGACCAATGGATAGAAATAGGGGTAGTCTGTTTTGAAATGAAGCAAAAAGAAAATCCCATGTTGACTTTTGATAAAGCCAATACGAGCTTTAACCGAAACAGTCCTAACGATGGAACACGTTCCCCTGTCATTAGCAAAATGATGGGTAAGATGGAACTTATGCAATGTAATACTTACGAAGAGGATAAAAATAAGACTTTTCTTGAGTTGGAAGACGAGCTGAATGAAGACAGTAAATTTCTTATTCGTGCTTTTCCTAATCCGTTTTCTCAGACATTCACGATCGATTTGAGTGGGTTGAAAGCGTCTGTTAATGTAATGTTGTTCAATATCCAGGGACAACTGATTTGGCAGAAAAACTTAAGTCCAGATATTCATGTGATTGGTACGGACTTGGATCAGCTCAGTCCTGGATTTTATTTCCTGAAAGCTGATGTTGCTCAGGGACAGCAAATAATTAAAATACAGAAAAACTAGCGGCTAAGTTTTTAGCTGTAAAGTATAAAAGCCATTCCGTATGATCAGGAATGGCTTTTTATGTTTATCTATTCTATACTTTTAATGAAGCTTCAAGGATAAAATTTATTTATATGGAAAGCTTAATCCTCCATAAATAGCAGCTTCTTCTAAATCCTCTTCTATCCTTAGCAATTGATTGTATTTGGCGATCCTATCACTACGAGAAGCGGAACCTGTTTTAATTTGTCCAGAATTAACCGCTACGGCAATATCAGCTATAGTAGTATCTTCAGTTTCTCCACTCCTGTGGGAAATGATACTGGTGTATTGATTTCTGGTAGCCATTTGAACTGCATTTAGGGTTTCTGTCAAAGAACCTATTTGATTAACTTTTACTAAAATGGAGTTACCCACATGTTCTTTGATTCCTCTTTCAAGAAATTTTACATTGGTTACAAACAGATCGTCTCCTACTAGTTGAACCTGATTTCCCAGTTCTTTAGTCAACAATTTCCATCCATCCCAATCGTTCTCGTCTAATCCATCTTCAATAGAAACGATCGGATATTTTGAACACCATTCTTTCCAATATCCTACCATTTCTTCAGAAGAAAGCTCATCTCCTGTTGAGTATTTAAAAATGTATTTTCCTTTATCTTTGTCGTAAAATTCTGAGCTGGCAGCATCTATCGCCAGGAACATATCTTCACCAGGACGATAACCAGCTTTTTCTATAGCCTCTAGTACTACTTTTACTGCTGCCTCATTTGATTCCAGGTTAGGAGCAAAACCACCCTCATCTCCTACGTTGGTACTCAATTTAGAGTCTTTTAATACCTTTTTAAGGGTGTGAAATACTTCTGCTCCCATTCTCAAAGCTTCTTTAAAAGTATCTGCTTTTACGGGAACAATCATAAATTCTTGAATGTCAATTGAGTTATCTGCGTGGCTTCCTCCGTTCAAGATATTCATTAAAGGAACAGGTAAGGTACAGGCATTAGTTCCACCCAGATACCGATAAAGAGGAAGCGCTACTGAGTCTGCAGCTGCTTTGGCGGTAGCCAGAGATACACCAAGGATGGCATTGGCCCCAAGCTTACTCTTATTTTCTGTTCCATCGAGTTCCAGGAGCTTCTTATCGATTGCAATTTGTTCTGTCAGTAAGTAGCCTTCTAATTCAGGGGCAATGATTTCATTAACATTCCTAACTGCGTCTTGTACTCCCTTACCACCATAGCGCTTAGCGTCTTTATCCCTTAATTCTATAGCCTCATTCATACCAGTACTGGCACCGGAAGGGACTGCCGCACGGCCTAAATGGCCTTCAGAAGACAAAATTTCTACCTCAATGGTAGGGTTTCCTCTTGAATCAAGAATTTCTCGAGCTAAAATAGATTCGATGTAGGTCATGGATTGAGTAATTGATTTGGTGAGAGGGCGAAATTAATAATATTCTATTTCATTCATAGAAATGTCAGAATTTTCTGTCTTTGCTTGCTCATCTTTAATGAATTCTTAAAGAAACATTTGTTTTTTGGATACCTGGATAGTAAGCTTACATTTTGGAAGCAACTAAAATTTTGCAAAAGTTACCATCAGCATCCCTAAAAATGAGTCCACTTCGAATAGCAGGATTACAGCCGAATCTTACTTGGGAAAATCCTAACGAAAATTTCCAACATCTGGAATTACTGCTAAACAGCTACCTGGAAGAAGCTGTAGATATGATCATTCTGCCTGAAATGTTTAGTACCGGATTTAGCATGGATGCGGATCATTTCGCTGAGGATATGGAAGGGGAAGGTATTGATTGGATGATGAGCATTTCTCGAAAATTCAACTCTTTAGTTGTTGGAAGTTTGATCATTGAAGAAAATAGTGAGTTCTTTAATCGCTTGATTGTCGTAAAGCAGGATGAAATAATTGCGGAATACGATAAGAGGCATTTATTTAGAATGGCCAATGAAGATAAATTCTATTCTCAGGGAACTCAGCCCACACGCATTGAATATTTAGGATGGAAAATATCTTTTATGATCTGTTACGACCTTAGGTTTCCCGTCTGGAGTAGAAATCGCCATTACAAGGAAGGAGATTTTAGTTATGACTTATTAATCTATGTGGCGAATTGGCCTAGTCCCAGAATAAATCATTGGGACATTTTATTAAAAGCCAGAGCGATAGAAAATCAGGCATATGTTATTGGAATTAATAGAGTAGGAAAAGAGCCTAGCGGGAAAGAGTACAATGGGCATTCAGCCATCATTGATCCCAGAGGTAACATTCTAAGTTGTGCAGAAGAAGGAAAAGAGCAACTCATTAAAGCTACTTTAGACCATGCTTCCTTAATCGACTACAGAGAATCATTTCCTATATGGATGGATGCAGATCAGTTTGATCTATATGTCTGAGAGGAAAACATGATTTTGCCAGTATTGCCAGAAAGCTAATCCTTCCTGAAGTATCAACTTATATTCTGCTAAAGGGATGAATCTGCTAATTTTAATGAATTTCCGCTGATGAAATGCTTTCTTCAAGACATCCGTAGAAATATCTTGGGCAGATATATATTGATCTTGGTTATAGAACCATTGCCAGGGATCTTCTTGCAGGCATACCGTCAACTCACCTGGAGCAGAACTCAATGCGATGTTAATTTCCTCCTGGTAATCCTCTTTCCATTCATCAGATATAATAAAGTGAAATGAAATGGTATGCCCCCACAATATGAGGTACCTAAACAGGCAGATCCCTCTTTTGGTGAATGAACGAGGATAATCCAGTACTCGATAAGAATAAGTATGATAATTTTCTCCTCTGGATATTTTCCCATTTTCTCTGACGATCATTGAAGGAAGCCTCGATAGATTACCTGATATCTCATGATTTATGGCACTATGGAGTTGGGAAAGCATGAGTTCCAACTTCTTATTTATCTCAAACTTTAGAGGTAAAAAATCCCGATTTTGTAATAAATCGAGTTCTTCCTGGTTAAAACTGACTGCTTGTTCTTTCATTAACACACACTTTCAGAAACCATGATCAGGATTCATCTATTAATCCAAATTGTTTAAAATGATGGATAAAATGTTTATAGTGAAATCTTTCCCAGGCCTCCTTGTTTAACATGCCGTAAACTGGATGTATAAAAGTAGCCTCAGGATTAGCTTCATAAAATTCGTAAAAAGCGTTAATATTTTTAATGAGAACAGCTTTAGCTTCTTCTAAAGATGGAAATCTTAAATTGGGTAATTCCCCTTGCTTGAGATGAGGGGCATTAGCAAATTTAATGAAAGGCCTGTCATCCCAGAGAAATTGTCGGTAACGTTCTAGTTTTTCTTCTGGAGTAATTATGGGAAGGTTTGCCTCCTTTCTGGATATATAGACGACTCCTGAAAGGTGTTCTATCATGTGCTGAGGTTTCATCAATCCCCATTTGGTAGGAGTATTAGTATCTAGTTCACTTATGAGTGTTGGAACTTCTTCTCTAAGAAAATTTCTAACTTGTTTTTGGGTTACCTTGGATGTTATATTCATAAGTAATTGAATAATAAGTAGATGAAAAAATACTTGAATCCTGTTTTTAGGGGTTCCAATAGTTGCACTGCAATGGATTAAGAACATATCTATATTCCTGGAGGGCAGAATTCCTGGTTCTAATATCCAGATATCAGTAAATATTGGATATATGATAAGTTTTTTGCTGAAAGTCAAACGAATCCCCTTTCTGTTTTCCTTCCATCGCCTGATAAATAGGGGCTTCCAAAGAAATACCTACATATTTTACCCCATCTATAGATAAATCCGAATGAGGAACCGATACGAAGAAGTTTAACATATTAGTTTCTACAATCGCTCCTAACTCTACTTTTTGGGCTGCCTTTTCGGGAAGTAAATTTTTTAACACCCTCAACTCTTTTTCTACTCGAATATACTGTTGGTTTTCCCTTTCAATTTGGCCTGCAGCTTCATCATGGACGGATTGTTCCTGAAGGTCAATGGTATCTTGTTGATCCTGGATAGATGATACAAGATCTTCCTGGTCTTGTTTAAGTTCGGAAAGGAGATTTTCGAAGTAGCCAATAGCCTGTTGGAGTAATGCCTCTTTAATCTTTGACATATATGTGTGGTTAAATTATTAATCTAACATACATCTTTATATACTGACGAAAGAACTTTTTTCGATTGAAACTAAAAATTATTGTGAAGAATGAGGTATTTCATAGAATTCTATAGAGTTATCGTTGGTAAAACAAAGGGTTAGTTTCCGAAATCCAGTTAAGAACCTCCTCTTTACCTAAGGATTTTATGGAAGAAGTAAAGATAAATTCTGGTAACTCTTCCCAGCTTTGCAAAAGGGTAAGTTCGTATTGTTCTATCTGTTTTTGGAGTGCTTTTTCTTTTAGTTTATCGATTTTAGTAAATACGATAACGAAAGGTATTTGCTTAATTCCAAGGTATTCCATGAATTCCAGGTCAGACGTTTGGGGGTTGTGCCTGCTATCTACCAGAACAAATAGGTTCATAAGATTGGAACGGTATTCTACGTAATTCTGAATCATCCTGGTAAATTCAGACCGTTGCTTTTTGGAAGTTCTCGCATATCCATATCCCGGAAGGTCTGCTAGATACCATTCTTCATTGATGAGATAGTGATTAATCGTTTGGGTTTTTCCAGGTGTACCACTGGTATGGGCCAGATTCTTTCTGCCACATAACATATTGATGAGAGAAGATTTACCCACATTAGACCTCCCCACAAATCCGTATTCAGGAAGATCAGAAGCTGGCATCTTAGCTAGTTCAGTGTTACTAATAATAAATTCGGCCTTTTTAATATTCATTTCTTTCCTCACTTTCTCACAAATTCGACGATAAATAGAAACCAAAAGGAAATTATTAAGTTCTAGAACAAATATCGTAATTCTGAATAAATACATGAAGTCCATTACACCATACGGGAAGAAAGATGTTTCTAAACAAGATCAGGTAGAGGATATGTTTAACCAGATTGCTCCAAAATATGATCTGCTAAACCATTCTCTTACATTAGGATTGGACATATGGTGGAGGAATATTGCTATTAAGAAACTAAAGAAGTATCATCCTGATATCATTGTAGATATGGCTACTGGTACTGGAGATTTTGCCCTGGCGGCCGTAAAGCTACGACCTGAAAAAATTATTGGAATAGATTTGGCGGAAGAAATGTTGGTACAGGGAAGAGCTAAGATTAAGCAAAAATCCTTAGAGCATCTCATTGACATGAAAAAAGGAAATTCTGAACACATTGATTTGCCTGATGATTCGGTAGATGCTATTACTGTAGGATTTGGCGTTAGGAATTTTGAGCATCTGGAAATAGGATTAAGCGAGTTAAAACGAATTCTTAAAACGGGAGGAGCAATGGTTATATTAGAACCTTCTTATCCTACCTTTTTTCCAATTAAGCAACTTTTTTATTTTCATTTCAATGTTCTAACTCCTTTAATCGGTAAATTAATTTCAGGAGATGCTAAAGCATATTCATATTTACCTAATTCTGTAAAAGCATTTCCGAATGGCAAAGAATTTGTAGAAATTTGCCGTAGGGTCGGATTTAATAAGGCTGTATATTATCCATTAACCTTTGGAATCTGTTCTCTCTATTTATTGGAAAAATAAAGAAATTGACTTATACGCATTTTTACTCAGATTTTATCGATTATTAACTTGTGTTGTATTCCTGTGGGAAACAACATTTCCCCCCTTAGCTTAATTGTTCATATTGCAGAGAGATATGATAAGGGGTATTTCAATGTCTAAGAATGTGCTAATGAGTCATAAGAAGATAATTTTTTTTCTTATTCCACTATTGATACTTACACATACCGAAGTGTTGGGACAGAGGTATAGAAAAAATCACCCATTCGATTTAAAGCGATTTAATTTAGGCTTTTTGATGGGGGCTACTTACAATAGATATAATGTAAAAGAGCAGATAAATGTGGCAAGTGGAAGAGTGGATGATCCCCGTATCCTTAGACAGATAGAACTACATCCTCAATTAGGATTAAACCTGGGAATGATAACTAATCTAAACCTGAGGAGAAATCTTGCGATTCGCTTTATACCGGCTATTTCCCTGGAGCAACGCAATTTTGATTATAGGTTTGAAGGCAGTACTGAAAGGCTTCCTGCTATTGAACAAAGAAAAATAGAGGCTTCATATTTAAATCTTCCCATTTTATTTCAATACAAGTCAGTTTACAGCGGATCTTACCGTTTATACTTATTGGCAGGACCGCAATTGGGAATTAACTTAGCCAGTAATAAAAAAGTGAACGATGATCCAAGGCTATTGAAGATTGAATCTCAGGATATTTCCATTGTTTTAGGAGTGGGCTTTAATATTTATGGGGACAGAATAAAACTATCACCTGAAATAAGATATTCTGCAGGCATACGAAACTTATATGTTTCAGATCCCGACCGAACCTCTCATGCCGGAGCTATAGGGAAATTATTTAGTCAAGTATTATCCTTAAATGTAAATTTTGAGTAAGTCCAAGAACTTCCTCTAAGGCGATAAAAAATATAAGCTGCCCAAGAGGGCAGCCCTGATAGGATTGGTTAGTATTTATCCGTAAAATTATTGTTGAGGTATGCGAAGCACCTGGCCTGGATAAATGAGATTTGGATCTTTTAACATAGGTTTGTTCGCTTCGAAAATATTGTTGTATTTCATAGCATCTCCATACATTTCCTTAGCAATTTTAGAGAGAGAATCTCCACCTTTAACAGTGTAGAATACAGGAGCGGGAGCTTCTTCTACAACTTCCTTTACATCAATCCTATCATCGACGGTAGCAATACCTTCAATATTACCAACTGCTACGATCAATTTTTCTTTGTCTGCCTGAGAACCGGCCATACCAGTTAGCGTGGCTTTATCTCCTTCGATTTGAACATCTAGATCAGTAATATCAAGATTGAACTGACTTACGAAAGAAATCACCTGTTCACGCATTTCGTCAGCTGATGGCGCATCATCTTTGGATCCGAAGATTTTCTCTCCAGCGTTTTTGATAAAATCAAATAGTCCCATAATATTAAGTGTAGTTTGGGTGAAATGAAACAAATGAGAATAATCTGTAAAAGAGTTTTCCCGTTTAACGCTGCAAATATAAAATCTTAAACCTTTTTCAAAAATTCTCTATACCTACAAACGAAAAATAATATCAAAATTAATAAATAACGACAGCATGAAGGGTTTCTTCAGGAGAGTATAGGTTGATTTTTTAAAGAATTCAACGCTTTTAAATATAGTTCTAGAGAAATATGCCTTCTTTCGGTAAAGTGAAAGTCTATAGAATCATTCAAGTATCTTTTAGCTTCTTCTATACCAAAACCAAAATGTTCGGCCCACTTTTCTGCACTCTTGACTTTATTTTTAACTCCGTGGAAGAGAGCTTCTGAAAATTCGGACAATAACCCTCCTGAAATATGGTCTGGATAGTAGGCCCAAACAGCAAACACAAAGGGAAGACCAGTCCAATTATACCAGGCTTCCGAAAGGTCATAAGCATAATTGAAGCGATAGTGTTCTTTTAATGCAAGATCTCCTATAACGACTCCTCCGACATTGGAAGAAATATGTTCGATATGGGCATTCGCAGGTTGTATAAAGGAAACGGGAACCTTCCAATAGTACTTACAAAGTATTTGTGCCAAGCCGTTACTCGTTCTTGAATGAGGGTCCAGCCAAACAGTATCCAGATTTTCCAAAGGTTGCTGAGAGAATATAAAAACTGAATTTACAGGTCCTTTAGATCCAATGCAATAATTGGGTAATATGTGAATATTAGAAAAGTCGGGTAAGGAACCTACAGGAATTAAGGCCATTTGAGCCTTTTCTTCTAATAATATCCTCGAACATTCAGAAGGAGGAAAAAAGTTTAGATTAAAGATAGCTGGATGAATTAACTGAGTTATCCCGTCTGTAAAAGGACAAGTATTTATGTATGAAACTAGCGCTATGTTATATGCCATAAATGAATGAGTCTTTTATAAACGTGTCAATCAATGAACTGATATTTGATTGAGATGCTTAATTTCGTTGAGTCCATCGCTTTTCACAGAACCATCAGGAAGCATGTTTAATATGCTAAGACCGGTATTATGAAATGGGCTAATTGATTTATCTTCCATATCAATGTGCAAGAGCTTATTTAGCATCACTCTGATCGTTCTTCCATGTGAACAGATTAAAATATTTCCTGAGAAATGTTTACTCCTTAATTGTTCCAAGAATTCAGAAGTTCTTTCCCAGACTTCATTTGCTGATTCGCCTCCTTCAATTTTTGAGTCCCACAATCCATGTTGCCAGTCCTTAATTGTTTGTCTGAAAATAGCCTTTTGGGCGTCTGAAGGTTGAATCCCTTCCATGACTCCCCAACTTAATTCATTAATACCAGGATGTATTTGTATAGAATAATGTTGTTGTTTCCAGTTTTCCAGCGTTTGATGCGTACGCTTAAGTCCACTGGCAAATATGGCTTCAAAACGAATATGTTTGTATGCTTTATAAAATTGGAACGCCTGTTGTCTACCTAATTGATTTAGATCTGAATCAATTCCCCCTCCTTGTACGATTCCCTGTTTATTATAATTAGTCTCACCGTGGCGCATGAGATAAAGCGTCAGCATAGTAATTTTTTATGATGTGATACAAAGTATTTCTTTCTAAGGCGTGATAACCAGAGCTATGAATAAGATCCACTAGTTGCTCCGTGGTCATAGACGGATGTTGCTCTTCTGATCCTGCCATCGAGTAAATTTTAGTAGTGTCATCTATAGTTCCATCTATATCATTTACTCCAAAGGCTAAAGACATTTGAGCAGTTTTGCGACCAATCATAGGCCAATAAGCTTTGATATGATCGAAATTATCCAGGTATAATCTGCTGATAGCATAATTCTTCAGATCCTCTATGACAGATACCTCAGATAAGTGGGATAACTCGTTGTCCTTATTTCTAAATTTAAGGGGAATAAATGTTTGGAAACCTCCTGTCCTATCCTGTAATTCTCTAAGCTCCTTTAAATGATCGACTCTGTGCCAATAGGATTCGATATGACCATATAGCATCGTCGCATTTGTCCTTAATCCCAACTGATGGGCAGTTTCATGTAGGAATAACCACTCATCTCCTGAACACTTACCTCCTGCAATCTGATTCCGAATCTCTGGATGGAAAATTTCAGCTCCACCACCAGGGATAGAATCCAGACCTGCTTCTATAAGAATTTCCAGGCCCTCACGATAGGACACTTTGGCTTTTTTAAAGATATAGTGAAATTCAACGGGAGTCAGTGCTTTTATATGTAGTTCTGGTCGATGAGATCGAATGGCTTTAAACAATTCTGTGTAAAAGGCCAAATTATATTGGGGAAGAACACCTCCCACAATATGAACTTCAGTTACGGGCTTCCCATCATATTTCTTCACCTCATCCAACATTTCCTCCATACTGAGCTCCCAACCATCTGACCGCTTTTTAATTTTCCTCGAATAGGAACAAAATGTACATGTGTAGATACATACATTCGTAGGCTCTAGGTGAAAATTTCTGTTGAAGTAGGTGTTGAGCTGATGTTTTTGAAAACGAACATGATTTGCGAGTAGCCCTACAAAAGACAAATCACTGTGTTCAAATAAAAAGAGGGTTTCTTCATCAGTAATTCGATCCCCTTGTTCTACCTTTTCCACAACTCTTCTCTCCACGGTAGCTACTTGAGATCTTTTCTTAAGTACATCGAGCATATATGTCATGCTGTACTAAACTTTTGATAAGTAAATAAGTTTCAAGAATATTTGAAAGTTTTCTTGATTGATATACGAACGACACAAAATGAAGTTATCAATAGGAGACAAATTGATACCATAAACGCAAGCTGGTCTAACGGCCGTAAAGATATCATCATTTTCTAATGTTACAACCTTAGAATGAAGATTGCCCCAATAAACAAACATCCGTAATTATATTGATGGTAAATGAATAGAGAGATACTATGGAAAATAGCTTTATAATAAATGGATCTTATTCAATAGGGTAAAATTCATATGCACCCAGGTCGTAAGGAAGACTTCTTAGGCTATCCATACGTCCCCGAATATCTCCCAAAAATCGATTAGATAAGTCTATCCCTGCATCTATCACCGGACTACCTTCCTGAGGTCTGTAATCAATGTTAAAAATATCATTGAAAAGAGGATCCTGGTTGATAATGGCATTCTCTAGGTAAGGACTAATATCAACTTCATTATCATCAGAATATCTGATTAATGTATGATTAAAACTAATGTCTAATGGGGCACCACCTACAAGTTCCAAGCCTATTTCATCTTCCTCGCTTCCCCAGATAATACAATTAGTAAATTTAGCTCTGGTAGGGACAACGAATAAATTGGGAGGAGCCTCAAGGAAATCAGTAATAGAAATTTGTGGACTTCTTCTACTTACTCTGGCCAGGTTAAAATTAGCAAAGGTACAATTGTAGAACTCATAATTTCCGCCGATCCATAAAAAAGCTGTCTGTTCTTTACAGGTATGAACTAAAGAATTTTCCATCAATAGTGCGGGCTGAAGGCCCAGATCGCCCGAAAATCCCACCCCCCAAATCCCATAGGCACTCATATTTCTTATTTCGCTGTTTTGAATGATCACTTTAGGCTGTGTGTTGACACTGGTGGAATCAACTCTGACACCGTATATAGCATTCTTAATTAATACATGCTTTAATATATTATCCTTACTGCCAGGAGCGAATTCTACGCCTCGCCACTGAGCAGGTAACTCAAAAAAATCAGGTTCTAACCTGCTTCCTTCCAATATGATAGGTTGATCAGGTGTACCTATAGCATTCACCGTTCCGTTGACGAATAATTGAGAGAATAGCACGAAAGTATCAGGGGGAGACTGCAACATATTGGTACGGACTTTATAAGGCGTGAAAAAAATATGTGTACCAGGAAGGATGGTAACAGTAACATCTTCAGGTACAATGATTGCGCCGTCCATGATAATAGGCTTTTCAGGAGTGAGAAAGGTATCTCGCTGAAAGAAAAAGCCTTCCAACTGATTGTCGATAACCCTACTTCTCAATAAAAATGCATCCAGGACAAATGCACTAATAGGGACTCGCTGTACATTATCACCTATTTGGAATGAAATGAATTCCTCAACAAAATCATCCCTGATCTCTGAAATAAAATTGACCAAGACCAACAAACTATCCTCTTTTCTTATCACTATATCAGAAATGTCATTCCCTTTTATTCCGTCAACGATCATGGAAAACTGAGTTTCATCTCCAGATTCCAACCATATTCGGCTGATCTCAATATTTTCATCGGTATTGTTGGCAACAACTAACCGTTCAGAAGGGGTCAAGAAATTCCTAAAAATGGAATCGAATTTTACAGTGTCGGGAGAAAAATTCAAGCTGCCTTCATTCACTGTTACCAGAGGTTTTTCACATCCCCATGATCCGCCAAGTACTATTACGATCACAAGGAAGAACCCAAGTCGATATCTCATATTCATATGTGCAAACCTACACACCATCTATAAATTATGCCAGAGAAAAATTTGGTAGTAGATTTCTGGCAACAAATACGTATTCCATTAGTTTTGATCTCCATATGATGAAATTTGTTGATATTCAGGCTATGCGATTACAATTATTGATAGCTGTCTGCTTTTTAACGATTATTTATCTGGTAGGGGCTGCGGGATTGGCTATTTCTGAGGTAAGGCCTTATTTTAAAGCACTTACACCGCTAAATCTCCTGTTGTCAACCATACTATTAATGATGTTCCAACGACCTAAAAGCAACGTCTTTTTGATATGGAGTTGTGTGATTATTTCTGTCGGATATTTCATCGAAGTGATTGGTGTGCATAGCAGGATAGTATTTGGAGAATACCAATATGGAGACACCTTGGGATGGACATTATTGCAGGTACCTCCTATTATTGGGGTCAATTGGTTATTACTTACATATACAGCGGGAATGTTAAGTAAAAAAATAGGAGGGACTACATGGAGGCAAACCACGCTTGGAGCTATCCTAATGGTGGGATTGGATATATTGATAGAACCTGTAGCTATAGCAATGGATTTTTGGGAATGGGAGCAGGCACATGTCCCACTTCAAAATTACATTGGATGGTTTATCATAGCCTGGGCGATGATATGGACCTTTCACAAAGTCTCATCTGAGTGGAAAAATGCATTAGCCATTCCAATGTATTTGATACAGGCAGGATTTTTTATTATTCTGAACATAGTTTTGATATTTAATTAATTTAATGATTCAGCTATGGTCAAAGCTTACTTCTCAGGTATACTGCTCTTAGGGTTATTCTTTCAAACGATCATATGCAAGGGACAGAATGTAGGAGGAGGCATTAGTTTGGGATTAAATGTTAGTCAGGTAGATGGTGATTTTGTAGGCGGATTCAACAAGGCAGGGTTTTCCGGAGGAGGATATGTATATTTTGATGTGTCAGACAGAATCAGACTACAACCTGAATTATTATTTGAACAGTTAGGAAGTGCACAAGAGGGATTATTGATAGTAAGGCTATCCTATGTTAGTTTACCACTGTTAGTAGTTTACACTTTGCCGTTGGGATCTCCACGTGCTGAACAATCTGTTCATTTTGAGCTTGGGCCAGTTTTTGGGTACTTGCTCGATTCTGAGGATATAAACGGAGATATTAATTATGTAGATGAGGTAGATATTAGATTGAGTGGGGGGGGCAGATATCAGGCAGGTAAATTGGGTATTGGAGCGAGATTTGGCTATTCGGTTAAATCCCTTGTTGGCCAACGAAACGGGATCAACATTCTAAGGCCTGGTGTGGGAGGAGTGTTTAATCACTATATCACTTTTTCATTGACGTACAGATTATTTGCTCCTTACTAATTTCTTAACATCCGTTTCATAGGAACAAACTATCTCGATATTTTTATGAAATTATAATGTATTTGCAAAGGTGAACAGGACAAAAAAAGCAATTGTAATAGGTGCAGGTATTGGAGGATTGGCAGTGTCTGTAAGATTGGCACAAAAAGGATATAAAGTTGATGTATATGAGGCTAATGGATATCCTGGAGGAAAATTGTCACAAATCCAATTGGATGGCTTTCGCTTCGATGCAGGACCCTCTCTTTTTACTATGCCAGAACAATTGACGGAATTGTTCGAATTAACGGGCAAGCAGGTACAACAATACTTTTCTTATGATTCATTAGATACCCTTTGCCATTATTTTTATGAGGATGGTACAATGATTCGGGCATTTCGTGAACAGGAAAAATTTGCTTCCGAAATCGCTCTTAAAACGGAAGATGAAGAGGATGTTGTATTGAAGGCTTTAAGAGAAAGTCAGGAGTTGTATCAAATCACTTCTCATGTTTTTCTTGAAAGATCTCTACATAAATTGAGTACCTATTTACGTGTAGATACACTTAAGTCTGTACTTAAGCTGCATAAATTGAATGCTTTACAGACAATGAATGGAGCAAATACAAAGCGATTTAAGGATGCTAGGACGATTCAATTGTTTAATAGATTTGCTACTTACAACGGATCCAATCCTTATCAGGCGCCCGCTACCCTGCACGTAATTCCCCACTTAGAACACAATCAGGGAGCATATTTTCCCCATAAGGGCATGCATCACATCACTTCCAGTACGTATGAATTGGCTAAATCCTGCGGAGTTCAATTTCATTTTAATAAAAAAGTACAGGAAATTCTGGTGAAAGAGAAAAAAGCGGCAGGAATTAAAGTCGATGATGAAGAAATCAAAGCTGATATAGTAGTTAGTAATATGGATATTGTACCAACATACAAGAAATTACTATCTAAGGAAAAAGCACCCGAAAAAGTATTGACTCAAGAAAGATCTAGTTCAGCATTAATTTTTTATTGGGGAATAAAAGGTGTTTTCCCTAGCCTTGAGTTGCATAATATCTTTTTTAGTTCCAATTATCAGGAGGAGTTTGAGTATATATGGAAACATAAATCACTTTATAGCGATCCTACCATTTATGTGAATATCACTAGCAAACACAAAGAAAGTGATGCGCCTCAAGGATGTGAAAATTGGTTTGTGATGATTAATGTACCTCACCTCGATGGACACGATTGGGATAATTTATCCACAATAGCAAAGGAGATTATCCTTAAAAAGCTGAGTAGAATGTTAAGTGTTGATATAGGGCCTCTTATTGAATGTGAAGCGTTACTGACTCCTCAAGGGATTCAAGATAAAACCTCTTCTTATTTAGGAGCCTTGTACGGGAGCAGTTCAAACTCCATGTGGTCAGCTTTCCTAAGACATCCCAATTTTTCTCAATCTATTGAAGGACTATATTTTTGTGGCGGAAGTGTACATCCTGGCGGAGGGATTCCGTTAAGTTTGTTATCAGCCAGGATAGTGTCAGAACTGATACCCTCCTTATAAACAATGTGTAGCCTCTGTTTAAATTAAGCTTCTGGAACTTTGGACTCGGGAATTTATACATTTAACTTATTCAGATAATGATAAATTTCTTTCACCTCTTTAGGACCTGCTGAAGTACTAATAAGACAGATCCTTTGATTCATATTTTTGGAATATATATAGTAAAAATATTTATTGTGAGGTAAGTTGCTGACAGCTAAATCTTTTGTTTGTAACATCAACACTGTACCCATTCAACATTCGTCTACAGCTTAGCTTATAAGTAATTGGTAATCATTTTTTTATAATCTTGATGACCTTTTACTTTTTCATGCAATTAATAGATGTATAAGAAAGTAAAAAGATTGAAAGCCTGGTTACAAAATGAGGTATTGGTCATCAAAAAATAACTTTAACCGTTCGCATAGGTGTTTTAACCATTCAGCCTTCTTTCAGCCACTATATCTTTGTATTTTCTTACATTTGAAACATAGAAAAAATAAAAGGTTTACGTCATGTTAATACTTACAGTTTGTATTCTTGCACTAGTTATTATTTACACAGTACTTATAGGCAACTTTACTAGCATGTTAGAAGTTGAAGATGATAAAGAAATTGTGATGGAAAAAGTATTTCATTCAACTAGCTTACTTCCATACTAGAAATCACCATTTCAGCTGATTAATGAAATTCACTTGATTCTGTTTGTGTAACAATTAACGTCTAGTTTATTTAAATTAATTTACTATCTACTTTTTCCCTGCATGTTCAGCTCTTAGAAGTATGTTAGATACAATCAATCATTGATAACGCTTACAAAGAAACCAAGAGGACGATTATAAAATAATCGTCCTCCTTTAGTTTTTAACCTATTATCCTATTATACAATGGGTCAGTAAAGTAATTTATAAGCTGACACCAGATACCGATTATTCATGAAGCTTTAACCAAATGTTGAACTGGGCACCTGATAACCGAAATTCGTGAATGGCCCCGCCAGATATATTTTGCATCTTATTTGGATCCTTTACTCCTTGAATATGATCAATGCCCGATTGGTTCCCAATTAACATCCAGTTTCCTATTGGGACATTGACTTCCATGGATAGTTCATGGTCATAAACATTCATCGCTACCATGACTTGGTTATCCACAATATATCCTAGTAAATTCCTGTTTTCAGGTTCTATCCACTGGTAATAATCTTCTGGTACAGCAGCGGATTGTCTAAACACCCTTCCTCTCTCTGAAAGTCGAAATTTGTTAAACCCTTTCCAAAATTCATACATAGAACGATAATTACAATGATATCCTTCATCTCCTATGTTCTTACCCACATTTTCCCAAACAAATTGGTTCGCCTTCCTCATATTATAGGTATCCCGTTTCCCGTGGAAATATAGCGGGGTTCCATCTGCTGTATATTTTATGGTTTCTGTTAATTCCGCTACTCCTTTTGATCTCATGATTTCGGTTCCACCATTAATGACGATGGGCCCCAACGAAGTATATAATAGTACCACTGCAATTTTGAAACGAAATTCATCCACACCATATCTTCCATCCCAATTATCCATCGCAAACTGGTCTGCAAGGGTCCAATTATCGTGAATATCCAGATAGTTGATTCCGCTTAAAGGAGTTTTTTCATACGGAAAGCTTCCAGCTAAGCTCCATTTAACCATCTCCCTCATGTCTGTATTCCCTCCAGCATATCCTCTATCTTTTCTTTTATCTCTAGGAATTGAGGTTGGGCCTTTGAATGCATTCCTTGACTCATCATTGAAAAAAGTAATAGGAGAATCTACTTTATACCAGTCCCAACTTGGGTTAGCTTCAAAATTAGGATCAAAGGAATCTATCCAGGGCTCACCATAAATGATAATATCTGGCCCCAATTTTTGGCGTAATGTGATAAGTGTCTGTTTATCAATTTGGCCAGCAAGATCAATTCTGAAACCATCTATTCCAAATTCATCGATCATCGCCTGGCATTGATCGATAAGCCATCGTTGAACCATAGGTCGATTTTCCGTCTTTACTTCATTTCCATATTCGCCCAGATGTTCAAGATTATTTGTTCTGTAATAATATTGTTTGTCAAGCACATTGAAATGAAAGAAATATGGTTTGGTGTCCATATTTTCCGCAGTATGATTTGGAACGATGTCTATAATTACAGCAATACCTTTATCGTGAAATGCCTGGACGAGATTTCTAAACTGATCTCTCTCTGCTCCAGGCTCTGTTCCTTTTTGTCTGAATCTGGATTCAATAGCAAAACAGTGAGAGGTGCGATAGCCCCATTGATAATTCTCTAAATTTACTCCATTAGCGATCATAAAGGGATCATGCTCAAAAACAGGCTTCCATACTTCATCTTTATAGTGTAAAAATTCTTGAACTGGCATTAGGTGTATGACGTTGATCCCCAAATCCACCAAATAATCAAATCCTATAGCTTCTCCTGCCTGATTTTTTAATCCAGGTATGCCCATAGCAGGGATAGTTCCTTTTAAATCATCATTCAGAGGGAGAAGATCTGTAAAATCTTGTATGTGGACTTCATAAGCGATAACATCCTCCATGGGTGGACGTCCGTTTTTTAGAGGTGTCGCAGGAACAGTCGGTTCCCATATTCTAGATTTACCCCATGTGTCCATACTTACTCTGGCATAAGGATCTGATATATGAACTGGAGTAGTATGGTAAAAGTGATTTCCTGGATCATCAGGACCGTGAACTGTAAAATCGTAATATACCCCTTTTAAATTTTCGGGGACGAAAGCTTCCCACACTCCATCTGTATCCTGATTCATGATCAGTTCTTGGTAAGCATTAGTGTCATCGTGGTTTCGGTAAAGATATAGTTTAACCGCATCTGCTCTGGGAGAGAAAATTCTTATGTATGTTCCTTCTTTTTCTATCTCTGCGCCTAATTTTTGGGGTGAATATAAGTCTCTAAACCACCCATCGAAAGAACATAATGTTCGGTGATAGGTATTTTTAATAGATAAATAATACACTCTTCTGATATCCAACTTTTCGGATGGAGAAAGGAGCATCCATTCATAAGTTTGGGGCAGAGCCGAGGCAATGGGAATTTGGTGACCTAATGCATCTGAAAGCTCATAAGAATTGGGATCAAATGATCTGTCTATCCCTGTAGTTTTTACCCAAATAGTTCTGTCCCGACGTATTTCAGCATATAGAGATTGCCTGCTTACATGAGGCATAAATATGAGATTGCCATTTTGAAGGTTGGCTGTATTCATCCTTGGGTGCATCCACTGTCCATCATTTATCATGAACTTAAAAGTGGAGCCTGGAGGAATGAAATAGAAATGAGGATTGTAGATTGAAAGAATGTATAGGGTAGATGAAAATCGGTGCAACATCCAGTGAGGATCATCCACATCAGGACTCCAATGCCGAAAAGAACCATTCAGGATGACTCTTTCAGGTTCCTTAATGCCGTAGTGACCACTATCGAATAAAAAATGAGTCGTATCTTTTACATGAGCATACCCTTGCCAGATTTGTTCTGACATAAATGGTTGACCCGGATAATAATTCATATATATGAAGAAAATTAAATGGTTACACCCTGATCAGCATTGCTCCATATGAATATCCTCCTCCAAAAACGCTGATGACAATGTGTTCTCCTTTCTGAAATTGGTCCTGATGTTCTGAGAGAGCTATTCCGCATCCAGCGCAGCCAGTATTACCTAAATAGGTTAAATTTGTAATGGCTTTTTCCTCTGGTAGATTTAGTTCCTTTACTACTCTTTTAGTGATTCGATAATTTGCTTGATGAGGAATAAAATAATCTATATCCTCTACGGACATATTATGGTCCGTAAGAATATTTACGGTAGTTTCTGCCATATATGTGCAAGCATGAATAAATACATCTCTTCCATGTGGCATGAGAATACCCCCGTCGACCGGTTTTAGAAGTACACCATGTTCAGCTTTTCCTTCTGTAGCTGCTCCTGAAGTGGTTACACCTAAAATGTGCATATCTGCTTCAGAAGTTCTTTCTTTTGAAATGACCAACGCTACTGCTCCATCTCCCCAGAGGTGCCCGGCTACCTTGTCTTCAATATCACTATAGGCTGTATTGTGCTCTGAAGCAACTATCAGTGCCTTATGTGCTTTTCCAAGTGCAAAATATCCTTCAGCTATTTCTATGGCATTTATCAGTGAAGAGCATGCAGAAGAAATAGATACCACAGGAATATTCTTTAAGAGGAGCTTCCTTTGAACGGCGTGAGCCAAGGTAAATATAGTATCATGTGGTGTGTATGTAGCCCCTATGATTAAATCTATGTTTGAGGTTGATAAAGGTAATTTACTGATAGCTTCTTCAGAAGCCTGGATTCCCATAGAGTTAGTATTCTCTCCTGTGTCAGCCTTTCTTCTTTCTCTTATACCAGTACGGGAAACAATCCATTCATCCGTGAGTCCATTCAGAAAGGTAAATTGTCGATTCGGAACGATTTCTTCTGGCAAATAGTGCGCAATGGCATTAATATACATATAGGAGTTAATGAGATGAACCGAGCTTATTAAAAGTGAAACTTAGAAAAAAAATACAAATATGACCAATTAGACAGGAAGGATTATGTGTGCATGCCGTGCAATTTTCAATTAAGCAAAGGGAGGCTTATTGAAATCTAATGGCCTTAGCTTCATGTAATATGGCAGAATCTACATTGTCCCTATTGATTCTGAGATAAGTACCCTCTCCTCTGGTGGCTAATTCTTCAAGCTTTAAACTACTTTCCTTTCTCGAAGAACAATCAAATACTGACATTATAATATCCTGAGCAGCACCTTGTTCAGCCAGACGCATACTCTTTCCTTTTACATTAAATTCCCCATCTGTAGCGAGAATAATTCTATTATTACCCTTTTCTTTGAAATTCTTTTTTGCGATAGCATATGCCATCTCAATACCGTTATTTCCAGAAGTACCTCCTTCAGAAGATAGTTGCCTTACTACTTTCACCATACCCTCTACTCCTTTACTCTTTTTGGTAGGATATATAACCCTGGCTTTACTTGAATATGTGATAATAGTTATCTGGTCTTCGTCCCTAAGAATGGGAATTAATTTAAGCATTGCCCCTTTAAGTACACCTAATTTATTATTCATGGAGGCGGAAACATCTAAGAGAAAAACGATATTATTTGAAGCAAATCCTTCTAGCGAAGAAAAGTCTTCTCTGTCGTATTTAATGACTACAGTGTCTTTCTGAACTAATTGAATGGGTTTGGGATTTACATCAAATAAGTAAGGTTCTTTAAGCCTTCTTAGCATGTATTCATCAGAATTTGATACATAAGAATTATATTCTTTAACCATTTCATTGTATAGGAAAGTAATCTGATTTAAGATGGGAACCTTTACAAAATTATCAGCTTCTGGGTCAAGCTTATCAGATAATTCTTTTCCATACTCGATCATTCTGTCAAAAATAATTTCGGTAGTGTCAGTGGATAATTTCGCCATTTTTCTGTAAGCATCCAGAGAATTTACTGCTTCCGTTAATTGATTACGAAATCTACCACACCTATTTATAATCGTTTCTTTAGAAAAAGCTGAGCTATTTTCAAGTAAAAGGGGTTTTAATTCTTTGAGAACAGTTTCCCCTATGGTAACTACAGCCAGTAATCTTTCAGAGGATTGAATCTTTGGATCATACGGGTTAGGAGAATGATATTGTAAATAAATATCATTTAAGATGTCGTAAGTATGAGATTTTTGTCTGTCATATTCTGAAAACAAAAAGTTAAATCGGGTTAAAATATCGTTGGATCTGGTTAATTGATCATCGAAATAATGTTTTTCCCTTAAATAGATGGTCAGAGATTCAAGAAGAGATTTCATTTCTGATTGAATTGAAGTAAATGCTTCAATAGATCCCTGCAATTTCTCATACTCGCTATTGGAAAGCCCTAACTTCCTAATAGCATGGGTAAGATAAGGTCGATTCAACGGCTGGAACGAAACCTCATCAAGTGCTAGCTGTGCCTGGTTCTCAATTTTGTTAAAATCTACTCCTTGATAGTAGTTCGCCTGTAAATTATAATTCTTTAAGGATTGCTGGAGACTTCTGTTTTGTTCTGTGGAGTGATTTATGTTATCGATGAGAAAGTTTAAGGTAAAAAATAAGGTATCCAGATTAAATTCCTTCTGCTGATTGTTTCCCGAGTTCCCTTCAATCGAAACCCTTAAGTCTGGTTCCACATATTTTGTGGATGTGGGGTCTTCTGTAGTGGAGGAAATTTGAAGTTCTTCTTTTTCTAGGACCTGAAAAATATCAAGGCTTATGGGAATTGCAATGGAAGGAAAAGGAAGGATGAGGCTCTTCTTTTTAACTACTGCTTCTACTAATTGAGACTGGAGGTATTTTAACGAGTCATTTAATTGAAAGCTTAACCTATTATGTAAATACCAAAATTCATTCTCATTTTTCGTACTTGACAACTTCTTTTTGTATTCAATCAGGCGTTTGGTGTAGGCCCAAAAGGCTACTTTACATTTTTCTATGTTGGCTTTGAAAGAGGCTAAGGAATCAATAGACTGGCTGATCCATTGCAGCTGAGAAATATTAGATGATAATTGCTGAGGGTAAATTTTCGGAATGGGAACTGACTTATTTGCTATTAGAAGTCTGTAAGGCTGTTGGATAAGAAATTGCCTTTCTCTCAAAAATAAATCTAAAGAAATATTTTCTAGGGAAATGTAACGATCCTCTCTGTCATTTCTACTTACTTTATGAACAGCAATTAGTTCTTTATAAACGTTATCCTGGAGTATATTTATAGAATCAATGCTTGTTTTCCAATAAGAAAAGATATTGAACCACAGGGTATATTGGTCATTTACGGCATTGGATATATGTTCTTGACTATTTAATGAAATTAAAAATTGATTAATCTTAATATATGCATTCCAAACATCTTCTACCTTTGATTCCAGGCTGGTTCTATAAGAAATGGGTAAAAAACCAGAGACTGTTTCTAACTTCTCGTAAGTAGCCTTGGGTACCTGTCCAACAGTAGAGAAATAGGTAGATATAATTTCAGCTTTTAAGGGAGTTTGCTCATTAATAGACTGAAGGAAAAATTCATCCAGGATATTGGTTTTGATATTGAGATCGCTGTTAAGCTCATCCAGATAGGAAATGTAAGTATCAAGAAGCTTATGAGATTCAGACACCTGTGGTTGACCAACAGATAAATAAGGACACATACTAAATACAAAAAGTAATATAGACACCCATAGCAATGGTAATTGTAAATAACAAAATAGCTTCTTTCCTATATATATATACTTCATGTACTGTTAAGGGAATCTTATCTAATTATAAACTATATATACAATATATGGATATTAATGCGAAAGTAAGTGAGAAATTCCTGAGGCGTTTTTTTTACTACCTCATCAGTTTAATTTAATAAATTCATTCAACTTTTTTGATTAGAGCAATAAGTCAATGCTTTCTCAACTATCTACTGAAGTAGATTCAGCTTGATGCAGCTGGAAGGGTAGCAGCCATTTCTTCTCTGATACATAGTAAAATAAAATTCTGAAAGCTCTCAAGGTAATGATAAGTATGAGAGGTATATCGGCGATGTGGAAAGACTGTGGTAACAAATACCAAAAAAATAAAATAGAGATATTGATAAAGCTTATGATGGATAGATATATTCCCAGACCTAAGGGTTGACGCTGCCTAAACAATAAAAAAGATACTCCTAAATGAGAAGGTAGCAGCCAGACTATATTATAATTCCAGGCAAGTTCATTGTGATCAGTACCTACCCATAACAGAAGCAAAATAATGCCTGCAATTCCATATACACCGAAGAGAGGAATATCTATCCATTTATTATATAAACCTCCTCTAAAAATGCCTACTATGGTCAGTATAAAGATGAGAAGAGCCAAAAGACTAAAGGTGAGTAAAGGAGTAAAATAAGTCGATTCATTTTCTCCAGGAAAAGCTTTATGTACCCTTTGCGTTTCTAGAATAAGAGGTTGCCACTGACCTGCCGAATCTAATACTTCTCCATTTTCAAATGTTTGAAATAAAAAGGAAGGAAGAAAGCTATATTCAGGAGGATTCATGGTATGATCTACCGGAGAACCTAAAATGAGATCTATACCAAAGTCAATCCAGTGTTTTTCTGTTAAAAAATCATCTATAGCCTGACGAAATGTTTTAGGTTTTGGAAGAGAGGAGTAGTTAAATCTTAAGCTATCTGCCAAAATATTTTCCAGGGCCCATTTAATTCTTAAGGCACAATTATCATAAAATTGATCATACATATAGTATTTATGATCAGGCAATAAATTGTGTTCCAGGAAATTAAACAGGGATTGTGTTTGGTTCGGGCTTAGTGAAAGAATCTGCTGATCAACATGCTGATTGTAGTACTTATATATAGGGAGGAATTCCTTCTGATAATTTTCATCGTTTAATATATATGGTAAAGTCCCTCTAACGAATTTGGTATAGAATCCGGGAGTCCTAAAATTGAATGTTCCGTAGTTATATATTTTTTCGAGTCCGGTTTTAGGATCTTCTACCAAGACAGCCGAATGTCCCCAAGATTGGTACAATTGTGGCCCAGGAGAGCAAGTGAGGAGGCTAATTCGTGCTTCATCACTTAAGGCCTGCCCTAACATGAAAGGAATCAAAAAAAAGTAACTAACAATCAGGGCCGAAATATAATAGAAATATTTGCTTAGCATACTTGAGCATCGAGTGTACTTAAGCTTACAATTTACTGATACCCTCGATTATTCACAATTTTGAATTCAACCTTAATAAGTGAAATGAATTTTTGCTAATATATAATAAAAAGGTCCAGCCAAGGCCGGACCCTTTCCCATACTAATGTATACTACCCGACGGATTAAAACCCTAAGTTTTAAATCCTATCAAAGTAGTCTCTTTAAGTTAAATCTTGAACTTCTTTCGGAAATCCAGGTATATATCAGCACCAATTAATTTAGCCCAGATTTTATGTACCTGTTCTTCCATTTCTTTAACTGTACAATCCACTGAGGTGAAACCTATAAGTCTAATCTCTGTTTCACGTTGTAAGTTCCATTTGCGTTTGGAAATGACTAGAATGTTATATTCAGATAAATTAGCATGCGATACATTGAGCCCTTTGATCTCTCTCCAGACTTCGAGAATCAGTTTTAGGTCGTTACTGGTAAGTTTATCAAAATGGTCTTTCTTATCTAACCCGATTTTTTTTACATAATCTTTTAGGGTATTTCTTTCTATGTAGGTGCGGAAATAATACTTTCCTTCCTTAGCTTCAAATATCTCACTTAATTCTTGATAATAAGTAAGCTCTTTTTTGAAGAGGTTTTCAAAGGCCGCTATTCTTTCAGGCTTATTTAGTTCAGTCCTAGGAAGTATCTTTACCACTTTGGTATCATGAGTGATAATATGAGTAGCTTTTTTAGTGATAAATTCAGGGTCCAGTAATACTCCTTCAATTTCAAAGATCTCCTCTAAACTGCTGTTTGCATCATTTAATTCTAATTGATCTTTTTTACTACTCTTCTTAAGCTTATCTTCTATGTCGCCTTTAGTAGCTACAGCTTTAGTATTAGCTATTACTTCGGGAGAATTATTTGTATCCTCATTATTTTTTTTGACAACATCTTTACCATTAGTATTATTAGATCCAGCAGGTGTAGTTGAAGTATCGCTAGCACTATTGGCATCAGATTTTCCAATTTCTGACGTTTTTCCGCTACCTTCCGTCTTTTTATTCTCTTTAACTGCTTGTCTGGCATTCAGACTGGCTTCTTTAAGAGACTCTGGACCGTTTTTAATTTGTTTCTTTTGAACCTCAGAGGTCAATCTGTTCATGATTTGTTCACTCACAGATCTTTCTCCTACCGGTCTTGAAATAGGGTCCTGCCTTAAACTTGGAAGATCTTTATCGTTTACTCCTTTGCTGCTCAAATCATTTTTATTAGAAGTAGCCGCATTAATGAAGGAGCGTTTTGCAGAGACTGACGGCTGTTTTTTGTCTGTATTTTTTACCCCACCAGCCTGGTTGCTATTTGATGTATAAAAGGGGGGAGCATCATTTTGAACAACCATTTTTTCTGCGAGATTACCAGCATCGTTTGAATTGGAGGTGGCTTGGGAATCAACATAATCATTTACCTCAGCCGCTTTATTTTGAGCATAAATAGGTTTTTCAGGTATATCCAGGGTAGCACTTTTAATGGCTTCCTGTATGTTCCAGGTTAATACCTCTTTCGGAATACCAAGTCTAATTCCCTGGTTGATATATTTTTGCTCATACTCAGACCGATTATTGGGGTCAGTACACTGAACCCTTATTTCTTGTAATAGATTATCTCTGGCAATCTGAGCCTTTCTTTCAGCTTCTCTACGCCTTCTTTCTTCTTCCTCTCTACGTCTTCTCTCTTCCTCTTCTCTTCTTCTTCTTTCCTCTTCGGCTTTGGCTTTTAATATTTCATTGGTTTTGGAAGTCAGCCCATTGACAATGACATGATACTCGGCCTCTTCTACCTTACTGTCGAGTTGGAATACTTTAGAACCAATTCTAAGCTCCTTGTTGAAATAATCTTTTAATGCTTCATTTTTTAGAAAGTCCCCTAAAAGTAATACATGCTTTATGCCTAGCTGCTCTAATTTGGCGTGATTAATTCTTGTGGCCAGGCTGCTTTTGTTAATAGAAAGCGAATCATCGTATCTTTGAGAACTAATTCGAAGCTCTGCTAAAATACTGACAGTTCCACTGGTTTTCTGGAGAGTGATGTTTTTCACCCTTGTGGGCTTATAAATTTGTTTTCTTATCTCCTGTTTATCCTGTTCATCTATTTTGAGGCCATTTTTTACAAACTCAAGCTCTGATTCCTTCAAAAGATTTAATAGTCCTGCAGCAGATCCTAAATTCTTTATGGGGACAAAATTAAAAATACCATTTCTCATATAATTTTCATTCTGAAATGGTGTACCCTTTATAAGGTCAAGTTCCTTTAAGACTTCTTTTTCTTTTTGCTCATCAATGTTGTAATAACAAATATTCACATAATCATCCATCCCCTCTAACACAATACACGGTTCTTCTGATATTTTTAAATGTCCCTCAAGTCCATAAAAAAAAGAAAGAGGAGTATAATCAATGTGTATAAGTTGGTTGTTTCTGGCTTGTGGAGATTTGAAGATATTGACAATCTCATGTTGGTAATCAGTCTTACCGTTTACATCAGCATCTACCGGAAGTGATATGGCCGTAGGAACCTTCGTTTGAGATTGAAGGCCCATCTTTTTGCGCATTTCGGTGTAGTTATTTGTTATATCTACCAGATGTTGCTGTAGGACTTTTGCAAAGGGTTGGTTTCTGAGTGAGATAAATTTATCACCGTCAATAGGAATCAATTCTGCCTGATTCAACTTGGCGCCGGCTATCATCCGCTTTTTTGAAAAGACAATACAAAGCATATTAGTAGGGAAAGATTTGAATTATTGACAAAAATAGATTATATCCTTAAACAATCCGTGCAATTTAAATTATCGAATATTAAAAATTTGTATATTATTAAAATTAATCATACATATGTTATCAATGGAGAAAAATTACCTGAATAGCAAAAAAAAAGGTGTAATCTGTTGATTATCTTGTCTTACTATAACACGAACCCCAGGCAGGGAAAAGGACAAATAGGTAACTGGACGGTAAACTGGCAATATAAATTAACACCTTAACTAGGTAAACCTATCACCATATATATATAATTCGAAAAAGATTGGAAAATATTGCATTACTTTCCTCATTATTTCAAATTCATGAGGAAATTTGCATCCTAAAAACTGATTTAAGGGGTAATTTTATATTGTCTGAGTATTTACAGCCAACCATTGACATTCATTTTCAGATAAATGCTGAGATAATTGGGAATAAACTGTTTTGTGATACTCATTGAGCCATATTTTTTCTTCCTGAGATAACAAATCAACCTGAATCATGCTCATATCTATTGGACATAGGCTCAGCGTTTCAAAATAGTAGAAAGGTCCGTATTCACCATTCAGGTAAGGTCGAACGAGGACCAGATTCTCAATTCTGATACCATATTCATTGGGTCTATAAATACCTGGTTCATTGGATATGATCATTCCCTCTGATAGGTCAGCAGCAACTGGATTTCCAGACGGACTAATATTCTGAGGACCTTCATGTACATTTAGAAAATATCCTACTCCGTGTCCAGTTCCATGACCATACGTAATTCCTTCCTTCCACATGGGCGCTCTGGCTAACACATCTAATTGATATCCTTTAGTGCCCTCGGGGAAAATGGCTGTTGCCAATTGGATGTGTCCCTTAAGGACTAAGGTAAAATCTCTCTTAGCTCTTTCGGAAACTTTTCCCAAAGCAATAGTTCTGGTGATATCGGTTGTCCCTCCTAGATAATGACCTCCAGAGTCGATTAAGTACACTCCTTCTGCTGTCATAGTAGCTGCACTTTCCGGAACTGCCCTGTAATGCACAATTGCGCCATTTCCTTTATACCCTGATATAGCTGAAAAGCTTTCTCCTTTATAAGCTGGATGTGAACTTCTCAACTGTGATAGGTAGGTGGATGCTTCAATCTCAGTTATGTCCCTATGTTTTATTTCTCCAGTTAACCATTTGATAAATTTAACCATAGCTATACCATCTTGAACCATGGTTTGTTTTATATGAGCTATTTCCCTTTCTTCTTTTTGGGCCTTAAGCAAGGTAGGTGGAGTATGGCTTTTTTTTACGTCAATATTATCACTAATCAGTTTATAATTAACCGCATTGAAGTTTACAGGAGATATCCATAAACAAGTATTTTCAGCTAAGGATTCCAGGGCATTTTCCCACTCATCATAATTCTGAATCTCAATCTGGTCATCTTTCAGAGCTTGATGAACATCAGGCGTGAGTTTTTGAGGATGAACAAATAAAGTGGTATTTGTATGAGTAATGATAGCATAGGAGTAAAAAACCGGGTTAAATGGTATATCATTTCCTCTTAAATTAAATGTCCAGGCTATATCGTCTAATGAGCTGAGAAGAAGAGTGTCGACCGAATTATCCCTCATATTTTTTCGAATTGCTTCCAACTTTTCATCTCTTCCTTTACCAGCGAATTTCTTCTCATGTAAATAAATTTGAGAATCAGGTAATTCCCTTTCTTGCCAAAATTCACTGATCAGCTCCTGATGTATATCAAGATAGATACTAGCGGGTTTTAGCTTACTTTCCAGGAGAGTTTTCCATTTGATCGAAATGAGTTTACCATCTACTCCTATGGTCGAATGGGGGGATAAATGTTGAGTAAGCCACTGAAAATAACCTAACCTGTTTGGGCTTGTCATTTTGCACAATTCTATTCCCGTTCCTTTGAGTTGTTGGTCTGCCTGGAGGAAATATCTGGAATCAGTCCATAAGCCCGCATAATCTTTGGTCAGAATGATAGTTGCTGCAGAGCCATCAAATCCGGATATCCATTTTATTATGTCCCAATAATCAGATAGATATTCACTTTGATGAGGATCTGAATGTGGGATAATATATGCCTCAAGGTTCTTTGCCAGCATGCTTTCACGCACTTTCATGATCCTTTCCTGATAGATTAATTTAGTTTGATTATCCGAAGAAGGTGAGAGATCCATATAATGTTATCGTAGAAGAATGGAGTTAATTTATTTCTATATCTGAGATCTTCTTTTCGATCTGACTACTGAGAACTTTATGACCAATTTGAGTAATTAAGATATCATCTTCAATCCTAATACCTCCTAGATCCATAAAGTATCCTAGCTTTTCATAATTGATAAATTGCGTAAACTTTTTTTGCGCCTTCCATGAATAAATCAAGTCTTTTATCATGTAGAAGCCTGGTTCTATGGTAACAACAAATCCTGGTTCCAACTTTTTGGCTAACCGTAAGGCATGTAAACCAAATAGATTACTGCGTTGACAATATGATCCATATCCCACGTAATCTTCCCCTAAATTTTCCATATCATGGACATCTAATCCCATCATATGTCCCAGTCCATGTGGAAAAAACAATGCATGCGCTCCTGCAGCAATTATTTCTTCTGTGTCTCCACTCATCATATCCAGTTCTTTAAGACCTTCTACTAATTTTTTGGAGCTGAGTAAATGTATGTCGAGGAAGGCTACTCCCGGAGAAAGGGCATCGATCGCTGCTTGTTGAGCATTCAACACTACCTGGTAAAGCTGGCCTTGAATGTCTGAGAATTTACGACCTACAGGGAATGTTCGTGTGATGTCACTGGCATAGCCCATATCTGATTCAGCTCCCATATCTACCAGTAAAAATTGTCCGGATGCTAAGGTATTATCATAAGAATGGTGATGCAGAACATTTCCCTGGATAGTGAGTATTGGAGCATAGGCATAAGCAGAACCTGCTTCCATAAGATATTTAGTACATTCTCCCAATATAGCCTTTTCTTTAATCCCTGGAAGAGCAAGTTCTCTGGATATAGTATGAAGATGGTGAGTAATATCCAGGGCTTGTTGAATTTGTTCCAATTCTAGTTCATCCTTGTATTGCCTTTGTTGAATGATAGCATAAATGAGTGATTTGGAAGGAATTAATGCTGATTGAAAGGTAGGTAATCCAAGCCAATGACTAAGCAAGTAAATATGATCGGAAGAGTAGGGAGGTAGATAGTGGATTTCGGCCTTGGAGTCGATGTGTTTTGCGAGATAGCCCTTTATCTCTGTGTATGGCCTGACATCTGTGATACCTGACTTTTCAGCTAAAAAGCTTAATTGGGGAGAAGGGCCGGTCCATATTAGGTCTTGCTCGTCAGCTTCATTTCCGAACAGAATAGTTTTTCCAGATGCTACATCAATTACAAGGGCTAATTCCGGGCGGGAAATACCAACGTAATATAAGAAGGTACTATCTTGCCTGAATGGATAGTGATTGTCTTTATAGTTCCTGCTGCTGTAGCGATTACCCATTAATAGAATAATGCCTTTGGAAACACTGGCAGCCAGATTATCTCTTCTTAAAACATAAGTTTGGGTAGAAAACATAATAAGAATAATTCTGAATTGAATGTCATCTTATCAAATATATAGATAATGTGTATGAATCATTCATAATGCTTTCAGAAATTCATTTTACTACCTCTTAAGACGAAAAGCGATCATCATACTAGATAACACATTTACATGAGTTTCACCTTGTTTCCCGGCTTCCCATTTGGGCATTGACCTAAGTAATCTAATAGCTTCTTCATCACATCCATACCCCAATGATTTTACTACATCTATGTTAGATATGCTTCCATCTGCCATAATTATGAAGCGGAGATGAACTTTTCCTTCTATCTTATTTTTCTCAGCTGCTTTAGGATAATTTATATTTTTGGATATGTATTCATATAAAGCGTGTTTCCCACCAGGGAAATGGGGCATTTCATCACTGACCAACATAAATTCTGGTAAATGATTCGAAGATAAGCTGGGATTCGCCCCATGAATGAGTTGAGGAAAAAATGTATGGTTATCGGGCTTCAGATTAGAACCTTTATCCGAAATTTGTTGAATGCTCAAATGTTTTACCATCGTATTCGAAAATCTTGGAAGATGATTTACTTTTGTATGCTGGAGCGATAGATTAGGTAAACGAGATAAGTCAAATATTACTAAGGTACTCAACAAAATAAATAAGCTTATCAGAAAGCATGTAAAAAATATCATTCTTGATTTTTGCTTTCTTTTCTCTTTAACATTGATTTCTTCAAGGTATTTGTCCAATCTAAGTAAGGATTCCTTAGGAATATTAGTCATGGTGGAAAAATAATTATTTGGTGGAGCATTGATATATGTAGAAAAGGCAAAAAATATACCAAAATGAACTTTATTTTTATTGGCTATTTTTACTCAGTTAATTTTTTATTTAAAAAGTAGATAATGTGAAATGAATAAAATCAACCTGTTTACAGCAATTTCTATTGTGGTAGCCAACATGGTAGGAACGGGAGTATTTACAAGTTTAGGGTTTCAGGTAAAGGATATACAATCTGTCTTTTCACTGTTGGTTCTTTGGGGAGTTGGGGGAATTGTTGCTTTGTGTGGCGCTCTTTCTTATGGAGAACTAGGAGCGACTATTCCCAGATCTGGTGGGGAATACCACTTTTTATCGAGAATATATCATCCTTCATTAGGATTTGTATCGGGCTGGGTATCTGCTACCGTGGGATTTGCTGCTCCTGTTGCATTAGTGTGTCTAACTTTTGGAGAATACATTAACAGTGTTCATCCGAATATTCCTGTAAAAGTCCTTGCGATGGGCTTGTTAATATTGGTTGCTTCTATCCATATCAATGGAGTGAAGTCAGGGAGCAAGTTTCAGGGATTTTTTACAGCTATTAAGGTGGTTTTAATTTTAGGGTTTATAGGAATCGTTTTGGCATCTGATCATCTTCAATCCGTCTCTGTTGTCCCCAAAAAAGAAGATATTGGAACTATATTGAGTACTCCTTTTGCTGTCTCTTTGATTTATGTTTCCTACGCATATACTGGTTGGAATGCAGCTGCATACTTGATAGATGAGTTAGTTGAACCACAAAAAAATCTACCTATTGCTTTATTTATTGGGACAGGCATTGTTACCATTTTATATGTATTACTAAATTATACTTTTTTACTATCTGTTCCCATGGAGGAATTAGTCGGTAAGGTGGAAATAGGCTATATCTCTGCCACCAGTGTCATGGGAGAGGAAGGTGGTAAATGGATGGCAATTACTCTAGCTATTCTGCTGGTCTCTACCGCCAGTGCAATGACTTTTGCAGGCCCCAGAGTGCTGGCAGTGATAGGGGAAGATTACACTATTTTTAAATTTTTGACCAAAAGAAATAAAAATGGTTCACCAGTCAGAGCAATTTTGTTTCAATCTTTCCTGAGTTTGGGATTTATCTTGCTTTCCTCTTTCGAAGAAATCCTCATTTTTGCCAGCTTTGTTCTTGCACTTATGACATTCCTGACGGTTTCAGGAGTATATAAACTCAGAATACAAGAACCGGAATTACCCAGACCTTATAAGGTTTGGGGTTATCCGATTACTCCTGCCATTTATTTGTTACTAGTGGGTTATAACGCGATTTTTTTAATATGGGAGAAGCCATACATCTCTATCACCGGATTCATGGTTCTGATCTCTGGGCTAGTCATTTATTTCATAAGAGAAGGCCTTTCAAGAAGTTGATCTATTTTTAGTTATAGCTAATTGATTATATAAGTGTTTAATTTTACTTGTTTAATTTTGATAAATTAATTTGTAAGAAAATTTAATTGTATGAAAGATATGAATGCCTAATTGTTTAGATAGCTATAATTATTTCAAGAGTCTGGATGAAATAATTTCTGATTTTCTGCCCTATTCCAATCTATCCTTTTTGTTAAACTATTGATAGTTAATATACCTGGCGTTATGTTAGGTTATCACCTATTTATAACACTATGTAAATAGTTATATGCTTATTGTATAACATGACAAGTAAAATTCATTAAAATAATAATTGACTGATTAGAAAAAATACTTGCATTTTTAAAATAGAGCAATGCAATACAAGCTTATCACTTTGTTAGCTGCTCTTTGAAATAATGAGAACTTGAAAATTTATTTTTATGCTAGTTTTATCCAAATTAACGCTTCCAACTTGCCTTGATTATTTTTTGACTTTTGACAGTAAACATTATGACGATGTGGGGCCAGTAGTTTTCCCTCCAGTCCCTAAGTAATCTAAATGCTACGAGCTATAATTAAACTGAAGCCGATATGAACATCTCATATCGGCTTTTTTTTTGAATACTATAACAATTTTAAATTGTATTAGTATGAATTACTGAAAGTTCAGTAAAAATTGTAAGTCTATGAATATCATTTTAAAAGTAGTAACGACCCTAGCTTTTCTAATGACCGGAATACTTTTTTACTTCGCATTTAAAGGCATGTTTTCTGCATCAGAGAGAAATTTTGCAAATGGTGCTATGGTAGAAGGCATAGAAAAAGTTGCTCAGCTTGAGCCAATGAGTGATGAAGAAAAAGAAGGAGACAAATTATTTCAACAAAACTGTTCATCCTGCCATAAAATTAAGGGTAATCTTGTTGGGCCTGGGCTAGAAGGAGTTAGCGAGAAATATTCAGGTGATGAAGAGTGGTTGTATAATTGGATTCGCAATGCTCCTAAACTCATTCAAGAACAAGATCCCAAAGCCGTAGCGCTTTATGAGCAATACAATAAAAAGCAAATGTCTTCTTTTTCCCATTTAAGTGATGATCAGATAAGTGCTATTCTTTCCTATATCACTTATGAGTCATCCTAAATGTAGATAAAGAGATTAATAGAGATTATATAGGGAGAGTTTAGTTTTGTTCATATTATTATAGGTGTTTGGTAAAAGCTTTGAACTTACTCACAAGGGTTTGTTTCGAAGCTTTTTTTATGAATGATGCTAGGTTGTATCTAATGGAATTTAAGCTGAGGTAGAATTTAAGTTAAAAATAGGAGAGGTTGATGTGATCTATAGCATTTACATTATTTAATCTGGGATACCCTTGAAATAAGTTAGAAAAATCCATCCGTATTGGAAGTCTACTCAATCATGCTAATATTTTTAGATATAATATCTGAAATATTTAGTAATTACTAATAATGTTATTATATTTAGGCCTCTTTGAGAACAAAGACTAACATTATTAGGAAAACTTAACAGAATACGGACATGAACAGGATTCTATCAGGTATTATAGGATCAGGCAGACACGGATTTGGCGAAGCTCAAACCCATCCATTTATAAAGCCAGGAGGCAGACAAACTGCAGTTTCGAGACCTGTATATGGAAAGACTGTCTTATCATTTAAACATTTTATTTTCATTAGTATGTGTGTTTGCTTAAGCAATTTAGTGACACATAGTTTATTTAATCCTCAGATGATTAGTAGTAGTATACATCTGGCCACTGAAACTGAAGCAGAGCCTGTTAGTAAGGCCTCTAGTTTATACTTACTGGATAAAGCAGGAATATTTGTAAATGATGTCACATTATTTGCTAAAAGGGTGAGGGAAATTTCGAGTATGCTTGGCATTCAACCTGAATGGCTTATGGCAGTGATGTATTCGGAATCTAAGTTTGACGCTTCTGTACTAAATGCAAGAGGGAGTGGTGCTACAGGACTTATTCAATTCATGCCATTTACAGCTAAAGAATTAAATGTTTCTCTTGAAAGGCTTAAACAAATGACACCAGTTCAACAATTGGAATATGTGTATTTATATCTTCAAAACGTGAAAGAGAGATATGGTGCCTACCAATCCTTAACAGATTTGTATTTAGGGGTTCTTTACCCAAAAGCTATAAATCAGGATTATTGCTATGCTCTCTATGCGAAGCCTTCACAATCCTATCGTCAAAATTCTGGATTAGATGAGAATAAAGATGGGATAGTTACAGTCAGTGATATAGACAAAAGGATGCAAAGACTTTTTCCAAGTGCCTATATGGCAGGGAGAAGTAATGTGTTGAATGATTAGATTAAGAGATAAGGTTAATATTTTTCACTAGTATTGGGTAAGTTGCCTGCTTTTATCATAATGCAGGCAATTTTATTATATCTCAATGCTCAATATATAAATCCAATACCTCCATTCATTGAAACCCCTTGAGCGAATACCATTCCCATTGCATTATCTAAATGATAATAAAGTCTGAGGGCAGCACTATTTCCTAAGGGTAATTTACATTCAACCAGTCCACCTAAACCATATAAGTCCATTCCTCCGCCATAAACATTTATCCCTGTAACAAAATAAGGAGTGATTTTTCTGTGATATGCCATATTTATGAGCGGTAGATCTGTGGTTGGGCCATAATTAGTAAGTCCATAAGTAACGGAACCCATTAGGCGATCCTTTGCAGTAAATTGGTAGGCACCTCCGAAATTCAAAATAGTGGGTAAAGGGGTTAAGAAAGTATGTTGTCTTTTGGAGGGAAAGAATAAGGATTCAAGTGTGTCAGCAATATTAAATTCATAATTATTCAATCCCAGTGAAAGTAAATTGTCTATTTCCTCCCCACTGTATTCAAAATCAACGGTGGCTGTTCGCTCGTTTCCATCCCAATTAATAAACCCTGCATTAAGTACAGCTAATTGTAGAAATACTTTCTCTGAAAATAAGTAACTAATTCCCAGGTCTATACCAGTTCCCAATCCGTTTATTCCAGATCCTTCTGTATCGTAGTAGGTATAGGTGCTTTGAATAGATATATTTCTGCCATCAGATTCGGTAAATAAAGAATAGGATAATTCATCTAATATATCCGCTTCATTCCCTAAAACAGCCTTTATTCTTGCTCCAATCAGCCATCTCCCAACTTGCCACCCAGTACCGACAGATGCTTCCCAAAAGTCATAATTTCTGTAGGCTAGTGATTCATCTGAAATTCTTTCTCCAGCAAATGGAGCGTTTCCACGCAAAATCAATCCCGCTGTTCCGGGATCATTAATTCTCAGATAGGTAGATTTTACTCTTTTTACTGAGAGAGAAATAGGTAAGCCGCCTAGCCTGAAAAGAAAATATCCACCTATATGTAAACCTTGATGAAGCTGATTATTGTTAGCATTAAATTGCCTGAGAATTTCGTCTTTAGTTTGCTCTGAAATGAAATTTCCTTCTCTAAATAATGGATCAACCCTAAATGAATTATTTCCTAAATATACAGAAGCATCTGAACCAACTGCGATATTCTTAAAATCAATTCTCAGAATATTCGCTGGCTGATAAGTTAAAGAAGAGGGTTGTTGGAGCAAAAACTGAGTATGAAGCCCCATTTGAGCATTTGTGTAAAATATTCCAAGAACCCAAATTAATAGCTTGGCAATAACCACTTTATCAAATGTAATCATGTCAATATGTTCGTTCGAACCCGTCAAAAAACAATACACTTAATTGTATTTTCTCCTATAATTCTATGTTATAAGTTAATTCTGCTACTAATTCAGCAGACAAGCTATAATGAGAATATATTTTTATTTCTTCTCCTTGAGGTATTGTTTCTAATTCATACGTAAGAATGACATAACTTCCCAATTCAGATAAATCGATCAATTCTTCTTTGCTCAAAGAAATTTCAATTGATGAAGGGGTGCCAACTTCTACTATGCCATTTTCTGAAACAATTCCCGGTTCTATCACGCCATTTTCAAGTAAAGTATCTACTAATCCCCATTCACTATTCCATACTGTGGCTGATAAGGAAGCGCTTAAAGGAAAACTGTTCTCAACCAGTAATCTTAACGTTCCTCCCTGTATATTCTCTATATCATCACTATCTAATTGCCAATCTGTAGTGTCTACTATTTGTAAATTCCCTAAGGCACCTTCCATGGGAATACTAATATCGAGGATGGCCGATATCTCACTTTTATCAGTTGCAAAATTGTTGAATGTTTTTGGAGCATCCAGGTGATTATATGATAGGAACCACTTATAACTTAGCTTATTAGGTAAGGAATTAATAAAATCCCGGATATTGCTGTTCGCTTGACTGAAAGGAATAATCGTTTCAGCTTTACCCAAAGTATCCGGGAGAAAAGGTCTGTTTATGTCTATACCTACTCCAAGGGCTTCACTTAGGAGGTCTACAGATTGTTGATTATTTTCGTTGAATCCCGTTAATTTTTGAATATTAATTGAAGCATAAATTCCTAACTGATTAACGATCCTTAAATTTGCCGATGGATTACTTAAGTTTAAAGAAGATATATTCAAATCATCAAAAAACGAAAAAGAGGCTTCCCCTTCGAAATCCAGTGAATCCGATCCAAAGTAACCTTGTGCAAAAGAAGGTTGAACGTCAATAACCTTAATACTGGCAGAAAGACTGTCTAATGAGTCTATTTTTATGGTTCTTCCAGAATATATTAAATCGATTTTATAGCGCTGAGTAAGAGAATTCGTCTGTGTACCATCAAACGTGAGATCCATAAAGTAGCCATCCAGTGATTCCTCTTGTGCCAGGATAGAAGCTTGTGGAGGTATAGCAGGAAGTATTTTCCCCTGAATAGTAGGTATATTTATACCGTTAGTTGTTGAAGGGAGAGAGTAGAAAAATTGAATGGAATCTTCAATAGTACTGGTGATAACTCCTTCCACTTTACCAGAGTCTACTTTCATATAAGTTAATTCTACATCTTCTTCTCCTTCAATAGAGAAGTTTAATGGCTCAGTAACATCCTGCACAGTTTGAGAAGGAAAAATAGCTACTGCTTCCGAAGCTTTAAGGTTCTTTATGCCAAGTTGAATAGTAATGTTATCGCTGGTGTCAATGGGAACGTTTACTCCTCCTGCTATATCTATATTCAATAAGATAGCACTTAAATTACTTTCAACTCTTTTGCCACTTAAATCATACGTACGTGAAAACTGGCTATTAGAGCTAATGCTAGGAAAGCCATCAGTAACTATATTATCACCAGAAATTTGATTATTAAATTCGAATCTAACGTTGGAGATATCTAACGGAAGGCCATTGATAAAAGTGACTTCCAGTTCTCCTTGAGTTAAATCTGCGTATTCGAAAAAGTCACTTCCGTCGACCAGAAAAGGGCCTGCAGTTATGCCCGCCTGAGGTGGCACAATTGGCACAGTGTTCCCATCATTAACAATGATAAGTTGACCTCCCTCTATTTCGTTTGCTATTCTCCCCAGAGAAATTGATTGCTCAATCACGGTATCTTCCAACGAAAAGGAAGCTAAATCAAATTGATTCTCAACTGAAATAGTATCGGGAACGGTAATTAAATCCTCTAGTTTTCTCGTTGCTAACGTATCACTTATAGTGTATAACAGAAGACCAGACGGATCTTCTGATAGCAGCGTACTGTCAGAAATTAACCCTTCAATACCTACTGTGGATGTAGCTATAGGGGCTAGTAAATCTGTGTCCCAAGAAAGTGGTTCATTAAAATTGAGCTTGCAAGAATACACATTGAAGCCTGATAAAATTACCAGGAAAAGGCGGAAAAAATATCTGTTCTGCTTCACTACCATCTCTATTTATGAATATGTGTCGTGATGAACCCATTCTTTAACGAAAATTGACAGCTAATGGTCAATATTTTTATTGTAGCTGTTAGAAATAATGATTTTATCACAAAAAACATACCGCAAAATATTTAAGTTCAGCTTTTTAATTATATCAAATTTTTTAAATATTCATATATTTGTCTTTTATGAAATTGTGTAAATTTTACTGTATAAACTACTTAATACAGGCTAAAAAAAAACGAACCACAATAAGGTGGTTCGTCAAAATCTTTTAACAAAATGATTAGCCGTACTAACCGTTTGTTTTAAGGTAATCTTTAACCATATCTGTAGGAATAATTTCCTCTTTGAAGGTATAAGCACCTGTATCGGGGTTCTTTACAGGAATAACGACTTTAGTGAAAGATTTACTCTTACTTTTATCGCGGAAACCTGCTACAGTTTTCTTTGCCATAATGAATGATTATTTAATTTCTTTATGAATAGTATATTTTCTCAAAATGGAATTATATTTCTTTAATTCTAACCTGCTAGGCGTATTCTTACGGTTCTTAGTAGTAATATAACGCGAAATTCCCGGTTTACCTGAATCCTTATGCTCGGTACACTCAAGGATAACCTGTATTCTATTTGCTTTACTCTTCTTTGCCATGATATACTTAATTTGGAATGCAAATTTACCAAAATTTTTGGGTAAGGCAAAAGGGAATGTGTGAAACATCTTAAGATTTAATAGATTTAATCATAAAAAAGGCCAGGAATTCGGCCAAAGCTTCTTACATTTGTATAATACCAGATACTGTGCATTATGGCTTCCACTGCCATTTCCATACAGGCTTACTTCATTGCATTTCAGACAAAAGCAGAGCAATGGTTCTCCTCCAGATTGCCAGATTTGGAGGAAAGATTGACTTTTTTCAATGCTCTCCAATCTTCTCAATGGTTCGAATCTGCCAGCTGGGAAGATTTTCAGCATATGGGAATGTATTTAGCCACGTTTAGAAAGCATCCTTTAGCTAGAAGTAGAGCCCTTGGGAAGCAAAATCATCCCTTACACCATTATAAAGAACATTTCATTTCCTTACTATTTTCTGCAAATAACCTCAAAGAGCGCGTCGATAATTTTATTAAGCACATGAGGGGATTTCACCTGAGTGCCACCAGCGAATTACTATTTATGATCTTCCCAGATCAATATTTATGCGCCAGTCGTAAAAATTTAACCTCTCTGGAGAAGCTTGATATGTTTTTGGGGCATTCCTTTAAAGGTTCTCCAGGTGAGAAATTGAAAGAACTACAAGAAGTTCAAAAACGCCTGCAATTCTCATATTTAACATTGGTAGGAAAAAGAACGTCCCTCCCTCTGTTTGTAGAGATTGACCAATATCTGGCTTTTGTATCAGAATATTATGAAACCTTAATCGAAGACTGGGAAAGTCCGGTAATTATGGAAGAAACTTCCAAAATATTCCCTTTATCTGTGAAGCGATATCAGGAGAATGTCCCGGCCCCAACCCAAGCTTCCCATCTAGATGCACACACCATTTCAAGCTCGCCGAGATCCATATGTACTTCACCCTATTATTCTTTTGATCAATTGGCCAAAGAGGCTTTTGCCGAAGAGGAAGAATTGCACAATATATTATGGCTGTTGGAAAAAAAGAAGAATGTAGTGCTGGAAGGAGCCCCTGGGGTAGGAAAAAGTTTTTTGGCGAAAAGATTGGCAAAAGTTTTTTTGGGTAACAAATTCGATGGGAATTGTACCACCATACAATTACACCCTAGCTATTCATATGAAGATTTCATCCAGGGATTCAGGCCGAAGGCAGATGGTACCTTTGTATTAAAGGAAGGAATATTTTACGCTTTTTGTCAAAGAGCGATAAAACATCCCGATGAGCCATTCATTTTTATCATCGAAGAACTAAACAGGGGAAATGTTGCTAGTGTGTTTGGAGAAATGCTTCAATTATTAGAAACAGATAAAAGAGGGGTTGGGCACGCTATTACCCTTACTTATGCAGAAAATGATCAATCCACATTTTATATTCCCGAGAATGTATTTCTGTTATGTACTATGAATACTGCTGACAGATCTGTAGGAACTCTGGATGCTGCTATCAGAAGAAGATTTGCCTTTGCTAATATACATCCGAATTTTGGGGAAAAGTTTAGAAATCTATTAGTTAAAAAGGGCGTTTCTAACCTATTGGCACAACATATATCCAGGGAAATGATTAGCATCAATAAAGAACTGGGTAAGAAACTGGATATTGGTTCCAACTCAATTCTTGGGCATAGTTACTTTTTGAACTCTACCATCATCTCATCGGAAAATGAAGAACAATTATGGTTCGAGAGAGTGGTCACCTATGAGATTCAGCCCCTGCTTCAACTATATCTACATCATCATAGAGAGATGGTTCACCGATATGTAAGTAGTCTTCTTTCTTTTCCTGGCCCTGAGGCATCATTGGCACAACAAAATAGCCCATGAACGCTGAACTTCGCATTCCTATTCGAAATTTTTATTATTTACTGAGTTATGCCTGGGAAGAATTTCAGGAAGGAGAATTGAAAGTAGTAGGAAAGGAATATGCTGCAGAGGTCATTCATTTGTTGGGGGTTCAATTTCTCAGAGGACTGGATCTCCTTGCAAAGGAAGGCTGGCGAAAAGGAATCATCCAAGAAGAACGCTTTACACCTCAAATTAAAGGCAAAATTTCTTGGAAGAAAACGATCAGGAATAATGCATTGAGACAGGGAAAAGCTTTTTGTGTTCTTCCTTCGCAAAGTAGAAATATTCCTTTAAATCAATCAATTAGGGCCATTTATGACTTACTCCTTCAACATCCATCTTTAGCTCGACCCCTGAAAGCAAAGTTACTCAATTTTAGGTATTTGTTTGAGGGAATTGATCCAATCTATGTTGATAAAAGAGCGCTGGCCGATTATTATCCTACCTTCCAATCTCCCTCTTATCCATTATTGTTACATATATGTTCCCTCATTTATGAATTGGAACTTCCCTGGAATAATTCAGCAGAAAGTTCAGGATATGCGATATTGCCAGAACCGGATCGTATGGGAAGATTATTTGAGCAGTTTATTCGAAATTTTTTTAGAATGGAATTAGCTGAATACGAGGTAACAAGGCCCATTATTAAATGGAAAGTAGATAGGGAAGAAGAGAGAAAAAAATCAGGGCACTTACCAGTCATGCGTACGGATATGGTACTGCACGGACCGCATAGAAAGATTATTATTGATACCAAATTTTATGCAAAAATGTTCCAACATTTTCATGGGCATGATTCTTTTATTTCTTCGCATATTTATCAATTATTTGCATATCTGAGCAATTTTCCCCGAGAGAAGGAGCATACAGCTTTAGAAGGTATTTTATTATATGCGGCTCGAGATGAGGGATTTCAAGAGACTTATCATTTAAATGGATTTCCTTTTATTGTGAAAGGTTTATCATTGCTTCTTCCTCCGAAAGAGATACATCTTGAGCTTTGTCGTCTTATAAGGAGTTAAATGAAATTATTGTTGAAATTTTTCTGAACCTTTTTATCTAGGTTATCGTAACAAAATTATCCGAATATACAGCGCGTTCATCATCCTCCATTACCTACACTGGCAATAGCTGATTATTAATAGTTTACCATTTATTTGCCTTTATCTCCCGGATTATAAAATACCTTTACTTTCACCATATTAGCTAAGCCGTTTTCATCAATAATACCCGTAAACATGAGTAATCCTATTGCTTCGTTTGTGGATTTACCCAACAATCAGATTCCACTTAAAAATCTATTTTTATATATAAGAGATCTGTTTGATCTTCAAGATCCTAGCTACCAATTTAACACTTCTCAACACAAGTGGTGGGATGTCGCTACCTGGCAATCTCTTAGCAATTCTGTCGAAAATACCGGACTGAACATACAATTGGAAGATCCAAATAAAGCGTGGATCTCAGTCAGAAGAATGCCTCTTTCTCCCATAAAAATACCTGACCAAATTAAGGATTGGATTTTGGAGATAGATCACATTGAAAAATTTCCGCAAATCCATCATAAAAAAGAGCGGATAATAAAATTCGAAGCTTCTCCAGAAAGAGAAAAAGCATATATAGACCTTTACCAAAAAGTAAATGGAGTTAAAATTGAAGAAGCTTCTCATCATACTATTCCTGAGGTCCTGGAAGGATGGATAGAAGTGGTAGTAGAAAATAAATTGATTAGTTTACGCAAAGTTGATTGCAAAGAAAAATTTGAAGATGATGAACTCAGGATACAAATGTTTGAGGCATTTAAGCGTGTACATCAACATTACTTTGAAGCTTATCATGCTACCATGACCATAAATCAATGGTATGATGATCTTCACGCATTATACTATGAAGTCAGCTCCCAGCCCGAAAAACAGCTCACCTTATCTTTTGGATTAGTCAGTGGAAAGATTGGACAGACAGATTTCCACAATTTTCTATTTCACATACCACTACAATTGAGATTGGATCGACATCGGATAGATATTTTGCCAGATCTTGTTTCAAAGCGAATTGAGTTCGAACCTGTGTTTACTTCCTTGTTGGCCAGACATTTTTCAAATGAAACCGAAGAATCTATAGGTCAGCGTCAATTAAGTATACTCAAAGCTATAGATCATTTCTATAAGGGAAATCCCTTACCGACTTTATCGCCAGTCTATGTCAAGCAGTTTTACTACCGATATGCATCAGAAGTACTCAATGTATTTACCAATGTCTATGATCACTTTTTTCAACAAGGGGAATTGGACTTCGCATATCGAAAACCTCATACTGAGGAAAATCTCTCTCTTTATTTTTCACCTGTTATCCAGCTCAGAAATTTGGAGGATCAGCTCTACATTGCTAAAGATGCAGATAACATAGTGAACAAGATTGTGGATTTAGAACAGTCTGGGCAGTCTCATACCATTCCAGAATTTTTTCGAAAATTATTTACTGTATCTTCTGAACATCAGGCTACTTCTGATTCCACGGAAATGCGCGTCATATATCGACAATCAAGTGGTAAAATAGCAGGTACGGAAAATAAACCGGCGGTAGTACAAGATGAAAAAAGATTTCTTTTTCCTCTTCCCTATAACAAAGAGCAATTGGCCATCGCTCAAAGGCTTATACTGGAAGATGCGGTAACGGTTAAAGGACCTCCTGGTACTGGGAAAAGCCACACCATTGCCAATATTACTTCTCATTATGCTTCGGCTGGAAAGTCTGTGCTTATCGTTTCGAAGAATAGCAAGGCCATAGATGTAATTCGTGAAAAATTACCACCCGCTATCCGAGACTTAACCATTTCTCTTACTCAGGAAGGAGAACCCTCTGCCAGATTGAAACATACGGTCGATGCTTTAAAAGACAGATTGAGCAAAAGATATTCCTGGGAGGAAGTTACCCGATTAAATGGTGAATTAGAGGAGATTGATCGTAGGATGGAGAAGTTGTTGGACATTTTAAAAGATACTATAGGATTAAACGATCGTTCCCTAAGTATATATAATCCTATCAATTCTCAGCAAGAAAATAGAACAGCTGCAGAATGGGCTCATATCCTGAGCACTACAAAGGAACCCGAAATTGATATTGCAGATGAAATATCTACTGATCAAGACCTTCAAAGCTGGTTATCCGATTTAACTGCAGCATATCGAATTTATCATCAACTTTCTATAGAAGCGATTCAGTCAGCAAGATTCGCTTTTCCGGAAGAAGATCCGTGGCTGAGGCCTGATGAATTTGATCTGCTGCTGAAAAAAATGGATGGCATTTATGAGCGTATTAATATTTCTGATTATCAGCAGGTCAATGAATTGCAATTAGATACAGGTTTTTTTAGAGCTTGGGAGTCCATTCAACAACACGTTAAAATTCTTCTGGGAGCTAAAGAGTGGATTCATCACCCAGCTTTTTATCCCAAGTTACTTCAAGATCTATTGCAGAGATATAAGGATACCTTTGATACAATATCCAGACCTTGGTTAAATCATGAAATAGAAGCTGGAGTGTTGGAGAAAGAAGATCCTGAAGTTCTAATGAAGCAGCTTCTTCAGCTTATGCAAAAGTACGGGCAAAAAGAGCAACTTTCATTTTTGCAAAAAGCTTCGGTAGGCAGTAATGGTAAAAAGTTCTGGGCATGTAAAATAGATCAACTTCCTGTAAATACCCTCTCCCAATTAAAAATTCTCAAGGCATACCTGGAAAGGAAAGTGAGTGAAAAGCGTTTGAGAATAGTGTTGAAAAATTATTTCAATGCATTAGAATTTGATATTGAAGCTAAATCTACCTTAGAATTAATTAAAGAGCTCCAATTAGTAGGAGTTGCTTTGAGAGGGATAGAAGTAGAAAATTTGGCATTGAAAGAAAGAAAACTGCCTGAGTTGGATTTTTTTACTAAGGACTTTGAAACAAAGATCGGATTTCTGGCAGGCTTAACAGATTTTCACACTTATTTAGGATTAGAAAAAGAATGGAAGCGGGCGATCAGATTGTTGAGACAGGAAAAAAATGAAGAATCTCCTGAAATATTATTAAAGTTGATTGATGCGATCACCACAATGGATGGAGCGAATTACCGAACAGCGTGGGAAAGATACAGAACTATGAGAAAGGAGGTGGAGCTATTTCACGATGCAGAATTATTATTTGAGCGGATGCGTAAAACACTGCCTTTTACTACTCATGCAATACATACCAAATGGAATAAATTGCTAGCCGCAAATTCAGAGATTGGACATGTGAATAAAAATGTGTGGGAGCTGGCCATTTTTTATAAAAAAGTAAAGGGGTTTTTACATCAACTTTGTGCAGCTATGGGGAGAACGGATGTGCTTTTTTCTCAATTGATGGATTGGAAGAGAAAAAGAGAAAAGCATGTAGAAAAACTGATTGCTTATAAAACCTGGTACTTTAAGTCAAAAAAAATTACGGACGAACAGAGATCTGCTTTGACTGCCTGGAGAAATGATCTTATTAATATAGGTAAAGGGTATGGAAAAAATACTGCCAGGCATCTCCAGTCAGCGGCTAAAAATATGCATCGTGCAAAAGAAGCTGTACCTGTTTGGGTCATGCAACAGGAGATGGCCATTAAGTTTTTTGAAGATCCCAGCCCTGCTCAGTTTGATTTATTGATTGTGGATGAAGCCAGCCAGTGTGATATCAGCACCCTCAATTTGGTTTTCAGAGCGAAGAAAACCATGATTGTGGGAGATGAAAACCAAACGGCAGTTAATATCCCTGCTACTACTTTTCCTATGGAGAGGACCAATAGGATTTTGGATCGATATTTATATCACCATCCTTATCGCCAGCAATTCCATATTAATAATAGAACATCCAGCATTTATACCTTGAGTGGAGTTATTTATCCGAATATTATTTCTCTTCAGGAACACTTCCGTTGTAGGCCAGAAATTATAGGTTACAGCAATAAGTATGTCTACAATGGAAAGATCATTCCCTTAAAGACAGCTACTGATCATTCTTTCATGCCTTCACTTGAGGTTCATTATATAGCTTCAGAAAAAAAGGATACGAAAAGAATGGCTATTGTAGAGGCCATTATTGATTATGTAAAAGGAATATTGGTATCCTATGAGTCTGGAGAGTTGAGCAAGATTCCCACCATAGGAGTCTTAACGCTTGATTCTTCCCACGAGACACATAGAGAAACCCTGATTAAGAAACTGGTAGCAGACCCATTGATCAGAAAATATGAAGACGCTTTACAATTATTAGTTGGGATTTCAAGGAAATTTCAAGGAGATGAACGCGATGTAATGCTACTGAGTAGCACGGCAATTCATTCGATTACTCCAAAGGGAACTATCAGAGCTCCAAAAGGGGCGCTGGGAGAAGAGATGATGAGAATTTATAATGTGGCGGCTAGTCGTGCGAAAGAAAAATCCGTACTTTTTCACTGTATCAGGCCTGATATTGTTGCCAGTATAAATCCCAATTGTTATAGAAGGCGATTAATTGAATACTATGAAGGTGTTCAAGCCGCACAAAATATCACTGAAGATGAGATATCTTCTGCTTCTAAAGCGTTAAGAAAAGCAGATATGGATAAATTGAGTGTGATGGGAAAAGAGATTTACGGTTTCCTTGAATCTCTTGGCTTAGAAGAAGCATTACATCCTTTCTATAGCTTGGGCCCCTATGTGATTGATCTGGCACTCATTGGGCCTGGACGTAAACTGGCTATTTATTGTGATGGTGATACGGGGCAGAAAGGAAGAGATCTCTCTCAGGCATTAGCACATCAGGCAGTCCTGGAAAGAGCTGGTTGGATTAGTATGAGAGTACAGGCACTTCCATGGCAATGCAGAAAAGAGGATATGAAGGCTGATTTAAAAATTTGGGTGGAAAAACATTGGAAATCATCTAGTAAATAAACAAAAACCGCCCTAACTATTAATATAGGGCGGACATACTTCGAACAAAAAATAAGCTGTTAACTTTCAGAATGACAAATTATTTTTCCTCATCAGTAGCTTTACGAATGGTATTCTTTGCTCTGGTGGTGGTTTTCTTAGTAGCTGTTTTTACTTCTTCAGCCTTTTGCTCAACTTTAGAAGCCCAATCTTCTCCCTGCTTATCCAATTTCTGCTCGATATCTTCTAATTTATTGATCAATGCTCTAACCTCAGCTTTAGAATCGAATCTGAAGGTATCGATCATATCTGATAAAGAACTTTGGAAATCAGATGTACGCTTCTTTACTTCCGCTTCAAATTCTTCCTTTTTCTGCTGAGTTTGAGAAAGAAAATTGTCTACAATTTTTTTACCTTCCTCAGTAGCAGTTTGCTGACCATCTAACACTTCTTCTAAAGCAGTTTGTACCTTATCTAACATAAGAGAAGTAGCTCCAATGCTGGTGTAGAAAAAATCTTTGATTAGCTTTTCCATAAGATATGTTCAATTAAATGTTAAATAATTTCTTTATTTATTTCTACACGTTGCAGCAATAGTGCCATTGCGAAATGCAGCCAAAAAAGGTCAATTTTAAGGAAAAAGTAGGTCCATTTTGCCTAAAATAGCTAGAAGTTGCTATGATTTCTTCAGTTATTAGCCCGAAGTAATTGATTTGAAGGCTTAAATGGAGGTTTGTTTGAGGAAGATATGAATGTCAAAGGATGAGATGTTAGAATAATAAATTAATTAATCCATAATTTTGGCATTTACGAAAATGTGATGCTTCATATAGGATTGGCTATGTCAACAATACATGAAAAAATGGCAGATAAATTGTCAGTTGCTATTATTTTTTCGCTTTTACCTTTATCTCTTCAATGATTTTTATGAAACAGACAAGGAATTCTACCTTTTTGACAGTCATGTTACTAGTATGGATTGCTTTATGCCAATTGCACTGTCAAACTGGTTATTCAGATCATCACCACATCCAGCATGAGGCTGCAGAAGTATCTGGCTCAGAGAAGGCAAATATACAGACTGATCAGGTACAAACTTCAGAAGTATTTCACAAGCAACTTATTGTAGTATTGACTGAAGGATGGGATCAGTTAGAAGGAAAATTATACAGATTTTTTTACGATCAATCTGAATGGAAACAAGCCTATGCACCTATATCTATTGTGGTGGGAAAAAATGGACTGGGTTGGGGAAGTGGGTTGCCATTGCCTCCAGACATTATAGAGGAAGAGGATCCGATGAAAAAAGAGGGAGATTTAACATCTCCTGCGGGAGTATTTAGGTTTGGAAATGCTTTTGGTTATTCACCTATAGAAAATGCAACAGAAATTCCTTCCAACTATATTCGGATTGATGAATATACCCAATGTATCGAAGATATCAACTCTACCTACTATAATAAGATTGTTACTAATAAGCTATCAGGGAAGGATTGGACGAGTACAGATCATATGTTAAGGGAAGATGATTTATATGAGTGGGGAATTGAGATCGCACATAATTATGAAAAGCCCCTAGCTGGCAAGGGTTCGTGTATTTTTCTGCATGTTTGGAGAAATGCCCATTCAGGAACAGCAGGTTGTACAGCTATGGAAAAGGAAGAAATGTATCGAATTTTACGGTGGATACAACCGGATTTAGGTCCTGTGTTGGTTCAGGTGCCCAGATCTTATTATTCCGCTATCGCTGACATGTACAATCTGCCACAAATAAATAGGTAATATTTTTTAATAAAGATATTATTTATAACAGTGTTAAATAGAATTTTTGCAATTTAGTTTTTTTTATGGGCATTATGTTTATTATCGCTATGGGAATGATTAATTTCTTTAGAAGAAGAAATTGGCTATAAAGGTGTTAATAGCCAATAAAATTTATTAACATATGTAGAGAAATAATAATTGTGATTAAATCTTGAATAACATGAATCCAAACTACTACTCCAGAAGATCCTTCTTGAAAACTACTGCAGCTGCTGGTGCCGGGTTGGCATTTTCAGCTAAAAGTTATGGGTCTATTTTAGGTGCCAATGATACTATTCGCATAGCTGTGATAGGTGTTGCAGGAAGAGGAAAGGCTTTGACTAAATCTGCCATGAATGTGGCTAATGTGAAGGTGAGCCATATATGCGATGTGGATAGTAGAGAAGTAGAAGCGGTTGTGGCTATGGTCAATGAAGCTACCTCCGAAAGCCCCAAAGGAGTGAAAGATTTCAGGAATATTTTAGATGATGCTGAGGTTGATGCGGTGGCAATTGCTGCTCCTGATCATTGGCATGCGCCTATGGCCTTGATGGCATTGAAAGCAGGGAAGCATGTCTATGTAGAGAAACCATGTGGTCATAATCCCAGGGAAGGAGAGATGTTGGTAGAAGCTCAAAAGAAATATAACAAGGTAGTTCAGATGGGTAATCAGCAACGTTCAGCCCCGACCTCTCAAAAAGCGGTACAAAGGATAAGAGAGGGAGTGATAGGAGAGCCGTATTATGGGAAAGCCTGGTATGCGAATGATAGAAAGTCTATCGGAAGCGGGAAGGAAGCAGCTATCCCCGAATGGTTAGACTATGAGCTTTGGCAAGGGCCCGCTGTTAGAAAACCTTATCAGGATAATTTGATTCATTATAATTGGCATTGGTTCAAAGACTATGGGACAGGTGAAATCTGCAATAATGGTACGCATGAAATTGATATTTGCCGATGGGCACTAGGGGTGGAATATCCTGTAAGAGTAAGTTCATCCGGAGGTAGATATCATTATAAAGACGATTGGGAGTTTTTTGATACACAGTTGGCGACGTTTGATTATGACAATAATAAGACTATCGTATGGGAAGGATTGAGTTGTAATGGAGTAAAATTTCACAATCGAGGTAGAGGTTCTCTTATCAAAGGAACGAAAGGAGCCATTTTATTGGATAGGAATGGATATCTTTTATATGATCTGAAAGGAAATGTGATAGAGGAGGAGAAAGAGCAGGAGAGAAGTGCCACTACTGATGTTGTAGGGGCTGGTGCTCTGGATGTATACCATATGGAAAATTTTATAGGTGCCATTAGAGAAAGTAAGGCACAGCATTCTCCTATTGAGGAAGGGCATGTAAGTGTGTTGCTTTGTCATTTGGGGAATATAGCTCAGTATACACATAGGACATTGAACATTGATCCACAAACGGGCAAGATTAAAGATGATCAGGAAGCGATGTCGTTCTGGTCAAGAGAATACGAGCCTGGTTGGGAAATGACGGTGTAGCTAAACGGGACTATTAGATTAATAGTTAGATATGATCGCCAGAAACATTTTCTGGCGATTTTTTTATGTTCTCTTACTTACCGGGATTATTGGAAAGGATATTGATGTGTAATAAAGTCAGAACAATAAATAAAGTAGATGTGCAAGTATTATACTATATTATTGTATAGTCTTAGCACTGAATATTTTTTTTATAAGAATTAAGGGTATTATTAAATATTTTTTAAGGTCGTGCGATGTATATTAACAATATGCTAATTCGTGGTTTTTTAGTCTTTTTCTTGTTGAACACTACCATGCTTTTTTCTCAAAATGATGTAGTAATTAATAGTAAATTCAGGCATTTAAGGTACAACAACAAGCTGTCCAAATTTCGTCAAGTAAATAAAATTGACAAATGGGAAAATAAAAAAAAGGCTGTAAATTCAGAAGAATACCAACCTTCCATCCAAAAGAGTGATAAGCGATCAAGGATGATCAGCTTGAACAGCAGGGATGTTAGTTTTTTAGTAAACTTTTCTGTAGAGGATGTTGTCATTCAACGAGTAAGGCCATTGAGTTCTCGTTTCAGAAATGGAAGAGTCACTAGTAAATTGTGGTAGAAAAGAATACAGACTACTTATAAAAAGTAGCCTGTAAGAAAAGTAAGGTCGTAATTTTTGCTTTAGCTAATTACTAAAAGGCGAAGACTGCAGCTAATACTACTTGAGTTGCAGAGCTATTGGGATTCCCATCTCCATCAGTAAAGATATCTTCACTTGCCGCATCTACTCTAAATTCGGGAATGAATGTGAGTGGCCCTGCAAATATATTTGCTGAAAGTGTAAATGCATTTACGTTGGTGTCCATTCCTTCTAGTAGAATTCCAGAAGCTTCACTTTCATCAAAATATTCATATCTCAATCCAATCGCTACAGGATCAGAAATGGAATAGTTAGCATATAAAGCTGCACCTGAAAAAGAACTTCTTTCACTATCTTCGTCTATACCATCTGTATAATAGGCGGCGTTAAGACCAAGCATAAATTTATCAGTAATCTGGTAAGTCGTCGTCAAGTCAATTTCAGTGTTATTCGGGCCGTCTTCAGGTCCAAATTCTGTAGTGAAATTGATGTAAGCATCCCAGCCTTCTACAGGAGATAGGGACAGTTGTGCCCCTAAATTATTTAGACCAAACTCAGGATCAGCTTGATAAACATTCCATTGGTTAAAGAGACCGATCATAAAACCCACCTGATCGCTTGCTGCTATATCAAATTTTACCCCCGCATTTTGAAAGGGACCATTTGTAAATAGATATGACGTAGAATAATTAAAATTACCTGTAGGAGAGATTATTTCGTACCCTACAAATGTCCCCATATAACCAGCAGTAACAGAGACTTTCTCACTTATCGCATAGGAGACGTATAAATTCTGAATATGTGGTTCAAAAACTGAGGCATTTTCCGCATCCCCAAAGACTCCGGGTCCAGCTGAAGCAGCATTTCTTGGGCCGAAAGCTACTTCTCCAAGAAATGAAGCTTTACCTACCGTTTTCTCCAGGACTAAATCTAACATACCTATAGAAAGAGAGTTTTGCTCGTCAGCAAAGCTGGTTCCTATGTTTGCATTTCCTGAGAAGTCGTACTTGTAATAAGTATCTACTGACCCTGAAATCTTTAATTTGTTTTCATCCTCTTGAGAAAAAGTCATTAGTGGTAAGAGGAAAACAACCATGATAAAAAAAGTACATGCTTTTTTCATGATTAAATGATAGTTTAAAGTGATGATTATTATTGAAGCTATCTAAGAAATTAGGTAGCTATTATGTGGGACCCTGTGCCATCAGGGTCCCTTTTATTTGATAAATAATTGTAAATACGTATTAGTTGAAATTAATGATCTAGAGAGTGAAGGTTATTCGTCAAATACGATGGTATACCCTCTGATTCCATGTTCATGGCTATCCAAACCGGATAATTCATGTTCCTCGGATACTCTAATACCAAATGCCGATTTAAGGACAAAGAATATTAGGAAAGCTGATCCAAAGGCTGCTGCACCACATGCCACAACACCAGTTAATTGATAGAGAAACTGCTGCCAACTAGCCATATCACCCATGAGACCTACTGCTAAAGTCCCAAAGATACCACAAGTTAAGTGTACAGACACTGCTCCGACGCAGTCATCTAGTTTCATCTTATCCAAGGCTACAGCTGATAGTACCACCAGACATCCACATATTAACCCAATAACAATAGCTTCAACGAAGTTCATCTGATCAGCACCGGCAGTAATTCCTACCAAACCAGCAAGAATTCCGTTTAACACCATTCCTAAATCGAGTCGCTTAAATACAAAGTAAGCCATGATTAAGCCACCTATAGCTCCAGATGCAGCTGCTAAACAAGTAGTTACTAATACTAAAGAAGTAGCTCCAGGTTCAGCAGAAAGTACAGATCCACCGTTAAATCCAAACCATCCCAACCAAAGTAGAAATACCCCAATAACTGCTAATGGTACACTTGACCCTGGAAAATCATTTACTTTTCCATTTTCGTATTTCCCTATTCTAGGCCCCAAAAGCATAATTCCTGCTAAAGCACCCCATCCACCTACTGAATGAACCAAGGTAGAACCGGCGAAATCGTAAAACCCACCTTCATCTCCATTTAAGGTACTCAAAAATCCTCCGCCCCATTGCCAGGAACCGATAATAGGATAACTTAAACCGACAAAAAAGAAAGTGAAAATTAAGTAGCTACTGATTTTTATTCTTTCAGCGACTGCTCCCGATACGATGGTTGCTGCAGTAGCAGCAAACATTCCTTGAAATAGAAAATCTGTCCAGTAAGTATAGCCTCCGTCCGCATAATCTGAACTAAGACCATTTTCAGGTATTTGTAGCCCTATACCAGCAAACCCTAAATATCCATTGAATTCTCCCGGATACATTAATGCAAATCCAAATAAAGCATAAGTGATCAACCCTATGGCTGGTGTCAATGTGTTCTTAAAAAGAATATTTACGGTGTTTTTGGCCTGAGTAAAACCAGCTTCAACGCCAGCAAAACCTAAGTGCATGATAAACACTAAGGCGGTAGCTAGCATCATCCAAACATTATTTACCGTGAGTAATGTTTCAGTCTGCTGGGAGGCCAGACTAGTAAGTTGTTCTTCCATGTCTTGATGGTTTTGATTAATTCAATAAATGAAATGACAATAAAATTCAAACGCAGCGTACAGGTAATTGAGGAGTAAGCATATGTTATGCTTACGTTGGCAAACAAACGTATTTTAATTTTTTTAAAAAATCAAATAAAAAATAAAACAAATGTTATTATTAGTCCAGAATCATTAACAATCGTCTAATGGCTTGGCTGGGATAGTGTTTAAACACTTATTTTTTCTTTATCAGGATAAACCTACACTTTTTTATGATTTAGTGATCATTCATAAAAATGTTGAATCGAATTAATTTTATTTAATTCTTTGATTACCAATAATGTAAAGGAGTGAGTGAGCTTGAATTATTAGTAGGGTAGGGAAGTTTTTATAGCCTCCTAAAATTTCAAGGATTGTAATTTAATAAAGTGGATTTTGTTTATTGCTCGTTGTAACTTGATGTTATATTAAGAATGTTTTATTTGTTCATGCCATATATGAAAAAAAAATAATTGGTATGTTAGGAATTGTTAGAAAAAAATCCTTAATATTGATGTAATTAAAAAATAACGCTACAGGTAATAAGGATTTGTTCATTATAGTAATAGTAAACTAGATTTTATTTATCAACTTTACACAAAGTAATTATTAATTAGCTAAACTTTCATTTGAATAGAGTGAGAGGGATATTGTATTTATACATTATCTAATTGTTCAGGTGTTAAAATTATATGTTTATGGCAACTAAGTTAGAGTATATTTGGCTGGATGGATATTCTCCTGAGGCAAATTTAAGAAGTAAAACGAAGGTTTTGAATGATTTCGGTGGTGATCTTAATGATGTTCCAGAGTGGTCATTTGATGGCAGTTCCACTGAACAAGCTGAAGGTCATTCTTCTGATTGTCTCTTGAAGCCAGTAAATATTTACAAAGATACAGGGAGAAAAGATGCTTATTTAGTTATGTGCGAGGTGTTGAATGCGGATGGTACTCCACACAAGTCTAATAGTAGGCATTTGATTGAGGATAATGACGATTACTGGTTCGGATTTGAACAGGAATATACATTGATTTTGAATGGTAGGCCTCTTGGATTTCCGTCAAATGGATACCCTGCTCCTCAGGGGATGTATTATTGTTCTGTTGGTACAGGTAACGTTACAGGAAGAGATATTGTTGAAGAGCATTTAGATATTTGTTTAGATGCTAACATTTCTATTACTGGTGTTAATGCAGAAGTAATGTTAGGGCAATGGGAGTACCAATGTTTTGGAAAAGGGGCTAAAAACGCTGCAGACGCATTATGGATCAGTAGATATTTGTTGTTCAGAACAGCAGAGAAATTTGGGGTAACCGTTGAATTTGCTCCAAAACCAGTGAAAGGAGATTGGAATGGTTCAGGACTACATACAAACTTTAGCAATGCTCAAATGAGAGATGTAGGTGGCGAAAAGTATTTTACCGAATTACTTGAATCATTCAGGCCTGTTCATAAAGAGCATATTGCAGTTTACGGTTCTGATAATCATGAGAGATTGACAGGATTACACGAAACTCAGCACATAGATACATTCAGTTATGGAATAAGTGATAGAGGTGCTTCCATTAGGATTCCTATCAGTACCAAACTAGAGGGATGGAAAGGTTATGTGGAAGATAGGAGACCAGCTTCAAACGCGGATCCTTACAAAATAGTAGAGAGAATAATTAGAACTATTTCTGAAGGAGCAAAAGCATCTGCAACTGTTTAGTTCACGTTTAGTATATTGATAATACCCTAAATTTGAGTCGGAAGTGTATAAAGCTTCCGATTTTTATTTTTAGGTAGTAACTGCTTTGATCTGAAATTCCAATGTTCTTACCATTTCTACCACCTTTGCCGGACATTCCCAGACTAACATATGCCCTGTGCCTTTTTCAGCCCATTTGAACTGCATGTTAGAGATGTGATTCGCAACATGAATAGTTTCATTGTAAGAATCGATTCGATCCTCTGTACCGTAAAGAAGGGCAAAAGGTGTATGAATATCCTTTAATCTATCATAATATTCTTTTACTTCCTGGCTATTCATAATAGGTATTAGCCGTTCCAATGGCCTGGCACTAAAAATATCCAGAAACGCTCGTATGTAATCTTTATGAGGAATGCCACCAAAATAGGCTGCTGCAAAAAACCAACTATATAACCTGGTATGTAAAAGTCTGTTAATCATTCCAGCCTGTATAAGCTTTTTGAACACCTTATTATTTGTAAAGCCGGCAGTTAAATTGCCTGTAAAGCCTGCTAGCGAAATGACCCCTTTAATGTGTTTTGCAGCGGTTATTGGATAGTCTAATAACAGGCGAATACTCAAAAAAGCACCATAAGAATGGCCGACTAAAATAGCATCCTTTACATCGAAATAAGTTAATACATCTTTCAAATCATTTGTCATTTGTCCGGAACCTATCCCCATGGATCCGATGGTTGATTCACCATGACCTCTCTGATCAAAAGTAATTACTCTGTATCCTGCAGTTGATAGAAATCTCCACATGAGATTCATGGTAATCATAGATACTCCTTTGTCGTGCATGAGGATTACGGGAGTTCCGGACCCTTTATGCATGGCCCTAAGCATAGTTCCATCAGCAGTTTTAATCCACTCCACCACCCCATCAGGTTCAGTTTGAAGTACCTTTAAGTCAAAATTACTCAAACTTTCTCTACTCATATATAAGTGGACAAATGCGAAGATATGAGTCATTATTATTAGTAGAATGAAAGCGCAGAGGATGCCAAGTAACACGTTTAGTACAAGCATGAAAATCCTAATTGAATATCCCTAATGTGTAAATTAACTGTGAATTTTCTTCAAAGGTTACGGCATTTTCCGAAAATTAGCACCTTTGTAATAAATGATGAAGGATTCAATTAATTTTTGAGTTCATATAATTACTATATGTTGCTTTGCAGCAGACCATTTATTCCTTATTAAAAAGACTTATGAGGGACTAAAACTTCATACAGAAATGCTTTCTTTATTTTAGAGATCTTACTGATAATTACCTCTTTCTATTTATTTAAAATTCTATATAAAATTTATTTTCAAGAATTTTTAATGTGTAAATAAATAATCATATTTTACCGTAAAGTTGAAGATCCTTTAGATTTCGTACACTTTTAAATTGTGAAAGAGTATCATTGAATTAACCCTTCAAACGAATTCAAACATGGTGCCTTATAAAAATATAAGCACATTGATTCCAGTTTTGACATATAAAGCTCTGTTTACAGTGGTGTTGATCATGTGGCATCTCCCTGTAAGTGGTCAGCTTTTTATTGATACAACTGAATCTCCTGAATTAATGCTACAAAGGCTATTCGGAAATGGAGTGTCAATATCGAATCTAAAGACTCAATGTGATATAGGATCTATTGCGGCTTTTACAGCAGATGATCCCCATTTTGAGCTTAAGGAAGGAGTGATGTTGAGTACGGGCCAGGCGATAAATGCAGCCGGAGCTTCTAATCAGTTTTTATCCCACCGTAATGAGCGCCAAGGGTTTGACCTACTTACCAGATTGGTCCCCCCTCATAAAACCTATGACGCATGTGTATTTGAATTCGACATTGTTCCTGTTTGTAATAATATCTCAGTGCGATATGTGTTTGCTTCAGAAGAATATCTGGAATACGTAGGAACAAATTTTAATGATGTATTCGCTTTTTTTATATCTGGGCCTGGGATAACAGGAGATATAGGGTTAGAAAATAATAAAAACATTGCTCTGGTGCCTGGATTACCAATTCCTGTAACGATCAATAATATAAATCCCGACTTTAATCCAGAATTGTTCTTTTTGAATAATATAGGAAATTATATTGCCTATGATGGTTATACAGTTCCTTTAGAGGCAAGAGTTGATGTGATTCCCTGCGAAACGTATCACATGATTATTGCCATCACAGATGTTGCTGACATGGGATTTGATTCGGCTGTTTTTTTGGAGTCAGGAGGAATCAGATGTACTACACCTACACTAGATGTGCAGGTAAATGGTAATTCAGACCAACTGCCAGATGCTATAGTTGAGAATTGCAGTGATGGCGAAATCATATTTTCCCTGGAAGAGCCCCTTGATACTTTGGCTACTTTTACGATCGATGTGCAAGGTACAGCTACTCCGGGAGAAGATTACGTTCCTCTTCCTGATCGTATTGTATTTCCTGCAGGTGAAACGGAAGTAAAGATCCCTGTTCAATTGCTAGCTGACGAAGAGGTAGAAGAAGTAGAGGAGATTGTAATTGCCTATCAAGCTACCAACCTGTGTTCCTCCAACACCACTTCCAATTCTGCAACATTGCCTATCTATGATTCATTCCAAACACCTCGATTGCCTGATATTTCTTTGTGTCCGGGAGACTCGGTCCAATTATCTATTCCTTCTATGAAGGGATTTTCTTATACATGGTTAACTACTGAAGGAATCAGCAATCCCCATATTTCCAGTCCAATATTGTCTATCCCTATTTCTTATGATAAGGAGGATACGCTTTTATATTTGTTGGAATCCACTCCTGAATATGGCGTCTGTAGTCAATTGGATACGATGAAGGTGATCGTTTTTCCCTCCTTACTACCTGATTTTGGTTGGGATACTACTGGTTTATGTCCTAATCAGCCTATACATTTTCGGAATAAATCTTCATTTAATGATGAATATAAATGGAATTGGGAGTATGGGGATCAACAATCTTCTAATAAAATCGAGTCAATGCATACTTACGCTGAGGCTGGAAGGTATGAGGTAGCACTCACTTCATATTCTCTTAATGGATGTATGCAAACTTTATCCAAAACCATCGAAATCCAATCTCTCCCCGATCCTTATTTTGACATTCCCATTTATTGTGAAGGAGAAACAGCTTTATTGACCGGACTGGGAAATCCTTCTATTACAGGATGGAAATGGATCATTGGTGGAAAAGATACGTTAGGGGGAAAGTCAATTTCATTGCAAAATGAACTACCTGCAACCATTGAGGTAGAATTAGAAGCAACCTCTGATGCTGGATGTAAAAATGTATATTCTGATAATCTTACCTTCTTTTCCAAACCTAAATTTGAGTTTCAAGCAGATATCGTGTGTGAAGGGAGTCCCACAAATTTTTCTATCATTTCTTTAGATAGTAGTAAGGTGGTTCATTCATGGTATATTAATGGGAGTTACTTTTCTTCCTCTCCAAATGTTTCATATGAGTTTTCTCAGGCAGGAATTCATACAGCTCAACTTATCTCCGAAAACGAATATTGTATAGACACTACGATAAAAAATGTTGAGGTTTATGCTAAACCTCAACCTGACTTTTCATTCGGCCCTTCCTGCCAGTTCGATACTATGGAGTTTGTAAATTTAACTCCTGATCATTTTTCAGGATTAATTTCCAAAGTAAATTGGGACTTTGGAGATGGAACAAGTTCTGAAGAATGGCATCCGCGGCATATATATTCTGAGGCAGATTTATTAAGCGTTCAGCTGTCAGTTAAAGCGGAGAATGGCTGCTTAGATAGTGTTACTAAAGAAATTACTATTCACCCTAAACCAGATGTTAATCTTCAGCTTGAATCAGTTTGTGCTGGTGAGGAAAGCATGTTAAGCTTTACTCTTTCAGATAGCTCATCATTTACAGGCAGCAACTGGGTGTGGGAATGGCAAGTTGGAACAGAAAAACTACCTCTATCTCAAAATCCTATTTCTTATACTTTTGATGAAGGAGGGAAATATTCTGTCTCATTATTATTAAGCACGGATGATGGATGTACACATGTAATGAAAGAAGATATAGCAATTATTCATCATCCTGAAGGGCCATATATAACTGGTGATACGGTGTGCGAAGGAGAAACAGCATTATTATTTGCTGAGCCTTTGGGATACATCCAGCCTGTAACGATAAATTGGTATGAAACTGCATCTGACTCAATATCATTCTGGGAGGGAGTAAGTTTAGAAACCGCACCCTTATTTGAACAACAGCAATTTTATGTGGAACTAATTTCACCGGAGGGTTGTAAAAGTAAAAGAGAAGAAATCATCGCAGGTGTAGCTCCATCACATTCTCCAAGCATCTTTGTTAAGGATACTATTGTTTCTTTACCCATTGCTATAGTTAATCCGTTCATTCGAGGAGTAGATGGAATTAAGGAAGTAAGTTGGACTTTTGGAGAAGGGGGAAGGTCAACATATAAGGAGCCAGCTTATCAATACCAATTTCAAGGGACTTATACTATTAAAGCTGAAGGAGAGGATTTATATGGTTGCGATTTCGAGTTATCAAAGTCTTTAGAAGTCATTAAACCATTACGATTATTTATTCCTACTGCTTTTTCTCCAAATGGAGATGGAAATAATGAGGAGTTTTTTGTCAAGCATAAATTACTGAGTCAGTTTTTAATCAGCATATATGATAGGTGGGGTAAAAGGGTATTTTCTTCCAATAATCCAGATTTTAAGTGGGATGGGAAGGATGAAACAGGACAGGTTTTACCTGCTGGTGTATATACTTTTTCAATTTCGGCTGTGGATGTAGAGGGATTACTGGTAAAGGAGGTTGGAAATATTACTTTACTGCGATAATCAAGGCACTGGCTCTCGAGTTCACTCCCTAGGTAGAATATATCTACATTATAGATTCGTACAACCAGGAATAAATTAGCCTAGTTATTAATAGCAACTACTTTTACAATCTCTGGGACTGTTTTTTTAACCACCTGCTCTATTCCTAGTTTCATCGTAGTATTACTCATGCTACACGATTCGCAATTTCCTAATAATTCTACTTCCAGCACCATGTCTTCTCTCACATCGTGGATGCGAATATCACCACCGTCTGAGCGTAAATAGTCCCTTATAGAATTTAGGGCTATATCTATGCGCTGGATTAATTCATTTTTAGCCATAGAAGGTATCATATATCAAAGATATAAAATACTTACAAACTGTTTAGATTTAGTTGATAGAAATTATGTGTCGTTCATCCTCCTTGGATCATCTGGACAGGAGCAGTCGGAGGTGCCTGAGCATTTCTGATTGCAATTTGTTGAGCCGTTATTTTTGCTAGTTCAGAAAAGGTATGGCCTATTAAATGCTGTCTAAGAGCTACAAGTTCTCCCATATCACTTTGATCTGTCAACTGTTCTCCTAATGGTATTTGACCTATAAGAGGCGCTTCGAGGGAATCAGCCAGCAGTTGGCCACCTCCTTTGCCAAATAGATAATATTGCTTTTCTGGGGCATCTTCAGGACTGAAGTAAGCCATATTTTCGATGATTCCCAGAATAGGAACGTTGATTTGTGAATTTCTGAACATCTCTGCTCCCTTTCTGCTATCTGCCAGGGCTAATCTTTGTGGGGTAGTAACCACTAGCGCTCCCGTTACTGGAATAGCTTGAACGAGTGTTAGATGTATATCACCTGTCCCTGGAGGAAGGTCGACTAACATATAATCAATTTCTTCCCAGTGGGTATCAAAGATGATTTGTTTTAGCGCTTTAGAGGCCATGGGGCCTCTCCATACTACAGCTTGATCAGAGGGAACTAACCAGCCTATAGACATTAATTTTACTCCATGTTTTTCAAATGGAATTAAAAGATCTCTCCCCTCCACTTTTTTGAGTTTGGGCTTCTGATTATCCAGTCCGAATAGGATGGGAATACTTGGGCCATAAATATCTGCATCTACCAAAGCTACTTTTGCTCCAGTTTGCGCAATAGCTACAGCAAGATTTGCTGCTACCGTAGATTTACCTACCCCCCCTTTACCAGAAGAAATGGCTATTATATTTTTTACGGAAGTAAGAACCCTGTTATTTAAGTCTCTTGTTACTTCTGCATCCATCTTAATATCAATGTCTGCTTCCTGATCTACCATAAGTTTAATGGCATTGATGCAAGCATTTTTTATAGCTTCTTTCATCGGGCAAGCAGGTGTAGTGAGCATGACTGTGAACGAAACTTTTTTCCCCTGTATAGATAAATCTCGAATCATTCCCAGCGTAACCAGGTCTTTTTTTAAGTCCGGATCATCTACATGTCCAAGAGCTGTAAGCACTTTTTCTTTAGTGATACTATTAGATGATCTATTTTTTTTGAATAACATACGGTCTATTTTACGAGATGAACGCATTAATTTAGATAAAGTTTATATAAAAGATGTTCTGCAAAATCTCGGATTTCGCAGAACATTTTTTAACACTTTATCCATTAAAAGGGAAGGCAATTATTTATTCTGAAATTCCAAATAATTCCATGACAGCATCATAATCAGAATAGTCTATTCCTTTCTTTTCAAGCGGTGTAGCCTGAGCTACGATAATTCTGAAGGTCCCCTCGAAGGCAGTGGAGCCACGATCATTGGCAATACTTCTCAATTCCACAAATCCTAATCCATAAATGTAATCTAACACTTCAATGAATTCTTCCCCTGCTACATTATTAACTTCAGTAAATGGAAGAAAGAACCACGGATCGACATCATTCGCTCTATAATACACCAGGACTATTCCGTTTTCTACGATATCAGCGGTAATTTCAGGCACTTCAATGTTGAGAAATAGAAAATGCCCATCATCGCCTACTTCTCCTACGCTCGACCAATCAGTAGAAAATACGGAAAACTTAATGCTAAATGTAGCGCTTTCTCCAGCAGGTCCCTGAGGTCCTGAGGGTCCTTGGGGACCAGGAGGGCCCACGGGACCTACCGGACCTACATCTCCCTCACAAGATGCTAAAAAGAAAAGTGCCGCTATCATAAGTGGATATAATGCCCATCGACGAGATGGTTGAAAATGGTTCATAATGTTTAAATTTTCAGAAATGACTCAATTAATAGTGGAATGTACAGAATTCTTGTGAATCATTAATGTCTGTATGTGTATAGGTGTAGGCTAAATATTCCTCTGAGTATTTTTTCCATAAATACGTGCAGAGTTCTATGTGCGAATTGAAAGGTCGAAAATTGTCAATGTAAGTTATTGCCTCAAAAGGAATTTTACTATATTAGTTGATAATAAGACTACTACTCGACTTTATATGATTGGACCTACGACATGTCCCTGCATTGCTGATGAAGGACTTCTTTGGAAGTATTTCAAGGAAGGTCATGAAAATGCACTATCCCAAATTTATCTTTCATACTATTCCACCTTATACAATTACGCTTACAAAATTTGTGGTAATACTGAGTTAGCTGAAGATTGTATCCAGGATATGTTTACGGCTCTTTGGACGAGAAGAAAACAATTAGGGAATGCTCATTCTATTAAGGCATACTTAATTGCCTGCTTGCGAAGAAGAGTTATAGCCTCTATTATCCAGCGGGACAAAATGCGTTCTGATTCTGTTCAAATAGCAGAAAATCAGCCAGACATTGTTTTTTCTCCTGAAGACTTCCTGATTATTCAGGAAACTTCAGAGATGCAAAAGAATCAGTTGGTGAAAAGTCTAAATAAGCTGACGAGGAGACAGCGGGAAGTCATCTACCTTAGGTATTACGATGAATTATCATATAAAGAGATATCAGAGATATTGAATATCAATTATCAATCGGTCATTAACATTCTTCATCGCTCTTATCAGGTGTTGAAAAAAAGTCATGCCCTAAAGCAGATTGCTAATATTTCTCCTCTTTCGAATTGAAAGGAGTAAGGATTTAAAAGAATTAATAAATATTGAAAAATAAATGAGTAGTAATTATATGAATGTCATTCTACTCTAATAGACAGGTCAACTACGAATCGCACTACTACTCGTATGAATAAAGGAGGTAAATATGAGGATCCAGATTCCAGGAAGTACCTTTTCTGGGATATTACAGATCATTCAAAAATTGATGAGGATGATCATACCCAACTTTACAAAGGATGGAGATTAAGGAGAAAAACAGTCCCTGAGTATCACGTAGTAGAAAAACTTGATCATTTACTCAATAGGTTACCCCTTGAAGATTCTAATCCTACATTTTATTCTTCTTCCCAACATAAAAACCGAAAGTTCTATTTAGTTGCATTTATTGCCCTTTGTTTATTGATAACATCCAGTTATTATTTCTTTATTCTACCAGAACATAAAATAACTATCACCACCCATTCTGATGAAGAAAAGGTAGTATTGTTGCCAGACAGTTCTTCGGTAGTACTGAATACTTCTTCTACCTTATCTTATTATTCCAGCTGGAATTCGTCTAAGCCGAGAGAAATCTGGCTGGAGGGAGAAGCATATTTTGATATTCGAAATTATTCAGGAGGGCGGAATTTCAGACCCTATCATAAATGTGTTATTCATACCAGTGATGTAACCGTGGAAGTCCTGGGCACTCAGCTAAATATACGCGATAGAGATGGAGATACTCAGGTAGAGTTAAAAGATGGAAAGGTAAAGCTCCAATCTAAATTATTTTCGGATCAAAACATCTACATGAAGCCTGGAGATCGGGTATCCTATTCAAAAATGTCTAATACGTGGATCAAAAAGGAAATTGAGCAGACAGAAGTAGCTAGCTGGAAAGATAGTCTATTCCATTTTGTGAATATTCCTGTTAGTGAATTGGCTCAAGAAATCAGTGATTTATACAATATAGAAACTCGCATTGAAGGGGAAGAGGTCGGGGATAGAAAACTCACTATTCATTTGCCAGTAAGTAACTTAGATATTCTTTTGAAAGGAATAGCGTCTGCACTGAAAATAAATATCGCATACGAAAAAAGTTTAAATTTAATCATAATAAAAGATTCCGATGTTAAAAGCGTCGGAGAAAATTAACCTGTTAATCCAACAAATTTATTTCAATAATTGACTGTATGAGCTATGAAAATTACTATCGTTAAACATGTTCGTACGCTGATGCTTTGTGCTGGTTTATTGCTGGGGTTTTCCGGTAATATTGCTGCTCAGGAGTTAGCGTTAGGGCTTGCAAGTTCCACTACCTCTATACTATCTACGGATAAGTATCAGCAAATGGATCTTGGCCAGGCTCTTGAAAAATTGAGAACTCAAAAGTCAGTTTATTTGATTTTTGAGAGCAATTCTGTTGAGGGAATTACTGTCTCTCAACATCTTGACCTTAGCAGAAGTGTAGAAGAAATTCTCACTGAATGGTTAACGCCCTCTGGACTGGATTTTACCAGAATAGATGCTTCTACTTTTAGCATTTTCCGAAAAAAGGAGGGAAATGTCAGAGTAAAGGAAATAGAACAACCTTCAAATGAATTGACGATTGGTAAAATTACCAATTCTACTGAAAATTCTTTGGAAGCATCTGTAGCAGATGTCAACCTGCTAATTAGAGATGTTTCCGGAGTAGTTCGGGATGCTGAAACTAATCTCCCTATGGAAGGGGTAACCGTATTAGTCAAAGGAACTACTACGGGGGCCTTAACGAATCAGGGAGGAGCATTCACCATCTCTGTGCCAGATGATCGGGATACGTTACAATTTACCTACTTCGGTTATACTACCCTTCAGATGGCCATTGGCGATCAGACGAATCTGGATGTTGTGATGCGTGAAGATATATCTACTTTGGATGAAGTAGTCGTAGTAGGCTATGGGTCTCAGCCCAAAAGAGATATTACTGCAGCGATTTCTTCGGTAGATGCTGGTGCTATTGAAAGAATTCCTACTTCCAACTCTATTGATGCTTTAAAAGGACAGGTGGCAGGTGTGGACATTCAGCAAGCGGGCGGTAGACCTGGATCAACGCCAAATATTCTTATTCGTGGTCGTAGATCAATCTCAGCTGATAATGATCCTTTGTTTGTTGTAGATGGTATTCCATTAACTGATGGTGCGACTGTGTTCGATATAAATCCTCAGGATATCGAATCTATGGAGATCTTGAAGGACGCAGCAGCAACAGCTATTTATGGATCTCGTGGTGCAAATGGAGTAATTCTTATTACGACTAAGAGAGGAAAGGAAGGAAGAACCACAGTAACCTACAATGGCTATTATGGTATTTCTGAGACAATCAGAACTATTGACATGATGGATGGGCAGCAGTTTGCAGAATTAAAAAGAGAAACTCGCCGTGATGGATTTAATGGTGCTATTCCTCCTGATGAGGAAGTGTTTGAAGATCCAGTTGAATTTGAATCCATTGCTTTAGGAAGAACCACTAACTATCAGGATATGCTTCTTGATGAAGGGCATCAAACGAACCATCAGTTATCTGTCACGGGGGGAAATGCTAAAACTCAGTTCTTAGTTTCATTTAACTATTTCCAGGAACAGGGGGTGATTCCTACTCAATCCTTCGAACGTTATTCAGTACGGGTAAATCTGGATCATAGGATCACTAATTTCTTAAAAATAGGAACCTCTACTTTTGTAACAAGATCTATTCAGGACTTTGCCAGTAACCCGATGGGAGAAGCATTGGCGAATAATCCGCTTGGTGTACCATTTGATGAAGAAGGTAATATATTATTCTTGCCTGTAAATGATGGTATACGTACGAATCCATTATCAGAAATTGTTCCTGGTGCATATGTAGACGAGCGTAAAATCAATCGTGTATTCCCTAGTATCTTTGTGGAGTTGGATGTATTGGATGGATTAAAGTTAAAGTCTTCTTTTGGTCCTGACTTAAGAACAAGAAGAAGAGGATTATTTACAGCAAGTGAAACTAATGCCAGAAGAGGTGCTCCGCCAAGAGCCCGTGTAGAAAACAGTGAAATTTTAGGATACGTTTGGGAAAACCTGGCAACATACGATAGAAGCATTGGTGAGAATCACAACTTCAAATTTACAGCTCTTCAGTCCATACAGGAAAGAAGGTTTGAAAGTTCTTTTACTGACGTAAATAATCTTCCTTACGAAACTCAAATATTTTATAATTTGGGAACAGCTGAACAGATTCAAGGAGTAGGAAGTGAATTTGAAAAGTGGACACTAGCATCTTTCATGGGACGTGTTAACTATGATTTCAAAGGTCGTTATTTATTACAATTTAGTGGTCGTGCGGACGGATCTTCACGTCTTGCGCCTGGTAATCAGTGGGCTTTCTTCCCGGGTATATCAGGTGGATGGCGCGTGATTGATGAGCCATTTATGCAAGGCTTAGGATTCATGAATGACTTAAAACTTAGAGCTAGTTATGGGGAAGTGGGAAATACTTCTATTGATCCATATGAAACGCAACCACTTTTACAGAGAACAGTGTATGATTGGGATGGCTCTCCTGCATTTGGTTATCGTCTGAATCAGTTAGCGAATCCTGAATTGACATGGGAAACTACCCGTACTGTAGACGTTGGGATTGATTTTGGATTCTTTAATGGAAGATTGACAGGTTCTGTAGATTACTTTAATTCTAATACGGAAGATCTGTTATTGGCCCGCCAGTTGCCTAGAAGCTCGGGTTATGGATCTGTTCTGGAAAACATAGGGGAAACGAAAACTACAGGATTAGAAATAGCGATAAACACCGTAAACTTTGATACACCTAGTGGATTCCGTTGGACCACAGATTTAAACTGGTTTACTTTTGATGAAGAAATTGTTGCACTTGCTACTGGAGATCAAGATGATGTAGGAAACCGTTGGTTTATCGGGGAACCTATTAATGTTTTCTATGATTTTGAAAAGATCGGAATTTGGCAGTTAAACGAAGAAGAGTTAGCGGCACAGTTTGGACGTGTTCCAGGAGAAATTAAGCTAAATGACGTAAATGGAAATGGAAGTTACGATGGAGAAGATCGTCAAATCCTGGGTTCAGATGTACCTGACTGGAGTGGAGGTATAACAAATACATTCTCTTATAAAGGATTTGATCTTTCTGTATTTGTGATAGCAAGAATTGGGCATACTATTTTTAGTACCTTGCATACATCAGGGAGTAGAAATGGTTTATTTGGTCGTTATAATAATCTAGATGTAGATTATTGGACACCTAATAACCCTACTAATGCATTCCCTCGTCCTAATCAAAATCAGGAGAGCCCTACTAATGCTTCTACTTTGGGATATTTTGATGGATCTTACACTAAGATCAGAAACATCAATTTATCTTATACCTTCCCAAATAAAGTGGCAAATGCTATTAAAGCACAAAATCTGAGATTGTATTTTACAGTTCAAAATGTGGCTATTTTCTCTGATTATGATACATATGATCCCGAAATCAATGAAGATCGCGATCCTGGACAAACCGGAGATAGAGTAGATGCTCAGGTTCCTGTACCACGTTTATACTTGATGGGACTAAACGTAAGTTTCTAATTTTTAAATACTTCAAAAAAATGAAAAAACACATTTATATATATTGCATGTTAGCTGTAGCGATATTTGCTACCTCATGTGACGAATATTTAGAAGAACAAGTAATATCAGATGTTTCTGCAAACGAGTATTACAATGATGAACAAGGTTTTGAGGACGGAGTAAAGGCTGTATATAGCTTTCTTAAGTTTATTACAGCTAATGAAAGGGGAATGACTTTACATAATTTTGGGACTGATGCATTTACGAACGGAGCTGACGGAAGTCATAAAGGAATTAATGTGTACGATTCCCGTTTAAATCAATTTGATGAAAGTTATTTTAGAGACCAATGGAATGAGTTATATCGAGCTATCAATCAAGCAAATGCCATGATTGATAGATCTGCTGGAATAGATTTACCTGCAGATGTGTTAAATGAGCGTCTTGCAGAGGTTCGTTTCTTGAGAGCTTTTTTCTATTTCGAATTGGTTCGCATGTATGGAGATCTCCATCTTACTTTAGAAGAAACGATAGGAGTACAAACAGAAGCTACTCGTACACCAGCTGCTGAGATTTATTCACAAGCGATTATTCCTGATTTAGAATTTGCGATCTCAGTACTTCCCGAAGAGCAAGGTGAGTATGGTAGAGCTACTAAACCTGCCGCGGAGTTTCTTTTGTCTAAAGTATTCCTAACGCGAGGTCAAACGGAATTTGCCCAACCTGGAGATGTAGGTCAAGCTCAATCCTTAATGGAAGGCGTAATCAATAATTATGGTTTTGCTTTATTAGAAAACTGGGGAGACATTTTTGATCAGGATAATCAACTCAACTCAGAAGTTATCTGGGCCATGCAAAATACCACTGATCCTATCCTAAATGGTGGTGAGGGTAATCGTGCACATTTATATTACCTAATGGAGTATGATAAGCTTCCCGGTATGACCAGAGATGTTGCAAATGGACGTCCATGGAAGCGTTTTAAGCCTACTGATTGGCTTTTAGGGCTTTGGGATCGTGATATAGATATACGTTATGAAGTAGGATTTAAACATGTATGGTTTACAAATAATCCAGGAACCTATAATATTGCAGGTAGAGATGTAGAGTTAGCCTTGGGTGATACTGCTATATATCTCCCTGGATTTGAAGTTACAGAAGAATTTCGATTAAGTAAGCCTTATCTTATTGTCACTCCTAGTGAGTATGATGAAAGGGTATATGCTACCCTTAACAAGTTTATAGATCCTAGACGCCCTGACCGTCAGCATACTCAAGGCTCTCGCGACTGGATGTTCATGCGCTTAGCGGATTCTTACCTTATAGTAGCGGAAGCTGCCTTTTTACAAGGAGATCTTCAAACTGCTGCTGATGCATTAAATATGGTAAGGGTACGAGCTGCCAGAGATGGTTCCGAAGATGCTATGCTTATTACGGCTGCAGATGTAGATCTTGACTTCATCTTGGATGAAAGAGCTCGTGAACTAGCTGGAGAAAGACATCGTTGGTTCGATCTGGTTCGTACAGGAAAATTGGTGGAAAGGGTAAGACTCCACAACGAGCAAGGTGGACCAAATATTCAGGACTTCCATGTACTTCGTCCGATCCCTCAGGATCAAATCGATAAAACAAGTACACCATTTCCTCAAAATCCAGGATATTAGATTGCTAACTTCAGTTATTGCTTCTGCTTTTTAAATATAAAGCAAGATCGATAGCTGTACCAATAGGCAAATGAGCTAAGAAGATTTTTTTTAGATCGTGTTGTGATTGAAAGCCGTTCCTTTGAGGGGGCGGCTTTTATCATTTACACCGAATATCTACACCTTTACAACTTGTTCTCCAGGTATTATACAAGTTTACGGACCCAGGATCATTAGATTATTAACAACCACAACTCGCTTATTTGTCCCTACTCATTTTTCAAAGTATCAGCTGGCTGAATGTTTGCTGCTTTAAATGATTGGTAACTAATCGTTAAATAAGCAATGATGGCAGCCGTAAAGCCAGCAATAATGAAAATGACTGGGGAAATATTCGTTTTATAGGCGAATCCTTCTAACCAACGATCGATAAAGTAATAAGCTATAGGTGAAGCGATAAGGGTAGCAATCAACACCAGGATCATAAAATCTTTGGAAAGTAGTCCTACGATATTTGGCACACTAGCTCCTAATACCTTTCTTATACCAATTTCCTTTTTCCTGCGTTCTGCCATAAATGCTGCCAGTGCAAATAATCCCAAACAGGCAATAATAATCGCCAGCATAGAAAATATCCAGAATACCTTTCCCAGTTTCTCTTCCGATTCGTACATTTTAGCGAATTCCTGATCGAGGAAAGTATATACAAACGACTGATTATGAATATATTGTTTCCAGGTATGTTCTAGTTTCGACAAAACAGAAGATACGTTTTCAGTTTGAATTTTTACACTCATGGCCCTGTTTCGCTCCCCTAATTTTAAACAAAGAGGAACAACCGCATTGTGAAAAGTTTGAAAATGGAAATCTTCTACTACTCCGATCACTTGATAGCTAATGGGTAAGGGCTCTCCTTTTTCATCCTCCTCATCGCCATGACATGCAATTTGTTCTCCTATCGCACTTGCCGGATCACTAAAACCAAATGAATTTGCCGCGGCACGATTTAGAACAATCGCTTGAGAATCTGTTGGAAATTCTTCGCTGAATGCTCTTCCTGCAATGGCTTCTAGCCCTAGCGTATTAATGTACTCGTGATCTACTAACCAATTTTGAAGGTAGATACGAGATGCCTGAGTATTATTTCCTTCCGGCCAATGACTAACGTTCTTTCGGCTAAATCCATCTACGGGAATATGACTACTGATAGATGCACTTTGAACCTCCGGGATTTTCGATAACGCATCTTTAAAGTTTACCAAATTAGAGCCAAGCGTATGAGTATCTAAAATGACAATCACCCCTTCCTTCTCAAATCCAATCTTTTTTTGCTGAATAAAAGTCATTTGTTGATATATCGCTATCGTAGCTGCAATGAGGATAATGGAAATAGCGAATTGAAATACCACTAAGGAACTTCTGAACCATGATCCTTCATTATTTGTCAACGTTCTACCTTTCAACGCATTGACGATGTCGAATCCCGATAGAAAGAAAGCAGAATAAATGCCTGAGATAACACCTAACAGAAGTATAAATCCACATCCGAATAGGTAAAAAAATGGATCTCCTAAAGGGATATCTATCGGCCTGCCTGATATTTCTCTAAAATAAGGTATTGATAAGAGAGCAATACACAATCCTAATATACTTGAAGCAATAGTGAGTATATAGGATTCTAATAAAAATTGAGTAATTAATTGGTAACGAAAAGAACCCAACACTTTCCTAATGCCTACTTCTTTTGCTCTAATAGAAGATTTAGCAGTAGATAAATTCGTAAAGTTAATACACGCAATCAAAATAATAAATATGGCAATGACAGAGAATAGCCAAAGGTATCTTTGATCGAAAGGAGGTTTGAAATTGAATAAGAGTCCTGTTTGGGTGTGGATAGCGCTTAGTGGTGTTACATCATATATCACTCTATCCCCATTGACTGCTAATTCTGCAAACCCTTTGTCGTAAAAAGAGCGAAACTGAGGTTCAACATAGGTATTCATGAGTTGAGGAATTTTTTCCTCAAATTGGCCTATATCACTTCCCTCTTTTAACAAAAAGTAGGTAGTAAACTGATAACTGATCCAGGTATTTTCCTTACTAGCTTCAAAAGATTCCAAGGATAAATATACATCGAAATCAAAATGAGAATTCTCTGGAGTATCTTTAAATACAGCCGTAATTTTATACCTATCTGCATTATTGATCAATACAGTTTGATTAACTGCCTTTCTATTAGGAAATAATAAGTCAGCCAGGGACTGGGAGATAATGACCGAATTAGGCTGTGAAAGTGCTCCTTCCAATCTACCAGCTATGATGTCAAAGTCAAATATTTCTATAAACCCTTGATCAGCTAATACTACATGCTCTGCTTTTATATTTTCTGTATCTCCCTCAGGCCTTATCAGACGAGCTGCCCTTTGTCGAAGACGGCCTGCCCGTTCAATCTCAGGAAAATCCTGCTCTAAGGTTTTCGCTAAAGGGGGAGGGGAAAAGGCAAACTTGTCCTGACGTTGACCCATCTTAAAATCCGTCGTCATTCTATAAATTCTATCTGCTTTGGGAAAATGTCGGTCATAGCTTACCTCATATTGAATAAACCGAATAATCAGCAGAAAACAAGCGATCCCTATAGCCAGGCCAAAGACGTTGATGAAGGAAAAAAAAGGTTGACTTAAAATAGTACGTATAGCAGCATTCAAAAAGTGTTTATGCATAGCAAGGAGATTGTATAGGATGAAATAATAAGTTATATAATTGACATTATATTAGCAAGGGGAATATATTTTAATTGTTTGATTGAATTATATTGGACATGAATATTTTTTTATCCCGGCTTAAGTATGCGTTAAGAAGGAGATCGATAGTTTTTTTCTAAGTTAAAAATGGGTATATATGTGCCAAAAAAACGCATGTCTACTTATCTGGAAATATTGGAAAAAGCTATCCAGGAATTAACAATATCAGCTGGAGAAGATGGAATTATTAGTAGAGCAGATGTTAGAACCAAGTTGATGGAATTAGATGAAGCTACTTATCGCCTAGTCGTATTGTTATATCGATTTTTATTGAGTGTTGAGTCTGGTTCTTCTAAAAGAATTACTATCAAGGATGTTGAATGGACCCATAATCTCTTAAAGCAATTGATGATTGCCAGGATGGATACGGAAGAGAGCTTCATCACAGGAGAGGAGGTATATTATATTCAGCAACCTGCCAGAATTATGGTAGAGCTTGCAAGGGCCGTTAAAGAAACAGCTAAAGAGCAAATGAGTCCTGAGACCAATGAAATTTTTAAGCGGCTGGAAGCGTTGTCTATCCATCTCATTTTTGACTTTTTTGGCTCTGAGGCAGATATGCCAGTAGAAGCGATTCATATAGAGAAAAAGGTAGAAGAATTAACTCCTGAGGCTGTCGCAAAGGCACTAGAATTAGACCAATCAAATCCATCAGAGGTTATTTATCGATTTGAAGCAGCTTCTTCCCGATTTTATGGAATGTTTACTGACTTACACAATTCCTTCGAGATTCCTGAAGCCAAAGAAGTACTTGATATCCTTCAGGAACAACTAGAAGATACTTCTGTTATCATCCAAGGAGAAGATAATGCTAGTGTAGACTCAGAACATCCTGTATATATATTAGGTATTGCTCCGGATCAATCATTATTAGGATTGAGAAGTGCCGTCATTTGGACCTAGCATTTTATGCATAGATTCAATCTGTAGAAATGCCTCAGACAAGACGGCATATGACCCTTGAATGAGGCTAATTCTTTACTTTCATCATACCATGCCCCTTTTACATAAAGCGCAAATTACTCATCTTTTAGGGTTTTCGATGGTTCGATCCAGGCCGCCCTCAAAGACTGATAACTCACGGTCAAAAATGCGATAGTAATTGCAGCAATTCCCGATAAAATAAATATACTTGCTCCTATGTTTATTCTGTATTCAAAGTTCTCTAACCATTGACTAATTAATATATAGGCAAGAGGGGAGGCAATCACTAAGGAAAGAATAACTAATAACATGAATTCCCTGGATAACAGGCCAACTATATTGGATACAGAGGCACCTAATACTTTTCTAATGCCTATCTCCTTAGTTCTTCGTTCTGCCATAAATGCGGCTAAAGCGAATAATCCTAAACAAGCAACTAAAATAGCTAGCATGGAAAAGGCTCCAAAAATTTGCCCTAGTTGCTGTTCTGATTTGTACATATTGGCAAATCTTTGATCAAGGAAGGTATATTCAAAAGGTTGATTTGGGACAAAATCTTTCCATTTAGTTTCAATTTGGGAAAGTACTCCAGCTACTTCATCTGTTTTTACCTTCACGGAAATGGCACTGGTACTGTGATCAAATTGAAGACATAAAGCTGTAATCGCGCTCCTTAGCGATTCAAAATGAAAATCTTCCACTACGCCGATCACCTTAAGTGATCCTATGGTCGGTTCGGTAGCTCCATCAGGAAAATCCGTAAATGTAGAAATACTTTCTCCTAAAGCATTTTCCAAACTATCAAAGCCAAATCTATATGCAGCAGTTCTATTTAATACAATAGCTTGAGAATCCGTAGGAAAAGATGCACTAAATCCTCTCCCAGCGATTACTTCCAGCCCTAAGGTAGGAATGTAATTATCATCCACGTTCCAGTTTTGCATTAATACCTGTTTTTCCGGTGACCTATCTCCTTCCGGCCAAAACATCGTATTACTTCTATTAAATCCTGCCACTGGAAGGTAACCTGAGGCAGAAACACTGGCTACATTAGGAATATCATACAGCGACTTTTTAAAGGTCTCCAGACTTTCTCTTAGGGTAAAAGTATCTTCTATAATGATGACCCTATCTTTTTCGAAGCCCAATTTTTTATTCTGTACATACCTCATTTGCTGGTATATCGCAATAGTAGCGGCAATAAGCACAATTGAGGTAGTAAATTGGAAAATAACCAGGGAACTACGCAACCATTTTCCACTTGCACCGCCTCTGATTTTGCCTTTCAGGACGGTAGCAGGTCTAAATGAGGATAAGAAAAAGGCTGGATATATCCCTGCTAATACACTAATGATAAATAACGTGCTAAATAAGGTAGCATAAAAAAGAGGATTAGTGAAAGGAATAGCGATCTGCCTATCTGCCAGCATATTAAAAAATGGCATGATAGCCCAGGCTAACAAAATAGCTAGTACGAAAGAAATGAGGGTGAGTAAAAAAGATTCTACTAAAAACTGTTGGATTAACTGAGATTTAAACGAGCCCAATACTTTCCTGACACCTACTTCTTTGGCTCTATTGGCTGACTTTGCCGTAGAGAGATTCATAAAATTAATGCAAGCTATAATTAATATGAACAGGGCAATTCCTGTGAACAACCAAATATATCTTATATCGCTGGTCGGCTTTAATTCACCTTCTAAATTAGAGGTTAGGTGGATAGCGGAAAGAGGTTGAATCCCATATTTAATTCTATCCCCATTGGCCTCGAACTCCTTCAAGTCCTTTTGCATAAACTGGACTATCTGGGGCTCTACATATTTTTGTATGATTAACGGAAAGAGTTTTTCTTTAAAAGCTTCTATGCTATTTCCTTCCTTCAACACAAAGTAAGTGATGAAATTATGGCTTACCCAGAGATTTTGCTTACTTTCTTCTAAACCTGCCATAGCAAGCAGCATATCAAATTCGAAATGGCTATTGTCAGGAGTGTTTTTAAATACTCCAGTAACTTTATATGTGTCATCATTATCCAAGGTAAGCGATTTACCTACAGCATTTTCATCAGGGAATAGGATTTCAGCCAGAGAAGAGGATATAATAAGCGTATTAGGTTCGCTTAAAGCTGATTCGATATCTCCCTGTTCAAAAGGAAAGTCAAAAATTTCTATAAATTCCTGATCTGCGAAGATAACCTCATTTACTTTTATATTCTCTGTCTCCGATACCTTCCGGACAAGATATGTTCCTCTGGTCCTTAATCTGCCAGCTTGTTCTATTTCCGGAAAATCTTTTTCTATAGTCCTGGCCAGTGGAGCAGGCATATAGGGAAATTTTCCCTCCATTTTACCAAGCTTAAAATCAGCTTGCATCCTGTAAATTCGGTCATACTTTGGAAAGTGTTTATCGAAACTTAATTCATATTGAACGAATAGGACAATGAGTAAACAACAAGCAATTCCTACGGCCAATCCTAAAATATTGATTATAGAAAAGAATGAGTGCTTAAAGAGATTTCTGAGGGCTGACTGAAAATAATGCTGATACATATTTTTGGGCGTTTGTTAAAAGCATGCGGTTAGGTAGACTTATAGTTAAGAGAAGAATTTAGCGAATGGGGTTGCACGAAAATGAACCTTACTTTTAGATTCGTTGAGATGAAGCTGTTACTTAACATCAGAAAGTGCAAAGATATATTCAGTTGGACATCATGGAAAAAGCTAAAATCATCCTAACTTAGCGATATGCTTAAATCATTTAGGAGTGCCTATTTGCTGATGGTTGGACTTGCTATCTCTTGTGGAGGCAAACAACAAAATGATACTCAGGATGCCGAACATCTCTCAAAGGCGAATAGTTTTGAATCAATTGATTTAGAGGAGAATATTTATACTGGGAACTTGGCGGATGGGCAGAAACTAGCTAAACAATATTGTTCTTCCTGTCATCAATATCCCGAACCTCAATTACTAGATAAAGCAACCTGGGAAACGTATATTCTACCTCGTATGGGATATATGATGGGAGTGTACCAAAATGATCGACAAAGGGAGGAATTAATTGAACAAGGTGAGGCTACTCAAAGAGTGATATTGGCAGATATATTTCCTCAAACTCCGAGAATAGATAGAGAAAGTTGGAAGGCTATTCAGCAATTTTATCTTGATCAAGCCCCGCAAAAGTTGACTGCCACTTCATTCAACAACAACGTAAATGTTCAGTCAAAGAGATTTGAAGTAAATCTCTCTCCTTATCGATTATCTCCCCCAAGTTCCACCTATGTCAGTTTTAAGGATAACCAACAATTATGGGTTGGGGATGCGCATACACAGAGTTTATATATTTTTGATAATCAATTGAAACTATCGAGAGTCGCTCGTATTAAAGAGGGGCTTACTCATATGCATGAGGATAGTGAACATTTATGGCTTACGTTAATGGGATCATTCTCTCCTACTGATGCTGCTTCTGGTATGCTATTGCGATTACCCAAAATAGCAGGGCAACAACCAAAGCCTGTAATTTCTAAGCTTAGGCGGCCAGTTCATAGTAGCTTTGCGGATATAAACCTGGACGGCAAAGAAGATGTAGTAATTTGTGAGTATGCTAAATGGACAGGAGTACTTTCATGGTGGGAACAACAAGAGAATAAGTATGTCCAACATGTGTTAAAGGCTAAAGCTGGCGCCATCAAATCATATGTGAGAGATGTCAATAACGATGGCCGTCCTGATATTATGGCGTTGTTTGGTCAAGGAGATGAAGGAATAAGCCTTTTTGTGAATCTTGGAAAAGGTCAATTCGAAGAAAAGATTTTATTCAGCTTTCCACCATCCTACGGTTCGAGTGATTTTCTGCTATTTGATTGGAATAGGGATGGTAGGGAAGATATTATTTATACGGCTGGGGACAATGCGGATTATCCTCCTATCAATAAACCGTATCACGGAATAAGAATATTTGAACATACAGGTGATTACGGGTTTGAAGAAGTGATGTTTTATCCTTTACCGGGAGCTTATAAAGCTGTTCCTGCTGATTTAGATGTAGATGGGGACTTGGATATCGCTGCTATTTCATTTTTTCCGGATTTTTCTACTTCTCCTCATCGTGGGTTTGTCTGGCTGGAAAATAAGGGAGGAGATCAATTTCAAGAACACCACATTCAGGAAAGTATAAACGGAAGATGGATTAGCATGGATGTAGCGGATTGGGACCAGGATGGAGATGAAGATATTGTTTTGGGTTCCCTAGCTTTTGAAGCACCTGGATATGAAGCCATCGTAAACCAATGGATCAATGGCGGTATCCCATTTATCATTTTGGAAAACAAAACCAGGTGACCAGGTGAATGAAGAGATGTCAACCCCTTTAAGACGCCAATTTTTCCTCTTCTTTAGGTTGAAAAAGCTTTTTATCAGCCCAGAAGGGTCCGAAAGGAATGATAGAAGCGATCAGGGCCAGTAGCGTTTTTTTTATGTTCCAATTTTCCCTGAAGGTGAAATATAATACGGCACCTACATAAAGGATAAATAGTATTCCATGTATAAGTCCTATAACTTCATTGGGATGGGGATAGCCGAAACCATATTTCAAAGGCATAGTAATTCCCAAAATTAGCAATAGGGATATGCCTTCAGCATATGCAATGAGCCTTAACCTACCTAATGGAGTCCTTAACAGTTTAATCATATGTAATTTCAATAGTCAGTTTAAAAATCCGAATCGGAAGCAATAGAAAAAACTCCGTAGGCCAGGGGAGGAAGTAAAAATAATCCCACCGTAGCGAGAGGACTAATTCCACCTGCAATTTGAAATGACCTGCTTCTTCCGACTCTTTGATTATCAGTGGCATGATACATATTAATCACATAAGATCCCTTGGATAACTTCTTAGGTATATTCCAATTAAAGGAGCTACTCCTAATATTTTGACCGATAATTGTCTCATTACCATTTAGGTCGACCAGGGCTAACTCCAAAGGAATATCTACATTTGGTGGACCTTCCCAACGTATATTAATAGATTCTCCTTTCTTAAATTTTTCTCCCAAATAAGGAGCAAAAAATTGAAAAGAGTTTTCCGTTAAGTTGTTTGCTGGAGGAATGTACCGGTTTGCTACATTATCCTGAGGGGGAGTCTGTACTGGGGCAACAGCCTCTGGCTTGGGAAAGGTAATACCCACAATACTCGTGGTCCATCGATTTCCCGCTTTATCAATCCGGATTTCAGCGATTCTTTCAGTAGGTTTGTAAGCTTGATTGATCTCTTTATGGGCATTATTTAAGGATCTTGTAAAAGAAATCTGAAGGTAGTAATATTGATCCTTTTCTATATCTGTAATTACATCTACATCTGAAAATGTAACGGAAGGGGAAGAGCTTTTGGAATACAATAAATCAAAATAATTGAGATATTGTTTTACAGACATATCTACCTCATTCGCCTCTACAGTAGTAATCGAAGGATCAAGATCATTTTCTATCACAATTTCTCTGTCGTAAAATATTTGATTTCTACTTCCGGGCGAAAAACTGTTTTCCATAAGAAAAGCTCTTTCTTCTGGCGACGTCTCAGCGTTGGATATTTCATTCATCAAGTCCTCCAGGTCTTCTATCAGTTGTTCCGCACTTAGGATAAGTTGTAGTTCCTCTCTTGTGCTAATTTCCTGACCAAGGAGGTTAAATTGGATGGTTAACGATAAAATGATTAGTGTAATGTGTAACAGTCGACGCATGTCTTTACGATTATGAAATTAAAACTGACTAGTTTGTTCTACTCTAATGTTTGATAAAAGAACGTCCCATTGCTCTTCCTGAAGCCCAAATTTATATTTATCATATGTCTTAAATACTACCTCAACAGTTTTATAAGTAAGATCCTTATAAACCAGAAGACCATCTTTGAATCCTTGAAATTTTTGTGCAAAACTGACGGTTCCATAATAATTTCCATCTGTACCTTTCCTAATTTCTCCAACATAGTAAATATCGACCCACTCAATAATGACCTTATCATAAAAATATCGCTTAACATCATTTAAATACTTCACGATTGTTTTGCTTTGTGGTACGGCATTAGGTTTGTTAATATTACTAACCTCTACTATACAGCTATTATTAAGAAATAAAGTCAGAGCTTCTGAGATGGCTTTGTCAGCGGTACTACTAGGAGTATTTCTGTCAGAAATAAGCCCTATATACTGAGTAAGCTTTTTTGTTTGTTCCAAAGCCCTGTTTTTAAAGGCCTCTTTATCAATATGTAGTAATTCATCTTCTTGGTTAATAATAGTTCCTATGTCAGTTTGAGAGCGTTCATCGCCCAGTTGAGAAATAATTAACTGGCGGGCAATCTCTTCGTATTTAGCGAAAGCCTGTATTTTTTTCGTTCTGTCAAATAAAGCTACGACTCTGTTCAAGGAATAGCTTTTAGCTGTCATGTCAGTTTTTCCAATCAAATCTGCACTAATTTGTCCATTGGAAATAATCGTATTGTCAACAGGTAACAGGTCACCGTCACTTAATAAAATAAGATCGTGAGTAGGATGATTAAATGGCAATATGCAGGAATCTCCCATATGAAATGCTTTTACTTCTCCACTATTAAATACAATGAGAGAAACATCAGATTTCTCTACCCATTGAAGAGGTTCTTCGGGATGAGCCTTATTGTAATAGCTAAAGCCGGTTCCTGCTTGCTGAAGCTCAGTAACGTTTAAAAAAGTATTATTTCTTAGGTACAAATGTTCCTGAGCGTTTATCCCAAGAGATGAACACAAGCAAAGGCAAAGGGTGAACCATAATAAAAATAGTCTCATAAATAATTTTCTATTCAAAGCATCCCAGTTGTAATGTAAATCTACCAACCGATTCACCAACATAAGTTGTAATATTTGTTCCATTCAAACTCGCTTTTTGTATAGTGTTCCCCAAAGGCTTAACATCTAACCAAAAAAGTTGATTTCGGGCTTTGTCTAAAGAAATTCGATCAATTGTAGGTGTAGTACTTACGATGGCATCAAACGTACTTCCATCTGACACATTGTATTTTCTAATATTAGTAGATCCCGTAAAATACGTATATAAATCTTCTGTATCCTTATCAAATAATAAGCCGCTAAATTCTTGATCAAGCGCTCCATTAATAAATAAGGCTCCATTGTTTTCTGGAAAGGTTTTCCCTCTAATGAAAGACACTCCCTCTGATTCCATATAATAATATACTTCATCATTATCAAAATTTACTTCTATTTGATTTACTGCCATAAATGCATCTTCAGTAATGGTCATTATATTTTCGATAAATGAAGCATCCGGTCTTGCTCTGAAAAAAGTATACTCTCCAATATTTATATCGTCAGTTTCAAGCCAGTAAATTAATCCATCATCAGGGTCGAAATCGAAAGAAGAAATTCTTTTATTCTCGAACTCTCTGCTGAAAAGAAAACTCGTCTGGGTTCCATTTAGATTGCTGGAATAAAATGTTGGATTTTTTCCACCATTTCCTGGATCTGTTCCACTTCCTACTAATACATAAATTTTTCTATCTTGATAGTCTACTTCCATATCCAGAATATCTCCTAAGCCATTAAATGCGGGTAGACCTACTAAGGTAGAATCAGCTACATTTGAAATGGGCGATACGTGAACTACTCTTCCCGATTCATCAATGTATGTCAGCCTACAAGTGCCTGGAACAGGTCCATCATACAAGGTAAGTTTTTTCGTCTGATCACAGCTTAACTGATCATTGCTTACTGTAAGTGAAACTTCGATGTCAGTCGTTTGATTTACAGCAAGATACTCGTGTAATGGATCTGCTTCATTAGAAACAATACCATCTCCGAAATCCCAGCTATAATTATAATTTATCAATCCATCAGGCCCATTAAATTGTATAGATACTGGCGTTCCAAATTGATCTGTATCAGGTGAAATGGAAAATTGAGGTAGATTTTCGCAGCTGACTAATGGGGACTGAATGACCACATCTTTTGTAATGGATGAATTTCCTACATCATTAGAAGCAGTTAGTGTGACCGAATAGGTACCTGCAAGCGAATATATGTGCTGGGGATTCTCCACTATGGAATTATTGCTATCTCCCAGGTCCCATGAGAAGTTGGTCGCATTTTCTGATGTGTTTGTAAAGGTGATCGTACAAGGTGCTGTACAATTATTATTACCTATTGTAAAATCAGCTACAGGTAATGGAGTATCTATAGAAAAAAGAGCAGTAAATGAATCAACCTCAGTATCATTTCTGGCTACTAATTTAACATTAAAAGAACCGTTGGACCGATAGATATGACAAACCGTATCCTGACTAGAATCAGACGTATTACCATCTCCAAAATCCCACAAAAATGACGTAGCATTTTGAGACGTATTTCTAAAGCAAATGGTATCGGGAACAGTGCCATCTCTAAATCCTGTAGTCTCCTCAAAAGAAGCAGTCAGCGTGGAAATCGTAGATGGGTCGAGAATAGTAACTACGAAACTAGTATCATCTGAAACATTATCCAGATTCTTTGCGATAAGGGTTACTGTAAATGTTCCCGAATTCTCATATAAATGATTAGGATCTCTATCTTCAGAAGTGCTACCATCTCCAAAATCCCAAATGAAAGAGGCCGCATTTTGAGAAGTATTGGTAAAGGTGATGGTACAAGGGGCTTCGCAAGAGTCATTGGCAAAAGTAAAATTAGCTGTGGGGGTATTACTGGTATCTTCATCCGCAGGCAAAATACTCACTATGATGCTTGTATCATCTGAGGTTAAATTTCCAAATGCCGTAAGCGTAACTGTGTATTCCCCATCCGTCAGATATCGGTGCGTAGTATCTTTAGCCGTGGAGCTTTGACCATCTCCAAAATCCCAGGAAAAACTTTGAGCATTAATGGAGTTATTTATAAGGAATACAGTACACGGAGCTTTACATGAATCATTGGAAATAGTAAAACTAGCTACTGGATGTTGAAAGGTGGATGTATCAGGAGGAAGAATACTAATTACAAAAGAAGTGTCATGCGTAATACTATTTTCTCCGGTAGCAGTAAGGCTTACAGTATAATTTCCTGCAGATTGGTAAGTATGATCCACATTTCTTTCGTTAGAAGTGGTTCCATCACCCAAATTCCACACAAAACTATCTGCATTTATGGAAGTATTAGCAAAACTAATTTCGCAAGGAGCCTGACAACTGTCATTAGAAAAGGTAAAATTCGCCACAGGAATAGTAGCATCAGGGATGAGCTCCCTGTCATTACAAGCATATATGATACATATTCCCAAAAGCATATAAAGTATGTTTGCCTTCATTTAAGCAATTTTATGAGCAAATAATATGTTTCTTATACAACGAACTTATAATTTAAACTATTTTTTATCCGGTTCATTGTATAATACGTATCAATATTATTTATCAATAGTTACCATTTTTCTAATTTACACATTTAACCTAATAATTATTTAGTGTTCCCTTTTTTAAAATAGTACTTAAGTGGATGGCTTCCCAGAGTGTAATATCTACGATCATCCTTTTCGAGCATGTAAATCTCTGAGCAATTCCCTTAATTTTTATTAAGTTCATGCAAAAGTTGTATTTTCAATCGTTTATAATTTGATGTGATAACGACTGAATATTGTCATCATAGGTCAGATGATCTTTTTTGTCTTTTTTCGATAAATAAGAAAATACCAAGTACGTTAAGCGTTTTACTTACACATGTATAGATGATTAAGAATTACTCACCATATAAATTATCATTACTAATAATGCGCACTTCTATCCTCTTTTACATTTGTTTATTTGGCATGTTAGTCCAGCTATGTGGGCAATCTTCAGGAAGTACCTTCATGCTAGCTGCCTCATCACCCTTCTCCGGTCAATCCGCCTTTTATAGGGTATCTCAGGGGGAACATTTGGCACTATCTATATATCCCTCATCCACATTTCAAGCTGAACAAGGTGGGATCCCCAATTGGGTTGGGTACGGCTTAGCTGGTTTGGGAGAAGGTATTTTTATCGCAGGATTATTTATGGATAGGGGGCAGGATGAATACGATACTTACTCTCAATTTACTAATCCAAATGCCAGTGTATATAATGAGAAAAGTAGAGATCAGTTTTACGAAGATTCCAATGATAAATATCGGCTGCGTCAAGGAGTATTATGGGTAGGGGCCGGAGTGATTGCTGCTGGGGTCATTGTATTGGTCAACAATCTCATCATTAAACCTAATAAAGAAAATAAGAATGGAATAGGATTAAGATTAACTCCTGGATACCAACACCTAAATCAACAAATTGCGATGAATGGAGGGAGTGTTATAGGGATGGGGTGTGCCATTCAATGGTAAAGTGAATACTTCATTGGAACACAAATATCTTTCTGGTGGCAAAATTAAATGCTGCTTCCAGACCTGTAACGATGGTTTTAGAAATAACATAGGATATTGGTACGAAGGTCACAAACAGATACATTAGCACTATATTGAACACTAGTCCAATGATTGAAAAGAGAAAAAACATCGCGATTTCTGAAGTGATGCTGTGTTTTCCTTGTTTGAAAATAAATTTAGCGTTTAATACATAAGCTACATAAATAGAAATGACTGATGCAATAAGATTTGCCAGATTCACTTCCATGTCCATCAATTCTACAAAGCCTACTAATAACAAAATATCTACCAAATAACATACTCCCCCCAGTATAAGGAAAAGGAATATTTGCTGAACCAAAGGAGGTGTGGATTTATACATACTAATAAAAATCTTCATAGTCGCTAACATTTATTCAAAGAAACGTAAATCTAGTCCGAAGTTTGGGATATTTAGTATGATTTGTAAAAAATACAGCGTAAATAATACATGAATGGGGATGAACTGTATTTTTCTGTTTATCAAGATATAACTAGTTCATTATTAGGCTTATATAAGATGGGAAATGAGATTATTTATCTTGTCTATTGGTTTTAATTTCTGTTTATTCAGTATAAATGTACATATAAAGCTCTCTGTTTTGTGTCTGAACGGAGATAACCTTAATACCTAGAAATGTCCCTAAATAATTAGTTATAAATACGTAGGAAAAGAAAGGTTATTTTGTGCCAATGAACCAGATAGTAAGCTTTAAGGCAGGAGGGATTAGGCAGTGGCTTCGACTAAAAATGGAAGCTCGATTCCTTTCTCAGCAGCTTTTTGTTGGATATCTGTTAACACATAGGAAATAAGAATTCCTCTGTTCGTATAGGCTTGCTCCTTTTGTGCATTGACCATTACCCCTCCTCGCAACGTTTGAAAATTGCTGTCATCCTTTTCGTTCTGGCCATAGTGGTGGATAGCTACCACCTTCCAATGTTTATTAAAGACCGGAGCACCACTTGATCCCTCATCTGTATCAGTGTTGTAGTAAAAATAGTGGTCCCAATGAGGATGAGATACCTGATTATCTGCTAAAGCGAATTTTTGAATGTCTCCTCTGGGATATTGAATAATGCTCACTAAATCATTGACATGAGGAAGGAACTGAGTTTCGAATTGTACATGCCCCAAATCATTGATGGGAATGAGTCCGTTGGGGACTAATTTTACCAATGCATAATCATAGTATCCCTTTTGTGGAAACTGTTGGAAAATCTTATCACCGGCTTTAAAAGGAACTGGACTGAAAAGATAAAAATCGGGATCAAATGAATATCTTCTGATATCAGGAGCATCTTCTTCTGTTACATTAAATTCAACATAACCATTAGCAAGTTTTTGGCGGCTGGCAAATTCGTTATTATGGATATCAAATACATGTTGATTTGTCAATAAATAGCCTCCTTTAAGGAGAAATCCAGTACCGTAACCTCTTGATAAACGAATCCTTCCTACGGTTTGCCGGTATGTTAACAGTTTGGTTATCCAGGAAAAGCTGACGAGGCGACTGACACCCTGTATTCTTTCAAAGCCGTTGACAATTTCTACTTTATTGTCTTGTAGCAGGTGATCTGCTTCTGGTAAGACGGATTCAGTCTTTTGAAGATCAGCGGCTAAGTCTTCAACTTTTTGGTTCAGCTGGTTGTCAGCTTCCAGGCTGTCCACAAGCAGCAGTAATGAATGCCTTATGTTATTTCTTTCGATGGTGGCTTCCTTCCTATCAATCTTCCCTTGAAGGAGGTCGTTATTGGTATCTTTATATCTGGCAGATAGCATTATTACTTTATTGACCTCTTGAGGAGCTATCTCTTGGATATATTTCAACGATAAGTTAATGGCATTTTCTAATTTCCCTTGAGCGATTAACTCTCTAACAATATTCTGAAGCTGAACTGAAGGAAGTATTTCATCTGATGGGGAAGGGGAGGGGACAAGTTCGTTGGTTTTGGTGTTTGGGGAAAGAGGATCAGGAGTAGTGTGTATCTTTTTCTCTTCCTTAACGATATCATGTAGCTTTTTTAATTCTATATGTTCTTCATATATATTTAATGCAGCCTGGATTAAGTTGGGAATCATGCCTCGTGAGCCCGCTTCAGAGATAATCGAGTGCCAATTTCTTCTTGCAGCACTATCGAAGGCTATGCCTCCTTTAGGAATGCCCGCATCGTCTACCAACATTCTGGAGTCTTCCTCATTTGGGAAAAGGTCTGCCAATACTTTTCTTAAAGTAATGATTTCCTGGCGGTTTAATTCTCGGGGCATTCTATCAAACGAATTAAAGGTTAAACACAATTCCAATTTGTTAAACAGAGCTCATCATATTAATTTGAACGTTGGTAATATTCACGGACTTTCTCTTTTAGCATCTGAGATGCCTTTTCTGAGCCCATAATTTCTTCGACAAAAGCTCTCTTTCCTTCAGCGTCCAAGCCATCAAAGCTATCAATTTCTTCGTGCTGGAAAATTTCTTGTAATCTGGGATGCTGATGAATGAGTTGTTCCAATTCCAATTCCAGCAATTCATTTATCTCCTCTGATTCTCTTTCCCTACTTTCAAATCCAGTAATTAATTTGACGAAGGAAATGACACTTCTAATCTTATCCTTAGCGGTAATGCTTAATTTAGTTATATCAGGTACAATATCCAGCATTTTCCTTGCTTTTAAAATTCCCTGGCCGAAATGTAAATGAAAATCCTCTGCAGACATGGTCTCCACTGATTTTTGGGCAGATTGAAATAAAGCATATCTGATGGCTTCCACTTTTTGCCATCCTTCGGGCAAAGCTTGTATTTCTTCAAAGTATTTAATTTTATATAAGGCCGCTGCCATCGCAATCTGTGGAGTGGCAGAAGAAGTACCAGCACCAGACAATTCAATTAAATTATTACTTCCAGCTTTTGCCCATGGAACATTTGGGGTAAAGGCAGCCATGGCATAATCCATCACTTTCCTGGGCCCATAATTTCCCTGCATCTCAAAGAGGTTTTCTATTCGCTCCCACAAAGTTGCTTCGACCTTATATGGAGCAAAAGAATGAGTAACCCCACAAGCAGCTACTACTCTCTTAAAGCGGGCAGGATATACCAGCGTTCTCGTCGGTTTGCCAGCAAAATTGTTTCCTGCTGCTGTAACGATAAAAATTCCCCTTTCATAGGCTTTGTTGATCAATTCTGATATCACTCTGGAAGCCAGGCCGCCCATGCTCATAGTAATAATGTGAACCCTGTTTTTTGGATTGGGATAAAGAGAGATGAGGTAATCTAGTGCTCTCGCAAAGACCTCATTATTAAAGGCAATGATTACACTTTTCGCAATTCTAATGGGAACAATTTCTATATTCTTATAAAGTCCAATGGGACCAGAAAATTGAAACTCGGGAATATCCACCTCACTTCCGGCTAACATTCCCAGGGTACCTGTTCCATGACCGGGTTGTTTTAATATACTGCTCTTTTTACCGATCTCTCTGTCAGAGGCATCCATCGGATTTTCTCCATCGATAAAACTTCGCTGTAAATCCTCTCTGATAAAACCTCGTGGGCAGGCATCGTGATACGGATCATATCCTGTATCTATATGGGCAATTCTTACTACCTGATCAGTATTCTGGATGGCAAATTCTCTGGCCGAAGCGAGTTGGGAAAAAGCATCATCCAGGTGCCATATTTTCCTTTCCATGGGTTCAAGTGGAGGCCAGTCAGGATCAAATTGATTGTAAGATAGGGCAGAACGTGTACTTTCAAATTCTGAAGGCGCTAAATCCTTTCGCTTGAAGACGTATTCGCTTTCTGTAGTAGGTTCTTCAAATATCGTGTCATTTTCCTGAATAACAGTATCTGTTTGTTGAGCAGAAATCCTGGCATAAATTCTATCCCATTCATTGCCTTCTGCCTTATTCGTATCGGGAGAAAATATTAGTTTGGCGACTTTCTTTTCCTCTCCCCCAGATTCAAATCCTCCCTGGTTGGTGGATAACCTGGATGCTACATTCACAATCAATGGTTGCTGAGGAGTTGATACTCCATCTCCTTTAATAATATCGTTTAAACTCCCCAATAAAGGCTGATTAGTGATCATGGTCTGGTGCCTTGTACCTGTATTATTTTTCCCAGGTCCATCCAGCACAGGAGACCAAATAAAGGGTGTATCAAAATTGTCGGTAAAAAAATCCCGTACATCTCTAATGATCTGATTTTTGACTTGATCCAGTTTAAATGGAGCTCTGTTCTTATAAATGCGTTCCATTCCTAAGAGCGGTGTAGCAACTTCTTCTTCAAGGATACCGGAGATAAGAAAGAGAATCGATTTTCTGTAAAGGAAGATCACCTGGTCATCAACTTCAAATTGCTCATTCAATCCAAATATGCGCGCATACTGAATCCTGGAGCGATTAAAGCGGATATTATCATATATTTCTTCTATGGTTACAGAAGGTACAACAAACACTGTTTGGAAAGTTATGTCAGGATGAATTTGCAGTGTATCTGCGGCCTTTAAAAACTTACTTAAAAAGGTAGTTCCTGCGCTGGTTCCTATAAGATATACTTTGCGTTCACCTCCTTGCTGCAATTGGTTCCAATATTTATCCAATAAACTTAATATGACTGTTCCGGCATATATTTCATGAGCATTGGGCTGATCATTCGTAAACGCCTGATCCATATCACTTTTCAAAGTGGACCACCATTTTGTTAAAGGACCTTCGACAAATTGTCTGAGGATTTCTTCTATCAGGGTTTCCTGTATTCCATGGTCCGTTTTTTTGATGAATCGCTTTATGATTCTGCTGAGTATATTAATAATCAACACTACAAATTTGATTCCTGTCCCCGCTGCTTCAAATCCAGAACCAGAAGGTACAAAACCAATTTGCTGGGCCTGAATTCTCACCTCTTCATCTGACATTAATTCTTCCTGTAATGCTTGTAATTCCTCCAGATTGTAGTCTTCTACCGCTTCTTTTTCAGCTTCCAACTCTTCCAGCTGATCGTAAAAATCTTCTCTTGGCTCTTCGGTAAAAGAAAATTGGTTAAGGTTGGAATTGATGTTGTTCAACTTCTGTTCCCATATAAGAGATTCACCTGTACTTTCGAAGCCGATGTTACCAAGATCAATTTTCTTTTTGGCTAGTTTTTTAACAATTCTTTTAAAAAGGATTTTGTACAGTCCCGAGAATTCATTGGAGCGAATGACCTTTGACAATATCGTCTGTATTCCATCAAGTCCTTCAGCTTGTGGATGATCGATAGGGCTTGCATGAAAAGCTTCTAGCAAGTTGTTTTTGATCACTTCTCCTATGCCGGACTTGTATAACACATATATAGGAAAACAATCTTCCTCTTTAAAAGCTGAGACTGATAAATAAGTACTGATTTGATCCTCAACTTTTTTTTGAGATATGGCACCTCCGTGTAAATAAATGACGATTGGCTTAGCAGGAGATAATAAATAGGATTTAAATAATAAGTCAAGTTGCTGATAGGTAGTGTTAGTTATTTTTCCATTGACTACCTGAATTTGTGTAGACGACATGCGCAAAGATATTAACTGCTATAGTTGGGATATTTAACGGCTAAATGTTGTAAGTAACTTACAAATACGAGAACGTTTTATTGCCAAATAAGTAAAGTTTTAGCAGATTTAAAACAGCTTTACAAACATTTTGAAATTCCAAAATATGATGGGTGAAAAATAGTGTTTATATTTGATCTGAATTTATATTAACTGACTAATATACAACAATCACATTTTTTACTATCCACAATTTTTTCAACTTTTTATAGTCTGTTGGGAATGCCTAAACTAATTACTGAAATAAGAAGGTTCGTTATTAATGAACTCAAGATAGATGATAAGGGGACAATTAATCTTTTACTTTCTGATGCTGAAATTCCCAAAGCCAAAATTGCTGACAGCCCACAAGTAACTAGCTATTGGCAAAATGTTTTAAGTTATTCTGATGAAGTGGGCAAGCTTGAGAAGTTGCTAAATGTGCTCATGGACGAGAGGGGATTGAGAAAACCGGATGAAGAATTTACGACCAAAGAAAAAGGCCATAAAAAGAAGATTGAAGGTTTTATTGGCCGAATCAAAGCAGAAGAACATGTTCATAAAGTTAACGATCAAGATATCGAAGATGATTTAGAATTAAGTCATGAAGATCGGATCAAATCTATTCGCAACTTTATTTCAGGTACAGATAATTTATTAGAAGGTATAGGGAAAATGCAAAAATTAGTGAATGAAGTTCCTCAATTAACTTCGTTGGAAGGAGATGTGATTAATCTGGCAGGTCGTATCAACTTTTTACATCGTCAACAAACTAGTGGCGTAATCGGTAGAGAGGATTTTATGATCGAACGCAATCGACTCAGAAATGCAATTATTTCTACGCTGGACCGAATGAATACCTACTTGCAATTTTAGTTTCAAACCAGTGCACGCACCATTGGTAACAATTCTTTTAAACTCTCGACATTATGAACCGGAGCAAATACATCTGTGTAGGGTAAAGCGGTTTTCATTCCTTTTACTTCCGCTTTAAACGCTGGATTACCCGCCAAGGGATTCAACCACATAACTCCTCCCGCTTTTCGTTGGATTTCGTTCATATATTGTGCCAATAGGTCGATATCGCCCGTATCCCATCCATCGCTCAACACAATCACTACCGTACGAGAGTTAATCTGCCTTTGCCCATACTTCTCCCAAAAGCTTTCCAAACAGGCACCTATTCTCGTTCCTCCAGACCAACCTGGAACAGCATCTTTTAACTCGCTGAGGACAGTGGTAAATTCCTGTTGTTGGAGCTGAGGCGTAATGCGGTATAATTGAGTGCTAAATACGTACGTTTCGATGTGCTTAAAAACGTGATGGAAGCCATATAGGAATTGTAGGAAAAATCGACTGTAGAGATCCATAGATTTACTTACATCGCAAAGAACAATTAGCTTAATGGGTTTGCGTTTCTTTCTTCTGTAGCTGAGTTCCAATATGTCGTTGCCACGCCTCAAATTACGTCTTAAGGTCTTCCTCAAGTCAAATAATTGAGCGTGAGGATGTACTTCATATCTTCTTTTATATCGTCGCGCCAAGGTTCTCGCCATTGTTCGAACTAATTGGACGACTTCCTGAATATCTTCGCCTTTAAAGGAGGAAAAATCTTTGGTGCTCAGAGATTCTCCGGCCGAATACGTAGCTGCTTCAATATCGGATTCCTCCTCTCGATGACCGTGTAACCAGTTTTTTAAAGAAATAAAAGCATCGACGGCCGGGCTACCTTCTTCTTGTTGGGCTGAGGAGGAATGTTCTTCCAGTTCCTCTCCCTGTTTTCGCTTGGCATCCACCGCTCTTTTTAGCTCATTCCAATATTGAGGATAGTAGGTGTCGAATAATTGTTGTTCTGCGGGAGATCGCGTCCAAACAGTGCGAAGAGATAGTTGCATAAGGTCTTGATCATCCACCGTTTGCATAGTTAATACCCGAAGACCATCAGATAATTCAGAAGGGCCTATCATCATTCCCTTAGCACGAAGATAACGTCCCAATGCCAGAATATTTTCACTCAGACTGGTGCGTCTTCTAATGTATAATGCCTCGTCCTGTTTATTCATGCATTCTGGAGGTAACTTTCATTTGCTCGAATAATTCTGAGAGGGATAATTGGGTTTCTCTGATGTCCTGCCAATCTTTTAAGACCACGCCTAAGGTTTGTTCTACCAGTTCCTTATCTAAATGGTCAATATGCAATCCTGCTAAAGCGGTGGCCCAATCCAGGGTTTCAGCAATTCCCGGGACTTTTTCTAACCGTTGCTTTCGTACGATCTGCATAAAACGACAAATTTCTTCAGCTAATCTGGCATCTATGTGGGGAACTTTTTTTTGGACAATGCGGAGTTCCTTGGCATAATCGGGATAATCAATCCAGAGGTACAAGCATCTTCTTCTCAGAGCTTCTGATAATTCTCTGACTCTATTACTGGTAACTACCACTCTGGGAATGTAGGTGGCTGGAATAGTGCCAATCTCAGGAATACTGATTTGCCAATCTGAGAGTACTTCCAGCAAAAAACTCTCGAATTCTTCTTCTGCCCGATCTATTTCGTCTATGAGTAATACGGCAGGTTGGTGATGGGTAATCGCCTGTAACAAAGGACGCTTTAGGAGAAACTTTTCACTAAATAGATTTTCCTCTTTTTCCTCTAAGGTTTTATCACTGCCTTCTTCCAGTTTGAGGTGAAGTAGTTGGCGCTGGTAGTTCCATTCATACAGGGCGTGATAGGCATCTAGTCCTTCATAACATTGGAGGCGGATAAGATCTGTTTGCTGTGCTTTAGCTAACACCTTGGCAATTTCCGTTTTTCCCACTCCTGCAGGTCCTTCAATGAGTAGCGGCTTATCGAGCTGGATAGATAAAAACAGGGACATGATAATCTGGGGTTCACTAATGTATCCCTCTTCTTCTATCATGGATTGGATTCGCAAATAATCCGGATGTTCAATCATAAATGCTGACTTATGCGCAGAAAAAAATACACACAGCGAACGATTAAGAACGCTGTGTGTAAGCTAACTCATAACATTATAATCTTGCGACGGCTTCTTTAATAGCGCGTTCTGCAAGAACCTTTGCCAAATGTTTTCTATAGGCTAATGAAGCAAAATTATCATTTAAGATGTCTACCTCTTCTGCTGCATGTTGAGCGGCAGCATGAATATTCTCATCACTAAGCGTTTTGCCTTCTAATGCCTGTTCTACCTTCGTATCTCTGAAAGCAGTACTGCTGACAGAATTAAAGGATACACTAATCTTATCACAAGTGCTATGTGCATCCTTAGCCATCAACATGACAGCGCATCCTACAATGGCATAGCGAGATGCGGACTGCATAAATTTTTGATAGCTGGAACCGAAGGTACCGTTGATCAGTGGAAATCTGATTTCTGTAACTAATTCGTTTTCTGCTAAATCGGTATAAAACAGTCCTTTAAAGAAGTCTTTTACCGGGAGAATCCGTTCCCCTGTAGGACCATGAATGACAATAGACGCATCACAAACATAAAGAATGGCAGGATAGTCTGCTGCGGGATCAGCATGGGCTAATGCTCCTCCTATTGTTCCCTTATTCCGCACCTGCATATCCCCAATAAGATCTGCAGATTCAGGGAGAATGGGTAGGTGTTGTTGTAAGATGTCTGAATGTGCTATTTGGTCATGTGTGGTACATGCTCCTATAGCGATATATCCAGCTTCTTTTCTGATATAACTTAGATCTTCAATCTTAGAGATATCAATCAGCACATCTGGAGAGCTCAACCTCAATTTCATCGCAGGAATTAAACTGTGGCCTCCTGCAAGAATTTTAGCATCTCCATCGTGTTCAACTAATAAATTGATGGCTTCCTGGGCCGTGCTGACTTTTTTATATGTGAATGGTGATGGTACCATAATTTGTTAAAAATTCATTGATAGTGAAAATGATAGAAAAATAGAACGCCTATCCTTAGTGAGAAGCTCCATTGGCTCCGTTAGCTCCATTGTGTTGGTGCATCGCCATCCACACTCTTTCTGGCGTTGCAGGCATAGGAACGTCTCTTACACCTAGGTGAGCCAGGGCATCTACGATGGCATTGATTACTGCAGGGGTAGAACCAATGGTACCAGCTTCTCCAGCCCCTTTCACTCCTAAAGGATTATGTGGGCAAGGAGTGACAGTGCGATCGACCTCAAACATAGGCAGATCATCGGCTCTAGGCATGGTGTAATATAAATACGAACCACTTGTCAATTGACCCTCTTCATCGTAAATCGCTCCTTCCAATAATGCCTGACCTATTCCTTGGGCAATACCCCCATGAATCTGACCATCTACGATCATCGGATTGATTACATTTCCTACATCATCAACAGCCACAAAACGTTTGATCGTTACGTGTCCTGTTAAGGGATCTATTTCTACAATGCAAATATGTGCACCAAAAGGATAGGTAAAGTTAGTAGGATCATAAAAGCTGGAAAAATCCATTCCTGGCTCCAGATTTTGTGGATAGTCGTGTGGTACATAAGCCGTTAGTGCTATGTCTCCAAAGCTGATAGACTTATCCGTTCCCTTTACGTTCCAACTTCCATTAGCAAATTCCAAATCTTCTTCCGCCGCTTCTAGTTTATGAGCTGCAATTTTAGCTCCTTTCTCCAAAATCTTGTCCAGACTTTTAACGATGGCTGTACCTCCTACTGCTAAACTACGCGAACCATAAGTTCCCATTCCAAAAGCTACGGATTCTGAATCTCCATGAACGATTTCCACATCTTCCATATTAATTCCCAATCTGTCGGCTACAACCTGAGCGAAAGTCGTTTCATGTCCCTGTCCATGTGAATGTGCACCGGTATATACAGATACTTTTCCTGTAGGTTGGACCCTCACTTGTGCGGACTCGTAAAGACCTGCCCGAGCACCTAATGATCCTACGACAGCAGATGGAGCGATACCACAAGCTTCTATATAGGTCGAAAACCCTATTCCCAATAATTTTCCTTCTTTTCTAGCCTCAGCCTGCTCTTTTCTGAAACTATCGTAATCGATCATATTCATGGCCTTTTTCAATACTTCATGGTAGTTGCCACTATCATACTGCAAGGCCACCTGAGTAACGTAGCCTGCTTCTTCAACGCCATCAAAAGGAGGGATAAAGTTTTGTAAGCGTAATTCAGCAGGATCTCTTTTCATTTCAATCGCTGCAGTATCCATTAGGCGCTCTAGTAGATATGTTGCTTCGGGACGTCCAGCACCTCTGTAAGCATCCACGGGAGTAGTATTAGTAAATACCCCTTTTAGATCAATGTGAATTGCTGGGGTAGTATATAATCCCTGTAATAGAGTTCCATGTAAATAGGTTGGAACCGCTGGGCCAAAGGTTGAAAGATAAGCTCCTAAATTAGCTATCGTCTCCACCCTTAACGCCATCACATTTCCTTCCGCATCAAATCCCATTTCTGCTTTAGTAATATGATCTCTACCATGAGCATCAGTTAAAAAGCTCTCGCTTCTTTCTGCCGTCCACTTGACTGGGCGATGGATTTGTTTGGAACACCAGGTAACCAGAGCTTCTTCAGTATAGTGAGGGATTTTACTTCCAAATCCTCCTCCTACATCTGGCGAAATTACGTGAACCTTATGTTCAGGAATACCAAGAACAAAGGCCGACATAAGTAAGCGAATCAAATGAGGATTTTGAGAACTGGTATAGAGCGTATATTTGTCCCTTGCCGGATCAAAATCTCCTATAGCACTTCTAGGTTCTATCGCATTGGGAATGACCCGTTGATTTTCGAAGGTTAAGGTAGTGATATGATGAGCCTTGGCCATTGTCTCATCTGTTTTTACCTTATCACCAAGTTCCCAATCAAAAGCCAGATTGGAATCCAGGCCTTCATGAATAATGGGGGCATCTCCTTTTACCGCATCTGTTCCTTTGACCACGGGGGGTAACTCTTCCCATTCAATCATAATCATATCTCCTGCATCTCTGGCTGTTTTTCTATCTTCGGCTATGACTACCGCTACGCCATCTCCTGCATAAAGGGATTTATCAGCTACCAACAGGGGATGAGGAGGTTCATTCATGGTATTGCCATTTTTAAAATTGACCTGCCATCCGGTAGGAACGCCATTGACGCCTGACTCTTTGATATGTTGGCCTGTGAAAACGGCGACTACTCCATCCATTGCTTCGACTGCGGATGTATCGATAGATAGTATTTTCGCATGCGCGTAAGGACTTCTAACGATGTAAGCATAGGTCATATGGGGAAGAACGATATCATCTGTATATTTTCCTCTTCCAGTGATGAATCGCTTATCTTCCACTCTTTTAACGGATTGTCCGATGAAACTAGCCATGTATATTTTGTGTTTGAGGTTGTTCTTGTAATTTCTTAGCAGCGTATTGAATAGATTTGACGATATTATGGTACCCTGTGCAACGACAGTAATTACCTTCTATCCCTTCCCGAATTTCCTGCTCGCTTGGATGGGGATTTCTTGATAGAAGATCTACTGCTGTCATAATGATGCCTGGCGTACAAAAGCCGCATTGTAATCCATGTTGTTCTTTGAATCCTTCTTGTAGTGGATGTAGATGACCATTAGGTCCTGGAGCAAGTCCTTCTATGGTGAGAATTTCACATCCGTCCGCCTGAGCGGCAAACATAGTACAAGATTTTACTGCTTTACCATCGATCAGTACAGTACAAGATCCACAACTGCTGGTATCGCACCCTACATGTGTACCTGTTAGCCTTAATTGATCTCTGAGAAAGTTTACTAACAGCTCCCGAGGATCTACTTCCTCCTGATACTGTTTGTTGTTAATGTTTACTTCAATAGGTATGCTCATAAATCCTTCAATTTAAGATTGGGATATGTTAAGATGGGTTTTGTAAAATATTCGATCTAGCAAAGGTATTATCAAATAGGACCTACTTGTGTTTACTATACTGCTCGATAAGAAGAATGGCTTGACGAATGAATCGAAGTAATAAGGGATATGGAAAGAAAAATTAGGCTTTATTCTTGATCCAATGTATTGTGGGAGATGCCAGATTCTATCAATAGACTTTTGGCAATAAAAAGTCGTGTCTTTTAGCATAAGTACTAAGTAGTAGTTCCAATAAATACTGAAATTAATATATGAACTTTCCCTACAATATACAAAGCAGCTATATCAATTAGCTTCCAGAAACTTCCACTAGTTTTTGCCTAAGTCAGAAAGCGAACTGATAATTTCATCTGGAAGATATTCCATAGCTTCCATCATCTGATTGTGCCTATTCAGCCATATTACTCTAAAACCGAAGGATTTGGCCCCAACTACATCCCATCTGTTGGTGGAAACGAAACAGATTTCCTCTTTCGATAATTTCAAATATTTCTCAGCTAGAGCATAGACGACAGGTGTTGTTTTAAACGTCTTTACTTCATCAGCGCTTAGGATGACATCGAATGAATTACTTAATTGGTTATAATGAACAGCTTTCTCCAGCATCGGTTTGTCTGCATTGGATAGAATAGCTAGCTGGTGACTTTTCCTTAAAGTGGCTAATATGTCAGGAATTTCTTCGAAGACCGATAATTTTAGATAGTGCTCCATTAGGTCATCTACAATTTCTTCGGAGACGTGTAAGGAAAGAACAGTACACGTATAAATGAGGGCCTCTCTGGTAACTACGCTAAAAGGTTGATACCTGCCCATCATAGCTCTTAGCCAGGTATACTCTAATTGTTTCCCACGCCAAATTTCTCCAAAACGCTGGGCGTGAAGTCCGACGTGATACTCTAGTCTATCCTGAACAGAGGCTATATCAAATAGAGTACCATAAGCATCAAAAACGATAGCTTTGGTTTGATCGAGAAGTTTCATAGTATATTGACCTTATAAGGACAATATACACTAAATTGCCTGATGATTGAAGGGCTGTATGACCATTTCTGATACTACTCCTGAAGAAGGTTGCTGACACAAAAACCAAATAGCTCTGGCAGCCTCTTTTGCAGTAATAAATTTGTTTCTCTGTACTCTTAAATCAATATCATCCCAAAAAGGTGAATCTACCCCTCCCAGATACAGGTTCGTAATTCTGATATCCGTGCGTTTTAATTCTTCTCTAACCGATTTGAGCATTCCATTTAACCCATATTTTGAGGCTGCATAGGCGGTCGCTCCAGACATAGGCGTCTTCCCAAGTACTCCAGGAATATTAATTACCATCCCTTTTTTCACTGCTTTCATAGGAGGTAAAAAATGTTTCAGCAAGATAAAGGGACCTAGAAGATTTGCATTCAGGGTTTGGCTAAATTCCTCTACGCTTAATTTTTCTAGACGGCTTGATAATTCCTATGCCCACAGCATTAATCAATACATCGAGTTGGTCTATTTGTTCATGTATGTTTGCTGCTGCCGTTGCTACCTGATCTTCCCTGCAGATATCTACGGTAAAACATCTATGAGCTGGTACCTCTAATTGTGTTTGGATTTCTCTGAGCAATGTAGCATCCCTTCCGGTAATAAATAGATTGGCTCCTGATTGCTTTAGCATTTTAGCCGTTTCCGATCCTATTCCCCCGGTAGCTCCTGCTACTAAAATGTTTTTATTCTGTATAATTTCCATAAATATTAGTCAACTTGTATGAGCATAACAGTAGAAAAGCTAAGTTGTTCAATCTTCATCCATTTCCAAATTTGTAGAGTAAATAGGAATGATAAGCATTTTGCCAAATGATGTAAAACATAGGACCCAATGCTATGACCGGAGACAAAAAGGTTAATGATAGCCAGATAGCAAACATGGTGTTTTTTCTGGCGAGGGCCATAGAACCTTCCTGGGCGAGATGTGGCTTTCCTATATAATAACCTATGATAATATTTAAGGAACAGATGATCAGAGAAATTCCACCTATTGCAAAAGTAATCCACATAGCCATGTGAGACTCATGCTGAATGAAATGTGAGGCTTTGGACATGGCGATGTAAACATTGGCAACAAATAGGTAATAAGTCCATGAATGAAAGTAAAGCAATTTGTTCCTTAAAGTTGGAAAGGTGTTCCGAATAAACATGGCTACCAACAAAGGAATAAAAACAACGATAACTACAGGAATCAGAATATCAATGATGCTTATGTCCAGTTCTCCTTCTATGAGAAAAGGGAGACTTAAAGGGATGGTGAAAGCTACAATAGCACTGGTGACCATTACTGAAAAGGTAACAAAAGCTACTCTACCACCAAGAAATCCCATTATTACAGGTCCAGCCGCTGCCGTAGGAGTAATAGCAGTCACATAAGCTACCAAGGCTAATTCACGTTGGGAGCCTGCGAGAACAAAGTAACCTAAACAGGCTAATCCGTTAGCCACAAGGGAAATCCATATATGTTTCCAACTAAGCGTTCGAAAGTCTATGTCCATTTGAAGGAAAGCGAACAATAGCAGGACCATCACACTATATCGTACCAGGAAGGTGAGGGGATAACCATATGGAAAAATGATACCAGCTACTAAAGCAAAAACGAGTGAAGCGATTTTCATATTGGCGGAAGTATATCCAGGCAAAAATCAAATCTAAGGCAAATTCTGACAATTCCTTTTTTTGAAGTGAGGAAGGTTTGGGAATTTATGGTTTCGATCGTATCATTAGGCTAAAGGAACCCTTGGGTTTCTACATAAAATGTTACTATTCGTGGCTATTATTCCGGTAAATAAATCAACTCCCGTGCTCAAAATAGATTTCAATCGCGATTACCTTAGCAATAGGACCATGTTGGACATGTACCGCGACATGCAGTTTGCAAGGATGGTAGAAGAAAAAATGCTGGTTCTTTTGAGACAGGGGAAAATTAGCAAATGGTTTTCTGGGATTGGTCAGGAAGCCATATCTGTTGGATTGACACATGCATTAACTTCAGATGATTATATCCTTCCACTACATAGAAATTTAGGTGTATTTCTCTCGAGAAAAATAGACTTGACAAAGTTGATTTCTCAGTGGATAGGGAAAAAAACGGGATTTACTAAAGGAAGAGATCGCTCTTTTCATTTTGGCTCACCAGAGGATCGAATTATTGGAATGATCTCTCACCTGGGAGCCATGCTTCCCGTAGCAGATGGATTAGCATTAGCTAGTAATCTGGACAAGAAACCATTTATTGCAGTACCATTCATTGGTGATGGGGGAACCAGCGAAGGAGATGTACACGAAGCGATGAATGTAGCAGCTGTATGGGATCTACCTGTTTTATTCTTGATAGAAAATAATGGTTATGGTTTGTCGACACCTATTCAGGAACAATTTAGGTGTACCCACTTAGCAGATCGCGCTCAGGGATATGGGATGGCGGGACTTACCATAGATGGAAACAACGTCCTCGAAGTGTATCACGCGGTCTTTGAAATTGTCAGGCAAATGAGGATTGATAGAAAACCTGCATTTCTTGAGTGTCAAACCTTTAGAATGAGAGGGCATGAAGAAGCCTCAGGGATCAAATACATACCCCAGGAATTATTTGACCAGTGGAAGCAAAAAGATCCGCTGTGGAACTTCGAGCAATATTTGATGAAAGAGGGAGTGCTTAAAGAAGAAGAAATAGGGAAGATTAAAGAGGAATTAAAGGAGATTATTGGAAATGCAGTGGAAGATGCATGGAAGGAAGAAGAGGTGATTCCGGATAAAAGTGAAGAACTGAATGCGGTATATAGTAGTAGGAAATTTGTGCCAACGACCAAGGTAGGTGTTGAGCTTATTGAGAGAGAAAGATTAGAAGAAGAATCGGATCATACGGTTATAAATGGGCATCAGGATCATTTGGTGGAAGAAGAAATTATTCAGCAAGCTCCCACTGGACATAATATGCCTGAAATGGAGTCGAAAGATCAAATAAGTAATAAATCGATTGGAATTAGTAACCCCTCTCATTCTTTTTCTGAGTTTGTGGGCAATAGGGGCATAGGAGAGTCAGCTAATTTCAGCCTTGCTTCCTCCTCAGAAGTATCTTCTGAGTGTGTATCTGATGGTCCTATTGTTTCAGAGCAAGCAATATCAGTGTATAAGAATGGACATCATAAACAACAAATGAGATTTGTAGATGCTATTCGTGATGGGTTAGATGTGGCAATGGATCTATACAAAAATTTAGTATTAATGGGTCAAGATATTGCGACTTATGGGGGAGTATTTAAAGTGACAGAGGGCTTGTTAGAAAAATATGGGAAAGAAAGAGTGAGAAATACTCCTTTATGCGAATCAGCTATTTTAGGGATGGGCCTGGGATTAGCCATAGAAGGGAAAAAGAGTATGATAGAAATGCAGTTTGCGGATTTTGTTGCCTGTGGTTTTAATCAAATTGTCAATAATCTGGCGAAAACTCATTATCGTTGGGGGCAGGAAGCAGATGTGGTTATCCGAATGCCTACAGGTGGTGGAGTAGGGGCAGGACCCTTCCATTCTCAAAGCATAGAATCATGGTTTACTCACGTTCCTGGATTAAAAGTAGTATATCCTGCATTTCCGGAGGATGCTAAGGGCCTTTTGCTTTCGTCTTTTGCTGATCCAAACCCTATTTTGTTTTTTGAACATAAATATCTTTATAGAAAAATAGAAGGAAATGTTTCTGAAGGCTACTTTGATGTTCCATTGCAAAATGCCAGGATAGTCCAGGAAGGAGAAAGCCTTAGCATAATTACTTATGGACTGGGTGTTCATTGGGCGTTAGCGCATGCAAAGGCATTTCCCGAGGGAGAGATAGAAATCGTCGATTTACGTACCTTGGTTCCCTGGGATAGAGATACAGTGTTCCAGTCTGTAAAGAAAACGGGTAAATGCTTGGTATTGTACGAAGCCAGCTATACCAGCGCTTTTGGAGCTGAAATAGCCGCTTCAGTGTCAGAATATTGCTTTGAATATCTGGATGGGCCGGTAAAAAGAATTGGCTCACTCGATACGCCTGTTCCCTTCCATCCTGAACTGGAGGCTTCCTATTTAGCATCTCATAAATTGGCTCAAGAGATTGAGGAATTACTTTCCTTTTGAAAAGAGTATGAAAAAACAGAACAATCATTAGCTAAAGAAATCGGAAACATTCAATCAAGCAGCTAAAATTATGGGAATCCATCAATATGTAGAATAAGCATCATATCATCTAATTGCCATATGTATGTTGATTTCTTGCTTTGAGAGCGAACATTACCTGACGCTTATTCATATCTGTTCTACATAGACAATCTTCTTTTATCTATTGATAATCAAGACTATTCAAAAAGTATCATATAAACTACTAATATATTAGTAGAAATATTTGTTTTTTATACAATCTACTAATACATTAGTAGTATCAAAAACTAATTAACAATTATGCAAGCTATAGGAAAAAGGGAAGAACAGATCATGCAAATTTTGTGGCAGTTGGGAGAAGCGGTGATTAAGGAGATTCGCGAGGAATTTTCCGATCCCAAACCACATTACAACACTATCGCAACGCTAGTGAAGAATTTGGAAAAAAAAGGATATGTAAACCATAAAACGATAGGCAATGTCCATCAATACTTTACTGTCATTTCAAAGGAAGATTATCAAAAGCGGGAGATAAAATCTTTGATTAAAAACTACTTCAACAACTCCTACAAAAATATGGTAGCCTATTTTGCTGAAGAAGAAGAAATTAGTGAGGATGAGTTGCAGGAAATTATTCATTTGATCCAACAAAATAAATCATGATACAGTCCATTATATATACCACCATTCTTATAGGCCTGAGCGTATTGCTTTATAAAAGTTTGTTGGAGAAACTCACTTTTTTTCAGGCCAACCGAATTTTTCTTGTTGCTAGTCTGGTTCTTGCAGTAGGTTTACCTTATGCAACAATTCCTGTTCAGGTTCCTCTGCCAGACTATCTTATATTTAATTTGACAGAAAGTGTTAGTTGGGACGAACCACAAACTGATCTCAACGAAAATTATGCTGCTTCAATGGATACTGATCAAGGGCTTACTCCATTTTCCAGTTCACCTATCTCAAGGGAAGTAAAAGATATATCAATAGCACCGTTGGAAACTAGCCAGGATTTCGAATATAGCTATACGGAAGAAGGGGGTGGTCAAGTGTGGGAAGAAGATAAGAATGCTGATGCATCTATGTGGAATGATATGGACGCTCAATCCATGATGACATACTTAGCATACTTTTATTTTCTCGGACTGTTTGTAATGAGTTTGAGGTTGTTAGGTCAATTGATGAGTATCATTAGTCAAATCTTTCGGTATAATCTACAATCCGAGGCAGGATATTATATTATTGATCATCCAGATATATCCTCCCCTTTTTCCTTTCTGAATATCATTTTCATTGATTCGGGGAAATATGATTGTAAGACATATAGCCAGATTTTAGCCCATGAAAGAATCCATGTGTCACAGTGGCATACCTTGGATACTCTCTTAGTAGAAATTGTCTTAATATTTCAATGGTTTAATCCCTTTGCATGGTGGTATTCTAAATTGATCAAGCAAAATCTCGAATACATTGTAGATCGGAAATTGGTGAACAAAGGTCATGATGCAGTTACTTATCAATTAAATCTTCTCAAAGTCGTGGCTCCTTCATTTACCACTCCCCTTGTTATGAACTACAATCACTCTCTGCTTAAAAAACGTATTCTCATGATGAATAAGCCCTCCTCAAACTATCAATCAGGATGGAAATATGGATCTGTCCTGTTGATTTTCTTCCTTTCCGCACTATATCTCAATGCGGTGATTAATCCCTACCATCACATACATTCGACAGAACCATTGGCCACAAATTCAGCAATCTATCTCACAGATCCTGAGGCGGTAGAATTCTCTGCCATATCTGTACCCGATCGTCAAGCTTCATTGTCAGTTGATCCAGACATAAATCAATCAGTTTCAGAAGATATACTGGAAGAACCTATTGAAGTTACTGATAATGAGATGGACATCACAGAGTCTTCTTTTCAAATACCCTCTTCTCACGTAACATTATCAACTGCACCGATAAATATTGCATTCAGTGATTCCATGATAGTAGGTAGTTGGAGTGGAACCATAAAAAGTAAGGAAGAACTATGCCTCAATTTAGCCTATGTGCTAGATAGTGATAAGAGGAGTGGCGATTTTCAGCATATTAATAATGGAAGGTGTTATTCTTTAGAAAAATTTGATCCTTCTAATGTTGATCAAGTAGACAAATTTGAATTAGTTCGGGAAGAAGGAAAGATCGTCTTTAATGTTAGGCATAAAGTAGAAGAAAATAATGTTATCAGCAGTATTGTTGGAGATTTTGTGTTTGAAGTTAGCGAACCTTATAGAAGCACATTACAACAGAGAGGAGTGAGAAGAGTATCGGACCAATATTTGTTTTCTCTCTTTTTGATGAATACCCAAAGTGAATCTAAGGAAAAGTTTATTCAAAATATATTGGATTATCAGACATTAGCCTTGTCTGATGATTGGATCGAATTTTTCGTTGTCCGAAGAGTACCGTCTAGTTTGACCAAGGGGTATATAGAGCATGAGTTAGATCCCATAACGTATAAGGATTTTATCATTAAGAGAGTTCCTTCGAAATTAATGTTAGCTTATAGCAAAGCTGGTTATGATCCTGTCGAGTATGAGGAGTATGTGACAAAAAGAGTACCTCCCGAATTGTTGAAAGAATATGAAAGTGCCGGATTTGATGTGGAGGAATATGGAAAGTTTATTGACAGAAGAGTGAGTGCTAAATTGCTACAGCAATATCGGGAAGCAGGACTCGATTTGGAGGAGTACGAGGATTATATTAATAAAAGAGTTAGTCCTTCATTGTTAAAAAAGTATCAAACGTCAGGACTTTCTTTGGAGGAGAATGAAGAGTTTGTTAATAGAAGAGTCAGTCCGGACTTGATTAAGGCATATGAAGAAGCGGGTTTATCTATCACGGAATATGAAGAATATATTGAGAGGAGAGTACCTGCAAAGTTATTGATTAGATATCGCGATGCAGGATTCTCTATCAAAGAATATAATGATTTTATTAATCATCGGGTATCGCCTGAACTACTAGCAGCTTATCAGAAAGCGGATTTATCTCTGGAAGAATATGAAGAATATATTGTCCATAGGGTATCTCCAAGCTTATTGGTAGGATATCAGCAAGCAGGCTTCTCTATCAATGAATATGATGATTTTATTAATCATCGGGTATCGCCTGAACTATTAGCAGCTTATCAGAAAGCGGATTTATCCCTAAAAGACTATGAAGAGTATATCGTCCATAGAGTACCTCCTACTTTATTGATTGCTTATCAACAAGCTGGATTTTCCATCGACGAATATGATGAGTTTATTAATCATCGTGTGGAGCCGGAATTGTTGACAGCTTATCAACAAGCTGGATTACCAATTAAGGAATATAAAGAATACATCAACAAAAGAGTGCCTGCCGGGCTATTAATCCAATATAGAGATGCTGGATTTTCTATTGAAGAATCTGAGGATTATATCAACAAACGGATACCTCCAGCATTATTAAGACAGTATAAAGAGGCTGGTCTTTCCCTTACAGAACATGATGATTTTATTAATAAAAGAGTTGAACCAGGGATATTGTTGAGATATCAAAAAGCAGGACTTGATTTAAAAGAACATGAAGATTTCATTCTGAAGAGAATGGAACCTGAAATGATATTGGAGTATAGGAAGAAAGTCGATAAAGGTGAAAGAGACAGGTAACAGATCGAATTGTATACAAGATGTTAAGCTAATAAATAAGGATGTTTAAGTGGTTTTTATGTGGAAAAGGCACTTAAACGTCCTTATTATGTTTGGGGGTATACTCTCAAATTTATATAAGATGTTAACTGAGCATCATTGTTTTGTATTCGAGATAATGATCTTAATGGTACCCTTTAGCTTGAGCTAGAAACATATTGGCATATTCTCCACCGAGGGCCAATAACTCTTCATGAGTACCGCGTTCGGTAATTTTTCCTTCATTAATAACAAAAATTCGGTCTGCATTTCTCACCGTAGAAAAACGATGAGAGACCAGAATGAGGCTTTTGTGCTGATATTGAGCTTCGAGATTATTGAATATTTCGTATTCAGCTTCAGCATCGATTGCGCTGGTAGGCTCGTCCAGAATTAAGACAGGCGGTTGATTAAAAAAAGCTCTCGCAATAGCTAATTTCTGCCATTGTCCGCCGGAGAGCTCTTCCCCTTCTTCAAACTCTCTACCCAGTTGCTGATCGTATGCTTTGGGGAGCTTTTCGATAAATGCATGAGCACCTGATTTCTTGGCAGCAGCTATTAACGCCTCTAAGGGAGCGTTCTCCGACTGTTCAAAAGCAATATTTTCTTTGACAGTAAAATGGTATTGAACATATTCTTGAAATAATGTCCCTAGCGCACTGTACCAACTTGTTAAATCAATATTTTTGATGTCAATGTCATTAATTAATATAGCTCCACTTGATACATCATAAAATCGACAAAGTAAATTAATGATCGTCGATTTACCTGCCCCATTTTGTCCTACCAATGCTACGCTTTCTCCTGGTTTAATCATAAACGATATATCGTGTAATACCTTCGGACCATCAGGATAGGCAAATGAAACATTCCGAAACTCAATTTTTGGTGGTCTGGAAGCATCGATCTTGATGGGCTGAGAAGGTTTAGATATCGCTGGAGGAATATTCAGCATTTCCACAAAATTGTATAAGTATAATCCATCCGCATACAGAGTTCCAACATTAGAAGAAGCACTTGCAGCTGTACCATTAAGCTGGCTCAACATATTAAGCAGAAGGGTAAACGTTCCAATAGAAAGGGTCATCAGTACTACGTCATCCAGAAATACATAAGCGATTCCTATAATTACCATCGTTTCTATTAATGGGGGAAGGATGGACACTTTTAAATATTTTAGTAAGGGTACTCTGTTCAATTCAAGCAAATAATCTTGAATGCGATCAAATTTTTCTATCAGAATATCAGCAGATTGAGCAATTTTCATTTCTCTAATGGCTACAGGATTAGTAAATAACCAATCATAATACCATAACTTTCTGTTTTCTGGAGCTCCAGCCCCCCAATAGGACCATTGGAGAGCACCATATTTACCCCTCAGATAGAGACGAGGAACTGTAATAAGGGTGATCACAAATGGAATCCACCATCCAAAAGGTAATAAAATAATGAAAGCCGATAGGTAAGCAATGATATCTCTTACCGTAAAACCCAAATGTCTCATAAAGTCAGGTAATTGCCACTTCATCGTTTCTTTAACCCGAGTGATAAGGTCCTGTGTATTAGGATTCTCAAAATGGGCAATATCAAGTTGAGAGACTTTTTGAATGAAGTGTTTGGTGACAGCATTTTGGAGTTTATACCTCAATAGATAGTCCAGATAACTGGTATGATAGGTGTAATACATTAAATCCTGGACCAGGGATACTACATATCTGGCCATTAATGTAAATACAATAATATAGGGTACACTAGTTAATCCTTCTATTTGACCTGTTTGTAATTGGTCAATCAATATTTTTATGACCCAACTCACAGCCAGTCCTATCAAGCCACCTATCACAGCCGTAAAATAATATAGAAAAACAGTAACCTTATCAGCTTGCCAGGCTATGTGTAATAGAACAATAGTACTTTTAAAAATATCCTTTAGGGGAACGAGTTTTTTAAATGAATGCTCCATAGATGTCTTTTACAGTTTACCCTATCTTTTATAAAAAATGCCTGAATGTGTTATTTGCTTTTTACCTATTCTCCAAAGTAGATGCCGATGATATAAGCAATGAAGGAAGTTACATATGAAAACGTATATACTTATTAAGATTTCATAGAAGAATATTGCTATATTTGCGTAACCGAATGATTACGTTTTTGAGCTTAGTTGAGAGACATAGTTATTTTAACATGAGAAGAGATGTATTCCAGGCAATAGCTGATCCTGCGAGAAGAAAAATTATCGGATTAATTGCTCGCCAGTCGATGAATGTGAATGAGATAGCCGATCATTTTGAGATTAGCAGGCCAGCGGTATCTAAGCACATAAAAATATTGCACGAGTGCGGGCTGTTGATATTTATTAAACAAGGAAGAGAGCGATATTGCCAATTTCAACCTGAGAAATTGAATGAAGTAGCTGACTGGGTGGATCATTTTAGGGATCTGTGGGAGCATAGGTTGGATGCATTTGAGGTGTATTTGGATGTGTTAAAGGAAAACAGACGGACCCCAAAGTCTGACGATCCACAGGGCTAGCATATGATAGACCTGTAATGCCTAAAAAATTATGAGACAATATCCTTACGATGTAGAGCTCATTACATAATGTCACTCACTCATTAAACTTTCTCTCGGATTCATCCTGGCTGTGCGAAAGGCATGAATTCCGACCGTTAAAAACGTAGCTCCTAGTAATATAGCCAACACGAACCCAAAAACAGAATAGTTCCATTCCGTTTGATAAGCGAAGTTTTCCAACCACAGATCGAAGGTGTAAGAAGCAAAGATAAAGGCAGGGATAGCAGCTATTAGTACCAACCACAAAAACTGGCGAGTACTTAATTGAACCTATGAATCCTATGAGAATGAAGATTCCCAGAAAACTAATCAGGAAAGGTAATTGCCAAAGCTGTGTTCTATCTAAAAATAACCCTAAAGCCCCATTTATCAGACCTATGGAAAGTATTACCAGGGCTAAGGCAATGATCATTGATAGGAAGGTGAGAAAAAGGGATTCGGTTAAAAATTGGGCTATGAGTTGCTTTCTTTGGGAACCAATGACTTTTCGTATGCCTATTTCGAGCGCTCTTTTACTTCCCTGAGCGGTCACAAGATTGACATAGCTGATGGTAGAAATAAAGATGAGTAATAGTCCAATTCCCCCAAAAATATAGAGATGGGAGGCTCCTCCCTGTTCAATGAGATGTATTTGCTTAATGGGGATTAATTCGTGGGAAGCATTGACCATTGAAAACACCAGTCACAACTAAGGGAAGATCTAGCTGATGGCCTGTCATGTTATGCATGATATCCGTTTCCAGCACTTGCCCTATCGCAGTTTCGGCCCCAAATATTTTCTTTGCTAAGCTTTCAGAGATGGTAATTTTATTGGGTCCTTTCAGAGCATCACTGGGATGTCCCTCTATCAGGCTAAATGAAAAAACCTCGAATATATTAGGATCCGCTGCAAAAATATCTGATACCTGAAAGCTGGTCTCATTTGTAGTTAAGGTTAATTGTTCTCCAGAATGAAACTGGTATAATCGTACAAATTGGGTTACTTCTGGATAATTCTGTTCAATCAATGGACCTAAATTGGCGGAAGTTCCCGAAAAATCTACATCGAGCGTCTTTTGCTGGGTTTGGATGGCAGTAGTATGGATTCGATAAATGTGGTCGGCTTTGTCATGGAAGTGATCGTAGGTCCATTCAAATTGTAGATATAGGACAATACAAATAGTCGTGGCTATTCCTACTGAAAGGCAAATGATATTTAGCAGGCTAAAATGAGGTCTTCTCAGCAGGTTCCGCCAGGCTGAAGTGAGGTATGTTCGAATCATGGCTGTGAGGTAGAAGGATAACCATTAGAAGATACCCAATTGTTTAAAAACGTGCATGTAAAAAAGGTTTTCTGGGAGGAAATAAATTCCTCAACTTTTTGCCAGCAGTTTCAGATATATTTCCCCATCCCTTATATGCCAGATATGCAGGATCCAACACTCCATATACCATCGCATTTAATCCCTGAATAGAGAGAGTTATTTCTCCTGTCTGTTGACTTTTCTCTATCTCCAAGTGCCCATTATTAGCTTTCAATATATAATTTCCTGCCTGCCATGGACACATATCATCTTTGAGGGCGATACTTACTTCCCCTTCTCCTACTTCCATTCCCGATAGTAAAGGGAGATGTGTGATTCTACCCATTGGCCCCTGATCATAAGAAACCTTCAGAGGTGGCTTATCTCTCATCCAATGTTCGGGGAAAGCATATTCAGGAAGGGTAATCGCTACTTTATGAACTTGATCAATGTGTCGAGCTATGTAATTTAATAACAAATATTCAGCTTGGGGATGGTTATACCGCATGATAATTACATTCATTTCCATCTCTTCGCGATCAATGTTATACATGATTACCCCTTCATTTTTTCCATCTATTTTCGCGAAGGCCAGCCAATAATCGCCTCTGGAAATGGAATTCGTCTCTGGATAAAGGTTGTCCGACTGACCTGAGCCATGGAATAATTGAGAATGTCTTCTTAAATATGCTGCATATTGTTGATATCCTTCTTTGAATATATGCCTTTCTACGTTCCCCTCTAATTCTAAGGATAAATAATGGGTTAAATCATATATATCCAGCACTATGTTTTTAATAAGGTGCAAAGGGGAATATCCCATTCGCTCATAAAAGGAAGGGCGAAAAGGATAAAGGGTGGAACAGGGAAAACCCGATTGATAGAGCTCCTGATAAAGGTGGTGAAATAAGTGACGGATATAGCCTTTTCGTCTTGCTTCAGGTAAGGAGGCTACCGTAGCAATTCCACTCATGGGAAAAATTTTCCCTCTAATGTTCTGATGCATGTGTAGGTGGAACATGCATGCCACTCCTTTTCCAGCTTCAAATACTATAAATACTCTGAGAACATCTAAAAAGTCCTTTTTTGCTGCCAGCTCCTTTTCCAAACTGACCAGTGGAGGAGAATCATTAAAGGCGTATCGCGAAATAGGATGTGCCAGTCTGATTTTATCTTCTCCAAAGACCTCTTTAATCTCAAATGATGGCATATTTGCGAGGATTAAAAGGGAAGTTCCCGATTGAGAAAGTGTTTAAACCAAAATTGTGTAGCTAATCGATGGTAGTGTTTGCGCTTGGGAAATGAATATCCATGGCGTTCGTTAGGATAAAGCATCAGTTCAAATTGTTGGTCGTTATCCGTAAACATGTCCACCAATTGAATAGTATTTTGCATATGAACATTGTCATCTATGGTTCCGTGCGTCAATAATAATTTTCCATTTCCTTTGTATTTTTCGGCATGTGTCAGAACGGACCCTTGATTATAGCCTTCTTCATTATCAGAAGGTGTATCCATATATCTTTCTGTATACACATTATCATACAGACGCCAATCAGTAACGGGTGCTCTGGATACGCCATGCGTAAAATATTCTGCTCCCATCGTTAGGGCTAAGGAAGTTACATAACCACCATAACTTCCGCCAGTAATCCCTACTTTGCTAGAATCAATAAATGGCAGTTTTTGTAGCCATTTAACTGCTTCTGTCAAATCGTGTATTTCCCATTTGCCTAAGTTTCGATGGAGAATTCGCTGTCCTTCCTTTCCAAAATGTCTTGAACCTCGATGATCTACAGCAATCGTAATGATTCCCTGTTGGGCATAATAATGCTTATACAATGGTTGAAAGGAGTTTTGTACCCTTGCAGAAGCCGGACCTCCATAAATATCAAAGATGATAGGATATTGTTGATCTTCACTAAAGTCGGGTGGTAAGACCCAAAGGGCAGGTAATTCTGGTCCATTTTCTATAGGAATGTTAAATAGCTCAACTTTTCCCAGTGCATAAGTTTGCATTTCCGGTAATCGAGATGTGTGAATAGTTTCTACAACTTTCCCTTCATAAGTTATCAATTGAATCTGAGTAGGCTCTTCTATATTGGAATATCTATCAATGATATAACTACCACCATCTGATACATCACAGGAATGAAATCCCGCTTGCTGGGTGATTTGTGTTAGTTCATCATCTTTTAAGGAAAGAGAGAATAAATGGCGCTCATTGGAATTCCCTTTGTCTGCCATAAAGAATATTTGCTCATCCTCTGTATCCATTAATAGCATCTCAAACACCTGCCATGAACCATTTGTCAATGGTTTCTCAAGCTTCCCTTCCATATCGTACTGGTACAAATGGGCCCATCCTTCTACATCAGATTTGATGACGAAGCCTCTTTTTTCAGGAAGAAAATACATTTGCTCATGAAATTCTATCCAGGCGGGATCTTGCTGCTGTAGAACTGATCTGGAAACAGCCGTTTCAGCATTAGCAGCTAATACATGAAGTTGGTTTTGATCCCGATTCATTTGCTGATAGAATAATTCTTCCGCATCTGGTGTCCAAAAGGGCCATGCAGTATATTCCATTGTCGTATCCAGATCTACCCAGTTTGTTTTATCTGTGGCCAATGAGTAAATACCTAAATGTACTTCCGGGCTGGGGTCTCCCGCTTTAGGATAGCGGGTAATTTCTAAAAAACCATGAACCCCATCTGCATTATAAATGGGAAAGATAGGCACTTCACTATCGTCAAAACGCATAAAAGCAATTTTTTCACTATTAGGAGCCCACCAGAAAGCTTTATATTTAGACGACCTTCCCAAAATCTCCTCATAATATACCCAGGAAGCCCAGCCATTATAGACTACCTCCGAACCGTCTTCAGTAAGTTGGAGTTCCTCATTGGTCTCCAAATCGAAGACATATAAGTTCTTCTGCTTGGTGTAAGCGATTTTTTTACCATCAGGAGAAAAAGTAGGATTTTTCTCAATGGCCTCATCTTGAGTTAGTTGATTAAATTTCTGCTTGTCTATATCATAAATGGACAGGTTGCCATATAGATTGAACAAAAAGAGGTTCAGATCGTCTGTGTGAGCGGAAGATCTTCTTATATCGTATCCTTCGGGAAGATATTCATTAACTGCGTTGACATCAATTAGCTCAGTATTGGTTAAATCAGAAGCATTTCTGCTCATGATTCGAAATTGTTCGTCATTTTTCTCTATGAGGTGGAATTCTGTATCACTTAACCAGTATAGCTCATTGTTAAATGAATGAGTTAGTTTGGGAGTTCCGTTTTCAAATGCTTGTTGATAAGAAAGGAGTTTGTTTTGTGCGCTAAGTATTGAAGGAAAAATAGCGATAGATAGGCAAAGCACACGAAAATTCCTGTGGAAGTAGTAATTCATGGAAGATAAACTTGGAATGACCTATTGAAAATTGACTCCTAAATAAACGAAAAATAAAGCTTTCAACATAAGAAGTACGGAATTCTACCTATTGCTATGCTAAGCCTTGAGAGAAAATATTTAATTTAGATGTTCATATTTAGATGATACGATTGACATATATGGATTATGAGAAATTCTAAAATTGCGGGTATGGGTTTTTTTGTACCTGAAAATGTGATTAGTAATCACGATTTAGCGAAAAGGATGACTACTTCTGACGAATGGATTAGAGAAAGATCGGGAATAGAAGAAAGACGCTACTTTACACCGGAAGAGGATACAGTGGCTAATATGGGAACCAAGGCAGCACAGATAGCATTGGAGAGAGCAAAGGTGAGTGCTGAAGAGGTAGATCTTATCATTTTTGCCACCTTAAATCCCGACTATTATTTCCCAGGATCAGGGGTATTGGTCCAACGTGAATTAGGGATTCACTCTTTGGGAACGCCTGCCTTAGACATTAGGAATCAGTGTTCAGGATTTATCTATGGATTGTCTATAGCCGATCAATTCATAAAAACCGGCATGTATAATAATGTATTATTGATAGGCTCTGAAATTCATTCTTCTGGTTTGGATTTTAGTGATGAGGGGAGAGATGTAACGGTGTTATTTGGAGATGGGGCAGGAGCCGTCTTACTTCAGCCTGCGGAAAAGGATGGGCAAGGCGTACTCACTACTCATTTACATGCAGATGGGGAATATGCAGAAAAATTGGCTATTCTGGCTCCTTCGGGACATAAAGAGAGACATATCACTCATGAGATGATAGATGATAGAAGCGTTCATCCGGTAATGCATGGTCGCTTTGTATTTAAATTTGCAGTGGAAAAATTTCCAGAAGTGATTAATGAAGCGCTGACAACTACAGGTCTGGGAGTCGATGATATCGATATGTTTATTCCACATCAGGCCAATCTACGCATTTCAGAAGCTGTGAGGAAAACCCTGGGCCTTTCCGAGGACAAAGTGTACAACAATATTATGCGTTATGGAAATACCACAGCAGCCTCAATTCCCATTGCCCTTTGCGAAGCCTGGGAAAAAGGAAAAATTAAAGAGGGAGACTTAGTGTGTTTGGCCGCATTTGGAAGTGGCTTCACTTGGGCTTCGGCCTTGATCAGATGGTAAATTAAAAGGAGAGCAATGCTTCCTTGCAAATGCTCTCCACTTTTAAGCCAATATGAGAGGTTTTTATTACTCTTTCTCCACTGGGATAAAACTCACCAATTCGATTTGGTCCAGGTCCGAATAATCATATTGGTAAAATCCATCTTGTCCTATCATCAGAAGTAAATCGTATAGAGGAATCACATCATAGGCATGGATATCTTTGAAATTTGCGATAAGTGGTAATTCCAGGTTCTGGCCCGTAGCAATATTTGTAGCATCAAACACTTTCAGCCCTTCTTCTGCTTCACATACGAATAACGTATTCTCCTTTATTCCCAGTCCGTGGGGATTATACATGGGAAATGATCTTAATAAGGTAGGTTCTGTCAAATTTGATATGTCTATAACATCGAGCTGATTTCTCCCTCCTGGGCACAGGCTTCCTTCTCTGAGGGTTACGTAAGCTATATCTCCTTCAGCCACAACAGGATCACAGCTTCTCATGTGTTCAAATACAGATAATTGATAAGGATTACCAGGAGTTTCCGTACTGTAAATAAACATACCTGTTTGAGATCCTATTAATAATACATCCTGGAAGGGAAATATCGTCTCTATGTTCCAGCCGATAGTCAATCTTTGCAATTGATCAGGAGTAGAAGGTGTTTCTAAATTAAACACGATCAGATCCTGTTCAGTCACTGCATATAAATGTTGTTTCTGAATGGTAAAACGAGCCATAGAACCTCCCGTACCGGGAGCACTCTCTCCTCCTGGCGTAGAAAAATCGGCATTGGCAGCGGGAAGTCCATTAACAAATGGAGCTTGATCGGAACGAAGGAACAATACATCTTCTTCCGCCTGGACAAACGGCTCATTACAATCGACAAATTGGGTCACCTCTACTTCTCTCCAGGAAGTGAGAATTCCCTCTTCACTGTTAAAATCTATAGCAGGACCGAAAAAATCTACAAATATTGGAAAATAGAATATTTCTTCCTGACGGTCTACTTCTTTGACTTGCTCTGGATTTGAGATATCCAGTGTCACCAAATCAATATGACTATCTACATACAAATAATCTCCCTGGGCGGCTAAATCTACGTTTCCTGGAATAGAAATAAATGAAACAAAGGTAGGTTGCTGAGGATTACGATTATCAATCACATGAATTCCAGCGTTCACCTCATTGATAAAAAGATACCCTCCTTTAATGTAAATTTTACCAGGATGGCGTAAAGGTCTGGGAGCTTCTGATTGAATAGGGGTTCTAAATTCTTCGTAGGTCATGTAGACAGGCTCCATTCTGGTATAGCTAATGGCTTCCTGGCAAACATCACTTTCACAGGAAGTAAGTAGTATACACAACAAAGTAGCAGAGAAAAGAGTAGATAGGGTGAGATTTTTCATATTCTTCTAATTAATTGTTGCTACTAAGACGAAGCTATGCTTATGGATGCTGCACCAGAAATAAAAAATAATGAAGTTTCCATTGCGGAAAATTTATCGGCGATCAGACATAGAATTCAACTATGCGCAGAGAAATTCGGAAGAGATCCTCAGTCGATTATGTTAGTGGCTGTATCCAAAACGAAGCCGATTTCCCTAATCAAGGAAGCCAGGAAGGCGAATCAAGTACATTTTGGAGAGAACCGGGCGAGAGAGATGAGAGATAAACATGAAGAATTATCGGATGTATATTGGCACATGATCGGAAACTTACAGCGAAATAAGGTAAAATATATTGCAGAATACGTACATCTCATTCATTCGCTAGATTCGGAAAAATTGTTGGAGGAAATCAATAAGCAGGCCAGCAAATATGACAGATCTATCGATTGTTTGTTAGAAGTAAATATTTCGGGGGAGGAGGCAAAATCGGGAATGGAACCAGCTGAGGTGCAAACCTTATTGGCACAACTTCCTAAATATCCTCACGTCTCCATAAAAGGACTCATGGGAATGGCCTCTTTTACTGACCAGGAAGACACGATCCGTCATCAGTTTCGAAGTTTGAGGGAATTGTACGATGAATTAAAACAATCAACTATTTCAGAGGTAGAGATGAAGTATTTATCTATGGGGATGTCAAACGATTTTGAGATTGCGATAGAGGAGGGAGCAAATATAATTCGGGTAGGTAGTGCGATATTTGGATCCAGGAATAAGTGAAGTTAGGGGAAGGGGGAATTTTGTACCAATGAGCCGTTTAGGCTAATATTCCTTCCCGGATTCGTATATTTCCGTTGAGTATGTTTGATTTGGTCCTCCATGTTAGAGAAAAATTTTCTTCTTTCCTTTTCAGCAATACCGCTTAGAAGGATAGAGCCTTGCATGATGGTCTTGGCCCACTGTAATTTCGTTTCATATAGTTGTTGGTTCTGGGTATAAACTACATCCATAGGACCAGAGGCAATATAAGTTTGGTAGGTGTCCTCTATTTTTACTAGTACTAATCCATCGATAACAAATAGCTCATTATAATATAGAGTGTATAATCCTCCTTTTGAATTCGAAAGACTTCTATGAGTAAATTTGTAGCGCAGCTCAGCTTCTTGCTGAAAATGTTGGATTAGCTCTAAAATGTTATCCAGAATTAAGAGTGAGTCTACATTTTTCTGGAAATAGCCCACTTCGAGGTAATACATAATTTGGCGCAAAAAACTTTCAATGCCCTGTACACCGATAACTTCTGTTGTAGGTATTTTTATGTATTCGTGAACAATCTCTTTTCCTTTTTCAATCAAATTAGAAGTAACTTCATCCAGGGTGAATTTTTTATGCTTTAGGTGTTCAAATCCCAGGCTACTCTTTTGCCAGAAGAAAAACTTAAATGCTGAAAGAACGGGAAATTGTAAAAGCTGGAAGATATTGATATCATTCGTAATCATAATCATATCCACTTTCGGACTAGCATTGATAGCTTTACCTCGGGCTAGGATGAAACTCAGATAATCATTGACAGAAAAGTGTTGTTTTTTTACGCCAATGTGTTTAAAAAGAATTGAATCCTGGGAAAGATTTATCAAAGCATCGAATGAAATATGGAAACGCTTACAAACGGTCATTAACTCCTGAATAAGCAACTGTTTTTCACCTCTAATTCTTCTATAGGCACTATCTGAACTAATCCCTAATAAATCAGAAATCTCATCTACTAAGGATAAATGGGTAGGTAATTTTGCTTTTATCTCCTTGAACAATCGCTGCTGGAGCTCATTCGCTGACTTCATGACGGGTGGGTTGTATAGCTTCCATATAAATCAAACTTAATTTTATTAATTATTGCTAAGAAAAGCTACTTTTCAAGTAAAAATTAATACTAGTTGAGATATTCTTTAGAGGCATTACTATATTTTAATAATTAAGAGATAAGCTATAAGTGATTATAATTTTTTTACTTTTTGGTAAGAAGTGGCTGCATCTACCATTTTTAAATAGTGAACTCGCTCACCAGTGTCCAGGGATTCATATTCAAACCCATTTTCTACTGCCAACAATTTGCATTTTCCCAACTCATATCTCAATGACATTACTACATCCCCTGCATGTAATGGTTTCCCTTCCACATCCACCATCTGAATTTCTTTCTTTTGTTGATTATTCTGTTTGTGATTTCGATTAGATTTAAAAAATTGGAACATATTTTTAGTTTTTATATACCTTACTCACATATTCATATTAATAAACCAATTAATTTACTGATAATTGCTTGTAGGGGAAAAAGATTAACTGGCAAATATCGGCTAACACTACAGATTATCTGGTAGTTTCTTTATTAAAATGTTATGCTTCCGCTAAGAGACACTATACCCACACGTAAATTTCCTGTCGTTAATTGGGCGTTAATCATTATTAATTTCCTCATTTTTTTATACCAAATAGGCTTACCTCCAGAAGTACTGGAAAAGTTTATCCTTCAATTCGCCCTGGTTCCAAAAAATTACACTCAAGGTGGATTTCTGGGTGCTTCGGGCTTAGATCTTTGGCATTATCTTCCTTTTCTTTCCAGTATGTTTATGCATGGAGGATGGGGACACTTATTGGGGAATATGTTGACGCTGTACATTTTCGGAGATAATATAGAGGATCGAATGGGAAGGGTAAGTTATTTGTTATTTTATGTACTCAGCGGGTTTGCAGCTGGATGTACGCATATTTTATTAAACATCCATTCTCCTATTCCTGTACTAGGAGCCTCTGGGGCTATATCTGGAGTGATGGGTGCTTATATGTTATTATATCCTTCCAGTAGAATTTTAATGGTTTTCCCAATTGTTATCATCCCTGTGTTTTTCCATATCAGGGCGCTATACTACCTGGGCTTTTGGTTTTTACTTCAATTGTATTATGGATATCAGGATTTAGCTGCTCCCGGAACAGAGAGTGGAGTAGCATTTTTTGCTCATGCTGGTGGCTTTTTAGGAGGTGTCATCCTTTACCGGCTTTTTCTCGATCCGTATTATGCCCAAAAAGATAGGGATCGAATATATCGTAAATATCCTCATCATGTTGATTATGACTCCAGTAGAAGATTTTATCGGGATGGGTGGAGATAAAATATAATATTAGGAACGTATGTTAATAAAGGGGTTAAGAATTCGTATTAACATTATCCATTATTTTATTAAATAGCCGATCCTAATTTTCTCTTATGAAATCTAATATTACTTTTTTTCTTTGCCTTTTTCTTGTTGTTGGACATATGTTGGCACAAAAACAGTATGTGATTGATCAACCGGTTAAAGAAATTTCGCATTTACAGCACGTATCATCCTCACGTTTAGCCTTTCAGCCTGAACTTGCACCATTCCTTCACGGAGTAGCCTCAGGAGATCCCCTTCAGGATCGAGTTATTATCTGGACCAGAGTTACTCCGGATAGTCTTACTGGTTCAGGCAATCTTGACATTTCCTGGAGAATAGCTACAGATACAGCCCTGGTGAATGTTGTAAATAGCGGAACTGTTACAACTGATTCCAGCAGAGATTATACGGTAAAAGTGGATGTGGACGGGCTTGCTTCAAATACTACCTATTATTATGGATTTACCATTGGTGGAAAAAATTCTCTTACAGGAAGAACGAAGACAGCTCCAAATATAGGAGAAGCAGATCATTTGCGTTTTGGCGTCGTTTCATGTAGCAATTATGAGGCGGGTTTTTTCAATGCTTATGGCCGTATAGCAGAAAGAAATGATATAGATGCAGTCATCCACTTAGGAGATTACATATATGAATATGCGACCAGAGTGTATGGAGACTCTAGCCTTGAGAATCGTAACCATCAGGCTTTTGAAACGGTAACGCTTGAACAGTATAGAGCACGTTATTCTCTGTATCGTCTAGATCCAGATTTGAGGTCCGTGCATCAACAGCAGCCATTTATTTGTATATGGGATGATCATGAGAGTGCAAATGATGCTTATGTAGATGGAGCACAAAACCATGATCCTGAGACTCAAGGAGAGTGGGAACAAAGGAAAGCAGTAGCAAAGCAAGCCTATTTTGAGTGGATTCCCATAAGGGACAACGATGAACAAAATATCTTCCGAACTTTTTCTTACGGAGAGGTAGCTGATTTGATTATGCTGGATACGCGGTTGGAAGGACGTGAGATGCAAATAGATAGTGTAGGTAATCCTGCATTATTGGATGAAAATCGCACTATGTTAGGAACAGAACAATTAGACTGGTTTTTTAATGCACTTGACAGTGCAGATGCCAGCTGGAAAATTATTGGGAATCAGGTAATGTTTTCTGAATTCTACGTAGGTTGGGCATCTGTAGCTGATCCTACCTTAGGCACTCCTGATGAGTTTGAAAGTATTTTCCTGGACATATGGGATGGGTATCCTGCGGAAAGATTGCGGATCATAGAATATCTTGAGGAATCGAATATTGATAATGTCGTATTTATTACGGGAGATTTCCATAGTGCTTTTGCTTATGATGTAGCTGATTCCGTGGTAGATGAAAGTTTATTTTGGGCTCCTAAAGAGAATTATAATAGCCAAACAGGAGAAGGATCTGTAGCTGTAGAATTTGTCACGCCCAGTATCAATAGTGCCAATTTTGATGAAAATTTGGGCCAGCTGGCAAGTGATGGCTTTGAGTTTCAAATTAATAGACCATTACCCTTAATTAATAATGTACCAAATCCACATATGAAATATAGTGATCTGGATCAGCATGGGTATTTTATTTTAGACGTGAAAGCTGATAGTATTAAGGCCAATTGGTATTTTGTTGATCGTATAGATAGCGTAAGTTCTCAGGAATCTTTTCAGGCAGCTATGCTGGCTTTAGCAGGGAACAATCATCTGGATTCTACCATTCTTGAGAGCGAAGGTAAACTGGAACAGCAACTTCCCGCTCCTTCAGACCCTCCTCAATTATCCACTTCTTTGAGGCCAGTAGCATCCACTATCTTTGCCATTATGGGTGTTTATCCAAATCCATCATCTCAATCGAGCCTTATTCAGTATGCATTGAATAAACCACAACAAGTATCTATTGATATATTTGATATTCAAGGAAGAAAAATCAAATCATTGACAAATAGCTATCAAGCAAGCGGGATCCATGAAGTAAGTTTTAGAACGGAGGATCTCGCTGCAGGTGTTTATCAATTAATCTTTAATGTGGGAAATAGCTTTGATTCCAGAAAGTTGGTGATTAACTAATAAACATTAAAGTTATATTATTTAATGAAAATAGTTCTTGAGATATGATTTCTTGGGAGCTATTTTTTTATATGATGTAACGTTTTTCACATCATTACCTGAAAAAGTCTTTCTTATTGTAAATTTTTGAAGTAGAAGTTAAAGTATCAATATTTTTTCATACCTTGTGAAGGACAAAATTTTTTTAGGAAAGTGGTTTTATTAAGATTAACAGGCTGATTATGAATAAATTTAAAAATAATCGTCTTCTTAATACCCATTCCTGTTTTAAGGTAATTTTTATGAATATTTTTGTAGCTAATTTAAATTTTAGGATCCAAAGTGAAGATCTAAAAGAAATTTTTGAAGAATTTGGTGAAGTAAGCTCTGCCAAAGTTATTTTTGATCGTGAAACAGGTAAGTCTCGTGGATTTGGTTTTGTAGAGATGCCAGATGAAGATTCGGGTAACCAAGCTATCGAGGGACTAAATAATAGTGAAATTGACGGAAGACAAATTGTTGTCAAACAAGCAAGACCCAAACAAGGTGGAGGCGGAGGTGGATATCAAGGTGGTGGAGGATACAGAGATAACGATTACCGTAGGTAATTATCATACTTAGCTTAAAGTTAACATGTTGTGATTCATTGTCCATATTGAAATAAATAAAATATATGTTTCAATTGACGATGAATCACTTTTTCTCTGAAGTATTCTTTGAACCATTTAAGGTTTAGTGACATTTCTTGTGTTCGAGATTTTTCTAACATTTTTTTCAATTTTTGCACTTTCAGGATCAAGTTTAAGTGCATATTGAAAATTCTGGTTGGCAAGTCTGGTTTGGCCATTGGCATGCTGTGCGTTGCCTAGTAACAGAAAATATGTTGACTTAGTTGAATCTTTTTCTACGGCACTTTGTGCGTACAAAATCGCATTTTCATAGTCTTTAAGGTGATAATACGCGAGTCCCCTGAAGTAGTCAGTTTCAAGAGACAGACTATCTATTTGTGTCCATTTATCTATGTCGGATAGTGCCATTTCATATTCACCTAAATGTATATAGGCTGTAGCGCGATCTTTGTAGACTTCATAAGGAATATTTGTTGATAAATCCAGAACTTGATCTAGGTGCCAAATGGATCTGGTAGGTTTGTTCAAGGCAAAATATATTTTGGCCAAATTATAATGTGCCTCTATATAAGTAGGTTGATGAGCGATAGCCATGTTGATTAATTCTATTCCTTTTACTGGTTTATTTAAATAAAATAATGCTAACCCTCTATGCATCCATATATTAGCCTCATTAAGTTGATTTTCTTCCAGTTTGAGTAATAAATCATGAGCCTCTTGATATTGTTCCAAATGAAGATAGTTTAATGCTTTCAGATAGGTTAATTGGGGGTCATCATATCCTAAGCTATTTAACTGAGTGATGTCTTTTAAGCTCTCATCATACTTATTCGATTTGTAAAAAGCATTCGCACGTAGAACCAATGTCTTTTTATCTTCGGGATTATTTGTAAGTTTCCGATCATATTCATGTATGACTTCTTCAAGTTTAGTAACTGAATTCGTCGTTGATGGATAGGAAGAAGGAGCACATCCAGAATAAAGGATAGCCAAACTCACAAGAGGTATACTCAATAATAAAATACGATTGAGAACATACATAGAAAGTACCAATCAATGATAGTATATTTTTCGTAATATATGATAATATAAAAATTTAATTCTAAAGTTTATACTTAGCCATATTCTGATCATTCAACTCCTTTGTAAGAGAATATAGCATATTATCAAAATAATATATGAAAGAACCAAAGGCTCAAGAGCAACCAAAGCGGTTTCAGCATCATGGTATTGAAAGAGTGGACAATTATTATTGGTTGAAAGAGAGAGAAAATACATCTGTCTTGGATTATTTACATGCTGAAAACGAGTATACAATATCAGAATTAGCATCTACAGAATATTTAAAGAAGATATTGTTCGACGAAATGGTTCAAAGACTGCAGCCAGATGAATCAACAGTACCATATAAAGAGGGAGATTTCTACTACTACAAAAGGTTTGAATCTGGTAAAGAATATCCTGTATATGCAAGGAAAAAATATACGCTTACTTCGGAAGAAGAAGTTACGTTGGACGTGAATGAATTAGCTGAAGGGAATGCGTACTGTCATGTGATAGGATATTCGATCAGTTCAGATCATGCTCGTTTAGCTTACGCTATGGATACCCAGGGTCGAAGAATTTATGATTTATATATTCGCAGGTTAAATTCAAATAAAATCTGGGATGAAAAGATCGAATACGTGACAGGAAATATCGTATGGGCTGAGGATGGACTTACCTTATACTATACCAGACAACATCCTGAAACTCTACGACCCTTTCAATTATTTCGCCATAGCTTGGGAACAGATTCATCACAAGATAAATTACTGTATGAAGAGTCCGATGAAACCTATCACATTGGTGTTCATAAAAGTAAGTCAAAAGAATTTATTTTTTTAGCAATTGAGAGCACACTTTCTTCTGAAGTTCATTATGTATCAGCAGCATCAGTTTCCTCCTCATTTAAGCTGTTTCATCCACGAGAATCCAGACACGAGTATACGGTAGATCATATTAAGAATCATTTCTATATCATTACGAATTGGCAAGCACAGAATTTTAGGCTGATGCGTGCTATTGAAGGAAAAACCTATAAAGCAGACTGGGAAGAGGTGATTCCTCATAGAACTGACATTTATTTGGAAGATATAGAACTTTTTAATGATTTTCTGGTCGTTCAGGAAAGATTTGAAGGTTTGGCCAGCATTAGATTTCGTTTTTGGGAAGAGCAAGTATTTAAGTCTTTACCCTTCCCTGATACGGTTTATTTTTCTTATATTGATTATAACCCATCACCCAATACTTCCAAATTAAGAATACAATATCAGTCATTACATACTCCTCCTTCAGTATACGAGTACCATATGGAGGAGCAGAAGCTGGAATTATTGAAGGAAAAAAAGATATTGGGAGGGTTTAGAAAGGAAAACTACGTCGTGAAAAGAATACATATTCCAGCAAGAGATGGAATCCAGGTTCCTGTTAGTCTGGTGTATAGAAAGGAAATCGAACCAAGTAGAGATACTGCTTTGTTATTGTATGCATATGGATCTTACGGCATAAGTATGGAAGCATATTTTAGTTCCGCAAGAGTTAGTTTGTTGGATAGGGGATTTATATTTGCTATAGCTCATGTCCGGGGAGGTTCTGAATTAGGAAGAGCTTGGTATGAAGGTGGGAAATTGCTGAAGAAAAAGAATACATTTTTTGATTTTATAGATTGTGCCAAATATTTAGTCGAGCAAGAATATACGAGTAGCTCAAATCTGTATGCAATGGGAGGAAGTGCTGGTGGCCTGTTAATGGGAGCGGTGATGAATATGGAGCCAGCATTATTTAATGGAATTGTAGCTTCTGTCCCTTTTGTGGATGTAGTGACGACTATGCTTGACGATTCCATTCCATTGACCACGGGAGAATATGATGAATGGGGAAATCCTAATGAAAAAGCGTTTTTTGAGTATATGCTTTCTTATTCCCCTTACGATCAAGTAACTCCTACAGATTATCCACATCTGTTAGTGATGGCAGGGCTTCATGATTCCCAGGTGCAATATTGGGAGCCTGCGAAGTGGGTAGCCAAAATCAGGAAATTGCGGACAAATAACCGCTTACTCTTGCTTCATACAAATATGGAGGCAGGACATAGCGGACCTTCTGGAAGGTATCAACCTTACAAAGAAATCGCTTTAGAATATGCGTTCTTGTTACAATTGGAATATCATTTATCTGAAGAGGAATAGCGTTAGGTTCAGAAATTAGTAGGTCGGTAGGCGTCTTCTATATGATGTATAAGAGGATGTTCTGGAAGCTCCATTGAGATAGCTATGACATCAAATCGAATGGGAACAGTAGTCATCCTTTTTTCGTAAATGTAAGCATCGGCTACCTGGAAAATGCGCTGAAGTTTAGTTGTTGAAATGGCTTCCTCAGGGTATCCAAAATCATTAGTACTTCTTGTTTTTACCTCAATGAATACTAATTCAGCGGGTTCCATGCTAAAAGCCACTATATCCACTTCGGCTTTTTTAAACCTGTAGTTCCTGTCCAGGATTTGGTATCCTTTCTGTTGCATAAATCCAGCGGCAAGCTCCTCTCCTATACGTCCTAAGTCATTATGAGTAGCCATCGCATCAGTATAGTTAAAAACGATAATCGCGTTTTTTTAACTCGAAAGTGAAAGGTATCCTGAATTGTTCTTCATCAAAGCGCTGTGGAGAAATGTCAGTTACAGTAGTTACTACCGTTAACCCTTTAGTTTGTTTGACAGATCTAAGCGGAATTTTCCCTTCCAGACCGGAAACTAAAAAATTGGCTCTTGCATTTGTAGAATCATTATATAGTGTCGTATCAATTCTATATTCATCATTGACAAAGTATAAGAAACGCGCATCTTCAGATCGGGCAACATAAATATCACAGGGGATATTCATGATAGTATCCTTTTTACCTGTTAACTTTGCTTCTGGAAGTTTAGCTGATAAAGCTCTATCATTATGAGAGGAGTACTTATAAGCTACAGACTCGGCCATATTTATACTGTACAGCCAATTTGAATCACTTACAAAGATGAAGGATTTGGGGTAGTCTCCACCTTTTAAATTAACAATATAGCTTCCTTCTTTTATATGCATTTGAATACTGGTATTAGGCTTATTCAGCTTAATATTCTCTGCCATTTCTCCTTTTAATTCTACTTTATAGGAAAAAGTTCCTTCAAAATAGAGATTTGACTCAGATTGACCTAAGCAAGTGAGACACATCATGAAGCTCAACATGGAAAAAAATCCATATAATTTACCAGCCATAAAACAATTAGATAAACTGTCTGAAAAATTGAAGTGATTGATGATGAATGTATTTGACTAAATGCGAAAATTCATTCTCATTTCTCTCCGCACCTACTTACGAAATCTTGAGGTCGTGGTTTTATTCATCATCAGCAATGATAGCTGTAGCCTCAATTTCAACTACTAATTCATCTTTGATTAATGAACTTACTTCTAACATGGACATTGCTGGTCTAATGTCAGCAAAAACCTCTCCATGTGCTCTACCTATTTCCTCCCAATTTTCTATATCTGTAACATAAATTCTGGTTCTTACAATATCTTTCATCCCCGCACCAACATCTTCCAGAGCTTGTTGGATCTTTAATAGTATATATTGGGTCTGATTATAAGGTTCATATGGAAATACTACCTCGTTTCCGTCCATCGCAGTAGTACCAGCCACTTCAATAATGTTTCCTACTCTAACTACTCTTGAATAACCGACTATTGACTCCCAGGGAGCTCCAGAGCTTAAACGTATTCTTTTTTCCAGCATGATATATTGTTTGAAGTAATTGTTTCTTTGGCAAAGTTTCTCTAATATGAGATTTTTCAAGCTAGCCTACAATATTTGAATTAATTAATGCGCCATGTGAAATGAAGACATGGATGTGTCTTAACTGATAATAAAATTGCTCATTTATGCTGAAGTTTTTTCAAGATCTTTTTCAGTTAATTGCTGATTTGTTTAATCCTCCATCGACTACTAACGGTCAGCATACAGATTCGCCCGCAAAAAACTCACAGGAAGAAGTTGATTCTCAACCTACCGAAAAGGAAAATGAAAAGGATACTTCTTCAGAAGCCTCCAAGGAGGTTACAGGTGCCGCTCAAGAAGAGACAAAAGTCGTAAAGGTAGAACTTCAACGATACAGTGTAGGTACTCAGGATGTTCTGGGAAAATTATACATAGATAATGAGTGGATTTGTTATACCATCGAACCTCCGGGAAATGGACATCTTCCTCCTAGTAGATATGTCATTGGGCTAAGGAAAGAAGGAGGATTACACGGTACTTATCAATTCAGATTAAAGGAAAATCACCATGGCATGCTCTGGATAAGGGGAGCAAATGATTTCCCTTTTGCTACTATCCATATGGGAACTCAGGCAGCAACTTCCTGGGGGGAGATTGTCGTAGGGAAATCTCCTGAGCTGGAAGAGAAGACTGATGAACAGCGAGTACTAACAGATAGTTATTTTTCTTATGAACTTCTGTACGATCGATTGATAAAGAAATTATTGGCAGGAGTAAGGGTTGAACTGTCTATCGTTCAAGCTTAAATAAATATTTAAATATCAAATTATTGTCTTTACATGCAACTTACAGACGGAGGTTGGAAAGGAAAGATAGCTTTTGGTTTTACTCATGAAGCTATTTCCCGAATTTCTCATGCTATTGCCTTGTGGTTAAAAAAGACTCATCATAGCCCGTTTGTGATTATCGGCTATGATACGCGATTACTTTCTCTGTCAATGGCTCAGGAAATAGCGAAAGTGTTAGTCGCACATAAAATTAACATACTTTTTTGTACGAGTTATGCTACTGGTCCTATGATGGGATTAGCTACCTTCAAGCGTCAGGTACAATTAGGTATTTATGTCTCAGGTAAAGCTGAGCCAGCAGAAATGAGCGGCATTTATTTGTATGATTCGCCTGGTTATAGGTTATCAAAGAGCTCATTGAAAGAAATTGAAGCGCACAAAGTGATTCACATGCCTGAAGTATCCCCCTTTCAAGAAGCACTTGAACAACAAACAATTATATACTACGATGCACTAGCTTTGTACCTTAACCATTTAAAAGAGGTTTTTCCTCAGACAATGGGGAGAAAAATGGCTCATTTAATTGTTGTAGATCCTTTCTACGGTTCTTCTCAGCGTTTACTAGGGAAATATCTTCGAAAATCTACTATGGTTCATCAGGGCGAGTTTGCTGATTTCAGAGGGATGGAGCCTGTAGTATCCAGTCAGAACCTGGAAGAGTTGATACATACAGTTAAAGATACAGAAGCAAGTATGGGGTTTGCATTGGATGGAAGTGCAGAAAGGGTAGCTATTATAGATGAGGAAGCTAGGGAAATCGATGAACATGCTGTTACTGCTATGCTAATTAAGCATCTGATAGAAAAAAGGCAATTGAGAGGCAAGTGTTTACTTCCAGAGAAACCTGTCGATGACGTACAAAAATTGTTGTCTGTTTTTCAGATAGAATTTGAATTAACCGATGAACCTATTTCTCAATTAGGAGTTCGTATGGAAAAAGAGTCCATATTATTAGCGTATGGGGGAGACGCTCAATGGCTGTTAGCTGGAAATATCCCTGTA
>CBDHFQ010000042.1:0-14560 GCA_965262565.1 Bacteroidia bacterium
CCATGATCTCCAGCATTACAATCTACAATATCCAGATAATGAATTTCATCGAAATGATGTTTTGCGGCACGTGCTGTAAATACGCCTGTTGCTCCAGGATCAAATCCACATCCTAGCACTCCTAAAATCCCTGCTTCCACAAAGCGATCGTGATAGGCCCACTGCCAATGATATTCAAATTTGGCTTCCTCTTTCGGTTCATAATTGGCTGTGTCCAGATAATGAACTTTCGTCTGCAAACAAGCTTCCATGATGGTCAAGTCCTGATATGGCAGTGCTACATGGATGAGTATATCTGGTTGAAAGGCATTGATTAAGGATACTAATTCTGGTACATTCTCAGCATCTACCTGCGCCGTCTGCACTCTTCCCTGCCCTACTTCTCTGGCAATTATATCGCACTTTTCCTTCGTTCTACTTGCTAACATAATGTCTGAGAACACCTCAGGTTGTGATACACATTTATGAGTTACTACCCGCCCGACTCCTCCAGCACCTATAATGAGGACTTTTGCCATATAGATCAAGTTAAAAAATGTTCATATTTTCAGACAATTTACATGAATTCCTTTAATATGAACAATTCTGAAGGGATAGAAAATTACGATCCCAATGAAGTAGGGTTAAGAAATGGCAGATTTATGGGCCTTCCCTTTAATGCGGATCAAGCTAGCGTTTCACTTCTTCCCATTCCCTGGGATGTAACCGTTTCCTATGGTGCAGGAACAGCTAGCGGACCAGAAAATATTCTGAATGTTTCTCCCCAGTTGGACCTTTATGATCCCTTTCTACCTGAAGCATGGAGAGCTGGTATTTTCATGCATGAAGTGTCCGCTCATTGGAAAGAAGTGGGTGCGGATCCTCAGAGGAAAAGCTCAGCGATATATAGACTGGCTGGAATCTAGGACAATCGGAAGCAACCACTGAAAGGAGATGTTGGCGATTCGGGAGGAGGTAAATAGTGCTTCCTATGATCTGATGATGTGGGTTCGTGAACAAAGTGAAATATTATTGGATCAGGGTAAATGGATAGGTATTGTAGGTGGAGAACACAGTGTTCCTTTGGGATTTATTTCTGCTTTGGGAGAGCGATATCCAACGATGGGCATTTTGCAGATAGATGCCCACATGGATATGAGGGAATCATACGAAGGATTTCGCTATTCTCATGCGTCTATTTTTCACCATGTATTGGGGTTGACTAGTGTCAGCAAGGTGGTGCAGGTGGGGATCAGGGATTATTGTGCGGCGGAGATGGAGCGTGCGAGGGCGGAGCGGGGGCGTGTGCATGTGTACACGCATGCGGAAGTGGCGGAACGAAGGTTCCGCGGGCAGGGATGGGCCAAAATAGCGGAAGAAATCATTCACCATCTTCCTACAAACGTTTATATCAGCTTTGATATTGACGGGCTTGATCCTTCTTTATGTCCAGGAACCGGAACTCCCGTTCCCGGAGGTTTAGCCTATGAAGAAGCCATTTATCTGATCAGGACCCTGGTTAGAAGTGGTAGAAATATTATTGGGTTTGATCTTTGTGAAACAGCAGGAACCCAACATCCCTGGGATGGGAATGTAGCTGCTAGAATTTTATATCAATTATCGATTTGGATGATTCAGGCCAGAAGTTTTTGATTTATTTCTTGATTTAAATAAGACATACAACGCAATAAGACTGCTCAAAAGGATCAATGCTGCCAGGAGAAATATCTGTGTGTTAATGTCTCCACATTGACATACCTCTTCTGAGGAAAGACTTAGAATTAATAAAGATCCAGTAGCGGTTGCCAGCAAAAATCCGAAAATGAAACATAGGAGAAGTATACACATGCACGACCAGTTAAGCTTTCCTTTGAGTATATCTCCTCTGAGTATTGTAACCAGTAAGTATAAAAAAAGCCCCTTCCGCATATTATGGAAGGGGTATTATACTATTTTGAGTCAAATAAAGTCTTCCTTAATAGATATTAACTCAAAGGTAAGCGTTAACCTCAGATAGCGTTAAGCGCTGACTATACTATTTAATTGAAAAGCAAACGATAATAGTCGTCGGCCATTCTATTAGCAGAAAACTTAGGTACTACTTCCTGCATACTATTTTTCACGATTTCCAACCATTTATCAGGTTGATCATAATAGGTAGGAATAATTTCGGTAGTCAGGATTCGCATCAAATGATGATAATCATGGTCATCCTGCATGTGAATGGGCTGAGATTCATCTGCTGGAGGAATGATGTATGCATTATGCCCATGTTCAGCAAATTCAGGAATCCATCCATCATAGGTAGAGAAATTTACTGCTCCATTCATTGCAGCTGTCATTCCACTAGTTCCGGAAGCTTCGCGAGGTCTGCGAGGGGTGTTCAACCAAACATCACATCCCTCTTTTAGCATTCTGGACAGATTGATTTCATACCCGGTAAGAATGGTTGAGTAATGACTTAGATGGGTAAGTTGAACCAACCTATTAAACAGATCTACACTATTTTCATCCAATGGATAAGGCTTTCCAGCCCAAATAATCTGTATAGGCTTTTTAGATTGGTTTAATAATTCGTAAAAACGCGTATGGTTTCTCAAAATTAAATCCGCACGTTTATAGGCAGCAAATCTTCTCGCCCAAATAATCGTCAATACATCAGGATCAAACCACTTACCAGTTTGTTCAGCAACGAAAGCAAAAAGATTTTCTTTCATTTCTCTTTTACGTTTAAGAAATGCTTCATCATCTCCTGCATCCAATGCTGCTTTCAGGGTTGCATCCTGCCAGTAATCTTGATTCTGAGCATTGGTAATACCGATAATTTCAGGTTTATCCTTTATATCGGACCACATTTCGTTCGATACTTTGGCGTGAAGCTGAGATACACCATTTGCTTTCTTAGCAAGTGTAAGTGCAGAAGGTGTATATCCTAGAACATCTCCCTCTGTATTAGTAATTTCTTTTACTTCTTCGACAGGTACATCTCCGAAAAAGCCCATACTATCCAACAAGCTGATATGATGTTCCTCATTTCCTGCTTTCTCAGGTGTATGAGTTGTAAATACGAGTTTCTCTTTAAGCTTTTTTGCGTCTTTCCCTAATTTATCATACAGATAAAAACAAAGGGGAAGTGCATGAGCTTCGTTCATGTGATAAATATCCGCTCCTCCAAGGGCTTCTACGATTTTAGCGCCACCAATTCCCAGCACCATACTTTGTGCTACACGCGCAGCTTCATTATTATCGTATAATCTGTGTGTGATGGTACACGACAGATAATCATTCTTATCTCCTAAATCCGTCGTCATTAGATAAAGAGGAACAGTATTAAATACCTCTGGTGGTAAATACCAGGCCTGGACTTTTACCGGATTCCCATTAATTTCAATGGGGAAAATAAGGTCCGTAGGCTCAAGGAAAGTGTAGTAACGATCGCGGAAAAGGGGGCGCATGAAGTTATTCTGATCCCTTACCTGATCATAATAACCATACTTCCATAACATTCCGATACCGATCATATTTTGCTTAAGTGAATAAGCACTTTTCATATGGGATCCAGCCAGATACCCAAGTCCTCCAGAATAGATCTTGAAAGCAGGATCTATTCCGAATTCCATACTAAAATAGGCGACTCTTTTTTGATATTCTGATTTAGGGGTGTAGGGAAGTTCCCACGTACACTGAGTTTTCATATATGAGTTCTATAATTTAACGGATCAACAGCAAAAATAGAGGCTTTTCGAGGATATACAAATCAGCCTCGTAACATTCATTACTATAAAAAAGAAATTATTCTAAAAATTTCATCTATCCGAAAAAAATTAAGTAAATGAACATTTATTTAATCAGGAAAACCCAATTTTTAGCATTGATCTACAACTATTGCCACAAAATAAAATCTACTCTAAAAGATAAAATACCAATAATCCCTTCTGAAAAATGTAAATACTTTTCTCAGAAGGGATTATAAAAACTTTAGAAATATGTTATACTAGTTGATCAATAGCTTGAATACCTGCTCTTTATTTCCATGTTGCACCTGAAGGATATAGATTCCCGGATTTAATCCGTTCATAGGAACAGTGGCAATCCCATTTTGTATTTCTTTCAGGTCAAAAACCTTACTAACCTTACCTACTACATCAAATAGTTTAATCGTTAGGGTTCCCCTCAATGAGCTCGATACAGAAATCTTGAGATCCTCTCCCTGATTAAGCGGATTAGGATAAAAGCTCATGTCTGTATTGAGTCCCTCGAAGGATACTTCAATTGTAGGGCTGTAGGTTACTCCACCATTAATGTCAATTTCTTTTAGACGGTAAAATGCTTTTCCAATAAGAGGATTATTATCATTGAAAGAATACTCACTAGGTTCCGTAGTAGTCCCCTGACCGGCTAATTGACCCAGGAGAACAAATTCTCTTCCATTTGAACTTCTTTCTATTCCAAAAGAGGCATGATCCGTTTCAGAAGCCGTAATCCAGTTTAAAACTACAGATTTATCATTTGCAGTAGCCTCAAAACTCAATAATTCTACTGGCAGTAATGTTCCGGTAAATTCAAAGTTGACTTCTAATTCTCCTATAATATTTCCCGTAGTATCAAATCCAGAATAAGCTGTAGCGATCAACTTGTATGGCCCATTTAAAAAGTTCCAGGCAAAGAAGTCGCCCTGACCATTGTCCCCAAAAGCTGTATAAGGAGCTCCGTTTTCGTAATACAAATGATTTTGAGTTCCGGTCATATTGAACTTAATACTTCCTACATCTTCCACCACATCCACTACAATATTTAAATTTTCTGTGGTTAGATTATCAAAAGAAATCACATCTCCATTCTTCAGCTCTTGAATAGGTTTATCTGTGTCTGCATTCATTAAGGTCATCCCAGCTATTGGTCCTACTTCATCCAATACGCCATTACAATTTTCATCGATATCATTACCGGTAATTTCACTTTCTCCCGGATTGATATTGGGATTATTATCATCACAGTCTCCTCCTACTAACACGAATCCATCTCCCGGTTCCCCAATCACATTATCGTTACCAAATCCATCTCCATCGCTATCCTCAAACCAAGTAAAAGCCTCCTCGCAGTTAGTTTCAGAACTTGGCGCTGAAGTAGCTTCTCCTTTAAAGGATAGATCTGTATGATAGAGAGCGAATTTATCGAATCCAAACAAGAAAGATCTACCACCAATTTCGACAGCATAATTTCCAGCTGAATCTATTTGCCAATTTACCTCTTCACCTATAAATTCAGCATCTCCGAATGTATCCCAGGTCCATTTATTAGGTTGAGCCTGAAACATCTTAAAAAATTCTTCCTCTACGAATACCGTATCATCGGGAATGGGATCTTCCTGCTTTTTGACATTAAATCCTGTTCCACCGATAAATCTTACCCAAAGATCATTATTTAATGAAGAAGGCCCATCAAATATTCCATCATATCCGATATTAGGTTGCCACGTTCTAATAATGAATCGATAAATACCAGGAGTTTCAAAGTGAACATTATACCTGATCGGCTGACTAAACTCTGGAGGAGCAATTCCTTCACAGCCGCCATAATCATTCACATTTTCAGAGGTATCACAATCTACATTCCATACCAGGAATCCATCTCCTTCAAATCCATTGAAGGGCTTTAGAGCAACTGTATCAATTAATGTATCTTTGATAGTCCCTTGAAACCACCCACAGAACTGGGGATCAATTCCCTCGCAAGGATCTTCGGCTTCCGCCTCTACGACCAGTACCCCATCATCTTCACAATAAAAAGTTTGAGCATATATTCGGCCATTACCGAATAAAAGAATAGATAGATAAATGATTACAATGTAACTGTAAGAGTAAGTAATCTTTTTCATAAAGGTTCTCTAATTTTCTTAATACTTTTTTTCAATTATCTCTCCTCATCAGTTTGGGCGGGATTTTCTATACATATCTCAAATACCCTTGTAAGCGATTTAATTCATCAAACATAAAACTAATTAAAAGGGTAAGATATTGCCTGGAAAAACGCATGAATTAATCCAATTACTGGATTAACGGATTACAATACTTCGCAAACGGAATAAATTTACACATGAATATAAGTAGGTTCATTAAAGTAAACAATCCCAATTGTCATATCATGTAAGCTCCTGAAAAAAAGAATATAATTTTAGGACTACTGAAGATCTTCTTTTAAGGACTTTCTATGGATTTTTCCGGTAGGATTTTTAGGTAGCTCTTTCAGAAACGTGATTTTTTTAGGGATCTTATATTTTGCTAATTTCCCTTCACAATATTTCTTAAGTTGATCCAGGTCTAGATTCGTTCGATGTTCCAATGCGATAAACGCTCTCCCTACTTCCCCCCATGTATCATCTGGAATACCAATGACCGCTACCTCTCTAATATGGGGATGTTGGATCAATACCCGCTCTACCTCTACTGGATATACATTCTCTCCTCCTGAAATAAACATATTTTTAATTCTATCTATTACATAGAAGTATCCTTCCTCATCTACTTTGACTAAATCTCCTGTACTAAACCAGCCATCATTAAAAGCAGCTTGACTTGCTTTCTCATTCCTCCAATATCCAGGGGTCACCATAGGGCCTTTCAATAATAATTCTCCGGCCTCATTCGATGTAGCTTCTTTCCCTTCCATGCCCAGCACCTTAGTTTCAACATAAAAATTGGGAAAACCTATAGAGCCCTTTTTGCGAATAGCATCTTTCTGATGTAGGGAAAACAAATTAGGACCTACTTCCGTCATTCCATATCCTTGCCTGATGGGGATGTTCTTTTTCTGCCAACGCTCAATTTGTGGAATAGGCATAGCCTCTCCTCCTACCACAAAATAGCGCAAATGCCTCAGTGCTGCTTCTCTGAAATAATCAGTCTCACTCATCATTTGAAGCATGGTAGGTACTCCCATACAAATACTAATAGCCTCCTCATCCAGAGCTTTAAGTGCATGAACAGGATCAAAACGCTTCATCAAACAGCTAAATCCTCCTCTATGCCATAAAGGAGTTAATAATACATTCCATCCTCCTGTGTGGAAGGGAGGCATAAAATTAAGCGTTCTATCATCCTCTGTAAGCGATAGACGAAGTGCCGTATTAACGCTATTCCAGAAAAGCATTTTATGAGTATACAACGCTCCCTTAGGATATCCGGTTGTTCCAGAAGTATATAAAATGAAGATAGGATCATTTTCATCTATTTCAGCAGATTCAAATGGAACCTTATCATACATATGTTCGCTTTGAGGAGAAAACAGGTCTTCCCAATCCCGTAAATTAACCGAATGAGCAATTTTACTGAAAGAAGGAGCAGGCGTTAACAATGGTTCCCATACTTTCTCGTATAAAACAAGAGAAGGGTCTGCATTTTGGATAATGTAATCTAATTCCCCAGCTGATAATCTATAATTCAAAGGAACGAGAATGATTCCAGTCTTTTGAGCTACTGCGAATAATACACAGCTTTCTAAATTAAAATAGGACAGAAAAGCTAGTCTATCTCCTTTTTTAAGTCCCCATTTCTTAGTCAGGATGTGAGATATTCTGTTGGCCAATAGATTTAATTCTCCATAAGTGAGGGTCTCTCCTGTCTCAAATTGTTTTAGGGCTATTTTGTTCGGTTGGTATTGAGCCCATCTAAAGCTCCAATCTTTCATATTATTCGTTCTATCCTAATGTATGGGGGAAGAAAGTAATCCGAAAAAGTGGCTCATCCAAAAGGAAGCATGAAAATGGGTATCAAAAGCATAAGTACCTGTACAACCTCCTTCTTTTGGGCCTGTTCCTGGGTGAACAGACAATCCATGGCCTAATTCACTAATGGTATATACTACAATGGCAGGATCTTCTTGCGTACCCATATAACTGGTACGCGTAACTTTTGGATTGTTGTCAAAAGCTACATCAATTTGAGGATACATTTTTTCTATTTTATGGAGCTCTCCCCATTGTTCTACTAATTCTCTCACATTTTTCAAACTGACTATTTTATCCTTTTCTCCATGAAAAATGACCAATTTTGGATATTCTCCCAAATAAGATGGATTTTCTTCTCTCACCAGATGAGCCCATTGATCTTTACTTTTATGAATTTCTCCTCTCATTGCCTGACGGGCCGTTCTTTCATTTAATCCGGCTTTATAGGGAAGTCCGGCATGTATCCCTCCCGCCTGAAATAATTCCGGATAGGCCGCTAACATTGCCACTGTCATACATGCACCTGCAGAAATACCACTTACGAACATGCGATTATGATCTAACCCATATGTCTCCTTTACATAATCGGTCATTGCTTTGATAGACATTGTCTCTCCTTTATCCCTCGCAATATGCTCTGGCCTAAACCAATTAAAACACCTATTCGGATTATTTTCGGTTCGTTGCTCTGGATATAGCACGATAAATCCATGTTTATCTGCCAATTGATTCCATCCTGACTCCTTTGCATGAATATGAGCATTTTGTGTACATCCATGCATAGCTATTACTAAAGAATGTGCATTCATTGGTTCGGGAGGCAAATGAAGTAACATGCGTAATTCACCTGGATTAGGATAAAAATCTCTCACTTCCAACATGATTATTCTCCTTAAATAGTGTTCATGTAATCAGCATATCCGATGGATCTTTCATTGAAAGTGTTCTGACGATTTCAGGCACATGGGGCTTCAGATCCTGAAGCAAATTGGACCAAATTCGTCGAACGTGTTCATCATGATTAATAAATTTACTTACTGCCCATAATTCATTCATTAACTTATCTCTCGCTATCCTGGCTTCTTTGTACTTTGATACTGACTGATAACTCGCTATCGCCGGAATACCATGTCCCTGTTCGAGTAATTTCCGCTCTTTTAACACTAGGCCATATTGTTTAATCTGCTGAAGCAATATACTGTATTTTTCCTGCATCAGTAATGACTGTAAATAAGCCAGGAAGAACATATGCCACCGCTGAGCAAATATGTGTTCTTTATATCCTCGCAGAAATGACTCAGCATACTTTTGCCCCTCTTCAGCTCTGTCAGTTTGATTCAACCCTCTCACATATAAAGCAGCAAAGTTTACTCTCTCATGAAAGTTATCCGTATGCTTTAATTCTTTTAAGGATTGTTGCATTAGTTGGATCGCTTCCTCATATTTTTCTTGTCTAAGTAAAATGCCGGCTAAGCGATTGAGATAGTGAAGAAAATCGGCATTTCTTTCCCTAATAGATAAATACCCATAAAAGGTAGCACGGTCAAGATCTCCTAATTTAGAGTGAACCATGACCCTATTAGCATAATAATTCTGGAGTATTCTACGCGAATAAAACCACCCTTCCTGCATCAATTGATCCAGAAGGTCATATATTTTCACTAATTTGTGAAAGTCTCGATAATTGTAGTAAAGAAAGGTAATTCTGACCAATGCAAAATACCGATTTAGTCCATCCAGGGCGGGATCTAAAAAAGTATCCATCAGCCATTGTTCCCAATGTCTGGAATCGATATTTCTGTTGGTATATTGATTGGTAATATCTATCGTAGCTTCATGCAATTGGGAAAAAATACGTTTCCCATTGTCATAAACCGTTTTATAACGAGAAACGAAATCGTGCACTTCTGCATACTCCCCTTTTCGCATTCTGATGAGTAAATATTGTCGAAATTGCTCAGCTAATTCGTACAACTTCAGGAAATAGTAATCCGATTGCTTAGCATGGCGAAGAGTATTCAGTAAATGGCGTTCCTGCTCGGGTCGAATGACATCCATCATAATCTTCCGCTCCATCTCTACAATCCAGTTAAATTGCTGATCGACGTCAATCTGCTTCAATTTATGAAGTATCCATCGCTTTAATTTTGAATACTTTCTTTTATCAATGTTTTCATTATACTCTCTAAACTGAAGCGGCTGGCATACATTCCACTTAATTTGTTCCAAAATAGTCACCTTATCCTGATCCTGAAACTTGTGATTTCGTTCCAGATAGAATAACTCATGTGGTAATAAACTGGACGTAAAATCTGTAAATGTCTTCAGTTTTTCTCTCATATGTGTTATGACCAGATTACTAAAGTTATCATTAATACAATAAGAGAAAAACCGGAAGATAGCTGAACAGAAAGAATGATTCTGAACAGCTACCTGACTTTTTTCTTTGTCACATCTTATGCATAAGATGGTTACCGGAAAATCCGCTCGTAAGCCAGTAGCGGACCATGTGTAGATTAGTTAGCTAAAGAAAAATTTAAGCGGTGTAGGCGAAATTTACCTTTCTTAAATTAGATGGTTACTCCTCCGTCCACACTTAATACTGTCCCATTAATAAATGCCGCCTCATCAGATGCCAGGAACAAATAAGCATTAGCTATATCCTGCGGGCATCCCATTTCTCCCAGAGGAGTTTTATCTTTAATCATATTGATAATCTTTTCAGGTATGGTTTTCACCATTTCAGTGGCGATAAATCCAGGAGCTACAGCATTAACCCTCACGCCTTTTCTACCTAATTCGCGCGCCCAAACCTTGGTCATACCTATAACGCCAGCTTTAGTAGCGACATAATTAGTTTGCCCAAAATTCCCATATAACCCTACGACAGAAGAAGCATTGAGAATTCTTCCTTCTCTCTGATCTACCATATAAGGAGCTACCGCTTGGGTACAGTTGAAAACTCCAGTTAAATTGACTGAAATAACCTTGTCCCACTGGTCTGCTGACATTTTCATCAGAGAGGAATCTTTAGTGATTCCAGCATTATTTACCAGAATGTCTATTCTCCCATGCTTTTTATGAGTTTCTTCAGCGGCGGCTTTAGTAGCTTCGTGCTGGGTGGTATCTACTAGCAAAAAATCAGCTATGTACCCCTGATTTTTAATAGAATTTACGGCGGATTTTGCCTTTTCTTCCTGAATATCCCAAATCACTACAACAGCGCCCTCTCTGGCAAAGGTCATAGCAGTGCTGAATCCTATTCCTTGAGCACCACCTGTAACAATAGCTACTTTATCTTGTAATCTTTTCATATTTAGTTCCCCCAATTTTATATCATTATATTACGGAAGTACACTAAAAAAATATGCCTGGAGAACATAATAATGGGGGTTGACGATTAGAATTAAATAATGAATAAAATATTATAAATCACTTATAATCAAAAAGTTAATTAATATATATCAAGGGTTGACTCTATGATCTTACCAAATAGCCTTATTTCTTACCAAAATTCAGATATTTCCACAAATAAATATTACCAGTTTCCTATAAATTATTATAAATCTACTAAATTTTATCCTCTATCATTTGCCAGTCTTCAATCATATTTGCTTATTTCTATCAAAGTGACGATTCACTTACTGATAGACCTATCATCCAGTAGCTTATTAATTCCTTAATTATGAAATAAAAGTTAATGGTTCGAAGGTTCCTTCCAACACACTAGATGAAGAAACTCCCAACCATTTGTCCAGTATAGTAGCATATATCCTTCTGAAGTCTAAATTGAATTTCAAATCCCCTTCATCCAGATCTAATAAATTTGGTCCTTCATTCAATATTCCGGCCTTGCCTAATTGTCCCCCTACAACGAACACATTATTTGCCGTTCCATGATCCGTTCCTTTACTTGCATTCTGGGCCACTCTCCTACCGAACTCTGAAAAGGTCAGAATTAAGGTATCATTTAACTTATCATGCTCTTTCAAATCCTTTACAAAAGCGTTCAAGGCATTAGCATATTTTTTCAACAGATTTCCATGCATCCATTTTTGGCTTACGTGAGTATCAAATCCGGACATGGACACATAATACACCTGTGTATCACTTTCAGAAATGATCAGCTCAGCAATTGTCTTTAGTTTAGCAGCAATATCAGTCCAGGGATATGCAGCTTTAGAAGGAGTCAACTTGCTCTGCTCATAAACATATTCGGCGGATTGGGTAGAAGCAGCCAAAGTTTTGTGTAGATAAGCTACTTGGGGATGTTCATCCGCTTTCGTTACAGCTTGTTTTGCAATAGCATGAAAAAACGGATCATGCGTATGCTTGTAAAAAGCCTCAGGATCTTTTATTGCCAAACCTTTCGCCTCTTCTCCCTTCATCGCTAGACTCAGTATATCATCTATTTCCACTGCTAATAAAGGTTTGTCTCCGACTTGTTGGCACTTAGCATCTAACCAACGCCCAATCCAACCTGTCGTTTTGTACTCATTCGACCCACTTCCCGTTTGCCAAATATCCATCGACCTAAAATGAGATCTGTTGGGATTAGGATATCCCACATTATTTAGCACCGCCAGTTCCCCCTGATCATACAGTTCAGCCAATCCTTTCAAATTAGGATGAAACCCCAATTCGTCTGTGAGCGAAATGACATCACTACTCTTAATGGCTAAAGAAGGTCTGGCCTCATAATATGCATCATGCCGATAGGGAACTACGGTATTCAATCCATCATTCCCACCAGACAATTGAATCACGACCAGGGTTCTTCCATGAGTCGTTTGCTTTCTACCTATTGTTGGCGTTCCCTTCAAAAATTGGGGAATATAAGCAGAGGCAGAAAGGAGTGCTGAAGCTTTTAGCGAGTTTTGCAGAAATTTTCTCCTGCTGATAGAAAAATTATATGACTTTTTCATGTTAGGCTAATTGAAATTCTGGTAATGCAAGCGTATGAAGAACAAAACTTTTGATGTAGGCCTCCCGGGAACTATCATCTGCAAAGTGTTTAAGAAGTTCCAGATCAATATTTGAGGTATCTGCCTGGATAAAGGCTTCCAATAAAGCAGAAGGAAGCGATTCGTCAGATACATTCGAAAAAGATGAGTTGATAGCTTGCCAGTTGACTTTCGGCTTCAACCATTTTGGAATTTTCTTCTGTGGATTCTGTTCAGCCATTTTCTCGTATTCTGGTGCCAGGTCAATATCCATTTCCCGCTCTCCCAATAAATAAAAAGGCAGTTTCATTCTGAACAATAGAGAAGAACTGTCTATCCATTGTTTTCCTGTTGGCCAACCTGCGACATTGGGCGGAAAAAACAAGACTTGATCTAGTGCTTTTTGACTGTCCAATAGCAACTTCCTGTTTCTAAACTCCAACTGAAAAGTTCGAATGTATTCTGCCAGTAATACAACAGGAGGCTTGATAAGACATCCTATATTTTCTGCTTCATAAAACCAATCGGCTGTCAGAATTTGTTTAAGCAATAAAGCAACATCATAATCGGACCGGAAAAAATGTTCGGCCAGTGCTTTCACTCTATCTTGCGGGACCTGCTCATTGACCAAAAAGGTATATATCTTTCTCACTATATTCTCAGCAGTAGCGGGATTCTCCAGCAACATATCTATCACCTCTTCTCCGCTAAATTTTCCCCTTTTTCCAAATATATCCTTCTCTCCTTCATCATAGTCCTCTCTATTGAAATCAAATTCGCCACGCATATTCACTTGCCAACCTGTAAATGCTCTCGCTGCATGTTTAATATCCTGTTCAGTGTATTTTCCCTCACTCAAGGTAAATAGTTCCATCACTTCCCGGGCAAAATTCTCATTAGGCGCATTCTTTTTATTCTGATGATTATTCAAATACAGTAACATTGCGGGATCTTTAGCTATGGAGTGCAATAAATCACCAAACTTACCCAAAGCATGTTGGCGAATCACATTGTGCTGAGATTGCATGAGATAGGCGATAGGAGTACTGGTAGCAAAATGATCATGCCAAAAATAGGTCATTTTATCGACTAAAGGATGATGCGTTTTTCCCATCTGTACCAACCAATCGAGATTAAGTTTTTCTAGTTGACCTCGGGACTTCAAAATCAACACGCCCAGTTTAATTCCGGATATATCTTTATCAGCATGTTTTACGGGATTTTTCAAGGTATTCAGTGGTTCTGAGGCGGATGTTTCAATGAGGGCATCCACACAAGCACTGATAGATTGTTGGGACAGGGACCTAACTACTTCAGGAGCGGCTCCAAACCCGGTCCTATGAAGGAGATGTCGAATTTTTTGAGTGTGAGTTATCATAACTACATATTGAATGTTCCTCATCGAAACAATTCAAATTACATGCCTGACATCATGCACATGAACTATTCTGGGGATATTGGTTGTCAAGCGTGTATCATTGATAGCTAAATCGTATTCCTTAGATTAGTAGCTGTGGAGATATAAACATTCACAGAAGTGTTCACATGACTGGTCCCTTGATTCGTTAATATTCTTTGTAATCCGTCAGCATTTTTAGGGGAGCATTTATAGTGATCCGCATTTATTCTTACTTTTTATAGGAATCCTTTCTTCCTTTCATCTGATTAATATAAATGGATAAAATCTGTGGAATGAACCTTTCAACGGTAAGGAAATTTAGTATATTCGCCATGTGTAGGATTCTATTGCCAATATCAATTTAATATTTATCAGTTTCAGTTTATCATATGTTAACCCCACAGGATCTACGTCAAATCGAACATAGAGGCAGTTCCCTTGCCACTGTTGAACATCAATTAAAAAATTTCAAAGAGGGTTTTCCTCATTTAGAAATCACTCAAGCAGCTACGA
>CBDHFQ010000043.1:0-59060 GCA_965262565.1 Bacteroidia bacterium
AGTTAAATGCTAAGTGTGAATTCATACAAAAGGGTAAATGGGAAGAATAAATTTTGAGAACGATAATATTTATTATTAAAAATATAATTAATATAATATATCATTCTTCAATAAATTGTCAACGGTAATAATTACTGTATGAAAAGGAGGGATGAATGTCTGAACGGGGCTATAGACTTCCTCAAAATATATGACAAACTCTCTATTTACTTACACCTCCCAGCACTGAAAATTCCAACATTTCCTTCACTGAGCTAAAATACCCGACTAAATAAATCGTTCTACTCATGAAAATATGCTGCTTCATATTCTATGAGAAATAAGTAGTACTTGCAAACATTAAATCCAGTGGTCGCCTTTTACAGGAATAATACATCTATGTCCATAATTAAGTGGACCCTTCATTTACAACGCATTCTTTTCATGCTGGGAATGTGGATTGCTCTCCTACCGTCCGCCGATGCTACTCATATTATGGGAGCTGATCTAAGTTACACTTGCCTCGGAGGAAATACATACCAATTTCAATTGACGATCTATAGAAATTGTGAAGGTGAGCAGGTAAAACCGCAAACGGATCTTTTTTTTCGTTCCAACACCTGTGGAATCCCCGAATTTTCCCTCAAAGCGCAATTAACAGAAAGCAAGGAAGTGGATCTGTATTGCCCTTCACAAAGTGATCAAACCAGCTGTCATGGAGGACCTCTGCTGGGCATAGAGCAGCATACTTACACCCTAACACATACCTTTCAGGACAATTGCCCCGACTGGACCATTAGCTGGCGTTTGTGTTGCAGGAATCAACGTATTACCACTCTGAGAGATCCCGCAGAATCCAAATTATATATTGAAACTACCCTAAATACAACAGCCGCCGAGTGTAATCAATCACCACAATTCACCAGTGCTCCGATTCCAATGGTTTGCGCTGGTGTTCCCTATTACTATCATCAGGGAGTAGTAGATCCAGATGGGGATTCACTGGCATTTGAGCTAGTAACTCCGCTAAGTTATTTGGGAAATGATGCAGTACCACTAACATTTATTCCTCCCTTTTCGGCGAAGGAACCCATTTCTACCCAACCAGTTAATCCTTTTCATCTCGATCCTGCTTCCGGCCAACTTTCCTTTACACCTAATCTCATGCAACAAGGAGTTATCGCCATAAAAGTGAAGGAATACAGAAATGGGATCTATATAGGTAGTACAATGCGCGATATGCAGATCATTGTGCTGGATTGTGAAAACCAACCTCCTTCCATCGTTTCTCTGGATAATCAACCGGTAGCTGATGCGCATAATCCCGACATTCGACAGACCTATTCCGTTTGTATAGGAAATTCCTTAAGCTTTTCAGGGAAAGTGAAAGACCCTGAAAATGAAGCGTTATCTCTAATCACGAATCTCGCTGAACAAATTCCCAATGCCTCTTTGGCTATCAAAGACCTTCCCGACCGTTCCAAAGAATGGGAATTCTTTTGGGCTCCAACGCTGGCTGATACGGGAAACCATTTCTTTTCTATGAGTTGGGAAGATAGAGGATGTCCGTTGATAGGAAGACAAAGCATAGGATTTCATATTAGAGTAGATCGAGGGACCATTTTACCTCCAAAATTGCTGGATTATTGTCCTAACAGTCAAGATCCTCTTCAATTGGAAGCCAGTACTCCATCTGCAAATGGAGGCACCTATTCATGGTCCCCTACTACAGGCTTATCAGATGCTACGATTCGTCGGCCCATCGTTCAATTAAATGCTCCTACTTCTTATGTAGTAACTTACACAGAGGGTGGAGCCTGTCCGATCATCGAGCGAATAGTGATCCGTCCGTCCTTAGCGATCAATTTTGAGGAAGAGGAAGTTCATATATGTCAAGGAGATTCCGCTAACATTCAAGCAGAGCTCATTGGTATAGATCCCAACGAAGCACTCATCCAATGGTCTCCCTCAGAAGGCTTAAGTGATCCTACTTCATTGTCCCCCATCGCTTCTCCTCAACAAAGCCAATTATATAGCCTAAGAGTAGAAGCTCCTGGATGTTCACTTATTCAGTCCATATGGGTATTTGTAGATCGACCTCTTTCTTTAGACAGTTTGCCCAATAGATCGACCTGTCAAGGTATCCCCATTTCGCTCTTAGCAGATGGTACCACTTTACCCATAGGAGATTATCGTTGGAGTCCGGGCTTAGGATTGGATGATCCACTGGTGGCAAATCCTTCAGCGTCCCCGGAAAGGAGTACTACCTATACCTTAATCGCTCAGAATGGTTGTGGCGAAACGAGAAGAGAAGTGAATGTGGAAGTTGTACCAGCTTTGCAAGCTTCGGTGGAAGTAGAAGATGTGAGTTGTGCCGGAAGTTTAGATGGGCGTCTTACTGCTTATGGGACTGGGGGAAAAGGAACGATCAGATATACCTGGACGCCGGGAGCTGTTACTACACCTGTTTACGATCAATTAGGCTCAGGAAATTATCAATTAACAGCGGTAGATGAGTTGGGATGTAAAGATACGGTAGAGGTCGTGATAAATGAGCCCGAAGAATTAACGGGAAATATTGTCAGAACCTTAGCCGTAAGTTGTGCCAGGGGTAATGATGGGGCTATTCAGGTTCAGGCCAATGGGGGAACGCCTCCCTATTTTTACGCATTAAATGATTCAATTTTTACAGAGAATAATTTTTTTACTGGATTAGGGCCGGGAACATATACCTATAGCGTTCAGGATGCTCAGGGCTGCACATTCGAAAGTCCACCCGTTACCCTAGCTCCGGCAGCATCATTAGAAGTAGAATTAGTAGACAAAATAGATGCATCCTGTAATGCTCCTTTAGGGGAAATCAGGGTAGTAGCTTCAGGAGGAGTAGCTCCTTATAGATATAGTCTGGATGGGGAACAATTTCAAAATGTCAATGTGTTTATAGGTCTAAGTGCTGGAAGATATATCGTTAGCGTTCAGGATTCTCAGTATTGCGAATCATTTCTGGAAGTAATTATCCATGAAATAGAAGATCCTATCGCACAGATCGATACCATAATTAGTGTTAGTTGTTTTGGAAGATCAGATGGCCAAATTTCTCTATCTGCTTCGGGAGGAGTGGCCCCCTACACATTCCAATTAGATGGCGAGGATAAAGGTGATCAGCGAAATTTTCAAGGTCTTGCTTCTGGAAGGCATGAAGTGGTATTAACAGACTCCTTAGGCTGCGAGTTTGGGGTTGCTTTTGACATTCCCGAATCGGATCCCATACAGTTAATCCATGTAAAAATTCAGGAACCTCGCTGCCATGGAGATACGAATGCTTCTGTAAGATTATTGGGCTGGGGAGGAACGGCCCCTTATGAATTTGCTGGTCCTTCCGATGAATTTTTATCCTCACCAGTGATAGAACATCTTACCGCCGGAGTTCATCAATTCAGGGTGCGAGATAGTTTCCAATGTGAGGATACTATCCTTCTCAATATTCTTCAACCTGAGCCGCTGGAAGTGATCGTAGATTCCATCAATACGCCTACATGTGCAGAGGATGCTAATGCTTCCGTTCTTTTATCAGGGCAAGGTGGAAACGGAAGCTATAGATATGTGTTGTCCGACAGGATCTTTTCTACTTCAGGGATATTCAAAAATATAGAAGCAGATGATTACCTTATATATATTCAGGATCGGAAGGGATGTAAAGATTCCTCTGTCCTGAGCATTGAGGTGCCACCTCCATTTACGGCTTCCATTTCTAACACCTCCGATGTTTCCTGTTTTGGGGGAGCAGATGGGACCATAGAGTTGTCAGTTACAGGAGGTGTTCCCGCCTATGAATTTCGATTAGATGGCCAATCTCAAGGAAATCAATCTCTCATGTCTTCCCTTGAAGCAAACATGTATATTCTTCAGATAGAAGATGCTAATGGATGTATTCGGGAGTTGGAGGCGCACATTGGAGCACCTGAACCATTCAAACTTCGAAGTGATTGGGACCATGTCAGTTGTTTTGGGGCTTCAGATGGATTTGCTGAAGTAATTCCTGCGGGAGGTAGTTCTCCTTATTTGTACAGATGGAGCGATGGATCAGAAAGTTCACTGGTCGGAGCTTTAGGTCCAGGAACTTTTGAAGTGAAAGTGTTGGATGGAAATGGATGTGAAGCGTTTGAAAGTTTTGAGATTTACGAACCAGAGGAAATCGTGTTAGATTCCATGTTAGTGGATTCGGTGAGTTGTGCTGGAGATGAGGATGGAGCGATAGAGATAAGGGCTTCTGGAGGTCATTTTCCTATTTCGTACCAATGGGCCCATGGTCCGGTAGATTCTATACTTACTGGATTAGCCGGAGGAATGTATCAGGTAACGATCAGGGATAGCGAGAACTGCACATTGGAACAGGAAATAGCTCTTTTTGAACCTCAACCACTGACAATACAACTGCTGGACTCTCTGCCTGCCACCTGTGATTTAAACAATGGAAGCCTTGAAGTTAGCATTTCGGGCGGCCGAATGCCTTATTTGGTGAATTGGGATGGCGCATATCAAGGAGCAGATACCTTATTAACCGCTTTGGATTCTGGCTTTTACCAACTTTTTGTTATGGATGAGAATGGATGTGAACAACAAAGAGAAGTGGTTTTACCCAGGATTCCCCAACCGATTGCTTCTTTCTCTTTAGAAGAGGAGGTTGATTCTGTGATGGTAGGACAACCGCTTTCCTTTACCAATTATTCACAATTTACTACCCATTATCGCTGGGATTTTGGGGATGGGAATGTTGGCACCGAGAAACAACCCACACATGCTTTTCAAACTTCCGGCTTATTTCATGTTTCGTTAATAGCAGAAGATGCTCAAGCAGTATGCAGGGATTCGTTCTCTCTGGCAGTGAATGTGTTACCAGAAGGGAAAATGTATATGGCTAATGCTTTTTCTCCCAATAATGACGGAACCAATGATCGCTTTGTGCCTGTAGGTGAAGGAATACAATGGATTGAGGGAACGATTTATAACAGATGGGGTACGGTAGTTTTCAGGTTTTCAGATCCTCAGAAGGGGTGGGACGGAAATATGATGGATGGCCTTCCTGCACCGCATGGGGTGTATGTGTATCAGCTAAAAGCAGGATTTTCGGATGGAACCTCTTTTCAGCGAGAGGGGAGTGTTACCTTGATGCGATAATGTATACATTTAGTATTCGACGCCTTAACCAAAAATAATTGCTTCGTAACATTTGAATTTCCTTGTACATATATTAAATTACTCATATAACTACTACCAAATTATATGAGTGATACTTCAACAATTCAGATTAAAAAAAATCCTAAGACATTTGATGTTTGTATTGTGGGGTCTGGTGCCGGAGGTGGGATGGCAGCTAAAGTTCTGACGGAAGCAGGGCTGGAAGTCGCTATGTTAGAAGCGGGACCACATTTTGATTCTACCGAAGGAGATATGTTCCGGTGGCCATACCAAAGTCCACGGAGAGGTGCAGGAACGAAAAGACCTTTTGGTGAATTTGATGCTGCCTACGGAGGATGGGAAATAAAAGGAGAACCTTATACGGTAGCTTCAGGAACGGAGTTTGACTGGTTTAGGTCTCGTATGCTGGGAGGAAGAACAAATCATTGGGGAAGAATTTCTCTGAGGTTTGGACCATTGGATTTTAAGCGAAAAAGTATAGATGGATTGGGAGATGATTGGCCTATCAGTTATGATGATGTCAAACCGTATTATGATAAAGTCGATCAGTTTGTAGGGATATTTGGCACAAAAGAAGGTATATATAATGAGCCGGATGGCATTTTTCTCCCTCCTCCCAAGCCCAGAGGGTATGAATTGCTCATCAAACAAGCTTGTGATAAAATAAATATTCCCGTTATCCCTTCACGTTTATCGATATTGACCCAGCCCCATAATGGGAGAGCTGCCTGTCATTACTGTGCTCAATGTAACAGAGGGTGTAGTACTCATTCCAATTTCTCTTCTCCTTCGGTATTGATTCCACCTGCAATGAAAACGGGAAAGCTGGAATTGATCGTTAATGCGATGGCTAGAGAAGTATTAACAAACTCTGAGGGAAAAGCTACAGGTGTTTCTTATGTGGATACACAAAGTATGCAGGAATATCAGGTAAATGCTAAAGTGGTCATTCTGGCTGCAAGTGCTTGTGAATCTGCCAGGTTATTGTTGAATTCCGGTAGCGCTCAACATCCTAACGGTTTGGCGAACTCGAGTGATATGGTCGGTAAATACCTGATGGATTCTACGGGATCTTCTCGTGCAGCCATCATTCCCAAAATGATCGACTACATTCCGCATAATGAAGATGGTACAGGAGGAATGCACTTATATATTCCCTGGTGGTTGGACAATAAAAATCTGGATTTCCCAAGAGGATATCACGTAGAGCTTTGGGGAGGAAGAAGGGTTCCATCTTATGGATTTATGGGAAATATTCATGAACTCAATCATGTCCTGAGAGAGATGGATGGTGAAGTAGAAGCTAATGCAAAAAGAGGAGGATATGGGAAGCAATTGAAAAATGATTACAGAAGACTATACGGATCTATTGTTGGATTGTCCGGTAGGGGAGAGCCAGTAGCTATTAAAGAGAATTACTGTGAAATAGATCCTAATACCGTAGATAAGTTTGGCATCCCTGTACTGCGCTTTCATTATAAGTGGAGTGATTATGAGAAGAGGCAGGCAAGACATATGCACGATACATTCGAGGAGATTATTCATCAGATGGGAGGGATTCCTTTGGGGAATAAGCCTACAGCTGAAAATGATTATGGGTTGGCAGCACCAGGAAGAATTATTCATGAATTAGGTGTAACCAGAATGGGCAGCAATCCACGCACTTCGGTAACTAATGGGTATTGTCAAACGCATGAAGTGGAAAACTTGTTCATTACGGATGGAGGGCCTTTTGTTTCTCAGGCGGACAAAAATCCTACCTGGACCATTCTTGCCTTATCATGGAGGGCGTCTGATTATATTATTGACCAAGCAAAAAAATTAAATTTATCATGAAGCATCATATATCAAGAAGAGATTCATTAAAATATATTACCCTTGCTTCCCTTTCTGCAGGGGTACTAGGAGCTTGTGATCCCAAAACGACCACCGCGGAAGTGGATCATGCACATATGCATGCTGGAATGGATGGGATTAATGTGGACTATCTTTCTGAAGCTGACCTGGCACTATTAAATCAAACATTTTTTACAGATCATGAAAGAGAAACAGTACGTGTGTTGGCAAATCTGATTATTCCCGCAGACGAACATTCTGGAAATGCGGAAGAAGCTGGTGTGGTTCCTTTTATAGAGTTTATGATGCTGGATGAGCCTTCTGAGACACCCGCTTTTTTGGCACATCGAGCATTACAAACCAAAATGCGTGGAGGACTGAGATGGATAGATCTACAGAGTTTGGAAAGATTTGAGAAGGCGTTTATTGATGGTTCGGAGGAAGAGCAAACATCGATCTTAGATGATATAGCATATCCCGAAACCGCAAGACCCGAAATGAAGCAGGGTGTTGCTTTCTTTAATACGTTCAGAAATTTTGTTGCTTCGGGTTTCTGGTCCAGTAAAATAGGTATAGAAGACCTTCAGTATAAGGGGAATGTGGCCAATTTATGGGATGGTGCTCCCCAGGAATGGCTCGATAGATTAGGCGTGAGTTACGATGTTTGATTAGGATCTGCTACATACACAAAGGGAATAGAGTCAAGTAGCACGTGTTGAGGAATGCGTGCTACAATTTTTTTTAAATAGTACGCTCACTTGTAAGAGTTTCAGTCGATATATATCTGTATGTTCAAACGCACACATATACAGGAACGATACAAACACAAATGATTTAAATCACCTATAAAATATACTACAAGTGAGAAAAAGTTTACGCAAAAAAACAAATGCTGGATTAATTGCACAGGCATTTATGATTAACGCAAATAGCCAAATGGAATTAAGACATTTACTGCGCATTTCAACATTGAAATGGACCTTAGCCTTTTCCCTGCTTATTACTGTAGGTTTTGCCCCACTCATCCTAAATCAGCCAGGTCTTGAACAAGCAGCTCCCATGGGAAAATATCTCAATGGGATTTTTCCAGCTTCGCTAGTATCCAAAACTGGGGTAGGAGCAGCAACTGCATTTCCCGATGCTACCTTTGCTTATACTTTAGTAATGACTGCTGAACCACGTTCCAACAGATTCCACATTGCTGCCCAGTTTGGTGTCATAGAGTTTGTAAATGCTGATCAGCCACAAGAGGGAAAACAAAACTTTCTAAATATTGCAGATCGCGTTTGGACTGGACAAGATTCAGGTGTATTAGGAATGGCGTTTCATCCTGATTACAACGATCCTGACTCACCTAACAGAAATTATGTTTATGTGTACTACACGAGTGGAAATGATGACCAACAGGTGATTCGCTTATCAAGATTTACTCGTCCGGATGGTTCAACTTCTGCTGACAAAGAATCTGAACTTATTCTCATTGAGCAAAAATTGGGACCTACCAAGCATAGGGGAGGTGGATTAGTATTTGGCTTTGATGGATTTCTGTATTTATCAATTGGTGATTTGGGTTATCCAGAAGAGTCGCAAAATATTCAGGATCGTTTAATCGGAGGAGTGATCCGCATTGATGTAGATAAAAGAGGGGGCGATATCAGTCATCCTATTCGCAAAAGGTTACAGGATATTGGGGAAGGAACGACTCAGGAATACTTCATCCCGAATGATAATCCTTTCTTAAGCGAGGATGGATCTATGATGGAAGAGTATTATACGGTCGGATGTCGCAATCCTCATAGAATGACCATCGATAGAGAAACTGGGAAAATGTATATCGGTAATGTAGGTTCAGGAGATGAAGGAGAGTTAGCTTTTGAAGAAGTTAATCTGGTTGAAAAGGGAGCTAATTATGGTTGGCCATTTAGAGAAGGAAGCAGAGATCGTTCGGAGCACATGCAGAATCCTGAGATGTTTAGGCCAGGTGATATTATTGGCCAATTAACCGATCCTATTTATTTTTACGAAAGAACAAATGGCAAGTGGATCTGCGGAGGATATGTTTATAGAGGTACGGAGATTCCTTCCTTATATGGAAAATACATTTTTGCTGATGGATTGACTAAGACCATCTTTAGCCTTGAGCTTGAAGGTCCAAATCAATATGAAGCAACGGAAGTCTTCAGTGCAAGTGATGTATTTTATACTTTCGGAGAGGATAATGTTGGAGAGCTTTATATGGGGTCTGTAGAATCAGCTCCTTTAACCAAGATTATCCCTACGAGTGGAGATGATGAACCTGCTAATAAAGATGGCTTTGAAGGATGGTACTATTTAGAGTCTGCTGAAAGTGGGTTAGTCGCAGAAGTAGCAGGAATGTCTGAAGGATTAGGGGCGAATGTTCGTCAGTGGAGGAACGTAGAGGGAGCACATCAACAATGGTTGATCGAAAAGCAGCCAGATAATTCCTACAGAATCATGGCGGGTCATAGTCGCCATTATATGGATGTAAATGAATTTGGAACAGAACCAGGGGCTAATATCCACCAATGGGAATGGACCGGAGCTGACAATCAAAGATGGGAATTAGAAGCTGTGGGAGATTTAGTGAGAATTAAGAGCAAATTATCCGGCTTATCTCTCAGCATAGAAGATTCTGTGTTAGAAGGTGAAGGTGCCAATATTCAGTTGGGAAGAGTTTCGGAAGAAGCGCCTGCAACACAATTGTGGAAACTCATTCCCGTTCCTGGTAAAAATGTGCAGGGTAGCGGTCAATTTCCTCGCCTTCTTTCTGAAACCGGTGCTTTTACAGATATGAGAAATCTTGTTCCGGCTCCTGGAGTTTTACCTTACACCATAAATACTGCCCTTTGGTCGGATTCAGCCAGAAAAATCAGATTTGTAGCGATTCCTAATGACGGAACTTTTGATTCACCCGATGAGCAAGTAAAGTTTGTCGAAAAAGGAGAGAGTGTATATCCTGAAGGAACGGTCTTCTTTAAGCATTTTGACCTGAATATTGACGAAAATAATCCTTCAGCTATCAGAAGATTGGAAACGAGAGTCATGGTCAAAGGAACAGAGGGGTTCTACGCCTTGACTTACAGATGGTTCCCTGATGGTTCTGATGCAGAATTACTCGAAGGTTCACTTGAGGAAGATGTACAAGTGGTAACTAAAAGTGGAGAAACCAGAACGCAAACCTGGTATTATCCTTCCAGAGAAGAATGCTTTATCTGTCATACAAAGGCTTCCAGTAGAGTATTGGGACCTCAGATGTATCAATTAAACGGAGACTTACTATATAAAGAAACAGGAATCAAAGCGAACCAGTTAGTCACCTGGAATCATTTGGGGATATTTGAAGAACCGATTGATCCCGATCCGATTTCAGCCTATATCAGTACTAAGGCAGTAAAAGATGATACAGCTTCCCTAACCGTTCGGGTTCAATCTTATCTGGATGCTAATTGTTCTAGTTGTCATATGCCAGGAACAGGGAATAGAGGGAAATTCAATGCTAAATTTTATGTTCCTTTGGAAGAATCCGGCATAGTGAATGGAGATGTGGTTGAAGATTTTGGGATAGATGGTGCCAAAGTGGTTGTACCTGGAGATACTGCGAAGTCGATTTTGTATCTACGTATGAAACAAGTGAATACCGCTACAGCTATGCCTCCACTAGGTAAAGGAATGGTAGATACTCATGCGGTAAAAATGGTTGCGGATTGGATTCTGGGGATGGTACCTAAGGATAGCGATACCACCGTAGTTACCCCTCCCGTGAATTTGAATGGATCAGGCTTAACAGCTACCTTTTTTGAGACCAATGAATTATCCCAATTCGCTTTCAGTATCATCGACTCTACCCTCGACCTGAATTTATCTTCACCTGAATTGAACGAATTAAAAGATAAAAGTAGCTTTTCTGTGAGATGGGAAGGGGAAATCGAGATACAACAGGAGGGATTCTACACCTTCTTCACCGAAAGCGCAGATAATATCAGACTTTGGGTGAATGACCAGATGATTATTACCAACTGGAGAAAGCACAATTTAGAAGAAGATTCAGCTACTATTCTTCTAAATAGTGTGGGACGCTACCCAATAAAAATAGAATATGCAGAACATAATGGTAACCCCACAGCAAAAATGAGTTGGGCCGGACCAGGCTTAGGTAAGCAAGCGATCGACAAGGGATATCTTTATCCGGGGGAGGTAACCATGCCAGAAACCTATTACACCTTTACTTCTAGATTTAGCCAAAAATTGATGGGAGTGCTAAATGCTTCTGAAGAAGAAGGTGCGAATATTGTCCAATGGGAAAATGATACCTTAGCGGGAAAATGTTGGGAATTCCAACACATAGCCAATAATGAATACATTCTCAAAAACCATTCTACTGGATTGGTTGCTGAAGCACAATTTGAAGGAGATTGGTTGGGGACGAATGTAGTTCAGGCTACATACAAAGAACTTGCTTCTCAAAGATGGACGATTGAACCTGCCATAGATGGATATATATATGTAAAAAATGTTAACAATGGCTATTACCTGGATGTGGATGGCTTTTCGCTGGAAAATGGAGGAAACTTGCATCTTTGGGAAAAGCATGGAGGTGAAAATCAACAATGGAGACTAACAGTGGTAGAACCTCCTCAGACAGATGTAGTAACCGCTATAGAAGATGAATTAGATGCTTTACCTACGCTCGAAATGTATCCTAATCCTACAACTGGGCCAGTAACATTTAAATTTGACAGCGAACATAGCGATGAAAGCTTTGATATCAGCGTACTAAACTTGACGGGCCAAATTCTTTGGGAACAAAAAATGCTTCCTGGAACACAAAGTACAGATCTGGGACATCTACCCACAGGAATGTATCTAGTAAGAATTAGCCATCCGGCAAAAGGCCACAGAGTACAACGATTACTGATAGAATAATAAATCATGTTAAGACACACCTAATCGCACTTCGTTTTGTACCCAGAATGCCCTTATGAACAATTTTTCGGTTTTGTTCATAAGGGCATTCTTCATTTTGATATATGAAACAATTCATGTAATATTCATACAATAACAATTCATGTGCATCAACCTTATGAAAAAGTTAATACATATATGTTTGCTATGCCTGATAGCTACGTTTAGTTACGCAGAAATCATTGCCCAGGAATTGGTTTGTGAAGTAGATACGACTGTTAGCTTACCTGAAGGAACCAGTGCAGGAGTAGTTCCTGATACGCTTGCAGATGGAGTGGTAGGCCAGGCTTACGAAGCAGTTCTGCAATTTATTCTTCCTTCAGATACCAGTATAGCAGGTTTTTCTGTTTCATTTTGTTCGTTCCAATTACTGGAAACAGATCCTCCCTTAGACTCCCTGGGACTTGAAGTGGCTTGTGTAGACTCCGCTTGTATTTTTGTTGTTGATCATTCTATAAGTGCCAACAGAAGATGTGCTGTGTTAAGGGGAACTCCTAATTTCCCGTTGGAGACATTGGATGTGATTGTAGTTGCAGAATTGGGAGTAGTAGACGATGATACTATTTGTACACCATCTGGTATAGATCCATTCCCTTTTCCCTTTACGTTTCAGTTCAGAGTTAGCGACTCAACTACCACAGCTTTAGATGATTATCTACTAAATGAATTTGATTTATCCGTTTTCCCCAATCCCGCTAATGATCGATTTACAGTCGAGTATACCCTGCCAGAAGCAGCCGACGTGTCTATAGAAATGTTTGATTTGATAGGGAGAGCAATGTATCAAAGCGAGCTTGTCAAAAGATCACAAGGATCACATCAAAATGAGATCGTTTTTCCTTCTCCTTCAAAAGGTATATATTTAGTTAAGGTGGATTTGAACAAAGGAGAGCGTACATTCTGGCAAAAGGTGATCAGGCAATAATCTTTTTTTTTGTTCAAATCAGTCGGCGCTCGAAAAATATTGAAATTTCCTTTTTATGGGGAAGACATATGCTGTTATATTATCTGGCTTAGGATGGATCTTATGCTTTTTCCTGAGTTTCTCCCACTTATTTGGTCAGGAAATAACCCTCAAGGGAACAATTATCGATGGAGGTAATGATCTTCCTCTGGAAGCAGTAAGTGTGGTGGCTCCTGAATTTTCAAAAGGTACGTTAACAAATAATCAAGGGGAATACGAATTGATGCTGGACCCTGGAGAATTGAAAATATTCGAATTGGTTTATTTCCTCAATGGATTTGATTCTATTTTATTTACAGTGGATGTAAAAAAAGCAGAAGAAGGTATCTGGAGGCAAGATTTGATCTTATATCCTATAGACTATGCTACAGATGATGTGGTTATTACTGCAACCAAAGGATTTGAACAGCGTCAAGCAGATGTTACCGTTTCCGTAGATGTCATTAAGCCAGCACAAATAAGATTACTCACTACAGCAGATTTGACCACGGTGCTAAGACAATCTTCGGGAATTGATATTTTGGATGATCAGATCAACATTAGAGGAAGTTCCGGTTTTGCTTCTGGTGTAGGTAGTAGAGTCACCTTAATGTTAAATGGCTTACCACTGCTAACTTCCGATGCTTCAAGAGCGGATTTAAGATTGCTACCCATTGATAATGTATCCAAAATAGAAGTCATTAAAGGAGCCAGTTCAGTACTATATGGTTCATCTGCCTTAGGAGGAGTTATTAATGTAATCACTCAAGATCCGGGAGAAAAACCGATCACCATATTTAGGTATAGACAAGCATTTTTTAACTCGCCCAAATTCAAAGCCCTGGATTGGGACGGTTCTTCTTCAGCTTATGAAGCTTCTGCTCATTTATTTCACAGCAGAAGAGTAGGGGATCTTGACCTATCGGTTCAAACCAATTTTATCAAAGAATCAGGATACATTCAGGATACTGAATTAGAAGAATTCAGAGGGTTCCTGATGATGAAATATCGACCCAAATCAGTTCCTGGCCTGAATTTCGGCTTGAATATAAGTGGAAGAGTAGATTCGGGGAGCAATGTTCTTTTTTGGCGAAGTTATTTTCCCGATACCACCACCATTATTTCCCAAATGGATACCTTAACGAAAGTTGTCGGTGGAGCACTCACCCCTACCTTGGGAACTGCTGGAGTAAGTAGAAGATTGAGAACCAGAATATCTTTGGATCCATTTCTCCAATATACTTCTTCCAATGGTCATTTATTAACATATCGGGGAAGATATTTTAGAAATACAAGTGCGAATAACACAAATCAGTCCTCCCAAAATTGGATATTTTATAATGATGTTAATTTTCAAACCTCTATCTTAAATAATGTGAGTTGGATCACTGGAATGACGTTGATCAATTCCGGAGTCAATGGAGAAGAGGTATTTGGAGGGGAATTTGTCCTGGAGGGAGACACTATCCAAAGCGATGGTACATTTACTTCCAGATCTTTTGGGCTTTATACCCAAGTCGACGGAAAGTTTGGAAGGTTGAATACAAACCTGGGGGTTAGAGTCGAAAATATAAAAGTGGCTTCTTTAGATGATGAAACGCGATCATTATTTAGGGTTGGACTGAATTACGAAATCAGGAGAGGGACCAATATCAGGGGGTCCTTTGGCCAGGGATTTAGAGTTCCTTCTGTAGCTGAACGATTTACCACCACTGAAGGAGGAGGGGTCCTGGTAGAGCCCAATCCTGATATAAAAACTGAATCGGGATACAGCACTGAGATTGGAATTCGTCAGGGCTTTCGAATTGGAGGAGAGAAGGCTCGTATCCTGGGATTTGCCGATGTAGCAGGATTTCAAATGAGGTTTGAGGATATGGTGGAATTTGGGATCCAAACCCGGGTGTTTTTTCCTGTTCCTGATGTCCGTTTTTCAACTGTCAATATAGCTGATGCCAGAATTAGAGGTATAGAGGTTAATTTTGGGTTGGATGCTAAATGGAATAAATGGCGTAGTAGCTTTACTGCAGGTGCTACCTTTATGGACCCTATAAATCTCAATGGTGTATCAGATGAAAAATTGATCAATATAGAAGAAAGAGGGATTTTAGATTTATTAGATACGTCAAGAGTTGATCAACCCAGATTTTTAAAGTATCGATCAAGATGGCTCATTCGCTCTTCAGTTACTGCTTCCTATCAGAATATTTCGTTAACCACCAATCTCAGGTTTAGAAGCTATCAGAGAAATATCGACCAATATCTTTTTCTGGTCATTCAGGAATTTGATGTATTTAGAAAAAAGCACCCCAGAGGAGAGGCAGTGGTAGATCTCATTTTTTCCTATTCCATCAATAAAAAGCATACACTCACCTTTAACACAAGCAATGTATTTAATCAGGAATACGCTATTTTACCTGGTACGCTAGCAGAACAACGAAAATTTACCCTACAATACAGCCTAACTCTTTAGGGAAGTAATAAGTTTTTTCATCAAAACTAAGGTGAATACTTAATTAATCACTGAATTATCTGTCTTTTCAGAATATAAACTCCAAACATTAGCAGCCTGATTCAAATGTCTCTGCTCATGGGCAATAATAATATCAAATGCCCTGGAGAGTGGATAGACGATATACCTATTGGCAGGAGAACCTACAATAGCATGCTGATCCAAAAGATATTTGCTCTCTTTGATTTTGGTATTAAGTCGCTCCTGATGGTCAATAAATCTGGGAACTATGGTAATATCCAACTCAGATTCAGTGGGTTCCCATATAGAAAAGGTAGAGATCTTTTTGGTATTCTTGGGGTCAACAGATTTATAAATAAAATTCCCGAAAAAATTCGTGATAAAAGATAGTTTGCTATGAAGAGGAAGTCGGTAATTTCCTTCCAGCATTTGATCTATAACCGGAAAATAGCTTCTATTAACAGTAATAAGATGATCCAGATTTTGAGCGATACTCCAGACATCCTGAGAAGGCTTCCAATTTAATTGTTGTTTTGTCAGATGATTAAATTGTTCTTCTGCTTGTGATTGAATAGCTTTTATATGCTTGTCCCAACGGTCAAAACTAGTATCAATGTTCATAGGGTATAGTTAGGGTATCCAATTACATAAGTTACGTTAAATCCGAATGAGTGTTTTATTGTTCCAATATTCCAATAATAATTATTTGGAGGAAGACTTTTTATAATAGACTGTAACTCATTTACTTCATACATCTTTAGAATGGAAGATATACCATCCCACCAGATGCATATAGGAATAATGGGAATAATAAAAGTGAATAAAAAGCGCTGCCAATCAAAAGGACGAATGAGGAGGGTTGCATAAATAGTCATTGGAACCAATAGGAATATCGCAGCAATTAAACTATTAATACTTCTGCAGGAACCTTCGAAGATTCCAATCCCTTTTCTGGAGGCTGATAATTCTTGAAGGATGTGTTCTGCTTCCTTTGGCTGGAAATGATGAAAAGCAGAAAATATAGTTCTGATACCTCTGGTGGAAGAACAAAATTCTGGCAGAAATTCTTGCTGTTCCATGCTTAGCAGGTCTATAGGTGATGGAACAAAATCAATCAAATCAGGTCTTTGTTCTTTCAGATATTGATATCTTTCGATTTGAGGATATTTATCCGATAGGGTGACTTTTATGGGACGGCCTAACGATTTTTGGATGTCGTCCACTAAAGGTATAATGCCACCACCACAACCAGAGCAAAGGTCTAAAATTTCATGTTCATTGGTATGACGTAATAATGTGACAAGTTGAGGAACAATAGATTGATAAATGTTTAAATGGTTAATCATAAATGTCAGTACATCCATCATGTACATGCGAATGTTATTAGGAAACCAACTCAAATCTTCCCATTCGAATAATTGATAACGGTTCTTCATAAAATGAATCTTGCCAAATTTAATTCGGAATTGTGTATTAAGCTTCAGTAATTACTGGTTTATAAAGCAAATTGATATGAAAGATGTTTCTGAATTGATCGATATTCTTACCCTGGAAATGATTGATCTGAATTTATTTCGAGGGCAAACCTCAAGTATTGGAACAAAAAGAGTTTTTGGTGGCCATGTCCTTGCTCAGGCCCTACATGCTGCTACCAGAACTGTACCTGAAGATAGGATCGCCCATTCTCTACATGCCTACTTTATCTTGCCAGGAGATATTGCGTATCCGATTATTTACGATGTAGACAGAATCAGAGATGGTGGAAGTTTTACCACGAGAAGAATTATTGCTATCCAACAAGGACGCCCTATATTTAATTCCGCAGTATCTTTTCAACTTCCAGAAGAAGGACTCGATCATCAAATTGATATTCCCGACGTACCTCCTCCAGACCAATTACTCGATGACAAAGCAATAATTAAACAATATGAAGATAGTTGGCCTGTACCCTTCAAAAAATATTTTAATATAGAACGACCCATAGAATTCAGACCTGTAGAAGCATTTGATCCCATAAGACCAGGAAAACAAGAACCTTTTAGGCATGTGTGGATGAGAGCAAAAGGTCCTATGCCGGATCATTTTCCTATACATCAGCAAGTATTAGCCTATGCCTCAGATTACAATTTACTTACTACCGCTTTCCAACCTCATGGAGATGTTACTGGATGGGATGAGCTTTTTTTAGCTAGTCTGGATCATGCGATGTATTTTCATAGAGAATTCAGAATGGACGACTGGTTACTATATGCCATTAAAAGTCCCAGCGCCTCCAATGGTCGAGGTTTTACGACAGGCGATATATTTGATAAAAAAGGAAGATTAGTAGCTTCCGTCGTCCAGGAAGGATTAGTCAGATCCAGAATGAGAAAGTAATTTATAACATACGACCAACTATTTACATCACACTATGCAAGCCGGAAAGCGTTATACTTTATTACAAACCCTATTGTGGGGGGTGAACTATATTTGGATATTTCTCCTTTGGGCCACCATCCCTGTAGGATTATACTTTTTTACCCAGTGGACTTGGTTGATTATTCCCTGGCAACCCCTGTCCCTAATCGGTATTGCCGTAGCTTTCTATCTGGGCTTTAAAAATAATTCCTCTTATGAACGTTTGTGGGAAGGAAGAAAAATATGGGGAGGAATAGTAAACGCATCCAGGACGTTTACTGTTATGGTACGAGATTTTATTACTAATGAATTCACATCAAATCCCAGAGATGAAGCAGAATTGCTATTTATCCACAAAAAAATCGTCCATCGACATGTAGCCTGGTTATATGCGTTGACCATCCAATTGAGAAAAATTCAGGAGTGGGAGCATGATAGCAAAAAGGACATGAAGCATAGGAGAGATATGGGAGTAATGTATGAAGAAACTCAGTTTGAACAATTAAGAGAATATTTGTCTGAGAAAGAGTTCGAGTATATCATGTCAAAAGGAAACAAAGCTTCCCATCTGTTAAGCCTTCAATCGAAAGCTTTGAAGGAAATGAAAGGTGAAGAGTTAATTGACAATTTCCGACATATGGAACTGGAAAATATGATCAAGGAATTTTATACTCTTCAGGGAAAATCTGAAAGGATTAAGAATTTCCCTTTTCCCAGACAATATGCTACTGCTACCTACTTTTTCATCGTCTTATTTCTACTGTTATTGCCATTCGGTATGCTAAGCTTATTTGCACATCCAGAAATGAATGCCTTATCAGATTATATGGTCTTTCTTGCCATTCCGTTTTCTGTGATCTGTTCCTGGGTATTTTGGACCATGCAAATGATAGGCGATTATAGTGAAAACCCCTTTGAAGGATTGTATAATGACGTTCCTATCACTGCCTTAGCGAGAGGGATAGAGATTGATATCCGACAAATGTTAGAAGAGGAAAACCTCCCCAAACCACTAAAGCCTCAAGGTACTATGAAACTGTTATATTAATTCAATTATCTGTATTATCTATCAATCATATGAATGCTTTCATATATATAGGAATATATGCTATTTATTTCATATGAAGAGAATTTAATATTCCAGTAGTAAAATATTACTGAGATAATTATGATATGATTTTATTTTCCAGAATAGAATAATTTAATTTATTTTAAATTGCTGATATTGAGTATCTAATATAGATTTTATTCAAATATTCTATATCAGAATTGTATATTTTTGTAGGTCATGAATCGTTGTGCTACTGAGTTAAAGAAGCTTATTTAGTAATGTGGGTCAAAAAGCTGTATAAGCATTAACCCCATCCGAAAGAACTGGTAAGCAATCTTAAATAACTTAATTCATGATGACATTAAACTTTTTACGACAGATGGTATTTGCCATTGCGCTGCTCTGTCTCATACCGACAGCCTCGGCACAAGAGGAGTGTACGGCAGAGGCGGGGACAGTGAATGGCAAATCGAGAACGCAAGTAGCCACTGGGATAGAGCTTTTGGCCGCCCAACGAACACATCCCAACATTCCTGAAGGCTCGATTCAGAGATTTGTACTCACCAAGACTGATGATCTGATCATCATTGGGCTGGGAGAAGAACCGAAGTTCATCGTAGATGAAGAGGGAGTATTTCGCATTCACAGCTTTGTATTTCCCGCTAATCTGGATCTGGGAGTAGTAGAATTTGGGACAACGACCGGGGTAGATGTATTAAATCTGCTTAACGAAAATGAGATTTGTGCTGACCTGGATGTAGAAGGAGCTCGTTTTGAAGTGGATAGAGCATGTAGAGCGATTGCAGGAAAGTTAGAAGCTGATGATATAGAGGAAGAAGACGGTGATATAGAAATTACTGCCGAACGCAAAACTCATCCTAATGTACCTCCGGGATTTATTGAGCGTTTTGTCCTAACAACTACAGATAATTTAGTGATCGTAGGATTAGGAGAAGAAGCTGAATTTACAGTAACAGAAAGCGGTCGTTATAGAATTCACTCTTTTGTGTTCCCGGAAGAGCTAGATTTGAGTGGGGTAGAGTTGGGGACAACCACCGGAGTAGATGTATTGAATCTGATTGCTGAAAACGGTATTTGTGCTGATTTAGATGTAGAAGGGGCTTTATTTGACGTGGAACAGAACGAAGAAGAGGAATGTACGGCTGAGGCAGGGACATTAAATGGCAAATCGAGAACGCAAGTAGCCACTGGGATAGAATTATTGGCCGTCCAACGAACACATCCCAACATTCCTGAAGGCTCGATTCAGAGATTTGTACTCACCAAGACTGATGATCTGATCATCATTGGGCTGGGAGAAGAACCGAAGTTCATCGTAGATGAAGAGGGAGTATTTCGCATTCACAGCTTTGTATTCCCCGCTAATCTGGATCTGGGAGTAGTAGAATTTGGGACAACGACCGGGGTAGATGTATTAAATCTGCTTAACGAAAATGAGATTTGTGCTGACCTGGATGTAGAAGGAGCTCGTTTTGAAGTGGATAGAGCATGTAGAGCGATTGCAGGAAAGTTAGAAGCTGATGATATAGAGGAAGAAGACGGTGATATAGAAATTACTGCCGAACGCAAAACTCATCCTAATGTACCTCCGGGATTTATTGAGCGTTTTGTCCTAACAACTACAGATAATTTAGTGATCGTAGGATTAGGAGAAGAAGCTGAATTTACAGTAACAGAAAGCGGTCGTTATAGAATTCACTCTTTTGTGTTCCCGGAAGATCTAGATTTGAGTGGGGTAGAGTTGGGGACAACCACCGGGGTAGATGTATTGAATCTGATTGCTGATAATGGTATTTGTGCAGACCTGGATGTAGAAGGCGCCTTATTCGATGTGGAAATTGAAGAATGTACCGCAGATGCAGGTGAGTTAGATCCCGAAGGAGAAGAAGTAGTAGAAGGAGGCGTAAAAATTACAGCAGAGATCGATGATGAACCCAATGTTCCTGAAGGTTTTGTATTGAGATATGAAAGTTGACTACTACCGATGACTTAATCATCATTGGCTTAGGAGAAGAAGCTGAATTTACGGTAACAGAAAGCGGTCGTTATAGAATCCACTCTTTTGTGTTTCCAGAAGATCTGGATTTGAGTGGGGTAGAGTTGGGGACAACCACCGGAGTAGATGTATTGAATCTGATTGCTGAGAATGGCATTTGTGCAGACCTGGATGTAGAAGGCGCCTTATTCGATGTGGAAATTGAAGAATGTACCGCAGATGCAGGTGAGTTAGATCCCGAAGGAGAAGAAGAGGTAGAAGGAGGCGTAAAAATTACAGCAGAGATCGATGACGAACCCAATGTTCCAGAAGGTTTTGTGTTAAGATATGTGTTGACTACTACCGATGACTTAATCATCATTGGCTTAGGAGAAGAAGCTGAATTTACGGTAACAGAAAGCGGTCGTTATAGAATCCACTCTTTTGTGTTTCCAGAAGATCTGGATTTGAGTGGGGTAGAGTTGGGGACAACCACCGGAGTAGATGTATTGAATCTGATTGCTGAGAATGGCATTTGTGCTGATTTGGATGTAGAAGGCGCTTTATTCGATGTGGAAATTGAAGAATGCACCGCAGATGCAGGTGAGTTAGATCCCGAAGGAGAAGAAGTAGTAGAAGGAGGCGTAAAAATTACAGCAGAGATCGATGACGAACCCAATGTTCCAGAAGGTTTTGTATTGAGATATGTGTTGACTACTACCGATGACTTAATCATCATTGGCTTAGGAGAAGAAGCTGAATTTACGGTAACAGAAAGCGGTCGTTATAGAATTCACTCTTTTGTGTTCCCGGAAGATCTGGATTTGAGTGGGGTAGAGTTGGGGACAACCACCGGAGTAGATGTATTGAATCTGATTGCTGAGAATGGCATTTGTGCAGACCTGGATGTAGAAGGCGCCTTATTCGATGTGGAAATTGAAGAATGTACCGCAGATGCAGGTGAGTTAGATCCCGAAGGAGAAGAAGTAGTAGAAGGAGGCGTAAAAATTACAGCAGAGATCGATGACGAACCCAATGTTCCAGAAGGTTTTGTATTGAGATATGTGTTGACTACTACCGATGACTTAATCATCATTGGCTTAGGAGAAGAAGCAGAATTTACGGTAACAGAAAGCGGTCGTTATAGAATCCACTCTTTTGTGTTTCCAGAAGATCTGGATTTGAGTGGGGTAGAGTTGGGGACAACCACCGGAGTAGATGTATTGAATCTGATTGCTGAGAATGGTATTTGTGCAGACCTGGATGTAGAAGGCGCCTTATTCGATGTGGAAATTGAAGAATGTACCGCAGATGCAGGTGAGTTAGATCCCGAAGGAGAAGAAGAGGTAGAAGGAGGCGTAAAAATTACAGCAGAGATCGATGACGAACCCAATGTTCCAGAAGGTTTTGTATTGAGATATGTGTTGACTACTACCGATGACTTAATCATCATTGGCTTAGGAGAAGAGCCAGCATTTACGGTAACAGAAAGCGGTCGTTATAGAATCCACTCTTTTGTATTCCCAGAAGATCTGGATTTGAGTGGGGTAGAGTTGGGAACAACCACCGGAGTAGATGTATTGAATCTGATTGCTGATAATGGCATTTGTGCTGATTTAGATGTAGAAGGCGCTTTATTCCATGTAGATATTGAAGAATGTACCGCAGATGCAGGTGAGTTAGATCCCGAAGGAGAAGAAGTAGTAGAAGGAGGCGTAAAAATTACAGCAGAGATCGATGACGAACCCAATGTTCCAGAAGGTTTTGTATTGAGATATGTGTTGACTACTACCGATGACTTAATCATCATTGGCTTAGGAGAAGAACCAGCATTTACGGTAACAGAAAGCGGTCGTTATAGAATTCACTCTTTTGTATTCCCAGAAGATCTGGATTTGAGTGGGGTAGAGTTGGGAACAACCACCGGAGTAGATGTATTGAATCTGATTGCTGATAATGGTATTTGTGCTGATTTAGATGTAGAAGGCGCTTTATTCGATGTGGAAATTGAAGAATGTACCGCAGATGCAGGTGAGTTAGATCCCGAAGGAGAAGAAGAGGTAGAAGGTGGTGTAAAGATCACTGCTGAAATTGATGATGAACCCAATGTTCCAGAAGGTTTTGTGTTGAGATATGTGTTGACTACTACCGATGACTTAATCATCATTGGCTTAGGAGAAGAGCCAGCATTTACGGTAACAGAAAGCGGTCGTTATAGAATCCACTCTTTTGTGTTTCCAGAAGATCTGGATTTGAGTGGGGTAGAGTTGGGAACAACCACCGGAGTAGATGTATTGAATCTGATTGCTGATAATGGCATTTGTGCTGATTTAGATGTAGAAGGCGCTTTATTCCATGTAGATATTGAAGAATGTACCGCAGATGCAGGTGAGTTAGATCCCGAAGGAGAAGAAGTAGTAGAAGGAGGCGTAAAAATTACAGCAGAGATCGATGATGAACCCAATGTTCCAGAAGGTTTTGTGTTGAGATATGTGTTGACTACTACCGATGACTTAATCATCATTGGCTTAGGAGAAGAGCCAGCATTTACGGTAACAGAAAGCGGTCGTTATAGAATCCACTCTTTTGTGTTTCCAGAAGATCTAGATTTGAGTGGGGTAGAGTTGGGAACAACCACCGGAGTAGATGTATTGAATCTGATTGCTGATAATGGTATTTGTGCTGATTTAGATGTAGAAGGCGCTTTATTCCATGTAGATATTGAAGAATGTACCGCAGATGCAGGAAGATTAGAAGCAGAAAGCCAGGAGGAAGTAGAAGGTGGAGTGAAATTGATTGCCGAAATTGATCACGAAGCAACGGTTCCCGAGGGATCTTTGTTGAGATACGTGTTGACCACTAGCGATGATTTAATCATTATTGACCTGGGAACAGAACCTGAATTTACCGTAACGGAAAGTGGTCGCTATAGAATCCATTCTTTCGTGTTTCCTGAAACATTGGATCTTAGCGTTGTTGAGTTAGGAGTTACCACAGGATTCGATGTCAACCACCTTATTGCCGATATTTGTGCAGATCTATTTGTAACAGGAGCAATCTTCGATGTAGAAGAAGAGGAATGTACCGCAGATGCAGGAAGATTAGAAGCAGAAAGCCAGGAGGAAGTAGAAGGTGGAGTGAAATTGATTGCCGAAATTGATCATGAAGCAACGGTTCCCGAGGGATCTTTGTTGAGATACGTGTTGACCACTACCGATGATTTAATCATTATTGACCTGGGAACAGAACCTGAATTTACGGTAACGGAAAGTGGTCGCTATAGAATCCATTCTTTCGTGTTTCCTGAAACATTGGATCTTAGCGTTGTTGAGTTAGGAGTTACCACAGGATTCGATGTCAACCATCTTATTGCCGATATTTGTGCAGATCTATTTGTAACAGGAGCAATCTTCGATGTAGAAGAAGAGGAATGTACCGCAGATGCAGGAAGATTAGAAGCAGAAAGCCAGGAGGAAGTAGAAGGTGGAGTGAAATTGATTGCCGAAATTGATCACGAAGCAACGGTTCCCGAGGGATCTTTGTTGAGATACGTGTTGACCACTACCGATGATTTAATCATTATTGACCTGGGAACAGAACCTGAATTTACGGTAACGGAAAGTGGTCGCTATAGAATCCATTCTTTCGTGTTTCCTGAAACATTGGATCTTAGCGTTGTTGAGTTAGGAGTTACCACAGGATTCGATGTCAACCATCTTATTGCCGATATTTGTGCAGATCTATTTGTAACAGGAGCAATCTTCGATGTAGAAGAAGAGGCATGTACCGCAGATGCAGGAAGATTAAGCCCTGGGGAAGAAGAGGAAGTTGCTGAAGGGGTAAAAATTACGGCAGAAATAGACCATGAGGCGACAGTTCCCGAAGGATCAGTACTGAGGTATGTACTTACCCGCACAGATGATTTAATCATCATTGACCTGGGAACAGAACCTGAATTTACGGTAACAGAAAGTGGTCGTTATAGAATCCATTCTTTTGTATTCCCTGAAACATTGGATCTTAGTGTCGTGGAATTAGGGGAAACAACAGGATTCGAAGTCAACCACCTTATTGCTGATATTTGTGCAGACTTATTCGTAACAGGAGCATTATTTCATATAGATATTGAGGAATGTCGTGCCAATGCCGGTAGACTTGAGCCTGGAAGTCAGGAAGAAGTAGATGGTGGAGTGAAGTTGACGGCCGAGATCCAACATGAAGCAACGGTACCCGAAGGATTTTTGTTGAGATATGTCCTCACCACTACAGATGATCGTGTGATCCTGGACCTGGGAACTGAGCCAAGCTTTACTGTGACGGAAAGTGGTCGCTATAGAATCCATAGCTTCGTATTTCCTGAAACATTGGATTTAAGTGTCGTAGAAATTGGGGAAACGACTGGATTTGATGTAGTGAATCTCTATAACAATAATGATATCTGTGCTGATCTCTTTGTTACCGGTGCCTTATTCCATGTAGATATTGAAGAATGTACGGCAGATGCAGGTAGATTAGATGTGGACAATATTGAAATCCTGGAAGGTGAAGCTAAATTAACCGCCGAAATCAATCACGATATCGTAGTTCCTGAAGGATCCATATTGAGATACGTACTGACCAGCACAGATGATTTAATCATCATTGACCTGGGAACAGAACCTGAATTTACGGTTACAGAAGATGGTCGCTATAGAATCCACAGCTTTGTATTCCCTGAAACCTTGGATTTAAGCGTGGTGGAATTAGGCGTAACCACAGGATTTGATGTAGCAGCGCTTATTGAAGATATTTGTGCGGATCTGTTTGTAGAAGGGGCCATTTTTGATGTGGAATTAGCACCATGTTTAGCCGATGCAGGCAGAATCAGTGCAGGCAATCTTCAATTAGTAGAGGAAGGACTGAGCATCACCGCTGAGATTGATCAAGAAGCAACGGTTCCCGAAGGATTTTTATTGAGATATGTATTGACCAGCACCGATGATTTAATCATCATTGACCTGGGAGAAGAGCCTACTTTTGTCGTAACAGAAAGTGGCCGTTATAGAATCCATTCCTTCGTTTTCCCAGAGACACTAGACTTGAGTGTAGTGGAGATAGGAGTAACGACTGGATTTGATGTGGTGAATCTATACAATTCCAATGATATTTGTGCCGATCTATTTGTTACAGGAGCATTGTTTGAAGTGGAGATTGATCCGTGTAAAGCGGATGCCGGTACGCTAAGACCATTTACTCAAGCGATTGTGGATGAGGATTCCAGCAGAATTATTGCTACGATAGCGGATATGCCCAATGTTCCCGAAGGATTTTTACTCAGATATGTCCTAACCCGTACAGATGAGTTGATCATAGAAGGCTTGAGCGAGAATCCACGCTTTACAGTAGCCGGAGAAGATCGCTTCAGAATTCATTCTTTCGTTTTCCCTGCTACTTTGGACCTGGGCATCGTTGAATTTGGCGTAACAACAGGCGTAGATGTGTTGAATGTGATCAACGACCATGACCTTTGTGCTGATTTGGATGTAGCGGGGGCCGTATTTGATACCCAAAGAACGAATGATGTATGCGAGGCCAATGCAGGTACCTTGATGCCACTGAATGAATTTTTGGATACAAAGTTAGATTGTTTTGATGGAGAAAATACCATTGTGATTGAAGCGATTGCTGAAACTCCTGCCATTATCCCTACTGGATTTAGTTTGATTTATGTGTTGACCTCAGGGGAAAATCTAGTGATAGAAGCGGTAAGTGAAACCCCTTCTTTCGAAGTGGATACAACTGGAAGGTTTACCATTCATACGTTGGTGTTCGATCCAAATACCTTGGATCTGTCTATTGTAGAGTTTGGCGTAACTACTGGGGTCAATGTCCTTGACCTGATTACGGCAAATGACATTTGTGCTGATTTGGATGTTACTGGAGCACCATTTGATATAGAGGCTTGCGAGAACAATTTGAGTGAAGAAGACCTTGAATTCTCTTTGTATCCCAATCCAAGTATTTCAGAAGTGAATATCAAACCTGCCAGGACTATTCCAGGAAGGGTCATCATCCAGATATTCAACGGCCAATTATCAGAGGTATTTAGCGAAGAGGTAGAGGATCTATCTGATGCTATGCAGATTGATATGAGTAATATGTTGGCAGGCGTGTACTATATCACGATCAGAAATACCCAAGGAAATCGTATAGTGAAGAAGTTGATGATAGCAAAATAGTGTTGTAGGTGCTGTTGAAGATAGGATATTAGGTAGCACGTCTTTTGGTTTATTCTTATGGTTATGAACCTGGTGCCTTTTGAGGTGCCGGGTTTTTTTGTGCCAATGGGTAAATACCTGGAAAAGATCATGCTATGTGTAGGAGTGAGCTGTAGAGACGGAGCAAGGGGGTAACTCTGTGAAAGTAATGGTGTCAGAATACATCATATTTTCTAACTTGCTCGTATTATGTTCCTGTTTTCAGTAGAAGAACAATCTTAATATGGGCATCAATGTACTCGTCATCAGCAATTACAATAATTATCATGCGGTCAGACCTGATGCGGAAATATTTATTGGCCTGACTTCATTGGGGTTTAATGTTCATGTGATGACCTTTCAAGAGGCCCAATATATTCCCAATTTTGAAGCTGCTGGGGTTCGTGTCATTCCTTACCATCCCGAAAAGAAGTTTGACAAAAAAGCGGTACAAAAAATCAGATCCTATATCCTTGAGCATAATATTCATATTCTTCATTTAGGCAATAGCAGGTCCATTATTAACGGGATCAGAGCTGCGAGGGGATTAAGCGTAAAAGTAGTGTTGTATAGAGGGCATACGGGTGATGTTCATTGGTACGATCCTACTGCCTACTTAAAATTTCTACATCCAAGAGTAGATGCGATCGTGTGTAATTCCAGCAGTGTAAAAGAGTTTTTAGACAAGCAATGGTTTTTTGATGCTTCCAAAACCCACGTCATTACTAAGGGGCATGATGTAAGTTGGTACAAAGATATCACTCCTGTAGACCGTTCAGCTGTAGGAGTTCCTGAGCATGCTATCCTCATTTCCTGCGTAGCCAATAATCGCAAAGTGAAGGGGATCACCTATTTACTGGAGGCAATGCGGCTACTTCCTCCCGACTTGCCCATTCATTTAGTATTAGTGGGGCGCAATATGGATGCGGAGGAAAATTTAGCGATCATAGATCAAATGGTTCATAAGGAGCGGGTACATGTGTTGGGCTTTAGAAAAGATGCATTGAGGATAGTTGCAGCCTCTGACATATTTGTGCTTACTTCGATTGGGGGAGAGTCCTTGACTAAAGCGGTGGTGGAGGCGATGATTCTTGGAAAAGCACCTGTGATTACGGATATCGGCGGGCATAAGGAGTTGGTGGTGCATGAGAAAAACGGCTTGTTGTTTCCGCCGAAAGATCCCCAGGCATTGGCCGATGCTTTACTTCATTTATACCATCATCCGACATTGATTGAGCAATATGGGATGGCTGCTAGAAAGCATGTAGAGGAGAAATTGAGTCATGGGGAGACGGTGAGGAAGTATAAGGCATTGTATGAGGGGTTAGTGAGAGGGAGTAGGGAAGAGGTGTCTGCTGAGTAAGTGATCGGAGATTAAATGAATCTTTAGAGGAGTGTTAATATTATTGTTACAGCTGATTTTCAGCGAGACGCAAAAAAACTGATCAAAAAATACCCCTTCCTAAAATCGGAATTACAGGACCTTGCTGAAGAGCTGAAATTACGACCTCATTTAGGAACTTCTTTATTTGGTAACGTTTATAAAATTCGTCTTAGGGTAAAAAGTAAAGGAAGAGGGAAAAGTGGAGGAATACGAAACTTCGCTATCACTAGTTCATTAGATAGCCAAACCATCAGCATCAATATCTAATTCTTAATCATAGTTTGCCAGTTATCTAAGAGCTCTTTACATATCTTTGTGAATTTATGCTTAATCATTGGATGAATTAGAATGTTTTGAAACGGCTTTTTATACTCGAACTCGAAATTCATAATGATCTCTGTTTCTCCTTTCTCAACTTCATTTACCTTCCAATTGCCGCGCAACATTTTAAATGGATAAGGATAATCTGGTGCAGTGGTGTCAACTTCAAATGAATACTCCTTTTCCTCATCCCAGAGGTTGCAAATTTCTGTCCAACTGTCCTTCCCATGTGAACAAAATCTAACCATCCCAACTTTTTCACCTGATATGATCTTTGAACCATCAATGTTTGGTGCTACTTTATGGTAGTTCCCAACATCTGATATAATTTTCCAAACTTTTGATTTATTCGCTTTAATACTGCGTTTAAATGACATGAATTTTGTATTTGTTCCTATTTTAGAATCCATTTGTGACAATCCTAGAGATTGGTATATGATAAAGAAGATTATTGGTATAAGAAACAACCCAATAAGTAGATAACCGTTGTCCGATATATCAAAAGGCCTAAAAATCAAGACATAAATACTAGCTATAGTAAACATGAAATCTTGAATAATTATCCATAGAATTGCCAGTGCTCTTTGCTTTTTGATTTCTACGACCATGGTGAGAGAGAAAAATGTTATTACTCCTCCTACTATCAGGAATGGTGTATTACTGGAAATTTCAAATATACTTGCGAGCTTATGGCTAAAAATTAAAATACTTAGTCCGGATATAAGTGTTGAAACTGCGTTTAACCTGGTTGCTTTAATAGATGTCTCCATATACTTTTCTTTTTAATATTTTGTCAAAAGTAGCGTACTATACTTACATTGTATTGATATTTTACGCCATTTTTAATATTTGTAATATGAGAGTACATGGACCTTTTCTGAAGAATTTATTTGATTATGCGTCATTCCAAAATATGGATATCTTGGCCTTAAAGCACCTTACCGAAGATCTGGATATCGACTTTGATAATCTTGAGGAAATGGTAAATGCTGAGGACTATCTAATTGTCTTTCAAAATATTATTGATGCCTCAAAAAACAATTCCTGTGGGCTAAATATAGGAGCCTATCTTAACCTGAGTTCCCTGGGTCTTGTACTCGAGATCTCTTTAAGCACATCTAGTATAAAGCAAGGAATTTATATTCTTAAAAATTTTCTCAAGAGTCATTTTCCAATAGTTTCTTTTTCTCTTTATGAAGATTCGAAATGTTATGCGCTGCAGTTAGAAAGCTCGGTGGAAAACAAAGAGCTAAAGAGGGAACTATTGAATATGGTGTTGTGCATAGTTTACAGAGAACTAACACTAATGTTACCGAATGAATTAGCACCTCAAATTAAATTTCCTTTTTCTACAAAAGAGGATACGAGTCTATTCTTCAGGGAAGAAGTGGAATACGCTGTTGACCACTTAGTAATACTACCTCAGAATCTAGACGAGTTAGAGATTAATGTAAACAGGGTAAAAGAGATTGAATTATTGCTTCCAAAATTTGTTTCAATGTTGAATCGGAATCATGTCAGTTCGAAAGAATTCTCGAGAAAAGTTAGAGGGATGGTACTAAATATGTGTAATCCTGAAATTCCTAATTTAAAGCAAGTTCAAAAACAATTTGCTTGTAGTGAAAGAACTTTTCAGCGAAGATTAACAGCTGAAGGCACTTCATTCAGAAGAATAGTTAATGAAATAAAGGAGGAGTTGTCATATTATTTATCGAATGAAAAACATCTTAAGACAAAAGACATTGCCTATATATTGGGCTATTCTGAGTCAAGTGCATACTTACATGCTTTAAAAAGTTGGAAGGATGGATTGGAATAAAAGATACTGATGCTAACAAGGTGTATGAATAATACTTTGTTATCACTTCGCACTACTCATACATAAACCGTTCCCAGCGAGAAAAAAAATTAAAATGGCTGATGTTAATCCAAAAATTATTAAAAAAATAGATTTGATTATTGTAGGTCAAAAAGGAAACGAACAAAATGCAGGTATCCTTAGTGAAAGGATAGCCAGCTGATATCAAGATATATGCGTTAATACTCCGAATCCTAAGTGAACACGCATTTAGTAAGTGAAGCAGAATCAAAAGTTACGTATAATTTTAAGCAATATTTAAAGGATGCAAACATGAAAAAAAAAGCAGTATTTCAGTTATTAATCTTGTTATTCCTTTTTAGTTGTAAACCTTCACCAACTAACCAACCAACTTTAGATGACTATAAAGTTGGTGAGAAATGGACTTGGAATTGGGAAAGTTCAGTTGACGGTGAAGTTCGGGGTGAAGGAAAAGATATACGGGAAGTAGTGGATTACAATGGAGTTTTAGGACTTTGGAATGGTTTCGATACTCTTCAAATTTCTCAGATGTTAAACAAAGAGAAAAACAGTTCCCCTTTTCGGGATTGGCCCTTAATAGTAGGAAAAAAATGGAAGTATGAATCTGAATGGACAAATGAATCTGGAGAAAAAGGAATAACCAGTCAGGACGTTGAGATTATTTCATTTGAAGAACTGAATGTTGTAGCTGGAAAGTTTATGGCCTATAAAATAAAATATGATGGATTTATAGAAAATTATAAAGCAGGTGGAAAAGGCAAAGTTACGGATGTTTTTTGGTATTGTCCTGAATTAAAAACTAATGTAAAACATGTCCAACATGGTGGTAATGGATTTTTATATACAAGTGAATTGATTAATTATACAAACGCTAAGTAAAAACTATGTATGGCGATGGCTCAGTCTAGCAACTTCCATTCGTTATGTCGAGTTCCTCAAAATATATAGTTTTAACTGATGTTAGTAAGGATATTGGCAGCAACTAAAATAAAATAATTGAAAAAGAAAATAATTATCGGAAGCATAGCTATCATAATATTACTGATAGCAGGATATTTTTATGTAGACAGCATATTATTTGATGGAGTAAGGCCTAGATCTATCGACGATAATGGGGTAAAGGCGACTTTTTTTGCAAAAGAAGATATAGAAACTCAATCTACTATTGTTCTGCTTGGCGGTGGAGATTGGGGTGATTATTGGGGGCAGGAATTTGCAAGAGCGAATTATGTAAGTCTATCGCTGCCTTACTACCGCCAAGAAGGACTTCCAGAGCTAATGGAAGAAATTCCCTTGGAATATGTTAAAAAAGCAATTAGCTGGTTGAAGGAGCAGCCAGAAGTCAATCCCAATAAGATCATTGTGATGGGCGCATCAAGAAATGCTGAACTCGCCTTACTTGTTGCTTCCTATTATCCAGAAACAATTCATGGCGTTATTGCATATAGCCCATCCTCAGTAAGCTGGTCAAATACAGTTCTTCCATTTAATTCGGATTCAATCAAGCCAAGTTGGACATTTGAACATAATCCTGTTCCATTTATTCCTATGGAGAAATTGAAAGGAGGTGAGTCCGACACAATTGAGACACTTACCTACTGGATGGAAGCTTTGTTAGATAGTAATGTAGTGAATAAGGCATCAATCCAAGTTGAACATATCGGTGGACCTATTCTACTATTTTCTGGACTTGAGGATGAAGTCTGGCCTTCAGCTATGATGAGTGATATGATAGAGAATAGAATTAACAATGGCCCTTTCAATGTTGACGTTGAAAACATTAAATATGAAAACGCGGGTCATTTAATATCAGGTAACCCTAATAATCCTTCATCAATGAGATATGGACAAATGATGATTGATGGGAAAAGTTATCATTTTAGTTTTGGTGGTACAGAAGCTGGAGATATGGCAGCACAGAAGGATGCGTTAAAGCGAGTTTTTCTTTTCTTATCCAGCTTATAAAATGAGTAATCAACCACATAAATTGCTTTTAGCTGTATATATAATTTTTAAATAAATTTACGTTGGGCGGATAAAAAGATGATGTCAAAATCTCGGTGAGTATCCGATAACATTGATCGTATTAGTTACTTTTGACAATCGATATACAACTCTTGTCTTGTAAAACATGTTGATCGGGTAGAAAAAGAGATGTTGGAAAGAAAAGCGGACTAGATTATACATATTTATCGACTTCCCACTACAAAACAAAGCTGGATAATATTGCGATAAAATGAAAAAAGATATTGAGAATAAAATAGCCTCCCTGGAAGAATTTATACGAAATTCAGCATTAAAAACGGATAGGCGTATTGTTAGTAAAGAAGTTCTATATTCCTATAGACATGCCAATCGATTATTTACAGCATTAAAAGGCGAATCCATTCAATCATATTCCAAAAAAATACGCCTTACTATGGCAGCAGAATACCTTAAGTATAGTTCAAACACTATTTTTGATATAGCTATAGATTGCGGTTACGAGTCTACCTCCGCCTTTTGTAAAGCATTTAAGATCCATTATGGACTGACACCGACTGCTTTTAGGCAACAAAAAAATATTGTTGATTCTCTTAAAAACGAAAAGCTGTCCTATGATATTCTTTTTTTCGATGACTTAGAAATCAACATATTTAAAATAAGTATGCCTTCAGACATTGATTTCAAAGGATATTACCAATGTACAAAAACAGCAATAAACGAATTACAAGCCAGTGCGAAAGAATGGATGCTTTTATGGGATGAAGACCCTAAATTGACGCAAGTATCAGAAAGTATATACTTTGTAGGTTTAAATTCAGATGCATTCGAGCAAAGCGGTATCACTTACAAAAGTAATGTACTTAATGGTCGTTATGCTATTTTTAATGCAGATTCACTCAAAGAGTATTCTTATGACTATTGGCATGAATGTATTTATGCATTTCTCAGAACAGGCAACATTAAGTTGAGAAAGTCATCTTATATCGAGTACTTTTCCAATACTGCACTAAATTCATTACATACATTCCTCCCATACAAAATCGCTATTCCCATTCAATAATGTCTTAATTGGACAACATGATTTCATTTTGAGTCTCTATTTTTGACATAAAATTTATCATTTTCTTATGACTCGAAGCGAATTTGTTAAACTAAGCGCAATGTTAGGAATTTCAGTTCCTTTTCAATCTATTCTATCATCTTGCGCTAATAAAAATGTGAAATCAGGAAATCAATCTAATTCTTTTGTTGAAAAAGTAATCATTGTTGGAGCTGGCCCGGCAGGTATGACTGCAGGATATTTATTGGCTCAGCAAGGTGTTGATTGTCAGATATTAGAAGCTACTGGAAGTTTTGGTGGGAGAATAGCTTGTGCAACTTCAATATCAAATTTCCCCACACCACTAGGAGCAGAATGGGTTCATACTTCTGTTGACTTATTTTCAGAAATTGTCAATAATCCATCTGTTGATACCTCTACCCCCCAACTCGTAGGCTACAACGCTGCTAAGGATTTACAGGATGTTTACAGCAATGGTGTATTAACGACATCACCCCTTGGTGAAGGAGGAGCTGGTGATGACAGGAAGTTTATTAACTCTTGTTGGAAAGAATTTTTTGGAAAATATATAGTTCCAAGCATCGCAGATAAAATATTATACAATATGCCTGTGACAGCTATTGATTATTCTGGGGAGCAAGTTATAGTAACTCCTGCAGATGGTAACACCTATGTAGCTGATAAATGTATCATTACGGTCCCACTAAAAATTTTACAAGAAGGCAGTATCAACTTCACACCTGTATTACCTAACAAAAGGCAAAAAGCAATCTCAAGTTTAAAGGTGATGCCCGGTTTTAAATGCTTTTTAAAAACCAGCAAAAAATTCTATAATACCTATCTATTATTTGATGATAGTTTTGTTGAAGGAGGACAATGGATATACTACGATGCGGCATATGGTCAAAACACTGATGATAACATTTTAGGGTTTTTATGTGTAGGATCAAAAGCGATGGATTATCCATATTCGGATTCCACTAAATTATTAGAACATATCACACTTGAATTAAAAGGAATTTACGGCTCTGATCAAGTTGAAATATTAGATTTTGAATACACAAATTGGGATGAAGTTCCCTATGTAAAAGGGTCTTATTTAGGTATTGAAGCAGACGGGGAAGCAATAGCATATCTTTCAAAGCCAATAGGCAACCTTCATTTCGCAGGTAGCGCCTACACAAATCAGGCTCAAGGTAAAGGTGGTGGTAGTGGAAATTGGGGATTTAGCGAAAATTGGAGTAATGTACAAGCGGCAACGAGGGCAGCAAAACGCGCAGTAGAGGAAGTGCTAGCTTAATTTCTAGAAGTCATAAATGCTTATAATATATACTTTTGCCACCTACTCGCAAGAGTTTCAACGTTTGTTATTGTTTGGTAAGTAGTTGATATGCCAGCAGAAAATGGTTTTACTATGTTAATTTCTACCGAAGGAGTAAAATCGTATAGTTGGTGTTAATGGCATTTTTTCCTTAACACAAAGATGAGTATATTTTTTGTAAATTCATTTGAAAGTAGTTCTTGCTTTTTGGGTGGTAGCTATTCCTCAAAATATGAGGGAAGCTAGTAAGGGTATCCGAAGACTTTCGTCTTTCTGCTGAAGTATTTATCGATATCTGATGGAAGTATTAGATGGATTGATGTGAAAAGGAATAGCCATTGGCAATACAGATTTTTCTTATTATTGGGATTGTGATAGATGAGTGATGATTGATACTTTTAATCCTATATTTTTAATTTTCCTTTCCTACGGTTTAGGTGTATTAGGGACAATGATAATTAAGCTTATTGGAATTTATGAATGGTTTGAAAATCATAATTATGTAGAAGATAATTTAACTAAGAGATTGGGAGTGTTAAAGTTGGGATGGGTAATTCGTAATTCATTTTTAGGAAGCTTTAATCAGAAGCTCAAGTACCGTGGAAGGGTAAATCATGAAAAATTGGTACAACTAAAAAAAGATATGACCTTTGCTGAGAACAATCATTTGAATGCATTTATATTGTTACAAATTCTAGTTGTGTTTCTTGCCTTCAAGGGAATAGAATTATGGCAAATAGCAACATATACTGTCCTGAATATTATATTTAACTTGTATTTGGTATTGCTACAGCAGTATAATAAAAGAAGAATCGATAGAATACTCAAAATGAAAACCAATGGATAACTAGAAGCGACAACACAGTTGCGAAGTTGCTGTGGGGCCAGTTTCCAAACCATATTTAGAAAGAACAGGAGATAATCTTAAAAATTTTTTGCTTGAAGAATTAGACCAACTTTTTGACAGAAAAGCTATACCAAATTATCCTCTGAAGCTGGCTACAATTCAAAAATCAGTACGTTGTTGAGTAGTATGATTCCTTATATTTTAATTGTTTGCCAAATAGAGTAAACAGTTGCCATATGAAATGCCGCAATAATCAGGTTACTAATGACGACAGGGTGATTAATTGTACCAACGGTAAGTGGAGTTGTCAACTTGTAAATTATTTGAATAACTAATAATGTCGCTACAAATTTAGGATCTCTACTAAACAGTAATAAGACTGAGGCTAAAATAATAGCCATATATATTGAAAGTAAGATACTTCGTGCTGGACTACTGGCACCGTAAGCATCCTGTATCCATTTGACATCAACAATAAGACCTGAACAAATTGGAATCAGGACAGCTATATTTATTATCAAAGAAACAACAATCATTTTAGACATGGATCGACTAAATTAATGTAAAAATAAAACTACAGCCAATAATGAGCATGCGATCATAACTGCTTACCTTTTCCCGGTTATAGCATATGTACAGATCGTTATATTTCATTTTTAAAAAATACGATATGAATTTAAAAGGTCAAATAGTTCTAATCATTGGTGGAGCCACGGGAATGGGGTTTGCAACAGCTCAATTAGTAGAAGAGTTAGGAGGTAAGGTCATAATTGCTGGACATAATGATGAAAAAAATGGTAAAGCTTTGTCAAAATTATCAGAATACGCAGAAAGTAGATTTGTTGACGTTGTCAAACCTGATTCTATTGAAAAATTATTTGCATCAATAAACGAGCTTCATCATATTTTCATTACTGCTGCACCTGGAGGCACTGGAGATTTTCTTGAAGCGCCTTTACAAATCGAGAAGACATATATTCACGGAAAGTTTTGGAGTTTATTTATGATTACAAAGTCAGCAGTCAAGAAAATCAGTAAGGATGGGTCAATAACTTTTATTACAGGTGGATTTGCTACAAATCCTATAAAAGGAACCGTTTTAGTTACTGCAGCTTTTAATGCAGTTGAAGGTTTTGCTAAAGCATTAACAGTTGAAATGGCACCTATACGGTTCAATGTAATTAGGCCAGGCTTTATAGACAGCGGATTTTGGGATTTTATGGAAGAAGCAGACCGGATTAACCTTTTTGAAGAAAACAAAAATAAAATTGCAGTTAATCGAGTAGGGGAATCAATTGACATTGCGAAGATGGCAACTTCGATAATGATGAATTCATTCATAAATGGTCAAATAATTGAAGTAAACGGGGGAAGACTTCCAGGAAAATGATAATACGGCATACAGCAATGTATATACTTAATACTACTTCATTTTCAACATAGAAGTTAAGGACATTGATAAATTTGTTAATGCCTTTTCAGGCTTTCAAGCTGTAATTCTAAAAATTAATTGTAAAAGAAGAAGTAGAAGACACATAACAATAGCCAACTTCTACCCTCCACTATTCACATAATCAAGCCCAATACAGATGTTAATCAGTAGTTGCACTCCATCAAAAGAAAATATATGTACGAGATAGAGAAGAAAACTTTTATTTTAAACAATGAAGTTAAGATGCCATCAATGGGTCTTGGTGTTCTGTTTGCCAAAAAGAGTAGGTGAAGATTTATCTCATATATAATGAAGAGAAAATGGGGTATAATAAATTGTTAATCAATTGTTTAAGATATTATGTATCTTTATATGTATACATACCATCAACCGTTAATTGAGAAAACAAATGAGAGGAATACTTATAATGGTCTTTTTGACTTGCACAAGCAGGATATTAATCTCTCAGGTAAATGAAGTAAACCGACCAATAAAAAACTTCGAGAAATTATGGATGGAGTTTGACTTGAGGTATGCTAATTTTCATTTAAAGGAAGTCGATTGGAATAACATTTATACAAATTATCGTCCACAAGTAACTGAAAATACGACAAATATTGAGCTATTCGAGATATGTTGTAAGATGCTACAGGAGCTTAATGATGGACATGTCTTTATAGAACCAAATTTTGAAGAGAAAGAAATTGAATGTGGTCCACCCTATACATTTCAATTAGATACGGTATTTAAGACAAGAGATGAATGGGATCAACTTATGGGGGTCATAGACAGAACCTTGGTGGAAGAAGGTTTTTCTGAACCCGTGAGGTTCAATCTTTCTGAGGAAACGAATTTTCAATATCGTTTATCGGAATCTTTATCTTATCTAAGATTAGATGAAATGACAGAAAATTATACGTTTGGTAAATTCGAAAGAGTGGTTGATAAAGTAATAAAAGCATCAAGAGAAAAGGAGGGACTCATCATAGATTTAAGGTTTAATGGTGGAGGATGGGATCATGCTTCCTACATATTAGCTAGTAGATTTGTTCCAATGGGCAAGGAGCTTGGTCATTACAAAAAGACAAAAGTAAAAGGGACAGAGAAGTTCAAAAAATTAACTTATCGAAGGATTCGACCCAAAGGGAGGGATCAATTTACTGGACCCGTAGTTATCTTGACAAGCGATTATACAGCAAGTGCAGCAGAGGTATTTATACTTTTATTGGAAGATTTGCCCAATATGACTATCATTGGTGATACGACTGAGGGAATATTTTCCGATATGTATGAATTTAAGTTGCCTAATAAATGGTTGGTAAGCTTATCGCATCAACAGTTTTTTTCAAAAGATAACATAAATTATGAAGGAGTAGGAATACCACCTGATATACTGCTGTTAAACACGAAAAAAGATATTCGAAGAAAGACCGATTCTGTAGTTGAAAAAGCTATTATGTATTTGACTAAAAAAAATAAAAGGTGATCTCAGCAACAAGCAGCTTTTACAAATAATGGAAGTTGATCAAATTATTTTCCACTTATTAACCGATTAATTTTACTTCGATAGGTCTGTCCAATGGGGATTTTGTAGCCATGTAGATGAATCATATTTCCCTGGATAAGATTAATTTTATTAGTGGCTACTAAAAAGGATTTATGAACACGTAGAAAATCTTCTTTTTCCAATAGGGTTTCTAAGGTTGATATCTTTTCATGACTTAGGATCATTTCTTCCGATAAGTAAATTTTGGAATAATTACCGTAGGCCTCTACAAATAATATATCATGCGTATTTATTTGATGATACTTTTTATCACCTTTTAAGAAAAAACGACTGTGATGTACATGATTAGTTGGAGAGGACTCTGTGGAGCTTGCTTTTTCCGTTATGTTCACTTTATTAACTGCCTTCAAAAAACGCTGAAAAGAAAAAGGCTTGAGTAAGTAGTCAATGATATCTAATTCATATCCTTCTAAAGCATATTCTTTATAGGCAGTAGTTACAATAATGTTAGGAGGTTGCTGTAACGTTTTTAACCATTCAAAACCTGTCAATTTAGGCATATTGAGGTCCAAAAAAATCAAATCTACTTGTTGCTGCATGATGATGGTGGAAGCCTCAAAAGCATTATATGCATTGCCGATTTTATGGAAATAAGGAAGTTCTGCACAATAGCTTTCAATAATACGATGTGCAATAGGTTCATCATCTATAATTACATAGTTCATAATGATTCAATTTCTATGCTTACCGTATACTTATCTACTGTTTTTATGATCTCCATTTGATGCTGGTTAGGGTATATCAGCTCAAGTCGTTTCCTTAAGTTCAACAGTCCTATCCCTTCATGTTCTGGTACATTGGACTCATAATTATTGCATATCCAAAAAAATATACTTTTAGGGGTTGTTCGGATGATAAGTTCGATGAATGCATGCGTTACTAAGCTTTCTACTCCATGCTTAAATGCATTCTCTAAGGGAATAATGAATAACAGAGGGGCGATTGTATGTGAATGCTGGAGATTCTTATGAAAGGAGATATCCACTTGCTTTTGGTAGCGGATTTTATGTAAATCAATGTAATCTTCTAAATAAGCTACCTCATCTTTAAGAGGGACAACATCAGCCTCTGCCTCGTAGATGGTATAGCGCATAATATCGGATAATTTCAGGATCATGGCAGGGGTTTGATCTGATTTTTCTACTGCCAGGCCGTATAAGTTATTCAACGTATTGAAGAAAAAATGAGGATTAATTTGATTTTTTAATAATGTCAGTTCAGATTTTGCCTTTTCCTCTTTTAAGGTTTGCAACCAACGCCACTGCTCATAAATCCACAAGACAGCAAAAAACGGAATAGGAATGAACATAGCATTTATTAATTTCCCTCGATGATCTTCCAGGTAATTAGGCATTGTCCTAAAAATGAAGAAGAAAGTTAACACTAATCCATACACAGAAAGAATGGCAATTTTATATTTTTCGAAAAATTGAGGTAAAATAAGATAAGCGACTCCTAACCAAAATAACATCACGAGTGGAAAAGTAATGGGATTATCAGGAATCTCCATATAGTTATCTGCAAGCATTGTCGCAATGAATAACACTACTAAGCCTATAACTTTGTAAATGGGAATTTTATAGCTCAAAAAAGAAATCAGCAGCCAACAAAAAATCAAAATATAGATATTAACAAAGAGATAAGCATCATTAGTAAAAATGAAACCAAGTCCCCATAGTACCGCAGCCACCCCTATGGTAATGATTCCTCCTATAATGAAAGCCTTATATTTCTTAACAATGAAATTCATCGATGTCTATTTTGCTCCTATTTGCAGCACAAAAATAGCGTTTCTTCAAAAATGGTAAAACAAACTTGATGAACGCTGTCCTTTTTAGGTCCAACCATACCATTTTGGGCTCCAATCTTATTGATGCCTTTAGGAAAATAGTGTGTGTACTTTTCTACTCGCTTTGTCACTCTTAATAGGGAAGTATCAAAAGGAAATGGATGTTTGAATCAAGGGTGAGAGATGAATGTGGAATAGATGAATAATCTATCACCCCACTTCTAATTACAGTTTAACTATTAAACATTTATTTCTATGAAGATTTTATGGAAGGTGTTAGCATGGATTGGCTTATCAATTATATCTTTGGGGGTACTAATCATGCTGGTTAGTCTAGTTTATCGCTTTTTTAGTCCTACCCCACAACCTCCGGGAGAACTTGTAGACATTGGAGGTTTTAAATTACACATCCATAGCACAGGAGAAAAAAATAACAAACCAACCTTAGTGATCGAAGCTGGCGCAGGAGCTCCTGGGGAGTATTACCACTGGCTGAGTGAAGGGCTAAAAGATAGCATTCGCGTAGTTCGATATGACCGAGCTGGTATTGGATATAGTGAGCTTGGAAGTACAACTAGCGATCCTGAGACTGCTGCCCGAGAGTTGCACAAACTTTTGGAATTAGCAGGAGAATCACCTCCATATATCATGGCTGGCCATTCTTACGGAGGGCACTACATTCGCATATTTACTCAATTATATGGGGATGAGGTAGCAGCTATGGTTTTTTTGGATTCCAGTCACCCTGAGGCAGGAAAAAGACTCCATTTACCTAAAGAACCCTGGTTTGTAACCCCAATGTATCACATAGGCGCTGCTCTAGGAGATTTGGGGGTGTTACATGTATATGACAGGAATTTTGGCCCTATTCTATGGGCTCCAGGCCTTCCCAAAGAAATCACTCATCGCATGAAAAACTACACGTACAATGGAAAGTTTATCAAAGGGTATCTAAAGAGAGATGGAAATAAGAAGTGGGCACGCAGATTAAAAAAGTTGACGTTAGAAGCGAGCGATTTTGGCTCCTTGCCCATTAACGTCTTTTCAGGTACTCACCAAAATGATGAAGCGCTGATTCGATTTGGAGTAGATCCTGCACATTTTAGGGCAGAACGAGTGAAAATGCAAGAGGAGATTGCAGATCTTTCCTCTGATAGCGAATTGTTCTTCCTTGATGCTGGCCATGTGACTATTTTCACGATAAAAGAACATGCAGATTTTATTTGTGAAAAAATTCTCCAACTTTTAGGCGAATTAGCATCTGAGTAAAGATAAATAACAACATATATGAGGGTTATGTCCGGTAAAAGCTGGTAGGCCCTCATATGTAAGATCTTAGCATGTATATGAATTTCTATCTGAAATATTGAATGCTCATAAATTACATAGCATTGGCAATGCGTGCATGTTGGAACAACTCAGAACCTCCTAAAAAGCAAACAAAATTCGATATCTATTCGGGAGTGTCCATCAACTACGTAAGTTAGGGACACTCCCTTTGTTTCTAAGTAACTTTTCTTTTCTTTATCAAGAACACTATTAAACCAACAATACCTGCAATTAACCCCAGAATATAGATAGCATTATTCTTTAGGATTGTGATAGCAGATTTCTTCGCGACTACTGATTCTGCTGAGTACCCTTCTTTCATTTCAATTACCCCTACAGCCTTTGCATAAGCATCATATGATGCTTTCATCGCCTGAAATTTGTCAGGAAAGCTTTTGGAAATATCTTTCGTTTCTCCAGGATCAGTTTTAAGATTGTACATATACCATTTATTATCTCCTAATGGAATATTATTTTTTACAATTTTAAAATCTCCTTTAAAATAAGCTGAACTATTAGACGCTTCTAAACCAATACCTTCATCTTCACGATAAACAGGTACAGACACATCTTGAATGTGAGGTAATAAACTGTTCCCTGTAATTGGAGCATATGTTTTATTACTCATGGGTTCCATACCAGCTAATTCTAATATAGTAGGGACAATATCTGTCACAAAACAAAAGGCTTTACTTTGCTGTCCATTTGGTATGTTTTTTCCTGAAATGATTAAGGGAGTACGCACGCCTCCTTCTCCTGTATAATACTTGAAAAATGAGAAAGGAGACGCCAGGGCATGAGCAAATTCTGGACCTGCAGTTCCATAATATCCTTTATCGTCTAATCTATTTTTATCAGAGTGATAACCATTTTTTTCTTTCCATTTTGTCAATATGGCGTTAGATCTATAATCGGCACCATCAGGCCCATTATCAGATGCGATGATAAAAATGGTATTTTCAAATAATCCTTCTTCTTTCAGGTAGTTGAGATATTGACCAATATAGAAATCCACTGCTTCCAACATACCCGCCAAAACAGCCATAGATGTAACATAATCATCTTTTTCCTCTTCCGACAACTCATCCCACTTTTCAAATTGCGGAAACATCCCATTCATTGAAGCATTAGCGGGGATGATACCCATTGCTTTTGCCGTTTCAAATCGCTTTTGCCTCAGCACATCCCACCCTTCTTTATACACATCAAGATAGGGCTCTACAAATCTTTTAGGAGCTTGCAGGGGTGAATGTATAGCTTGAAAAGCAACATAAGAAAAGAATGGTGTAGTCTTGTCTTCCTCTGCCTCATGAAAGGCAATCATATGCTCGATATAATCTTTTGAAGAATAAAAATCATCTGGCAAATGAGTTTCCTTCCCATCCGCATACCAATGAGCAATAGGTTTCATCGGTAAATAACCTTTGGTCGAGTAGTTGTTCGCCCCAGATCCACCCAGGATGAAAGTGCGGTCAAACCCTCTATAATGGGGAAGGGTATTTTCATCATGTCCCAAATGCCATTTGCCTGTAGCATAGGTATGATAACCTACTTCCTTTAAACGAGTTGCTACGGTTTGCACCCGATTATTTAATACACCGCCATAACCAGGCTCACTTTGATAGCCACTAGGCAAAAACTCCGGTAAATTGGCTACTCCTGCCAAATGACTATCGGTCCCGGTAAGAAGCATTGCTCTTGATGGCGCACAAACAGGGGAGGTGTGAAAATTGGTGAACATCATCCCATTATTAGCTAATTGGTCAATGTTTGGCGTGTTTGCTTCACCACCGAATGCTCCAAAATCCATCAAGCCCGAATCGTCCACCAAGAATATGACAATATTGGGCTTGAGACCAGGGCTATCTTCCGATTGTGCCGATACCGAATAAACGATCGACAAAAAAGATAAAAAATAAAAAATTGATAGTTTCATTTTTAACTTATTTTGGATTGATATTTCCATACATGATTTGTTAAGTCTTTCCATACACATAATGTAGATGTTGTATAGTGTTAAATATTTCCTCCTTATGGATCGTTTAACACTGTTTTAGTTTCAAAAAGGTCAACTGTCCATTAAAAACTATATCCCACGGAAACCGCATAGCGAATTGTCCAGTACCAAAAATTAATTTTCACAGCCGAACTATCGAGTTCGATATCCTTGCTATTCACGCCTATCCTAAAATTTCGATTCAAAGCATCCGACAATCTGGCAAGTTCGTCATTGCTCAATTTGCTATCAGAATTAAAACGAAACCAATTAGGAGCATAGCCCAATCCTCCAAACTCGAAATCAATGAGCCAATGATTGAAATTGACTTGATAGCCTAGCAAAGCCCCAAAATTGAGTGAACGTAAATCTACGTCTATATTTATATCAATATTGGTGTTGCTATTTTCAAATTGGGGGTTGGCAGAATAATCTATACTATTGTATCTCACAAAGCCTCCTGTATAAAAGCCATGTGGTGCACTGCATTCACAGAAATCAAGATAGCGTCGTACTTCTGCCAGGAAATAGAGGTTTTGAACATCTCTATTCAAAAATTCTACATCAGCATCTGAAATTAGTTGAAAATCGGATTGTTCAGCTCTCAAATTAGCACCAACGCCTGCAACAATGCTCAATTTTGGCTTGACAAAACGCTCGTAAGAGATTTCACTCGTAGCACTCAACAACGGTGGCACAATATTGAACTTGAATGCATTTTTCCGTTGAGTTGAAGTTGAGGATTGACTGTTAGCAATGCTAGTACCTAAAAGACAACATAGAAGTATACATAGCGTTGTTTTCATTGCTTTTATTCTCTTTCTCTATTTATACATCTTGTTCGTTCTCTTTTTTCTCTTTTATCCTCAAGTGATCCTTTGCCATCCTCAATAGTCGCTAGTTTACCTTCAGCAATTTTTTTTTCGCTTTGGTCAATTTCTTGTTGCATAGCTGAAACCAAGTCTGAATTTAAAGTAGTCATCTTTGTATGTTCTTTTGAGACAAATGACGATTCAATGCTTTCCATCATAATTTTGTAGGCTTCTGATCTGTTGGGGTATTTTTCTCGTAGAGCTTTATTGGCAACTCCTGCCACTATTGGTCATCTCCCATTTACATCTGGTTTTGCATAAAGGCCCTGATGTTAGCTCGGGTTTCTTTAAGTTGTGCTTTATACACTTTGAATTGATCAGTATTCAATAAATTTTTTACTCTGCTATCCCGACCTTTAACAAGTGCTTTGAGGATTTTTTTATTAGTATTCGCCGGAAAATCGGTAGCTCTAAGTGCTACTAAACCAACAAAAAAATCTCTAACAATCGCCCTGAATTCGGGTTTGTCGTTTTCTGATAAATTTAAATCATTGAGAAAAGTCGTGACATTCTCAACCACTTGATCTTGTTGCTCTGGTGATAAAATACTTTGGGCATTGGCAGAATAAGCCATTCCAACCAGTAAAAAGGAAATGAAAAATAAGCTTTTAAACATATTCATATTATTTAATTAATAAAGATTAAAAACTGGCTAAACGAGGCTCATCGGTAAATCCGTCAAACGCTTACCTGTCAGCCTCCTTACAGCATTTCCGATAGCAGCTCCAATAGGTCCTAGTGGTGGTTCTCCTACAGGAAGCGGTTTATCAGCTCCTTCGATTAGGATGACATCTATTTCTTTCGGTACGTGCCGCATCATGGCCATTTGATAAGGTCCATAGATAGTAGGATACAACTGTCCATCTTTGATCGTCATTTTTTCATACATTGCTGCACTCATACCCATAATGATAGAGCCTTCACACTGCGCTTTTACTTGGTCCGGATTCACGGCTATGCCGCAATCGAATACACAAATAACTTTATGCACTTTAATTTCATTATTTTCTATGGAAACCTCCACCACCTGAGCACAAGGAGAGCCAGCATCAATAGAGGATGCAATGCCCATCGCACGACCATTACTAACCTCATCTTGATAAAATTCTCCTGCCTTTTGAATTACAGTTTTTAATCGTTTACTATTTCCTTCATCGCTAATATGCGCCAATCTGAATTCCACTGGATTTTTCCCTGTTTTGATGGCCATTTCATCCACAAAACTTTCAATCGCAAAAGTATTTGCTAATAAGCCCAGACTTCTCCAGGAACTCGTTGCAAAAGGCAAGGTGGTATGCCATTGCACAGCTCTGTGATTAGGTACTTTATCATATTGAATATTGCCACCTCGCATTGCACCAAGATCAGTTCCTAAAACTTTGTTCATAAGCTCAGGGAATAGTGGCGCATTAATGACTACATCGCCGCTGGCATAGTGGTGTTCCAATCCTTCCAGTAACCCATCAGAATCTAATTTTCCTCGCATGATATGATGCGTTGGCGGACGGAAATTGTCGTGCTGGAATTCTTCTTTTCTGGTAAAAAAGTATTTAACAGGTTTACCGACTGCTTGCGATAGTTGAGCTGCCTGGATGGCATGACGAGTATCTAAGCGTCGTCCAAATCCACCACCTAGATAAGTTGGGATGATATTTACGTTTTCTTTAGGTATATCCAATGCATCAGCAATCTGCCCTTGGGTTAGGCCTAGCACCTGAGTAGACATAATGATGGTGGCTTTCCCATCTTTAACGTCTGCTAATGCTCCATTTGGCTCGATTTGAGCGTGTGCGCCAAGTGGACTTGTAAATCCGATAGATACTACGCCTTCCTCATTAGCATCTAATGCTGTACCCGTTTTTTGAGTAATCATTTTTTTTCCTTTCCCTACTTGAAGCATATCTTTTATTTCTGCTTCCGTCCACACTTTAGATGTATCCCATTCAACATTTACTTTGTTTTTTGCCGCTAATGCTTGGGGAAAGGATTCTGCGATAATACCCACCCAATTATCCATTATTATCGTTTTAACTACGCCTGGCATCTTCTCTGCCTCACTTGTGTCTGCACTTTTCAGTTTTGCTCCTATGTGCTCATTGCGTAAAATGCATGCATGCAGCATGTCAGGCATTTCCGCATCCATACCAAAAATAGGATCGCCTATTATTTTAGGAGTCAAATCAACCCTTTTAATTGGTTTCCCTACGAATTTGTACGACTTAATTGGGCGCAATTCAGGCGTTTTGGGCAATGTCCATTCCTTGACATCTGAAACTGCCTCTGCATAAGTCATTTCCTTTCCCCCTCCTGATACAATTCCATTGTTAGTCGAAAGACTTGATGCGTCTACTCCCATTTTGTAAGCAGCTTCTATTTTTACCTTTTCCCGCATAGTAGCCGCCAATTCTCGAAGAGGTAGCCACATAGTAGCAATGGATAGACTTCCGCCTGTACTCAAATAATCTATAATACCAGTAGCTGTAGCAGCACCAATCACTTGAATTTGTTCTACAGCAACATCCAATTCATCCGCGGCAATTTGTGCTATACTGGTAAATACTCCTTGCCCCATTTCTACCTTTGAGGAATGAAGTATGATTTGATTGTCTTTTGTTATTTCAAACCAAAGGTTCGCTTCTGTTCCTGATCCACTATAAGGAGGTACAACACTCTCCGCCATTTCATATATCCTTCTACGTGCTGGATTTTTAAATACCATCGTTCCTAATGCAAGCACTCCAAGTGTACCAATTCCACCTCGAACCAAAAATTTACGACGCGATACTTTTTTATTGTCACTCATGAAATTACTGGATTATTTGGTTAGAAGATTGATTAATTTCCGCTGCTCGATGAATCGCTTTGCGCATTCGATAGTAAGTCGCACAACGACAAATATTCACAATATTGTTGTCTATGTCTTCGTCAGTTGGGTTAGGTATTTTTTCTATCAAAGCAGCTGTAGCCATCATAAATCCAGGCTGACAATATCCACATTGTGGCACAACTTCTTCCATCCATGCTTGCTGGACTGGATGCAAATCATCTCCCTTCGAGAGACCTTCTATGGTAGTGATTTCTTTCCCTTCCGCATATTTCACCGCATATGAGCAGGAACGAACGGCATTTCCATTTACGTGAATGGTACAAGCTCCACAAGCAGCTTTACCACAACCAAACTTTGTACCTTTTAATGTTAGTACATCCCTCACCACCCATAGCAATGGCGTGTTACCATCCACATCTACGGTCTGAGATTGACCATTTATATTGAATGTTATTTTCATGGTTTATGTTATAAGATGTCAGATTATAGATCATCATTTGCTTCACTCTAATGGTCAAACCATTCTTTTTAGAATTGACAGGAAAAGAATCTATTTATCGGAGGCAGTCTGTCCGCTGTCAGTCCAAAATGAAGGTTTGTAAGCGAAGTGGTTTTACTCATCTGGAATAATTGCACCTGCCTTTGCCCATGCCTTTACAGCTTCGATGTATTCATCTTTAGGGACAGGTGGTTTTTCTCTGGGATTTCCATTGGCGTCGATGCCTGGCTCCCATGCCCAAAGTACCAATTCATGTTCTGTTAAATGATGTACCGTTTCTTCTAGTGTTCTACCACCATTTTTTTGGGGATCGAGCATGGATTTTGCAATTTCAACCCTCGTTAATCCTTGCCATGCCATACTTCTCGGAGCAAGACTCCACTCTGGTGCACCAGGTACACCAGAAAAATGATTGTTTTCGTGTTGATGACAAGATTCGCAACGAAGTGCTGGCAAGCCGTGATTATCTTCCCCGCGTTGAACACTAAAGTTATGCACATGACTATCTTCTCCCTGTCTAGGATAATCATCTGAAGGATGACAATTTACACAGCGTTTGTGGGTAAGCACCGCCATCATTTTATCGAAGGGAGTTTCTTCGACTTTGCTAGTTTCTACAGTTGAACTACTGTTTTCAATGTCCGTACTGGCAAAGACTAAAGCAATACCAAATACGATAGATGGAAGTAACAGATAAAATAATTTGAGTTTCATATCTAAGAATTACAAGTGGTATTTTTTTAACAAAAAATCCCTCAGCGGCAAATGCGCTTCTTTTCCATCCCTCAATATGCTGATCATAACGCTATCCAATGTTTTTTCTAACAGCTGTGCTTCTAGTATTGGCTGTTCGTATTCAAGTTGTTCAAAAGCCCAGGCAATTTTATCGATTACTGACTGCATTTTGTGTGGATTATAAAAGGACTCTTCCCATTTGAGTTTGTATTGCAGTCTCCAAAAATCATATTCATTTTCATCAATGATAAATACCCAGTTGATTGCTTTTCTTATAGTCTCATTAGGATCTGATTCCTCTAAAACGCTCTTTTTAATCACTTCAGCTTTATCCTCACATTGTTGATATAGCGCCTCTAATAACCCTTTCTTATTCTTAAAATGCCTGAAAATTAACGCTTCCGATACGTTGGCCTGCTCAGCTATCACTTTTGTAGATACAACATTATAGCCCTCATTAGCAATGAGTTCTAATGCAATTGTAAGTATTTTTTTTTGTTTTTCTGTCAAATAATTTATTGTGAGTAAGTACTTACACACAAGATTAAATACAATTAAAGAGAATTGCAAATAAATGATGATTATTTCCCGCATGTCCATTTAGTGCTGTCCTCGATCGACAAGGATGGTAAGCTTATCGCATATACACTCACCATATCACTGTTTAAGCATATTCCACCCTTATTAAAAGCGTCTATAATTGGCATCATCGAGAAATAAAAGATCTCTTAATCTTGTTGGGAAAAGATTATTCACATGGAGGTGGTGATTATCTCAATGCCTTTAAGGTTAATATTGGCCAAAGGGATATGGCAACAACTGACTTAACATGCATATGCGAAGGGTGAGGGACTTTTAAAGAAATTACTGCCAATTTACTCAGCTAGTAGTAGCCAGACTTCACGCTTATGTTTATCATTCACACTTATATTTACAAATACATCAATTTTACCTATAATGTTCTCTTACAAAGGCAGTAATCAACTCTGTTTTCTTTATCTTCAAGTGCAGGGATCAATGCGTTCGGAACATAAAGATTATGCAATAGACTATAGGATACTATTGATCCTGAAATGGTTGGTAGAGACACAAGCGCAAGAAGTTGTTGCTTTAATCAGGATTAAGACTGGGATGAATAGCTGACATAAATACACAATTTTAGTCGCTTGAAAAAGTATCATATGAACCGCAAAAAATTTTTCAAAAAGAGTGTTCTGGGGTTGGGAGGGATCGTCGCATTGCCTCACCTGTTTAGCTCTTGTCATAGTGGAACTTCTTCCGATAGAAATCCACCATCAGGATATTCACGTGGTGGTCATGCTGCTGATTCAGAACCCTGGAATGGAAGCGGTTCATGTCCTACCTCCCCCTCGGAAACAGAAGGTCCCTTCCCGATTAAAACACCAGCACAGTTAGTGAGAGAAAATATTGTGGTTGACAGAAAGGGCATTCCCTTCCTTATTACCTTTTCGATTAAAAGTCAGGACAACGATTGTCAGCCATTACCCAATGCTATTGTGGATGTCTGGCATTGTGATGCTGATGGAAATTATTCGGAATATGGAGATATCCGCATGCAAAGAACTGATTACAAAGACAGGCATTTCTTGAGGGGTAGACAAACAACAGACACCCATGGGCAGGTTTCTTTTATCAGTATTTTCCCTGGATGGTATACTGGAAGGGCTCCTCATGTCCATGTGGAAGTGTTTGATGAACGTGAACAATCACTATTAATCTCTCAGGTCGCTTTTGAGGAAGGCCCTGTCAATGAAATTTACGCTACAGAGCATTATCATGGGCCTGCAGATCAGGAAAACGAATCGGATATGCTATTTGCCAATAGCCTGGAAGGAAACATGGCAGATTCGCTGACAGGTAACATCAAAGATGGATACATAATGCTGAAAACACTTATTGTTTGATCATAGATTCGGATGAGCCTAAATATCCGATGAATGGAATAAAACCTTTTGTCAATACAAGATCAATCCTTGAAAGTATGAAAAAGATAACCAGAAAATCCTTCCTAACTCAGGTGAGTCTTTACAGCGGCTCGATTGTGATGTTCAATGGATGTCAATTAAGGAAAGAAGATCATTTACAAAGAGAAAACATATTGACATTACCCCCTTTAAAAGGAGAAGATGTCTTTTCTTATATCCATAGAGTTTCAGGGGAAATGGATATAGATGTATATCGTAAAATATTAGGTGCCGCTAATGAGATGAAAGAAGGAGATCAAGCTCAAGGGCTAACAGCAGGTACTGAATCCGAAAGAAATCAGGCACGCGAGCTAATTCTGAATTCGCTGATAAAGGATATTAATGAACATACCATCTTTGAAGATGAACTTCAGGCATTCATCTTCCATAGCACTCAAGAAGTGAAACGTATCCAGAATTGGACCTTCAACGAGCTAAGACATTTTATTCTATCAGCATCTGAAAGTGAAATTAAATCCATTATGCCGGGCTTGACCAGTGATGTTATCGCTTGTCTGGTGAAAGTAATGACTAATGAAGAATTAATCTCAGTTGGCCAAAAGGTATTTAATCCACTGCCCAATAGTAAGATTGGGAGTAAGGGATATATGAGTGCGCGAATACAACCTAATTCGCCGACAGACCATATCGATGATATCACATGGCAGGTGTTTGATGCATGGTCCTATGGAGTAGGGGATCTTTTGTTGGGGACGAATCCTGTTTCAAGCAAAGTAGCCTCTGTAGCCAAGATTGAAGAGGCGCTACTTGGTATTCTTAAGACATTTGATTTGCAGGATGTTATGCCAAACTGTGTGTTGGCTCATATAGATGTACAAGCCCAGGTGGAGCATTTGTATCCGGGTACAACTGGTATTTGGTTTCAGAGTTTGGCAGGAACAGTAAAAGCCAATCGCACCTTTGATGTTACGATCGATAAAATGTTGAATCATGTAAAAGGCAGAAAGGGGCGTTATGGGTTTTATGCGGAAACGGGACAAGGAGCTGATTACACTAATGGTCATGGAGAGGGGTTCGATATGGTTATTCACGAATCCAGGAAATATGGGTTTGTAAGGGCATTGAAACAGGTCATGTCAGAATCAAATACTGATGGAAATATACCATGGGTATTTGTAAATGATGTGGCGGGATTTATTGGTCCTGAAGTCTTCACCAGTAAAGAACAATTGGTACGTTGCTGCTTAGAAGATACTGTTATGGGCAAACTACATGGACTTACTATCGGATTGGATATTTGCTCTACCCTACATATGGACATAAGCCTGGATGATCTGGATTGGTGTATAGAACAAATAATGCCGGTTAATCCAGCCTATCTTATGGCACTTCCTACGAAAAATGACCCTATGTTAAGCTATCTCACCACTTCATTCAGCGATCATGTCAAGGTTCGTGAGAAGTTTGGGTACAAAGTGAATGATGCTATGTGGGAATTTTTCAAAAGCATACAAGTACTTGACTCAAACGGCTTGCCTACAGAGCATTTTGGGGATCCTATATGGGTTTATTATCAGTATTGCCTCTCAAAAGGAGATATGAGAAGCCAATTAGAGATTTATGAGGAAGGAACAAAGAAATTAGCTGAAATAAGACAAAGAGGGGTTCCCATTGCAGAAGGATATGGAGAACAAATATGGGATCTTGAGCCGGAACTTGACCGGGAGATACGCAGATTATATAAAGATGCTAAAGTAAGTCTATGGACAGAGATGGATACGGAATTTGTAGCTGCAGTTCCTTTAGCTATTCCCATCATTTCACAGTCGAAAAATAGAGAAGATTATATTTATCACCCTGAATCAGGTGAAAAGCTAAGTCAAGAGGCCATACTGATACTAAAAGAACAACGTGCGAAATGGAAGAATGATTTTCCTGACATTCAAATGATCATCTCTGACGGGCTGAATGCACGGGCCATTATGGATAAAGGGCATTTAATTCCTTTTTTATACGAATTGACAGAATTATTGAGCCAAAAAAATTACCATGTTAGTCCAGAGAATATATTAATCAGACATGGAAGGGTGCGTACGGGATACGCTTGTGGAGAAGTGCTTTTCGAGCAAGTTGGCCCTCATTCACAAAAAAAGAGCATCATCCATATAATTGGAGAACGGCCAGGATCTGGTCATCATAATTTCTCCGCCTATATTACAACAGCTACTATTGATAAATGGGGCGAAAGGGGCCAAATAGATCACAATATTACCCGGGTTGTTTCAGGAATATCGGATACCGCATTGGCACCAGAAAAAGCTGTCATAGAAGTTATTAATATTCTGGATCGAATGTATGCCAATTTATAAGCATCTCACCATGAATTATCGCTCAATGTCAATAGGTGATTTACCCTAATGCATTGACATATGATTGTTTTACAATGCTACATTGGATTTATTTTATCATACTAAATGTATTCCCATGGATTATAAGTCAATAAATTTTGAGCAGAAATTCTCTTTATTTCAAGAACAGTGGAAACCCAAAGTTATTGCTGCACTAAATGATTATCAATTTAAAATAGCGAAGCTCGAAGGTGATTTTATTTGGCATGTTCATAAAGATACGGATGAAGCCTTTATCGTGCTAAAAGGTCAGCTTAGGATAGATTTTGAAGATGGAAATGTAGTGATCAATGAAGGGGAGATGTTTGTGGTTCCTAAAGGAATAGTGCATAAACCGATAGCAGAGCGTGAAGTATTTCTAATGCTTATCGAGCCGAGAGGGATAAAGAATACGGGTGATGAAGAAATAAGCGAAATTACTGCTGAAAATGACGTGTGGATATAGATAAAATGGAAGATCCTGATGTATTTGATTGAGAGAGTAAGTTGAACTGCCTGGCGGGCTAATAAGCATACTGCCGAGTTAGATTTAAGTTAAATGTTTATTGAATTTATTTACAATAATCATAACCTATTTATTTACAGCTATTTATTATCATTTTTTATAGTAAGTATTGATTTTTTAAGTGTAAGAGGTATGAAGTTTTAATCATTGGAATATTGAATATTCATACTAAATTGCAAAAGGTTAAACGATTATTCATTTAAAGATGAATAATTAACTGAAATTTGATCAGTTACGTCAACTAAAACCTCCCCTGGTCTTCTAAAATGGTTTAATGCTAATAATTAAAGTATTAGCTCAACTAAATATTTTTTGATCATTGCATTAAGTCTTAGAAAGACATGAATAAAAGATTTACGCTTTTCTCACATCTAGCATTATATCTGGTTATATTAGTTTTACCTAATTTGATATATTCACAAAACTATTTTTTGGGTTATTCTCCTGCAACTAATAATAGCACAATTTCTACTAATTCAGGTACTTTTTATGATTCAGGAAGTGGTGGACGTGGTAGATATTCTAATAATGAAGATGTTACAGTCACATTTTGTACCACCGATGGAGGTTACATGCAACTTGATTTCACATCTTTCAATCTTGAAAATGGATTTGACTATTTATACATTTATGATGGATCATCCGTAACTTCTCCATTAATAGGTGCTTATTCAGGCTCTTCTTCTGGAACTATTACTGCAACTGGGACTTGTCTAACGGTTAGATTTATTTCAGACCGCAATGTAAAACGATCTGGTTGGGAAGCTTCAATTTCAAGTATTGCTCCTATTGGTGATAGTGAATATATTTTGGGAACTAATCCAGCGACAAACAATAGTACGATTACCACATGTTCTGGTACTTTTTACGACTCGGGCAGAAGTGGAGGAAATTATTCTAGCTATGAGAATACCACTGTTACATTCTGTGCGGAAGATGATAGTGTCATGCAGATTGATTTCACCAGCTTTGATTTAGAAAATGGATATGATTTTATGTATATCTATGACGGATCTTCTACCTCATCTACGCTTATAGGCACCTATTCCAGCTCTTCACCAGGTACTATTACGGCTACAGGATCTTGCTTGACTATCAGGTTTGACTCAGACTTTAGTGTGACTCGATCGGGTTGGGAAGCAAATATTACTTGTGTGGCACCTTTGCCTGAAACTTATATTTTAGGAACTTCCCCAGCTACAAACAACAGCACCATTAACACGTGTTCAGGTACATTTTACGATTCAGGAGCTAACGGAAGTAATTATTCTAATTATGAAAATACTACAGTTACCTTTTGTTCTGATGACGGAAGCAATATAGAAGTTGACTTCACCAGCTTTGATTTGGAGAATGGATATGATTATATGTATATCTATGATGGGGCATCTACTTCAGCTACTTATCTTGGAGCCTATTCCAGGTCTTCTCCTGGTACAATTACTGCATCGGGTTCTTGTTTGACCTTTAGATTTGATTCAGATTTTAGCGTAACGCGCTCAGGATGGGAAGCAACGATTTCCTGTATTCCTAATATACCAGATGCTGACAATGATGGAGTAGCCGATAGTGTGGATTCAGATGATGATAATGACGGTATCCCAGATGAAGAAGAATGGGCAGTAGATTATGTCAATTTAAGTACTTCCGAAAATACTAGCTTTCCCATTGGATATTGGTCCATACTTTATTATGAGGGAACAAATGCAATTTCAGGTTCCATATGGGGGGCAAACTCAGGAAATGGTGGAACAGGTAGTGCTCAATATAGGGGTGCTTCCTATGATGGCCTAAACGATAGTATTCTTGTATTTTCAAATTCCTGGACAGCAGCTCAAACCCCAACTAGTCCTTCTGCTCCTACCAATTATGTGGGAACAACCTGGAGCTCCAGTGGTAATCCCTGGTATGAGATACAATTTCGAAGAAGGTCGAGAGGCGCTGGCACACTAACTTTTGGATCAGATGTGTCGGATAATGTAGATGATGCCATAGAAGTATATGTAAATGGGACTAGAGAATATGCCTATTTCCCAAGCGGGGGAGCGCCTGACCCAAGACCTGGCGGAGGTGTAACGGCTACAGTAAATTATAATGCCAATGATGAAATAGCTATTGTATTCATCAATCTCGGTGGACCAGGTGGATTATCCTACACGTTTGAAATGACAGGAGAAGATCCTTCAAATACAGATACGGACTTAGATGGAATTCCTAATGTGCAGGATTTGGATAGTGACAATGACGGAATTTCCGATCTTATTGAGGCAGGCGGTATAGATGCTGATGGGGATGGGCATATTGATTATCCTATAGCGGGAGATCCATCTTCTATGACAGACCTGGACGGGGATGGGATGAGTGATGATTTGGTTGTAGATACTAATGGCGACGGAACAGCTGATCTTCCTGCTGATGCAGATACAAGTGATCCTAACAATTCTGGTACAAATTTACCTCTGCCAAATTCTGATGGAACCGGTAACAATGATTATAAAGATATTGATTCAGATGATGATGGTATTATAGACTTAATCGAAGGTCAATCTACTTCTGGATTCTCAGCTTTAAGTAGTGTAGATACAGATGATGATGGGTTAGATGACAACTTTGATGGAGATGATCAAACCACCGTTGGTATTTCAGGTGGGGCAGGTTCTGCAGTAGTACCGTATGATGCTAATGGGGACGGCACACCAGACTACATGACGAATAATTCCGATGATGATTCGAGAAGCGATATGTTGGAAGCATATGATACAGATTTAGACGGAGTCCTCAATCCATCTCCACAAGGGATAGATTCAGATGGAGATGGACTGGACGATGCATTTGATTACATCACTATTTTCGATGGAAGTATTAATGTTCCTCTCCTGGGATTAAATATCAGTAATTCTTTTGACATCGTAACCTTAGGTATATTATCGAACATCTCAAATGCTAACAACAATGGTCAGACACCTACTTCATTTCCTGACATTACTCCAGGTGAAACAGGTGGGGATAGAGACTGGAGAGAAAGTAGTGTAGTGCTACCAGTAGAATGGCTTTCTTTCGATGTAACGGTAGAATCGAATGGTGGTCATCACTTGAATTGGGTAGTAGGCAGCGAGATAAATGTTAAAGAGTACGACATTCAAATGAGTAATGATGGAAATGTTTTTCAATCTATCGGTATAACCAAAGCCGAAGGTGGGCTTTATCCTACACAGTCATACGATTACACTAATACTTACCCTCCTACAGGAATGGTATATTACAGAATTAAGCAACAGGATTTTGACGGAGCATTTTCGTATTCTCGTGCAATTATGGTAAATGAGGGAGGAACGGCGACCAGCCCCAAACTGGAAGTATATCCTAACCCTGCTGATAACATAATCAATGTTAGAGGTCATTTCCTACGAGATCATACATATATGGTTGAATTATTAGATATTAATGGAAGGGGGCTTTGGTCGGATTCCTCTGTACAATTTGGAGAGGAAAATGTAAGTATAAATGTAAACCATATACCCTCAGGAATGTACTTTTTACGAGTGATGGATACAGAAAATAACTTATTTACTTACGAAAAATTGGAAATTATTCATTAGTCAATATAAACAATAATGTTATGACATTTTGTAAGCGTTAATTTTTAGCAAGTAGAAAATTAGTTGAGCTTTTTACCTTTGATGGTAGAAAAGCATTAAAGAGCCAAGATTGTACCATTCAATCTGGCTCTTTATTGGTTTATCTAGTTGATGAAACTTAGTATCTATAATATGTTTCACGATTACCATCGGTTCTATATAGATAAAGGAGTCATTCAGATGCACACAATAAAGAAGTGAGAAATCATATATTTTCTACAGAAACTATTTATTTGTAACTTGTGCACTGTTTCAGATAAAACTAACTAATAAATGAGCGTATGATTGTATTCTTTACTAATTATTTGAGAAAGTTTCTGTTTTTGACAGTTTTTCTGTCCTGTATGTCAATTATATCAGCCCAGGAAAGACTTATTACTGGAAATGTGATGGACGAGACTGGACAAATACTCGTTGGAGCCAGAGTATACATTGAAGGAAGCAGTAGAGGAACTTTGACAGATGGAAACGGTGCTTTCGAGCTAAACATAGCTGAAACCGACTCTTTACTCACTATTACCTACATAGGATTTTCCGACATGGTAGTTTCTGTACAAAATATTTCAACGCTTGAAATTACTATGATCAGTGATATGCAATTATCAGAGGTTATTGTGACTGCTTTAGGAGTGAAAAGAGATGAGAAGGCACTGGGATATTCTGTTCAAAAGCTGAATAGCGAGGAGATCAACACTGTAAAAACTACTAACCTGGCGAATGCCTTAGCGGGCAAAGTGTCAGGAGTATTTGTAACAGGTAGTGCTGCCGGCCCTACCGCATCATCTAACATCCAAATCCGGGGAGCTTCCTCGCTCCTGGGAAATAACCAACCATTATTTGTCGTTAATGGATTTCCTATTACCAATGATTTATTCAGTTTTGATGATGGATTAAATGGATCCACAACGATTGATTTTGGAAATGCGGCTCAGCTCGTAAATCCGGATGATATTGAGTCTATTAATATTTTAAAAGGGCCCGCCGCCTCTGCCCTATACGGTTCGAGGGCTGCAGATGGAGTAATCCTGATTCAAACCAAAACGGGGGAAGGAACAGACGGATGGGGCGTATCCTTAAACTCTACTACAAACTTCGAGAGTATCCTGAAATTGCCTGATTATCAAGATGAGTTTGGCTTTGGAGGAGGAGGAAAATACAGTTACCTGGATGGAACGAATTACATTGGATCTGAAGAATATTACGAAGCTTATGGTGAAAATTGGGGCCCCAGAATGAATGGTCAGCTCATCAAGCAGTTTAACTCTAATGGTGAAGCGGTACCATTTACCCCCGCAGAGGATAATATTCGCGACTTTTTTAGAACCGGAATCACCAGCATAAATAATATTGCTGTCAGTAATAGTACCGCCGATAGTGATACCCGGATTTCTTACACCAATCTCACTCGCAGAGGCATTGTCCCTAACTCCGACCTTCAAAGAAATACTTTTTATGCGAGTATAGGGAAAAAGTTGTTTGACGAGAAATTGACGGTAAGAATGAATGCCATGTTTATCAATTCGGGATCAGATAATGTACCTAATTCCGGTTATGATGAATCTTCTTCCATTATGTACGGATGGCTTTGGTACCCTCGTCAAGTAGCCATCGATGATTTGAGAGATTACTGGGAACCTGGATTAGAAGGGGTACAGCAGCGATATGTAG
>CBDHFQ010000044.1:0-73560 GCA_965262565.1 Bacteroidia bacterium
CCACATCCATATTTTGTTCCCGTCAAGTTGAGTTCATCCCGCAACACCCAGAGAAGTGGCATATGTGCCTCAACTTCTAATTGATATGATTTTTCCATTGATATTCAATTCCATACAAGAATGTTTAAGGGTTTAGGGAAGTTAAGAAGAATTCGGTAGGAATAGAAAAATAAAATTTTAATTAGTTAGGATTACTAACTATATTGCTGTTGTTTTTCACTCTTAATTCGAATTACTCATGAAAAAAACATTCATTTTTTTATCTATTAATGGCTTTTTTGTTTATCCTTAATGGCTTCATGCCATAAGCCGGATCCTGGTATTGATGACAACTTACTTATTAGAGAAGTAATAGTTACTCATCATGAACAGCTTTCTATGACCATTTGGGAGATTAGCGTAGAAGGAAAAGCTGGTGCAACCACTCCCACACCTGTAGGTCAATTGCATACCGCTCCTGTTTTGGGTTATGTTTTTTCCAACTAGCTTACAGCCAAAAGATGTAGGGTTTGGAGCTGTGGAGGGTATAGTAGCTTTGGCATTAACTTCTCATCCCGATTTTGATGATACGCCTTTATGGGATGAAAATAATGATCAAAAGTTTGATAATGATGGCATCGTGTGGCATCCTCATTGGGTAGTCTTAAATGAAGGACGATAGAGTCAAAGGTGGGCTATCTGTAGTGCAATTCGAACCTCAGGATTCTTCCGTTGTCCTACCTCCTACTAATCCAGGAATGCCAATGTACATGGATTCGCCAGGTTTTTCAAGTTGTTACTGAAGGAAATGTGATCAAGGTCATCATTCCAGACTTCAGATTAAACCATCATACAAATTTTCAGTATGATGCCGTGAGTTGCTATATGGAAGTTAATACAGAAGATGACAGCAGACCCCTACTTGGTGTTTATGAAGTATACCATGTAGCTAGTGGAGATTTATCCCTCCCTTTTAGTGTGGCGATAAGTGAATAAAAAATTTGCTCTAAATAGTTAGGATTACTAACTTGGTTTTTATCCTATATGATGGGAAGCTAAGTTAGTAATTCATATGCAAAGCCCTTTTAATAGAAAATCTCAGCAGGAAGATGTGACTAGTAAGATTGTTGTTGGCCTGGAGAAGATATCCGAAGCTTTTAGGAGTATGATATGGGAGTATGCGAAGATGAAAAACTTAAGCCCCATACAAATACAGATATTAATTTTCCTGAAAAATCATGAAGCCGCTCTATGTAATGTCAGCCATTTAGCCAAAGAATTTAACCTGACCAAACCTACTATCAGTGATGCTATCAAAGTATTTACAGAGAAAAAATCTCATAGAAAAGCAGAATTCTCCTGAAGACAAAAGAGCCTATACTATAAAAATTACTCAGTTTGGCGAAAAAATAATACAACAAGCGGAACACTATACTCAACCCATTCAGGAAATTATATCACGGCTGGATGATCCAGAAAAAATCAGTTTATATCATAGTATCAGCTCCTTAATTTATCATCTTAACCAAACTGGTATTATACAGGTTCAGCGGATGTGTTTTCGTTGTGCTTTTTATCAGTACCAACGAGGAAAATCCTATTGTCATTTGATGAAGCAGGATTTACAGACAGAACAAATTCGATTGGACTGCCCTGAATTTAAGAGCTTAGGATGAGGGATATTGTTTGATTTAGCTTGCCTATACAACCACTGAATTTCTGGTGGTTCAAGCTCGAGAAGGAGCTATTTATCAAGTGCCTTAGTACTCTTTTCTCTCCAAATTCACTTTTAATGAATTTCATTTGTTTGGAAGGGTTGGTTTAGCTGAAAATCCCAATGGTAAGAATAATTCTGTCTACTTCATACACATAGTTAGTAGTGGTAAAAAAATCATCTCTGACGGTAGTAAATTCGCTGTTCATTGCTTTCCAAAATGCCTAAATCTATGCTTTGCCACTGTAAGGTGGCGGATAATTTTCCTTCCAAAAAAGTTTTCTTCACAGTCAGACTAGGATTGTAAAATCTGGAATCCTCTCCTTGAGCCGTAACTCTGTCTGATAAATAATTAAAAGCCGCCTGAACAGATAAAGTTGGTGCGATATCAAATTGAGCATTCACATTGACCGAATAAATAACGTTAGCTGTATTAATCTCATCTCCAAATAAATTTCCTTTAATTCTGTATCGGTAAACATTTCCTCCTACATATAATTGAAACCATTCAGATGGATACAAATTACTGCCTACCTCTACCCCCAAAGCCAGGGCATTGCCCGCATTGGTATAAATTCTGTTAAGGATAGAGTCGTTAAATATTGTATTTACCCGATTGATGACGTTTTGAACGTGCCTGACATATCCAGTCCCAAAAACTGTATTATTACCCCAATTTTTTATAATGCCCAATTCTCCTAAATCAATAAATTCAGGCAATAATTCTGCATCTCCTTGCTCTAAGGTTTCATTATGTTCACGCTCAGGAAAAGGAGTCATTTTAAAGGTAGTGGTCCTTTCTATTCTTCTGCTGTAACCTGCTTTTAACGTCCAATTATTACTCAAATCATATTGGAGATTCAGGGTGGGAAAGGGTTGAATAATATCATATAAAAAGGTCGTATCAGGTGAGGCTAATGTTACTTGTCGGTCCATATACTCCCCCCTAATTCCCGCACTATACTGTAATTTGTTCCATGTCCCAGAAAATTGGGTATAAAGGCTGTGGATTTGTCGTTTAAGCTCAATTCTATTAGTAAACAATGGATTTTCAATGAACTTATTATTTTCAACATCTCTATCGAGATAGATAAAGTCTCCTGGATGAAAGAGAAAACGATATTGGTATCCACTTTCCCATGTTATTCCATGTAGGTTCTTGCTGAAATCTGCTTTCACACGGAATCCATCGAGGGGATTATCATTTGTGTTAAACTGGTACTGAAGCGTATCAGAAATATTGGGCCAGGAAAGACTGGAATTATCCGTAGGTCCGCCTAGTATCGTTCTTTCATATAATGCTGATAGGGATAGTGTACTGCTTTCATCGAACTTCAATGAGTAATCCAATCCACCGATAATAAAATCTCCTTGTCGAACTCTTAGATTTTCATTGAAATAGGTAAGGCTATTGACTATTTCGACATTACTTAGCACTGTTCCGGATTCCTGAAATAATTCCCAGTAAGTTTCCGGTCCCAAAAAATTAGCTAAAGGAATAAAGGTGCGTTGTTGGGGAGTATATAGAATATCTGCAGTTCTGTATTGTGTTCTGTCTCCTGCTAGAAAACTTAAGGAGATAAGTTGTTTTTCATCGGGCTTGAATAAAGCGGATAATCTGCCAGAATATCTCTCCCGATCAAAACTCCTCTCTCCTATCGATGGGTATTCCGTAAGTACTTCATTAAGGTAGGTATTCACATAGCCAATTCGTTGTCCTGCTAAATCATCTCTATAATAATCAAGACCTATGGAAAGATCCCATTTACCTTTTTTCAGATTTACGGTAATATCTCCTCCATACCTTCGACTAGCCTCAGCATTTTCATAAGATTCAATATTTGGCGCACCCACCAATCCATTTAATTGCATATAAAATCCATCTGTTGCTCCCCTTCGAGTAGTAATATTAATAATTCCCGCTGCTCCATCTGGATCGTATTTGGCGGAAGGTGTGGTTAAAATCTCTATATGTTGGACTGAGTTTGCAGGAAGTTGGTTAATCAACGTAGCAGCATCTGTTTGAATTTGGCGTCCATCTATCATAACAATAAATCCCTGACTACCTCTTAAAAAAATTTCTCCTTGAGCATTCACAGATACTCCAGGTAAATTTTTCAGGATATCAGAGACATTTCCTCCCTGGGCATTTTGGAATTGGGTCCCATCATACACCTGTCGATCTATCTGATGAAAACTTTTGCTTTTCCTTCCGGTAATTTCGATTTCTTCTAATAGCCTTGAATTTGGTAGCAGGCCGATCAATCCCAGGTCTTTGGATTCACCCCTAGCCAGTGAAATAGGGGTATAAATATGGGAATCATAGCCCAAAAAACGGATCTCCACAAAATAGGTACCTTCATATATGTCTGATAGTTGAAAAAAACCTAATGAATCTGCCAATGTTCCCCCTACTTGCGTGCTGTCTTCAATCTGATATAAACTAATAGATGCATATCCCAGCGAATTGTATTCAAGGGAGTCTGCAACTTGACCGGTGAGATTGGATAATTGTCCACATACCGTAAGTTCCCAAAAGATGACTATGACTAAGAGAACCGTGCGGCCTAACAACGGAAGGAAGAATTGATTCATAGGATAAATTATAAATATCTATCGCAATATAAGCTTGTATGTAAACTCAGTATGTTTATCATACCCCTTCCCGGACACATGATGTTGTATGAAACTGGATTAAGTCATTTCCATAGAGGTAACCTAATTTCAGCGGGGAAAGTTTAAGTATTTTAGCAATAGATAGAGAAAGCGCCTTTCTTAAGGTATCTCATTTCATCCCATAATAGGATTTCTATTTATAATTTATCCGTTAGTTGGGCTCTGAGATTTATGATCTCTACAGAAGCCATTTTTTCATATAATTTCTCAATACATTTAATTTGATGGGTTTAGCAATAAAATCCTCCATACCAACCTGGAAACAATTATTCCTGTCATTTTCCGTTGCATTTGCGGTCAAAGCAATGATGAGCGGTTGGACGATATGTTGGTTATCTCTAATGATTTTTGTAGCAGAAATCCCATCTAACATAGGCATCTGTAAATCCATAATGATCAGATCAAAGGGTCGCATTTCGACAAAATCGACTGCCTCTTGCCCGTTATTAGCCACTTCTACTTTTGCATTAAATTTCTTTAACATCCTTAACGCCACTTGCTGATTGATCTTGTTATCTTCCACTAACAAAATGTTAAAGTTTGACAGATCTATTTCTTCTTGTTTAGATTCAATTTTTGGGGTAACGTCATACATAATTACTTGCAATTGATAAGTGTTATGAATAAAACCAATTTTTACATGGATGAATGTAGCTACATTGGTAATTGTAGATCAACAGCATTAAAAGTAATCCTTTGGTAAAATGAATGTAATTGCTTGTATTAGATACTACTTCTGTTAAGATAGCCTACAGAATTTAAACACCACAAACATTTATTATAGGAAAATTACATATAACTTATATACAAGTTTATTGTAATATACTGTATTATAATTAAATAGAACAGCCGATTAATATCTATAACGAATTTGGAAATGTTTGAATAACAGTAAAGAATGTATACATATTATTTTGTATACCATTATTTTCTCACATACATATAAAAATATATCCATGCAATAATTTGATGAACCTAAATTGGAGTTAAAAATTAGATTAATCCTACATCCGTTCTCACTTCCATTAAACCTGGCCCTTTGTGAGCCAACAATCTTTTCATCGCATCTTCAAGTTGCTCTTTTTTCTCAACTAATACTCCTAAGGCGCCACATCCTTGAGCATATTCAGCAAAATTAGGATTTACTAAACCGGTGGCCCAAACATCGAACTCACCACTGCGTTGTTCCTTAGAAATTTTTCCTAACTCATTATTATTCAAAATAATGGCTTTAATGGGCATCTCATACTTTACTGCTGTAGTCAGTTCGGCCAGATATTGACAGAATCCTCCGTCCCCTGCTACAGCAATAATAGGTCGTTCCTTTCCAACAGCTGCCCAGGCTCCCATCGCTGCAGGATAGGCAAACCCAATGGACCCGAGGTAGCCAGACATCAGGAAAGACTGATGTGTACATTCAAAATATCGACCGAAAGAATAGGCATTATTTCCTACATCCACACACATTACTGCATTTTGAGGTGCCTGCTTTGTCAATTCATGAAAGACAGCGATAGAACTGACTCCTTCTCCCCTGTCTTCTGAAAGGCGCTTCTGCTTTTCTGTTCTCCATATTGTCCAGCGATCAGCAATGACCTCCTTTCTATCCTCTTTATTATAAGCCGCTACCTGCCCCCTCAGCCTATCCACCGTAACAGAAATTTCTCCCCATACCGCAGCATCAATTTTATGGAATTTACTGAGAGCCAATGGATCAAAATCGATTTGTATAGTAGGAATTTTAGGGGTAATGCCAGTATGCTTAGAAAAAGAAGCTCCAATGACTAATAAAAGATCTGCTTCGTTCATGAAATAAGAAGCTATAGGTGTTCCACTTCTTCCCAGCACACCACATCCTAAGGGATGAACGTCTGGAATCAACCCTTTGCCTTTAAAGGTAGTCATCACCGGACAATTTAATTGTTCAGCTAATCCAATGACCTTATCCATATGAAATCTTGCTCCATGGCCTACAATAATGACAGGTGTTTTTGATTGGTTCAACATATTTAAGGCCTTCTCAAACGATTCTTCTGGAGGAGATATCGTCATGGGCGTAATTCTTCCTTCAGGCGTTTGCGCCATTTCTCCCTCTTGCGCAGGGAGAACCTGAACTTCATCTGGAAAAGTGAGATGGGACACATCTCTTTTCAAAAGAGCATGCTTAATGGCCAGCGTCATTAATTCGGCATGGTTACTATTATGCATAACTCTGTGATTAAATTCCGCGACTGTATTAAACGCTCTCACTAAATCTAATTCCTGGAAATTACCTGTACCGACTACCTGTGTAGCAACTTGCCCAGTAAGTGCCAGGATGGGAGCTCTATCCACTTTAGCATCCCATAATCCCGTGAACATATTCGTGGAACCCGGACCTGCTATCGCAAAACAAGCCGCTGGTTTCCCTGTCAATTTACCATATGCAGAAGCAGCAAAAGAGGCAGCTCCTTCATGCCTTATTCCAATATATGTTAACTTTCCTTTTTCCGCTTGCCTTCTCAATGCATCTGCAAAACCTAAATTTGAGTGCCCTACCATTCCAAATACATGCGTTATTCCCCAATTTATCATAGTTTCTACCATGATATCTGAAATTGTCGTCATATGCGGTTTTTCCTCAGGCAAACCTACATAAATCCCATCTTCTCTTTCTTCCACTGGATAGGAATCTACCCCATCATCATGTCCTCCGGGAGAATTTCCTGTACATGGATGATACTCCCATCCATGCCAGGGACATCTCAGCCATCCTTTTTCTATACTACCTTCCCCTAAAGGCCCTCCCTGATGTGGACACTTATTATCTAATGCACAAATTTTCCCTTCATAATAAGTAAGACAAATGCCCTTATGTCCGGCTGTAGCTGTAGTAACCCTTCCTTCCTGTAAATCTTCTTTGTGATCAAGTACTTTATACCAAACAAATGTATTATTCATTATATGTGTGTTAAGACCATATGTTAAATTGAGTTGCTCAAGCTACTCATAAAGCTTCATGGTAAGTTTGGAAAGGGTTAATCCCTGAACTAAAATTGAGAATACTACTACCATATATGTAATGAATACTATAGCATTCTTAGTAGGTATCTCTTCACTAAGAGATAAAGCCAAGGCTACAGAGATCCCCCCCCTCAATCCTCCCCAGGTAAGCAACGTTACAGCTCCTAATGTTGATAAACCTTCCTCTTTTATAAAAGTAAAAGGCAATAATACAGAAATAAATCTTCCCACAAGCGTAATAATGATAGCAAAAAATCCCAGGAAAAGATATGAAGGTTCGAATTTCAATGCAAAAATGACCAATCCAATTAATACAAACAGAACGCCATTGAGAATATCGTCCAGCATATCCCAAAAGTGTTCTACCCGATTTTCTGCTTTTTCGGAGAAAGTGGGCTTACTTATATTATTGCCCACCACCAAACCAGCAGCCACCATCGCTAGAGGTCCCGAAACGTGAAGTAAAGAAGCTAGCGTATATCCTCCTAAGGCAATCGCAAGGGTAATTAATACATCAATTTTGGGTTCATCATCTATAGTTTTCAATAATTGCCAGCCAAGAAATCCTAATATCAGTCCGTAAATGATCCCTCCAATAGCTTCTTCTACAAATAGATCTATTATTTCCCGCGCTCCAAATACTTCTCCCTCCATGGCGGTAGCTAATGTTAAGATAGTTACAAAGACGACGACACCAATCCCATCATTGAACAAACTTTCACCCTCAATCTTAAGCTCCATGCTCTTTTTTACATTGGATTCTTTTAAGATAGCTAATACAGCTATAGGATCTGTTGGGGAAATTAGTGCTCCAAAAAGTAATGCATACATAAACGGGATATCTAACCCTACCCCTATACTGGCCAGATATACTAACCCACCGATAATAAAGGTCGAAATCAGTACCCCTAAGGTAGAGAATAGTATTACTGCTTTTCTTTGCTCCTGTAGTTCCTTGATATTTACATGCATAGCTCCGGCAAAAAGAAGCATGCTTAACATCACATCTAACAAAATCGTCTTAAAGTCTAAATTGAGAACTGTTTGGCAAAAGAAACTATAAGTGTTTGGGGATAATTGCTCGATTAGTAGAAAAAATATGGCTGTAGATAGCCCTAAAACCATTAATCCTATAGTCGTTGGCAATTTTAACCATTTGTGGTTGATATAGCTAAATAAAGCCGACAAGGATAAAATTAGTGTAAAGGAGGCGAACATTGTGAGTAGTATTTTATGAACCTGTGTTAATTACAAAGTGGAATATCAGCAATGGTAAAATGAGGCGTCAAGCGAACAATATCCTCGGGATTTACATAAAAAACGAGCCAATCATCCTCTTGCGACAATTCTCCACACATGCTTACCTGATCTGCTAAAAAGGGTAACACGTTCTCATTAATGGGTGATCCGTCGGCTCCCTTTAAAATACAAAAATTGACATTCTCAGCTTTATCCGTCATCCTTACAATAGGAGTAATCCCGCCTGACACACAATTTATAGCACAAGATCGATGAGGCTTACCATAGCCTGGCTTCATTACTCCCAGGGCGCATTTAGAATCCAGGATTTCCCCTAATACCCTTTGAGTACCTAACTCATTTATCAAACGCTCCCTTTTATCACCATTATCCTTAATCTCAAGAAAAGAAGCTGTCTTTTTTGTAAGCTCAAAAGCTTGTTTTTGGGTATTGAAAATTCTGGTACCTTCTAACTTCACATGTTTGCCTTCCAAATCAATATTTCTCTTCTTTTCTATAGTAGCAATAGCTTCTTCAGGACCAAACTTTCCAAATCCTATTAATAACACACTCTTAACTTGACCGTTTTCCTGCAATTTAACCATAGGGACAGGATGTTTTGTCAAAGTTCCTTCCAAAGTGCTTAAGGTTCCCAATTCAAAAGTAGCATCGGCAAATCCTCGTTGATTTAGAACCAATGATACTGCTGTAAGAATCATCACTATTGCTATCCCTCCTACAAATAGTTTTACAGTTCTGGCTACAGAGGCTGGAGCTTTCTCCTCATACCCAATAAAGAAGTCATCATTTAGTTTTCGTTGTTCTGCCATGTGATTAAGATTGGATAATTGCTGGTGGACGGGCTGTTCCTTCAGGGTATGGGGTAGGATTTACGAATACTTTCCCATTTAATACTTTTACATCGTACGTTTCTACTTTCTCCTTAAATGGAGGAGGCGATTGACCATTCTCTGGAAGGTATTGATATCCATGCCAGGGACATACGATACAACCATCTACAATTTTCCCTTCTCCCAACGGTCCGTTTTGATGTCGACAAATATTACTAACAGCCGACATTTTATCATCGTATTTGAAAATGGCAATATTTTGATCATTGACCAAAATCATCTTCGCTCTATCTGGTGCAATATCTTTTTCATTACACACCTCTACAAATCCATCACTATCCTTATCAATTGGTCGTATTTCCCTTTTTCTTTCTATTACAGCTGCGGTTAGATGTACCCCTATAATGGTCAACAAACCGATAGCGGGAAAAGCTATCCAGGCTGGGGATTGTTCTAATTGTACCACGCCCAACATTACATGGAATACCAATAATCCATAGGCGACATATACCATCATATGCAAAGATTTCCATACATAGGGACTTAAATTTTTCAGCCAGAAATCATGACTGGTTGCCGCCATAAAAAATAGAATGACGATAGCTAATAGGCCCAGAGATTGAAAAGGAAAATTGACCAAAGAGGTATAATGCATATTAGAACCCAAAATAGAGGCTAGTGGATCGGATTTTCCTAAAGTATGGAATTGAACTGTATTAAATATACTATGGATTAATCCTATCAAGAACATGCTCACTCCCAGATGGCGTCTATTGTATAAAAGCGGTAAGAACTTCTTATTTAATCTCGTTAACGGACCAATAATGAGAATAACATGTAGCATCAGAAAAGCGAGAGTTCCAGTTGCTCGAATAATTAAGGTCTCTATACTGATGCTGGGATAAAAAGCGATCTGTAATCCGACAAATAATATCAGATAAAGGATCATCAGGCCTAGCATGACCCTATCATACATTTTTTTCTGTTTGTTCCAAAGTACCGGAACGTAATTTACACCCATATCAATTGATTAGTTATCAGATATTTCTGTGGATAATTCGCTTACAGGCACTTCGTATAGCTTGTCCTGAGTTACTTGTTGAGGTAGAACCATAACGGATAAGATATACAATAGCGGAAGAATAACCGCCAGGATGAACCATATGATTCTGTGTCTTTTCCTTAGTACTGGTACCATTGTTTGATGGGTTATTGTTGGTTGTGCCAATAAACAGACGTAAGCCTATTTATTCATTTTTTTAAAATTAGCTATCAATACGGGCCACAAACCAATCGAAGCGGGTAACAGGATCAATCTCATTCCCCATTTAGCTTCCTGCATTCCTTCATCTAATCGCTGAGCACCTTTTATGATAAACCATAGTCCGAATATGAGCCCGATAAACACATAGGCCAATATTACTAAAGTTATTATATCGATAATGGTCATAGAGATAACAAAAAAGTTAAAAATGAGAAATTATGAAATGACACCTGCATAGGCTATTCCGGTTAATCTATGCATATCGTGCTTAAACGTGCTTAAGTCTCCTGGATTGAATCTATTGATATCATCGTATCCGCATGCTCGAGAAATCACTTTGATTAGTTCATTGGTAGCGTGGAAGAAGTTGTACAATTGCTTGGCTGATGTGGCAATTTCCAGCCTGGCCCTTAGATGATCTTTCATCGTAGCTATTCCTACAGGACAATTGTTCGTATGACATGCCCGCATTCCCAAACAACCTATCGCCTGGATAGCAGCATTTGAAACAGCGATAGCGTCAGCTCCCAACATGAGGGCCTTGGCAAAATCCTCTGCTATTCTTAGACCTCCGGTGATGATTAGAGTAACTCCCTCTGCACCTACGTTATCTAGATGTCTTCTCGCTCTGGCTAAAGCTGGAATCGTTGGAACATTAATATTATTTCTCAGTACAGTAGGTGCTGCCCCTGTTCCTCCTCCTCTACCATCCAGGATGATGTAATCAACACCACATTCCAAGGCAAAATCTATATCTTTTTCTATATGACTGGCGGCAATCTTAAAGCCAATAGGTATTCCACCTGTAATCATTCGCACTTCTTTAGCAAAATCCTGAAAATCTTTTACAGAAGTAAAGTCGGGAAAGGTAGCAGGTGAAATAGCTGTCTGTCCTTCTTTTAATCCTCTTACTTCTGCGATTTCCTTAGTCACTTTTTTCCCTGGTAAATGTCCTCCAGTTCCGGTCTTGGCTCCCTGACCTCCTTTGAAATGGAAAGCCTGCGCTAATTTCACTTTGTCAAAGCTAAATCCAAATTTAGCTGAAGCCAATTCATAAAAATAGCGACTGTTGTTTGCTTGTTCTTCAGGCAGCATCCCCCCTTCTCCACTGCAAATTCCGGTTCCAGCCATTTCTGCTCCTTTAGACAACGCAATTTTTGCTTCCCTGGATAAAGCACCAAAAGACATATCAGAAACAAATAGAGGAATAGATAATTCCAGGGGTTTTTCTGCATTGGGCCCAATTACGACGTTGGTGGACACTTCGTCTTCATCCATTAAAGGACGTTTATGTAATTGAGCTGGCAGGAACTGAATATCTTCCCATTTGGGCAAAGTGTCCCGCTCTACCCCCATCGCTTCGCTAGGACCATGATGCCCCCATTTAGATAAGCCATTCTTCGCTAATTCCTTAATATATCTGGTATATGGTTCCGTGCTTTCTGGATGTGTATCCTGATATTGACCTAAATATTCTTCTCTTTTAAAGGGTTGAGGATGAAGCTCTTGAAATTCCTCAACATCTTTCAGATCTATGTATACTCCTCCATTATAAATAGCTGCTTCAAATTTGTGTAAGAATTCGTCATTTTGATATTCGCTGACACCGGAATCTATTCTGTAATCCCAATTGTGTAATCCACAGATGAGATTATCCCTTTCATCTACAAAGCCATCAGCTAATATAGCTCCTCTGTGCAGACACCGACCATAAAGCACTGATACTTCATCATCAAAACGGATAAGCACAAGATCTGTATTCTCTACTTTTGCATAGGCAGGCTTTCTATCCTCTAATTCATCCCAATTAGCTACTTTGACGGGACTGACAATCATAAATTCATTCGAAAAAAAGTCATTTACATCCATATATTCCAAGCGGGTATTTTAAAAAGGTAATTTAGAATAATCTATAATAAGAGATTGTTAACTACGTAACAAATCTTAGGTTTATTTTGAATGATTCAAAAGTCTTTTGACAACCACAAAAGCGATAACCGTACTCCCACTCATTAATACAATCATGATAATCCATGTAGGAGACATCCAGTTTTCCTGAGAGACCCCCCACCCTACTATAACGGGAGCTATGGCAGCAGCCAACACCATAAAAGTAGAAACCAGGCTTCTAATCGCCCCCAGGTGAGTAGTTCCATATACCTCAGCCCACATCGCATTTGTTGTTAGTGAACTTAAACTGGCAGAAATACCACATAACAAGAAGAAAATGATGGCAGCCACGGCAGATTGGCTCAAAATCAAAAGAAGAGATCCTAGAATTAAAGGAATCAACACAAATCTAAAACTTTTTGTTGCTGTATATTTATCTATCACTGGGCCTAAAAATAGATTGGAAATGATTCTTGTTAAGCCGAATAAACTAATACACGAGGCCATCAGGGATAGCGACCATCCGTTATAAGAAGCAATCGTCGATTGGTGGATAAATACTCCAGTAGTAAAAAAGGCTACCCATAAATTGACCAAAGCCAATAAATAAAAATTGGGGTCGCGGATAACTTCTTTTCTACTTGCATCCTTTTTTTCTGGATGAGATGGTTCGCCGTTCTGATTGTTTGAGGCACTTAAAGGGGCTTGAAGGGATGCCTCAGGATTCTGTTCCTCTAACATGGGTTTTAAGGTATGTCCTCCTAAGGAAGGTAATTGGTAAACATGAGAAAGAGGAATAAGCCAAATGATTGCTGGAATGAATATCAATACTACCAATACAGCTAAAAAAATCCAGCTAAGACGCCAACCGACATTCAACAACATTAGAGTGACCAAAAAAGGGAAAACAAATTCTCCTATTGAAATGCCTAATCCTGCCAGAGATAATGCTTTGCCTCTTCCTACATCAAAATATCTGGCAGTCGCTGTAGAGCCCACTAATATCATTAATCCCTGACCGCAAAATCTCAATCCGAATAATGCTAATGCCATGACAGCTATATGTTGCATACTGGCTGTGAGTAAGCTAAAGATAATCAATATCACAGCTACTGTCAGACTCACATATCTAACTTTCACCTGGTCGAGATATTTTCCTGCTAATGGGAGAATTAATGCACTGACCAAGGTAGCCGTAGAATATATCCAGCTAAATTGCATTCTACTGATGTCCAATGCATCTGTAAAAGACGCTACAAACAGACTAATTAAAAACGTCTGTCCCAGGCTGGAAAAAAAGAAATGAAGCAGACCATAACTCAATTGGTTAGGATAAGTACGGACCAGTTGGCTGTAAGTCATATACGTTTTCTGTTAAGCCAACAAAAGTGAAGAAAATTTGTCGAAAGCAGAAAGTCATAAGATTATGATATAATTAATTATTTAGTGGGAAATTTTGAAAATTGTTAATTAATTGACCTAAGATAAAATTGATATTCAATATATTTTTGAGAGCCAAACCTCCTTTAGTGCGTCCCATGAAAACTAAACTCATTTCCTTTATTTGCCTGCTTCTGTGGTTACCCGCTTGTCATTCACCTGAAGCTCATTTGTCAGGCCAGAATCATATGGCGAACTCACATCGAATGCCCGGAGAATTTGAAGCCCAACAATCGGTATGGATAGGATGGAACGATTATCCACCTTATAAACAGCCATTAATGGATATAATTTCTGCTTTGCATACGCATATTTCTCTAAATATAGTAGTTAGTGATAGTACAGACTTAAGTTCGCTCAAACAGCAATTGGCTCATAATGAAATAGATACTAGTATGCTACACATATGCTTGAAGCCTGATAATCGAATATGGATGAGAGATCATGGACCTACTTTTTTGTTGACTGACACAGGAGAAAAAAGGGTGGTGGATTTTGGATGGACAAATTATGGACATAAAGGATATTTAAAGGATTATTACCAGGGAAATGAAGATAGCGTAGAGTTTCATTATCAAAGGATTTTAGGAGAAACAGGGAACATTGATCGTCTTATTGCGGAGGAAGAGGGATATGAAGTCGTCCCAACAAATATTAATATGGAGGGAGGTTCCATAGAGGTAAACGGAAAAGGAACCCTCATTTTGTGTGAAGCGGTGACCTTCCAACGAAATCCTGGTATAAGTAGAGATAGCATTGAAGAAGAATTCAAAAAAGCATTAGGTGTTAGTAACATTATTTGGATGAAAGAAGGGCTGGCGGAGGATCCATTGTGGTTCAATCATATAACAGAAGATTTTTTTGGCTGGGGAACTTATGGACATACAGATGAATTTGTGCGTTTTGCGAATGATTCTACCATATTATTAGCCTGGGTAGATGAAACTGAAAAAAATCTAAACGAAATCAATCGAATTAATTTTGATAGGCTATCTACAAATTTTGCCATATTAGAAAAGGCCAGAGATCAAGAGGGCCAACCCTTTCGCATAATTAAGGTTCCCCTGCCAGATCCTGTTTTTTTAACCACTACGATGACAAAAGGAAGAGGAGCGTTAGGAGAAGATCGTACCAACTGGCAGATTCCGCTATCCTGGTTACCACAAAAAGGAATCAAAAAGGAAGGAGATCAAATAAAATGGGTTGCAGCTTCCAGTTACTTAAATTACTTGGTTACAAACGAACAGGTATTGTTGCCCTCTTATAAAGGTGGAAAGAGTACTGAAATGAAAGAAGCTAAGGTAAAAATAATATTTAGTGAAGTTTTTAAGGGTCGAAAGCTAATTTTTCTGGATGTTATGAATCTCAATTACCACGGAGGAGGAATACATTGTGTAACTCAGCAGGAACCATTGTTTGAAGATCTTCAATAAGTCATGTGCTTTAATAGACATATTACAAATCGTCCGTTATAGTAAAAAAAGAGGATAATAAGTAGCAATTGCTTTATTACCCTCTTCCAAAGTTTTCATGATTGGCAAAAAATCAATCAATAAGTAATGATGTATAAATTAGGAGCAAATGAATTATTTATATTAAATAATACTTTAAATTTACAATATTTAATTGATTCGATCTTATTTAATAAACCATAAAATGGAAAACAGGTATATTTAACCTTTTTATTTGCACCAATTACCCTAATTCGTAAGTATATACACCTCTTTATTGAAGCCCTGTCGTAAAATACTCACTATCAATTATTTCCGCCTGATTTCCAAGGCTCTAAAATCGAAACAAGTGGTTAGTAATTCGTATACAAAATCATATTTATATGACATAATTTTGATTTATTAACTACTAATTTTTAGACTTATGACTAGTTTAACTCAACTTAGCCGTCCTTTTGTCGAAAAGCAAGATTTGTACAAGGGCTGGATTAATGATTGGAAAATATGTAATTTCAGTGAATTGGCAGATTGCTTTCATTTAGACAGGGATCGTACATCCCTGATTTCTTCAGATAATACTTCTGAGGGAAAATATCTGGTCAGAGTTGGAAGTTATCATTTAGCAGCAGATGTTTGGGGAGACATTCTAAGAGAAATGAAAGCACATCGTTTAAACAGCATCCGAATTCATTTATCTATTGGTCAAATACCTGAGTTTAAATCTACTCCTATTCTTATTCCATTAATTCAAGCTATCAATAAGGAATTGATTGCTTCTAGTGGAGGAGAGGAGGGAAGCGGAATGTTATATCCTTTTACTCCCGAATTTCCCATCACAGAAGAAATTGCCCCCAGAGCAATTATTCCTCCAGAAATGGTTTCTAGTTTAATCGGAAATTGGTCCAAATTAGCTATTTCTGCTGTAGTAGATCAATTTGAGTCTAAGGAAAATAGTACGCTCGAAAGAGTAAGACATTATACCTTTGAACAAAATGATGTGGTGCTAATGCCGGATTCTGAAGAGAAGATTAGCGAAGTATATTTTTATCCTGGAATTAATCATAATTTTGATTCTGAAGGGAGACCATCATTTGCACCAGTTCTGGAATTTCAGTATCATAACAGCACGGTAAGGGGAAACGACCCAAAAAATCCTTCTTGTTTTGAGTTTGCGACTCCTTGTCCACCGACTTGTTGAAGTGCTTTCTTAACACATTCGTAAAACATGATTAGTAAAGATTTACTATCAATTCTGTCAGTATTTTCTCCCATTATACCTTTGGCGATAGGTACTTTTTATTTTTCTCGCTTAAAAAAAGATGGTAAAATATTGACAGGATTGATGTTAATATCTCTTATTGTTCAGGTGTTAGCCTGGATATTATCTATAAATCGTACTAATAATCAATTCCTTTATCATATTTATACCCCAGTTGAGTTTATCATCTTTTGCACAGTATATAGGATTTACCTCTCCGATTGGATCAATAAAAACATTTTTAACATTCTGTCCATTGGGTTTATTGCTCTTTCATTACTAAATACGCTTTTTTATCAGCCTTACTATACCTTTAATTCTCTCACATCCTTTGCTGAGAATATGTTACTCATTATGATGGCTATACTTTTTTTCTATAGAGCATTGGATACCTACAAAGTAGAATCAGTAGAAAAGAGTGCTCCATTTTGGTTCAATACTAGTGTGTTGTTGTACTATTCTGCAAGCCTTCTCATTTTAGGATTCATGCAAGTCATTTCTTTGGCATCAGAATCAACGGTTAGATATTTATTTTCGATTCACTCCGTTTTAAATATATTACACTATTTTTTATTTGCTATTTCTCTATGGATCAATCGGAAAGTATAAACTTACAGCTTATTCAGACAGGTATTTTAGGTATGTTTCTTTTAGCGACATCTCTAATTGCCTTTTTTGTGCTATATCAAAAAAAATTATTAAAGCAAGAACGGGCGAGAGCCAAAGAACGATTAGAGCATCAGCGCCAATTACTTCAGGCTGTGGTAGATGCTCAGGAGAAGGAAAGAGAAAGGATAGGCAGAGATTTGCATGACGATATTGGTTCTATGCTTACTGCAGCACACCAATTCCTGCAGAAACTAGAACAAAACCATTTTTCCGGAGAAAGAGAAAGTATAATAGGGCAAGTGGGAGATTTGCTTCAAAAAACCTCCAGTAGTGTTAGAGGGATTTCCCGAGAACTTGCTCCCACTGTATTAGCTAAGCTAGGATTGGTCAAAGCTATCGAAAGTTTGTCTGAAATGATGGAAGCTAATGGCGACTTAGTGGTGGTCTTTTATGCTGATCCGCTTCCCAATTTATCCAATAAAATAGCTACTCATCTATATAGAATGGTTCAGGAATTATTTAACAACACATTAAAACACGCAAATGCCAATCACGTGCTTATTTCCTTAAAATATATTCCTCCCAATTTACGACTATCTTTTCAGGATGATGGGGTAGGTTTTGGCAAAGGTGACATCGAAGAGTCTACTGGATTGGGATTAAAAAGTATTCACAGTAGACTAAATCTACTGGATGGGAAGCTCCACTTAACCTCTACTGAAGAGGAGGGAACGAAATTTGAGATAAACATACCATATAATAAGCCTGATAATGAATAATATAAATACTGCCATAAGAATAGGTATCGTAGAGGATCACCATGTGGTTAGGGAGGGGATTAAGTCACTCATCGAATCAAATTCTCATTTCAATATGGTGATGGAAGCTTCTAATGGCAAAGAGTTTATAACATTGGTAAAAGAACACGAAGATCTGGAGATTATCTTACTTGATATAGATATGCCTGAGATGTCTGGGGATGAGGTTTGTAAATTTGTTAAAAAGCACTATCCCAATCTCAAAGTCCTGGTTCTTTCGAGAATTGATGAAATGCATATGGTACAGTATATGCTCCAGTTAGGGGCCAATGGATATGTGCTAAAATCCACTTCCTGGGACAACCTTTCACAAGCCATCACAGATGTATATGAAAAAGGATATCATCAATCGGAACTGGTTCAGCAAGCTTTATGGGAAAACATCCGACATCAAGGCAAACTCAAATTTCATTTGCTTCACATGGAAAGAATTTCCAAAAGAGAAATGGAGGTGTTGCTGTTAATATGCAAGGCTAAAACCACGGCTGAAATTGCAGATGAATTATTCATCAGCAAAAGAACAGTAGATGGTCATAGAGCCAATTTATTAAAGCATATGAATGTAAAAAATACCACAGGATTAATCGTGAAAGCATTAAAAGAAGGACTGATTTCCCTATCGGATCTTTAGAGCTGACAAAAAAAACGTATCTTGCCCCAAAAGAATATAAGAATGGATTTAGATAAAATTGATAGGTCCGCCATAAAAACCTTCATCAAAGAAGTACTGCTCAAAGATCCCGGGATGCTTAAAGAGATCATAGAGGAAATCTTCAATGATGGTCGAATAAATGTTTCTAAAGATCAACAAGTAAGAAGGGAAGACATCAAAGAAATGATCGAAGAGGATTTCGACACCTACTACGATGTATTTAATGCACTATCCAAGCAGTGAAATTTTTACTAAAAGAGGATATTATCCTTATCAATAGAATCATGATTTACCGTCATGGAGGAACATATATTCCTCCTTTTAATCTTTTGAATGAACACGCCCTGGATTATCTGGTAGAAGCAGTTCATTCTGAAGTATTTGGGCGTGAATTATATCCGGATATACACGATAAAGCAAGCTTGTATTTATATAATATCATCAGAAATCACATTTTTCGAGATGGAAATGCGGGAACAGCTTTAGAGACAGCACTACTTTTTCTTAAAACTAACGGTTATCGATTAACACTATCCCTCACTCCCATTGAACATGAGCACCAAAAACCGCTAAATATCTCTTCTGAAGAGACGGTAACTCTATATAATCTGGTCCATAAAATTTACATCAAAGAATGGGACTTACCTTTAGTACAAAGGTGGATCAAAGACAATATTTTTTTTCAGAAAGGGAATAAATAAGGGAGATCTATTGTCTAATCGATAAATAGCAGAAATCATTAACATTATGAAGCAATTAATTATTCTCTTTACCTTAATCCCTTCTTTCTTATGGGCGCAAGTGGAAGGGGGTGAGATTCAGTACAATGAAACCATTAACCTACATAAAAGAATTCCACCGGAAAGAGAGCAGTTCAAAGAAATGATACCTGAATTTAGAAGCTTTGCCAAAGAGCTATTCTTCACTTCTTCCGCAGCCGTTTATCAATCTTCTGAAAGAGAAATTCCAGGTCAGGAAGTACCTTCAGGAAGAGGAGGATTTAGGATGAGAATGGCAGGCGTAGGAGGAGCTATGGATGGAAAAACCTTTACAAATCTGGAAGAACAAACTCAGATTGATCAAAGGGATTTATTTGATAAAAGATTTATCGTAACTACTGAACCTTCTGAGTATCAATGGAAATTGAGTATGGAAGAAAAGGAGATTTTAGGGCATAGATCCATGAAAGCTGTCCATGAAGATAGTACTCAGAAAATTGTAGCATGGTTTGCCGTAGACATCCCAGTTAGTGCAGGACCAGGAAGATTAAGTGGCTTACCCGGACTTATTCTGGAAGCTGATATCAATGAGGGAGAAAGAAAAATAGAAGTAGTGGAAATAAACATGGGAGCTCCTGATTCAGAAGTATTGGAGCCGCCTAAAAAAGGGAAAGAGGTCACCGAAGAAGAATTCAATGAAATTCGCAGGCAAAAGATGAAAGAAATGAGAGAATTATATGGTCGTCCAGGTCAAGGCGGTAGGCCAGGAGGAGGAAGACCCAATTAAGAACATCCCTTAACCCATAAGAATGAAAAAATTTACAATCGCTTCGCTGTCCATTTTTACAGCGATGTGTATGTTAACACCCGCATTCATCAAAGCGCAAAGTACAACAGTTAACATAGGTGGAACCGTAGTAGACTCCATTGGTCAGGCCTTACCTGGTGCTACCACTGTGCTAATGACGTTGCCAGATTCCGTCATCTCCAGCTTTGTATTTTCTGATAAAGAAGGAGCATTTAATTTAAAGGGAATCAAGCCTGGAAACTACTTACTGCAAATCACATATGTCGGATACTTAAATTACTACAAATCCTTAACTATTCGATCTGATGTCCTACTTGATCCCTTGGTGATGCTCTCTAAAAATTCCTCGATAAACGAAGTTGTCATAGAAGGGGAACGAACCCCTATTATATTAAAAAAGGATACTATCGAATATAATGCTGAAGCCTTTAAAGTACAGCCCAATGCCACAGTAGAGGACCTGTTAAAAAGACTTCCGGGAGTAGAAGTTGAATCAGATGGAACCGTAAAAGCTCAAGGAGAAACAGTAGAAAGAGTGCTGGTAGATGGCAAAGAATTTTTCGGAACAGATCCTAAAATGGCAACGAAAAATTTACCAGCTGATGCCATCGATAAAGTACAAGTATTCGACCGACTATCCGATATGGCTCAGTTTACAGGGATAGACGACGGAGATAGAGAAAAGACGATAAATCTCGAACTGAAAGAAGATAGCAAGCAAGGCTACTTTGGAACGGTTACAGGAGGATATGGAACAGATGACCGCTATAATGGTAAAGCAAGTATCAATAAGTTTACAAAAAAGACCCAACTTTCATTTTTGGGGATGGCGAATAATATTAACCAACAAGGCTTTACATTTGAAGATTATGTAGGCTTTTTAGGAGGAGTTTCTAATCTGAGAAGAGGAGGGCGAGGAGGAGGAGGCTTTTCAGGAGGCAACAATACCGGAGTAAATATAAATGAAGATTTGAGCAATGGATTTGTTAAAACCAGTGCAGGGGGACTGAACCTTAATCATACCTTTAATAAAAATACTAAGCTCAATATCAGTTACTTCCTCAATTCGGTAAGAAGGGATATCGATAAAGATATTACCCGACAAAATTTTCTGGAATCTGGCACTTTCTCCTATGATGAAGTGAGCAATTCCTTTAACGAAAATCTGAACCATCGGATAAATATGAGATTCGAACACAAAATTGATTCCACACAGGAACTCATATTAACAGCGAATGCCGGATTGACAGATGGAGAATCGGAGTCAATATCGAATTCCACCACCAGAAACGTAGAAGGAGTTATTGAAAATGAAGGAGATAACGATTTAAGTACCAATGCAGAACGATATAACTTCTCCAGTAATTTAACCTATCGTAAACGATTAAATGATGAAGGTAGAAATTTAGTAACCTCCGTTTCTATCAGTGGCAATGATAATGACAGAGATAATGAAATTAGCACCTTCAACCGCTTTTTTGAGGGCACTACCCTATCCAGAATTGACAGTACGGTTCAGAATCAATTTCAAAATAACAAGCAATTTTCCTACAACCTTCGTTTATCCTACACCGAACCTTTAGGCGATAGAAAATACTTGGAATTTAACGCTTCTCATCGTGCGTTTGAAAATGAAGTGGATAGAGGTGTGTTCGATATCGTCGGCCAGAATGGAAATTTAGTAGAGGTAGCCAATGACCAATTGAGTAATGCCTATGAAAGTGATTACATTTATCAACAAGGCGGCTTGAATTTCAGATTGGTACGAAATAAACTAAATTTCAGCACAGGATTAAGTGCTCAACGATCTCATCTGGATGGAGAGATTTTTGCTATCAATGGAAACCCCAATGTCAATACTTCTATCGATAATGATTTTTTCTTCTTGCTACCCAGTATGCAGTTAAGATTGAATTTTGCCAGTTCAAGAAATTTATTTATTCAGTATCGTACCAATGTGAATGAACCCAGTATTGAACAATTGCAACCAATAGTAGATAATTCTGATCCATTAAATATTTATGTGGGTAACCCAGAACTCAGACCAGAATATACCCATCGCCTGACTTCCCGATTTCTCTCTTTTAGTCAATTCACCTTCACCAGCTTTTTTGCTTATGTTGACATCTCATATACAGATAATAGCATCGTTAATGCTACCTCTGTCGACAGCTTATTCAGGGTCACCACTACTCCTGTCAATGTGGATAATGCCTACAGAATATTGAATTTTGCCTCTTTCTCCACACCTATCAGGAAATTAGGGATAGATATTAGATTAAACTATAATGTTACTTACAATAGAGGCATACAGTTTATTAATCTGGAAGAAACCGATTTTGATAGAATTGCTACAGGAGGAGGAGTAAGGATTGATAATCGAAAAAAGGATGTGATAGATATAGCTGTGGGAGGAAATCTTAATCACAGCCTGACGACCTATTCTAATCCTGAATCGCCGGACCAGTCATTCTTCAATCAACGCTATTTCGGAGAATTGAACATTAATCTGGGACAAAAGTGGAGAATAGGAAGTGAGATCAATTATACAATATATCAGGGGGATGCTTTTGGGGAGGCAGAAAAAATTCCTATCTGGGAAGCTTCTTTATCCAGATATATTTTTGAAGGCAATCGAGGGGAAATTCAGTTGACCGCTTTTGATTTACTGAATAAAAACAGAGGAATTAATCAAACCAGCGACCTTAACTATATAGAAGAAGAAAGAATTACCTCATTAGGTCGATATGTGATGCTGAGTTTCACTTATAATTTATCCAGGTTGGGAGCAAATCCAGCGGCTTTACCTCCAGGAAGAAGGCAATTTTTCCGACCCAGATAAATTATAAAAACGTCCACTTGGGCTAAGAGAATTCTAAAAGGATTCTCTTTTCTTGTTTAATATCAGCCTGGTATCTAATAGCACACCTTTCCAGGTAATCGCATTTATTATTGGATCAACGCTGAAATGTAAGTGTCATCTGTTAAATGCTAATTTAGTTGATAGAAATATCCCATATAGATGAGTTTTAGATTTTCTCAACAGCTTCGTTGTAAAAATGTTATATTATTATATCTTAACTAATTTCAGCATATCATGGCAAAATTGACATTAGAAGTAAATGGTCAGCAACGGACTGTAGATTCGAAACCCGGAACTCCTCTCCTATGGGTAATCAGGGAACAATTAGGACTTACCGGAACAAAATATAGCTGTGGAAAAGCTGTATGTGGTAGTTGTACGGTTCACTTAGATGGTGAACCTATTAGATCCTGCATAACGCCTGTAACCTTAGCAGAAGGGAGAAAAGTAACTACTATTGAAGGGCTTTCTGAAGATGGTACACATCCTTTACAATTGGCATGGATAGATGCTCAGGTTCCTCAGTGCGGCTATTGTCAATCCGGGCAAATCATGCAGGCAGCGGCCTTATTGAATAAAAACAAACAACCCGGAAGAGAAGAAATCATATCTTACATGAATGGAAATCTCTGTAGGTGTGGGACTTATGTGAGAATTATAAAAGCCATAGAAAACGTTGCAAAAGAAGGATAATCATGGAAAACTCAACAAACTTTATACAAAATCCCATCTCCAGACGTAAATTTTTCCGTTTGGCAGGAGGAACCACTTTTTTTGTCTCCGCTTCTGTGTTGATTCCCACATATCTTCTCGGCGAAGGTAATAATCCATCGATAGAGGAAAAGCCACTTAGCGTATGGGTACATTTTCATGAAAATGGAAAGATCACTATCTACAATCCGGCTTCGGAAATGGGCCAAGGAAGTATGACCGCAGTGCCAGTAATTTATGCAGAGGAGTTGGATGCTGATTGGTCAAAAGTAGTTGTGAAGAATTCTCCTGCAGACCCGGAAATATTTGGAGCTGGTTGGGGAGGTCGGGGAAGAAAAAGTATGATTACCGTCGGAAGCCGAACGGTTAACAGCTATTTTAACAGTATGCGTCAGGCAGGAGCTCAAACGCGATATGTATTACTTTCTAATGTAGCCCAAAAATGGAGCGTTCCTATATCAGAGCTAACGACGGATAATGGAATTGTTATTCATAGCAAAAGCGACCGCAACATTTCCTATGGAGAAATTGCTACCTTTGCTACCTCTCTATCAGACATTCCGGAAATTCCGGAAGAACAATTAAAGCGTCCAGAGCAATTTAGATTGATCGGTAAGGTAGTTCCACGTGTAGATATTCCCACCAAAGTAGATGGAAGTGCTATTTATAGTATAGATATCAAGGTTCCTGGAATGGTATATGGAGTAATCAACAGATCGTTGGTACATGGAGCCAAACCTAATTTAAAAAATAGAGATGAATTGATAGGAACAGAAGGTGTGATGGATATTGTGGAGTTTGATCATGGGGTAGGTTTAATTGCTGAGTCCTTAGAATTAGCCTTGGAAGTAAAAAAGAAGATGCAAATAGACTGGAGCCAGGATGCGAAAGCCGCGACCCATTCCAGTGATGAGGCGTATGAGATGTATGGACAACATGCAGGAGATGCTAGCATCAAAGGAGATCATCTAACGGATAAAGGAGACATTGAATCAGCGCTAAGGGAAGGGATGAAAACCTATTCCATTGACTATAAAAATGATTATGTCTATCACGCACAAATGGAGCCACTCAATGCAGTAGTCTCTGTTAGTGAGGATGGCCAACAAGCAGAGGGGTGGATAGGAACTCAGGCACCAGGCAATGCGAGAAATGCTATTGCGAATACCTTGGGCATAGATGCGTCTCAGGTAACTTTTCACAGAACATATCTGGGAGGTGGTTTTGGAAGAAGGTCCAACTCTGATTTTATAGTAGAAGCTACCCTACTGTCGAAAGCAGTGAAAAAGCCGGTTAAGCTACTTTGGACAAGAGAAGATGATCTACAGTATGGGATGTTTCGACCTATGTCCCTTCAACGCATGGAAGCAAGTTTGGATGATTCAGGGAAGATTCAGGGATGGAGACATATCATTGTGGGAACTGGAGATCGCCTACTGGGTTCGGGTGCCAGAACTGACTATTATAGCTTCCCTCACCAACGAGTAGAGGTGCGGAATATCGATCATGGCATTCGTACCAAACACTGGAGGGCGGTAGGACATGGCCCTAATAAATTTGCCATAGAAGCATTTGTAGATGAAATAGCGGCAGATCAAGGCAAAGATCCTGTTGAGTTCAGGATGGAATTGATGAAAGATTTTCCAAGAGCACAAAAAGTGTTATCAACTGTAGCAGAAATGGCTGATTGGGGGGCCAAGGTTCCAGAAGGAAGAGCTAAAGGGATCGCATTTGCAGAAAGGAGCGGTTCTTTGGCAGCTTGTGTGTGTGAAATTTCCTTAAATAGAGAAACGGGAAAAATCAAGGTGCATCATGTATGGACCTCTCTGGATGCGGGAATTATTGTACAACCTGATAATGTGATCGCTCAGATGGAAGGAGGAGTGTTGATGGGGTTGAGTAGCATTATGAGTGAACGAATTAGCTTCAACAATGGAAAAGTAGAGCAATCCAATTATCACGATTATCCCATTTTGCGAATGAGTGACATTCCTGAGACCTTGGAAGTGAAACTTATTTCCTCTACAGAACATCCTACCGGGGTGGGAGAGTCAGGCATCCCTATTATAGGAGGAGCTGTGGTCAATGCTTTTGGTACGTTGACGGGAAAAAGACTCAGACATATGCCTTTTACGGCCGAAAAAGTCCTAAAGGTATTGGAAGGTTAGGCAAGCCTCATTGACCTAAACATACCATTTATTAGTACATATGTTCAGGCTACTTCATTACAGTAGCCTGTTCTCTGTTATAACTCCAAAAAAATACCTGCAGAATAAGAAGGATCGGAAAAGATCAATCTCCCTGAAATGGGAAAAGCTGCCGTACCAGAAATACCTATCTGATCCGTAATCTTAATTCCTAATTCAGGACTTATCGTAAGGTGTTCACTATTATTGGCAAAAATACTGGTACTATTTGGGATGTCATTTGAATCACCATTTTGCAGAGATTGAACTGTATATAATCGAGCCAAGCCTATAATTTTATCCTCCCACAAAGTCGCCCCTGCTTCTACTCCAGCCCACAATTCATCAGAGAATCCGTTGGTACGATTATTAATGCCGGCGTAAATATTGTAGAAAGTGTTTATTCCTCCAATATTTGCACTGGTACTGGCGTCGAATCTTAGCAATTGATTAAATTCTCCATCTCCCGTTTGTAAGGTATTATTACTTCCTCCATCATCCACTCCCAGCGGAAGCCCCAGACTAATAGTAGCACTAAGAATAATAGGACCATTGACTATCAATCCATATTTCGCGCTAACAATTGCATCTCCCACAGAATTAATAGCCTCTCCAGGAGTAATGGTTTCACCTGTCGTTCCTGAAATCGTATTATTAAAATAGGCTCTACTGTAAAAAGGGAAATATACAATTCCTGTAAACCGATTAGTAATGCCATATTCCCCATAGACACCTGTATTAAAAATTCCACTGGTTACATTAGGATCTATTCCACCTGTATCGGTAAAGTGCTCATCGGAAAGTACCCACCACTGGAATATTTTTAAGTATAATTTATTCTTAGGTTGTGGCCAGCCTCCTCCAGCAATGGAGAATTGGAAGAATAATATAAACAAGAGCAGAGAAAGGGTATGCTTATTCCCTCTAGAAATTATGGAAAGGATAGATATCTTTTTCATGTTAGCGTTATTCAAGAATCATGTAGAAGAATTATTCCGTAAATTCTCCATCTCCTACTTTGACAGTAAAAGGCTTGCAAAAGAAGAGTGCATATTGATACGTTCCGAGGGCAACATCTCCAGGTACATCATAGGAATGTGCCCCTTCGAATTGAGTTACTTCCCCTAATTCCAATGCTCCATTAATGGTATTGGGATTATTTGTCAGATATACATACAAACCGGGAAGAGAACTGGAAGCTCTGAAATCCTCTCCTACTTCAAATACCAATCCACTCCCTTCCTGCTTCAGAACCATACTTCCTTCTAATATATAAAAGCTGGTTGTTTGAATAGTTCCAGTTCTTTCCGTTGCGGTATTTGGAACGGATTCGTCTTCTGTAACGGTAATTGAGAATTCATCGATCAAAGTAGCGGTGTCATCTCCTTGAGCTTCTGCCCTTACAATGGCTAATCCCGGAGAGACAGCTTCTGCTAATCCAGACTGGTCTATAGATAATACATTTTCATCGGAGCTACTCCAGCTAATGTTTCTGCTTTCCTGAGATCCCACATTGTTAAAAAAGAAGGCTTCTAATTGGAAACTCATTCCTACCTGAAGGCTATCGATGACGTTGATCACACGAACTTCTTCCGGTACTCTATCGTCAATAATATCATCCCCTATACAAGCGCTGAAGATTAATAATACGGAAAAGATGCAAGCGTATGAAAGATTTGTAGAAGATTGTACACGCATACAAAATTTGTTTGGTGAATATTTTTAGTACGAAAATGAAATCTATGGATTAATGGTCGAAAATTTTCTTCTTTGTATAGCAAAGATCCACAAAATCCATTGGTGGTATGTCAAATACAGGACAAACCTACTTTCGGCTCCATTTCTTTACATGAAAGAATTTCTATGTAATTGTTCCAAATCCAAGGTGGAAAGCTGTTAGATTTACTATGATTTATGTATCCAAACTTAATAACAAACACATGAAAAGCTTAGGAATTATTTTAGCATTTATCATCTCTTTCTTTACATTGGAAACAGGCCTTGAAGGAACATGGCATGTGGAAGCAGGAGAACGTTCTTATGATATTACGTTTACTGCTGATGGAATGTATATGGTGGATATGGGGGCAGATGGAACAGTAGATGTAGAAGGGACTTATACAGTAGAAGAAAACACATTGACAATGAAGGATACTAGCGGAGAAATGTCTTGTAGAGGAGATGAAGGGGGATCTTATACCTTTTCAGTTGAAGGAGACAAAGCATCATTCAGCATGGTATCTGATAATTGTGAAGGAAGAAAAGGCTTAGATGGTCAGACGTTGACAAAGAAGTAAGCATTGTAACAAATTGGATGAAAATACGAAGGGAAGGCTTCCTCATTATTGTGGAAGTCTTTTTTATTTGTCAAATGATACCTATCCCTTTACGTTTAGAACAGCATCATAAGATGAAGTTGCTGAAAAAGCCCATCTAAGATCAATTCCCTTTAGGTAAATTAATATTAAACTCTTATACTGATAAAAAAGGACAAACTAAAAAGGATGCTACAAATTTCAGGGATTATTGCAGCTATACTACTCATTGTATTATTTATAGGACTGTTCTACATCAACAGAATAGCTACAGGAACTAAACAAGGAACCACTCCGCAAGGATATCGCCTCATCGAAGCTAATGGATATTCATTTGCGGTAAAATTAAGTGGGAACGAACAGGACACTCCCGTCATCTTACTTCATGGATTTCCTGAATCTTCCAGAATGTGGAATAAATTGATGTCAGAGTTAAATCAGGGAGGTTATTATACCATTGCTCCTGACCAAAGAGGATACAGTTATACAGCGAGACCAAAAGAAATCTCAAAATATCAAATTACCCATTTAACGCAAGATATTATCGCCATCGCAGATCAGTTGGGCATCGACCAATTTCATCTTATTGGACATGATTGGGGAAGTGTGGTAGGATGGAAAATAGCTACTGACTTTCCTGAACGATTATATTCTTATACCGCCTTATCTGTTCCTCATTTGACAGCCTTTTCCAGAGCTTATAAAGAAGATAAACGACAACATGAGGCTAGTAAATACATAAGAAACTTTCAAAAACCGAAGATACCAGAGTTTATGTTGGCCAAGAATAATTACAAATTATTGAAAAGAATTTGGTTCAAACACAATGCACAAGAAAAAGCTGCCTATTTAACGCTGTTCCAGCAGAAACATGCATTAAGTGGTGCTATCAATTGGTATAGAGGGAATTATTACTTGTTTAATCAGGCAACTGACATAGGTGAAGTTACTATCCCCGTACTTTATTTGTGGGGGAACAAAGATTTTGCTCTTCTTCGCTCAGGAGTAGAATGGACAGAAGAATATGTCTCCGGATATTATCGCTTTGTAGAGTTAGAAGCTGGTCATTGGCTCATTCAGGAGGCGTACGAAACGGTTCGTAATGAGATTGTGGATCATTTAGCAAAATTTCCTTAAATAATAGTAAGGGATAACTTAAAAAAAAGAGGCTCACCTATATTCAACGTTAGGTAAGCCTCTTGAATAAACATTAAATCTCGCATTTCCTACCTATTCATTTCCATACTCCACCCTTCTTCCAGGCGTATAAGGAGCGCCAATCTCCTCAAGCTTTTGTTGTAAGGCAGGCATCAATTCATTGGTCAATGTCTGCAGTTCTGCTAATACTGGCTTAAATGCTTCCTCTGCGAGGACATATGTTTGTTTATGTGTCTTCGTCGGTGCTGCTGTAGAGTAATATTGCTCATACATCAAGCTTCCAATCCTGTTTGAAATCGAAGGAATCTGATCTACATCTAAGGTCCTGGCAATAGGATCTCCATTCATAGACAATCTAATATCGTATAACTCATCCTCAATCTGCTGGACGTCTTTCATGACAGATGAAAGCGGTACCTCAGCTGCTATAATTGCTTTTTTAATATGAGACAACTGATTATTCAATTCACTTACGGTCCGCTGTGCTCCCTGGAAAGATCTAAACAATTCAGTTACTTCACGCTGGAAATTCACTTTAGCCAATCGATCTTCTGCAGGAAGGGTCGTATTATTGAGACTCTTCACTTCAAAAGAAACGGGAGCTCCTATCTCTCTGATTTCTCCCATCACTACTTTGGCTAATGATACTTCATAGGTTCCTGGCAATACTAAGGTTCCTTCTCGTTTGCCAGCAAATGGATTATAGAATGAAGGCTTACTTAGGGAAATCGCATTTTTAGGAGCATATCTCAAATCCCAGTGAAGTCGTTGAATCCCTTTGCCTGGCTTAGCAGTTAATTTCCTAATCACATTTCCCCCATTATCTTTAATCGTAAAGACTAATTGAGGCACGGTCTCTCTTTTCTCAGCTCTCAATGCTTCCATCGAAGGATAGCTCACTTCCTCCTCGTTGTTCAATAACTCCTTTTCTTTTTCCTGTCGTTGTTTCTCCAAACTCTCTAATTCCTCTTCTATATAATAGGTAAACATGGCTACTGATCCCAAATTTTCTGCCGAATAATAGCTGTCTCCCTGAAAAGATTTTCCAGGCAATCCTAAGGGCATACTTTGTTCATATGCTAAGGCTTCTCTCACCTCAAATAACTTTCCATCGCTTGCCAACGGCCCATTGGTCAACTCTCTCAATACTGCATAATCATCCAACACATAAAATCCTCTTCCGAACGTACCTAAAATCAAATCATTACTCTCTTTATGAATCGCCAAATCTCTTACCGCTATCGTTGGAACCCCATTTTTCAGTTGTTTCCAGTAATCTCCCCCACCTGCCGTAAAAAACACACCGAATTCTGTGCCAACGAACAATAAGTCAGCCACTTCATGATCTTCTTCGATAGAATAAGCAGATCCACGTTCGGGGAGATTGGCGGAAATTGAGGTCCACGTATTTCCTTTATCTGTACTTTTAAACACATAAGGCTTAAAATCTCCGTATTTGTGATGATTGAACAATGCGTAAACAACGTTCTCATTATGTTGAGAGGCATATACCGCATTTACATAGCTCGTATCAGGTGCTCCAGTAATTCCATCGATAGTCCGCCAATTTTCTCCCCCATCTTCTGAGATCTGGATCAATCCATCATCCGTTCCCACATATAATAAGTTAGGATTAATGGGCGATTCTGAGAAAGCGACAATTGTTCCATATGGAGAAGTAGATTGATTTTTAGCAATGGCATCTATTCCCCAGATTCTACCCATTACTTTTAACTTATTTCTGTCAACTTGTCGTGTCAGGTCATCACTTAGTACTTCCCAGCTATTCCCTCTATCATCACTTCTGAACAATTTATTGGCGGCAAAGTAAATCCTTCCTTCTTTGTGTGGGCTCGCATGTAAAGGCGCATCCCAATTCCATCTATAGGCTTTCTCCTCTTTTCTTGGCTTTGGTTGAATCCCCAATTCTTCCCCACTTTTACGATCATAGCGCACTAACACCCCATATTGAGATTGGGCATATACGATGTCAGGATTAAATGGATCAATCTGCGACTCAAATCCATCTCCTCCATGCGTAATAAACCAGTCGCTGTTTACTATTCCATGTGCTGTAATGGTACGAGAGGGCCCACCTAAGCTGAAATTGTCCTGTGTTCCTCCGTAGATGTAGTAAAAAGGCTTAGAATTGTCTACAGCCACTTTGTAAAATTGTGTAACGGGTAAATTTGGCTTAAAAACCCATGTTTTTGCGGCATCCCATGTTTCGTAAATCCCCCCATCACATCCTACCAACCAATGATCGGTATTCTCTGGATTAATCCAGATACAGTGATTATCGACATGCTTGGTGTCTTCTCCTACCCTGTAAAAGGACTTACCTCCATCTACTGAAGCATGCATCCAGGTATCCATCGCAAATAATTTGTCTGGATTTTTGGGATCAGCAACGATCTCCTGATAATAATTACCACTGGTAGCATAACTTCCCCTTTTCTCCCAACTAGCACCTTGATTATTGGAACGATATACCCCACTTTTATCTCCCTGCGCTTCGATGATCGCATAAATGATATCGGGATTAGCCGGAGAAATCGCCAACCCAATTCTGCCCAGATCTCCGCTTGGAATTCCTGTATGTATCTTGTCCCAATTTTCTCCTCCATCGGTACTTTTATAAATAGCCGATTCAGGCCCTCCTCCCAGATACGTAAATACATGTCTGCGCCGTTGGAAAGAAGTTGCATAAAGAATATCCGGATTGCGTGGATCCATATGTACTTCATTGATCCCCGTATGCTCACTAATCTCTAATATATTGTTCCATGTTTCTCCCCCATCTGTACTCTTATACAAGCCCCGCTCTCCTCCTGCATTCCATAAAGGTCCTATCGCTGCTACATAAATCACTTTAGCATCTCTTGGGTCAATGAGGATACTTCCTATATGTTCGGATTCTGATAATCCCATATGTTTCCAATGCTTCCCGCCATCTGTTGAACGATATACGCCATCTCCATAAGCAACGCTCCGTTGGTTATTATTCTCTCCTGTTCCTACCCATACGACATTGGGATTATTGGGATCCAAGGTTACCACGCCTATAGAATAAGATCCTTGACTATCAAAAATAGGCTCATACGTAGTGCCTGAGTTTACTGTTTTCCATACGCCACCGGAAGAAGTAGCTACATAATATTCCTGAGGTTTATTTGGATGTATGGCAAAATCCGAAATACGACCTGAAGTGATGGCCGGACCAACAGAACGAAATTTGAGTCCACTTAATCCTAGTGTGTCCAGATAGTGTTTCGGCTGCTCTGTTTCTTCCGTGTCGGATTTCTTTTGGGCTTGCAGGGAGGTGGTACTGATGATCCCCACTAGCCCTATCACGCATAAAAAGTAGTTAGCAATGTTCTTCATAGGCTTGATGTTTCTTATGAAAAGTTAAATATACGAAACATATATAAATTACTGAATACTTGAGAGAAATCAGGCGCCTTTTCGGCTTTTCGGCGGGCTTCACGGATAAATCCTACATCAAAAGGAATAAATAATTTGTTGATCTTTATTAGATGTAATTAAAAAGATTTTCTTTATGGATTGGGAACAACATATCCATTCATATTCAAATGTGTTAATGAGTAAACCTATCATAAAGGACACTAGAGTCTCGGTAGAATGAATGTGAGAATGATTAGCACCATATTGGTCTGGAGAAAATATTCTCTCAAGCTATCCCAATCTAAAACCAGAGAATATAAGGGCGACTTTCCAATATTTAAAGGCTTGTTAGGACCAATCGCCAAAGAAAGTGATAAGGAATATTATGTTAGTTCTAACGCTCACTCCCTGGACATATAGCCCCTATACATCTCCTCTTGTTGTTCCGTCATATTGCCCTGAATTGAAAACGAAAGCCAACGATCGAACAAATGGCTGAGGATCATAAATTGCTCAAAGGTAGCTGTGATCGATCTCAAATGCGGAAGATGGGTAAGGGGGCGATAATCTGCCAGTGGTGCACCTGATAAGCGAATCTCTTTCAATTGTTGTAGATGACCTACAAATTCTAAAGAGGTTACAGGGGTATGGCAAATATCGAGAAATTCCAACTCCTCAAATTCTCCCAACAACTCCTGATCGGTAAATTGATTAAAGCTCACATTTAATCGCTTTAGCTTTGTCAAGGGTTTGATCCAGGATAAGGAAGGTAGATTAGCACTGGAAACATCTAGAATGGTCAACTGAGTGAGTTGGCTGAGAGATATAGTTTTGCTAATATCTGCCTGACTTAGATTTAAGCTTTCTAAATGAGGCAATTCGATTAATGGACTGCCATCCTGAATTCTATTTTTAGCTAGATACAGAATCTTCAAATGCTTCAACGATCTCATAGGACTCAAATCAGATACAGCCGTATCAGTGAGGATTAATTTACGTACATTTGGGAAAGCGAGGATAGGAGAAAGATCTGAAATTGCAGAAGACATCATCCATAAGCTGGTTACATGCTCCAGATCGACAAAATCCCCTTCAATGGTGGCGTGTTTCATGATTTCCTCTTGCCATGCTTTAGACAAAGAGAAAAACCAATCCTCAAAGGCTAGTTTTTGCTGGTACTTCTTTCTGGGAACTGCCTCTGTCCCATAAGGTAAATTCAGATGCTTTAAGGTATCTAGAAAATGAGTGTTCGGTGGTTCTTTTAATACTAATTCCCTACTATACCGAAAATTATAGGATTTAATATCGTAGTTACCCTGGTTCAGATGATGTATGATAAAGGCTAAAAATTCAGCTATTCCCAGAGCTATGACATACCGAGTATCATCGTCTCTACCATAACTGATTACCTGACCTACCACTCCTTTAGCTCCGGGGTTCATATCTATGCCTATGTGGTTTCCCCCTCCATCGTGGCTAATAGGAATATAATTAGGATTAGCATATCTCTCCTGAATCATTCCTGGAATAGCAGAAAATACCTGTATATCATCAGAATAATCCGTTTGTTCAGCAATATCAGCCCACACTTGCCATTGTTGTACTACCTCTTTTAAAGGCAAGAAGGGCATACCAAAAAATAAAGCCCCTTTAAATTCCTGGCCATTGTGTATGCGGTACAATTCGCGCAATTCCCGAGGAAAAGTTATTCCCATGAGCTGCTCTGCCTCCCTAATACGCTCCTCAGCAGCAGCAGGGCGCAAACTTTCAGCTAATTCAGGAAAAGAATCAGCCAACAGGTCTTTTATAGATTGAATGAGATGAGCGATCTTCATGCACCAGGAACAAAAATTTTCAGATGCTAATTATATGTAGGCGCGAATATAAAGAAGAATCTCAATTCACCTTCTTAAAATTGTATTTTTCTCCTACCAAAGAAGGATTTTGATGTTGGTACATAAGGCTGGTAAAGGAATTCCCCTTAATTTCCACCTTTTCTTTCCCTAATAGCTTCCCATCCATGAAATATACCTCCAGATCTCCTTTACCAGGCCCCGTTTCCTTATACTTCCAGATGAATGTGCTCGGTTCGGAAGAACGGGTAAGGTTCATCTCATCAAACATCCTCATATAGGTTTCGCTGTAAATCAGTAAGGTACCATCTGCTTTCAATTCATTGTACAAATGCTTCTCTGTTCGATCTCCCTCCTTAGTTATTTGTACCCATTTCCCTACCAACGGCTGATACACATTCGCTGAAGCATTTACTTCCGTACCATCCATGAACTGTTTTCGTTTCACCACATTCATATTCTCATCAAACTCTACATATTCTCCTACTAATTTGCCTCCATCGTAGGTCCCTTTAGCTGAAAGCATCCCATCTTTTTTGTACCACACAGCTGCTCCATCTAATTCATATTTATTGGGATCTTCTTTAAGGACTATAGCTTGAACTGACAGTGCCAATTGGTCGTTACCCGTATAGTGGTAATTGAACAGATAGCGGTCGAAAGGGGTATCCTTTGCTTTCATTTGCAGTCCTTGCTCATAGGTGGGAACAGATTCCATGATCATTATAGGTTCTACATATTCCCTGATTAAATAGTAGGTGGCATTAGTTTGGGAGGTTTTGTTCCAATCAGCATCATAATACCATCTTTCCATTTGGCCTCCACTCGATTGAGGAGCATTTTGGCTGAATATAGGGAATAGGCAAACAACCAAAGAAAGGAATAACAATAGGTTGGCTTTCATATTTAACTTTTATTTTGGGCAATGATTAGGGCTAAGGTAATTGATCAAATATATAGTTTTTATCATATACTTCACAAGCTATTAAACTTTTCAGTGTATTCCTGTATCACTGCTAGGGTAGATTTGTCTTGATCATAGACCGAATACCAGCCTTGATATTCATGTGGTGGATCTCCGATGAAATCATCTCCTTTTTTCCAAATAGTCTTGGGAGAACGAGGTCTTCCAAATCCTCCCCACGCCCAAAAATTGGCCCCAGAAACTGATTTTCCTTCCCTGGAATATTGGTACAATAACTCAAAAATAAATTCGTAATATTTATCCCGAACAGAAGTGGGAGCAGTAGGATTATGATCGCCTAAATCTCTCGCTACCCCAAATTCTTCCAATACCATCGGCTTTTTAAGCTTTTTCCCTTTCTTAACATGCCTTTGTAGATATGTTCGAGCTTTATCATAGGCGCCATCTATCGTCTCGGGATGTTTTTCAGGATCATACCAGCCCCAATTTTGAATCCATAAATGAAAAGTAACATAGTCGATCAAATCGTGTTTGTGGGCTTTGATAAAATGAGTACCTGATAATTTAGTATTTGTATAGCCTTCTGAGCCTAAAGAAATAAGATGATTAGGGTCTAGTGACCGAATTAATCTTGCAGATCTGTCTATCCATTTCAAAAATGCTTTTCTATGGAGAAAGCCTCGAGGTTCATTTGCCAATTGCCAGGACATAATGGTAGGATCTTCTGCATAGGAAAGTTGGGATATAGAATTTACTCGAGTTACGATCTTCTGAACATGTGCATCAAAAGCGGTCATTGCTACCTCGGAATCGTAAAATCTCCCTGTATATAATTGATATTTGGCCCAACTTCCTCCTTCGGCAGGTGGTGGATAAGGAATGTTATTTTCTTCACTCCATGCCAGATACTGCGCCATTCCACCTGACCAGGGCCAAAAATTATTTAGGCATACGACCGCCTTCATCCCTCTTTTTCCCATTTCTACCAGCAGATAATCCAGGCCTTCCAACAATAATTCGTTGTATTCTCCTGGACCTGGTTGTAGTGAAGGTAATACTCTCCAGGGTTCTGTATCTGGACCTTCACTTGCAGCCATAATTCTTAAGTTATTGATTCCCAAAGAATCAAGTAAGTCAAGCTCGCGAATCAATCGATCTCTGTTTCCTATGGGCGCTGCGGCAGCCAAATGCATTCCATACCAGAAATTAGTGCCTAAAAAATAGTATGGTTCCTGATCCTTAATGAATTGCGTTTCATTTACAGTAATAAAAGCATCTTGGGCATGTACAAACATGGGACTTTGGATGAGAAATAAAATAACAATCAAGTGAAAGTATGCTGGCAATAAATAATTCTTCATATTAAAAAGTTAACATCTTCGACAAGATTATACCAGCGCTTTTTCATGCCTAGATGTAAATTTCTCCAGATCATTTAAAGGGTCATTGCAAAAATCCCTTAAATTCTTTTATTAGTTTTCATAGATATTACGATTCACCACGCTTCAAACCGCATAACCAATGAAAAGATTATCCTTTTTTCTTATAGTCTTCTTACACATCGCTTTGTATAGTTGTTCCGACAATGAAGAAGCGACTATTATCACTAATGTATCTGAATCTTCCACTTTCTCTATTCACCGAGGTACCAATATAGCACACTGGCTTTCCCAAAGTAGCAGACGAGGACAGGAGAGAGCAGATTTTTTCACCAAAAAAGACGTAGACTATATCAAATCTGTGGGTTTTGATTTCATTCGGCTTCCTATAGATGAGGTCCAAATGTGGGATAGTTTAGGCAATAGAGAAGAAGATGCCTTCCAACTATTAAATAATTTTATGAATTGGACAGATGAAGCTGAATTAAAGGTAGTACTCGACCTTCATATTATTCGCTCTCATTATTTTAATGCCAAAGACAATACCCTTTGGACCGACCCCAATGAACAGGATAAATTGATTGCGCTATGGAAGGATCTCTCGTCCTCAGTCGATAAATGGCCAAATGATATGTTGGCGTATGAATTTATGAATGAACCTGTCGCTCCAGATGCGTCTCAATGGAATGATCTTATCGCCCGAATGACTGATTCTATTAGAAGTTGGGAGCCAGAGCGAACCTTGGTGATTGGTTCTAACAGATGGCAATCCGTAAATACTTTTGATCAATTGGTTGTTCCTGCCGATGATAAACATATTTTGCTGAGCTTTCACTTTTATGAACCGTTCCATCTGACTCATTATCAAGCCTCCTGGACTGATTTGAAAGACTTTGAAGGACAGGTCCAATATCCCGGGCAAATTGTGGTAGATGGAACTACTCCTGAAGAACAGAGAGTGTATAATAAAGATACTTTAGAATTAATGATGCATAAAGCTTTTACACTAGCTGAGCAATTAAACCTACCTTTATTTTGCGGAGAATTTGGAGTTATTGATGGAACTCCAGAAGAATCAAAATTAGCCTGGTACAGGGATTTAATAGCCATATTGGAGGAGCATGATGTAGCCTATGCCAATTGGAACTATAAGTCGGGTTCTTTTGGATTAGTAGATATGAATTTAACTCCAAACACTGAATTACAGGATATTCTGACAGGGAAATAATAAAACCTTCTCGGTTTTTCCCCTTCAATGAAAGATTCTGGATATTCATTTATGAGGAATAAATGAATAAAAGGACGCATATTAGACAATTTCGTAAATTTTTGGTAACATCACGAACTTGATTAACAACCATAAAAATAAGGCGCAATCAGAAAGTCTTATATGCAGAAAATTGTACACCTTAAATTAACTCAACAATGAACAAAAGGATCTTAAAATTAATGTTTTTTACCCTGGTCACAATCTCTATGACCTCCTGTTATACTTACACCTTCACAGTTGGTGATGGGGCTCAATCTGGCGCTACCGTAACCCAAAAGAATCACTATTTTATTTTTGGCCTTGCTCCTGGAAAGCTATCTGATCCAAACGAAATGGCAGATAACGCGGACGATTATAAGGTAACGGTTGAGCATACCTTTGTTGACGGCTTACTCAACGCCATTACTTTTGGTATTTATACACCAACCACTACTACTGTTCAGAAGTAATATCTTCCTTGAGAGGAGCAATCATATGAAGTTGCTCCTCATTTTTTCTATACTCCATTAATAAAACGCTTAAATCCTTACATCAGAAAGGATGGTTCTTATTGGTTTCATCTTCGTGAATACTGTATCGATACATCTGGAAAATGAGGACATCAGCTGATGTAATCTCGCCACATTTTAATACTTTTATCTCTTAAGTAGTAACAAACACAATCGAATGGCTATAATATCACCCTCAACTAAAGAATCAATTCTAAGAGAAGCAGACTCCTTGCGCCAACGTTATGCTGATTTTCAAGCACAATCCCTCACCTTAGATATGACACGCGGTAAACCTTCCGCAGAACAATTAACCTTAAGTGAAGAGATGCTACACTTAGTAAAAGCAGGGGATACCGCATCTCCTTCTGGAGTGGATTGTCGGAATTATGGTGGATTAGATGGGCTTCCTGAAGCTAAAGCCTTATTTTCAGAATTTATGGAGGTCAGTAAACATGAGGTGATGATAGGAGATAATTCCAGCCTGAGTTTGATGCATGACGCCATTACCTATGCTATGCTTCATACGATACCCGGAGGAGATAAGCCCTGGTCAAAAGTAGCCGATGTTACCTTCCTTTGTCCAGTTCCAGGATATGATCGACATTTTAATGTCTGCCAACATCTTGGTATCCATATGATTCCCATACCTTCTACTGATGAAGGGCCTGATATGGAAGAAGTTTCAAAGTTGGTGAAAGAACATTCGAATATTAAAGGAATATGGATCGTGCCCAAGTATAGTAATCCTACAGGCGTGGTTTGCAGTGATGAGGTAGTGAACCAGTTGGCTAACATGAAAACGGCAGCAGGAGACTTTAGAATTATATGGGACAATGCCTATCAGGTACATCATTTAGTAGATGATCCCAAGCCATTGAAAAATTTACTGAGAGCCTGTGAAGTAGCGGGTAATCCTGATCGTGTATGGATGTTCGGATCAACCTCTAAAATCACATTTGCAGGTGCAGGAATAGCTGTGATGGCTGCAAGTAGAAATAATCTGGATTGGGTTCTCTCTCACCGAAAATTACAGTCTATTGGTCCTGACAAACTAAATCAGCTCAGACATATTCGCTTTTTTAGTAATATGGATGATATTCATTCTCATATGCGCAATCACGCAGCTATATTAGCTCCTAAATTTGCCAAAGTAGATGAAATATTGACCAGAGAATTAGGTAAAGATGCTTTGGCTCAATGGACCAAGCCTGAAGGAGGATATTTTGTCAGCATGAATGTTCCTGATGGATGTGCCAAACGAGTGGTGGAATTAGCGAAAGCAGCAGGAGTAAAAATGACTCCTGCAGGCGCTACCTTCCCTTATAAACTCGACCCCAATGACAGTAATATACGCATTGCCCCCTCTCTTCCCCCATTGGCAGATATCGAAAAAGCGATGGAGGTAGTTGGCGTTTGCGTAAAATTGGCTGCTATGGAACATCAATAAGACCATATGAACATTTTGGGAATCTCTGCATTCTACCACGATTCTGCTGCTGTGTTTCTATCAGAAGGAAATATTGTAGCGGCTGCTCAGGAAGAAAGATTTAGCAGAATAAAGCATGATAGTAGCTTTCCCGTACAAGCAGTACATTTTTGTCTGGATTATGCAGGATTAAATATAGATGAATTAGATGCCATTGCATTTTACGATAAACCCCTCCTCAAATTTGAACGATTACTGGAGACGTATTATGCGTTTGCACCTAAAGGCCTACCCTCTTTTATTAAAGCAATGCCTGTCTGGTTGAATGAAAAAATGTTTCTGAAGAGGAGAATCCATCAGGAATTAGCTACTATTCAAGCCTATGATAAGAAAAAATTAACGTTGTTGTTCCCCGAGCATCATTTATCCCATGCAGCCAGCACCTTCTATGCCTCTTCCTTCTCAGAAGCGGCTATATTAACTATTGATGGTGTAGGAGAATGGGCGACAGCGACCATTTGTAAAGGCAAAGGAAAAGATATTACGATCCTCAAAGAACTACACTTCCCACATTCTTTAGGATTACTTTATTCTGCATTTACTTACTATCTAGGCTTCAAAGTTAATTCCGGAGAATACAAAATGATGGGATTAGCGCCTTATGGAATAGAACATGCTGAAGAAACGCAATATTTTCTGGCTCAAATTAAAAAACACCTCATCCACATCCATGAAGATGGATCGTTATGGCTAGATCAATCCTATTTCCAATATGCTACAGGTCTGAGAATGCTAAAGGATCGGGCCTGGGAAGAATTGTTGGGACTAAAACGAAGAATCCCTGAGTCCAGGATTGAGCAATCACACTGCAATCTTGCATTGGCTATTCAGAAAGTTACAGAGGAAGTAGTTTACGCATTGGCACAAGAAGCAAAAAAACTCACTCAACTCCCCTATCTATGTATGGCCGGAGGAGTAGCTTTGAATTCAGTGTCCAATGGCAAGCTAGCTCAAACTGATCTCTATAAAGAAATCTTTATTCAGCCGGCAGCAGGTGACGCGGGAGGGGCTCTAGGTGCTGCATATGCTGCCCATCATATTTATTTTGAACAGGAAAGATTGATAGGAAACGGACAGGATCAAATGCAAGGGGCTTATTTAGGACCACAATTTTCCTACCTGGATATAGAGTTGACCATCAAAAAGTTTAAGGGAGTTTACCACTATATAGAGGAAGAAGAACAGCTTTGTGAAGAATTAGCGCATATTATTGCATCCGGAAATGTAGTAGGATGGTTTCAGGGAAGGATGGAATTTGGTCCCAGGGCATTAGGTGCGAGAAGTATTTTAGGAGATGCCCGTAATCCAGAGATGCAGAAAAAGCTGAATCTCAAGATTAAATACAGAGAATCCTTTCGGCCTTTTGCTCCTTCGGTCCTGGATGAAGAAGCAGCTTCTCTATTCGATATCCCTACCGATTCCCCTTATATGCTGTATGTGTTCCCCATAGCTTCCTATATAAGAAAAGATGTTCCAGAAAATTATGATAGCTTAGATCTACAAATGAAATTGTATACTGAGCGCTCCCAACTTCCCGCTATCACTCATGTAGATTTTTCGGCCAGAATTCAAACGGTTCATAAAGAAACAAATCCAAGATATTGGACCCTATTGAAGGCATTTAAGGAGATTACAGGTTATGCTGTGTTAATTAATACCAGCTTTAACGTGAGAGGCGAGCCTATCGTTTGTACGCCTGACGACGCCTACCAATGTTTTATGCGTACGGAAATGGATTATTTAGTGATGGGAAATTATCTGTTTAAGAAGGAGGAACAACCCCATTGGAACGAAAAAAAGAACTGGAAAGAGGAATTTGTGTTAGATTAGATGTCAAACCCTATGAAAAAGCTGTTAAAGAAGGTATGGAGTAATCTAAAAGCGATGTTATTAGGCTTAGTGGTTGCCATCATTTTCTTTGAGCTAGGGTGTTTACTATTGGTTCAATTCGATCATATTCAAACACAGGTTCCCTCCTACACTCTGACTCGAAAAAGAAGTGTGTGGGTGGATACAAACCCCCGATTCAGTACCTGGCACTTTCCCCATTTGAATACTCGACTGATGAGTGCTTGCTATGATGTATTGTATCAAACTAATAGCTATGGAGCCCGAGATAAAGAGCGAAATAAATCCACCGATCAACCTAGAATTTTGTGGTTAGGAGATTCTTTTGTTGAAGGATATGGAGTGCAAGTGGAGGAGCGATTTACCGATCTTTTGGAACATAGTTTAGGCACACCCTGTATGAATTTTGGGTGTAGTGGAAATGTAGGTCCTATTCATTACTATTTGATTTACAAGTATCTGGCTAAAAAGTGGGAACACGATCTTATCGTTATAGGAATTCTGTCTGACAATGATTTCGATGATGAACGCCCCAGAGTAGGTAGATACGGGCCATATTGGGAAGGATCATTTCCCGAATATCAACTAGCTTACACGGGAGATAGTACGATGTTACAACGTACCATGAGTTTGGATGATAAAGGGAAACTACTTTGGAAAAACATCCTAAGAAACTTCACCTATACTATGAATGTCATTGATTGGGTAGAAGGATATTTGAAGTATAGGAGAAATGTGAAGCGTGCCAATGAGGGCAACCCAAGGCGTGAAAGTAAGTATTGGAACTATGATAGAGAGGAATGGGAAAGAATGAAACACTCGTTGAAACAATTAAAAATGGAAGCTAATGACATTCCCATATTAATATTTACCATTCCGAGGTTGTCAGATATTATTACCTATGAACAAGAAAAGCCCAGTAAACTAGCTCAGGATTTAACCCATTTCGCTGGTGAGGAAGGATTTTATTATATAGATTTGTTGTCAGTCTTTCATCAGCATTATCGAGGCAGGTGGGCTGAATTGTATTTAAGGTGTGATCCGCACTGGAATGCATTAGGACATCATGCTACCAGTAAAATACTGGCAAAGAAAATCGTCAGTGAAGCACTAGTGAATGAAATAGAGGAAATTACGCATTAAGGATCTGTTATGGAATCATTGAAAGATCTCTGGAAATTTATTGTTGATAGGAAAAAGTTTTTTCTGGCACCTATTATTATCATTCTTTTATTATTGGGAATTTTAATTGTGATTGGAGGAAGTTCATCCTTTGCACCATTTATTTATACCTTATTTTAGCTGTAAGCATCATGAAATTTCCTTCCACGGATTCTCAAAAATCGAATGCTACCATATTAGTCATTATTACGGGGATGTTAGTGCTCTATTGGTTGTTCCAATGGGCAGGCTTCCTGTATATAGCTACAGCTATTTCTCTTTCTGCTACTCTTATTCCGGCTACAGCTCCCTGGATAGCTCGTGGATGGAACGCATTGGCACAAATACTCGGCAAAATCAATGGAACTATCTTACTCAGTATCGTATTTATCGTTTTCTTGGTTCCTATTTCTTGGTGTTATCGGCTATTTGTAAAAGACAAATTGCGCCTTAAACCAACTTCTAGTTCGTTATTTCATGAAAGGAATCACACCTTTACGAAAAAAGATCTCGAAAATCCCTGGTAATTAAAATTAGTTGGATTACTTAGGAGCTGTCCACAATAACACTATAGAAACAACGGAAAATATCACATTGGGAAACCAAACGGCTACAGCAGGAGAGTATTGTTCCCCTATAATGGCTTGACCTGCAAATAATAAACCCACATATAAAAAACACAATAATAATCCCAGTCCAATTTTTAACGCTACCCCTCCCCTCGATTTTTGGGAGGACATAGCGAAACCGATAATAGTTAGGATGATCATGGCAATCGGATCGGCATAACGTCTATGCTTCTCTGTATATAATTCTACGAGTATATCAGAACCCCGCATTTCTTCCAGTCTGATGTATTCATCCAACTCAGGTAGCGTCATACTCTGCGCCTTTTGCTCTCTAATGAAAATATCATCAGGAGTCAGTAAAAAGGTAGTATCCTTATTATCCTCAAACCCAATAAATTCTTTATCCCTCCTAAAGTGTCTTGTCCTTATTTTTTCCATTCTCCACTGATCCGTCGAATCCACCCAAATAATTTTCTTTGCCTGAATTTTCGTAACAATATTACCATCAGCGATTCTTTCCAGGGCAAAATTGTGTCCTTCCTGCTTGTTTTCGTTGTAATAACTAATGTAGACAAAAGTATCTTCTGCTACTTTCTTATGGATATGCTGGTTCTTTTTAAATTTATTCCTCCGCATTTCATATTTGTACTCAAAGGCTACCGATTTTGCCGTAGAACGAGGAACCAGGGAAGCCTTTAAATAGAAGGAAACAGCTGCCAAAAAGATAGAAGCAAACAAATAAGGCATAAATACCCTGTAAAAACTGATTCCACTACCCAACATAGGAATAATTTCAGAACGTTGAGCCATTCTGGAAGTGAAGAAAATGACGGATAAGAAGATACAAATAGGCGATAAGGTACTTCCCCAGAAAGGGATAAAATTTAAATAATATACAAATACCGTTTCATATAGCGTGGGATTTTTATCTATAAATTCATCTAATTTCTCGACTACGTCTATGACCACACAAAGAACAATGACCAAGCCCAGCATAAAGAGAAAGGTCTTAAAGTATTGTCCTAATATATATTTGTCTAATAGCTTCATATCAAATTCCTCCGCTAATTCAACTAAAAATTACATTTGAATCTCTTAGAAAGTTAAAATTAGGGAATTATCTCGAATTTGATGTAAAGGTGTGGCTGAGAAGTAAAAAAGTTGGTTAGCTATCGCTTTAGTGAAGAAAGATTGAATTAAAATCCTATCCCAATATTTAATCCTAACCTGTGATAAGTTCTATTCCCTGAAATCAGCACTTCTCTCCCATTTACAAACTGGGGATCCCAAATCCATTCTGTCATTTCCTGATAGGTATTTTGGGATTTAAACTCCATTCCAATATACCATTCATGTTTTCTCCTGGTATTAATTTTTATTCCAAGGCCAAGCTGATAATGCAATCCCCCATCAAATACTTGTGTGGGCCATATACCTGCTCCTAAAAATGCCCAGCCTACACTTGCTTGATAATATGGACTGATCTTTTTTTGAACTACATCTCCTCTTACATCCAAAAAAAGTGGAAACAAACTTCCGTCGTAATAAGAATCTATCCCTATTCCTATTCCAGTATTCAAATACTGGTTCACATGATATTCTAGTATATAAGATAAGTTAGCATTAAAGCCTTCTCCATACCTTCCTTCTCCAAAACCAAAACCAAGATCAAAAATGTGGTATATTCCTTTCTCTCTGAATGTAATGGGAAGGAGTTTCTTATTCTCTTTAAAAGATTTACGAATGAATTTAGCTGGTTCGAGAGTTACACTATCTATTTCAGAGGGATGGATGACAAATACACTACCTCCCATTAATTCAATTTTGAGTTGATCATCCCTGCCCTCTTCTAACAATGTCCCTCTAAGAATACTTCCATCTTTTAAGTAAATTACATCCTCAGTTTCCTGATTCATTTTTTGTGCATAACAGCAATTGAAAGTCCCGGAGAGTATAACCCCAAAGGCAATATAAACTCCTAGTGTACAGTCAATTAATTTCAGGCATTTCATCTATATGTGCATTTAAGTATAGTAAGTGGATTATTTGTTAATCAATTTAGGAAGTTTATTGGTTAATATAAGGTAAAAATTATTCTCTTTTTTGAATGAAGATAAATAATGACTTTAGTAATATCATCATTAGTATAATTACACCATTAATTCGCAGCAAGATGAACATTAAAAAGTTTAGCTTTCCTTCTTATTTATGGATTTTCCTTCTATTAGCTTTTATATGTCAAAGTTGTATACAAGATAGCTGTGATCTGACCTATGCTTATATGATATATACGCCTGTATATATGGATCCAGTCGCTTTTGATGGGGCAGTCAGGCTAGAATCAGCTCAGGAAATAAACAGACCAGGAAAAATTTATGCCTATAATGACGTCATTTTTGTAAGTGATATAGCAAGGGGAGTTCATATTATAGATAATTCTCAACCTGCTTCTCCCGCAAAGGTCGCTTTTATCAACGTACCTGGCACTTATGATTTGAACGTGGTGTGTGATAAACTTTATCTCGACAGCAGTTCAGATTTATTGGTTTTTGATCTATCCCAACCTTCCTCCCCTCAACTGTTAAACAGAGCAAAAAACGTACTGCCGGATATAACACAATATAGGGGGTATGTCGCTGATCCAAGCAAAGGGGTAGTCATTGACTGGGTTGCCGAAGAGGCCATAGGGGAATATGGATGCGATGGTGAAATTCCTTCAACATGGCAAAATAACGCTATTCCTGCTAATACATTAAATACCAGTGCTACACTTAATGCAAGAGGAATTATCCCTTCTGTCAATGGACAAGCTGGTTCTACCTCTAGATTTGCTTCTAAAGATGGTTATATGTATGTAGTTCGACCCAATTCTTTACTGGTGTACAATATATCCGATTGCCTTGCTCCTACTCTCATCAATGAACATCCGTTGGAAAATTGGGGAGGAGAAGCTGAAACCATCTATTTATTTGAAAATCTGATGTTTATCGGTGCTACTAATGGCGTAAGTGTATACGATATTGCTAATACAGCCCAGCCCTCTCTTCTTTCTCGTTCATTCCACGCTCAGGGATGTGATCCTGTTGTTTATGATGGTTCCTACGCTTATGTAACTTTACATACTGATCACGATGATTTGAGTCCTTGTACTGGTTGGACAAACCAACTAGAGGTGTGGAATATGGCAGACCCTGCAAATCCAATATTTGTTAATACATTTTTCATGACCTCCCCCAGAGGATTGGGAGTAGATCGGGACTTGTTGTTTATAGCTGATGGACCTTCTGGCTTAAGAATCTTCGATAATTCCAATCCTACCGATGTAGGTAACCAACAGATCTACCAATTTCAGGATTTGTTTGCAACAGATGTGATTCCATACGACGGAACATTAATAGCGGTAGGGGAAAATGGGATCTCGCAGTATGAATATTCAAATCCTTCGAACATACGATTGATCAGTCAACTCGGCCTTAAATAATAAATAGAACAACATCTAAAGGTAAAGATAGGTCACATTCTGATATAGCTAAACAAATGATGGCAAGAGGTTCATGTAGAACTTCTTACCACCGACAAGTAGAATTAACAATCCAAATGTAAATCTTTATCCCTTACAGTAGGTGTATACTTCATTGGTATAAAATATGCACACCCAATGTGCCAGAGGATTTATTCATCTAATCATTTATGGATTCTGCCTGTTCGTAAGGAATAATTTCTTCGTATGGTCGAATCCCAGGATTGGTTCCTATAATTGGATTTGGAAAATACTGTTTACCCTCTAAGTAACTTTTTAGCAATTCCGGGGATAGTTGTTGGACTTTTTTGAAATCCTGAAGAAATCGTTCGGATTCTCCCAGACTTCGGTAGGTTAGCCCTCTTCTTAGATACAACTCCGGATGCAGAGGATCTAAAGTGGCGGCATGTTGATAAGCATTAAGCGCTTCTGCAAACTTTTGTTCGAGGAAAAATTGGTGTCCCTTTGCTAATAATTCATCGAATGTTTGCGAATTGCACAACTGAATGTTAACCAAAAGTATAGATGTACATAGGATAAAAATGTTAACATTTTTCATGGGCTTAACTGTTATGTGTTGTTACTATATATTCGTCCTTTAAAAAAACGCCAGACTACCTTCACATCTCAGACATTTGTTATCAGGCAATCTGGCTACTAAGGAAAAACACTTTGACTGTACTTACGCTTAAGTCTCTATTGATCTTAGTTGATTATGTAATGATCCTTTCTCATTTGTAATGATCAACCAGGATTCTAGGCCACTTGCCGGATTTTTGAAAGTAACGTTTGTTTCATATCCACCTCTTCGAGTCTTACTGTTAAGCAATCTAGCCACACGGTGGAAAGCACAACGGTTGCTAAATCAAGCTGATCATTTTTCATGGGCACTATATCTAATATGTAATTCTTCTTTTAATATAGTACGATAATATTAAATAATAGTTTTACTACCTTGTACAATAAATGTGTTATTATAAAATATAGTAAAACTATTGCATATTCATGCCGTACATAATTAAGTTCCCAAATCTCAGTTGTACTTAACTCATTAATCATGAAAAATTTAAAACGCTCAAGATTTTTGAAGGCTACGATCATTTGTTTTACAGTCCTGATGCCAGGGGGGCTTGTTTTTTCCTTATATGTTAAGGAGTCCTCTATAGCGCAGATGGATAATATGTCGGTTTTATCTGAGGTTGACGTGAAGAAGAAGGTCAGTGGAGATGAATTAGTCTATTCTAAGCCCACCATTTTAAGTGATCAATTAGCAGTATCCCGAAAAGGCACATCTTCTTTAGTAATTCCTTAAACATTAGTAAAGAAGATGAAAAGCTGAATGATCAATCTATGTCTATAACCTCATTTTTGAGCCATTCCTTTCTAAAGGAGTGGCTTTTTTTATTTCATATTACTTAAGGTGCTTATCTATCCTATCTTGAACAATATGAGCATAGGATCTAAGTTCTTTGGTTAGCGTTAAGTAAGATCCATAACTGCTGCATGTATGAAGTTTTTATCACTTTTCTTTCTGGTATGCATTACAACTCATCTATCCAATGCTCAATCTAAGTGGTCCGATAAAATAAAAATTTCCAGAAAAACAGCCGAAGTTGGGGTTGCCGATGTTGATCGAGATGGCCATGTGGATATTGTTATTTGTGGCAAAGATCAATATTGGTATGCAGGTCCGTCTTTTGAGGAAAGCTATCTGCTAGGTACATCAAATGGTGGTCCATATGCTGCCAGAGTCGCTGATATTAATGGCGATGGTTGGCCAGACTTTGTGACTTCAGATGGAGCAAGAAATGAAGGAGATTTACCCGGTCATATTTATCTGTATATAAATCCAGCTGATAAAAATGAAGTTAAAACAGCGTGGAAAAGAATTATTATTTATTCAGGTAATGTCAGGCACCAAAATGATATGCGAATCATAGATATGGATGGTGATGGGTTATTAGATATCATTGAAAGAACATGGTCATCAGAAAGAGTAGTTATCGCTTTCCAAAATGAGGATATAGAACAATGGACCGTGAGGCCTTTTGATACAGGAGAAAAGGGTAAACCTGAAGGAATTTCTGCCGGAGATGTAGATGGGGATGGAGAAATGGAAATGGTCCTATCTGGGGTTTATTGGGATAATCCTGACGGATGGCGCCAAGGACAACCCGAGGAATATCTCATAGATGAACAATTCGTTCAAGAGGAAGTGAAATCTGCCGTAGGAGATATTGATCTGGATGGAGATAATGACATTTATATGGCGAGTGCTGAAAGAGATTATGTTTATTTGGCTTGGTACGAAAATACAGGAAAAAATGAAGATGGGGGTATTAATTTCAAGCGCCACATGATAAAAGATAATTTCGGGAATTGTCATATGGTAGAATTAGTGGATATGGATCATGATGGAGATTTAGACATCAGCACAGCCCAGAATTTTGGCGATTCAGGTTGTCTCATTTTTTATAATGAACATAAAGGAGCCTCATGGAAAGAGGTGAATATAGATCCTACAGGTTCCTTTTACACGGGTATTGCTAAAGATCTGGATAAAGACGGAGACATTGACCTAGTAGGACCGGATAAATTTTATGGATTTGTGCATTATTATCTTAATGAAAATGACAAATCCCCCCCTACTCCGGAAGAACCGAAAGGTATTCAATTTATTAATGTTATGCTGGAAGGATATTATCTAGCAGAACAACAGGAAATGGGCATAGGTCTTAATTCTCAAGGCTTACTTCCAACAACACAACCATTCAATGAAACACCTTGGGAGTACGACGGAAAAGAGACATTAGCTTCTATCCCTGAAGACATGGTGGATTGGATGTTAGTTTGCTTGAGAGATCAAGATGGAAATATACTTGAAAAAAAAGCTTGCGTATTGCTTAAAAATGGGGATCTCCAATCTGTTGAAGGTGAAAAAGAATTAATTTTTGATAGGCTCAATGAGGATATTCCTGTTCTAGGAGATGAGTCACTCTATTTGTCCATACATCATAAAAGCCATTTAGGGATTGTATGTGCTGTTCCTGAAGATAGAGTGGTAGATATTGTAGCAAATGACGATTTATTTGGCCAACATCAACTAAAATTAGTGGATAATCAAAAACTGATCTATTGTGGCGACTTTGATTCAAACCATATTATCAATAATCAAGACTACAATTCCTGGAAAGTCAGTAGAGCCACCATTAATCAGTATTTATCTATTGATGCAGATGGAAATGGGATCATCAATAATCTGGATTATAATCTTTGGTCCAAAAACAGATCAAAAATAGGGAATCAACTTCTCAAATAAAGGAAAAAGCTCTTATTTTAACCTTCCATGAACATGGATAGCCTTTTGAACATGAGCAAAATATATGTTACCTTTTTGATGCATAGCAGTTATCGCTAAATGTAGAAGAGCTCAATAATTATTATGTAATTTTTAGCGATAATTTTTCCGTTCATATTACCTATCAAAGCAGTTTTGACCCATTGGCACAATAAGAAAAAAGTGTATGGGTTACTAACTAAAATTATTTTGTCAACCCTCGCAACCCAAACAAGCATTCCATGAACTTTAACTTGCCACTAATTCCTATCCTGCTCTTATTACTGCCAAATTTCGTTCTGTCTGAGCCTCCTCAAACCACCCCTTTCATTAAAATAGATCAGTTTGGATATTTTTGTGAGTCAAAAAAAGTAGCTGTTATTGCAGATCCTCAAATCGGTTTTAATGCGGCTCAGGCATTTACTCCCGGAAATACGTTTGAGGTGAGAGCGTGGGATACTGATAAGCTGATGTATTCTGGTGCCGTAAGCCCGTGGAAAGGAGGACAACTTCATAATCAATCAGGTGATCGTGGGTGGTGGTTTGATTTCAGTGAGGTGAACGAGCCTGGAACTTATTACATTTTTGATCCTCAAAATCAGGTAGGTTCTTATGCCTTCCGAATAGGTTCTGATGTATATGACGAAGTACTTAAAGTAGCCGTCAGAACCTATTTTTATCAGCGGGTCAATTATATAAAAGAGGCTAAATATGTAGGAAATAATTGGGCTGATGCTGCCTCTTATGAAGGCCCTAATCAAGACAGATTTGCTACCAGCCGTTTTGATAAAGGTAATCCTGCTACTGCTAAGGATGTACATGGAGGCTGGTATGATGCAGGAGATCCTAACAAGTATACTACCTTTGCTTTTGATCCTATGATGCAACTGATGACTGCATATCGATTGAATCCTAACACATTTACAGACGATTATAATATTCCAGAATCTGGTAACGGCATCGCGGATTTATTGGATGAAGTTAAATATGAATTGGATTGGCTGAAAAGAATGCAGGATGGCACTGGAACCAATGGATTTTTCTTAAAAGTAGGAGTAGATAATTATAATGAAGTAACGCCTCCCAGTACGGATACTCGACCAAGATATTATCTACCAGAATGTACTTCATCGACGATCAGTGGTATGGGCATGTTCGCTTTAGCTGCTATCGTTTATCAAGCCCTTCCCGATGCAGAAATGAAAGCTTACGGAGCTGATTTATTAGAGAGAGCAGAAGCAGCCTGGGCCAGAGCTAAAGTCACGACAAATAATTTTTCTACTTTTCAAACGGAATGCGATGATCAAGATATTAAGGCTGGAGATGCAGATATGCCCGGTACAGAGCAATTTGAGCGGGCGGTAACTTCTGCTATCTATCTTTTTGAAGCAACTGGAAAAGCGGCGTATAAAGAGTTTGTAGAACAAAATTACACTACTGTCAGACCCTATTCCGAATCTTATTGGAGTCCTTATAGAATGGCTACCAGTTATGCGCTATTATACTACTCTCAGCTTCCAGGTGTCTCAGCATCTGTAAGTCAAAACATTCTAGCTCAAAAATCTAATTCCAATAGTGTTTTTTCTGTGGACCAATATCAAAGTGAAGCTGATTTATATAGAGCTTTTATGGAGGATTGGGCTTATCACTGGGGAAGTAATTCGGTGCGTTCCAATGTGGGGAATATCAATTTGGACTTCAATACCTTCGGACTAAATCCCTCAAATGAATCTCTGTATACTGAGGTTGCGGAACAACATCTTCATTGGTTGCATGGAGTTAATCCTTTGTCAATTGTCATGTTAAGTAATATGTACGATTTTGGAGCTGACAGTTCTGTGAATGAATTTTATCACTTCTGGTTTAGCGATGGTTCTGAATTTGACAATGCTAAAACCTCTCCTAAAGGTCCTGCTCCGGGTTATTTAACAGGTGGTCCTAATGCTTCCTATACAGAATCCCGAATCAATCCTCCTTATAACCAACCTCCTCAGAAGTCCTATAAAGACTGGAACGGTTCCTGGAATGGAACTTTTACTGAAGCTTCCTGGGAAATCACGGAAAACTCTATTACCTATCAAGGACCTTATATTTTATTTCTCTCCAGATTGATCAGCCTGCAATCAGCATGTAAAAAAGAAGAAACTCCTACGCCGGATAATCCTACCATAAGTTTGGTTAACATATTTTTGGAAGGATTTTTATTGGCTGACAAGCAAGAGATGAATACTGATTTGCAAAAAGGTAATTTGATCCCTAATAGTCAACCTTTTAATCAAGCTCCCTGGAATTATGGAGGCTCGGAACAATTTACTTCTGCCGATATTTCTTGGGTAGATTGGGTGTTGGTAGAACTGAGAGATAGTGATGGAAATTTATTAGAACAGCAAGCCTGCTTATTGACCCAAACAGGAGAAATAACAACAATAAATGGAGAAACAAATATTCCTTTTTCAGCTTTAACCGACGCAAGTGAGGAATCGGATTTTGTGTTAGCGATTCATCACAAAAGTCACTTAGCTGTAGCATTTGATGCCAAATCTGGAGCTACGATCGATCCCCTTAATGGATCCAAGGCAATAGGATTCGAACAACAAATAGATATAAATGGTACTCCCGCGTTGTTTTGTGGGGATTTCGATGGTAATGGGAATATCAATAATCTGGATTTTAATCTCTGGGCCAAAAACAGTGCCGCTGTGGGTAAATATTTGGAGATAGATGCTGATGGTAATGGAATCGTCAATAATCGGGATTACAACTATTGGACAAAAAATAGAGCTAAATTGAGGAGTGACATTATTAAGTAGAAAAAACACTTACTACTTGTCAGTAATAAGTGTGTCGGTTAAGTTGATTTCATGATAACGATCATTTCCGAGAATCTGTATCTTGAGAGGGACAAGAATTAGCTATATTTTATTTACAACGTCAACCTAATTTGATATTTAGTTTTCTTTAATTCTGCAAAATTTAGTCAATATAACAGCATATTTATTGAAAGATATATTTCAATAAATAAACTAAATAAGTGGGAGAGTTAATATTATCTCTGTTCCTGTAGGTTTCCCTGATGAATCGTGTAGATCATTGATCTGTAGGTTTGTCTTCTTTCCCGTTCGATTTTCCAATAAGGTCAATCGTTTATGTGTGATGGATAGCGCTTTTGATTGATGGTCTTTGGCATTATTTACGGTATTACTTCGACCTACCCCATTATCTTCTAAATTACAGTGTAGCTCATCGCCAGAAATCTTAAAAAAGAGGGTAATCTTCCCTTGACCTTTTCTGGGGCCAAATCCGTGAATGATTGAATTTTCTACGAATGGCTGGAGAAGCATAGGAGGAATCATCACTTCATCCGGGTCCAGATCTTCTTCATAGATAAATTCGTATTGAAATGCCTGGCTAAACCTCATCGCTTCTACTTCCATATATCCTTCCAATAACATAAGCTCTTCAGATAGAGAAATTAATTTCTTAGGCGCAAGATTCAGAATTTGGCGCATTAACCGGGAAGACTGCACCAGGTACTCATCTGCATGATCGAGATCTCTTTCTTGTATATAACTACGAATAGAATTGAGGCTGTTAAAAATAAAGTGAGGATTCATCTGAACTCGCAGCACAGCAGTCTCAGCCTCAGCAAATAACTGCTTATACTCTGCAATTTGTTGTTGCTTACGAGCTTGTTCCAGACGATTCGCGTAAATAGCCCATATAATAGCCAGGAAGCTTAATAAAATGAATGCCTTGAACCATACGGTTTCAGTGAAGTGAGGGATAAGGATTAGCTTCAAGTGTGCTGGCTCCTGATTCCATATTCCCTCTGCATTTGCAGCGTATAAGTCAAATTGATAGGTATCTGGGGCCAGGTTTACATATCGAGCGTAAGTATCTGTCCCTTGATCAATGGTGTCTCCCCCTTTTTTATATAAAAAATACTGAAAATGGTCCTCTTTATATCCCGAATAATCCAGATTAGAAAAGTAGAGAGAAAAACTATTTTCCTGAGGGGTTAAGGTCAAGGTTCTTGGTCCTTCCTCTAAACCAGGAAAAGCTCTTTCTTCTCCATTGACCAGTAATTTACTAAAGCTGGGTCGAGCAGCTAAAGAAAGATTCTTAATTTCTGAAGGGTGAAAAAAATTAAAGCCACTGATCCCTCCAAAAGCCATAGAACCATCCTTAAATTTATGATATGACCAAAAATTAAATTCTAATTCTTGCAAACCATCTAATTTCCCATACTTCCTAATATTATTGATAAAAATATTTCCATGTTCAAATTCATCAGGTTTATAGGCAATTAATCCTTTGGTGGAACTTATCCATAAAACCCCTTCTCTGTCTATCAATAACCCGTTTAAATTGGGAAACAGCTGAGAAAAATACTGATCTTTTCTAAGACGCAAAGAATCCTCTAATATATGCATCCAGTACAAGCCTTGTGCACTTGCCACCCACATTCTGCAACGGCTAGTGTCCAAAGCAAATGCTGTGATCATAGGGCTAAAAGGAATTCGTTGAATCAATGCTATCGTCGGTGATTTCGTATCATAAATTTCAATACCATTCCATAGTTTGGCCACAAACATCCGATGAATGGGATCTTCCTCCATGAGGTTGTACCTTCCTGAGCTGTCAGAAATTCCTTCTAATCGTTGAAGAGCATATGATCCCTTTTGCTCTTGAATAGTATATATTCCATGTTTAAAAGTAGAGACCCATTTTTCCCCATTACTTCTCTCGTATATATGAGTAGTATAAATCCCATCTGAAGATGATGGATTTTTTACTGGGACAAAAGTTTGGCTAAGGGAATCAAATTTAAATATCCCTTCATAGGTACAAACCCAAAATTGATTATCCTGATCAATGAAGAAATTGACCAATCCTTTTTCCTTTAGGGCCACGATTGCTTGACTAATACCAGAAGATATTTGAGAAGTGGATGTGCTTGATAAAATGAATAAATCATTCTCTGTAAGTACCCAAATATTTCCATCTGGCCCTTCTGCAATGGCTTTAACATTCGAAGAGGCCTTATTTCCCTGATGAGGAGTCAGGTAGGGTTTGAATCGTTTTCTATTCAAATTGGCATAAAATACCCCTGATCCTGAAGAAGATAAAAATAGATTTCGATCCCGATCCAGATATACTCGATCTATGACATAAGGGAAAGAAGTAGCCAATCCACCTTGATCAATAAATACTTCACTTACATACCGTCTTTTCTTAGCATCAAACAGGAATAATCCCTGATCTTTGGTAGTGATAAGAACCAATGCTTCTTTATAGGGAATAATTCCAGTTACTTTCTTGATTTGAGTTTCGTTAAAGGTAAAATCCTCTTCTATATTCACTCCATCCCAATCAGTAATAACCAGGCCTTTTTCTGTTCCAATCCATAAGTTTTCATCAGGTGCCACCCAAAAATAGCTTGGTTGATATTGCTCATTTGGATAGAGAAAATGCTGGATGATGGGCTTATGATGCTCGCTATATGTTCGGATTTCCCAACCTTTTCTTTGAGGAAGTAACAGTTTAAATATTCCATTTTGTTGGGGAATTACTTTCATGGAATATCCCCAAAAAGATGTTACCTGATCTATTTCTTTAGGAATAGGATTTTCCTGATCCACCTTCATTTTCAATAGATAAAAGAACTCCTCAGTATGTTTGTAAGCCAGAAACCAAAGTTCCTGTTGTGCAGTATCCAGATAAATCACTTGAAAATTGTGATAAGGAGTACCCGTAGAGTCATAAGGCACCATAGAGGCAAAGCGGTTACCTTCTGGTTCATAATATTCTATACTTTTGGAAGTATTGAACCAAATTCTTCCTTCTCTATCTTCAAACATTTCGCTCTGAATATTGGGGTCGGATAGTGATAGCGTGTCATTTTCTACGGGCTGATAGTTTACTACATTCTTACCATCAAAGCGATTCATTCCGGTTATGGACCCAATCCATACATAATGTCGACTATCGTGGAAAATGAAATAGTTGTAGGTTTGAGAGGTCAATCCATCATTTGCTGACAATTGCTGAAATTGCAACACTTCTTCTTGAGCAAGTAATTTTGTACCAACGAAAAACAATAAGAGCAACCAAATATTTCTATTGGCCATAATCAAAAAGGGAAAATGCTAGTCTACGTGTTTATAATGCATGATAACAATTTTATATTAACTGCAAAGAAATGATCGTATGACTTTTGAATATGGCAAGTATTAATTTGGAATAACTTTTCTCAACTACTTGTAGTCAAAGTAGAGTTTCCTCTATTGAAGAATTCTCTTTATGATCGGTGTAATTGTTCCCCTTTGTAAAATGCCACCAATAGGCTGGTTCATTTACTCATTGGCCCAAATCTTACAACTTCCCTATAGGTTTAAAAATGCGCTTACGATATTCCCATATAGGTCTCAACTCTTCATAAGATCTATTGATATTTTTTAGCCAGGAAATGGAAGGAGCATACAAATAACATCCTCCTTTTAAGCGAACAATAGAGGAATCCTTTCTGCGATTGGCAATTGATTCAAATTTATGTTCTATGGGTCCCGACTCAGTGTTCCATTGTTGAGGTGGAGATTGATACCACGAAACTTCACGCCCATTGATAGGATCCATCCCTGTAGATGTATGAGAGAAATCCATATTGTTCGACCAATCCTTTTCAATAATTCTATACTGCTTTGAAATGCTAGCCTGAAAACTCATGAATAGTAACCCTTTTTCGATTAAATCATTATCTGGATCTCCGTATGGAATGCCTCTCCGAGCTATATGAATTTGCTCTTCGCCAGGTAGATCAGATCTTGGGTTGACTTTCCTTATATGTGCGTGAAAAGGACATGTTTGACCGTGGGGATCTTTGAAGTATTTGAATTTTGAACTGTGTGATTTAAGCTCTTTGATATTCCAGCCTAAGGGTTTGTTTGATGCGATAAGAGGAGTGCCATCTTTAAATCTACCCATAATCTGTGCATAAGCTAATGCTCGATCCAGCCCTGTTTTGGCGACCAGTTTATCAACCAATTGCTCAAAAAGTTCAACATCCTGCTTTAGTTTTCGAAATACCAAATAGCTTCCATATCTTCCTTGTTGAGCATCTTCCTGCACCAACAAATGTTTCCAATGGTCATCTATCAACTCTCCATTATCATCTAATATTGGAAGATCACTAATGCCGTCTACATAGCCGAAATGTTCGATAGGAAGACCGGCTTTATTCCTGATAATCTTGCCCGACTCTACTATCTCTATCTCTCCAAGTTTTTCTTGATCTAAGGAGTTTCTGATATCTGTTTCTGTCTTTGCGATAACCTGCAGATGAGTTGATGCTAGCACAATGAGCATATCAATGGGCTTTTGGTAAGCATTTTCCCAGGAGGTAGAGGGGATATCCTTCATTTCGGACCTAACGACTCCATGCGACATTCCTTGTAAGAAAGAAGCATCCTTTGGCCATAATGATTTTGGAATGAGGGTTTTGTTATAAAAGTGTCTACTTAAATAAAGCGTAGCGACAACCTCCGTATCTTTGTAATTCTTTTTATCTTTTTGCTGTTTATATGCGATAGATTGTTCCCGTTGTTGATGGGCGGAAGTAATATATTTATCAGCAAATTGACTGATCCAGAATTTTATCTTTTGATGATGGGCGTTGAAAGAAATAAACAGGCACTTCACCTCCTCTCTACCGTGGCCTTTTAATATATTTGCCTGGATATCTTCGAGTTTTGGAATACGAGGAGTTGTTTGATAATTCATATCGTAGGATCATAAGTTGGATTGTCGCCCGGGTTAGCTACTTGAGGAATGATTTCAAAAGTTCCTCCTTCCCTATTGAATGGAAAGCACCCCAATGCTACTACGTGATTATCTTCTACCAAATGTCGTACTATATTCCCACTACTATCTAATTCAGTTGCCACGAGGACCATCGATGGAATTTCGTTTTCACCCACAATGGCATAGACTGCTCTGGGAACCAAATTTTTACCCTGCATTAATATGATGGAAATATCTTCCGGATAAAAAAACGCTACTTCGGCATTACTTACCTGTTCGGTATATTTTTCTGTCTTGTCAGTTGAGAGCTCAGGGACAAAGGTGCACTGACTAGCTGTTGTGTAGGCCATAAGGTTATTATTGGGTTGATAACGGCTTCGCAAAAGGAAGCATATTAGCTATACCTAAAATATGTGAAATCACGAAAGAAAGGAGGGTAAATTAACTAAACAGTCATTTCGATTAACGAAAGCTATATTTCCGCTAATGAAAGAATTATATGTTTTCCATTCCTTCCTGGAAGTCGTCATAATAGCGACGCGATACAGGAATTTCACTTCCATCTTCCATCAACACGAGTCTATTTCCTTTATTATATCTTTTGACAAAATTAAGATTGATTAAATGAGATCGATGTATTTGGACAAAGGTGGGATAGGGTAAAAACTGTTCGGCATACTTTCCCAGGTTGTTGGAAGAAATAAAGGGTTGAGGCTCATTTCGCATATGAAACAAGGTATATACATTGCTAGCCTCCAATCGGATAATATCCTCAACCTTTAGGTATATATTATCATTTTGCGTCATCAGTACCAGTCTACTTGGCAATTGTTTCTGAGAAGCTTTTTCATAGGTTTCTTCCAGGAGTTCCAGGCGCTCTCGATCTAATTTGAGTTGTTGGAAAGTTCGTACTCGGTGGATGGCGTTGATTAATTCATTTTTATCAATGGGTTTTAGCAGAAAATGGATAGCTCCGAAGTGAAATGCTGAGATGGCATAGTTGTCATGCGCAGTGATAAAAATCAGATGGAAATCAACCGTACCCAATTTACGCAAAAGGTCAAATCCTAAGCCATCGGGAAGCTCAATGTCCAAAAAAACGAGTTCTGGGGTTTCGTTTTTAATTATTTTTTCCCCTTCAGCCACAGAATAAGCACTGGAAAGGAGTTCCATGCTCGGATCAATCTCTGTTAATAGCCTTTGCAATACCTTATGGCTGTTGGGATCATCATCCACGATCAAGGTCTTCATAGTAAAGGCGAAAATACATAGATACGTATTTTACGCCAAACTAAAATCATAAAGGTTTGCTTTGGGAGGGGCAAATATAACAGCCATTAGGTGGAAGGAATTATTTCTTCATTTCTCAATATATCTGCTGCATATCCGAAGCAAGCCAATATATCAATTCGTGTTAGTCCTGGATACATTTCTTCCAGTTCTTCAAAACTATATCCATTGGATATCTTCTGTAGAATCAACTCAACTGTTAATCGACTCCCCTTGATTATGGGCTTTCCCAACATAATGTTAGGGTTCGATTCGATTCGTTCATTATAATTCATTACTTTCTCTTTTTAACAATGTACAAAATACCATACAAATTATGCAGCGAATCAATCTTCTTTAATATGGATTGGTAAAACATGTTCATCCCCTTTATTTCTGACCATTACTCTTTTTAATAACAATGATTTACAACCCCAAAAAAGGCATCCTGGCGTACAGGATGCCTTTCATACATAAACATATTTTGAAGACTGAGGTCATAGATTATGATTACCTACCTTATGGCCCGGCATCACCAGTAGCTGCAATTCCCTGTGCTGTTAAGGGAATGCCTGTTACTGTACTAGGTTGCAACGTAAGCAGACCATCACTTGATAATTTATAAATTTGGATAGACCCCTGAATAGGAATGATGGTATATGCATAAACACCAGAAAAAGTAATATCTAATGGATCTATTCCATCAGGCTCTCCAACCCCTGGTCCTTGATCGCCTGCAATAGCGACAATAGTACTCGGAGTAAGGGGAGTTAGCCCTCCTTGTGAATTTAAAGCAAATCCACTGATGGTTCTATTATCTGTATTCACAGAATAGACAAATCGTCTATCAGGAGAAAATTCGAGCCAACATGCTGCGGTACCATTTGTAATAATGGCATCATTAACAATAGACAGGTTTCCTTCATTATCAAATGCATACGTACTTACAGTAGCTTGTTCTGGTGAAGGACCATTTTCACCCAGCTCAACATTTGCAGTGTGGAAAAATCCTGAATCATCAAATTCTCCCCCAAAAGGATCATCTCCTGCGGCTTCAAATTCTCCTTCTTCGGTATTAAATATGTTAGGTTCACTCGCAATTCCATCAGTCCCAATAATATAAGAAATAATATTACTCACAGGGCCAAATTCTAACGCTACGAGCAAGTTTCCTGTAGGATTAAAATCAATGGTTCCTTTAAGACTTGGGACTCCACTTAATGGCTGATTTGCTCCATCTATAGCGGTCAGAGAGCCATCATTCCCTATGCTGTATCCTTGGATAGATCCTGTCGTTCCATCATCGATAATACCTGGTAGGGGCAAAATATTTGCTGCCGTCCCACCCGAATTAAGTACATATAACAGCGTTCCCTGAGGATTCACCGCAATTGATACAGGAAAGGTTCCTCCAGATGGAACTACACTCACTCTTTCTAGATGATCATCATTCAATCTGAAAGAAGTCACACTATTAGATCCTGGATTTACGACAAAAAGGAAGCGCTCGTCAGGGCTTAGGATTACAGCGTCTTGAGATGTTAATGGATCTCTCCCAATGGTCAAATCTGTTCTAGGACCACTACCAACTCCTCCTGCATCAAATCTACCTACTTCTTCTAACTGACCATCATCCAACATACGAAACATAAAAACTTCATTGCTATTGGTTTCATTCGACATTGTAAATACAAAATCATCCGCTACTGGTTTCTCATCTCCATCATCACCTCCAGGCAAAAGATCGTCTATTTGCTCACAACTGTTTAACCCTAACAGCATAGATATGAGTAATAAGCATACCCAAATAGAGCTTCTCAATAATCCTGTCTTTTTCATGTAAGGAATTTTTTAATGATTAAGTAATAAATATTACAAAGCTGAAACTGAGCGCTCGATGATTCAGATTTATGCCTTCAAGTAAGAGGAAAGGATAAGCAGGAATTGTCAAATCAAATACTTTTTTGCCCTCTCAGGAGGAATCATACAATCTATAGATAGAGGTATATTTTTCTGTGATATAAATATTTTATTAAATATTTCTTAATCAGCTTATTGCCAAATAAATTAATCCTTTAGCAATAAATATGTGATAAAAAAAGTACAGATGGATTAGCCTAACATCAACATAAAATATAGATAAAAACAAAGAGGCTATCTCATGGTCTTGAGACAGCCTCTTCGCTATGTTATTCACTGTAAAAAAAGTAGTGATATTATATTCTTCTATTATGCTTCTTCCAGCTTCAACCGATCCAGATACATTTGTTGAAGTTTTTGTATTTTAGGATTAATTACTACCCTACAATACCCAGCGTTGGGATTATCATTATAATAATTTTGGTGATGGTCTTCAGCTACATAAAAGGTATCTATCGGTACTATTTCTGTCACAATGGAATCTTCATAATAAGCCTTGACCTTTTCCAGCACTTTTTCGGCCGTAGCTTTCTGTTGGTCATCATGATATAGGATGATAGATCGATACTGAGTACCTACATCTGCGCCTTGCCTGTTAAGTGTAGTAGGATCATGCGTAGTCATGAACACGGTCAATAATTCCTCATAAGTGATTGCTTCTGGGTCAAAACGTACCTGTATCACTTCAGCATGACCTGTCGTTCCGGCACAAACAGCTCTGTAACTAGGATTTTCTACATGCCCACCAGCATATCCTGAGGCAACGCTATGTACTCCTTTTAAACGTTGAATGATCGCCTCTATACACCAGAAACAACCTCCTCCAAATGTCGCTAATTCTGTGTGATTTGTCATTTACGGTTATTTTATTGTTAGAGAAGATAAATACTATATCAACAGATTTATCTTCCACCTCATTTTACCGAAATTTATGGACATATGTTACTTAATTCTACCACCCATTTTCATTGAATGAAGGTAAATGTAATTCGGAAGACCAATTATTCTACCAGCGCAAAAAAATATCATTCTACTCTGGTGAGCACCGCAGTCTTTCCCAACAAAGAGATGCCAATATATCCCCTCATTTTTAACACTTTTCCGTCCTTTTCTAACCACATCTTCCCACGATAAGTTCCTCCATTCTCAATAGAATAAACAGTTCCCCCTTCCCACTGTCGATGAGAGCTATCATAAGTGAATCCTTTCATAAATTCTATGCCTACCACACTCCTATCTCGTAAATCAGGATTGGGATTTTCTGTATCTCTCCTCGCTTCTTCTCTCCAAATAATACTTCCACAATACGCTTTTTCACATTTATAAATAGAGATTTTTCCCTTCTTCCCTTCTGTCCAATATTCGCCCACAATCTTTTCACCTGGCCCATTAACAACCACAACCCATATCGTTACCAACATTAAATAATTAAGATATGTCATAACCTCTTATTTAATTCCTTTTATACTCATCTATTTCCTTATGATTGAAGTAAATTTCTTATTCCTTCTTCAAAGGTAATCGCATTCCGATACTTCAGTTCTTTTCTGGCTTTCTCATCAGAAACGGAAAATTCTCTGGCCATTAGGCGAATGGCTAAGGGAGGAATAGGAGGTCTGGATGTTAGTCCCAGAAGTCTCCAAATGAATTCTGACATTTGTGCCAAAAAGGAGGCGATACCTAATGGAATTTCACGATGACCAGGATCAAGTCCATAAGCTTTTATGATCTCAGTGAAAGATTCTCGCATGCTTCTCCTATCTCCATCCGTAATAAAGTAAGCTTCTCCCCCATTTCCATGATGCATTGCTGCTAAGACTGCCGCAGCCAGATTTTGGATATGAACCGTACTCAATATTTGTCTGCCTCCTCCTATCCAAGCCCATTTTTTCTGCTTGACTCGTTCCAATACTTCCTGGAAATGGTGGTTGTTAGGACCCCAAATAGCTGGTGGACGAAGAGAAATAGTAATGAAGTTATCATCATTGGCACTTAATACTTCTCTTTCTGCTAATGCCTTTGTTTTAGGATACAATGCTTTAGGTAGTCCATCTTGTGCTGTTTCCTCCGTAACATTTACAATAGGACTACCAGGGACTACAGGAGCTGCACTAATATAGATAAACCGTTTGACTCCTTGTTCTTTGGCCAAGGTCAATAAACCTCGGGTGCCTACTACATTGATCGAATAAAACTTCTCCTCTTCATAATTGAAATCCATATAAGCAGCTGAATGAATTACATATTCACATTTCTTTAGAGCTGCTTGGGTATTGTGAGACAATCTGGTTAAATCATCCAACACTGGTATAGCCCCTGATTTCTCGATTTTTGCCATTGATTTGGGGGAACGAGCTAACCCATATACTCCATATCCATTGTTTAATAAGACCTTAATAAGGTGTTGACCTACAAAGCCTGATCCACCCGTAACAAATACATTTTCCGACATATGCTGTTAATTATTATTACAGCATAAATTTGGGATATCCTTTTCAGGTAAAACAACCCATTAAAGGCAAATAAATACTCCAAAAGGACAAAATGCCTATCAAGATAATCTATTCATCTATCCATTGACTAGGGCTAAGGCCAAAACGCTTTTTAAATTGAGCGGAAAACTGAGAAATATTACTATATCCTAAGGCATATCCAATTTCGGCAATGGTCCCTTCTTTAGCTGCTATCATTTCTTTAGCCATTTCCATTTTCTTGCTTAAATAATACTGATATACCGATTTTCCGAAAAGTGCTTTAAAATCTGTCTTTAATTTGGAAGGACTGACGTGAATAGATTGGGCCAAGCTTGCTATCGTAGGTGGATTTCCGTATAGATGGTTTAATAGCAGCTCTTTTACAATAAATTGACGCTCAACATCTTTAGCATTTAATGTTGTAGTTAATTGAGAATCTCGAGCATCAAATTGGCTCACTATCTGACCTAGAAGTTGGAGAATGGCACCTTGCTCTACCAAAAAATTACCTGCATCTTTATTTGAAAGCCATTTTCTTAACTGTTGATCAAGCTCTTCGGTCAATTCATCATATAAACAAAATTGACGAGGGGGGGCTATCTCTTTTGTTGGATGTGTAGATTTGATGGATTGGTAGGTATGGTAGGGAAAACTAAAGAAGACCACCTCATAAGCTACATTAAGTTCATTCTTCCCTTGGCTGTGAAGTCCAGGTGAGTAAAAAAGGACTCCACTTTTCCCTGATTTACTCAATGAAACAGGACCATTTCCCACGCTTTTATGTAAAATCCTATGGGAGAGATTTATGTTGATCATATACAGCCCATCTTCTACCCTATTTTCACCTCTTACTTCTATGCCTGTATGTAGACAATATTGATAATGATGTAGCTGAATCTGGTATGGTAGTTCGTAATATTGGATAAAACCCGTTCCGAAGGTTGAAGGGATATTGATTCGATTATTTATTGGCTCAATGCGTAAATACTGAGCCATTTGTTCTAATTGGGTAGTTGCTGCATTTATCGTTAATGGAATAATCATACCTTATTTCCGTCAATATTCTTCCATTCATTTAGCTTGCTCGATGCCCTGACCAAAGGCTATTCTATGGCCATCCAAATCTATGATATCAAAATCTCTCATACCATAATCCCTATTAGCTATTGGATGCGATATAGGGAGCTGACGATCTTGATATATCTTGTATAATTTATCAATATCATGAACGAAAATATACACTTTGGTTGGGGAATGTTCTACCGTTGGGCTTTCATCCGTTTTAGTTAAATGAATACTCACAGTTTCATTTGCTTTTACTACCGCATAATCTATAGGCTCTCCCCAAAAGAAGGTAAGTTCGAATCCCAATTGATCTTTATAAAAATCTATCGCTTTCTTCATGTCTTTTACTCCTAAGACTGTAGCTGCATGAGAGATTAATTCTTGTATTTCTGCCATTTATATACATTGATTAGGTTCATAACTTAATGATGATCAGTTTTTCCATATTTCTTGAGCGCCGTTTCCACATCTAATATAGGTACTCTGAAATTTCCATCACTCAAATTTTCCTTCTCCAATATATCAATATTGTGAATATCATAAGGCTTTCCCTTCAAATCCAACATAATGATATCAAAGGTAAAGGCTGTTTCAGAATTGGCTATAAACCAATGTATGTTATCCTTCTCATCAGAAATAGATGAATAATCTCCTAATTGCATCACTCGATCTACTGTAGGATGAATAATTAAATGATCTGAGGTTTGATCTATTTTTTCGTAGTGCCTTAGGTGCATTTCTCCAGTAAGAAGTAGATGGGCAGAACTCATATTGGAATGACCATGAGGAATAATTGATCGCCCTTTCTTCATTCCAAATATTTTTTTGAAGAAAATCGTATTTTCAGGTAAACCTTCTAATATTGGAAATTTAACATATTTGGTATTTACACCCAAGTCGGGATATTCAAATCCTTTTACTAATTGATGAAAATCTATGAATTTCAATAATTCATTTAGCTCAATTTTATTAAAAAGGGATTCTACATGAATTTGCCATTCTACTGGATTAATAGTAGACTTTTTTAAATCGGAACAGTACTCGTTCAAGCGAATGGCCCAATGATCAGTAATAGGTTTTACATGAGTTGATATCGCATCAAAAGTGTATAGAGACTCAATCAGAGCAAAACTGCTAATAGCCTTAAGAAGCTTATTCGTAAAAATTCTTCGATGCATCAGTTCAATTTATTTATCTAGATGTATACTCAATAATTATAGATATCCTTATTGGTAACCTCTATGAAATCTTTATTATTTAACATACTCATTTATTCAGTTGTACTAAATATTTTTGGGCTCTTTTTGCTACTGATTTCCTATTTTCTTTGGTGAGATGCGTTAAATGAGGAATCAACCACTCCTTCAAAGCTTCATCCTTTGTTGACCATTTCGCTAATGTTTCCATGGTAGTATTTAGTACGATCCAATCCTGATGCTCAGCCAAATTGCGTTTCATGATTTCCTTGGCTTGTTGAATTTGTTCATTGGTCATCTCTTTTTCCAAGGATAAAAAAAGCTGAGAAAGTGTCCATTGGGTAGAAGCTTGATTAATTTTGGCAATATCTGTAAGAAATATATCCAGATAAGGAAGAAGTATTGATTTTTGAGCTTTACATATTCGCTTCATCGCACTGGAAACCCTTAATCTCACCAATTCATCTTTACTGTAGTAACATTGGAACAACTCATCAAAAAGGGAAGGATCAGCCAACACGTCTTCCACCACCTCTACTGTGTTTCCGAGGGAGTTATGATGACCTCCTGATAAGCGTGCTTCAAAAGATGTAGGCATAAATTACTTTTACCATCAAAATAGTAAAAATATGTTTCGAATATCCTCCTTACAGGTTCATATCCTTAAAATTAGAAAGTAGAAGATGTGGGCCAATAAGCAAACGCTATCCCTCTTCATAGCATCTCAAAAGTGGCGCAGGAGAATCATCCCAAATACCTATCCATTCATTTTGTAAATCAGCATCGAAAAATAAGATCCACGATCTTTTATGGATCATTCGCTTTCTCAATTCATACTTTATTAATTCCACCGCTTGCTCTACATCTGTTAAAGCAAAATCTATATAGGAATATGTTAGTCCAGAACCTCCTCCAATAACTGCTCCGAGTTCATGGGTTGTTAATACTTGATCCAATATATCCTCCAATATCTTTTTTTCTTCGAAGCGTTCTTCATCAGGGCGATGATCTCCATCTAACTTCAAATAGCAGAAGGTTTCGCCTAGTTTGGAAAATCTTTGGGAATAAAAATGGAAATCACTGTGGGCATTTTGCCAAAGCATATTATTCATGGAAAGAGCCACAAATAAATCTGATTGGTGATAGTAGTCGAATTCTTGAGAGGGATCTAATTCATATAAATACCACTTAGACGTATTTGTAAACGTAAAATAGGGGGTATCAGGCAGACTTTTTATGACATCCTGAAGAGTATTCTCAAACCAATCGTTCAACTGTGATACCGGTAATACTTGTATATCCTCTTTAGCCTGGGCCTCAACAAACAACTCCCCTACCCATACATCAACTTTTGCTTCTCCTAGCAGGGTTTCTATTCCCACATAAGCATCATTCAAGCACTGGTTTTGAGCCTCTTCATCAATACATCTATGCGTATAAAAAGTCAAATCCACTTCATTATACTGATTCACAACGCCTGAAAAGGTCATGTCTTCAAATGAGCCGCCTGTACGAATTCTGACCGTTTTTTCCACCTGATCATAGGTTTCAGGTAATCGGTAGGTGTAGAATTCCCAATCATCATAAGCTGGGGCTCTCCTCAATATCTCTTCTACTAATGGCCTTAAATCCTTTCTGTGTTCTGGTGTGATGACCAGACGGTACCCTTCTTTTTCTATGGCAGGCCCAAATTCCCAACAAAGATAGGGATGAATCAATTGTAATGAGGTAGACATAAAATGAGTTATATCAAAGTCACAACTTTTATCGATGACCCCAATAATTTCATTTCTGTGAGTCGAAAAGGCAATCCACCAATTGGTGATCAATTCTGAAAGGTGTTCTCTATGTTCTTCCAATTCTTTTCCTGAGGTATGAGCAAATTTCCATCTGGTAACGTGTTGAGCAATCGTGATTTCTGTCATTCTTTCAATAGGCTACTACTCCCTGTTAATTTGGGTGTTATGTGATCGTTAAGAGTAAATAGACAAATATATTCCAAATCGACAATTTTTTATCAATATTAATGGCAATTGTTAGAAATAATCCATTTTCGCACAAACTTTCGAGTGAATATCCTTTTCAGATGAATAAGAATTTTTCCTATTGAAACAAAATCCTGCTCTTTTTTAATTCAGGTCTTATCCTCTGTGCTATATTTATGTAATCCACTTTCAGTGGTTTACTGCAATCATCCTGACAGTATCAGCTTTGCCTTGATGATAAGGACCTTCGTCTAATTGGTATGTCAGCTCCTCCAAATAAACAATATCCAGTGGTAGAAAAATATCTTCCAATTCTTCCTTACTCAGTAACCAATCAATATCCTTAGGTCCTCCAGATGGATTTCCCAATTGTTTTTTATTGAAAAACTCCAGGATAATTCTTCCGCCAGGATTGAGTAGAGAGATATATTGTTGGTATAACTCTTTTCGATTTTTAGGAGGAAAAGGAACAAAGATAAAAGCAATCAAATCATAAGTAGCTTCAGATGTAAAATTATAAATATCAGCGAGTTGATAATTAATTTTCACCTTTTGAGTTGCTGCATATTCCAATGCTTTGGTTCTTGCTTGTTCACTAAAATCCAACGCATCTACCTTCCACCCCAGGCTTGCTGCATATACCGCATTTCTACCTTCTCCTTCGGCTGGAAACAGTGCCTTTCCAGGCGCCAACGTATCTATGGTAGACTTCAAAAATACATTGGGAGCCGATCCGTAAATAAAAAAAGGCTCATCATATCGTTCATTCCAAAAATCGTTAGGAGTAAAAGGCGTGTGTTGAGGTTCTGAAGTATGATCCATTAAGTAAATTATTAGTAATCCATTAAAGTTATTATCGCAATAGGTTATGTATTCTCTTCATACATTCCTCTTCTAAGCTTTGGCATAAATGCTACGAAAGAAAAGATGGCAATAAGAATCCATGCAATTTGTAAATACTTTAAGTTGTACCTGGAGAAACCGGAGCTTCTTCTACAACCTCCCCCTTTTGTAATTGCTGGGCTTCTTTTTTTAATTTTCCATATGTAAAGGGAGCCAACATCAATCCTACAAAAGTTTGAGGATAATTAGGCATATCTCCTATTCCAATATCATCACTGGGTTGTTCTCCTTTGGGCAAATGAAACGTACCAAAGAGGATATCCCAAAAAATAACATCTCCCCCATAATTAGAATTCCCCTCTTCTATCTTTTTTGAATGGTGATAACGGTGATTTTTGGGAGAAGAGAAGATATAATCAAATGGGCCAAGGATGAGATCCATATTGGTATGCTGAAATCTACCTATCGTTCTCCCCAGTAATCCGGTTACAAACACAATTTCTACCGGAGCCTGAATAAAGGCTAGTGGAATTCCCCAAAGGAAACTCGATACCAATCCTTCTAAGGGATGCGATCTTGTTCCATTAAACCAGTATAAGCGTTCAGAGGAATGATGAACTGCGTGCCAGCGCCACATAAATTCATTTTCATGCATCCATCGATGGTACCAATAGCGAAAAAAATCCTTCACAGAAAGAAGTAAAAAGACCTGTAGTACCGGGGGTAGATAGCTGGGCCAAATAGATTGTCCTATAGCGGGAGAAATTTCCTGAACCACCAATGCGATAGTAGCTAATCTTAAGGGCTTATTCAGATAATCGTTCCACAATTTTCCACCGAAAAACATCATAATATCGGTAGGAGTATCTTTATCCCCCAACCATTTACGACTGAAAGGAATAATCCTTTCTAAAGGAGCAAAAATAAATCCCAATACGATAAACATAACGATGGTCCCTAGAAAACTGCGAAAGGTAAATCCATTTTCCACCAATTTGAATCCTACGACAAGCGTGAGGACAATGAATAAAGGAAATATGGTAAGCTGGAGAATTTTTTTGAGTAGCGTTCCTTCCAATTTATAGCTCAATGGGTCCAGTTTTTCCAAAAACCAACTAAAAGGCCTGAGAATGATATGATGTCCTATCCATTCTAATGGACGAAATAAATTATCAAAAAATTGATAAACCTTTTCCCATCCGTTGGGACGATTGTGAATTGGGGGGATATCCATGTTGGCGAGTATTAGTAGTATGAATGCGTTATTGTTAATTTAACAATTTAATTTCACACCCGCCAGCTCTTTGCGTAGTTATCTTATTCATTGTTAGTTGTCAGGACATCATTTATGACTTCAGCCCAGAGAACATATCCCTCCCGATTCATATGTAGGCTATCCTCTTTAAACAGTTCCCAATTGATATTATTTGAGTCTTTCATCATTGGCCCAAAAATATCTATATAGTGAAGTTTGGGTTCAGAAGCAGCATAATTCTGGATCAGCTCATTTGTGTTCATCGCTTTTGTTAATAGGTGTTTTCGGGAAGGAGAGGGTTTGATAGAGACGAAATAAAGATCGGTTTCTGGCAGGAGGTGTGTTGCCTTTTCTACAAATTCAATTAGCTGTTCTTTTACTAATGAGGGCGATACTGAATCTTCTACAATGTCATTGTCTCCTTCATAAATAAAAATTTTACTGGGTTCATATGGGAAAACAATTCTATCTGCATAATAATTCAATTCAGCCATCGTAGATCCTCCAAACCCTCTATTGATGACTACATGTGGATCAAAATCCTTCGCTAAGCTATCCCAATACCGAAAGCTCGAACTTCCCACGAATAACATGGCGTTTTTAGGAGGGAAGCTATCTCTATCCATGACTTCAAAGCGTTGGATGGTTTCTTCAAATCTCATCAAGCTGGTATCTATAACAGATATGTTTGCTTTTTCTTTTTCTGCGGATGTTTTTTCCTGAGTGCAGGAATAGATGGAGGAACTAAGGGTTATTAATATGAATAAACCCCCTCGAAAGGTAGATGTAAGAGGTAAATGCATGGATATTAACTAACATACCAATAATTCATAGCAACAAAAATAAGTCAAAATAACATAAAGAAAGCATGACTCTTCTACAAATCTGGTCATGCTTTCATATTTCCAGCGTTCTTCAATATTAATTCTAAAAGATCCGGGTTAGGATTTGGCAAAACTATCAACTTCTCTATACGCTTCAATCAGGGCCATTTCCCCTTCTTTTCCTTCATGGAAGTTACCGTGCTCCATTCCTAGTACTCCTGTAAATCCTTTTTCGTGAATATGCTTAAACACATTTTTATAGTTGATCTCTCCGGTAGTAGGTTCTTTTCTTCCCGGATTATCCCCGATTTGAAAATAGGCTATTTCATCATAAGCTGCATCTATATTGGGAATGAGATTGCCCTCAGTGATTTGCTGATGATATAAGTCGTCCAGAATTTTACAAGCAGGAGAATTGACCGCTTTGCATATCTCATAGCCCTGGGACACTTTACTCAAAAATAAACCTGGATGGTTTCTGAAATTTAAAGGTTCTAATACCATGACCAGATTGTGTGGCTCCAAAATTTCTGACGCTCGTTTCAGAGATTCAACTACATGGGTTGTTTGGTATCCCATATCTTGACGGAGATCTACATAGCCGGGAACTACTGTCATCCAGGTAGCATTTACTCTCTTAGCTACTTCCACAGCATTTTTTATATGACCCAGAAACTCATTTCTCGAATCTTCATCTCCTTTTGTTAAAGTAGGCTCCTGCCAATAAATTTTATGTGCAACAAATACTCCCATGGTCATTCCAAGTTCCTCCAGGGTTTTTCCCATCTTTTCCTGTAGCTCGACTTCTCTGCTCGCCATAGAATTATCTTCAAAGGCTGTAAAGCCCTGATCCGCCATGAATTTCAATTGATCGATGGGATCATCTCCAGCATTGTGTTTAAACATTCCTATATGAGGAGCGTATTTCATCCCAAATTTTTGAGGATTAGTACTCTTGGATGCTTGCGGATGTGCCTGAGTAATCGTGGCAGCTGCCACACCAGCACCAGCTGCCAGACTTTGTTTAACAAATATTCTTCTGTTCATTTTTCTTGGGTTTATTTTGGTGGAATAAAATCGAGTAAATTCATGGATCGGAATTGTACCAATAAATCATGATCAGCTTTTATGATCAGGGCTTCAAATCCTTTGTGTTCATTGATCCAGCGAAGTCCCTGATCTACATCCATAACACTTAGGGCAGAAGCCATTGCATCTGCTTCCATGCCACTGGGGGCTATCACAGTAACTTTTCTTCTATCAGTCATACCTATTCCCGTATGTGGATCAACTATATGAGAATATCGTTTGCCATCTAGTTCCACGTACCTATATGTATCTCCAGAAGTAGCTATAGCGGCATCACTAAGTAGTATTTGTGTTTTTTGAAGTTCCCCGGAATTACTCAATAATTCAAGTTCTACTTTCCAGCCAGAAGCTTCTGGAGGAGCTTTCCCAAGTACAATATCTCCTCCGGCATCTATCAGTGCCTGGGAAATTCCTTCATCGAGTAATATTTTATAGGCCTCATGAGCCGCATATCCTTTGGCTATTCCTCCCAGATCCAGGCGCATTCCATCTTGAGTAAGCTTTACTGATTGTTGGTCTTCGTCAAATTCAATAAAAGTATATCCAGTAGATTCTCTAGCTTCATTTAGTCGATCTTCGGAAGGAAACTCTTCTTTTTGTCTGGCCCTGCGCCATAATCTAACCATCTGACCCACTGTAACATCAAACGCCCCATCACTTAGTTGTGAAATCTCCTTTGCTTTGTATAATACCTTCCATAAATCCTGACTTACTTTTACGAGAGAATCTTTTCCAGCAGATGCAGATAACGCATTTAATTCACTTTCGGGATCGTAGTCGCTTAAAATGTGATTCAGTTCGTCTACTCTGTCAAATGCTTTTTTGGCAGCGGTTAGAAGCATGAAGAGAATCCTCATCGAACATGACGATTCGAAATTCCGTCCCCATTTGTCCGTGGCTGAATACAAAGCGACTCAATTGGCCAGATACAGGAAACGTTTGCAGCATAACACATAGGAAAATGCTGCAAACGATGATGAAATTTTTCACTT